>NZ_CP152475.1:2430000-3375000 GCF_039727685.1 Chryseobacterium sp. POE27
CGATTACTAGCGATTCCAGCTTCATAGAGTCGAGTTGCAGACTCCAATCCGAACTGAGACCGGCTTTCGAGATTCGCATCACATCGCTGTGTAGCTGCCCTCTGTACCGGCCATTGTATTACGTGTGTGGCCCAAGGCGTAAGGGCCGTGATGATTTGACGTCATCCCCACCTTCCTCTCTACTTGCGTAGGCAGTCTTACTAGAGTCCTCAACTTAATGGTAGCAACTAGTAACAGGGGTTGCGCTCGTTGCAGGACTTAACCTAACACCTCACGGCACGAGCTGACGACAACCATGCAGCACCTTGAAAATTGTCCGAAGAAAAACCCATTTCTGAGCCTGTCAATTCCCATTTAAGCCTTGGTAAGGTTCCTCGCGTATCATCGAATTAAACCACATAATCCACCGCTTGTGCGGGCCCCCGTCAATTCCTTTGAGTTTCATTCTTGCGAACGTACTCCCCAGGTGGCTAACTTATCACTTTCGCTTAGTCTCTGAACCCGAAAGCCCAAAAACGAGTTAGCATCGTTTACGGCGTGGACTACCAGGGTATCTAATCCTGTTCGCTCCCCACGCTTTCGTCCATCAGCGTCAGTTAAGACATAGTGACCTGCCTTCGCAATTGGTGTTCTAAGTAATATCTATGCATTTCACCGCTACACTACTTATTCCAGCCACTTCTACCTTACTCAAGACCCGCAGTATCAATGGCAGTTTCACAGTTAAGCTGTGAGATTTCACCACTGACTTACGGATCCGCCTACGGACCCTTTAAACCCAATAAATCCGGATAACGCTTGCACCCTCCGTATTACCGCGGCTGCTGGCACGGAGTTAGCCGGTGCTTATTCGTACAGTACCTTCAGCTATCTACACGTAGATAGGTTTATCCCTGTACAAAAGAAGTTTACAACCCATAGGGCCGTCGTCCTTCACGCGGGATGGCTGGATCAGGCGCTAACCCATTGTCCAATATTCCTCACTGCTGCCTCCCGTAGGAGTCTGGTCCGTGTCTCAGTACCAGTGTGGGGGATCACCCTCTCAGGCCCCCCTAAAGATCATCGACTTGGTGAGCCGTTACCTCACCAACTATCTAATCTTGCGCGTGCCCATCTCTATCCACCTCAGTTTTCAATAATAAATGATGCCATCTATTATATTATGGAGTATTAATCTTCCTTTCGAAAGGCTATCCCCCTGATAAAGGCAGGTTGCACACGTGTTCCGCACCCGTACGCCGCTCTCAAGATCCCGAAAGATCTCTACCGCTCAGCTTGCATGTGTTAGGCCTCCCGCTAGCGTTCATCCTGAGCCAGGATCAAACTCTCCATTGTATGTTTGTTCTTGACTCACTCAAAGTTTTTTAACGCTTTAGTTTTTCCTTACTTGGTTGTTATATTGTATGTCAATGATCTTCAAATCTTCCGCTTCATACTCCGCTACTTTCTCTGTCAGTTTCACGCCGTATTTGCGAGTGCAAAAGTAATAAATTATTTCTTATCAGCCAAATGTTTTTTTAAAGAATTTTTAAAGTTTTTTTGATAACCCTAATTTCCTTCAAACATCCGTCAAACCTACCCCTGCGCTCCCGTTTTATCGGGACTGCAAAGATACTAATCTTTTTTTATTCTCACAAATATTTTCTTAAAAAAATTCATGAACTAAATCCGACTTTTAAATGTATCCTTTATTATAAAGTAGTTCTTTTTAATTTATCCGCTCTTCTTAAAAGCTCTTCTGCGCTACCTAATCAACTCTCCGTTTTTCAGTGGGGCAAAAGTAGTACTTTTAAATCTTATAATCCTAATTTAATGTAACATAATATTCATGTTCTATTCACATTTAATGCTAACCAACTGAATACTAAAGAGAATAATTTTAAACAAAAGTTTGATTTTTGAGGTTTTAGGGTATGAGGGGTGGAGGATGTTGGTGTTTCGGGAGTGTGTATGGTTTGTTTTTGTATTTAAGCTCTCGCAGATTTTGCAGATGGCGCAGATGGTGAATTTAAATAGTAAAGGTTTTTTTTATTCTAAAAAAAGAGTTGGAGGGTTTTAAATCATATGTTTTTGAGTGGTGACCGTGAAATCAAGCACCCACAACCTAGCCCGGATAGTAGCGGTTACCCCACAGCGGAGTTGGAGGGTTGGGAAGGAATGGGTTTAGCGGTGGGGAGCATGGGAAGTTGCGGCGCGAGGAGTAAGAGCGAAGAGCCGGATCTAGCTACTGAAAAGAAAAAAGCAAAGTTTTCACTCTGCTTTTTGTTTATTGTAAATGACACTGAGAAATTCGGCGTAAGATTTTTCGAGTCCGATAATATCACCGCTCTTTAAATTAAGCCCTCCGGTACCGGTTTCATCAGCTTTGATTTTTGTGGCTGAAATCTGAAAGTATTGATTCGAACTATTTTCTTTTGGCTGTATTTTAATAGTAGACCCCAAGAGTTTTTTTGTAGAGATCGTGTACACCTGGCCAGGGATCGTCTTTATAACAAGATAAGATCTTGGCGGAATCACATAATCTGTTTTATTGAGAGCGATCTTCTGGTCTTTATCGGAAGAGGCAAATAAATACAGGTTTCCGGTCTGGTCTGTCAATTTATCTTTGGGAAGATAATATAAAGCGAGTTTATAGTTGGCAGGATTGAAGTTTTGTAGTGATCCGTCGACAGTTTCAAAGGGTTTCAATGCAAATGTATTGGCTCCGATTTCTTTTGCCTTTTTATAAATTAAAGAAAAAACATCTGCGTAGTATCTGGAAAATCCCTGAACTTCAATTTCACCCAGATATTCTGCATTTTTTATTTCTTCATTAATTTTATATAGGAATTTGTCTGTGTTTTCATGAGTTTTTTCAACTTTTGTAAGGTACACATTCTGTGCAATAAAAAGCTGTATCATGAATACGAGAGCTGCAATAAGTATTTTTTTCATTATTTATCTTTTGTTTTGAAGAATATCTATACATTCTTCAAGGCTGTTTTCCCAATGTTTGGGTTCTATTTTATAAGTTTCTTCAATTTTATCAAGACACATTGTGCTTCTTTTCGGCCTTTTTGCCGGAGTCGGATATTGTTCTGCCGTTAATTGATTTAATTTAATTTTTGATTTTGAAAGTTCCGCTATTTTTTTTGCAAACTCAAACCATGTCGTTTCAGGATAATTTGAAAAATGGAACACTCCATAAGTTTTTTGAGGAGCTTCAATGATAGTCATGATTGATTCCGCCAAATCATTTGCATTGGTAGGCTGCCCAAACTGATCTCCGACAATTCCCAATTCTTCTTTTTGGGAGAAAAGATTCAGCATGGTTTTAACAAAATTTTTATTGAATTCTGAATACAACCAGGATGTTCTTAGAATAATTGTTTTAGGATTTAAATCTAAAGCCAGTTCCTCCCCTTTTAATTTTGACTCACCATATACTCCTATCGGGCTTGTAAAGTCGTCTTCGGAATAGCAAAGATTAGTTTCCCCGTCAAACACATAATCTGTAGAGACATGAATCATCACTGCATTATGTTCTTTGCAGGCCTCAGCCAGATGAGCAACACCATTTGCATTAACAGCGAAAGCTTTGTCTTTCTCAGTTTCAGCAAGGTCTACCGCGGTAAATGCCGATGCGTTGATACAGAAATCCGGCTTGCAATCGTAAAAATATGTATTTACCTGATCTTCGTCTGTGATATCAAGCATTTGAGAATCTGTAAAAACAAACTCGTAATCCAATTCAAAGTCAGGAGCAATTTTTCTTATACAGTTTCCAAGCTGTCCGTTTCCTCCTATTACCAATATTTTTTTCATTATGAATTTTTTGCGTTCTGTGATCTTAAAAATTTAACTCTGGACTGAAAATCTTTCTGATCCAAATCTACATAGAATTTATTGAACGTTTCTTTAATATCTTCAGGATGTACCTCGGATCTTCTTGTTTTAACATTAAAGTAAATCACCGTAACCCACAATACTGCAAAAATAGTTTTCTCGTCTAAACTTTTCATAAGAATTTCAACCTTTGCCGTTCTGTCCTGAACATCGATGGTTTTGCTGCTGATCACTACTGAGATATTATATCTCACCTCCTTCAAGTATGCTATTTCATTTTGAATAGCAATCCAAGTACATCCCGTTTGCTTGGTATATTCTTCATAAGTAAATCCATAAAATGTTTCCACATGATCTTCTCTGGCGTTGAACATGTAGTCCAGATATTTCACATTATTCAGATGACCAATCGGATCACAATCACTAAACCGCACCTTTACCGTGGTTGATACTTCTTTTTCCATTGTGCAAAAATAAAAAAACCACCCCGATGAGAGATGGTTATTTTATAAATGTTTGTTAATTTCTAAAAATTACTGAACACCAAGTTCTTTCTTTACAGCTGGAGTCGCATCAGGACCTCCTTTGAATACGAAGGCAGAAGAATTTGCATCCATGATGTAATCATAACCGTTTGCTTTAGCAACTTTAGAAACCGCATCGTTAAGTTTTTTCTCGATTGGTTCGTAAGCAGCATCCTGTTTTGCCACGAAATCTTTCTGAGCTTTATCATTCATCTCCTGAATTTCTTGTTGCATTTTTCCTAATTCCGCTTCTCTGGCTTTGTTTTCTTCAGCTGTTTTCTTAGGAGCTTCTTCAGTATATTGCTTTAATTTAGCTTGTCCTGCGTCTGCTTTTTTCTTAATTTCAGCCTGTTTAGTATCTAAGTAAGCTTTAAGATCAGTATCCGCTTTTTTCTTTTCAGGCATTGCATTAAGAACACCTATAACGTCTAAAGTTGCAATTTTTTGAGCTTTTGCCATACCTACCGATACAACCATCATTACCGCTGCAAATAATACACTTAATTTTTTCATAATTGGTAAATAAATAATTTAATTTGTTTTTTAGATCTGTAAATGTAATAAAAGTTAAACTTTTATTTTCTGGTTTTAGTTTTTTCTTTTTTATCAGTATCTTTTAGTAAAATATCCAACACTTTGTCTGAATAATCGAATCGTTTCTGAAGGAAAAGCACGTTATTGCTTGTTTTATCAATTACAATGCCTATTCCGTTTTTCTCAGCCATTGTTTTAATTGCCCCCCAGATCTGATCCTGAAAAGGCTGAACCAGATTTGTTCTCAGTTTCTTAATCTCCCCTGTGGCGCCAAAACGTAAACTTGTAGTGGTTTTGATATTTTTGTCTAAATCCATTACTTCTTTTTCTCTAAGCTTCAGCTGATCTCCTATTAAAAGCACTTTCTCACTTTCAAAAGCAGATCTTTTGCGCTCATATTCCGACTGCAGATTCTGAAGTTCCGACTGCCATGTATCAATCTGTGCATTCAGCCTTGCTTCGGCTTCTTTGTACTGAGGCATTTTATTTAAAATATAATCAGTATCAACAACACCCACTTTCTGTGCATTGCTTAAGCTGAAAATCAAAAATAAAAGGAACGAGAAAACAATTCTAAACTTTTTCATATGATGAATTATAAAGATTGGTTCATCAGGAAGTGTGTCTTCCATCCGGAAGGCTCAGTTCCTGTAACAGTTTTGTCGAATCCGTAAGCGAAGTCAAACCCAATCAATCCAAATGCTCCCATATAAACTCTTACACCGACACCGACTGATCTTTTCAGCTGAAATGGATTGTAACTACCCCAGGAATTCCAAACATTACCTCCTTCAGCGAACGTTAGTGCATAAATTTTTGCGGTCTGGTTCAATGAAATCGGATATCTTAATTCTAACGTAAATCTGTTGTAAATAGTACCTCCACCTGTTGGAGTAATATCTTCGGAAGTTCCTCCATAGGTAGAAGCATTTTCATAACCTCTTAACGGAATCAATTCTCTACCGTCATATCGTCCACCGAAAAGCCCGGTACCACCTACATAGAATCTTTCAAACGGCGGAGCACCAAGTTCTTTGTTGTATCCGTCCATGAATCCCATTTCTGCAGAAGATCTTAGCACCAGTTTTCCAACGATCTCGTTATAGACATCAGCTTTGAACTTCACCTTGTAGAATTCCATCCATTTATATTTTTCCGTAGGACTCATTGTAGAATAATCTTTATTGCTGAACAATGAGTATGGCGGAGTAAATTTTACTGAAAAATCAAGGTTTGAACCCACAGTCGGGAAAATTGGGTCAATCCCCGCAGAGTTTCTGCTCAATCCTAAGTTAATGCTGAAGTTGTTTGCCGTACCATAATTTTCTGTAACTCCTCCGAAATCGAAAGGATAGTTTTTAAAATCATACTTCTGGAACTGAAGCCCTGTGTATAATGAGAAATAATCATCCGGCCACTTTAATAATCTGTTCAATCCTACTGAAGCGGAGAAAATATTCAACTTCTGAGCATCTCCATAAGCATCAGAATACTTTACTCTCGAGTTATTAAGACTCACGGAAAGCGCGGTAGGTCTTGTTCCGAATAACCATGGTTCAGTGAATGAAACTCCATAATTCTGGAAATATTGTCCTGCCTGTGCCTGAAGAGATAATGTCTGTCCATCTCCTTGAGGAACAGGTTTAAAGTCTTTAAATTTAAGGAAATTCTTAAGTGAGAAATTATTGAACGTCAACCCTAATGTCCCGATAAAGCTGTTACCTCCGTAACCTGCCTGTAACTGAACCTGTGATGAACCTTTTTCAACAAGCTTCCATTTGATATCTACCGTGTTATCCTGCTGATTCGGCTGAATATCCTGAC
Organism: Chryseobacterium sp. POE27; assembly: GCF_039727685.1. NCBI lineage: Bacteria > Pseudomonadati > Bacteroidota > Flavobacteriia > Flavobacteriales > Weeksellaceae > Chryseobacterium > Chryseobacterium sp. POE27. Next base: position 2,436,708 of record NZ_CP152475.1, read on the forward strand.
CTACCTGCTGAGGATCAAAGAACTGCATTCCTGCTAAATCGAAATATGTTCTTTTGATATCACTTTTGGCAAAAAGATTCCCTGGTTTTGTTCTTAAAGCTCTTAAAATTACATGGTCATGCGTCGTTGTATTCCCTTCCCATGTCACTCTGTTCCAGGTTGCTTTCTCACCTTCATTGATGCGGATTTCAAGATTAATCTTGTCTCCATCTACAGATTTTTCAACAGGAGTTACATTTGAGAAAAGATACCCATTGTTCATGTAAACAGATTTGATGTCAGAGTCGTCTTCTTTACCCCCATCTTCACCTACTTTTTTGTTGAAACCAACAGCATCGTAGATATCTCCTTTTTTATATCCCAGAAGTCTCTGCAAATAATCTGTAGGATACACTGTATTTCCGGTGAATGTAATATCACCGATATAATACTGCTTTCCTTCATTAAGCTTTACATCGATCTCGTAGTTATTTCTTTTGTTTCTCCAAACAGAATCTGAAATAATCTTTGCATCTCTATAACCCAACGAATTATAATAGCTGATTAAATTCTGCTTGTCTTCCTGATATTTATCTTCAATAAATTTTGAAGATTTCAGAATTCCTCCGATACCAAACCTTTTCTGTTTTGTTTCTTTGAAAGCTTTTTTTCTAAGCTTTCTGTCTGTTACAGCCTGGTTTCCTTCAAATTCAATATGATCAATCTTGATTCTTTTTCCTTTATCAACATTAATCGTCCAGTCTACCAGATTTGGGTCACCTGCATTTACTTTCTCCTGGATGGTAATTTTAGCATCTGCAAATCCTTTTTTAACAAAATCTTTCGGAACATTTGTTTTAAGACTTGAAATCAGGTTCTGCGTAATTTTAGTTCCCGGCTTCAGATTGTTGTCTTTAGCCATTTTTTCATTTTTGGATTTTCCGATACCCTTACCGGTAAATTTTACTTCGCCAAGGTCTTTCAGATCCTGCAAATAGAATTTAAGGATAATAGTCTCACCTTCAATACTCTGAACGTACACTTCTACCTCCGAAAAGGATTGGGTATCCCAAAGTTTTTTTACGGCGTTACTAATTTTCTGCCCCGGAATATCTACCGTTTCACCTTTTGCTAATCCTGTAAATCTCAGAATCTGAGCCGGAGTATATTTTTTAACCCCATCTACAACAATGTCTTTCAGTGTGTATGTTCCTGCCTGGTTTTCTGCATGTACAGAATTGCTCACCTTTGTGCTGTCCTGTGGAGTTACCTGTCCATAAAAATGTGCTGAAGCAACAAACATAATGATGGGTAATAGTCTAAACTTCATTTTATCGTAGTCTTTCTTTTCTTAAATTACTGGATTTTTACTTGTTCACCGGTCTTTCCGAATCTTCTTTCTTTGTTTTGATAATCAACAATACACTGAAAGAAAATATCTTTCGTAAAGTCCGGCCACAGAACATCTAAAAACTGCAGTTCTGCATAGGCGATCTGCCAAAGGAGGAAATTACTGATTCTGATCTCGCCGCTGGTTCTTATCAAAAGGTCAACGGGCGGGAAATCTTTAGTATAAAGATAATTTTCGAATAATTTTTCATCAATATCCTCTGCATTAATCTTCCCTTCTTTCACATCTGTACTTATATTTTTCACGGCATTTAGTATTTCATTTTGCGAGCCATAGCTTATGGCCAGTACCAAATTGCCTTTTGTATTTTCTTTTGTAAGCTCTATCACGTTGTTAAGCTGATCTTTAACAAGTGAAGGCAGTTTATCCAGATTACCAATTACATGCATTCTCAAACCTTTACTGAAAATCTCATCCGCTTCCAATAATAAAGTCTCAACGAGTAGATTCATCAAGGTGTTTACTTCTTCTGCGGGACGATTCCAGTTTTCCGAAGAAAAGGTGTAAAGCGTCAGGTACGGAATATGTATTTCATTGCATGCATTAATGGCATTTCTTACTGCATTAATGGCATTCCTGTGACCAAAGGTTCTTTCTTCGCCACGCGATTTTGCCCATCTTCCATTACCATCCATGATAACAGCAACATGCTTTGGTAAATTATCCGGATCTATTTTATCTTTTATCAACGACATATTAATCACAATAACATGGAGGTCTTCCAAACGAATAAGTAAGTCCTAAACTTACCGTATTCATCCAGTCTTTAGACTTTGAATCTCCAATATTTCTTTCTCCCAATAAGGCAGCTTCTCTCTCTTTAGACACCACATAATAGGCATCTGTCTGAAGAAGAGATCCTCCTGTAACAGGGCTTAAGATATCTCCATTATACGTGGAAACCACATCTTTGCTAAGGATTCTGCTATAATCAAGCTGGTCCGTCAGGGTATATCTGAAGGTAGCTTCTGCAAAAATTGCCCAGTTATAATTAAATTTATATTTCAAACCTACTCCAAAAGGAATATTCATGGTAGTTTTTGTCCCTGTAGAGTACACCGGGGTCGTGGTAAAATCAAGCTCATTAACCGGAGCCAGCGCAACACCATCGGCATCTCTTTTGAAATCATTAATGAAGGTAGCTTTCGGAGCATCAAACATTAAAGCACCCACCCCTCCAAAAATATAAGGACTTACCATACTTTTCTGTTCGTTGTTCACAGGAAAGAAGTTATATTCAAAAACCAAACTTGCTTCATACACATTGTTTTTCCCGAATGAATTTCTGTTCTTTCTGTACTCTTCCTTTGCCACTTTGTCACTGAACTGGATCTGGTTGTATCCAAGATCCAATCTTACTGTCTGATGGGGATTAAAATTAAATCTATATAAAATACCACCATAAAACGGAACTCCCCAATCCGACGCTTTACTTAAATCCAATGGCTTTTGTAAAATATAATTCGTTCTCCCTATATCCCCAACTAGGTTACTCATACCTAGACGAACTCCAAGTTCGTTTCTTTGAGCTTTAACACTTACCACAGTTCCTAGGGCGGCAAGGAAGCTAAACAATAATTTTCTATTCATAAAAGAATATGGATTTATGGTTATTTTAAAATTTAATTTTTGCAAATATAAAACTTTTTTATATTAATGATAATCTTAATGTTTAGTTAAAAATAAACAAAAAAACATAATTTGTTATAAAGTAAACGATAAACTCGCTAAATTATTCTTTTTTTAATAGAAATCAACCGGATCATCATATAATAAACCCCCCAATAAATGAGGGCTTAAAAGTATTATTTTTTATTGAATATTTGCCGTACTTTATTTCTAATTCTTATTAACAGTGGTTCTTTGTAATTTTTATCCTCATCAAAATAGCCATAACCGTAGCCGTAGCCGTACCCATAACCATATCCGTAACCCTGTTTACTGCTATAATCATTGTACACAAGTCCCAGATTTTCAGTTTCTCCTTTGTGATATTTCTCTGTAATCATTTTCAGCATATATTTTTCTGTGTATTCATGGCGTACAACGTAAATATTGGCATCCGAATATTTCATCAACTCATAAGAATCTGCAACCAGACCTACCGGCGGAGAATCAATAATGATAAAATCATACAGCTCTTTCAGATCTTCAATAAATTTAATATTTCTTTCACTCATTAAAAGTTCAGAAGGATTTGGCGGAATTGGCCCTGAAGTAGCCACATCAAGATTTGGAATTCTCGTTTTATTAATAATCTTATCCATTTCCACTTCTCCCGTAAGATAATTTGAAATCCCATATTTATTATCAATTCTGAAATCTCCGAAAATTTTCGGCTTCCTGAGATCCATCCCCAAAAGGATTGTTTTTTTATCACTCAAGCCCAGAACTGATGCCAGATTAATAGAAACATACGTTTTACCCTCCCCTCCAATGGATGATGTAACGAGAATGATCTTACTTCCGCCATTCTCTTCCGACAGAAATCTTATATTGGCCCGTATGCCTCTGAATGCCTCAGAGACAGAAGACTTAGGCTGCTCAAGAACCGTAAGCATATTTTCATTGTTATTATTCCCGATCACGCCGAGTAGCGGAATGCGAGTGGCATTCAGCAGTTCTTTGATGTTTCTAATCTTGGTATCGAGTACCTCCCCGATCAGCATAAAGACTAAAGGAATAACGAGTAAACCGCCCATAATCCCTGTTTTTACCACTTTTACATTAGGCCCGATTGCTGCTTGCCCTACATTTTTAGCAGGATCAATTACGGTGATATCCGATTGATTGGCCGCCATTTTCATTTGAGTTTCGTTTTGTCTGGTAAGCAGGCTGTTGTAGGTAGCTTCAATCATATTGTAACCTCTTTCGGCATCCAGATATTTCCTTTGCTTTTCCGGATAGGCATCCAGATCAGAATTGGCATCAGAAACTTTCTGATTAATTTTCTCAATATCCTTATAATATTGCGAATAATAGTTGGTAAGAACTCCGCCGGAATTCATTCTCGCCTCATTGATCAGTTTATTAATTTCAATCATCGGCTCAGAGTTTGGCTTATAAATCAATGCCATTTCACGTCTTTTGAGATATAATGCTTTTAACTCTGAAATAGATGCGGTAAATGCCCCATCCTGAAATCCGGCCGCGCTGGTACTGATCATTTTATCAAAATTTTGAGACGCGAGCGTCTGTTTTATCTGGTTTAATGAAACAATCTTACTTTCCAAATCTGCCTTTTTAGCTTCAAGATCTTTAATTTCATTGAGAGATTTTTCATCTCTGTCTTTGATATCATAGAGCTTTTCGTTGGTTTTCATATCATTCAGGACATTGGCACTTGAATCTAGCTTTTTTCTTATTTTATCAAGATTTTCCTGAAGATAAACCTCCGTATTTCTGTCCACCGTTAATTTATCGGCCTCCCTTTTTTTCTGCAGCTGACTTACAGATTTATTGAGGAAATTAACGGTTCCATTAAGATTATAGCCTTTCTTGGTAATAATCATGATGGTATTGATCTCTTTATCAAAATCAACTGAGATAGTAGAGACAATATCGTTTACCGCGTTATTTACCGTACTTAGCTTGACAATAATATTTTCAAGCCGGATTTTGGGAACAATCGGATTTTTCACCAGTCTGAATCTAAAATTCGGGGAAGTGTACCACTCTCCTACCGAAATAATTTTATTGGCAGCCCTTTCATATGGATCCACCATTGAAAAACCTTCTGTTTCATAGCTGTATAAATTGATTGACTGCCCATCTTCAGGCAAAATTACTTCAAACTTGTCTTCACCTTTTGGAACCAGAGTAAACGGATAATCCATCTGCTGAAGGTGCTTTTTGTCTATCTGAACGAGAATTGGAATATCATCTTTATCCAGATAGGTAGATTTGATGGCTCCCTTTGTAGAATAATTCACAAAAAGACCAAGCTCTTTTACCAAAAATTCGTTGTGAGTTCTGGATAAAAGCATTTTTTTCAGATAAACTCCATCCTGGTTGCCACCGTTATTCCAGATAAGGTTGACAGACTGACTTGGAGTAAAATAACTTGCGGTATTATTCGAAATGCTTAAAGATAAACTAGATGCATAAATATTCTGTGCGTAGTATTTGCTGTACGTCCACGATATTGAATACCCAATAAATAACATCAATACAAACCAATACCAGTTTTTGAGGATTCTTCTTAAAAAATGCTCAATGTCAAACAGTGCGAAAGAACCGTATTTTTCCTTCTTAGAATCTGCCTTCTCTGCAGTAGTATCTTTTCCCGGGATCATGATATTATAGATTTTTAAGAAGAAGATAGATAGACAATGCCGTCGTAATGATCGAAACACCGGTTGTAAGAGTCTGAATAGGATCTTTTCCTAAACCATTCAGGCTTTTTGCTCTCGTATTCAGATAAATTTCGTCTCCGTTCTGTACGTAATAGTATGGTGAGTTCATTACATCTTCTCTGGTGAGATCAATCTTAGCTATTTTAATTCCTTCGGGCAGCTTTCTGTGGATAACAATGTTTTTTTTATCAATAGTTCTGTTTAGGCCGCCATTGATTGAGATCGCTTCAGAAATATTGAGTGTATTTTTATGCGCCACTTTTTCTCCGGTAAGCCCTGTCGTCTCTACGTCTCCTATGATGTAGTAGGTAATTCCGTCGGTATTCAGCCTTACTTCAGATTTTCCTTCCTGAAAATTATCATTAACCTTGGTTTGTATTTCCTGAGCTACATCATCAATGGTTCTTCCTTCAGCTTTAATATAACCGATCCCGAACACATTAATATCTCCGTTGGAATCTACCTTTAATCCGTTAAAATAGAAAACAGCATTTCCTCCTGTTCCCAATCCTCCTCCATTTCCTACACCGCGACTTATCGCAGGCGATGAACTTCCTGTACTTCCGGAAACGGCAGATCCGGAGGTATTCAGCGATGAATAAAACTGGGCTGCATCTCCTTTGGGAGTCGTAACGATATTGAGATTTAAAATATCATTTCTGGTAATCCTGTACACCGGAATATTGTAGGGAACTAGGCCTTCTTCGTTGATCACCAGACTTTCATTCGGCTGCATGTATCGGACATCCTTTGTCGTAATGCAGGACGTCATGATAAAAGGCAGCATTAAAAAAAATAAATACTTATAGTTTTTCATCATATTTGGAAATTAATGCAAAAGTAGAGATTTAATCTTTAGTGTTTTTACTATTTTTTAAAACATAAATAAAATCAGGAATATAAGCTCCTAAAAAGCCGATAAACAGTATAATCAGCAACAGGAGATTGACATTGATATGTCTGAGAAAGTAGGCGATACTGACTACAAAAAGATAATACATAATGATATAAAAAGACGATCTTCTGTGGGTAAGATCAAGCCTTAAAAGCTTGTGATGTATATGATTTTTGTCTGCGTCAAAGGGAGATCTTCCATTAAGTATTCTTACAATTATTACGTTCAGGGTATCGACGATCGGCAGTATAAGAATAGCAACGGCTACGACAGGTGCAGACTGAAGGTGGTATCTTGGAACATCGGGAAGTTTTTTATCAATAAAAATATCAATAAAGCAGATGGAAGTAAATGCCAGCAAAAATCCCAACAGCATGGAACCGGTATCTCCCATGAAAATCTTATTCGTCCGGTAGTTAGAAAGATTAAAATACAGAAAAGCCAAAACCGACCCAATAATAATCACCGACAAAATTACCAAGGGATAATTATACTCTCCCAAACGGTAATAACTAATCCCAAACAGTGCGCTGCAAATCACAGAATATCCTCCCGCAAGCCCGTCGATACCATCAATAAGATTAAAAGCATTGATAAGAATAATAAAGGTGATGATACTGAAAATAACACTTACGAAATATTCAATCTCATAAATTCCGAAAATACCGAAAAGGTTTCTTATCCTGATATCTGAACCGATCACAATAAGCGAAGAAACAACAATCTGTGCCACGAGTTTTTTGTAGGCTCTCATCACTACAATATCATCCATCACGCCTACATACAGCAGAATAACGAGCGAAGCAAACAGGAATTTATAGAGATCAAAAAGCTCATACGCGAAAATAGGAGCACAGATTCCTATCGAATAAAAAATGGCAATTCCACCGAGATTCGCAATTTTCCGTAAATGAGAGCTCCTTATGCCAGGCTCGTCCATCAGATTCTTCCTTCTGGAAATCCTGATAATGGTAGGAACGGAAAAAAAAGTGATTAAAAAAGAAAATAAAAACCCCAATCCTATTTTGATACAAAATATAGGGAGACCGGTGTGGTTGAGGAACAGTTCAAAATTTTTCATCTTTTTTCATTTAAAGCACTGCTTCTCCTGAAGAAATATCCGGAATAAATATGTGTTGTTTTTACTTCCGAAACAGTACTAACATTTGTGTTTACATTAATTTTCTTATCAGTTTTTTCTGTCGGGCAAAAAATAAAAGATAAAATATACTCTTTTTCAAAGGCAAAGATAAAAGATAATTCTTACCAAAACGATTATAATTTAAAATATTTTTCAGCTTTATGTCCCTTTTACTGATGAATTGTTCTAGATTTTCAGACATTCTGTAAAAAACATCATCATCTTTTACAAAAGCGAGATAAGCAATAAAAGAATAAACTCCTTCAAAAATCTGAAAATTTTTAAGCTCTTTCACCCGCACTGCATAAGCCGTTTTACTGAAAAAACCCTCTACATCTTCTATTGCTTTAAAAATATCAAGGCCTTTTTCGGTATGGGTTTTTGTGATGGAATCTGATCTTTCAAGATACTGATAATGGAAATTCTGTGTCTGTGCTATGGTTTTACACATTAATAAAAGCTGCGGGATCAGCTGAATATCTTCGAAATGAACATTTCTTTTAAATCTTTTCCCGTTAAAAAGCTCCGTCCTGAATAATTTATTACAGGCAAAATAACTGATATCGGAAAAAACGGAAAAATTCTTTTCAAGATCGATCTTTTCAGGCATATGGGGAACCTGGGTCAGTTTCTGTATAATCCTTCCTTGCTGATCTACCTTCTGAATATTACAGATCACCATCTCCGCGTCATGCCTTTCGGCCAGCTCAATCATTTCTTCATACATGGAAGGATTTATATAATCATCGCTGTCTACAAATCCGATATAATCTCCGGTAGCCCTGTCGACACCGAAATTCCTGGCATCGCTCAGTCCGCCGTTTTCTTTGTTGAAGGATTTTATTTTATCGGGATATTTCCGGACATAGTCTGCAATGATCTGTGCAGAATTATCTTTACTACCGTCATTTACCACCAGAATTTCAATATTCTGGTAGGTTTGACGGATCACAGAATCGAGGCATTTTGCAAGATATTGCTCTACATTATAAACGGGAATAATGATAGAAATTTTTGAGGGAACTTGTGTCATGAATTAATTTTTCGTCAGTCGTGTGTTTAGCCAGCCTTTTTTAGCTTCATCAAAATCTTTTCTGGAACAGGGGACGCAGTTTTCTATATCTTCATCATCCCCGAAATACCATAGATTACTAAAGGTATCCCTTTTGAAGGTGTACTGCCGGTCATCAATCAGCACATAGAATATTTCATAATGTCTTTCTTTCGGATGCGATCTCTGAATATTAATTCCCTCGATCAGGTACCAGATCATCTGTGCGAGAAGCTGGTGGTTGAGCTGATTTTCAGAATAAATATTATAATTAAAGATTCCTACGGACTTCAGGTTTTCGCTCAATCCGATTTCCTTCATATAGGCACAGATCTCTCTTCGGTTCAGCCCGTTCACCTGGGGATTCATTGAAAAGGCCTCACTGAAGCTTTCCATCGCATCACAGTTTACCGTCACAAGATCCGCTTTTCTGAAAAACGGTTCCGTTTTCTCCGTAGAATTCATCATTTCTGCAAGGCGGATGATATCAAATTCCACTTCCTTGATTAATCTTACGGAATCTGCTTCATTCAAATGTTTCTGATATCCTAAATGATGATAATTTTTAATAGAAAAATTTTTAGACCCGAATATTTTGCTTAAAAAATTATATTCGTCAATCATTTCTCCCTGTTTCAGAGAAATAATATTGCTGATCTGCGTGTAGTTGATATTTTTAGTATGAAAATTCAGGGCTGAAAAAAGGGAAAAGGCAAAATCGTTGGAACCTCCGATGATCACAGGAATGGCTCTTTTGTAATGACAGGCCGACAAGACTTCCTGCAAAATATAGTGAGAATCCTGAACCGTCTTTCCGGAAACCAGATCTCCAAGATCTACGACAGGAATCTCGAAGTCAAGTTGTGACAGTTTATAAAACTCTCTCCTGATACCGGTGAAATCCTGCACCTCAGCATCACCATTCGCTCCTCTGTAATCGGAAACGAACAGCAAAACTATGCTGTCTTCTTTAATATTTTTCGTGATACGATTTCCGATCTGCCAACTTTCTGTCTTGAAATTTCTGGGCGAAATGATAAAATCTTCAAAATCCATGCTTCAATTTTCCTTTTTAATAAGTTCAAAAATATTAAAATAAATTCGAATATTCCTTGTATAATTTCTCAGATCAATTACACCCCGATTTGTTATTAACATAATAATGTTCAAAGGTTAAAAAATTATGCTTTCTGAAGTAAGTATATTTTGTGGTATCAAAAAATTTATTACTTTTAATTGTTTAATAATTAAAAATTCACAAACGATGAGTACACAAAATCAGATCAGTGTAGAGATCCCTCAATCTGTAATTACAGAGGTTAATCAGAAATTACAGGAATGCAAAGCACTTCTTGCGCCTTACTTACAGGCTTTAACTTCAGAAGAAAAAGAATCTATCTTTAAAATGGGAAACAAAACGGTAGCTACCGTACAAAAGGTGAAAAGCTATATGACGACCAATCCTGAATTCATCCCAAATTACATGGACAAAACAGAGTTTCTGAAAGACGAAGCCCTGGTAACATCACTTGACCCGCTCGGAAATCTGGCGACACAACTGGCATCAGACATTAAAGACACCGTCATTCTCGCCGGAAGTGAAGCGCTCACAGCTGCCATGTTTTATTACGGCACCACAAAAGAAGCTTATGACAAAGGAGTTCCAACAGCAAAACCGGTTTATGAAGATCTCAGCCAGAGATTTGTAAGGAAAAGCTATAAAAAACTTCCTAACAAAGAATAATAACTAAGTCCGGAATTCAAAAACGACCCTTTTAGGCTCAACAACCAGCCAAAAAGGGTCGTTTTTCATGCAAAAAGGGTGAAAATTCACCCTAAAAGGCTGGAGTTTCATCCTAAAAGGTTCAACGGCGAGCCTAAAAGGGTGGAAAACCAGCCTTTTTCATTGGTTTTTGAGGGTAAAAGGCTGGATGATGAACGTGAAAGATTGGTGGATGAATGTTGTTGGATGGATGATAATTATTTAATGATAAGCGCTTTTCCATAATAAGTCTATTTGTGTAAACTTTATTTTAGGATGGGACCATAAAACAAAAAAGCACAGACCAAAAATCTGTGCTTTATATATTAAAAAAAATAATTTATTTCTTTGCTGCGGGCTTCTTAGCTGCCGGCTTTTTCGCTGTTGTAGTTTTCTTCGCTGCAGCTGTTTTCTTGGCAGCAGGTTTTTTCTTTTCTGCGAAAGCATTCTTGTCCTGATCGGTGATCCATTTTTTAACCTCATCCAAAGAAACTTCTTTCAGCTCCTCGGCATCGTATTTAGAATCGTCTTTTTTCTTCGGAATCTTGAACATCGCTTTTCCAAATTTAACGAAAGGTCCCCATCTTCCGTTTTCAATGGAGATCTTTTCTTTTTCCCACTGCTGGATGTATCGGTTGGCTTCTTTTTCAAGCTTGGCATCGATCAATTCGTTGATATCACTTTGAGAAAGATTTTCAAAATCATATCTCTTCGGAACATTGACGAAAATATCTTTATACTTGATGAACGGCCCGAATCTTCCTGAACCTTTTGTCACAGGTTCACCTTTGTACGTTGCGATCGGCGCATCAGCAATTTTCTTTTCATTAATGATCTCTTCCGCACGCTTCTGATCTACAGAAAGCGGATCTTCTCCTTTCGGAATGCTGATATATGTTTCTCCCCACTTCACATAAGGCCCGAATCTTCCGACACCCACTGAAACAGGCTGGCCGTCGACTTCACCAAGATCAAACGGAAGCTTAAATAATTCCAATGCCTCTTCAAGACTAATAGTCGCAATATTCTGGCCGACCATTAATGATGCAAAAACAGGTTTTTCTTCATCATCCGTTTCCCCGATCTGGATCATCGCTCCGAATCTTCCGATTCTTGCGTGAACATTTTTACCGGTTTTCGGATCAATTCCAAGAAGTCTGTCGCCAGTCGCTCTGTCGGCATTTTCTTCTACATCTTCAATTCTGGGATGGAATTTTGAGTAGAAATCCGTCATCATTTGCTTCCATTTCTGGTCGCCGCTGGCAATTTCATCAAAGCTTTCTTCCACTCTTGCTGTAAAGCCGTAGTCAAGAATTTCTTTAAAATTATCTGTCAGGAAGTCATTCACGACTTCACCGATGTCTGTAGGAACGAATTTATTTTTATCGCCCCCGAATTTTTCTTCGAGGACTTCTTTTTTAATTTTATCTTTTGCCAAAGAGATTTTTACCACTTCGCGAGTTTGCGGTTCGATTTCACGCTTGTCTACATACTCACGATTCTGTATCGTCTGAATGGTCGGTGCATATGTGGAAGGACGCCCGATTCCAAGTTCTTCAAGCTTTCTTACCAATCCTGCTTCGGTGTATCTTGCACTTGGCCTTGTGAATTTCTCTGTGGCTGTAATTTTTTTATATTCTAAAACTTCTCCCACATTTACTTTCGGAAGGAGTTTCTCATTATTTTCTTCGTCGTCTTCTTCCGTTTTTACAATACCATAAGCTTTTAAGAATCCGTCGAAAATAATAACCTCTCCCTGGGCTTCAAAATGCTGTGGTAATTTGGCATTCCCGATCTCGATTACGGTTTTCTCTATTTTAGCATTAGCCATCTGAGAAGCTAATGTTCTTCTGTAAATTAACTGGTACAATCTGTTCAACTGAACATCTCCGATGCTTTTAACAGTAAAATCAGTCGGACGGATAGCTTCGTGAGCTTCCTGTGCTGATGCTGATTTCGTTGTATAATTTCTTGGAGAAGAATATTCTGCACCATATTCTGAGGTGATCTGTTTCTTTGCTCCGTCAATAGCTTCCTGAGAAAGGTTTACCGAGTCTGTTCTCATATAGGTAATGTACCCTTCTTCATATAATCTTTGTGCAAGACGCATGGTATTGGTCACATTATATCCTAATCTGGAAGAAGCTTCCTGCTGTAGTGTAGAAGTCGTAAAAGGTGCTGAGGCAGATCTTGTTCCCGGTTTTGTTTCAACATTTAATACCTTGAATTCTGCTGTTCTGGCAAGTTCCAGGAATTTTTCTGCATCCTGTTCTTTTTCAAAATCTTTCTTAAGCTTTGCCGCAATTTCCTGATTTGTCTTATTCAGGAAAACTCCGTCAAGTTTAAAGGTTGCTTTCGGAACAAATTCACGGATTTCTTTTTCTCTTTCAACAATCAGTCTTACGGCTACCGACTGCACTCTTCCGGCAGATAATCCGGGTTTCACTTTTTTCCAGAGAACCGGTGACATCTCGAAACCTACGATTCTGTCGAGTACTCTTCTTGCCTGTTGGGCATTTACAAGGTTCTGATCAATATCTCTGGGGTTACCGATTGCTTTTAGAATGGCATTTTTAGTAATTTCGTGGAAAACAATTCTTTTTCTGTTTTCGGGTTTCAGTTTCAGCTCGTCTGCAAGATGCCATGCAATAGCTTCACCCTCGCGGTCTTCATCGGAAGCCAGCCATACCATTTCGGCTTTTTTCACGGCAGCTTTCAGTTCTGTCACCAATTTCTTTTTGTCAGCAGAAACTTCGTAATCGGGGCTGAAGGTAGCCAAATCGATCCCCATTCCTTTTTTAGGCAGGTCACGGATATGTCCGAAACTGGATTTTACTTCAAAATCCTTCCCTAAATACTTCTGAATCGTTTTTGCTTTTGCCGGTGATTCGACGATTACTAAGTTTTTCGACATTCTAAAATTTTTTTTGCAAAAGTAAAGTTTTTTTATTAGATAGGTTTTTGGAATCACATTTTATTTAATAATTCTACCGGTGCAACAAACAGTCTGTAGAGTATTCCTTCGAATGTAAAGCCTTTTCCTGACATTTCAACTCTATAGATGAGCGAGAAAATAATGATAAACATGGTGATGTAAAATTTCCTGTTGACGACTATAGATTCTGATGCTGAAACCGAGTCGCCTTTACGCAGCAGCAGGGCAAAAGCGACAATTATCATCATCATATGAATATACATCCATCTTCCCCAATCAATTGCCAGATAAAACAGCGGAAGCGAGAATAAAAAAAGCTCCTATTAACAAAATAGATATAACCTTTCTGTCTTTTAGAAATTTTAAATAATAAGAAAGATGAAAAACACTAAAAGCTAAACTGATAAAATACAAAAGATAATCACTGATATGTTCTTTAATATAATCTCTCTCATTAATATTCCAATAAAATATTCCGTAAGTGGGATGAACACCTCTTGCCGCGAGAATTTGCAATGATCGCCCTTCATTTACATTTTTCCCAAATGCTAAGATCAGCAAAACGGGAATTCCGGCTGAAAGGAAATATTTGATATATCTTCTGTATTCAAACTTCCCTTTCTTCAGATATAGGGCAATGGGAAAATACGGAACGTAAAAAAAGAACCACTTCGTGCAGAAAAGTTGCCGTAAAAATGGCAATACAAAAAAGATATTCTTTATTTTTCGACAGTTTATCGTTATTGAGGAGATAAACAAACCAGGTAAATATCAAAAATACAATAAACTCTTTCTTGCCAACGTAGGTAACCGTATTTAAAAGTCCGACGAAACCAACAGGCGAAAGCAAAAGTGAAAGATAAAGTAAGTCGGTGACTTTATAGCGTATTAGTTTTGTGTACATCAGAAAAAAGCCTGAAATAATGAGAAACTGGGCGAAATATACAAGATAATTAAGCCTTAAGCCCGTTAAATCCTGCAAAAGGAAAAAGAAACTTCCGGATAATCCCCTCCTTTTGAAACCGCCATCCTGATAATTAATAAGCCAGTCGGCGAGAATGTATCCGTCATCCTTAAAATTATAATACCAGGTAAATACAAGCGTGTAAACAGCCGTAACTGCAATTAAAAAATAAATGAAAATCTTAGTATTAAAATATTGTGTGGCTCTGTCTATCATCATTATGTGTTTTAAGAAATTGAAATAAAACGTTGTCACTTGGTCTAATTAATTGAACACTTAAAAAGAATGAATTCCGAAAAGGTGCATAAAAAATCTTAATGGCAATCCTGTTTGTATTCCTATTAATGCGGAGGGAACTCTGTAGGTAAAGTCAGCCAATAGAATAAGAACAATAAATATCATCATTACACGGTTTTTTACTATTTCTGAATCAAAAAATTTCATCCCCGAAACAGGAATCAGAGAAATAAGAAGTATTTCAAAAAGAATAAAATTGTTATAAAACCATCTTCCTACATCAATAGCAATCAGAAACAAAGGAATACTGATAAAAAAAGCAAATGCAAAAGCCATTAAAAGTTTTTTTCTGTTTTCCGGCGCAAACTTCTTCAGAAACATATATAATATCACAAAACCCAGTTGAAGGGCTACACTTATGACATATAAGCTCAGGTTTTTAAATTCTTTTGTATAATAATCTATTTTGATAAGCTGTGTTTCTTTCCACTGAAAAATATTCTCCTCCTGAAGATCGATCCCACATTCCTGAATAAGCTGTAATGTTTTATGATAATCGGTATTAATTCCCATCAATAAAACGATTCCGGCAGGAATATAGAACGACAGTAAAATAAGGCTGTACTTTTTAATATCAATTTTTCCGTTGCGAAAATAGAGCGCCATCAAAAAATACTGGGCATAAAAAACAAAGCTTTCATGTATAAAAACCGAAACGGAAAATAATAACAGAAAGATGTATTCTTTGGTTTTAGTAAGTTTATTCTGCGAAAGGTAATAAGTAAAAGCAGTAAAAAGCAGCCATAAAACACCATCTTTTCTTGCTCCTATCGCAGGATCTGAAAAAAATCCCCAAAGGCAAAACGGGGTAAAGAGAAACAGCACATCTATGATATTCGCCTTTTTAAATTTGAGAAGCCTATACAGAAAATAAAAGAAAACAATATGAACGGCAGCCTGCACAAAGAAAACAGAGTACTGAATCTTTAACGAAAATAGTTTATACAGAAAAACGAAAACAGTTCCCGGCAATCCTCTTCTGCTGAAACCGGCTTCCTGATAATTGATCATCCAGTCGGCGAATGCATATCCGTTGCATGTAATGTACGCGAAATATACCTTAAAGATACATAAGAGAGTGACAACAATGAGATAGAGAACTAATTGATAATCTAATATGTTTTTTTTCATCTTTAAAATTTGATTGTGTTAAGATTAATCTCTTTTTAAATGTCTTGATTTGTGTTTATCAGATTCGCGAAATTACGCATTTTCTTTTAAGCCTCTGTTTATTTTTAACGACGATATATTAATTATTTGATTACTTTTGCATACACAGACTTTGAAAAACACAATTTATGCATCTATTGCACCCTTATTATTTAGTTCCCTTCATTATAATTCTATGTCTAAGCTTTGCTGAAGCCTATCGAGACGAGAAACCCAGTATAAAATATCTGATTCCCATTGCTGCCTGGCTTATCCTGGTTGTCGGATTTCGGGATGCAGGACCCGATTATGGGAGTTACAAGAATATTTACTTTTGGTACAGCTCACACACAAGCTATACGGATATTTTCAGAAAAGCCCTGAAATTAGACAGTCCGCTGGATATGGAATGGCTGTATATCCTTATTAATAAACTCATCTTCGATGTTTTCCTGGCTCCTCCATTTTATGTAGTTACTTTTTTTCTGGCGCTTGTTTCGATTCCTTTAAATTATATAAACATTAAAGAAAATTCCCTTTATCCTTACACCACAATCCTTCTCTTTTTTTTCCGAGTTTCTTTATTGGTGAAAACGGGCAGATGAGACAGGCATTGGGAACGATTATCTGTTATTTTTCAATACGTTTTATTAAAGAAAGAAAAGTCTGGTATTATCTTATCTGTATTTATCTGGCAATGGGAATTCACAATGTCTGTATATTTTTCCTGCCTATGTATTGGCTGGCAAGAATTCCTATCAATAAAACGGTTATGGCAACTGCCATTATAGGATCAATGATTGCTTCGCCTTTTGAAATATATAAATACTTTGGGAATCTTCTTCCTGAAGAAAGCAGTTTAATGACCGGATTCAATAACTATATCAATATGAGTACTACGACCGAAAGGCTGAACGGAGGAATTGGCGTTCCGGAAGGAAATGCGATACTGTCTACGATATTCTTATTTGCGTTCGACAATAATATGAAGGAAAAATATCCTTATTATGAATACATGAGAAATTTCTGTGTATTGGGAATATGTTTCTTTTTTATCTTCAGGGGAAGCACCATATTCTCGTCCCGGCTTACCGGAATATTCTTTACGGCAACCGGATATCTAATGCCTTACGCAATGTATTCTGCGAATAATGCCAACAGAAAAATAATACACGCCATCATTATCTGTTACTGTCTTTTCAACTTTATTATTTTTTCAAGTTTTAAAAATATCGAAAGAGGAAAATTTACGATTGATACCTATTCGAATTTCCTTCTTCCTTAATTTTTCCAGCTTTATTTTGTGAAGCGGCAACGATTCCCGTCAGGATCAGGGGAAGGAAAAGTCTTGTTTCCCAAAAAAGCCCTACCGAAGCAATCATGATAAGATAAGGCGCAGAGAAGAAAAGATATTTCCGGATCATCAATTTTCCTGTTTTCCCAGACATTTTGTAGCCTAAATAAATACTCAGCATTCCAAACAAAAGCCCCAGCAGATTGTAAGGGCTTGTGAAATTTTTAACCCAATAAATTCCCTCTACAAATGATGCCCGCTGATGGATCATCAGGCGCAAACCAATATAAGGCAAAATGAAAGCAAGCACCAAAAAGAAAATTTCTTTCACAAATACAAAATTTCTTTTCCTGAGATCATCACGAGTGATAAAAACGGATGCAAAAAAAGCAATATTCAGGCATGAAGTTTCCCTGATGAATGTCGAAATAAAAATGATTAAGCCCAAACCAATCAGATATAAATATTTTCCGTTATGCAGATATTTAAGAGTAAAAAAAGATTCCCAAAACATAAAAAAACAGAGCTATACAATCACAATTCGTAGGAACATATTGAACGATAACAATGAAAAATAGGGCCACCAGATGAACCAGTCTTTTTACATTTTCATTTAAAAGAAGTTCAACAGGTTTTAATTTAAAAATCTCATTTAAAACAATGGATGTCAGAATAAAAAAGAAAACATTAATAAGAAAAGTGCTGTGATAAAATAATGAGCCCTGTTTCAGAAGAAAGCTTTTTGCAAACGGCATATAATTATTGACTACAAATGTCACCGCCTCCGTCACATGGACACTTAAGTAATTGGGAATGACGCGATAGACATACACCGATGAAAACATAAAATCTGGAACTTTTTCCCAGGATTTGATTCCTACGACATATGAAGATTCAAATCCGTAATAGGACATAAAAAAGAGCAGGAAAGGGAGAATAATGACGAATAAAAATCCGTCTTTTTTTTCATCAAATATTTTAAACATAGTAAAATCAAAGTCAGTTTACCTAGTTATTTTTAAATTTCATCAATGGGAACTCTTACAAAAGTAGATTTTTTTTTCGTTTTGATTAAATATTTTACTGATTTTCAGATAAACTTATTGTTAAAACATTTTGAACTAATAATGAAAAAATTAAATTTGCAAACTTGATTGGATCATGTAATGCATCGTTTCTTTATATTTTTATACCATCTTATTGCTAAAAATAAGCTTCTTTCTGTACTTTTTGCAGTCGGAATTGCTGTGTTATGCGGCTTTTTTTGCTTCAAAAATAAATTTTGAGGAAGATATCAATCAGATTATCCCGAAAAATGAAAAATCTGATCTCACCGCGAAAATTCTTAAACAACTCAATTTCTCCGATAAAATTATTGTCATTATTGAAAATAAATCCAAGGAAGACGATTTTCAGCTTTCGGAAACAGCCGATACTTTTCTGAAAAAAATTGAACCTTTACAAAAATACATAGGCTCCGTTCAGGGAAAAGTAAATGACAATGAGATTTCAGAGACCTTTGATTTTGTTAATCAGAATCTTCCGTTATTTTTAGATGAAAACGATTATAAAGAAATTGGAAGAAAACTGAATAAAGACAGCATTGCCAAACAGGTTGAAAGCAACTATATTTCACTGGCTTCCCCGACAAGTCTCGTCACCAAGGAATTTATTAAAAAAAGATCCTCTTGGTATTACTTTTTTAGGAATAAAGAAACTGAACGCCTTAAATATCAGTAAGGATTTTAAACTCGAAAACAGCTATATTGTTACCAAAGACGGAAAGAATCTCCTGCTTTTTATTGATCCGAAAAATAAAAGCAATGACACCAAGCACAATGAAATTTTTGTCAATCAGCTTAATGAAATAAAAAACAACCTCAACAAGCAATTTAAAGGAAAAACAGAGATCAGTTATTTTGGTTCTCCGGTGATTGCGGTTGCAAATGCCGAGCAGATCAAAAAAAGACATCCAGAATACGGTGATGATTTCCATGACTGTACTTTTGATTTTACTGATGTATTATTTCAGGAATTTTTTTACCCCGATTATTGTTTTTCTGCCGACGGTTTTCTCGGTTTTACTGGCTTTATTGATTTTGTATTTCATTAAAGATAAAATTTCGGCTATTTCGTTAAGCGTAGGCGCTATTCTGATTGGGATAACGATCGATTACGCCCTTCATATTCTTACCCATTATAAACACAACAATAATATAGAAGAGCTTTACAAAGAAATCACGCAGCCTATCATATTAAGCAGTGCGACAACCGCTGTTTCGTTTCTGTGTCTTGTGTTTGTACGTTCTGAAGCATTGAAGGATCTTGGTCTTTTTGCCGCGATTACAGTAATTTTGTCATCCGTTACCGCGTTAATTATCGTTCCTCAACTGTATAAACCGAAATCTGAAAAACAAACCAATACCAATTTCATTGATAAAATAGGATCTTATCCCTACGAAAAGAACAAACCGCTGATTATTGGCTGTTCGGTGATTATTATTGCGTGTCTGTTCGGATTCAGACATGTAGGATTCAATGAAGATATCGGGGATTTAAATTACATTCCAAAAGATCTGAAAATCAGCGAGGCAAAATTACAGAAACTCTCTGATATTACTTCAAAATCTATTTATACGATTTCATATGGAAATTCTGCGGAAGAAGCGCTTACGAAAAATTCAGAACTGAACGGCTTTCTGGAAAAAGAAAAGCAGGAAGGGAAAATATTAAGCTACAACTCTTTGGGAAGGGTTGTTTTATCAGTAAAAGACCAGGATAAAAAAATAAAAGAATGGAATGAATTCTGGACGAAAGAAAAAAAGATCACCACAATTTCAGAGCTGGTCAGAAACGGAAATGAATATGGCTTTAATACTACTGCATTCAACCAGTTTAATGATAATTTAAATAAAAATTATACTCCGTTAACTCTTAAAGATTACGAAAAAATAAAAGCACTGCAGGTCTCCGAATTTCTGAGCCAGGAAAACGGTTTCTTTACGGTTTCGAATGTGGTGAAAGTAGATGAAGGTAAAAGAGATGGTTTCATTAAAGATATTGAGAAAAGACATGATGTTCTGGCCATTGACCGTCAGCAGATGAATGAAAACTTTCTGGGTCTGCTGAAAAGAGATTTTAATACGCTGATTAATTATTCTCTTTTAGCTATTATTTTAACGATCATCGTATTCTTCAGAAATTTTGAGCTTACGGTTCTGACCATGTTCCCGATCGTCCTTACAGGAATTGTAACAGCCGGAATTCTATATTTTCTAGGGTTGGAGCTTAATATTTTCAGTACCGTCGTATGTACTCTTGTATTCGGTGTAGGTGACGATTTCAGCATTTTCCTTACCCAGGCCATGCAGAAGGAACACACCACCGGAAAAAATGAACTTCCTACGTACAGAACCTCCATTATTCTGGCTGTTTTCACAACTATATTATCGATCGGTTCATTGATCTTCGCAAAACATCCGGCCCTTCATTCGCTTGCTTTGGTAGCGTTGATCGGGATGTTTTCAGTGATTATCATCACATCAACATTATATCCTTTCTGGTTCAGATTACTGATTACCAACAGGGCGAGAAAAGGACTTTCTCCGATTACATTCAGACTTTTTTTGCATTCAACTTTATCTTTTCTTTATTATGGATTGGGAGGTTTATTCTTTTCCTTGATTATCAGTCCTTTTGCAAAAAACTCCAGAGGAAGAACATTAAACTTTTTCAAATTAATTTCCGCAAAGTTTTTAACTTCTGTACTATTTACGAATCCATGGGTAAGGAAAAAGATCATTAAAGCTACGAAAGAAGACTTCAGCAAACCGGCCGTTATCATTGCCAATCATACATCATTTCTGGACACTTTAGCGATTGCAATGGCTACCCATAAGATCGTTTATCTGGTTAATGACTGGGTATATCAGTCTCCCGTTTTCGGGAAAATGGTAAAGGCAATGGGATTCTATCCGGTATCTCAGGGTATCGAAAACGGAATCGACAAACTACAGGAAAAGATAGATCAGGGATATTCTCTAGTCGTTTTTCCTGAAGCGGAACGTTCCTATACAAATGACATTAAAAGGTTTCACAAAGGAGCATTTTATCTGGCGGAACAGTTTGGTCTGGATATTTTACCCATCTATATTCATGGGAATTCCGAAGTTTTGCCGAAAGGAGATTTTATCATTTACGACGGAGCGATTACCGTAAAAGTGGGTGAAAGAATTAAAAAGGACGATATAAGTTTTGGGTTAAATTATTCGGAAAGAGCAAAAAAAATCAATGCTTATTTCAGAAAGGAATTTGCGGATTTGAGAGCTGAACTTGAAGATGAAAATTATTTTAAGAAAAAACTGTTTTTAAGCTTTTTGTATAAAGATGCTGAGGTCGTGAGTGAAGTTAAGAAAGATTTTAAATACAACAAATCTATCTATTTTGAACTCAACAAACATATTCCGAAAAATGCGAATATTTTTCATATTGCGGATGATTTTGGGCAGAAAGATATTTTACTGACTCTTCAGCAGGCAGGAAGAAAGATTTTCACCTTGATGAAAAACGATGAAAAACGACAGATTGCCGAACAGAATTATCTGGTAAAAAGAAGAAAAATCAGTTATATACAAGATAACACTGAAATTAATAAAAATATTGATGTACTGCTGGTTTCGGATGAAAATTTTGACATTTGTTCTTTAGAAAAGCTTCCTGAAATCGTTATCTTCTGCACTATAAAAAACAGCACATTAAACAATGCTGACTATACATTAAAATTCAGTGACGGATCATTAAAAGTATTTAGTTCTGAATAATAAATATGAAAAGCATATTTTTGTAACCGGATAAAAAGAATTAATGAAAAAAAATATACTTGTTATATATTATACTCAATCCGGACAGCTGGAAGATATTGTAAAAAATATTGCCCGGCCGTTTGAAGAGAAAAATGAGGAATATGATGTGACATACTACAACATCAGGCTGAAAAAGGATTTCCCTTTTCCGTGGCCAGGTGATGTATTTTTCGATACCTTTCCGGAATCTTACCTGCAGATCCCAAGCGAGATTCTTCCGCCACCTGATGAGGTTCTGAACAAAAAATTTGATCTGATTATTTTCGGATATCAGGTTTGGTATTTAACGCCTTCTATTCCGATCATATCCTTCCTGAAGAGCAGTTTTGCACAAAACATACTTAAAGACACACCTGTCGTTACCGTCTCAGGAACAAGAAATATGTGGATGTTTTCTCAGGAAAAACTGAAAGTATATTTAAAACAAATGCAGGCCAGGCTGGTTGGGAATATTGCACTCGTAGACAGACACGACAATTATACAAGTGTACTCACGATTCTTCGCTGGATGACAACCGGCAAAAAAGAAAAAATCAGGAATGCTTCCGGCAGCAGGAGTTTCAGACGAAGAAATTAATGGTTCCGGAAAATACGGCAATATTATTGAAAAGCATTTTTCCGCCAATACACTTGAAGCTCTTCAGCCGGATCTTGTAAAAAACGGAGCGGTAGAAATTCGTGCGTTTCTGGTAAGAGTGGAAAAAGTAGGCAACAAAATTTTCACCATCTGGTCAAATCTTATCATAAAGAAAAAAGAGAAGCGTCCATTGCTCATCAAATTCTTTAAAGTATATTTGATGGCCGCGATATGGATTATTTCGCCTATCGTACTGGTTTTACACCTGTTAACAACACCAATCTTCTGGTTTAAAAGAAAAAAACAAAGAGAATATTTACAAGGAATTAATATAAAATAGAATGTACGACGTATTTATAACAAAAGCATCAACATACCTGCCCAATGAACCGGTTTCTAATGATGAAATGGAAACGTATCTTGGTTATATAAATGGCGCTAAATCTAAAGCTAAAGCACTTATTTTAAGAAATAATAAAATTACAACGAGATACTACGCTTTGGATAAAGAAGGTAATCCTACGCATACCAATGCCCAGATCACAGCAAAAGCAATTGAAGGTCTCTTTGACGAAAATTTCAAAAAGGAAGACATGAAACTACTATCTGTAGGAACAACTTCACCAGATCAGTTACAGCCTTCTCACGCTTCAATGGTACACGGTGAACTCAATATCGGAAAATCTATTGAAATTAATACCGCTACAGGACTCTGCAACTCAGGAATGAACGCTTTAAACTATGGATTTCTTTCCGTTAAGGCAGGAGTTCAGGAGAAAGCCGTTTGTGCGGGTTCCGAAAGAATGTCTGCATGGATGACAGCCGATAAATTCAATCACGAAGCAGAAAACCTTGCATTGCTGGAAGAAAGACCCATCATCGCTTTTAAAAGAGAATTTTTAAGATGGATGCTTTCTGATGGTGCCGGAGCTTTCCTTCTTGAAAATAAACCAAGAGAAAACGAAGTTTCTTTAAAAATAGAATTCATTGATTTCTATTCATATGCTCACGAAATCGAGGCCTGTATGTATGCAGGTTGCGAAAAGCAGGAAGACGGAAGCTTACAATCGTGGGCAGATTATCCGTCCGATGAATGGCTGAAGCAGTCTATTTTTGCATTAAAGCAGGATACAAAAATTTTAGATAAATATATTTTAGTAAAGGGTGCCGAAAGCTTAAGATCATCTTTCGACAAGCACAATCTTGATCCGAACACCATCGACCACGTACTGGCACATATTTCGTCAGGGTACTTTAAGGACGGTTTAAAAGATGAATTTGCCAAAGTAGGGCTGGATTTCCCTTGGGAAAAATGGTTCTACAATCTTTCTGAAGTAGGAAATATCGGAGCCGGATCTATTTTCATCGCGCTGGAAGAATTAATGAATTCCGGAAAACTGAAAAAAGGAGAAAAAGTACTTCTTTGCGTTCCTGAAAGCGGAAGATTTGCATACTCTTGTGCTTTATTAACGGTTTGCTAATGGACAACAAATTACCAACATCTGACCAAAACTTTGTGGAAAGCTTAATTCCGCAACGATTTCCTTTTGTAATGGTAAACAGCATTGCAGAATATTCTGAAACACAATTGGTTTCAGGATTTGAAGTAAAAGAGGAAAACATTTTTGTTCATGACGGAATTTTTCAGGCGTCAGGCTTGGTAGAACACCAGGCGCAGAGCGTGGCTTTGCACACCGGCTACAAATATTATTTATTGGGAAAAGAAGCTCCAACTGGCTACATTGGTGCTATCAAAACTTTTGAGGCAATACAATTACCGAAATTGGGAGATAAGCTAATGTCAGAAGTTTCTATAATTAATGAAATGATGGGAGTAACTTTAGTCGACGTTGTAACAAAGATCAATGATGAGGTTATTGCAAAATCTCAGATGAAAACTGTTGTAATGTAAAAAATTCAGAAAAATCAATGGAAATCAAGGAAGAAAACATCATCAATATACATAATTTTCTGCCGCACCGGGACCCGATGCTGATGGCAGATTATATTCTGGAATTGACCAAAGAAAAAGTTGTGACTTCCTTCGAGATTAAAGCAAACAACATTTTTGTTCACAACAATGAGTTTGCAGAAGCAGGCCTGATTGAAAATCTGGCACAGACCTGCTCTTCGATTCTCGGACAAAGCTTCTTTGAAAATCCTGAAGCAGATACAAAAGTCATTGGCTTTATTACCAACATCAAAAAAATAGAAGTGTTTGCACTACCAAAAGTAGGTGATAAAATCATTTCCAGGGCTTCATTGATTTCGCAGTTTGAGAATATCTGCAATATTTTTTGCGAGACTTTTTATCAAGATGAATTATTAATCAGAGCTGAAATAAATTTATTTATCCAGGAAGTAAAACACTGATATCAATGAAAAAACAGGACCTTCCCCAAGACGAAAGCAATTTACAATCTGCCAACATGACAGAAGTTCTGTATGTTACGGACGAAAATGATAATTATACAACTGCTCACAGCATTGGATGGGATGCAAAAAAAGCCGCTTTGGAAGAATCGATGGAACTAATCCACGAAAGAATTGAAGAAGCAAGACAGAATGTAGCCAGTCGTAAAGTAAGTCCTATCATTTATTTTATGGAACTGAATAAAATGGACTTTCAGGTACTGGCAGCCTATGTAGGAATGTGGCAATGGCGCGTAAAAAGACACGGAAAACCCAAAATATTTAAAACACTAAGCGATTCTGTTCTGAAAAAGTATGCTAATACTTTTGGCATTTCTTTGGAAGAACTTAAAAATTTCGACGGAAAATAAAATAAAACCTTCAGGATCTGAAAATCTTGGAGGTTTACTAAATCAAGCTAAGAATGAAACTTAATTTTGAACACCATCAGACCGCGCATTGCGAAAACGGTGTTGCCTCCAATTTATTATTAAACAAAGGGCTGAAACTCAGTGAACCCATGATTTTCGGAATCGGTTCGGGGTTATTCTTTGTATATCTCCCTTTTTTGAAAGTAAATTTTGCACCCGGATTCAGCTATCGCCCGATGCCCGGAGCGATCTTCAGCAAAGCCGCAAAAAGACTGGGAATTAAAATTAAAAGGCTGAAATTCTCAAATCCTCAGGAAGCTCAGAAAGCCCTGGAAAAAAACTTAGATAACAATATTCCGACAGGCCTTCAAGTTGGCGTTTTTAATCTGACCTATTTCCCTGAAGAATATAAATTCCATTTCAACGCACACAATCTTGTAGTTTACGGAAAAGAAGACGGAAAGTTCCTGATCAGCGATCCTGTAATGGATTACACGACAGCCCTTACCGAAGCCGAACTTGAAAAAGTAAGATATGCTAAAGGAGCACTATCCCCAAAAGGTCACATGTATTACCCCATTTACATTCCAGAACAC
Source organism: Chryseobacterium sp. POE27 (assembly GCF_039727685.1). NCBI lineage: Bacteria > Pseudomonadati > Bacteroidota > Flavobacteriia > Flavobacteriales > Weeksellaceae > Chryseobacterium > Chryseobacterium sp. POE27. The sequence continues at coordinate 2,462,759 of NZ_CP152475.1, forward strand.
ATAAATCTGGAAGAAGCGATCAAAAAAGGGATCAAAGATACCTGTAAAAGTATGTTGGCTCCCATTCCGATTATTGGTGTAAAAGCCATGCGATGGGTGGCAAAAAGCATCCCGAAATGGGCTGCGAAAAAAGGAACAAAAACGACTAATCACTATTTAGGACAATTGATTAGAATGCAGGAAGAAATCGGCACCGGCGGCGGTGGCTTCAGGTTTATCTACGGTGCTTTTTTACAGGAAGCGGCCATCATCCTCAAGAATGATAAATTAAAAGAACTTTCCAAGGAAATTACCATGATTGGTGATCTTTGGAGAGATTTTGCCGTAGATATTGCAAGAGTGTACAAAAACAGAAATTCGAAAAGCGATATTTATAATCAACTTTCAAAAAACATGCTTCACATTGCAGATCTGGAAGAAGCTTTCTATAAAAAACTGAGAAAAGCAATATAACGTGGAACATTTCATAGAAATAAAAAACCTCTACAAGAAATATAAAAATGCTGAAGATTTTTCTGTAAATGATATTTCTTTAAGCATCGATAAAAATGAAATCTACGGAATCCTCGGCCCAAACGGAGCAGGAAAAACCACATTGATTTCCATGCTTTCGGGATTGATAAAACCAACTTCGGGGCAATTTAAAATTGACGGACTGACACCCCAGAAAAATGGTTTTAAATTAAGGCAGATCATCGGGATCGTTCCGCAGGAATATGCTTTATATCCAACTTTAACGGCCAGAGAAAATTTAATGTTTTTCGGAAGCCTGTACGGTTTAAGTCATAAAAAATTAAAGAACGCAATTGATGAATCTTTGGAAATAATGGGTTTATCAAAATTTGCCGACAAAAAAAGTAGAACAGTTTTCCGGAGGAATGAAACGTCGATGCAATCTGATTGCAGGAACGCTTCATAATCCTAAAGTTCTGTTTCTGGATGAGCCTACTGTTGGCGTTGATGTGCAGTCGAAAAAAGCGATTATCGATTATCTTTTAGATCTAAATAAAAAAGGAACCTGCATCATTTACACTTCCCATCATCTTTCGGAAGCGGAGGAATTCTGCACAAAAATAGCTATTATCGATCATGGAAAAATCCATGCCGTCGGAACACCGGAAGAACTGGTGAACAGGGTTTCCAATGCGGAAAACCTTGAAGACGTTTTTATATCATTAACCGGAAAAGAATTACGAGATGTTGTTGTATAAATTGTGGAGAAGTTTTGTTAAGGAAATCCTTTTGCTGAAAAGAGATATCGGAGGGATTGTCATCATTTTTGTGATGCCTTTATTATTAATTATCACAATCACACTGATTCAGGATTCTACCTTTAAAAATCTGGAAGGTTCAAAAATTCCTATTATTTTTATTGATAATGATAAATCTGAAGTTTCAAAAAATATAAAACAGGAACTTGAAAGCAGTAAAAGTTTTGAACTTTTAACCAATTTCACAGAAAAATCGGCTCAGGACGCCGTTTTTGGAGGAGATTACCAAATGGCAATTGTTATTCCTGAACATTTGACGAAAGACATCAATTCTAATATAGATTCTAAAGTTCAGGCGATTGTAAGTTCATTCGGTCTAGAAAATGATTCTTCTGCAGTGAAAAAAATGGTTTCAAAAGCAAAAGACATTCACCTGTATTTTGATCCGGCAACCAACATCGGATTCAAGAATAATGTGATGAATGCCGTGAATAAAATGATTTTTGAGATTGAGAATAAAAAGATCTACAAAGCTTTCCAGGATCAGCTGGGGACAACAGAAAATCTTGCTGAAAATAAAAATTTAATCAGCTTTAAAGAAATCACCCCGAAAAAAGGAAAAATGGATGTCATGCCAAATTCCGTTCAGCATAATGTTCCGGCATGGGCATTGTTTGCGATTTTTTTTATCGTCGTACCTTTATCTATTAATCTAGTTAAAGAAAAAAGTCAGGGAACAAGCGTGAGAGCGAGAATAAGTCCTACTCCCTACTTCATCCATATTTTAGGAAAAACGTTTACCTATCTTATCATCTGCGTTATTCAGTTTTTATTGATGGTTGCCGTAGGAATTTACCTTTTCCCGTATATGGATTTACCACAGTTTGACGTAACGGGAAAAATGTTCCAGCTTATTGTTGTAACTATTTTTGCTGGTTTGGCAGCGATTGGATTTGGCGTTTTACTGGGAACTATCGCAGATACTCAGGAACAGTCGGCCCCATTCGGAGCTACATCGGTTGTGGTATTGGCAGCAGTCGGAGGAATCTGGGTTCCGGTATTTCTGATGCCTGAATTCATGCAGACTATCGCGAAATTTTCGCCAATGAACTGGGGATTAAATGCCTATTACGATATCATCCTAAGAAACAGCGGAATTGCAGGAATTGCAAAAGAAATTACTTTCTTATTTTTATTTTACGTAGCTATGGTCGCGATTTCATTATTTTACGAAAGAAAACAAAATGCAGTTTGAGATTAACCACTAAGAGCACAAGGTTTTCACAAAGAGCTCAAGCATTTATCTTGTGTCCCTTGTGGAGCCTATTGTGACCTTTGTGGTAGAAATAATTATAAAACACAAAATGATATGAATGAAAATGAGATTTCAAAAATTATCTTTGATGCAGGATTAAAAGTTCATCGCCAACTTGGAGCTGGACTTTTAGAAAGCGCATACGAAGAATGTCTGTACTATGAGTTACAGAAATCCGGATTACTAATAGAAAAACAGAAGCCAATGCCATTAATTTATGATGATATAAAACTTGACATTGGCTATAGGATTGACTTATTGGTTGAAAGGAAAGTTGTTGTTGAAATAAAATCCGTAGAATCATTAAATGAAATTCATATTGCTCAAGTTTTAACATATTTAAAATTAAGCAATTGCAAATTGGGTTTATTGATTAATTTTAACTCAGTTTTATTTAAAAATGGTGTTAAAAGATTAATCAACGGGACGATATAAAATTTAGAATAACCATTGTGAACGTTGTGTATAACTTTGTGAACCTTGTGGTAAAACGAAACAAAATGCAGTCTAAAGAAAATTTAACTTGTACCGAAGAAGTACGCGTAAGATTCAACGAAACAGATCCGTTGGGAATTGTATGGCATGGCCATTACATTGTTTATTTTGAGGATGGAAGAGAGGCGTTCGGAAGACAGCACGGTTTGACCTATCTTGATATTCAAAAAGCGGGTTACGTTACACCGATTGTAAAAAGTACCTGCGAACATTTTCTGCCTTTAAAATATGGTGAAACATTCAAAATTGTCACCACTTTTGTGAATTCAACTTCTGCGAAATTAATTTACCGATACGAGCTTTTTAACGAAGAAAATAAATTGGTGTGTTCAGGAGAAACGATTCAGGTTTTTCTGGATTCAGATAATAATTTATGTTTGTATAATCCTGAGTTTTTTCAGGCCTGGAAAGATAAAATGGGATTGTAATGAAGAAGGAAATTTGCATTACAGATTATAATTGTATCACACCTTTAGGCTTTGATGTTTCTTCAAACTGGAATGCACTTTTGGAAGGAAAATCAGGAGTAGCTTTACATAAAATCATAGAAAATCAGGAGTCTTTTTATGCATCGATGCTTGATTCTGAAGAATTGGAAAATGAATTTAACAGATTCTTCGAAAAAACTCAGAGTGACAATTTTACAAGGCTCGAAAAAATGTTTTTGTTAAGCCTGAAACCTTTAGTTGAAAAACATCAGATTTCAGACGAAACCGCTTTTATTTTATCAACCACAAAAGGGAATATCAGTTTATTAAAAAACCAGACCTCGTTGCCGAAAGGCGTTTTTCTATCAAATTTAGCTCAAAAAATCGCTGATTTTTTTGGATTTAAATCTAAACCCATTGTTGTTTCCAATGCCTGTGTGTCCGGCGTAATGGCGATTGCTATTGCTAAAAATATGATTCAGGCAGGAAAATATAAAGATGCTTTTGTTATTGCCGGAGACGAAATTTCAGAATTTGTGGTTTCCGGATTCAATTCTTTTCAGGCAATCGGAACGGAAATCTGCAAACCTTATGATAAAAACCGAAACGGAATTAATATTGGTGAAGCTGCTGCAGCCGTTTACATCACTTCAGAGCCGAAAAATAATGAAACATGCAGTTTTAAAATATCCGGAGATTCTGCTGTCAATGATGCGAACCATATTTCCGGACCTTCAAGAACGGGTGACGGTTTATTTGCAAGCATCAGGAATGCAATGGCAGAAGCCAATGTTACCGCAGAAAAAATCGACTTTATTTCCGCCCATGGAACGGCTACAATTTACAACGACGAAATGGAAGCGATCGCTTTCAACAGGATGGAATTACAAAATGTTCCTTTAAACAGTATGAAAGCTTATTACGGCCATTGCCTGGGCGCTTCGGGATTACTGGAAAGTATTATTTCTATGGAAAGCGCTTTGAATAAAACCTTAATTCCATCTAAAAATTTTGAAGAAACGGGAACTTCCCAACCTTTGAATATTATAAAAGAAAACCAACCTTCGGAAATCAAATATATTCTGAAAACGGCATCAGGTTTTGGCGGATGTAATGCAGCGATCGTTTTGGAGAAAGTGTAAAAAATAATTTTGTAATTTTGATAGACATAAAGTTTTAGAAAATGGACTCTACTTTAGAAATCAGAAAAAGAATTCATGAATTCATCGATATTGCGGATGAAAGAATTTTACGCATTTTCAAAGGAATTATTGATGCTGAAGAAGATTCAGAATTGGAACATTCAGAATACCCACAAGTGCCTGATTATATTTATGATCGAATTGAAGAAGAACGCAAAAAATATTTGAGTGGCGAACTTAAGACTTCTTCGTGGGAAGAAGTGAAAGAAAGATTGATGAAAAAAATTATGATTTACCACTTTTCTTTATCTCCAAATGCTGAAACTGATTTGCTAGAAGCTGCATTGTGGTACGAAAGTCAGCAACCCGGACTTGGAGAAAAATTTGCCCAAAGAGTTGAGTCTTATTTTTTCAGAATTCAAAATAATCCATTACATTTTCCTTTGAAAAAAGGAAATTTACGTGAGGCATATATTCAAAAGTTTCCTTACGTCATTATTTATCAAATTATAGGAAATAATATTATTGTTTTTGCTGTTTTCAACACACATCAAAATCCAGAGAAAAAGCCTTAAACTTTATTCATGAAGAAAACAGACATTTGTACGATAGAAAATTCAAAAATTACGCTCAACAACGAAATTATTTTTGAAACTCCAACTGAAAATTTTTCAGATTTTGCGAAAGAAGCTTATAAAAGTTTAGCATTAAATTATCCGAAATTCCACAAAATGGATAACTTAAGTAAGCTGGCTTTTCTTGCTTCTGAAATGATTTTAAAAAATGAAGATCACAGCAGAACAGCTTTGGTTTTTGCCAACAAATCATCAAGTTTAGATACTGATTTTAAATATCAGGAAAGTATCAATTCCCAAGAAAATTATTTTCCGAGTCCTGCTGTTTTTGTGTACACGCTACCTAATATCTGTGTAGGGGAAATCAGCATCAGGCATAAAATGCAGACCGAGAATGCTTTTTTTTGTACTGGATGAGTTTGACGAAGAATTTTTAAAAAATTACTCGGAACAGATTTTGCGGTCAGGAAAGGCCGATAAAATATTATGCGGCTGGGTAGAACTCTATCAGGAAAGTTATAAAGCTTTTGTATATTTGCTGACTGCGTAATTTAACAATATAACAGTATAACAATGTAACAATGATATTCAGTATTAATTAATTGGTACATTGATACATTGGTAAATTTTAAAAATATGGAAAACTTAAGGGAAGAATTAAAACACAAAATCATCGAAGTTCTTAATTTAGAAGACGTTGCAGTAGAAGAAATCAAAGATACGGATCCGTTATTCGGAGGAGGTCTTGGGTTGGATTCTATCGACGCTTTGGAATTGATCGTTCTTCTGGATAAAGAATACGGCATTAAATTATCTGATCCTAAAAAAGGAAAGGAAATTTTCACATCTATTGATACTATGGCGAAATTTATCGAAGAAAACAGAACAAAATAAATTAATATACCAGTGTATCAATGTAACAGTCTAGCAATTGGTAAACTGTTACATTGATACATTGTTACATTTTTAAACATGGGTCAAAAAATTGCCATAACAGGAATGGGCATTATTTCTTCTATAGGAAATAACGTGGAGGAAAATCTGCATTCATTAAAATCCGGGAAGCATGGAATATCAGACATTCAGCTGTTTGAAACGCGCCATTCCGGAAATATCAAAACCGGCGAAATAAAACTGACTAATGAAGAAATTGTAGCAAAGCTTCATCTCAATGATGAAAAAAATGCTACAAGAACAGCTTTATTAGGAATGGTTGCCGCAAAAGAAGCAGTAGAAAGCGCAGGAATAAAGGATATTAATGAATATAAAACAGGTCTTATTTCATCGACCAGCGTTGGCGGAATGGATATTACCGAAAAATATTTCTACACCTACGAAGACTTTCCTGAAAAGCAAAAATATATCGACTCACATGATGCGGGAAATTCATCCTTACTGATTGCCGATTATTTGGGCTTAAAAGGTTTGGTTTCTACCATCAGTACAGCTTGTTCATCGGCAGCCAACGCTATTATGATGGGCGCAAAACTGATTAAAAACGGCGTATTAGATCGTGTAATTGTTGGCGGGACTGATGCGCTCTCTAAATTTACCCTGAATGGGTTCAACACATTAATGATTCTTACGGATTCTTATAACACGCCTTTTGATAATGACAGAAAAGGACTGAATCTGGGCGAAGCTGCCGCATTCATTGTTCTGGAATCCGATGAAATCGTGAAAAAAGAAAACAAAAAAATCTTAGGTTACCTTTCCGGTTACGGAAATGCCAACGACGCCCATCACCAGACTGCTTCTTCGGAAAACGGACAAGGTGCTTATTTAGCTATGGAAAAAGCATTAAAAGTTTCCGGTTTAAGTAAAGAAAGCATCGACTATATCAATGTCCACGGGACAGCAACTCCTAATAATGATTTATCTGAAGGAATTGCGATGATCCGTATTTTTGGCGAAAATAAAGTTCCTGAATTCAGCTCTACAAAAGCATTTACAGGGCATACTTTGGCGGCGGCGGCGGGAATTGAAGCGGTTTATTCTTTATTGGCGATTCAAAACAATATCATTTTTCCGAATCTGAATTTTAAAACAAAAATGGAAGAATTTGATTTAACACCTGTCACTCAGCTTAAAGAAAAGAATATCAATCACGTTCTTTCCAACTCATTTGGTTTTGGAGGAAATTGTTCAACTTTAATTTTCTCCAAATCATGAGCGCGGTTTACATCAACAGTGCAGCCTGCATTTCAGTTCAGGACACTTTAAATGAAATTTTTTTTTCAAAATTTAAAACCAGAAACTTCATCGCAGGTTTTAAAAGCTGTTGAGCCACTTTACAAAGAATTCATTCCTCCGGCAATGATCCGAAGAATGTCTAAGACAGTAAAAATGAGTTCCGTAGTCTCTCAATTTGCTTTAAAAGAAGCCGGCATCAAAAATCCTGATGCGATCATCGTGGGAACAGGAATAGGCTGTTCGCAGGATTCTGAAAAGTTCTTAAAAAATGTACTCGATAATAATGAAGAATTTCTGACTCCGACTTATTTTATTCAATCGACACACAATACGGTTGCCGGACAAATTGCTTTAGGCCTTCAATGTCATGCTTACAATTTCACTTATGTAAATACTTCTTCGTCACTGGAATTTTCATTTTTAGATGCAAAATTACAGATTAATGACGGTGAAGCAGAAAACATTTTGGTGGGTTCAACAGATGAACAAACCGACAGAACGATGGAATTGTATAAATTAAACAAAACCATCAAAAAAGAAGAAAATCTTCCCGTTAATTACCTGAACTCAACAACAGAAGGTGTAATCTGGGGAGAAGGAGCAAGTTTTTTTGTACTGGGAAAGGATAAAACAGAAAATTCTTATGCTCAACTGAAAGATATTCAGATCAGCAACAGATTAGATTTAGATGAAACGCAACAGTTTATTGAAGATTTTTTGGCTAAAAACAATTTATCAACTCAAGATATTGATGCGGTCATTTTAGGTTTCAGCGGAGATACGAAGGCAGATGTTTATTATATAAAAGCAATGGATTTATTTGAAAACTCAGCTTTATTGTATTACAAGCATTTGAGTGGGGAATTCAATACGGCAAGTGGATTTTCTACATTTATGGCCTGTCATATTCTTAAAAAACAGGAGATTCCTGAAGTAATGGTGATTAATGATCTGACTAAAAATGAAGTGAAAAATATTCTGCTTTATAATCATCTTGGGGGAAATGATCATAGCTTGGTTCTGTTAGGAAAAGCTTAGTTCAACGCAAAGTTTGTCATTCTGACGAAGGAAGAATCTCTTTTTTATTATCAGATTCTTCATTTCGCTTTGCTCCATTCAGAATGACAGAAATGGAAATTATGATGAGAAAATTAATCAAAAACAATAAAGATGAAGCATTATCAATTTATTCTATTTTATCTTTTCTGCAACGTTTTTATTTATGTATTTCAGGGAAGTTTCTGGGTGTACATTTTTTGTTTTCTGATGTTTTCTGCGGTTGTTGTCTGGGGAGCTTTTGATATTGGATTAGGATATTTTGTCAACAGCATCATTCATAAAAGAACCAACATCAAGGAAGTGGCATTAACTTTCGATGACGGACCAACCGAGTTTACGCCGAAGTTTTTAGATCTGTTAAAAGAAAACAATATAAAAGCAACTTTTTTTTGCATCGGAAAACAAATTGAAAAATACCCTGAAACTTTTCAAAGAATTGTTGAGGAAGGACATACTATTGGAAATCATACCTATTCACATTCAGAAAAGACAGGATTTTTATCGACTTCAAAAATGGTTGAAGAAATTGAAAAATGTGATGAAGTCATAGTGAAAACAGGAAACTTAAAAACCAATTTGTACCGTCCTCCATTCGGTGTTACCAATCCGAATATTGCAAAAGCCATCAAAAAAACTCACAAAAAAAGCATCGGCTGGAATGTTCGTTCTCTGGATACCATTACAGAAGATGAGAAAAAAATTTATAAAAAAGTTACAAAAGGATTAAAAAAAGGAAGCATTATTCTTCTCCATGACACTTCAGAAAAAACGTTCAATGTTTTGGTAGATTTATTAGTATTTTTGGAGGATAAAAAATATTCAACTTTTACGGTTGATTCAATTATTAAGAATTAAAAAAATGATTAAAAATATTGCTTTCGGAGCATTCTTATTAATTTCCGGTTTCTTTTTTTGCGCAAAATACAGCAATGTCAGGAACTGAAGCAAAAGCATTCGTTACCAAAATTTCATCAGAAACCAAAGAAATAAAAACCCTGCAGAGTGATTTCACTCAAACCAAAAAAAATGGATTTTCTGGATAAAAATATCATAACGCACGGAAAAATGTCTCTGAAAACGCCGAATATGTTGAGCTGGAAATATACAAAGCCCTATCAATACAGCATTCTTTTCAAGGAGAATAAAATTTTCATCAATGATCAGGGAAAGAAATCTTCCGTGGATGCAAAAAGTAAGACTTTTGAGAAAATCAATAAGCTGATTGTCGGAAGCTCAAACGGACAGATGTTTAGTGATCCTGAGTTCTCGGTTTCTTATTTTAAAAATGGAAGTTTCAACATTGCAAAATTTACTCCTAAGTCTGCCCAACTGCTGAAATATATTAAGCAGATTGAGTTGTATTTTCCTAAAAATCAATCAACAGTTTCTCAGGTAAATATGACGGAAGCTTCGGGAGACACCACCAATATTGTTTTCAAAAACACCAAGATCAATGCGCCGATTGCTGCTTCAGAATTTAGCTTATAGCCTGATTTTCACACTATTTATTTCATGTAAATCTTACAGGCTGGAAGGTGTAAATCCTATTGCCAATTCTCAAAAAACTGTTGAAAATCTTTATTTTTCTTCCAATGAAGATTATGTTTATAAATGTCAGATGGATATTTATAAAAATCACGTCAGCGGAATTCTGATATTAAAAAAAATTAATGAAACAGCGCACCGTGTTGTTTTAACATCAGATTTTGGAAATAAATTAATTGATTTTACCATTTCAGAGAATGATTTTAAGCTCAATTATGTACTTCCTGATCTGGACAAAAAAATTGTCATTAACTTTTTAAAGAATGATTTTCATGAACTTTTAAGACAAAAGTATCCTGTAACCGAAAGTTTTGAAAATGAAAATTCTAAGATTTATCTTTCAAAAATCGATAAAAAAGGATATTACCTGTTCATTAACAAACAAAATGGGTTGCTGAAACAAATCATTTACACGAAAAATAACAAGGAAAAAATCGATTTTACTTTTGATGCAAAAAAACATATCTTCGCGGATAGTTTAAATCTTCAGCACAAAGACTTTAACATCAATATAAAACTATTTCAAATAACTGAGAACGAATAAATTCACATGAAAAAAATTATTCCTTTATTTACATTAATCATTTCAGGATTTGCTTTTGCGCAAGTAACTTTTAATCCGGGAATACGTGCGGGCGCCAATTTTTCACATTTTACAAATAAGGCTCAATGGTATTCTTATCTGGATTTTGACTATTCAAATAGTGCAGAAGCAAAAATGGACTTCAAAACCAAAACAGATTTTTATATTGGCTTATTCGGAAACATCCGCTTTGCTAAATTCTATGCGCTGCAACCTGAAATTAATTATTCTCGTCAGGGGGGCAAAACTTGACACCAATATCAATAACTGGGACGGACAGACCCTTACCGCCTCTTATATCGGATTTCAGCTGGTAAATAAGTTTTACTTTAATAAATTCAATGTTCACATAGGTCCAACCATGGATTTCCTGGTAGAGCAGAAAAACTTTGAAGCGGCCAATGAAGTTGATCTTGGCATTACAGCAGGTATAGGCGTTGATATTACCAATAATTTCGGTATTGAAGCTAGAGTAAAAAAAGGTTTTATTCCGGTTTATACGTTCTACAACGACCATTCAAACGTCACTTTCCAAGCCGGAGTTTACTATACATTTAATATGAAAAAATAATTTTATGCAGACGATTCTTACAGATTTTTATACTTTACAATCTTACGAACAGGCAGAAAACGGAAGCTTTACGGCGCATATTTCGCTGAATAAAGATCATGACATTTTTAAGGGACATTTTCCCGGAAACCCGGTAACTCCGGGAGTTTGCATGATGCAAATTGTGAAGGAACTTTCTGAAGAGTTTATTGGTTCGAAATTATTTTTAAAATCGGCTTCCAATGTAAAATTCATGGCGATTATCAATCCTTTTGAAACGCCGGATCTCAAACTTCAGTTGGATATTACCCAGACTGAAGAAGAAGTAAAGGTGAAAAATACGACTTCTTTTGGCGAGACTATTGCATTAAAAATGTCAGTTAACTATCAAAAATTGACATAATGAAACTTATCTTTTCATTCATAACAGCTTTTATTCTTTTTTTTCAGTCGGGTCTTGAATCGTTACGAGAAAGCTATGCAAAGGCTAATGCTTCTAAAGCTAATACGGAATCTTTCGTCAGTCTTGCAGAAAAAACGTCTGGTTCGGATGCTGCTATTATCGGATATAAAGCAGCAGCAAAAATCATGGAGGCAAAATTTGCCAAATCAAACAGAAAATCTTTAGTAAAATCCGGAGCAATCGATTTGGAAGCTGTGATTAAAAACAATCCCAATAATGCGGAATTGAGAGTAATCCGAATGAGCGTACAGGAAAATATTCCGAAAATTGTAGGTTACAGAGGAAGTCTTAAGGAAGATAAAACTTTTCTACTGAATAATTACAGCAAACAAAACGCAGCACTGAAAAATTATATTAAAAAATTCATGGTACAATCCAAAACCATGAGCGAAGCTGAAAAAGCAACATTAAAATAAAACAATGACCCTGCCTGAAGTACAAAGCACAATTTCTGAAAAGAAAATCTGTGTTTTAATACCTACTTACAATAATGCAAAAACTCTGAAAAGAGTAATTGACGGTGTTCTTGAATACACAGAAAATATAATTGTTGTAAATGACGGGTCAACTGATTCCACACAGGAAATTTTAAATCAGTATCTTCAGATCACCGTCATTAATTTACTGGAAAACAAAGGAAAAGGAAATGGATTAAAAATTGGTTTTAGAAAGGCTAAAAAACTGGATTACAACTATGCGATCACCATCGATTCCGACGGGCAGCACTATCCCGATGATATCCCTGTCTTTGTAGAAGCATTGCAGAACGAAAAAGAAGATGTTTTACTAATAGGGAACCGCAATATGTCTCAGGACGGAATTCCTAAGAAAAGCAGTTTTGGAAACCGATTTTCTAATTTCTGGTTCTGGTTTGAAACCGGAATTAAACTAGAAGATACGCAATCAGGATACCGATTGTATCCTTTGCATAAAATTCCTAAAAAATATTTTACTCCTAAATTTGAATTTGAAATCGAAATCATTGTAAGAACAGCCTGGAGACATATTCCTGTGAAGAATGTTCCGGTAAAAGTTCTGTATGATCCTGAGGAAAGAGTTTCGCATTTCAGGCCTTTCAAAGATTTTACACGAATAAGTATTCTCAATACGATTTTGGTAAGCATTACTTTAGTGTACATTATTCCACGAAATTTCGTGAATAATTTCAAAAAAAAAAGCTTTAAGAAATTCATCAAAGAGGACGTTCTGGAAAGTGACGGAACCAATCGTACGAAAGCTTTTTCCGTTGCACTGGGCGTATTTATAGGTTTTTCACCTTTTTGGGGATTCCATACATTATTAACGATCTCATTAGCTGTGCTTTTTAAGCTGAATAAAGTTCTGGCTTTTGTAGCTTCCAATGTCAGTTTACCTCCTTTTATTCCTTTCATTATTGTGGCCTCATTGTTTTTAGGATCGCCTTTTGTACATGGTGAGAGCAATTTTTTAAGTCAGGAAATAAACTTTGAACTGGTAAAGAACAACCTTCTGCAATATCTGATCGGCAGTGCCATATTATCCGTAACGATGTCAGTAATTTCAGGAATCGCTACTTTTCTTTTTCTTAATAAGGTGAGTCCGGAAAATAATTAATAAGTTTGTTTAAACTTTTTTATTTAACCACAAAAGTTACAAAAGATTAAATTTCTATCATAAGCAATTCTTATAAAAGAAAAAAGCTAACAATAGTTTTAAAAATCTTTGATTTTTGTTCTTTTGAAAGCTTTGATTAGCTCATAAAACTTTTTAAACTTTTCTTTTGTAACTTTTGCGGTTAATTCAATATTAGTTTAAACAGGTTTAATATTAAAAAACTGCAAAGCCCTTCGGCATCGCAGTTGTATTTGGGTTAATCTTAATTCGTTTTACTTCACCATTAATTTCTGAGACAGGGTTTTTCCATTTTTATCAATTAAGACCAGCATATAGTTTCCTGAACTCAATTCTTTTACCGAAACTGAATCCCGTTCAATTTTAGTCTGCAGAATGATTCTTCCGGAAAGATCATATATTTTGGCTTCAACTGGAATAAAATCTTTCTGAGTTTTAAAATAAACCCTATCATGAGCAGGATTAGGATACACAGTAAGCATTTGTTGCGTTTCCTGTATTTCTTTTGTATTCAGGTATGAACCTTCAATTACGTTTAATGTTGTATTTGGTGTTACATTATTAATAACATCTACCACACCGGAAGGCCATCTCACAATAACTTTTGTAATAGCTGTCGCCTGCCCGATTCCGAAATGAGCATTCAACGTACTCATGTTTCCAAAACCGGTACCACTTTGTATATCTCTGATTTGTTTACCCCAGGATCCGTATATCTCCACTCTGGCTCCGATTCCGTTTCGGTTGCTTTGCGTTCCTTTGAGTGTCACTTTCAGCCATTTATTGGTATTTCCGGCATTCATCATAATAAGATTTCCATTTTGGATATCCAGAAATCCGTCATTATTTAAATCTCCGATAGGTCGATCATAATAGCCGAGATTGTAAGGTGTTGCATTAGGAATAAATGTAAAATCACCATTCCCAAACATAATTGTATCTCCAGCTCCCAGCACATCTAAAAATCCGTCATTATCAAAGTCATGGGCCACATATTCCCTGCTTAATGCATTTGTCGTGTCGTAGCCGGAACCTACCGATTTATCTGTAAATGTTCCGTCACCATTATTTTTCATTACTTTACTCAATCCATTGCTGGTAGAATTGATTCCTACCACGGCATCCATCCATCCGTCATTATTAAAATCCCCCCATGCTGAAGACCATGTCTGAGTCGGATTTGCCATATTAGCCGCAGCGGCAACATTGGTAAATGTCGCATTACCATTATTCCTGTGAAGCTCATCGATATTTCCGCCGGGGCCAGAACCTCCTCCGCTGCATTTTGCGATGAAAAGATCCATATCACCATCGTTATCATAATCAATCCAGATAGATCCGTAATTTCCACCGGATGGGAAATCTCCAAGCCCGCCCTGATTATGATTCAGATCTGTACCGTCATTTATATAAAATCTGTTGGGTGCATTATCATCACAAACAAAAGCATCCAGCTTTCCGTCATTATTGATATCTATAAAATTTGTCCTTTGTACCAGGAAGGACTGTGATTTTCTGTCCGACGTATATGCGGTTCCATTGGAATTTGCCTTTAAAAAAGCGACTCCGCTTCCAGAACCATAAATAAGATCATTAAAACCGTTATTATCGTAATCTCCTGCCGCAATACTCCAGGATGGAGTTATTATCGTAGAAGGAACCGTATATGTCACATTATTGAATCCACCTCCGGGCTGTTGATAAGAAATAACAATCTGGGTAGCACTTACAACAGAGACAATATCATCAAGATAATCTCCGTTCATATCTACAACACAATTATTAAAAGTTCCGGCTGCCGATACCGGCTGCGCTACAAAAGACAAACGATCCGGAACCACCACCACTTCTGAAAGTGTAATATTAAAACCTGCTGAAGAGAATTTATTATCAAATACAATGTAATATGTAGTTCCTGCAACAGCATTAAACGTAACTGCAGAAAAAGCTCCTACACTATCGTCGTTGGCTGCAATACAATTCAGGGTACTACAATTTCCCATAAATACAATCAGCCGCGTATCTGCATTTTGTCCCGCGGAAGAAGTGGCAACTTTAATGGTCTTGTTTTCCGTAGCGGTAAATTTGTACCATAAACCTTTTGATCCGGGCGTACCTAAAGAGCAGGCCGTTGCGGGTGCATCTCCTGTAACAGTAGGAGCAGTAACTGTTCCCAAACTGAGAGGAACTGCTGTGGCACATGTTAGTTGTGCAATTGCCCATGTGCTATTCAATACTAAAACAAAAAGGGGGGAATATTTTTTTCATGAGTTATAAAGTTTTCGTATTAATTAATTATTATGGACAGGTTTGATTTAATGAAGAAATCCACTGTCTTAAAAGCTCAACACCTTCATCATGAACAATCGTTCGTCCCAGTAAAGGCATTCTGTTATTCTCATTCGTAGAACTCAGCCTGAAATGCATCACAGACTTGGCAGGATTGCCGGGAGTGATAATTCTTTCCAAGGAAGGATTGATAGGTTCGTCTGCCGAGACACAAACACCTAATTTTGTTAAGTTTGATGTCTGACTGAAACTTAAACGTATTGCTCTGTAATCACATCGTGCATTTTCCTGATGACAATGCGCACAGTTGATATCGAGGTAAGATCGCAAGCGAATATCCAGAGGTTTACTGGTATCCTTATAATTTACTGTGGAAACAATATTGGAAGGATAACTTTGAAGATAGCCTTCATCAACAAGCTTCTGTAGCTGATTCTTAATTCCATTCGGGTAATTGTAAGAAATATTTAGATTTTGAGGCTTTACACCAATCGGAATAGGCTTATTATCCAATTTATGACAGGCCAGACACTCAGTTTCCGAGGGAATCCTGTAATCGGTGGTGATGATGTCACCATTTTCTTTTTTAAAAGTAATATTCTTGGAACTGCCACTTGCAAAATTAGCTCCGGTAACTAATTCCGCTTCTGTCTGCGCATCATTCCAAAGATATTCTGCAAAAACCCAACCAGTTGATTTTTTGATCATTAAGCGAGTCTCAAGGATCTTTGTGGTGTTGCTCGGCTGTACGGTATTGTAATAAAAGTTCTTAATAAGAACCGTCCCTAAAGGAAAATTGAGAATCTTGTCGTCTGTATCATAAACAGCTTTCACACCTCCCGGCATCCATATAAATCTTTTTTTCAGTGCGTAATCGGTAAAAAGTGAGCTGGCAGGTTCATAAGAAATAACTTTTGTATTAGGCTGTAAGTTTTTAAGATCTCCCGTAAAAAACATATAGGTCGATAATTTTGCATACGGAACTGCGTCAATATTAAAATTAACAAAAGAGCTTTCGGTTTCTACACTTTCTATTTTTTTCGTCATTTTTACAGGAAAATAAGGCTAAAAAGCAAAGTAAAGACAACAAGTAGATTTTTTTCATTCATTAACAATTTAGAGAAAACGAATATAAATAATAAATCTACATCAAAACAAATTTTTCCCAACAAAAACTTCATTTCTTTCAAAATAAACAAAAATAAATTCATTTTAAATAAATATTGCTTAATAAAGCCAATGAATTATAATAAAATAAAAATAAATAAACCAACACAAATAATAAAAACAATATTACAAATACAGCAAAAATTTAAAAATACTAAAAGTAAATTACTTCATTTTTTATTTGTCTTATGTAAATATTTTTCAACATTTTTTTTGTCGGGAATTGTTGTGATTTCTTTCGTTAAAGCCTTTTCAAATTCAATTTTTGCTTTTGAATATTCTTTTGCATTGTAGTAATATTTTCCTGCCTGATAATAAACCAGCCAAAAATCAGGATTAAGAGATTGATAATAGGAAAGAGAATCGCTCGTGATGACAATTTCTCCATCAATCGCTTTATTTACTTCTGAGCTCATCCTTTTGTAGTGTTCATAATTTTTATATTCTTCAGAATCTAAAAAAGGATCTTTTGGAATATTTAATTCAGATTTTGAAAATTTCCCATTTTTCAGTCTTTGATCAGAAAAAATTTCATTCAAATCATAGCAGACAAATTCACCCAGCTGATAAGGATTGGCAGAAACCCATACCAGCTTTTTCTGAGGAGAAAAAATCACTGCATGATGTGCCAGTAGCTGATTGATCGCTTTTTCGTTGCCGTATCCAATTTTTTCGCCTTTCAGTCCTGATATATCTCTTAAAATAGAAGCCATTTTTTCAGGATTCAACTTTTTATTTTCCTGTAAAAGTTCCTGAAGTTTTTCATATCGGTATTCAGAATGACTTTCAAGAATATGCTTCTGATTTCTTTTATCATCTTTATAAGCATCCGACTGAAAATGATTGGTACAGAACACCTTGCTTGTATTTTCAACATTATACACTCCAAAATTATCTGGTGAAACCTCGATGATTACAGCTTTTTTATCATTTGCACTTCCGACAAGTATCGATTCTGAAACAAAAACTTTTCTTTTTCTTGCAATAGCAATAGCTTCGTCGATATTTTTCGCATATTGAAGGATTTCCCTAGTTACCAGAGAAATGGGTGTTTTAGCAGTTAAAGGAATTTTAGATTTCCCTGCATTAATCGTTACTGTAACCCCTTCTTTATTCATTCCGGAAACCACGCCGATCATTCCGGGCCAACTAACGGAGAGATAAGGAATTCCGTCTTCCGGTTCTACAAATTCGATCAGTTTATTTTTAGCAAAATCGTCTCCTACATAAAAGTCAAAATTCCTGCCGATCAACAGATCTCCATCTTCCGTATTTTCGTTCCAGACCGCGAGAGAAGTACAGCCGACCATCATTAAATCCTGCATTGCATGGCCGATATCATGTGCACCATGCAAATACATGCTTCTTAAAAATTTCGGAGCAATAAAATTATATTTATCAGATGAATACTGTGATAATCCGTACAATTCGGCCTGATAATCTTCACGGATATTCAGATACATTTTCCGGTTATACCATTTCAGGAAGCCTCTTAGCAAATTCTGTTTGAATTTAGAGGGTACAAATCCTTCAACTTTTGAAAAGAAAATTTCTTCCTGCTTCTGCATCAGACTTTGAGTCAAAGCACCATTGTTATAGCCCAGCTGTAAAGAATTTCCTTTAATATACAATTCCCAAAGCTGCTGCTTATTTTTCGTTAAATAATTTTGATTAAAGCTAAAAGTTGAGTCATTGATTCTATTAACTTTTGGAATTTCAAGAGCATATTGCTTTACATCAGGAACGTGATTTATAGATTTTCTTACGCCGCAGGAGGTTAGGTTCAGGATCAGGTTGAGGCTGAGAAATAACAAAATGAAACATCTGACATTACTACTACCCTTATGAACTACGTTCGCAGAACTGCGTCCTGTATTCAGAATGACAGAATCCCTACAACCAGCTACGTTATTATTTTTCACGTTTATCTTTATTAATTAATTGTGTAAGCCTCTGATCAATACGTTCTTTCCCTAAAATTTCAGCGCAGGTATTGAACGCGCCGATCGTACATCCTAAAATACCATGCATATTCACGGATTGCCCTGTCAGGAAAAGATTATTGATTTTCGTCTTCGGAGAAACCATTGTTTTCAAAGGATTCTCTGAGTTTTTCATGTAGCCATACATATTCCCGCTGGCACTTCCGATATAATCGCGGTAAGACAAAGGCGAAGAAGTATAGATTCTTTTAATAGACTCTCTGAGATCCGGCATCTTCTTTTCCAGAGCGTCAATCATTTTTTCCGCCTTTTCCAGCTTGAATTTTTCATACAATTCTCCCCTTTCATATTCATCAGCAACCGTATTGAAGGTTTCTTTCCACTCTTCCACTTCTTCAAAATCCATATAAGAAATTATCGTCAGGCTTTCCGCAAAGTCAGGATCATTCTTCGATTGCGTGGAAGAAAGCATATACGTTTCAGGCCATAACTCTTTTTTATAACGATACGCATTCCACACCATTTCCTCATTTGAATAATGGTAAATATTATAATTAAAATTCGGAATAGCATGAGGTTTCAGCACAATATAAACACTAAAGCATGAGGAAACAGGCTCCCAACTCATAACTCTGTTCAGAAAAGATTTTTTTAACCTTTTTTCGCCAATCAGTTGAATGGTTGAACGGATTTCTATATTGGAAATAAATTGTTTCGCAGCGTATTCTTTTCCTGTTTTTGTTTTAACTCCTGTCAAAGAATTATTTTCATTAAATATAAACTCAGAAACTTCGGAATGTTTATGAACTTCCGCTCCGTATTCTTTTAACTTCCGAATCAGTAATTTTGAGATCTGGCTTCCGCCTTTTACACATTTGTAAGCACTTTGGATATAGGAGTTTACCGTTAAAGCATGAACGTAAAAAGGTATATTTTCAGAATCTCCCGCGTACAGAAAATTCGAGCCTAATAAAACAGACTGTAGTTTTCTGTTCTGGGTAATCGATTCAATAAATCTTTTAGTGTTAAGATGAAGAATCTCTTCATTGTAATGGTCTTTTCCAACCAGATTATATCTCGGAAACTGGCTGCAGACCCGCTGAAGTTCTTCACAGTAATTTTCCAGATTTTCTTTTTCCTCGGGGAAATATTCTGATAACTGACCGACAAAGTTTTCGTAGCCCTGCGCGTGAGGATATTCAGTTTTATCTTCTCCAAAAGTGATTTTATCGTAGCCGTTTTCATCCATTTTATGAATCTGCAGTTCATCTATAATGCCCAGATAAGAAAAGTACTGGTGTAGATTCTGCCCTTCCGAAAGACCACCAAGATAATGAACTCCGGTATCGAAAATAAGCTTATCACGTGAAAATGTCTGTAGATTCCCTCCGAATTGATTATTTTTCTCAAGTATGCATACCTTTAAGCCCTCTTTCGCCAGAACAAGTGCCGAAACAAGACCTCCCAATCCGCTGCCGATTATCAGTATGTCAAATTCTTTTTTCAAAGGAGAAATATTATTGAGAAATTTAGAAATAATTTTATTTAATGCAAAGTTCGCAAAGGCATTAACACTTAGCAAAGTAAAACTTAATCAATGAAAATCAAAGCAAAAAAAGAATTAATTCTTAAAAGAACCTTAGTATTTGAGTTTAAATATTAGTTTTTTCAAGAGTAAAAGTAGGGAATTTAATCAATATCATCCCAAAAATCAAAATAATTGAACCATTGAAGAGGATATTTTTTAATCATAGATTCCAGATTCTGTGTGTAAGAATTCAAAAGTCCCTGTGCATCACGTTTTTTGACGTTTTGAGCAACTCGTGCATACAAATGATAATGCAGGTTCTTCTCTTTCATCACATATACATACACCACAGGAACACTCAATCTTGAAGCAATAAGAAACGGACCGGCCGGGAATTTTGCCGTTTTCTCTAATAAATCTCCCTCCAAAAATTTAGAACCTTCAAAATAACGGTCTCCGGTAAAACAGATCAGTTCATTTTTTGACAATGCTTCGTTGATATCAAAGATATGCGACATATCTTCTTTAACATAGATAAATTTAATGCTGCTGGTTTTTACGGAAACACTTTCAAGATACTCTTTAATGGCCGTAACTTCCTGATCTGTTGTCACTAAATTAATCTGACAGTCAAAATCAATATCTGCAAAAAAATGTTCTGCAATCTCAAAATTTCCAATATGGGCACTGATGAGAACACCGCCTTTTTTTTCTGCTAAAAGATTTCTAAGGTTTTCAATTCCGTCGAATTCGTAGGTGTATTTATTACGCAAACCGGCAGAAATAGCCGTTTTGTCAATGAGAACTTTTCCGAAAGTAAAGTAACTTATAAAAACAGAAATTTTTGCTTTCCAGAAAGTATAATTAAGTCTTTTTCGAAAATAATATGAAATGTATTGATTGCTTTTTTTTTCGAAAATGAAATAATAGGATGCTACAAAATAAAGTACAAAATATGAACTGCGGATTCCGATATTTCTAATGCACCAGACGAATATTCTGTAGCCTAAAATCGTCCCTTTAGATTTACCTTTCCACTTGTTCATAGTATTAGTTTAACAATATATCAGCCTAATAATGTAGCAATATTTTTAAACATTAGTAAATTGCCAGATTGGTATATTGTTACATTATTTATGCGTTTTTTTCAATGATTTTGTTTTCGATTGTTGAATAGAAATCATCAAATGTGATCATTTTCTTAAAGTCTGCTTCGCCTAATTTCACTCCGAAATTAGATTCAATTACAACCACCATATCAATGTAATCTAAGCTATCCAAACCTAAGGTAGTTTTTAAGTTGGCTTCATTGCTGATTTCATCACCGTCTACTTCAAATTCATTCACTAAAAAGTCATTGACGATTGCAACAATTTTTTTCCCTTTCCATGTTTTTAATCAAATTTTTTAACAATTAATGCAGAGTTGGTTCCCCCAAATCCGAAAGAATTCGACAAAAATACGTCAATTTTTTGACTTTTTGTTTTGGCAATTAAATTTATCTTTTTTTGCTTCCTCGTCAGGATTTTCAAGATTAATATTGGGCGCGATAAAATCATTCTGCATCATCAAAATAGAATAAATAACCTCACTGGCACCAGCCATCCAGCATTCATGGCCTGTCATTGATTTTGTAGAACTCACCGGAACTTCCCCTCCGAAGATTTCGTAAATCGCTTTGGCTTCATTGGCATCACCAATCGGTGTGGAAGTGGCATGAGCATTAATATAATCAATATCTTTTGCCGTTAAACCCGATTGTTTCAACGCTCTGTCCATTGCCAAAGCCGGACCGTCTACATTCGGTGTTGAAATATGTCCGCCGTTTGAAGAAAAACCATAGCCAACGATCTCTGCAATGATATTGGCACCTCTTTTCTGTGCAGATTCAAGACTTTCAACAATTAATGTTGCAGCTCCTCCGCTTGGAATCAAACCATCTCTTCCGGAATCGAAAGGTCTTGAAGCTTTTGTAGGCTCGCCTTCTCTCACAGAAAAAACACCTAATCCGTCAAAGCTTGCCATTGAATATTTGTTGGTTTCCTGCGCTCCCCCACACACGATCATATCCTGAAAACCATTTTTAATCATCATGAAAGCCAGCCCCAAAGAATGAGAACCGCTTGCACAGGCCGCGCTTATGGTAAGATTGATCCCTCTCAATTTAAAAATAGTGGAAAGATTCATGGTAATGGTAGAGTTCATGGATTTGAATATCGCTCCCGAACCCATTAAAGTAGTATCTTTTTTTCTCTTGCAATGTCGATAGACTCCACTACCGCCTTGGAAACGCTGTCATTCCCATATAAAATTCCGACTTCATTGTTGTCTAAAAAATTCTGGTCTATGTTTGCATTTTTTAAAGCATCAAGCGTTGCAATATAGGCATATTCGCTTTCCTCGCCCATGCTTACGCGCTGCCTGCGGTTCAGAAGATTTTTGAGATCCGGTTTAGGAACAACACCCGTGAGTCCCGATCTGAAGCCAAATTCTTTTCTTTCGTCCACTAAAAAAATACCGGATTTTCCCTGAAATAAAGATTCTTTCACCTCTTCCAAAGAAGTTCCGATGCAGGAATAAATCCCCATTCCGGTAATGACAACCCTGTTTTCCATTTAAAATTCAAGATTTTAGGTTGCAGATTTTAGGTTGCAGCTATTACCTGCCATCTTATATCTGCTACCTGATTTTTATGAATAAATTCCTCCGTTAATATTAATGATTTCCCCTGTAATGTAAGATGATTTTTTAGATGCTAAAAATGCCACTAAATCTGCTACCTCTTCCGCTTCACCGAATCGGTTGGCAGGAATCATTGCTTTTAATTCATCTTCGTTAAATTCCTGCGTCATATCAGTTTTAATGAATCCAGGTGCCACTGCATTGACTGTGATATTTCTTTTTGCCACTTCCTGAGCCAAAGCTTTTGTAACACCGACCAACGCTCCTTTTGCTGCAGAATAATTAGTCTGTCCCGCTGTTCCTTTCACCCCTGAAACAGAAACCATATTGATGATTCTGCCGTATTTATTACGCAACAGTTTTTGAATAAAGAAATTAGTCACATTGAAAAACCCATTTAAACTCGTGTTAATCACCGAGTTCCAGTCTTCACTCTGCATCCACATGAAAAGACCATCTCTTGTGATTCCTGCATTATTTACAATCACTTCAACAATAGCGCCTGGGTTATTTTCCTGCCATTCGTTTAAAATCTTCTGAGTCTCTTCGGCATTTCCGACATCGAATTTCAGAATTTCGCCTGTAGAGCCCAACTCTTCAACTTTAACCAAAGTTTCCTTTGCTGCAGCTTCATTTGAAGTATAGTTGATCAGAATATGATAATTTTTTTCTTCTGCCAGTTTTATACAGATTGCTCTTCCAATTCCCCGTGAGCCGCCTGTGATGATTGCACATTTCATGTGTTATTGTTATATTTTATTTTTTTTGATTTTCTTTGTTAAGAAGTAAACTTAAACATTCATTCTCTTTAGCATTTATTGATCCTTCCCAAGCTATTGATCCTTTTCCTGCTGCTGTAAAATCATAAATACCTGGCTTAACTTCTAATGTTATAGTTAAAGGATCATAACAATTAGCTTGTGAAACAATTACACCTTTCAGAGTGCCTAATAATCTTTTATTTAGCCAGACTTTTATATGTTCTGCTTTTTTTTAAGTCTGACCAAAAACAAATATATGCAGATTCAAAAGGTTTTTCTACAAGATTTTGTTTTTCCAAATCATATATAAAATACAATTCTAACGTTTCTGGCTTATCATCAAAACCAACTTCGATAACAGCTTTTGCATCTTTAATAGATGAAATAGTAACAAAAGTCAATGAATTTTTAATCCAATTGCCAACAACAAACTTTTTTATTTCGTTATTCTGAATTAATACTTTTGCATCTGAACAAATATTATAATTGTTGGTAACTTTTACTAAATGCCATCCGTCAATTATTCTGTCTGGAAAATGTTTTATAGCAGAAAAAGTATTCTTTAAAGTCTCAATTTTTCCATCAACTTTATTTTTTTTATCTATCATATTCCTAAATGAAGCTATTTCATTGGAAATTCCAGATAAATCAATATTATTGTTTATTACAACATTACTATTTTGTTGGCTAAATAATTGATATCTAACGCCTGAATTAGTTTGAGACAAAAGTATAACATTCCAAAAAATAAAAAGAAAAAATAAAAATTTAGATTTCATAATATTTCATCTTTAAATATTTCTTCACTTCTTCCAAATAAGGATACATTATCATATCATTGGAAAACGCAGGAATGATCTTTCTTATTTCATCATACAACTCTTTTGTTGCCGATGATATTTTATCCTGAAAACCAAGATATTCGATTGCCTGAACAATAGTAATCGCTTCAATCGTCAATACTTCAAAAGCATTTTCGATAACTTTCCTGCAAATTACGGCAGCATTCGTTCCCATGCTTACAATATCCTGATTATCATTATTATTAGGAATACTGTGAACATACATCGGATTTGATAACATCTGGCTTTCCGCTGTCGTGGAAGTTGCCGTAAACTGAACACCCTGCATTCCGAAATTGAAACCTAATTTGCCTAAATTCACAAACGGAGGTAAAATTTCATTAATTTTTGAATTCAAAAGATAATTCAGCTGTCTTTCTGCCAGCATTGTAAGTTTTGTTACCACAATCTTCAGCTTGTCCATTTCAAGGGAAATATAATCGCCGTGGAAGTTTCCTCCATGGTAAACATGCTGATCTTCAACATTAATGATCGGATTATCGTTCGCTGAATTGATCTCGTTTTCCAATACTTTTTCTGTGTACTCCAATGTATCTAAAACAGGACCTAGGATCTGCGGAACACATCGTAAAGAATAATATTCCTGAACTTTTTCTTTGAAAACCTTTTCCTGTTCTTCAAAGTGAGTATATAAATGATCGGCTCTTTTCCTGATTAATTTACTGTCGGATAAATGAGCGCGCATTTTTTCTGCAATTTTCTGCTGTCCTGCATGAAGTTTTGTTCCATTTAAAACTTCAGATAAATGATCATCATACGCCTGAACAATTTCATTAATAGCGCAGGACAACTTAATGGAAATATCAGTTAACTGATTAGCTTTATGAGCATTAACAACACCAATTCCTGACATCACAGATGTTCCGTTCATTAAAGCAAGCCCTTCACGGATTTCTACCTGAATCGGCTGTAAATTTTCTATGTCAAAAACTTCTTTCGTGGGTTTTCTTTCGCCTTTATAGAAAACTTCGCCTTCCCCGATCAACACCAACGCAAGATGCGCCAATTGCACCAGATCACCGCTTGCCCCGACCCCTCCGTGTTCAAAAATTAACGGCGTAACATCCCTGTTTATTAACTCTTTAAGTAAATTTACAACAGATTGATGAACGCCCGATTTCCCAAGAGATAAAGTATTGAGCCTTGCCAGCATACAGGCTTTTGCTTCGTCTGCCGGAAGCGGATTTCCGATCCCTGAAGAATGACTTCTTATCAGATTGTACTGAAGCTGATGTGTATCTTCATCGCTGATCTTGAACTGTGCCATCGGCCCAAAACCGGTATTCACACCATATATTACTTTATTTTTTGAAAATTCTTTTAAAAACTGAAAACTTTCATCCACTCTGGCAAGAAGTGTTTCATCCAGTTCTATTTTTTCATTCTCAACAATGATTTTTCTGAAGTCGCTCAGTTCTAAAAAGTTATTTATTTTCATTAATTAAAAGTAATAATAAGATAATTTTGTAATTTATTAATTAATTGTCATTAATTTTGCGGCAAAGATAGAAGTTATTATTAAAATAAAAAATCAAAGATGACCAAAGAATTTGTTGACGTGCTTGTAATTGGCGCCGGACCTTCCGGTTGCGTATCTTCTTCATATTTAAAGAAGAACAACGTCAACGTAAAAGTTGTAGAAAAAACAAAATTTCCAAGGCTGGTTGTCGGGGAAAGCCTTATTCCGCGTGTAATGGATCATTTTGATGAGGCCGGACTTTTTCCTGCGCTTGATAAAATGGGTTTTGAAAAGAAATTGGGAGCACGTTTTTTAAGAGGTGATGAAGTCTGCATTTTTGATTTCAGTAATAAATTCGGGGATGGCTGGGACTGGACCTGGCAGGTTCCGCGAGCCGATTTTGACAACGTCCTGGCCCAGGAAGTGATCAGGAAAGGAATTGATCTTGAATTTGAAACGGAAGTTATCGGAATTGAATTCAACGGAACGGATTCTGTGACGACAGTAAAAAATAAAGACGGTGAAACTAAAGCGATTCATGCCAAATTTGTGATCGATTCCAGCGGCTACGGAAGAGTTTTACCGAGACTTTTAGATTTGGAAAAGCCTTCAAAACTCTCTCCGCATTCTGCCATTTTCTCTCATGTACAAGACATTAACAGAGAAGAAGGCACAGAAGGAACATTGATCTCTTTTGACATTATTGAAACAGAAGTCTGGCTTTGGGTAATTCCTTTTTCCAATGGAAATACGAGCGTAGGAATTGTTGGCCCGACTGAATTTATTGATAAATTATCCGAAAATGGTGATACAGCAGAAGCGTTGAGGAAAGCCATTTCCCTTTCTGATTATTATGTAAAACGTTTTGGTGATGTAGAGTTTTTATTTGAGCCTAAACATTTAAAAGATTATTCCTGCTCGGTAAAAAAATTATTCGGAGACGGATTTGCCTTAACTGGAAATGCTTCGGAATTCCTGGATCCGGTTTTCTCTTCAGGAATGGCTTTTGCCACGGAATCAGGAATGCTGGCGGCAAAATTAGCTTTAAGACAGCTGAATGGCGAAAAAATCGACTGGCAAAAAGAATACTCCGATTATATTTTATATGGCGTTGATGTATTCACCACCTATGTAAAAGAATGGTACACCGGAAATCTTCAGGAATTATTTTTCCACCAGCCGGAAAACCCTGATGTAAAAAGAAAAATCTGTGCGGTTTTGGCAGGATATGTCTGGGATAAAAAAATACATTCGTGAGAATACATGATACCGCGATAAAAAATCTTGCAGAATTCATTAAAACAGAAAAGCAAAAAGCATAAAAAACGGTCTGAGATTTTCAGACCGTTTTTTGTTTTATTTTACCGCATTTTTGATTTCTTTTCCCAGATATCTTCCGAGAGATTCATATGCACCGGCAACTCTGCCATATTCCATTACAATCTCTTTATTATTTACGAATCTATCGAATTTATTAAACTCCGCTTCCGCTAAAACGTTTGCAGGATTATTGGTTTCAATCAATTTTATTTTCCCCGTAATTTCTGCAGTCATAACCATCATCCCACCGTGCCATCCCGGAAAAACCCAATTGGTTTCCAGTAATATGGTGTATTTCGATGATGGGCTGTCTTTTTTAAAGCTGATATTTTTATACGATTTATTTAAGCCTTTCGTGAAGTAATTAATATATTCTTCATTTTTATATCTTTGCCATTCAGCATTCCACTTTTGCCATCCCACTTCACCTCTCTTAGGATTTGCAAGAACGTCTCTTTTTCTGTTTTCAAGATACTGCTCCTCCGTAACATTTTCTTTCATCATCAGAACGTTCTCGAATTTAAATTCCACATTTACTTCCGTCTGATCTTTCAAAGCGCTAAAACTTCCAGACTTAATTACTATTCTCTGTGCATTGACTACCAAAGCAATTGTTAACGAAAATAGTAAGAATAATTTTTTCATAGTTTATAATTTAATTTAAGTTTATTTTGAATGAATATTTATCGTAAATCTATAAATGTTATCGGTTTTCTGCTGTTCGGATTGAAAACAATTTTAGACAAAACATCAAACTCAATAATTTCAATCTTCGGGCTTACTCTTAATTTTGCCCTGAAATGATCTCTCACCTCATTGACAAAAGTTTCCGAATCGCTGTCTGTGCTTATTTTAATGATAATTTCATCCAATCCAATTTCATTCGACTGAATAACGATCTGATAACATAGAATATTGTTGAAATCATTAAGGATATCGTTCATCGCCGGCGGATACAACGTAGTTCCTTTATATTTGATCATTTGCTGCTTTCTTCCAATCACAGGCCCTAGTCTCATCGTTTTTCTTCCGCACGCACAAGGCTCATAATGTGCTTTTACAATATCCCCTGTTTTGAATCTTAATAAAGGAATCGCTTCAACTCCCAGCGTCGTAATAGCTAATTCCCCGCTTTCTCCTTCTTTCACAAGATTCCCATTATCATCAAGAATTTCAGTGATAATTAATTCCGGATGCTGATGTCCTCCGATCTGTTGTTCGCATTCTGTAAATGCCGTGCTCATTTCAGTAGAAGCGTACGTTGAGAAAAGCTTAATATTCCATTTTTCTTTAATTTTCTGTGATAAAATATTATCTGTAAAATCCTGATTTTTGATGCTTTCTCCGATACAAACGGCTCCATAGACACTTGAATTCTGATAATCTATTCCATGTTTTTCGGCGTAATCGATCATTTTTAGTAAAAAAAGACGGAACGGTAATCAAATACTTCGGCTTGTATCTGAAAATTGAATCCCACTGCAGTTCCGGAATTCCCGGTCCCATTCTTACCACACTGGCGCCCATTTTTCTCAATCCTAAAAAATAAGCAAGTCCTGCCATGAATCTTTTGTCGATCGTAGTGATCATCTGTACAACATCTCCTTTTACAATCCCTGCACAGGCGAAAGAAATCGCTTCATTATAAGCTAATCTTTCGAGATCATTATCTGATAATCCGAAGGTGACAGGATCACCCAACGTTCCTGAAGTCGTGCTATAGTCAACGATTTTATCTGGCGTAATGCAAAAAAAATCATCGTTATTCTGCTGGATATCATTCTTCGTCGTTGTAGGGATTTTCTGTAAATCTTCCAACGTCCGGATATCCGTAATCCTGATGTTATTTTCTTTGAATAATCTTTGATAAAAAGGAGAATTGCTTTCAAGATAAACCAAAAGCTCCTGAAGTTTTTGCTCCTGAAACTTTTTTATTTCCTGAATGTCTGATCTTTCGATGGATGGATAAAATTCCAATGGTTGTTATTTTTAAAGGACAAATTTATTTAATTAAAATTAATTTTCTCGTGAAGATTTTATTTCCCACAGATTTCACGGGTTTTCACGGATGATTATGTTTAAAAAAAACGGCGTAATGTGCGAGATATTATTTTAAGTTTTTATTAAAACCAAATTCAAAATGGTGATTCCAAAAGCAGCTAAAATCAATCATCTGTGAAAATCCGTGAAATCTGTGGGAGAAAAATAATTCAACTTTATAATTTACAATTCATCAAAAATCAATTCCAACATTTATATTTCTGAAACAGAACTTTTTCACTGTAAATATCAAAATAAAACATATATTATAAACCGGTAAATTTTAGTAAATTTGCCAACTTAATTAATCAACGATATTGATATATTACAATGAGCCAATTTAAAGAGTACAAAAACCTCAACCTTATTGACGTAGCCGATAACATCGCGGAATTCTGGAAACAGAACAAAACTTTCAATAAAAGTGTTGAGATTCGTGAGGGGCAGCCTGAGTTTGTTTTTTATGAAGGTCCGCCTTCAGCTAACGGAATGCCGGGAATTCACCACGTTATGGCCAGAGCATTAAAGGATATTTTCTGTCGTTATCAGACCCAGAACGGAAAGCAGGTTTTCCGTAAAGCGGGTTGGGACACGCACGGACTTCCGGTAGAGCTTGGTGTGGAAAAAGAATTAGGAATCACTAAAGAAGATATTGGCAATAAAATTTCAATTGAAGATTACAATAAAGCTTGCCGTGAAGCGGTAATGCGTTATACAGACGTTTGGAACAACCTTACCGAGAAAATCGGATATTGGGTTGATCTTGATGATCCGTACATCACGTACAAATCAAAATATATGGAGACGGTTTGGTGGCTGTTGAAGCAATTGTATGATAAAGGATTATTGTACAAAGGCTACACGATTCAGCCCTATTCTCCAAAAGCAGGAACCGGACTTTCTTCTCACGAAGTTAACCAGCCGGGGGCTTACCGCGATGTTTCTGATACTACCGTTGTGGCACAATTCAAGACATTACCGGAAACATTACCATCATTTTTACAAGGTTTTGGAGATATCCATTTCTTAGCCTGGACGACAACTCCCTGGACGTTGCCTTCTAATACAGCGTTGACGGTAGGTCCGAAAATCGATTATGTTTTAGTTAAAACATTCAATCAATATACTTTTGAAGCGGTAAATGTAGTTTTGGCTAAAGCTTTGGTTGGGAAACAGTTTGCAAAAAAATACAGTGAAGGTACAGAGGAAGATTTCGCAAATTACACTTCAGAAAGTAAAGTAATTCCTTATCAGATTTTAGCCGAATTTAAAGGTGCTGATCTGGTTGGAATTAAATATGAGCAGCTTTTACCATACGCTCTTCCTTACCAAAATCCGGAAAATGCTTTCAGGGTAATTTCAGGAAATTTCGTAACAACGGAAGACGGAACAGGTATCGTTCATACCGCACCTACTTTCGGTGCTGATGATGCGAAAGTGGCTAAAGAAGCAACGCCTGAAGTTCCGCCAATGCTTGTGCTGGATAAAAACGGAAATCCTGTTCCACTGGTGGATTTACAGGGAAGATTTTTATCGCAGGTAAGCGACGAAATTTACGGTTTTGCGAATGAATATGTAAAAGGAGAATACTTGAGCGATGCAGAAAAGGAGACAGAATTTAAAATTCAAAAAGAAAACCTCAAATCGATTATTTCAGATTTGAAGACTTATCTTTCTGTAGACGAAAGAATTGCTTTAAAATTAAGAAAAGAAAATAAAGCATTTAAAGTAGAAAAATACGTTCACTCGTATCCGCACAGTTGGAGAACAGATGAGCCGTTATTATATTATCCGCTGGATTCATGGTTTGTAAAAATGACAGCCGTGAAAGACAGACTGGTCGATTTAAACAAAGAAATCAACTGGAAGCCGAAAGCAACAGGAGAAGGTCGTTTTGCCAACTGGCTTGAAAATGTAAATGACTGGAATCTTTCCCGTTCACGATATTGGGGCATTCCGTTGCCGATCTGGAGAACAGATGCTGCATCAGGACAAATTGAAGAAAAGATCATTGGTTCCGTAGAAGAATTGTATAACGAAATCGAAAAATCTGTTGAAGCAGGATTGATGAAAGAAAATCCGTTCAAAGGCTTTGTGATTGGGAATATGTCTGAACAGAATTATGCGTTGGTTGACCTACATAAAAATGTAGTTGACAAGGTAATTTTGGTTTCAGATTCAGGAAGACCGATGAAACGTGAAAGTGATCTTATCGATGTTTGGTTTGATTCGGGTGCCATGCCGTATGCACAGCTGCATTATCCTTTTGAAAATAAAGAATTAATTGATACCAATAAAGCATTTCCTGCTGACTTCATCGCGGAAGGCGTTGACCAGACGAGAGGTTGGTTCTACACCCTTCATGCAATCGGAACAGCGGTTTTTGATTCGGTGGCTTATAAAAATGTAATGAGTAACGGACTTGTTCTGGATAAAAACGGACAGAAAATGTCAAAACGTTTAGGAAATGCCGTAGATCCGTTTGAAACACTTGCTGTTTATGGTCCCGATGCAACGCGTTGGTACATGATTTCTAATGCAAATCCTTGGGAAAACCTGAAATTCGATATCGAAGGAATTGATGAAGTGAGAAGAAAATTCTTCGGGACATTATACAACACCTACTCATTCTTTGCTTTGTATGCGAATGTTGACGGATTCAATTATTCTGAAAAAGAAATAGAAAACAGACCGGAAATAGACCGATGGATTTTGTCTGAATTAAATTTATTAATTAAGGAAGTTAAAGCATTCTACGAAGATTACGAACCGACAAGAGTGGCAAGAGCCATCAATACTTTTGTGAATGATAATCTATCAAACTGGTACGTAAGATTATGCAGAAGACGTTTTTGGAAGGGTGATTATTCGGAAGATAAAATCTCTGCTTACCAGACTTTATACACTTGTCTTGAAACGGTTGCCAAATTATCTGCACCGATTGCTCCGTTCTTTATGGATCAGCTGTATCAGGATTTAAATAAAGTAACCGGAAAAGAAAGTGCAGAATCTATCCACTTAACAGATTTCCCTGTTGCTGATGAAAGTTTAATTGACGAAAATCTTGTTGAAAAAACACATCTGGCTCAAAACATCACCAGTATGGTATTCTCGTTGAGAAAGAAAGAAAACATAAAAGTTCGTCAGCCACTGCAAAAAGTCTTAATTCCGGTTTTAGACTCGAAAACTGAAGAGCAGATTTCTGCAGTTTCTGAATTAATTAAACAGGAAGTTAATGTTAAGGAATTGCAATTGATCAATGCCGAAGAAGCATCTCATCTTATTATAAAACAGATTAAACCTAACTTTAAAACATTAGGTTCAAGGCTTGGAAAAGATATGAAAGTCGTTGGTAATGAAATCAATAATCTTTCGGCAGAGCAAATTTCATCATTAGAAAAAGAAGGAAAGATTGAAATTCAGGGCTATGAAATTACGATTGAAGATGTAGAAATTTCCACAAAAGATATTCCTGGATGGACGGTAACTTCTGACGGTAAAACAACTGTGGCATTAGATTTGACGTTAACAGACGAGTTAAAATCTGAAGGAATTGCAAGAGAATTTATCAACAGAATTCAGAATCTTAGAAAAGATAAAGATTTTGATCTGACTGACAGGATAAATATCTTCATTGAAGAAAATTCTCCGTTTATCAATGACATCAAGAAAAATGAAGAATATATTTCTTCCGAAGTCTTGTCAAATAAAATAGAAATTGTATCTTCACTTTCAAATTTTAACGAAATCGAAATAGATGAGGTTAATTTTAAGATAAATGTTGAAAAAATTTAACATATAGTTATTGTTTTTCAAATTTCATTTCATAATTTTATTAAAAAAGAGAAAATGATTATGTCAGACGAAAGAGTAAGATACAGTGATGCTGATTTACAAGAATTTAAAGCAATCATTAAAGAAAAAATAGAAAAAGCGGAAAACGATCTTAAGCTGATCAGAGAGAGTTTCATTAACGACCAGAATAATGGCACTGATGATACTTCACCAACATTTAAGGCGTTTGAAGAAGGTGCTGAAACATTAAGCAAAGAACAGAATTCTATTTTGGCAGGAAGACAGGAAAAATTCGTCCGTGATCTTAAGAATGCTCTTATAAGAATTGAAAACAAAACGTACGGTGTCTGCAGAGTAACCGGAAAGCTGATTCCGAAAGAAAGACTTCTGGCTGTTCCTCATGCTACGCTAAGCATCGAAGCGAAAAATATGCAGAAATAACCGAAAGGTTTATCAGAATAAATTTGGGTTTATATTGTATTTTTGACAAATACTTTATAAACCTAATTTTTAGTATATATCCATGAGCGAATTGTTAATTGTAATTATCATTATTGTTGTCGCTGTAGCTTTTTTTAATAAAGAGAGAATCAGGAAAAGATTCTTTTCCGAAAGACACACCAACTACACGATTGATGATCAGTTCAATTCTGATAAACGCGAACGGGAAAAAGAAATAGACCGGCTTTTAAGCAAAATGGGCAAAAACGGAATCAATGATCTGTCACCCAAAGAAAGAAAAAAGCTTGATGAGCTGTCCAAAAAATAATTTAAATTAAAAAAAAGTGGAATCCATTATTGTACATACTAAAAATGCAATGGAACTGAACGCATTGAAAAGCGTTTTAAAAGAAATGAACATTAAGTTCGAGAAATTCCATACCAAGAATACGCATCACAACGAAAAAACGATCAAAAAGATCGTTGATAAGAAAAACGAAAAAATAGGGAAATCTACAAAACCCAAAGGATTGTAATGAAAAAGATAGTATTTGTAACCTTTCTTATTTTACTGATCGATCAGATATCAAAAATCTATATAAAAACACATTTTGAACTGAATGACAGTGTTTCTGTTTTCCCGGGCTTCCGACTTACTTTTGTAGAAAATCCGGGGATGGCCTACGGTCTTCATTTCGGAGGTATTATCGGTAAATATTTCCTGGTTATCGTAAGGGTTTTCCTGATTGGAGGAATGATTTATTTATTTAAAAAATGGTTACAGAGAGGAGAATCCAATTATCTTCTTATTCCGATGGCTATGATCTTCGCAGGAGCAATCGGCAATCTTATCGACGGAATGTTCTACGGTTTGATTTTCGACAGCGGAATGGTTTATGATGAAAGTGTCAATCAATGGATTGGCTATGGAGGAGTTTCTAAATTTGTTCCATTCGG
Source organism: Chryseobacterium sp. POE27 (assembly GCF_039727685.1). Lineage (NCBI taxonomy): Bacteria > Pseudomonadati > Bacteroidota > Flavobacteriia > Flavobacteriales > Weeksellaceae > Chryseobacterium > Chryseobacterium sp. POE27. Next base: position 2,497,174 of record NZ_CP152475.1, read on the forward strand.
ACAGGGATATTCCTCATTTATGAAGGGCTGCGTTGTAGATATGCTGCATTTTCCCCTGGTGGACTGGAACGTTCCTGAAAGCTGGCCTTTAATCGGCGGAAAACATATTGAGTTTTTTAAATATATCTTCAATGTGGCAGACTCGGCCATTACAGTTGGAGCTGCTTTATTGCTGATTTTCAGAAAAAAAGCTTTCCCGAACGGCTTGGAATTTTAAAGAAATTTTCATTCAATGAAAAAAATAGTCAAAAATATTTTTAAAATTTTCCTGCTTCTCTTTGTGGCAGGAATTATTTTTATTGCCTGGGCCAATTACAGCATTAAGACAAGCAGTGATCCATTTACTTCTTACAAGACGGCAGATCTACCGGCAGTTAAAACAGCATTGCTTTTGGGAACCAGTAAGACTCTCAATAACGGTTTTCCAAATGCCTATTTCTATAACAGGATCAACGCTGCTGTAGAATTATATAAAAGCGGAAAAGTACATTACATTATCGTAAGCGGAGACAACAGCCGTAAAGACTACAACGAGCCCGAAGATATGCAGTTCGCCTTAATGGAACATGGGGTTCCCAAGGACAAAATCTTTCTGGATTTTGCGGGTTTCAGAACATTGGATTCTGTGGTAAGGGCGAAAGAAATTTTCGGGCAAAATAAAGTAATAATTGTTTCCCAGAAATTCCATAATGAAAGAGCCGTATTCCTTGCCAGGAAATACGGAATGGAAGCTTTCGGGTTTAATGCTGAAGATGTGAATAAATACGCCGGACTCAAAACCAATATGCGAGAATATCTGGCTAAAGCAAAAGCCTATTGGGATCTTATTTTTGGTATCGAACCGAAATTTGGAGGAGACAAAGTTTTGATTCCTTGATTTCTCCAGGGTGATTTTTTTAACGCAGAGTTTATATTGAATGATGAAAATTCAAGTGAGCAAAGGCGAATCAACAAATTGATTTGATGAAGCTGTCGTATTTCAAGCTTTGCGCAGCAAATTTACTTGCCTTCTTTTCTAAAAATAGCAACTTTAAATAAAATCTTTGTGTTTAAATTAATTTTTAAAACAAGATAAATATAATCATCTGTGTAAATCTGCGCGATCTGTGAGAGAAATCCATAAATTTGCAATTCATTAATTTTAAATAAATTTTTAACAATGTCAAGAATTCTTACCGGCATTCAAGCCACCGGAACACCGCACTTGGGAAACCTTTTGGGTGCTATTATTCCTGCAATTGAGCTATCAAAGCAGGAAGGAAATGAATCTTTTTTATTTATCGCCAATCTTCATTCTCTCACACAGATTAAAGATGCGAAAGAGCTGAAACAAAATACCTACGAGATTGCTGCGGCTTGGCTTGCTTGTGGGCTGGATACCGAAAAAACATACTTTTACAGACAGAGTGACATCCCTGAAACCTGTGAACTTTCTTGGCATTTATCATGTTTTTTTCCGTACCAAAGACTGACATTAGCACATTCATTCAAAGATAAAGCGGATCGATTACAGGACGTGAATGCAGGTTTATTTACCTATCCTATTTTAATGGCTGCTGATATTTTATTGTATGACGCAGAAATCGTTCCGGTAGGAAAAGACCAGCTCCAGCATTTGGAAATTGCAAGAGATGTAGCTTCAAGATTTAATAACCAGATGGGTGAAGTGTTTGTGCTGCCTCAATCTGAACTTCAGGAAAACACAAAGTACGTTCCCGGAATCGATGGCCACAAAATGTCTAAATCGAGAGGAAATATCATCAATATTTTTTTACCTGAAAAAGAACTGAAAAAACAGGTAATGAGCATCGAAACCGATTCTAAATCTCTTGAAGAACCGAAAGATCCTGAAACGGATAAAGTATTTGCTATCTATCAATTAATTGCCACACCTGCACAAACTGAAGAACTGAGAGCAAAATATCTAGCCGGAAACTTCGGTTATGGCCACGCGAAAAAAGAGCTTTTAGATCTCATCCTGACACGATTTGAAAAGGAAAGAGAACTGTTCTCTTATTATATGAACAATCCTGAGGAATTGGAAGCCAAACTTCAGGAAGGAGCCGCAAAAACAAGAGTCATTGCAACCGAGACCATTAAAAGAGTACGAGGAAGTTTAGGTCTATAATATTTTAAGCTTAATAATAAAGTTTCGGCGGCACCTTCGGTGCCGCCGAAACTATTTATAAATACTCTTTAATCTGAAGAAGATGTTGTATGACTTTCATTCCTTCTTCCTTTCTGTTTTCCTTTAAAGCATCAAAGAAAATTACTTCCATCCCAAAATTCTGTGCGCCTGTAACATCTGCGATCCAGTCGTCTCCGATCAGAATACTGTTTTCTTTTTGAGCACCGGAAAGGCTTAGTGAATATTCAAAAATTTCAGGACGTGGTTTTCTGACACCGACGGCATCTGCACTGGTAATGGTCTGGAAATATTTATCGACTCCGGATAAAATACATTTCCGCTCCGTGACTTCTTGGAAACCATTCGAAATAATATGTAATATGTAATTTTTAGCCTTAAGATAATCTAAAATATACGTTGCACCTTCTACCAATTCATTATGATTGAGAATTTTATCCAAGAAATGCTCTTCAAAATACATCGATAACTTTTCGTCATCTACGTTGAAATGTTTAAAGGTATCATAAAAACGATGCTTTCTTAAATATTCTTTATCGATAATTCCATCTCGTATATCTTCCCAGAGTTTCTCATTAATTCCATGATAAACGGAATGAAACTGTTCAAAACCGATCGTATATTTTAAAGTGATTTCTTCTTTTTCAAAGAGTTCTTTGATCGTCAGATAGGCATTTCTGCGGTGATCCCAAAGCGTATTGTCGAGATCAAAAAAAATGTGCTGAATTTTCATACAGCACAAAATTAATTTTAATTTTTGGAAATCGGATAATTCTTGCTCTTGGTTTTTATAACCTCAAGATTCTTCGAAAAGTTGAGTAGAAACTCAATTGTTTGCTTTTTTGGTTTCAAAGTTTTCACTTTTAAGGAATCATTTTTTCTCATAGGCGATTAAATGTTTTTCCTTAAAACGAGAATTTTCCGAAATTATTATCTATCGTGTCAAGACAATATTATTTTCATCCATGATTTTTCTCAGGTTGATGAGCGCGTAACGTACTCTTCCCAATGTGGTATTGATGCTCATATCCGTATGATCAGCGATTTCTTTAAAACTTAACCCGTCAAAAAATCTTAATTTAATCACTTCCTGCTGATTTTCAGGCAGAAATTGAAGCATTCGTAAAAGATCTTCCTGGATCTGATTGGTCACCAGCTGATCTTCAATGTTTTCGGAAGGCTCTTTCAGGAGATCAAAAATAGAATATTCATCCGTCTCAAAAGTTGTTTCTGAAACTTTAATATTTTTTGCTTTTGCTCTGAAATGGTCTATGATAAGATTATGGGCGATCCTTTTTGCCCACAGAATAAATTTTCCTTCTTCATTGTAGCGTCCTTCTTTTAGCATCACGATAATTTTCATAAAAGTATCCTGAAAAACATCGTTTGCCAGATCTTCATCATTAATTTTGTAAAAAATGAATGTAAACAGTTCTCTCTGATGGCGGTGAATAAGGGTAGACAACGCCTCTTCGTCTCCTTTTTGATAAAGGGAAATTAGTAAACTATCCGATTTTGATTTCATAACTCTTCTCAATACTATTTTTGCTGATAAAACACTTTCCAGATTTTTTACCTGGCTTCAGCTGTAAATACAAAACAATTCTTCAGAGTAAAGTCCAATCAATAGGCGGATACAATTTTTAATGATGTAAATATAATAATTTTTTAATAACTGTTAACCTATTATTAAATTTTTAAGAGAAAAATTTAAAAAAAATCATTTAAACATGTCGTGAATGAATGCAGTAGGGATATTTAGTGTAAAATTAATATTCAGTCCTTTCAATTCTTTGCCGTTGATTCCGCTGTCTCCTACCGGAAAAGCATACCCTCCTGTCAGATCAAGCATCCCGAAAAGGGTAATGCCAATTTTTGGGGCAACATATTTATTGGTACCTTCAGCCCCAATCAGGAAATAATAAGAATGATAAAAGTCTACATTCTTCTGAAAATTCAGTAAAACATCAGCAGAGACTTTCGGCATAATAGCAAACTTTGAATTGGCAGAACCCATTAATGCAGAGGCTCCCAATCGATAGATTACATCGTCATTTTTAAGAAAAAGCAGTTTTCCGCCTACCTCACCGAAACTCTGGTTTTGATAGGTATATCCTACGGTTATCATTTTATGCACTGTTAGCTGCGCTTTGAAAAAAGTGCTTAGAAAAAATACGGCAAGGATCGTTATAGCAAATTGTGCTTTATTCATGTTCTGTTCTATTTTCTATTTATATGTAAAATTAAAAAAAACTGCCTTACCTGAAAGATAAAGCAGTCATTTGATGGTATAAGTTTAAAAATTAAATCCCAAAAGCGGCTTTAATTTCATCAACTTTATCTAATTTTTCCCAGGTAAAGAACTCCAAGCCAGTAACGGTAAGTTCATTCTTTTGCCCTTTATTAAACGTTTTATCAGCTACATAATGCTCTCTTCCCATGTGTCCGTAAGAAGCTGTTTCCTGATAAATTGGATTCCTCAACTTCAGATTTTGCTCAATAGCGTAAGGTCTTAGGTCAAAAATTTCAGAAACTTTTTTTGGCAATGTCTCCGTCATGAAGTCCAACCTTAGCTGTTCCGTATGTATTAATGTATAATCCGCAAGGCTCGGCAACACCGATAGCATAAGAAACCTGTACCAAGACTTCATCTGCCACACCCGCAGCAACTAAGTTTTTAGCAATATGTCTTGTCGCATATGCAGCACTTCTGTCAACTTTTGACGGATCTTTTCCTGAGAAAGCACCACCACCGTGAGCCCCTTTTCCACCGTAAGTATCAACGATGATCTTTCTTCCTGTAAGACCCGTATCACCGTGAGGACCTCCAATTACAAATTTTCCGGTAGGATTGATGTGATATTTAATCTGATCATTAAACAAGGCTTTGATTTCATCAGACTGTAAAGCCACAACTCTTGGAATCAGAATATTTTTAATGTCTTCCCTGATTTTGTTCAGCATTTCTTCTTCAGATCCGAAATCATCATGCTGGGTAGAAACTACGATAGAATCTATTCTTACCGGTTTATGGTCATCAGAATATTCAATCGTCACCTGGCTTTTTGCATCCGGACGAAGATATTTGATCTCACCATCTTCTCTTCTGATTGCGGAAAGCTCTTTAAGAATAGTATGGGCAAGATCAAGTGCCAAAGGCATATAATTCGCCGTCTCATTCGTTGCATAACCAAACATCATTCCCTGGTCACCAGCTCCCTGTGCATTAGCCTTAGCTTCGAAAGATCCGTCTTCTACCGCTCTGTCAACACCTTGGTTGATGTCGGGAGACTGCTCATGAATCGCCGAAATCACACCACAAGAATCGCCATTAAACATATATTCTCCTTTCGTATATCCGATTCCGTTAATCACTTCTCTGGCAATAGTCTGCACATCAAGATAAGCGTCAGATTTTACCTCACCTGCAAGCACCACCTGTCCTGTCGTAACAAGCGTTTCACAAGCCACTTTTGAAGATTTATCATACGCTAAAAAATGATCGATTAATGCATCAGAGATCTGATCGGCAACTTTATCCGGATGTCCTTCTGAAACGGATTCAGACGTAAATAAATAAGACATATTATTCTATTTGTTTTAAGATTAAAATTCACGAGAAAAAATAAGAATAATTGTCGGAAAGGCTAAAAAGAAAAACTGTTTTAGCATTTTTTTAAAGAGGTTGCAATCAGGTCAAATTTTTCCTCGTTCGTAAACGTGGGCAAATTTAAGTACTATTTTTTTAATACTCAAATTTTTGTTTACTAATTATAATTTTCTTGAAATTAACGGTTTATCAAATCTTTAATAATAAAAAACTATTGTGGTTTTATGCTTACGAATTCTTTTGGATTTTCGTGGTAATTAAGTTTTTTCTCTAATGAAGTTCTGATAGAATGTGATAATTCATCAATGATTTTTTGCTTAAATGTCGGTTTATAATAAATAATGCTGATCTCTCTGTATGGGAAAGGTTTTTTGAACCTGAAAACATTTTCTTTCTGCTGTTCCGACAGCTGGCTTAATGCAAGTTCCGGCAAAATACTGATTCCGCCAACTTTATCTACCATGTGAACCAACGTCTGAATATTGGAAGCAAGGAAATCAAGATTCTTCGGTTTCAGTGTATTTTCTTTTAAATGACAGATATTTTCAAACTGGTTTCTCAGGCAGTTTCCTTCCTCAAGCAACCATACTTTCTCTACATTCAGATCTTCAGGAACGACATACGTATTTTTCTTGTTTGCCTCCGTATCAGAACTGTAAATCATCAGTTCTTCATTAAAAAGAAAATCCTGATAAAACTCATCTGCAGAGTCGTAAGGGGTTGAAATAATTCCCGCATCAAGCTCTCCTGCTTTTAAAGCCTTAATGATATTATCCGTTGTCATTTCCTTCACATTCATCTGAATTTTCGGATTATCTTCCAGAAATTTGAATATTTCAGTCGGCAGAATGAAAGAAGATACTGTAGGAATAATTCCTATATTAATAGTTCCTCCTAAAATATTATTTAGAAGATTGGCTTTATTTTTAAGTTCATTGACAGATTCTATAATCACCTTGGCCTGATCGATGATCTGAAGACCTACATCCGTTGTACGGATAGGATGTGTAGTCCTGTCGAAAACCTTTACATCCAGTTCATCTTCAAATTTCTGTATCATTGCACTTAACGTAGGCTGAGTAATAAAGCATGCCTGAGCCGCTTTGCCAAAATGTTTATACTTATCTACAGCGATAAGATATTCCAATTGCTGAATGTTCATCTGATTAATATTATCTATTACAAAGATAAAATGTTTTTGGTATTTGTAATTAAAAATTAGAGTAAATTTGATATTTAATACGTCATTATAAACTGATTCGAGATCAATATCAGCAAAACAAATCATAAGTATATGGATTCTAAAAAATTAACGTTAAGCAATGGCGCTCCTTACTATGAGCATCAGGATTCGCAAACAGTAGGCCCGAGAGGTCCGGTATTATTGCAGGATTTTGTTTTACAGGAAAATCTTGCCCATTTTGTAAGAGAAAGAATCCCTGAAAGAATTGTTCATGCTAAAGGAACCGGCGCTTACGGAAAATTCACAGTAACAAACGATATCAGCCAATATACAAAAGCAAAATTATTTTCAAAAGTCGGAAACTCGTGCAGAATGTTCGCACGTTTTTCTACAGTTGGAGGCGAAAAAGGGAGCGCTGATACAGCGAGAGACCCAAGAGGATTTGCTTTGAAATTTTATACCGAAGACGGGAACTGGGACCTGGTGGGAAATAACACGCCAGTTTTCTTTATTAAAGATGCCAAAAAATTTCCCGATTTTATCCATACTCAAAAAAAGAGTTCCCAAAACCAATCTGAAAAGTGCCACCATGATGTGGGATTTCTGGAGCCTTAATCCCGAATCTCTTCACCAGGTACTTATCTTAATGTCAGACAGAGGAACCCCTTACGGATACCGTCATATGCACGGTTTCGGATCTCATACGTTTTCGATGATTAATGATAAAAATGAAAGAGTATGGGTAAAATTCCATTTAAAAACAAAACAGGGAATCAAGAATTTCACTGATTCGGAAGCTGTAAAAATGGCGGGTGAAAATCCTGATTTTGCTCAGGAGGATCTATGCAACGCCATTGAGGAAGGGAATTTCCCGAAATGGACCATGTACATCCAGGTAATGACCGAAGAGCAGGCCAGAGATTTCAGATGGAATCCTTTCGATATCACAAAAGTCTGGTTTCAGGGTGATTCTCCTTTAATTGAAGTTGGAGAAATGGAATTGAATGAAGTTCCCGTCAACTACTTTGCTCATGTAGAGCAATCTACTTTTTCGCCAAGCAATCTGATCAACGGAATCAGTTTTTCCCCTGATAAAATGCTTCAGGGAAGATTATTCTCTTATCCTGATGCCCACCGATACAGAGTAGGCGTTAATGCTCATCATCTGGAAGTAAACAGATGCCCTTTCGCTGTAAATAATTTTCAGAGAGACGGATTCATGGCAGATTCCAGCCATTATCAGGACAAACCGAATTATCATCCGAATAGTTTTGATGATATTAAACCAGACGCATCTTATAAAAACTATGAGTATGAGCTGGACAGTGCTCATGTCGCTAACTACGGCAGAAATGAAAATGATGACGATCATTATACCCAGCCGGGATTACTTTATTCAAAAGCGATGAATCAGGAAGACAGACAAAATCTTGTCAACAATATTGTGGGAAGTATGAAAGGAATAACAGGACCAAAAAAAGACGAAATCATCAACCGACAGCTCTGCCATTTTTTCAGGGCCAATATTGAACTGGGCATGAAAGTTGCCACACAGCTGAACGTGGTTATTGATCCTAATATGATGAATCATTCCAAATAAGCATCTCAAACAGTAATTTGAATCAAAAGGAAAAAAAGTCAATATTTTTTCCTTTTTTTTACAAAAAATTTATAATTTGCACAGAATAATATTTTAAAGTGGAAAATGAGTTACGAAAATATATTATTAAATAAGGAGGATAAAATCTCTATTATTACGATAAACCGTCCTGAAAGTTTAAATGCATTAAATGCCAAAACCATCAGTGAAATAAGTTCAGCTTTGGAAGAATTAAACTCTGACACAAACTGCAGAGTAATCATTCTTACAGGAAGCGGCGAAAAATCTTTCGTTGCAGGAGCCGACATTAAAGAATTCAGTGATTTTGGACAGGAAAAAGCAGAAGAACTTGCCAGAAACGGGCAAAACTCATTATTCAACAAAATAGAAAATATGACCAAGCCGGTAATTGCAGCCATAAATGGCTTTGCATTAGGTGGTGGTCTGGAGCTTGCCATGGCATGCCACATCAGATACGCATCGGAGAATGCTAAACTCGGGCTTCCTGAGGTAACGTTAGGGTTAATTCCCGGTTACGGAGGAACCCAAAGACTTCCGAAGCTTGTAGGAAAAGGTATGGCCAACGAAATGATCTTCTCTGCCAAAATGATTCCCGCTCAGAGAGCAAAGGAAATCGGGCTGGTGAATGAAGTGTACCCTATTGAAGAATTATTAACCAAGACACAAGAATTAGCAAGTACTATTGCCCGCAATTCCCCAATGGCAATATCCAAAGCAATTCATGCTGTTAACCTGTCGGATACAGACAAAGGTTTTGAAACCGAGATCAGATATTTCGGAGAGCTTTTTGACCTGGACGATAAAAAAGAAGGAGTTTCCGCTTTTTTAGAAAAGAGAAAACCTAACTTCTGACCTTTACTTTACCCTTAATACAAATTATTTCGAAAATCAATCAATGCTGCTGTATGAATAAGTTTGATAAAGCTTATCTAAAAATGGCTCAGGAATGGGCAAAACTCTCCTACTGTAAACGAAAGCAGGTAGGAGCTCTTATCGTAAAAGATAGGATGATTATTTCAGATGGTTATAATGGTACTCCTTCAGGATTTGAAAACTGCTGCGAGGACAATGAAGGAAAAACACACTGGTACGTACTCCATGCGGAAGCCAATGCCATTTTAAAACTGGCAGCTTCCACTCAATCTGCAAAAGGAGCCACACTGTATTTAACGCTCTCTCCGTGCAAAGAATGCAGCAAACTGATTCTGCAGGCGGGAATTACCAGACTTGTGTATATCAATGAGTATTCGGATGACGACGGGATATCATTTTTAAGAAACCATGGAATTGAAATAGAACAAATTTCGGACTGTGAACTAAAAAAATAACACAACATGACTTGGGATGAAAAAATTAAGGATTTTGAAATCTTTCTTCGTTTCGAAAGAAATTTTTCAGAAAACACTCTCGACGCCTACATTCGGGATATCAAAAAACTAAAGGAATATGCAGAAGAAGATCTGGAAAATACAGGTCCGGACACTATCACATACGAAAATCTGCAGGAATATATCTTTAACCTCTCCAAACAAAAATTCAGCGAGCGTTCTCAGGCCAGATGGATATCTTCTATCAAAGCATTTTTCAAATATCTTGTAGAAGACGAATATCGCGCCGACAACCCCTCTTCATTACTGGAAGGTCCGAAACTCGGCCTTTATCTTCCTGATACATTAAGCCTCCTTGATATTAATAAAATCATCGGCGCCATTGAATTGAATTCTGATCTCGGAAAGCGAAATCAGTGTATTATTGAAGTGCTTTACGGCTGCGGTCTCCGCGTTTCGGAACTTATAGAACTGAAAATTTCCAACATCAACTTCAGAGAGCATTATATTAAAGTCTTAGGAAAAGGAAATAAAACACGCTTTGTCCCTTTAGCAGATTATACCGCCAAATTGTTGCGAAACTACATTCTTGAAGTAAGGTCTAAAATTAAGGTGAATAAAAAGCATGAGGATACTCTGTTCCTGAACAGCAGAGGAACATCCATGTCCAGAGTGATCGTATTTTTAATCATAAAAGAGCTGACCGATAAAGCCGGGGTGAGTAAGAAAATCTCTCCTCATACCTTCAGGCATTCTTTTGCAACACATCTGCTGCAAAATGGCGCAGATCTTCGTTTTATTCAGGAAATGCTGGGACATTCCAGCATTACGAGTACGGAGATCTACACACACCTTAAAACAGAAGAACTCCGGGATGTCATACTGACTTTTCACCCGAGAAATATTAATACAGTCTAATGAAAATATTGAAATATTGCCCAAACTGTGGTGAAGAATCTCTGAACTGGGACGGCGAAAAGAAATGGAGCTGCCCAAACTGTGAATTTCGTTTATATAATAATGTTGCCGGAGCCGTGGCTGTGGTGATACGATACAACAACGAAATTTACCTTACACAAAGAAACAGAGACCCTAAAAAAAGGGAAGCTTGACCTGGCAGGTGGATTTGTCGATCCGCGGGAAAGTGCTGAAGAAACCTGCAAAAGAGAGCTTTTTGAAGAGCTGCAGCTTGATGTTGATATTTCAAATCTAAAATACCTGACGAGTCTTCCGAATGTTTATCAATACAAAGAAATTGATTATAATACGATTGATCTCTTTTACGAATATAATGTCACCGAAAAATTTGAAGTAAATCTTGATGTTTCGGAAATTTCGGAAGCAGCCTGGATTCCTTTAAAAGAACTCAATCTGGAGGATCTTGCTTTTGATTCTCAGAAAAAGTTTTTTAAAGAATACCTGAAAACTGTATAATATTACTTTACATATCCCGCAGAACATACAAATTTTCAGAGGTTTAGAAATAATTCTGTGATAATTTGTAAATCTGTGGGATTATAATTAATAGGCTTTTGATTTCAGCATTTCATCAAAATACTGTATCAGCAATGCTCTTTCAGCATCGGATAAATTGGCTTCTTTATGATAGACAATATAGCCGGGCATCGGCATTGTTTTATTTTGAATTGTCTGAATAGATTTATCCAGCATGCTTTCTTTCAGCTCTTTATTGTATATATCCCAAACGGAGAAATTAAGATGTTCTCTTCCTTCATTGACGTGGCTTTTCACAGACCAGGAAATGGGAGCCACATAGGCATATTTCGGATATACTGTTTCATTTGAGTGGCAATCATAGCAAGCACCTTTAATGAGTTGTGCAATTTTTTGCGGCGTCTTTTTTACATCGACAAAATTTACCTTTTGATCAACAGGCTCATTCACTTTATCGGTCGGAATAAGTTGAATCAGAACAAAGCCTGCCAAACACCAAAATAGTATTTTTTTAAACGTTTTCATTGTTACCGTGTTGGTGTCAGTAACGATTTATCAGAACGCAAATCCATGTCCGTACTGTTTTTGGCGGGAGTTTGGGCATTCTCTGTTTTCGGAGTACTCAGTTTTGAAGTATCCAGCACTCTCGTGTCTTTGAGATCCCAACTTTCATTGCTGTCCCACAAAGGCCTTACAATCGCTGTTTTGTAATAAATATAAGAATCTTCCGCAAACACATCATTTGCAAAATCTGCTTCATCCCAATATTTATTCTCATTATTATCAACCAGTATCCTCACGATATATTCACCAGGCTTGAGAATATCAAATTTAACATCACTGCCTTTTGTATATTTCTGATAAAGAACCTTATCTGAAGGATCTACCAACTGAATCCAATAACTTGAAATCGGCACATTTTCCAGTTTAAAGGTCAGACTTCCATAATTTTCAATCTTATCAGCTTCAAAATCAAAACGTTTTGATTGATAATTTTTGGCATAAAAAGATGAAACCGTTTCTTTAGGAACTGTAAGCTGATATTTCTTTCCTGAAACAAAGTCAGCACTTACAAGGATCTGATAAGGATTCGTTTCAGAAATTTTTGCAGTAAAAGGTAATGTATTCAGACTGTCTCCTGCCATTCTGAAAATCCATTTATCCGTATTGATTGTATTGATATAATAGTTTGAACTTATTTTAAAATTTTCTTTCGGAGGGAGCATTCCGCCACCGTTATCACTATTTATATCCATAGTATTCTTCGCATTGTAGCGGTAAAAAAGAGAAGCATTATAAAGCGTATCTTTTTTAGTTCCGGCATTATATCCGAATTTCAGATTTTCGACTCCGGTTTGCCCGATATTGCTTTTTACGGCATCAAACCAAATTCTTACCGTATCTGATTTTGGCTTATGGGTCACCTTATAATCCGTAAGTTTTTCGTTTAATGATTTCACTTTTACACTATCCGGCCGGCCTTCGAAAGCCATTGAAACACCTCCGGGAGCCTCCTTCATTTCAAGATATTTTACCGGTTTTTTAGATGGATAAAGCTTTAAATTTAACCCTGAAATAGATTTTTCCACAATCACAGGATCTTTTTGGAATCCTACCTTTTCTTTTCCGGGATCGTAGACTGAATTTCCGTTTTCATCTTCATAGGCAATGACCCTGTATTTTCCGGGAGCAAGATAATTCAGCTCGTAATATCCATCGTCATCAACTTTTGTGATATAATATGGTTTTTGCTTATAATCAATCGTATCCTTTACCGGGTAAAGTCCTACAACAAATTTATTCTCAGTTGCTTTTTTAATGGAAAGTGCATCTCTTACATCTCCGCTGATGTAGAGGTCATCCAATTTTTCGCCTGTAGAGAAGGCAAAATTAAAATACCTTAAAATATTATTCTCATTATTATCTGCAATAGCGTTTCCGAAATTGAAATTATATGTTGTATTGGCCTGCAAAGTATCTTTCCACTGAATAAGAATAAATTTATTCGCAATATTTGAAGGAATGATTCTCGTAATATTTTTAATAGGAGGAGAAATACTGAGGTTTTTATTGATGTCTTTCAGCGTGACATACTCGTCGAAATCAATGCGCAGCTCCTTAATATCTCTGGGAACATTGATTCGCGTAGTATCTATATTTGAGCCTAAAAACTTGGGAGCCAGCGAATCTTTCGGACCACCTACAGGCGAACCTACCCTTGCGCAAGATTGCAAGAGAAAGCCAATGACCAATAATAAAAGAAGTCTTTTCATGAACATGTTTACGCAAAAATAAACATTATTCTCCATAAACTTCACCATGTCCTTTCAATGTATCTTTATCATCACTCATAACACTGTGTAGTTTATCTTTTTGAGCCGGAAAATCTTCAAACAATCCGGAAAGAGCAAGGGCGGTATAAACCTTACCGGAATATCTGTTTCCGATGGCAATAATCGTTACTTTTGATTTCAGCAGGTGTGCAAAAACTGAGTTTGTTCCGTGCCACCAGCCATTGTGATAGGTAAGCTTTTCACCGTTATCAAAAATTTTCATCCTGAAGCCAAGTCCGTAATTATTCATCCCAAATTTTTCGTTGCTGTAAGGTGTGAAAACCTGTTCCATCAATTCCGGTTTCAAAAAATCTTTCGAAAACATAGCTTTGGAAAAATTATAAAGATCTCTTGGTGTCGTGTAAACATTTTTATCTCCGTAAATCAGATCTAGTCGGTCTAAAGGATACAATCTTTTTCCACCGTAATAAAATGACTGCGAAGCCGTAGGAATATCTTTTTCCTGAAAAATAAAGGTGTTCTTCATCTTCAGCGGATTAAACACCATTTCTTTCATGGCCTGTGGAAAAGGTGTTTTTGTTACTTTTTCAATCAACAGCGCCAGCATAGCAAAATTTGTATTGCAGTACATAAAACCTGTATCCGTCTCTCTTGCCAGATCAGGTTTATATTTAATAATCATATTTAAAACATCCTGATTGGTAATGAAAGGCTTGGAAAGTTCAGCGGGGGCCGGCTGTATTTTGGTGATAAAGTATTCATATTTCGGAAGACCGCTTCTCTGGTCAAGTAACGTTTTAACGGTTACATTCGGGTAAGGAAATCCCGGGAAAAACTTAGTCAGATGATCTGAAAGCTGTATTTTACCCGCTTCCACAAGTTTAAGCATAGCCATTGCCGTAAGTGTTTTTGAGACAGAAGCTACGTGTAGCGGAGTGTTTTTATTAATAGGATTCTGGTTACCTTCTCTCGCAAATCCTCGATAATTTTCATAAAGAATATCATCTCCTTTTGCTACCAGAATTCCACCGCTGAGATCTCCTCTTTCCCACACTCTTTTATAATACTGATCGATATATCTTGTAAGCGACAATTTATCAGGAATCTGACTATCTTCTTTTGTAAAAACTTTGCTTAAATCTACATTTCCGTAATTGGGAAGATTGGTTGTATTTTCACCAGCAGTTTCCTGAGTTTCAGATTTGTTTTTGCATGAAATTAAAGATAAAAAGACAGTGATAATAAGTATAAAAGTACGCATCTTACGAGTTTCAAAAATGAGCGGCAATTTAATAAAACTGAAAATAACTATTAAAGAATGACTCCGAATTATGAATTATTTAACATAATAATAAAGCACAGAAAACGCACTTCAAAATCCTAAAAGCTAATGAAGCTATTGTTAAGCAAATTGTGCTACAATTTTATCAACGATTATCTGCGCAAGCTTTTCCTTGCTTTGGATAGTCCACCCGGCGATGTGTGGCGTTACAATTACTTTTTCGGATTCAAGGAGGAACTGCAGATCTTCATTTTCTGCTTCCAGCTTCTCAAATGAAGATTTTTCATATTCCAGAACATCAAGGCAGGCTCCTTTTACTTTGCCTGCTTTTATCGCTTCTACGAGACTTTTTGTTTCTACATTTTTTCCTCTTGCAGTATTCACGAAATAGAAATCATTCTTCATGTCTGATATAAAAGGTCCGTCGATAAGATAGTACGATTCGTCAGTCAACGGAATATGAAGGCTTAGGATCTCCGCTTTTTCCTTGAGCTCTTCAAGAGAAACCTGTGTAGCGTATTCATCGGAAAGATTCGGAAGAATATCATGGAAAATCACTTTACATCCAAAACCGGAAAGTCTCTTTGCCGTTGCTTTTCCCATATTTCCATAGCCGATAAGGCCTACTGTTTTAACTAATAGTTCATCGCCCCTGTTTTCTTCACGAAGCCAGATTCCATTTTTGACTTCCTGAGAAGCAATAAAAAGACGGTTCATAAGAATCAGCAACATTCCGACAACATGTTCCGCTACGGAATCCCTATTTCCTTCCGGAGAATTGATCAGTTGAATTCCAAGTTCTTCAGCTACAGGAATATCAATATTTTCCATACCCGCTCCTACTCTTGCAATGAATTTCAGATTTTTTGCCTTTTTTAAAAAGTTTTTGTCTAAAGGAATTCTACTTCGAATGATAACACCTTCATAATCATAAATTTTCTCACAAACCTCATCATATGAAGACGTAAAATCTTCTTCAAGAATAAAATTTTTAGCTAAAAGCTGTTTGGTAATCAGAGGGTGATTTTTATCAAGAAGTAATATTTTCATATTTTTATTATAAACACTAATGACACTAATAGTTTTGCACAAAGGGCACTAATTTACAATTTGCCGTTGATTACTCTTTTTACGCCATCTTAAATTGATGAGTATTAAAATTAATGAGCATTCCAAGTCTGCAATTACTCAATCGAAGATATGTAAGAATCTGAGCTAAATGTACGTCGTTCAGCAACTCTACTGATTTTATTTCCAATATAAATTTATTCTCAACAAACAGATCTAATCTGTAACCTACATTCAATTTAACATCTTCATAAATTAACGGCATTGGTTTTTGTTTTTCTACAAAAAGACCTTGTTTCTGAAGTTCATAAAACATACATTCTTCATAAGCATTTTCCAACAATCCAGGACCTAAGATTTTATGTATCAAATAACCAGATTCATATACAATTTTCGAGATTTCATTTTCAGAAATAACATTTTTCATCATATTTAAATTACGAAATACACTATTTTCACATTAATAACAAGATTAATTATTTGTGGAAATTTGTGTAAAGATTTGTGTTTTTGTGTTTTAATTAGTCGGTTCCTGGAAAAGCTTTTTAAGCTCAATCGATTCAGATGGTTTCATTCTTCCGGAAAGAATCAGAGAAAGTTCTTTTCTTCTTAAAGCTGCTGCATATCTTTCTTTTTCCAGATCTGTTTCCGGTTCCATATGGGGAATTGGGATCGGACGATTGAACTCATCCACCGCCACAAAAGTGTAAATCCCTTTATTGGTCTGTATTTTTTTGTGATTGATAGGATCGTCCAGCCACACATCTACATAAATTTCCATTGAAGTAGAGAATGCTCTTGAAACTTTGGATTCCATCACTACGATTCCGCCTTCAGGAATCGGATGATCGAATGAAACATGGTTCACTGAAGCGGTTACTACTCTTCTCTCACAGTGTCTTGTTGCCGAGATGGATGCGCATCGATCCATCCTTGCCAACAGTTCGCCTCCGAATAGATTCCTTAGTTGGTTGGTATCATTGGGAAGGACGATATTGGTCATCACCGTCAGGGATTCTGACGCTTTTTTTTATTTTTGCCATTTCTTCTTAGTGTTATTTGTAGGTGCCGGAGTCTTTGCCGTACTTTTCGCTGCGGGCTTACTATTTTGGTTCATCACGGTATCCTTTTTCAGGGAATCCGCGACAACCGGCGGTGTAATTGCGTTTATTTTCGCAGTATCTTTTGGAATCCTGTGCGTCGTGGTCTGCACGGAAACATTTGCTTTATCAAAAGATTTTTTACCGAAAAGGAGTTCCTGTTGTGTATAAGCTACATACAGAATTCCCAAAACAGGAATAATGATAAGAAAGATCCAAAGAATAGATTTATTAAACCGGTAATCTTTTTCAGAATTTTTAACATCGGCAGTTTTAGATTCTTTGTTGCTGATATCTGAAAATTTAATTTCTTCCAGACCATAGAAATCGGGATGATCCGACTGAAGCCTGTTTCCTTTAAAGTGAGTTTCGCCGTCTTCAATAAATATGGTGCCCAATCCCTGAATCTCCAGCATTTGATCGGCCTGCAGTTTTTTCTTCCAGAAATCGGTCTGGATCTGCAGATCTGTTCCCGATGCTTCGAGAGTCATCTGCTTATGACCGGCGATAAAAGCCGCCAGATCATCAGACTTCACCCTGTAATCCGGAGTGTACACAATCTTGCTTGCAGGAGGAAGAATGCTCCCATTTTCGGAATTGATAATTGCCTTGGAGTTTTCTAACGAAAACACCCCAAAATCAGGAACGGTAACGGTTCCGAACTGTTTCAAATATTCTAAAATGTAAGCTGAAATATTCATTTGGTGGCAAATTTATGACTTTTTCATGACTTTTTGTGAGATTTATTTTCAATGCATTGGTAAATGATATTTGACTTCGAGAGCCTTTGCCGCCCAATGCCGACTGCCATCTTAGCCCCGATAGAAACGACATCCTTTTGGGTTGCAGCCGGAGCATAAACTGAAGGTTTACGAACGTAGTTCAGGAGGCCGTAACCCAAAAGATATAGTGGATAGCGGGATAAAGCTCCTCATAAAAAAAGACTGCCGGAGCAGTCTTAAAAATCTAACTTTACTTTTTACTATAATTATTTCAATATAGCCTGATTGATTACTGAATTTTCCAGCTGATCCCGAACATAAAATTCGTACCTGCCTGAGAAAAATAGTAGGGAGATCCATCGTACACAGCACCGTTGTTCACATATTTTTTGTTGAAAATATTATTGACCAGCAGCTTGAGCGCGATGTCATTATTTTTAATTTTGAATTGGTATTGAGCATTAAAATCAGTCAGAAAATAATCTTTCAGCTGAAGATTCTGATCTTCGGAATTGTCAAGATACTGTTTTCCGACATACTGATTGGTGAGGGCAAACTGGAAATTTTTATCAGGATTAAATCTGATTCCAAGATTAGCAATAATATCCGGAGAGAAAGAAATTTGTGTGTTCCCCAGATCCTGAACGCCACTTTCATTTTCCACTTTGAAGTCTAAATTGCGGTTGTTGCTGAAACTTACATTTCCGGTAAGTTCCCATTGCTTGGAAAGTTTAGCCAAAGCAGCCAGCTCAATCCCGCTACGGAAACTTTTCCCTGAATTGGTCCTGATGAAAGCGCCTACATTATTCAGCTCACCATTCAGAACAAGCTGATTAACATAATACATATAATATACATTCGCCGTAAAAGATACGGGGCCGAATTGTTTTTCAAGACCGGCTTCAAAATCGTGAAGTTTTTCTGCTTTTACATCATTGTTTGCCAAAAGGTCGTCACGATTCGGCTCACGGTGGGCATGGGCGTAGGAAACAAAGATTTTTCCATTGCCAATTTTATAGTTGACCCCAAATTTAGGATTGAAGAACAGCCAGTTTTTATCTAAATTAGCTCCTTCATCATCCCCAGAAGTAATGATTTTCGTATTATAATCAACATTTCTCAGCTGAAGATCTCCGAAGAATTCGAAGTCATAAACTCTTACCAATGCTTTTGCAAAACCTGCCACTTCATTTTTAACCGATCGGTTTCTGTAATATTCATGTTCATCGATCTGCGGAATGAAAACTCCCGTTACATTTCCGAAATGTCTTCCATAGTATTGATTGGCCACTGCACCGAAGTTCAGGTCAACAATTCCCAGTTTTCCATACAGGGTTGACACCATTCCGTAGAAATCGTTATTCAGCCATTTCTTTCTGATAAAGTCTGAATATTCTTCACCATTAAAATCCGGTAAATTATATCTGGCAAATGGATCACCCTGCTTATAATTTTCGTAATATCCTTTTCCTTTTGTATAATGGAAAGTGGTTTCAAGGTTCCATTTATCATTAAACTTTTGCTGCCAAAGCAACTGATAATGATTCTGTCGATAGTTGTCTGTCTCATTATCGTAAAAGCCTACAATATTTTCCCAGCTGGCATCGTAAATCGCCCCGGAATAATTGAATTTGGGATCGGTTTCCCAGGTTTTTCGGTCTATTCCGTTCCATGCCTGGTAGGTTTTTTCCTTACCTCCGAAAGCCATCAGACGGATTCTGGTATTCCCTTCCTCATACAAAGCCGTGAAGTTATATGAATTCAGTTTTGAAAAAGCCCTGTCGATATATCCGTCGGAATTGATATGCGCATATCTTCCCATCACAGAAAGACGGTTTCCCCAGAATTTTCCGGAACCTATTTCTGCTGAATATTTATAGGTATTAAATGATCCGTAGCTGTCATCTGTTTTTACATAAAACTTGTCTTCCGGATCTTTTGAAAGCACGTTAATGCTTGCTCCGAAAGCCGCGGCTCCATTATTCGATGTTCCTACACCCCGCTGAATGACAATTTGTGATGCAGAACTCGTAAGATCAGGAACATTCACAAAGAAAGTACCCTGACTTTCAGAATCATTATATGGCACTCCGTTCATCATCACATTGATTCCGCTTCCCGAAACACCACGAATCCTGAAACCGGTATAACCAACTCCGTTGCCCGCATCGGAAGTTGAGATAATGGAAGTCTGATTTTTAAGAAGAATCGGAAGATCCTGCCCAAGATTTTTACTGTCCAAATCTCTTTGAACGTTGACAATCTCTTTGGCAACAGGAAGTCTTTTGGTAAAATTAACGGCTTCAATTTCCTTTATTTGTAAGGAATCGCTATTCTGTGCCTGGATAAAGGCAACTGAGCCTACGGTAAGGCCTAAAAAAAATAATCCTTTCATTCTATAAATTTTAACATTTAATGAATAAAAGGGGCGGATTAAAATTAATGTAAAAATGCACCAGTTTACCAGTCTAACAATAAGAATTGGTATATTGTTACACTGTTCTATTGTTACATTTTTTAAATTCCCTAAACAGCATTACCCGTTCCAGGTTCATTGGGTATAATCTCAGCTTGTGACAGCACCCCTTTATATCTGCTGCAAAAGTATGAAAATATTGTCAGAGTTTTTCACCAAACTCATCAATTTATACTATTTTCTTAAACTAACCCCCAACTTTCAGGACACTTCCCTCTAATATATCTTGTTATTTGAATCAATATAATAATAATTTTTACCGTCTTTGGAAACATCAAACATTTTCCCAAGCTTCCAGCTGAAGTTGCGTTTGATGTCGTCATACTCAAAAGGAATGATGATTCTGTTGTGAACATCAATAACTCCAAACATATTGTTTTTAGAGGCAACGATCATCGGATTGGCCACATCATCGCCTTCAAGAATAAAAAGATAATCATATTGAGGATAAATCTGAAACTGCCTGTAATCTGCCGGATCTTTAAAAGTAGCTTTCTCAATAATTCCATAGAATCCGTTTAAAACATAAGCCTGATAAAGCTGTTGTGTATATTCTTTGTGTACACATCTGCCAAGATCTTCCTGCTTGAAACGGTACACTTTTTTTCCTTTTTTATCTACCCTGTAAGAAATTTCATTCTTTTCTACCGTAGCATACTCTGCGGTTCCGAATTTCCTCAGTTTTTCATCCGGAGAATTCAGCAGGTTACAGTCTTCATAAAAGAAAACCGCAATATGATATTCGGGCTTTATGACAAATCTTCCTTTCTGGTCGACATACCCGAAATTACCGTCTTTCTTTTTTGGAATTAAAAGAGGAAGGTCCTCATTAACAACAGGTAAAATAGTATTTTCCTTAACAACGATCACTTTCTTTTTTACAGGTGTTTTTTTCGGAGCTGATTTTTGAGAAAATACAGTAACCGAAATCAACAAACTTAGAACCTGAATTATATTTTTTACACCCATACTGCCTGCAAAAATACGTTGAAAAATAGAAATTATAAAATTCATATTTATAAAGAATCTAAATAATATAGCCCCTATAAAATATTAAAAATTCGTACTTTTGGGAACATTTATAATTGTTTGATAATTTTAAAACGTTTTTGAGATATGACATTTGATATCGATATGATCAAAAAAGTGTATGAGCGTTACCCTGAAAGGATTTCAGCAGCAAGACAGGTGGTGGGAAAACCTCTTACATTATCAGAAAAAATATTATACACTCACCTTTGGGAAGGAAATGCCACACAGGCACATGAAAGAGGAAATTCTTACGTAGACTTCGCACCGGACAGAGTAGCAATGCAGGATGCAACAGCACAGATGGCGCTTTTGCAGTTTATGCAGGCCGGGAAAACAAAGGTCGCTGTTCCTTCGACAGCTCACGCCGATCACCTTATTCAGGCAAAAGTAGGCGCTGATAAAGATTTACAGGAAGGTATCAATAAAAACTCGGAGGTTTTCAACTTCCTGAGTTCTGTTTGTGATAAATACGGAATTGGCTTCTGGAAGCCGGGAGCAGGAATCATCCACCAGGTAGTATTGGAAAATTATGCTTTCCCTGGAGGTATGATGATCGGAACTGACTCTCATACGGTAAACGCAGGAGGTTTAGGAATGGTCGCTATCGGTGTTGGGGGAGCTGATGCGGTAGACGTAATGGCTGGTATGGCATGGGAACTTAAAATGCCTAAGCTTATCGGGGTAAAACTTACCGGAAAAATGTCAGGATGGACTTCTGCAAAAGACGTTATCCTTAAAGTAGCAGGTATCCTTACCGTAAAAGGAGGTACAGGATGCATCGTAGAATATTTCGGTGAAGGCGCAGAATCTCTTTCCGCAACAGGAAAAGGAACAATCTGTAACATGGGTGCTGAGATCGGTGCTACGACTTCTACTTTCGGATATGATGATTCTATGAGAAGATATCTTGCTTCTACCGGAAGACAGGATATTGTGGATGCTGCAGACCAGATTGCAGAACACTTGACAGGTGATGCTGAAGTATATGCAAACCCTGAACAATATTTCGACCAATTAATAGAAATAAACCTTTCTGAACTTACCCCTCACTTAAACGGACCTTTCACTCCGGATTTGGCAACTCCTGTTTCTGAATTCAGAGCAAAAGCAGAAGCTAACGGATGGCCTTTAGAAGTTGAATGGGCATTGATAGGATCTTGTACCAACTCTTCTTATGAAGATTTATCAAGAGCTGCTTCCATCGTGGAAGATGCTGTTGCCAAAGGCGTAAAACCTAAAGCAATCTTAGGAATCAACCCAGGTTCTGAGCAGGTAAAATATACCGCTGAGAGAGACGGATTCTTAGACTCTTTCAGAAAATTCGAGAACGCAAGAATATTTACCAACGCTTGTGGACCATGTATCGGACAATGGGACAGAGAAGGCGCTGAAAAAGGAGAGAAAAACTCCATCATTCACTCTTTCAACAGAAACTTTGCAAAAAGAGCAGACGGTAACCCAAATACCCACGCTTTCGTAGCCTCTCCTGAAATGGTTGCTGCGGTAGCAATTTCCGGAAGATTAGACTTTAACCCGATTACAGATACTTTAACCAACGAAGCGGGTGAGCAGATCAGATTAGACGAGCCAAAAGGTTCTGAATTACCGGCAAAAGGTTTCGCTGTGGATGACAACGGATACCAGGCTCCATCTGAAGACGGATCTCACGTTATCGTAAATGTAAGCCCTACTTCAGACAGACTTCAATTATTAGAAGAGTTCCCGGCTTGGGACGGTAAAAACATTGAAGGTGCTAAAGTTTTGATCAAAGCTTTCGGAAAATGTACAACTGACCACATTTCTATGGCGGGACCATGGTTGAAATACAGAGGACACCTTGACAATATTTCCAACAACATGCTGATCGGGGCGGTAAACGCTTACAACATGGAAACCAACAAAGTGAAAAACCAGTTAGATGGTTCTTACGGTGAAGTTCCTGCTGTACAAAGAGCTTATAAGGCTGCGGGAATCCCTTCAATTGTTGTAGGAGACCAAAACTATGGTGAAGGTTCTTCAAGAGAGCACGCTGCAATGGAACCAAGACATCTTGGAGTAAAAGCAGTATTGGTAAAATCATTCGCAAGAATCCACGAAACTAACCTTAAGAAACAAGGGATGCTTGGATTGACATTTGCCAATGAAGCCGATTATGATAAAATCCAGGAAGATGACACTGTTAATTTCCTTGATCTTGAGCAATTTGCTCCTGGAAAACAACTTACATTAGAATTCGTACACGCAGACGGATCTAAAGACATTGTTATGGCAAACCACACCTACAACGATCAGCAGATCGAATGGTTCAAAGCAGGTTCTGCCCTAAACCTGATTAAGCAACAAGAAAATTAATTGTTAGATTTAATTAATGATAGAAAAAGCAACTTCAATTGAAGTTGCTTTTTTATTTGATGCGGGTCAGAAAATTCATTCTGTAGTTCTCTCCTATCGGAATTTCATATTCAGGATTGATAATGATTTTTTTAGTTCCAATGTTTTTAATCTGATTCAAATTAACGATAAAAGATTTGTGAATTCTGACAAAAGAACTTTCCGGGAGCTGCTGTTCCAATGACTTTAAGGTATCCAAAACGATAAATTCCTCATCAGCCGTTTTTATATTCACATAATCTCTGATGCTCTCAATATATAAGATATCGTCAAAAATGATTCTGTGCTGCCGTCCCGAAGATTTTACAAAGAAATGGTTTTGCTCCTGCTTTCCCAATGAAAAACGTTCCTGAGCCTTTACAGCACTTTTGCGAAAACGTTCAAGTGAGATCGGTTTTAAGAGATAATCTACAATATTGTGTTCATAGCCTTCCAAAGCATATTCAGAATAAGCCGTCGTTAAAATATACTTCATCTTATCGCCAAGGATCTTCATGAAATTGATCCCCGTAAGTTCCGGCATCTGGATATCCAGAAACACAAGATCAGCCTCATTATTCTGAATATATTCCAAAGCTTCAATAGGATTTTCATTGGAAGATACCAGTTCAAGAAAAGGAATTTCCTGAATATAATTTTCCAGCAAAGAGATCGCCAACGGCTCATCATCGACAATAATACATTTAATGGTTTTCATCTCTTAAATTAATTTTCAAATCTACCACAAATTCTTTTTCCAGGTCTTTAATATTCAGGGTATATCTTTGAGGATATAAAATTTCCAGTCTTTTTCTCACATTTTCAATACCAATTCCTGATACCGGATCTTTCATCTTTTCTTTTTTATAGTTTAAAAGATAAAAGTGTAATATCTTATTCTCATCAGAAATTCTCATTTCAAAACCTTTATTCCTAAAATCTCCGTGCTTAAAAGCATTCTCAACAAACGGAACCAGGATCATCGGTGAAATACTGAGGTTCGGATGAAGGATTTTCTTTTCCATGACCAGCAGTTCAGGATTTTTAATTCTGAGTTTTTCCAAAGCCATAAGGCTTTCAATATAGCCAATCTCTTTTTCCAAAGCAATCCGGTCTTCGCCAAGATCTTTTGTGCTGTACCGCAGCAGCCGGCTCAGCTCTTCAATGGCAGGCAATGCATTATCAGATTTCTGGTAGACCAGAGAATAGATGTTATTTAAAGAATTAAAGATGAAATGAGGATTGATCTGGGTTTTCAGCGCCTGTAATTCCGCGGTTTTTTTGGCTTCAACGAGCTGGGATTTCTCTTCTTCTGCAATGATGGAATATTTGAAGAACCAGAACGTAGTGCTGATAAAGATCGTAGTGCTGCTATAAAAAATATTATCGAAGAAATAAAAGCCGAAACTTGTATCTTCTGAATAATTCCTGATTCCGAAATAGGTTGGCAGAAACCATTCCTCTGCAAAATATCTGACCAATACAAAAGAACTTACACTCAGGAAAAAAGCAACAAAGGATTTATAAATTTTGTCGGCGTCAAAAAACCTGGGAACGACAATAAAATAGTTGACGTAAAAACAGATGATACTGGTAATAAAAAAGGTTATATTAAATATAGTAGCGTTGGAATGGAATACAAAATAGGGAATCAGAACCGCCCCAATAATATAGATCGTCCAAAAGAAAATATGCAGATAAAGCAGTTTGCTGTTTTTCATACCGCAAAAATAGATTTTCTGTGAAAATCTACCTCCCATTCTCGATAAACTATTCTTTTTTACCGATAAATCTATTTTGTGGCTGTTTTATCGTGGTTCGCCGAAATGCACTATTTCTGATTAATGACAAACAATAATTTTGCAGAGAACAGTACAAAGTAACCATTCATTAAACTTTAATCAATAATTATGAAAACATTAGTATGCACATTTTTGCTTTGCTTATCGACAATCATTACCGCCCAGAAAAAGCCTGCGGAATATTTTCCCGGTGCCAAAACAAAAGTTCTCGTCGTAGGATCCTTCCATTTTGATTATCCGAATCTCGATGCCCACAAAACTGAAAAAGGAGATCAGGTCGATGTGCTGTCTCCGAAAACGGCAAAAGAAGTCACTGAGCTTGTAGATTATATTAAAAAGTTCAAACCTACAAAAATCGCCATCGAAGCATTTCCGAACTGGAATGCCAACCAGAAATTAAAAGACTATAAAGAAGGTAAGTATAATGACAAAAGAGACGAGCGTTATCAGCTTGCCATGCGCATTGCAAAAGATCTTGGAATAAACGAGCTGTACAGCATTGATGCGAATTCGGTGCTGGATGACCTGCAGGAAAAATTTGGCAAAACAGATTCATTGTATTTTAAGGATCTGAGTGCAGAATATGATTTTCAAAGCAACGATCCTGCTTCAAAGCAATATGATGCTTTCTTTAAAAGTACAGAACCCAAGAATTTCAAATCGATGCTGGATATGTTCAAATTCATGAACGGAAAAGAATATCATCAACATGAATATGGGGCTTATCTGAGTGGAGATTTTAAGCTGAGAAAATATGATGGTGCCGATATGCTGGCATTGTACTGGTACAACAGGAACCTGAGAATATTCAGAAATGTTCAGAATATTCCGCATAATCCGGAAGACCGATTGCTGGTCATTGTTGGCAATGGCCACGCCTCTGTTTTGAGACAGTTATTCACATCATCTCCGGATTTCGATTATACAGAATTTAATTCTTTGAAATAAGAGGTTACGAGGAAAGCCTACCGTATAATCAAAGAATTTAAACCATTATTTACCATGAAAACAATACATTTCACCATGCTCTTCCTTGCTTTTTCAGCTTCTTTGCAGGCCCAAACGTTTCAGTTTAAAGATAAATTAGATGACGCCGTTCCTGTCTTAAACATCGCCACCTTCCACATGGGAACGACATCTGATGCAAACACTACCGAATTTGATGAGCACAACGCGGAAAATAAAAGACGGATCCATAAAATCGCTGCGGAGATTGCCGCTTTCAGGCCCACCATTATCGTTGTGGAAGAATTGCCTGAAAACAATGAAAAGCTTCGTAAAGCCTATCTCGAATATCTGGACAACCCCGAAAAGAAGTATGAAAATCCGGGAGAAATAGAATTACTGGCTTTTGAAGTCGGAAGACTTTCGCATGCATCTAAAATCTTCGGTATAGATTATAAAGAGTCGTACAACTATAGTCTTTATTATAATCTTAAAAACAAACAGGAAGATAATACCTATCAGAAATACGGCGAACTTGTAGAAGAAAGCGAAAAAAAGTATCCTGAAGATCAAATGGCCTTCCGTGAGTTATTTAAATTCAATAATCATCCGCAGGTATTGGATATGCTTATAAATATTAATGCCGATATGCTCACCTATGTTTCAACTAAAGATCAGCATGAAGGAGCTGATGAGGCCGCTAAAATGTATCACCGAAACCTTGTGATGTTTTCGAACTTCAATAAAATCAATATCAATAAAAATGACCGCATCCTCCTGCTCATGGGAGGCACCCATACCGCTTTTTTCATGGATTTCCTGAAGAGAAGCCCAAAATACAGACCCGAATCTGTTTTAAAGTATATAAAATAAACCCTATCCTGTAACAAAAATAAATTTCATGCGTCTAACCTGATACGACAGGACATTATGAAAAAAACAATTATTGCTTTATCTTTCCTGGGTACGGTTCTTACTTACGCTCAGGAAAAGACCAATAACCAGGTTAAAGAAAAACAGATTGAAGAGGTTACCATCACCAAAACTAAAAAAGCCGTTGAGCAGAAAGCCGACCGTACGATTTTCGACTTTTCAGAGCAGCCGCAGCTTAATAACGGAAATGTTTTAGAAGGCATTAAAAAACTTCCGGGACTTGTATCTACTGATATCGCCGGAATGATGTACCAGGGAAAGGTGTTGGATGTATATCTCAACGGAAGACCTTTGAATATTACATCTAATGAGCTTAATTCCTTCCTTGAGGGAATGCCGGCCAATTCCGTAGACCGAATCGAAGTGATCACCCAGCCGGGAGCAGAATTTCCCGCTACTTCTGGTGGTGCGATTATGAATATCATTACCAATAAAAACGCCAATAAATATTTAACAGCAACGTATTCCGGGAACTATTCATTTACCAACTATGATAAATTCCGCAGCAGAACGACCAACTCATTGAATTTAAATGCAAGAAATAAAATCTTCGGATGGCAATTAAATATTGGTCAGAACTACCGTGAAAGCATGCTGAACGGTCAACAGGATGAGCTTTTAACCAGCAATACCGACAGATTGGGAAGAGGTTATTTTGCCAAATCAGGATTAACTTTCGATCTCGGTCAGGACAGATTGCTCTTAAACTACGATATTTACCATAACAATAACGACAATTATACTGCAAGCAACGGTAAGGGAGAGGAAAAAAATCCGATTCCCAATACAACCCCTCAACAATACACGTTTAGAAACTTTACATTTGATGCATTCGATGGTGCCCACACGCTCACAACAAGACAGGAAGCAGTGGTTACTTACCAAAAACGTTTTGCAGACAAAGCTCAAAAGCTGGATTTCCAGTTTGGGTATACCAAATCCGACAGCAAATTTGCCCAGGACAATATTTTCAGAGATAAAACCTATGAAGATTTGAATTCTGCGGAACCCCGAATCTCTTTGGGAAATGTTTTGGATAATACATCGGATATGAAAATCGCCAATTTCAAGGTGGATTATTCTCAACCGATTAATCTTCTCGATGGAGGAAAAGTGAGTTTGGGAGGCTTGTATGAACACCAGAACTTCGATACGGAGAGCAAAGGAATTACCAATCTTGATTATACAAGGCAGACCACTTCAACCTACCTGGAATTGCAGGCAAAGCTGAAGAAGTTTGATTTCATATTGGGAACCCGTGCTGAAAATTATGACATTTCGGGGATTACCAGATATTATGATAAAAATAATACGCTTACGGAAGCCAATCTTATTCCTTTCAATAAGTTTAAATTATTCCCGAATGCAAGCGTTCAGTACAACCTGATGAACCAGGTGTATGTAGCGGCCAACTATAATAAAAAAGATAAGCTTACCGAGCATTTCTGCCCTGAACCCGAACAACGTGACTTTCCAGGGACCCAATACCCAGGTGACCGGTAACCCGAATCTTCAGCCGACTATTTTCGACAATTATGAACTGAAGATCTCAGCCTTCGACTATGCCTTTATCGGTTACAGTGTGAGCTCAGCAAAAAACCAGGTGGCTCAGATTATCAGAAAAGACGGCAGAAACTTATTTAATGAGCAGATTAATATTTCAGACATGAGAATTCATAATTTCAATGTTGGATTGCCTGTTCCGTTTATGATCTTCAGCAAGCCGCTGAGCGAGATCATGAAGTTTAATTTCAATCCTGATAAAATTAATTTCATGTACTTATATGCAGGATACCAGAAACACGATATTGACAATTTGAACAACAAAGGCTTTTGGATCTTCAACATCATGACGCAGATCATTTTGCCGAAAGACATTAAGCTGACAGCCAATTACAGTTATCTGACCCCAAAAGCGGGATATTTCTACTTCACCGCAGAAAAACCGTTCAACAATTCGTTTGACCTTACGGTGACAAAGAAATTCATGGATAACCGTCTGACGGTTTCCGTCTTTGCAAATGATATCTTCAACGGACAGGTGATGCAGGTACGGTCAAACCCGCCAACGGGTGAATCGGTTTACATCAAAAGTAAATATGACACAAGAAACTTCGGTCTTTCCATTAACTACAAGATTCCGACGAAAAACAAGCTGGCGAAAGAAGATGCCAACATCCTGAACCAGACTAAAAAAGAAGAAACCGGCGGCGTGATGCAGCAGGGACAATAAACTAAATAAGGGCTTCGTTATCGAAGTCCTTATTTTTTGGAGCCAGACCAGTGGCACAGCAAATGGTGGCTGAGCGGCGCCGAAGCCACCAAGACTAACTCCCACTCTACAACTCTCCGACTCTAAAACCTTCCCACTCTAAAAATCTCAATCCTTACACTCAGTATCAATGGTGGCTGAGGAGACTCGAAGCCACCTTTCCTTCTTTTGTAAAGCGGTGACTTCGAGGGCCTCAGTCGCCGCCACTCGACTATTTTTCGTCGTTCCATAGAAAATTCCATATTCATATACTCTAAAACACTCCAATTCTCCGACTCCAAAAACTCTCCCACAAAAAAAACTCCGGCCGGGATTTTCAAACGATGAGAATATCAAACCATCGTTTTTATTACCCGAACCGGAGCGCACACAAAAAAATGATACTAGCCGGACTTTATAATGAACTGCTCTTTTGCCGGCCGGAAAAGAGCTTCTTCTTTTTTGCAATCCGATTGCATGGTACGGTGCAAGCACCTTGCAAGCCTCGGTGTAAGAGCCTTGTTAGCACCCTTGCATACCCCTTGCAAGCACCGTTGCAATCCTCATGTTTTACTGGACGGTGAGTTCACGGTCAAAAACGGCGGTGCGAGGCTCTTTGAGCGTCATACTGCCTGCATATTGCGTCACCACTTCCAGCTGATACGTGCCTGCCAGTAATGCGGGAATCACGACAATAAGCTCCGAAGGATTATTGGTCACCATATCGCTTTCCTCTACCATTGTTCTGACATTAGAGGCGGTATTGACAAAGAACACCCCGATAAAAGGATCGTTCCCCGCTACTTTGATCTTGCTTCCGGCAATCTTAAGATTTCTGCCAGGAGTCAGGAGATCATTGACCGAACCGCTCTTCACATCCGTTACCTGTAAAATTGCGGCAGAAGATTCTGCCACACCCAGAATTTCAACTTCAATATTGGGAATCTCCGCTCTCAGTTTCTCTCCCTGATTGAACCGGAAGATAATACTGTGCTTATCTTTATTAAAAGTCTCCGAAGGACTGTCGAAGACTCCTCGGATGGTGATATTGGCAGTAAAGTAACCGGTATTGATGGAATACCCATCGCACAGTTGATACGCCATTTCATTAAGAAATAGCTCTGTTGCATGTTCCATCGAAGAGGCAGAGATATCTGCACCGCCGCGGCTCACGGCTGACTGGCAGACCTGCTTTACATTAAGGCTTCGCTCACTGATGGTTCTTGCCGTGAAATCATTAGGATTGTCTTTGGTTAAAAACGTTATCGTACAGATACGCTTTAATTTTGTGAAGAATTGTTGCCATTGTTATTGACTTTTAAATAGTTGTTATTAAATCCTAACAGGTTTTGAAAACCTGTTAGGATTAGGATCATTATTTAATTGTTGTGGATTGTTGGTGCATTCTATGGTAAAAACCAAGAAAAGAAGATTACCAGGATTTTGTGGTTGTTGCTATACCTTGCTGAAGTATAACCCCATAATTACCTCCATAGCTATTCTGTCTGAAAGGAACTGAGCTCTCATCCCCGCCAGAATGATAGTTAAAATAATAAGTATTAGAACCTACCAAAGTACTATATACTCCAACTGACAAATAGGAGCCAAAATAACCATTCCCCGAAGTGTTAGGTGTGGTTGTAGTTGGTCGCTTACAAACGAAATACACTCTACCACTGCCTTGTATTGTGAATTTATTCCCCATTTGGGTAAAACCTGTTGTTTGTGAAGCTGATACTTTTACGTTATTATTATTGCCATTTTGGTTCGAACCTATAACCACAGAAAAACCGATCATATAACTATTTGCAGGTACCCGTGCATCATTGTCATTGCTTGCAAAAGTGTAATTACTTCCCTGATTAATTAATGATGATGTATTCATTTGTGCATTCGCCTGACCAACTAAAGTAGCTCCGGGAATATTGGCCGTATTGTAAACCGCAGCATATTCTGCCGCATTGACTTTTACCCAATCGTTTACCGATGCTGTATCATAAGCAGCACAGCTTTCGCATGCTGTTCCTCCGGCTGATGCTGCTGCTTCAAGGGCGCCTCGTATGGCATCACCATATACAACAGTACACGTAGAGCCTGCAACTAATGACGGATTAAAAGTAACAATCTGGTTACTTACACCAGTGTATGTACCACTAAGGGTATATGTGATTGTACCACTTGTAGAGGTGAATATACCAGCACTCCTTTGTAATGTAAGCCCATTTACGGTAAATGTTTGTGCAGGATAACTTACGCCCACCGGTGCACCGGTATAGGACATGGTATAGGAACCGGTATAAGCAGTATTGTTTATTAATGTGCCTGCAGGAGATTGTGTCGTACTGCCACAGGTAACAGCAGGCGTGTTGTTTACTGTGAAGTTAAGCGTACAGCTCTTTCCTCCTATACTGATAGGGAAAACCGCTGTCCCTCCGCCAGATGGAGTTCCTGTAATATTATAGGTTAAAGAGCCTCCTAGGGTAAAATTACCGCCCACCAAGGTAGCCGTTAATCCGGTAACGCCCGTGGATGAAATTGTCTGATCACTGTATGCAGAACCATTGCCTCCGCCATAGCTGATTACCACAGATACACCGTTTGCTGCAAGACCTCCTGTTAAATTCCCGTTTTTAGTTGCCCCCGCACAATCAAGCGAGGTAATAGGCGGTTCAATTACTGCAACTGTTTTTGTACAGTTTAACACTAATTTTGTCCAGGTTCCCGATAAAGTCCCGGAAGAGGTTGGTGTACCGCTCAGAGTATATTCAACCAACTGAGACTGACCTGAAATTAAAGTAGCGCTTGTAGGGGCTGCGGAAGCAACTGTAATACCTGAAACACCACTTAGTACCAAATCAGAGGCTTGAAATGCAATAGTTGCCGTAGTGAATGAGTTGTTGGTAACGGTGACAGAAAATTTGTTTGACGCCGTCATAGCCGTTCCATTGGTATAGCTACCCGTAAAACCATTTGTATTACAGTCTGACACTACAGAAGCTGTGGTACCTCCCATACTTAAGCTCTTCCATATGGCACCGTCAAAATAATAGTATCCGGGTGCCGTGATACCTGCCGTTTTAGTGGTCCTAGGCATCGTAGCAGCTGAAGTAGCATATGCAATGGTTCCTGTCTGCGCAGTTTCGTATTGGTCATCTCCTGCCTTAATTTGATCTCCGGTAAGGCGAGGCGCAATAAACCCTTCTGGTCTGCTGCCATCGGTGGTCTTGGCGGTTACATCAAGAGTCGCTTTTGGCTGAGTGGTATTAATCCCAACTTGACTAAAAAGTGATAAGCTGTATAATGAAACAGCAATTGTAATAATTTTTTTCATTGTTTGTATTTACATAATGTTTATGATTAACTCATCATGAGTAACTTTAAACCTAAAAATAAGCTTGTTTAACCTATTAAATCGATGTATCCGATTCTTTAAAGAACTGAATTAACGGTTAATATCATGGCGGAGGACGGCTGAAGTAATCTGACATGATATCCGAAGCTCTGAAATTATTTCTAACGCTTGATGAACACGGAAAAAACATTTTGAAAATGGAATGATCCAAAAAGTATTTCTGAAAATATATTGAGTTTTGCAGGATTATTATATGCCAGTTTAGCGACCTTGCATAGAGGCGCAAAAAAAGTATAAAGACGAAATTTTTTCATCATGCGTGTTTCATTTATCATTTATGTTAAAAAATTGCCTGTGTCAAGGCTATTTTCGGCACAAATTTAAACAAATTATTGTTATTTCCAATTGATAAAACTTGTAAATAGAATTCAGAAATACATTACATTACAATGAATCCAATATAATCATCTAAAAATCAACACCATGAAACTGCCACTTAAAAGTATCAATTAATATAATTTTATTTAGAGGCAAAGGCAAACCCGTTACTATTTTCAAAACCAGATCAGCCATCATGCTTCCCACCATTCCGGGCAAAGGCCCTAAAACTCCCAGGCTGTCACAATCGGGAATATGATTTTCAGACGGTGGCTCCGGGAAGATATCTCTTAAATTTCTGCTGCCCTTATAATTGAAGACAGCGATCTGCCCCTCAAAACCCAAAATACTTCCGTACACAAGTGGTTTCTGTAAGGCTACGCAGGTATCATTAACCAGGTATCTTGTGGTAAAGTTGTCTGAACCGTCGACGATAATATCAAACCCGGAAATGATTTCTTCTGCATTTGAAGGATCTATTTTTTTGTTTATCCCTATACATTTCACCTGGTGGTTCAGTTCATTAATAAACCGTTCCGCGCTTTTCACTTTCGACTGTCCTACGGAACTTTCAGTATGTATGGTCTGGCGGTTCAGATTGTGAAGCTCAACCTCATCAAAGTCTGCAACCCCTAAAGTTCCCACGCCAGCCGCCGCCAGGTATTGGATTACAGGACTGCCCAATCCTCCTGCCCCGATAACGAGTACTTTGGCATTGATGATTTTCCGCTGACCCTCCAATCCGATTTCTTCAATAAAGATCTGCCGGCTGTAGCGTGCGAAGGGGTCTTCTTTTTTCATTTGATTTAGCTTTAGTTTTGGATTTTAACGCAAGTGTCACAAGGTTTTAGTTTAATGATTCCATATATTTTTTGGTCGCTAAGGCGTTAACACTCAGCAAATGACAAACGCTTTTTTATTTTATATCTGCACACAAACCTAATCTTAAATGCCACTATAAATATTATCCCAATCTTTCATGACGGGATCGTATCCGGCTTTTTTAATGATGTTTTTGATTTCATCCATACTTCTTTCGTCGCTGGTTTCAAACTGTTCCAAGGATTCTTTATCTACCGCATAGCCACCGGGATTGGTTTTTGAAGCAGCACTCATTGCTGTTGCTCCCAAGGAAATGATGTTGTTCCTGAACTTTTCATTTTC
Source organism: Chryseobacterium sp. POE27 (assembly GCF_039727685.1). Taxonomy (NCBI): domain Bacteria; kingdom Pseudomonadati; phylum Bacteroidota; class Flavobacteriia; order Flavobacteriales; family Weeksellaceae; genus Chryseobacterium; species Chryseobacterium sp. POE27. Next base: position 2,531,686 of record NZ_CP152475.1, read on the forward strand.
TCTTGTTGAAATGGAAAGTTCAAGATCTTCATTCCAGATTCGGTAAGCACAGATTAATTGCAACAAATCTTTGTCTTCCATGATGAAATTCGGTTCTATGATTCCTTCAGCCGGACGCAGCCTGGGAAATGAAACGGAAAACCTGCTTTTCCAATATTGTTTCTGAAGATAATCAATATGAAGCGCGTTGAAAAAGCTGTCAATCCTCCAGTCTTCAAGTCCCAGTAAAACACCGAGTCCGATCTTATGAATTCCCGCTTTACCAATTCTGTCAGGCGTTTCCAGCCGAAAACCGAAGTTGGATTTTTTTCCTTTAGGATGATATTCCCTGTACACTTCCTGATGATAGGTTTCCTGATAAACCAGAACAGCATTCACACCGGCTTCATGTAACTGTCGGTATTCTTCTTCCGACAAAGGCTGAACTTCAATGGAAATATTGGCGAAATGAGGTTTAAGTAGCCGAACAGCATTCAAAAAATAATCAATTCCCACTGTTTTATTCGCTTCCCCACTGACCAGCAAAACATGATTTACCCCCATTGATTTTAAAACGGAAGCTTCGGTCATTAATTCAGTATCAGTCAATGTTTTTCTTTTAATGGAATTATCTAAACTAAACCCACAATACGTACAGATATTCTGGCATTCATTGCTGAGATACAACGGCGCATACAGCTGAATGGTTTTCCCGAATCGCTTCTGAGTAAGCTGCTGCGTCATTTTTGCCATTACCTCTAACTTATGGGCCGCAACAGGCGAAAGAAAATTCAGGAAGTCTTCTATTGTTCGGTTCTTTTTCTGAAGGCTTTTTTCAACATCAGGCAAGGTTACTTGTCCAAGTCTTCCTTTTATTGTATCCCATTGGTATTGTTCAAAAAGGTCTTTAAAACTCTTCATGCAATTAATAATGTGTAAATGTTATCTTATGGATAGGATTTCATCCTATCCTTATATTAGGTCGCCCCTTCAGGGCTCTTCAATACAGGATTTCGGTTAATCAAACAAAAAAGAGGTCAGCGGGCTTGATGCTTCTGCGTGTTGAGAAATCACTCCTAACCCTGCTTCGAAGGCTCTTCTTCCTGCAACGACTCCTTCTTTAAAGGCCAATGCCATATTCACAGGATTCCTGGCTACGGCGATAGCGGTATTCACCAAAACCGCATCAGCTCCCATTTCCATTGCTTTTGCAGCATCGGAAGGTGCGCCGATTCCGGCATCTACCACAACGGGAACTCTACTCTGGCTGATGATGATTTCTAAAAAATCCAATGTCTTCAGTCCTTTATTAGTTCCGATTGGTGCACCTAACGGCATCACTACAGCCGTTCCTGCATCTTCCAGACGTTTGCACAATACCGGATCAGCATGAATATAGGGCATTACGACAAACCCTAATTTGGCTAATTCTTCGGTCGCGTATAAGGTTTCAATCGGATCAGGGAGAAGATATTTCGGATCGGGATGAATTTCCAGCTTGACCCAGTTGGTTTCCAGGGCTTCCCTGGCCAATTGTGCTGCCAATACGGCCTCCTTTGCCGTTCTCGCTCCCGAAGTATTAGGTAAAAGATGAACTTTTGCCGGCCTCAGGGCATTTAATAAATCATCTTCAGAAGATTGTGCGTCGATCCTTTTCAATGCCATGGTTACCATTTCACTTCCCGAAGCAATGATGGAATTTGTCATTTGTAAAAGGTTTCCGAACTTTCCGGTACCTAAAAACAATCTTGATTCGAAGGTTCGGTCTGCTATTGTTAATTGTTGATTTTTCATTGTAATGCTGTTTTAAATTGACTGATTATGGACGGTCGCTCCGTAATTTGCCCTGAAACCGCCACACCATAAATTCCGATCTGCTGTAATAATTTTATATCATCCAGAACAACACCTCCGATAGCAAATATCTTAGGGATTTCCAATGATTTTTCTTCTAATTTCTGTATAATTTTCTGATAGCCTCCGAAACCTAAAACAGGACTCAACTTTTCTTTGGTCTGCGTAAATCTTAAAGGTCCCAGCCCAATATAATCGCAGGATTCTACCATTCTCTGAAGCACATCCTGAAATGTATTGGCCGTGCTTCCAATAATTTTTTGTTCACCCAAAATAAATCTTGCCGCTTCTACCGACATATCCTGTAAACCGACATGAACTCCGTCTGCATCGATGTCTTTTGCGATCTGAATATGATCGTTAATAATACAGACCGCCCGATATTTTAAGCAAAGTTCTTTTGAAGTTTCGCAAAGCCTTATAAATTCGTTTTCAGGAGCATTTTTCCAACGAACCTGTATCCATTGTATGCCGTTATCAAGTGCTTTCCGGATATAGAGTTCCTGATCTTCTATGGTAAAGCCTTGAGAGATGTATTGTAATTTTTCCATTTTCTTGTTTTGATTTAACACGAAGAGCGCTAAGATTTTAAGAATGAAATCCTAATAAAGTGGGATTGCTTGTTAAAAACTTTTCAATGTATAATTTTCCTTTCCTGCAAGCCTGTTCCATATTTTCTCCTTTTGCTAAATGACCTGCAATGGCTGAAGAGAGGACGCAACCTGAACCATGTTTTGGATAAAAATCAGAACTTGTATCATTGGGTTCAATAGCGATTTCTTTTCCATTATCTATTAAAACATCTGTTCCTAACTGATTTTCCCGGTGACCTCCCTTAATTAAAACTGAACATGAACCATCCCCAACCTGAAAAACATGATTTTCCTGCAAAACTTTATATTCATGGTAATTTGGTGTAATTAAATCAATTTGTTGTATAACATTTTTTAGTTGTGGAATGGTATTCAGATCAAAAAAAGAAAATTCGGACGTACTTTTTAAAACCGGATCCCAGATAATTTTTGTCTCCTGATGATTGGCTTTAATAGTTGAAATTACTTCGTTTAAAAACTCAGCATCTTTTACCACGCCGATCTTCACCACTTTAACTGGGTAGTTTTTCATCAAAATATCAATTGATAAAAGAATTGTTTCCAAAGGTTGCCATTCAAGACTAATGCATTGAGATCCTGTCTGTATTGTCATTGCTGTACAAACTCCCAATCCCTGAACTTTCAGCCGTTCGAATGTTTTAATATCTGCCAGCAAGCCTGCTCCCCCGCTTGGGTCATAGCCCGCGACACTCATTACGAAAGGACGTTCTGTACGCATTTTCTGAAAACTTTTAAAGGTTCATTACTTTCCCAGATGGCGCCTAATAAAGCCGCTCCTTCTGCTTTACTTTTGAAAACTTCATGAATATTATTTTCATTAATTCCTCCCAGTGCAACAAGCTTTACTCTCGGATTATTTCGGTTTTTAATATCATTCAAAACAGTTGAATCTTCTCCATACCTTTTTTTAGAAATACTCGGAAAAACAGGACTGATAAAGGCATAATTCCATTCTTCATTTAATTCATTAAAAGTTTCGATGTCATGAACCGAAGTTGAAATGAGTTTATCTATAAAAGTTTCAGCCAATCCATTCTGTCTGTCCGCTTCCCTGAAATGAAATCTTGAAATATTAAACTCTTTCGCCAGATTATAGTGACTGTGCAGAACCAACTGATGATGAAACTGGGGTTCTATTTTCTGAATAAAGTCTTCCATTTCTGCCCGATTGATAAACGGTTTTCTGAGATGAAGTAAATCCAGTCCTTCTTGAAACAATTCATTAATAATACCAGTTTCGTTCTGAACACATTCTTCAGGAGTGATTACGATAATCATATATAAATTTCCTTTCCTTTTTCAATGAATTCCTGAGATTTGTCGAACATTCCTTTTTCGGCAGATTCACGGATTTCCTGCGTAATTTTCATCGAACAGAATTTCGGCCCGCACATCGAACAGAAATGAGCGATCTTCGCTCCGTCAGCAGGAAGCGTTTCATCATGGTAAGATCTTGCCGTTTCTGGATCCAGAGAAAGGTTGAACTGATCTTCCCAACGGAATTCAAATCTTGCCTTGCTCAAAGCGTTATCCCTGTACTGCGCTCCGGGATGCCCTTTCGCCAGATCAGCTGCATGAGCAGCCAGCTTATAAGTGATCACTCCTACTTTTACATCTTCTTTGTTTGGAAGTCCTAAATGTTCTTTTGGTGTTACATAACACAACATCGCACAACCAAACCATCCGATCATTGCCGCCCCGATTCCCGAAGTGATATGGTCGTAACCCGGCGCAATGTCAGTAGTCAAAGGTCCCAACGTGTAAAATGGTGCTTCGTGGCATTCCTCTAATTGCTTGTCCATATTTTCTTTAATCATGTGCATCGGAACGTGTCCTGGCCCTTCGATCATGACCTGAACATTGTGTTTCCAGGCGATTTTTGTCAGCTCACCCAGTGTTTCCAGCTCTGCAAACTGGGCTTCATCATTGGCATCAGCAATCGAACCCGGACGAAGACCGTCACCCAGAGAAAAAGCAACGTCATATTTTTTCATGATCTCGCAGATTTCCTCAAAATGCGTGTACAAAAAGTTTTCCTTGTGATGAAAAAGACACCATTTTGCCATGATAGAACCTCCCCGAGAAACAATTCCCGTCACCCTTTTTGCGGTAAGATGAATATATCGCAACAAAACACCGGCGTGAATCGTGAAATAGGAAACACCCTGCTCTGCCTGTTCAATCAAGGTATCTTTAAAGATTTCCCAAGTTAAATCTTCTGCAACCCCTTTTACTTTTTCCAAGGCCTGATAAATAGGAACCGTACCAATCGGAACCGGGCTGTTCCTGATGATCCACTCTCTGGTTTCATGAATATTTTTTCCGGTGGATAAGTCCATGATTGTATCCGCTCCCCAACGGCAAGCCCAGACTGCTTTTTCCACTTCCTCTTCGATACTTGATGAAACTGCGCTGTTTCCTATATTAGCATTGATTTTAACCAAGAAATTTCTTCCAATGATCATCGGCTCACTTTCCGGATGGTTAATATTATTGGGAATGATTGCCCTTCCGGCCGCAATTTCGTCTCTTACAAATTCGGGAGTAATTTTATTTTTCGGGGTTCCTGCCCCAAAGCTGTTTCCTTCATGCTGAAAAGCCATTTCTTTGAAAACGGAATCCAACTGCTCGATTCGTTGGTTTTCCCTGATAGCAATATATTCCATTTCGGGAGTGATGATGCCTTGTTTTGCGTAGTATAATTGGGTAACTTCTTTTCCCTCTTTAGCAACTTTTGGGTTGTGGTTGTAAGAAAAGCGCAATTCATCAAGCTTTGAATCCGTGAGACGTAACTTTCCATATTCGGAAGTGATTCCCTCAAGAATTTCTACATCGTTCCGGTCTAAAATCCATTGTTCTCTGATTCTCGGAAGTCCTTTTTCAATATTGATTTCTGAAGTTTCGTCGGTGTAAGGTCCTGAGGTGTCATAAACAGTGACCGGTGGATTATGTTCTAAAGATCCGGTGGAAAGTTTCGTCGGACTGAGTTCTATTTCGCGCATTGCTACACGGATGGGATGGATTTCCCCTTTGACATAGATTTTTTTTGAGTTCGGAAACGGCGAACGTGTGATGTTGTGAGCCATACAATATTTGTTTTTATGTGGAATTAACCGCCCTGAGTGGCCGTGATAATTAAGATTGAATCTTTGTCGTTGAGTAATGTTTCCGCCCAGAATGCCTGCGGAATAATACGATTGTTGAGTGCTACGGCAATACCCTTTCGCTTTTGAGGAATTTCCATAGCCAATAATGCTTCCAGCGTTTCTGGAAGTATATCGAATGTTCTTAATGTGTGGTTGATTGTGAGTTCCATTCCTAAATTTTTACATATACTTTAGGAATGCCCATGATGGTACAATAGAATGTACAGCAAAGTCATTTCACTTTTCCCTACGCTAGTATGATCTAGAAATCAGGTTCAAAGGGTAAAATCTCAGCCTGTTTTTGTCAACAGACACCCCTAAAGTTGAAACGAAGGTAGAGATTTTTTCGGAATGGACAAAATTTATAAATAAAAAGACTCTCTAATGTAAAGGCAGTCTGTATATTTATTATTGAAAAAGTTTTAAGTTTCCGTTAGAATCATATTGGTTATTCCATGATCCTGTATATGTCGTAAACCATTGTCCGTATTTGTATTCTTTAACTATTTTACTTTGAGGATTATTTTTTGAAAGAGATAAATAAAAATAATCATCCAAAATTCCTAATTTTAAAAATGGATTCTGAACATTATCAAAATTGCCAAACTCTACAATTTTATAAGTTTGAAAATCAACGTGATTACGTTGAGTTGTTTTTTTTGCTTCCGTTAAATTCCCATTTACATAAGTAAATCTCTCTATTTCTGTTGAAATAAAATCATTCGGATCTGCAGGATTATAGGTGAAATTTGGAAATTCAGTTAAAATATCTATTAATTTTCCATCATTATCATAATGATATGTTAGATTTTCATCATATTGCTGTCCGTACATTGAAGAAATGTACCTTTTTAAAATTTGTCCCTCATTATTAAGTTCGAACTTTCTTTCATTTAATTGAATCTCACCATTAGAAGGATTAAAACTATGATCTCTCAAAATAACAATATTACCATTGTATACAACATCAGTATAGTAATCATTTGAATACGTATACATAACTCCTGAGTTTGGAGCTGCCGTTAATGCAACACCAATTCTTTTAACTAATCTTCCTTGAGAATCATATTCAAAATAATAATTAGGGTCTGACGAAGTAGGATAATACAGACTCGGATACACCCATGATATTTTATTCGGCCTAATTGCTGTCTGCACAGATGTATCAATTTGATTATCATCAACATTATTTGAGCAAGAAGCAGCTAATGATAGCATGGCAAAAAAAATTAATTCAAATTTTTTCATAATATTAGTTTTTAAATTTCACAAGCCCTCCATATCGCATCATTCTGCGGTACAGGAGCTATAATCTCAATTTTTTCTTTAGTCACAGGATGAATAAATTCCAGCTTTCTGGCATGAAGGTTTATTCCTCCATCAGGATTTGATCGGGGTGAACTGTATTTCAAATCACCTTTAATCGGAACACCCGCTTTTGACAACTGAGCCCTGATCTGGTGATGCCTTCCAGTTTCCAGATCGATTTCCAGCAACAGATAATTGTCTAAAGTTTTAATCACATTATAGGTAAGAATAGCTTCTTTGGCACCGTCAGTCACTTTTGGAAAAACAATGGCTTTATTATTTTTTTCGTTTTTCTTTAAATAATGAATCAGCCTTTGGGTTTCAGGAATCATTTCTTTTGCCACAACGGCCCAGTACGTCTTTTTGATCTCCCGGTTTTTAACCATTTGGGTCAGCCGGGTAAGTGCTTTGGAAGTTTTAGCATAAATTACCAACCCTGAAGTTGGCCTGTCGATGCGGTGAACCAAACCAAGAAAAACATTCCCCGGTTTATTGTCCCGTTTTTTTATGAAGTTTTTAATGGAATCCAGTAACGATTCGTCACCGGTTTTATCACCCTGAACAAGTTGCCCGACTTTTTTATTAATCACTAAAAGATGGTTATCTTCATAAACAATCTGCTCCTCCATGATCTACTGACGGTAAGTGGGTCTGTTTGTAAATGAAAGGATAATACCCGCCAAAAGGCCTATTGTTTTTATTCCTGAAATCTTCCATTCTATAGGAAACAATGCCCCCACAATGCATAATGCAGCAGCACCGTACATGGCGTACATAAAATTTTTATTATTTAAAAAAGGAGCCTGCAGGAAAAAACTGATCCCGATCAACACATAAAACACTTTTCTTGAAAGTAGCAGATTGATATCTTCGGAAAAGAAATTGAACCACCCTGCTGCAAGACAAAGCAATGCAACGACTGATAAAATTCCCTGAATAGATTGTTGGTTTTTCATTAATGAGTATAAGAATATTAATAACTTTCGCTTTCGTTAGGAAAATCCTGACCTTTTACATCTTTTACATATTGAGCAACAGCTCCGGTGATCTCGGTATAAAGATCAAGGTATCTTCTTAAAAATTTGGGGCTGAACCCTTTGTTCATTCCCACCATATCGTGGTACACCAAAACCTGCCCGTCACAGTGCGCGCCAGCTCCGATTCCAATAGTTGGGATGGAAATAGATTCCGTTACTTTTTTTAGCCAGATCTGCCGGGATTTTCTCTAAAACAACAGCAAAACAGCCCAGTTCTTCTAAAAGTTGTGCATCTGCGATTAGCTTTTCTGCTTCAGCTTCTTCTTTTGCGCGTACTTTATACGTTCCGAATTTGTAAATGGACTGCGGTGTTAATCCCAAATGCCCCATCACAGGAATTCCGGCGTTGATGATTTTTTTAATAGATTTTGAAATTTCCTTTCCGCCTTCAATTTTCACGGCATGAGCACCTCCTTCTTTCATCATCCGTACTGCCGATTCCAGCGCTTTTTCAGGATTACTCTGGTACGTTCCGAAAGGTAAATCGGCTACGACCAAAGCTCTGTCGGTTCCTCTGACCACACTTTGAGAATGGTAAATCATCTGGTCTAAAGTAATAGGCAGCGTAGTTTCAAAACCCGCCATTACATTAGCTGCAGAATCACCGATCAAAACCGCATCAATTCCTCCTGCATCCACCATTTTCGCAGTGGTATAATCATATGCCGTAAGCATCGTTATTTTTTCCTTGTCAAATTTCATTTTGCGCAAGGTTTCAGTGGTAACTTTCTTAATTTCAGAATGAACAGACATAATTGTATCTATTTTAAACGTTAAAAAGTCGGCGCTGGGCCGACTTGAAGTTTGTATGATTTTATAAAACTACGTGACCTAGTTTCATTAATTTGTCGTGGTTGAGAATTTTGATATTTCTCCCGTCTACTTCAATGAGATTATCTCCCTTGAATTCGGAAATGAGACGGATAGCGCTTTCCGTTGCCGTCCCGATGATGTTGGCAATCTCTTCTCTCGTTAAAGAGATTTTGATGAACCCTTCCGGATCGACCCCTAATTTCTGTTCCAAAAGCAACAGGATTTCCGCGAGTCTTTCTCTTACCGTTTTCTGCGCAAGGAAAGTAATGGTATTGGAAGATTCTCCCAATTCATAAGAAATTTTCTGAAGCATGACAAAAGATAATTGAGGATCTACTTCAAGAAGATACATGAATACATCCGCCGGCAGAAAAGTCGCCTCGATGTCAGTCATGGCTTCAGCCTTTGCCTGGAAATTTTCTCCGCAAAGTAAAGAACGGTAACCGATGATATCACCTTCTTTGATAAATCTTAAGATCTGGTCTTTCCCAAACGCCCCGGATTTTGAAAGCTTTGCAGCTCCTTTTTCAAGAACGAATACTCCTTTTGGACTTTCGCCGTCTTCAAAAATCGTATCATGCTTCTGGAAGCTCAGTTTCTTTTTAGCATTGATGTATTTTTCAAAATCAGAACTGGAAAGTCTTTCCTTAAATGATTTATCATTAAAAACTCTGGCGAACCTGTCTTCGATTGCAATCTGTTGTTCCTGCGACATTTTATATGACATTTATCACAAAAATAGAACTTTTTAACTCGATAAACAAAAAAAATTGTTATAATTTTGTAGTTCAATAATTTATGGAGGTGAGCGAAAACTGTTTTCATTGTGGTCAAGGTATCGAAAAAGAAAGAATTTTATTTGATGAGAAGACTTTCTGTTGCAACGGATGCAAATCGGTCTATGAAATACTGAACACCAATAATTTAAGTAACTTTTACGAACTAAACAAGCGGGCCGGAATCCGTCCGGACGAAAGCTTATCACAATTTGATTATCTTGATACTCCCGAAATTTTTGAGAAAGTAACAGACTTCTCCGAAGGAAACACCAGCCTGGTAACTTTCAAAATTCCGGTAATTCATTGCTCTTCATGCATTTGGTTATTGGAAAGTTTACATACTTTAAACAAAAATATTAATTATTCCCAGGTTAATTTTACCAGAAAGACTTTACAGATCTCATTCAATCATAATGATTTAAAATTAAGTGAATTAGCCAATTTTCTTACCAATTTAGGCTACAAACCCGTGATCAGTCTTGAGACAGCAGATAAAAACGTCGAACATTTAGACAAGTCTTTATTGGTGAAATTTGCAATCGCAGCTTTTGCTTTCGGAAACGGAATGTTCCTGTCTTTCCCAGAATATATCGGCGGCGAAGATTACTGGATGGAACATTACAAAGGACTTTTCCGGGCTTTGATGTGTCTGCTCGCTATTCCTGTTGTCGTTTATTCGGCTTCGGATTATTACAAATCAGCGTGGTATGGTTTAAAAAATAAGATCGTAAATATTGACGTTCCTATCGTTTTAGGGATCATTGTCCTTTTCGGACGCAGCCTTTATGAGGTTGCTACAGATTACGGACCCGGCTATTTCGATACATTATGCGGACTTCTGTTCTTTATGCTTTTAGGTAAAATTTTCCAGAAGAGAACCTATAATGCCCTGTCGTACGACAGGGATTACAAGTCTTTTTATCCTATTGCGGTTACAAAGGTTGATTTTGAAGGAAAACAGGATAATATTCTCCTTTCGGAAATTAAAATAGGTGACCGTATTTTAGTGAGAAACCAGGAAATCATTCCGGTTGATGCCATTCTGATTAATGGTGAAGGAAATATAGACAACAGCTTTATTACCGGTGAAAGCGCCACAATCAGCAAACAGCCCGGTGATAAGATCTTTGCAGGCGGAAAACAGATCGGATCTTCTCTTGAACTGGAAGTTATTAAGAACGTTGACCAAAGTTATTTAACCCAGCTTTGGAATAAAGAAGCCTTTAAAAAACACGAGACAGGACTCGACACCTTAACGAACAACGTCAGTAAATATTTCACATTCATTATTTTAGGCATTGCTCTGATTTCAGGAATTTACTGGTATTTTATTGATTTAGATAAAATGTTTCAGGTCATTTCCGCTATCTTAATCATTGCTTGTCCATGCGCGCTTGCTCTGTCGGCACCTTTCACTTTCGGTCACATTATGAGGATTTTAGGACGAAATAAATTCTACGTAAAAGACACTTTAACCATAGAAAAAATTGCCAAACTGGACACTATTGTTTTCGATAAGACAGGAACGATTACTCACAGAAAAAAATCGAATATCAAATACGAGGGATCAGAGATCAAAGAGTTTGATTTACTGAATATTAAAGCTTTATTAAAGAACTCTAATCACCCGCTTTCAAAGTCTCTTTATGAGTTTATTGAAGTAAATGATGAATATTTTCCGGTGGAAAATTTCGGGGAAATTTCCGGAAAAGGTTACGAGGCAAGCGTAAGAGGAAATATCTATAAAATCGGTTCTGCAAAATATAACAATCAGGAATCCAAAAATCTTGAGACTGCAGTCTATATCAGCAAAAACAATGAGTTTTTAGGAAAATTTATATTTAAAAATGAATACCGCGAAAATCTTAAAAATTTGTTTAAAAAGCTTACTGACTACAACGTTTTCATATTAAGTGGTGACAATTCTTCAGAAGAAAATCAGCTTAAGGAACTAATTCCCGCATACAAAGGCATGGCATTTAACCAAAATCCGGAAGACAAACTGAATTATATCAAAAACCTTCAGGATCAAAACTTTAAAGTAGCCATGCTTGGAGACGGATTAAATGACGCCGGAGCCTTGAAGCAAAGTAACGTAGGTATAGCAATTGCGGACGACACCAACAGCTTCACCCCTTCTTCTGACGTCATCATGAATGGCGAAAAAGTGGTACACCTTGACAAATACCTGAATGTATGCAAAGGCTCCATGACGATTGTGAAAATGACATTTATAATCAGTTTTCTTTACAATGTTGTAGGTTTAAGTTACGCAGTTACAGGACACATGCACCCCCTTTTCGCAGCTTTGATCATGCCGGCAAGTTCTATCACGGTTGTTTCATTCACAACACTTTCGACCTGGATCCTGGGAAGAAAATATTTCAAAAATCACGCGTAAACGCCCTTATTTAGACTGATTTTAAATTAGCGGAACGCCGTATTTCGTGACGAATGTCATTATTTTTCACTAAATTTGAACCCCGAAAATAGGTTAATTTTGTTGTCTAATGGATATTCTATATTTAATGATCCTGTGCAGCGTTTCTTTGGCTGCCGTTTTCCTGGTCGTGTTTATAGTGTACGCCAGAAAAGGACAGTTTGAAGATGACGAATCTCCGGCTGTAAGAATTCTTTTTGACTCTGATGAAATCAGGGAAAAAGAAGAACCTGGCAACAAAGAAGACGATGAAAAAGGAGAAAGTAAAAAAATTGAAGAAAAAAGTGAATAGTTGATATGGAAACACAAAAGTTTAGTTATGACAACAGTATTGTCCGGGCATTCCTTTATGCGACCGTAGTTTTCGGGATCATAGGGTTCTTGTTTGGGCTTACAGCTGCATTAATGCTTTTCTACCCTGAGCTTCCGGAATTCTTTTTCGGAACGGATGATACAACCATTAATAGTTTAGGTGGTGGTATACAGGGCTTGATAAACACACATGGCGCATTTGGATTCGGAAGAATCAGGATGCTGCACACAAGCACCGTTATTTTTGCATTCGTAATGAATGTCGTATATGTAGGAGTATATTACTCTCTACAACGACTGTTGAAAACGAGAATGTACAGTGACACCTTGTCATGGATCCATTTCTGGACATGGCAGATCATGATCTTAGTGACTTATGTTACATTCTTTATGGGAATTAACACTTCTAAAGAATACGCAGAACACGAATGGCCAATTGATATTTTAATTACCATTTCATGGGTAATCTTCGGGGCAAATATGTTCCTAACCATTGCTAAAAGAAGAGTAAGACATTTATATGTAGCGATCTGGTTTTACATCGGAACCTGGATTGCTGTAGCAATGCTTCATATTTTCAATAACCTTGAGGTTCCTTTATCTTTCACAGGCTGGAAATCTTATTCAGCGTACGCGGGAGTAAAAGACGCTATCGTTCAGTGGTGGTACGGTCACAATGCGGTTGCATTCGTACTGACAACTCCGGTTTTAGGATTGATGTATTATTTCTTGCCAAAAGCTGCTGACAGACCGGTTTTCTCTTATAAACTGTCTATTATTCACTTCTGGTCATTAATTTTCGTTTATATCTGGGCTGGTCCTCACCACCTTCAATATACTGCTTTACCTGCTTGGGCACAGGCAGTAGGAACAGGTTTCTCTATCATGCTTATCGCACCATCTTGGGGAGGTATGTTGAATGGTCTTTTGACACTAAGAGGGGCTTGGGATAAAGTAAGAGAAAATCCGATATTAAAATTCTTCGTTGTAGCCGTTACTTGTTATGGTATGGCAACATTTGAAGGACCACTTTTGGCAACTAAAAATATTAACAAAATCGGTCACTTTACAGACTGGGTAATCGGTCACGTACACTTAGGAGCTTTGGGATGGAATGGTTTCATGGCATTCGGTGTTATTTACTATCTGATCCCAATCATGTGGAGAACGAAATTATACTCAACGAAGCTTGCCAACTGGCATTTCTGGTTGGGGACATTAGGAATTATTTTCTATGCAGTTCCAATGTATATTTCAGGTTTCACACAAGGATTAATGTGGAAACAGTTCAACCCGGACGGAACCTTGGTTTGGAAAAACTGGCTGGATACGGTAACGGCAATTATCCCTTACTTTAAAATGAGATTCTTCGGAGGATTACTATACCTTTCAGGAGCTCTTTTAATGGTGGTAAACCTTATTGCCACAGTAAGAAAAGGATCATTCCAGAAAGATGTTCCTGCAGAAGCTCCGGCTTTGGCAAACATTAATGCAAAACGTAAAGAAGGAGAAGGAACTCACCTTTGGCTGGAAAGAACTCCTGTATTGATGGGTATTCTATCTTTACTGACGATCTCAATCGGTAGTATGGTGGAAATTATTCCTACATTATCCCTTAAGAAAAGTGTACCAACTATCTCAGCAGTAAAACCTTATTCTCCGCTGGAACTGGAAGGTAGAGATATTTATATCAGAGAAGGATGTAATGCATGTCACTCACAGATGGTAAGACCATTCAGAGATGAGATTGTAAGATTCAACGGTAAAAACGGACAGTATTCCAAAGCCGGAGAATTCGTATATGACAGACCGTTCCTTTGGGGATCAAAAAGAACAGGGCCGGATTTGCACAGAGAAGGTGGTAAAAACCCTAGTTCTTGGCACTACAAACATATGTACAACCCAAGATCTACCTCCGCAGGTTCTATCATGCCTCGTTATCCTTGGCTGATCGCCACCAACTTAGACAGATCTAAAATGGTTGATAAAATGAAGCTGATGAAGAGTGCATTTGAAGTACCTTACACTAAGTCAGAAATTGATTCTGCCAATTCATGGGCAGACAACCAGGCTTCTAAAATTGTAAGAGATATATTCTCAGAAGCGGCCGACCTTAAAGATGCCTATGCAAAAAGACCTAAAGGAGAATTGGAGAAAAAAGAGATTGTAGCTCTTATCTCGTACCTTCAGAGATTAGGAACGGATATCAAAACAACTGAAATTAAAACAGCAAGTAATAACTAACATTAAAACGTTCCCATCATGATACCTCAGAACTTTAAAGACATATTATCCAATACCGATAACGCTGGTTTTTACCAGACTCTGGCTTTGATTTTCTTTATGCTGTTCTTCGTAGCTCTGGTAATCTATGTTTTTAGCAAGCCTAAAAAATATTATAAAGAAGAAGAAGAAGCTCCTCTGAGTGACGATCAGGATGATGATTTTAATTTAAAAAATTAATCTATTTATTATGAAACAAAGAACACCGGTTTTTATAAACATCTTAATCATAATCGGACTTTTAATAGTTTTTTATTATCTGTTTGTACAAAGCTATGAGTTCCTGGGTTCACCATATTTCTGGGGAACTGTAATCATTGCTGGTATTTTAGCATACATTCACAATGCTATCGGAGATCTTATTGAGAACAATAAATTCAAAAGATTATCTCCTGAAGAGAAAGCAGCCTATCTTGCAGAGAAGAAAGTACCTTACTTTACAAGATTATATAATGCCGCATTTAAAAAACAATCTGCTGCTGAAGAGAAAGATATCCTTATTGACCATGGTTTCGACGGTATCATGGAATTGGACAATCAATTACCAAAATGGTGGTTAGGTTTATTCTACTTTGGGACTGCTTTTTGTATTGTATATGTAGCAGCATTCTCGTTTACCAATTTTGCACATCCTATCAATGAATATGAACAGGAATATAAGGAGCAGTTGGCCAGTATTGAAGAATATCAGAAAACACAGCCTCCTGTAACTATTGAAACGGCAAAATATTCGGCGGATAATATTGCGGAAGGTAAAGAACTCTTTAAAACAAACTGCGCATCTTGTCACAAGGAAGACGGTAGTGGTGGTATCGGGCCTAACCTTACAGATAATTTCTGGATCAATCAGCCTGAGAAAACATTATTCAAAAATGTATTCCATATGGACTGGAACGGTTCGCCTACCAATCCTGCGATGAGACCTTTCGGTAAGAATGGTGAAGTATCAGGAGCTGAAATTGAAAAAATTGCGGCGTATGTATATCACATCAACCAGGAATTACCGCCGGTGACACCTGCTCAGGGTGGTGCCGCTCCTCAGGGAACTGAAGCGCATTGGGAAAAAGAATAATTTAATTTAAAAATTAGAAACATATGAAAAAACATAATTTGTTATTACATTAAAAAATAGTAACGAATTATGTTTTTTCTTTTTTAAATATTATTACAAATGTCAGACATAGAAGAAATAGAAGCACGTGGCGGACAGGGACAGGTTCTGGACCCTGAGACTTACAGAGATTCTATAGGCACGATGGATCAGTCCGGTAAAAGGAAATGGGTATATCCCAGAAAGCCTAGAGGAAAATACACCAACTATAGATATCTTGTAAGCTGTATTTTATTATTGATTTATTTTTCGGTACCATTTATTAAAATTAATGGCAACCCTCTTATCTTGTTTAATGTAATTGATCGAGAGTTCTTCATTTTCGGACAGCCTTTCTATCCTCAGGATTTCTTCATCCTTACGCTTGGAGCTATTGCGTCTCTTATATTCATTATTGTATTTACGATTGCTTTCGGTAGAATTTTCTGCGGTTGGATATGCCCTCAGACAATTTTCCTTGAAATGATTTTCCGTAAAATAGAATATGCGATTGAAGGAGACCGAAATAAGCAGATGAAACTTGACCGTCAGGAATGGAATACAGAGAAAATCTGGAAAAGAAGCCTTAAATGGACAATCTACATTATCATTTCGCTGGTTATCACCCACTTTATGTTCATGTATATTGTGGGATATGAAGAGGTTTTAAAAATCGTTTCTGAAGGACCGTTTGCCCATCCTACAAATTTCATTGTAATGATCTTGCTTACGGCAGCATTTTACTTTGTATTTGCATGGTTCAGAGAGCAGGTTTGTACTTTGGTATGTCCTTACGGAAGGTTGCAGGGCGTACTGATCGATAAAGATACCGTGAATGTTTTCTACGATTTTAAAAGAGGTGAAAACAGAGCGAAATGGAGAAAAGGCGAAGACAGAAAAGCTGCCGGAAAAGGCGATTGTATAGACTGTCATCAGTGTGTGGTTGTATGCCCTACAGGAATTGACATCAGAGATGGCCAGCAGCTTGAGTGTGTCAACTGTACCGCATGTATTGATGCCTGTGATGAAGTGATGGAAAAAGTGGGTCTTCCGAAAGGTCTTATCCGATATGCTACAGAGAACGAAATAGAGAAGGAAACCAAATTCAAATTTACGGGAAGAATGAAAGGCTTTGCCTTAATTCTTGTACTCTTGACAGCCTTTCTAGGATATCTTCTTTATAACAGAGGTGAAATGGAAGCTAAGTTCATTAAACCCGCAGGAAGTACATTCTTTGTAAGAGATGGAAAAATTACCAATACCTACAATTATACTTTCCTGAATAAAACCAATGAAAAGAAAGTCGTAACCGTAAAAGTAATTGAACCGAAACACGGAGAAGTAATTTACAGTGCATCCAGCAAGATCACCGTAGACCGCGATAAGATTTCCAAAGGAACTATCAATATCAGCTTCCCGGAAAGTGAAATGAATCTTTCCAAGCAAAATATCACCATTGGGGTGTATGATATGAAAGGTAAACTGGTCGACTCTTATCAGACTTATTTTGAAGGACCATTCAAATTACAATTTTAATTTTCAGAAACCGCAGTCGATCAGGAAAAATCCCATGTGATTGAGGTTTCTTAAACCATATATAATTCCGAGAAATGAAAAAATTCAGTTGGGGGCACGGTGTTGTAATCGCATTAGCAGCTTTCATGATCTTTATTCTATCCATGTTGTTTCTCTTCCCGAACGGGCAGAAGAATTCTGAAATGGTAACTGATAATTATTATGAAGAGGAGCTGAAGTATCAGGACGTTATCGATGCCAAGAAAAGAGCCGATGAGCTGCAGGAAAAACCGGTTTACAGTCAGGATAAATCCGGGATTAAAATTACTTTCCCGAAAGATTATGACAATTCCAATACAACGGTAAAATTTGTTTTAAACAGAACCGACGATCAGAATTTAGATATACGCAAATCTGTACAGCTTGATGCCAGCAAATCTTTTTTAATTCCCGGTCAGGTACTAAAGGTGGGAAATTATACATTAAGATTAAACTGGACCAAAGACAAAACAGACTATCGAATGGATTATGATGTGATATGGAAATAGCACTGATAATATCGGCCATCGGGTTGGGGTTTGCTTCCGGCTTTCACTGTGTCGGAATGTGCGGACCAATTGCCCTGTCGATGGGACTGACCAAAAAACAGGCGACCAATTATTACCTGCAGAATCTTACTTACCAGTTCGGAAGAATTTTCACCTACTCTATTTTAGGAGCTATCCTGGGAATTATTGGTGAAGGCTTTGAGATGGCAGGAATTCAGAAATACCTTACGATTGCGGTGGGAATACTTCTGATTATTATGGCTATATTTTCTTTCGGAGGTAAAGATTTCGCTTCGAAAGTACCGTTCTTTTCACGATTTTTATTTAAGGTTAAATCAAATTTGGGAAGGTTGCTTCAGAAGGCAGATTACCGCTCACGATTCACTACCGGCCTGCTGAACGGGTTTTTACCCTGTGGCATGGTATATATGGCTTTAACGGCAAGCCTTGTCAGCGGTGGAATATGGCAGGGAGCTTTATATATGGCGCTGTTCGGTTTGGGAACGCTACCCTTCATGTTTGCAGTAGTTTTGGTTGGCAATCTTATGAGCCAGGCCTTCAGGGTGAAAGTTTTAAAAGTGATTCCTGTAGTGATGATTATTTTAGGAGGTCTGTTTATCGTAAGAGGTTTAGAATTAGGAATTCCCTATATTTCTCCAAGAGCAGAAGCGATGACAATATCCAAAGACAATAAGGGTGATTGCCACTTATCGGGAGATCACAGTACGCACAATCACACCAATACAAACTGTCATTAAATTTTAAAGTAACTTTTAAATCATATCAACCCCTTCTAACAATCATTCGAAGGGGTTGTCATTTTAACAATCTATGCATTATCATTAAAGCTAAGTGAATATTTCCGGAAAGTCTCCTGCAACCTGCGGCGAACTTTCCGGAAAGCAGGAAACCTTGTTGCACCCTCGTAAGAAACTTTCCGGAAACTCTAATGAAGAAAAACCACCGGAATATTCCGGTGGTCTTTTATGTAAAATTAAATTGTTAATTGATCACATCAAATCTCGCATATTCAGCGATCTTCTTTGGAAGCCTGATCCCTTCTTCGGTCTGATTGTTCTCAAGCAAAGCCGCCATTATTCTTGGCAAAGCCATCGCAGAACCGTTCAACGTATGAACCAATTGAGATTTTCCGTCTGTTTTGTAACGGCATTTCAATCGGTTAGCCTGGAACGTTTCAAAATTGGAAACTGAGCTTACCTCCAGCCACATCTCCTGAGCCGCACTCCATACTTCAAAATCATAGGTCATTGCAGAAGCAAAACCGGTATCACCGCCGCAAAGTCTCAAGACTCTGTAAGGCAATTCAAGATCAGTAAGAATTTCTTTGATGTGGTCTACCATTTCTTCTAAAACCGCATAAGAATTTTCAGGTTTCTCAATTCTTACAATCTCCACTTTTTCAAACTGATGAAGGCGGTTCAATCCTCTTACGTGGGCACCGTAGCTTCCGGCTTCCCTTCTATAGCATTGTGAGAAAGCCGTATTTTTGATCGGTAAATCTTTTTCGTTAAAAAGAACATCGCGGTATAAATTCGTCACCGGAACTTCTGCAGTAGGAATTAAATATAAATCATCTTCTTCGATATAATACATCTGTCCTTCCTTATCAGGCAACTGCCCTGTTCCGTAACCGGAAGCTTCATTGATAACATGTGGAGGATTAACTTCCAAATACCCTTTTTCAACATTTTTATCCAGGAAATATTGAACCAAAGCACGCTGCAATCTTGCACCTTTTCCAAGATAAACAGGGAAACCGGCACCGGCTATTTTCACTCCAAGTTCAAAATCAATGATATTATATTTTTTTGCAAGCTCCCAATGTGGAATTGCGCCCTCACCAAGGCCTTTTACATCATGAGACTGATAAATAATTTCATTATCATCCGCAGTGGCTCCATTTTTAACCAGCTCATTCGGAATGTTGGGAATCTGGTATAAAATATTCATTAAATCCAGTTCAACATTATCCAATTCCTGCTCCAATTCTTTACTGGACGATTTGTATTGCGCTGTTTTAGATTTTGATAATTCGGCTTCTTCTCTTTTTCCATCTTTCATTAAAATCCCAATTTCCTTGGAGATTCTGTTAATTTCAGAAAGTTGGGAATCCAGCTCAAACTGAATTCTTTTTCTTTCGTCGTCAGTAGCAATAGCCTCGTCTACCAACTCAAGATTCCTGAATTGTCTTTTTTTAAGACCTTCTAAAACGCGCTCTTTGTTGTCGCGCAAAAAATTGACTTGTAACATTTTATTTAGATGTTAGTTATTAGAATGTTGAACATCAGAATGTCAACAGTTTTGCAAATGTATAAATTATTTTACGATTGTAACTACATTCGGGGAACCCTCCTGTTTTGAGAATCTTAAAGTATCGTTATAATACACTTTCGAGACTTCAAATACCGAAGGAGTCATACGATAATCGATTTTCAGATCTTCGGTGATGGTATCCAGAATGGTATTATTCAGCCTTTTGATCAGGGCAACAGTGATTTGGGAACGATAGATTTTATTATCAGGGTTTAAGGTATCAATGCCAATCCTTTTTGCCCCGGCAATATATTCTATGAAAAGTGTAGAGTCTGTGGTTGCTTTCAAAGTGCTGCTTACGGGCGCAAGATCTGCCACTCCGTTTACATCATTAAATGAATAGGTAAAATAGGTGAGGTCTTTCTTTTGATGGAAAAGATCTCGCCCTGCTTTGTTTTTCATATAAATATTTAAGATCTGGTCAACTCTCTGCAACTCATCATCACCTGTACTGCAGCTCAGAAAGGCAAAAAAAACAACCAAAAGTCCGAAAAAAATATTCTTCATGTCCAGCAAAGATAAAAACTTATTTTTAATTTTTGTTCTGATTTATTCTTGAGATTCAGGATTATTTAACACATTATTTTCTCAGAACTTTTTTCCATAAAAGATTAATTTCGGCTCTTGAAAGAATAAAATCCTGAACGCGAAATTCTGTGATCTGATAGAATCGCCAGAACAGCAATCCTGATGACAGGCAATAGGAAATAGAGCTCACCATACAAGCTCCCCGAATTCCCCATTTCGGTATGATATAAAATGAAGAAACCACGGTGAAAATAAGCCCTATCAGTGATTTTACATTTAATATTCTTAGTTTATTGATTCCTGCAAAATAATATCCGATGATATTGCTTACGGCAATAGCCAGTATTCCGGGAGAAAGAAACAGAACAATTTCTTTGGTCTGGCTAAAATCTTTTCCAAAAATAAAAGCATACAGATCCGCAGGAATGAGCAACATGATGAGAATAAATAATAAAGTAATCAGAAAGCCGATACGCAGCGAGATCTTCGTTTTTTCAATAGCATCGTTGGAATTGGTATTATTGACCACATCTGCATAAAGCACGACAGAAAGGCTGCGGCTTACCGTCCATATCGCTTCGGAAAAAGCAATTCCGACGGAAAAGATACCGACACTTACTATTCCTTTAAAATATTCAAGGAAATAAAATGATAATCTGTTGTTCAGAAATTGCAGAAATGCGCTGAGCTGTGTTTTCCAACCATAATTGAACAGTTGTTTCCCAATTTTTTTAGGAAAGGAAAATGTATTGAAATGCACATGCCTGGTAACCTGAACGGTGCTGATGATAAACAACAAAGCAAAACAGCTTATTTGAGCAATGAAATAAGCATTAACGGAAGTAATTTTAATGACATAAACAATGATTATAATAAATAAAATATGAACAACCTGCTGTAGAATCGTATATAAATTGAACATTCTGATATTCTGCTGCCCGACAAACAGATTTATATTGGCGGTCAGAAGTGAAGACATGACGCAGAGCGAAATAAGGTAATAAGAATATTCTGCATTGTGGCTGAAACTGAAAAGAACAGGAATAAAAACCCCCGTAAGAATTGCCCAAATATATGCGAAAGGCAATATCTCCTCTATTTTGAATTTTTTTGCGAAATAGCTCATACTGCTTCCCACAAAAATATTCCCAAAAAAACTGATGATTGTAAGGTCTGCAATAATAATCGATATTTCCCCTTTCCCACCGCTTCCCCACATGTTGGTAGAATAGATTACCAGTCCGAAATTTAATATCAGAATTAAAAATCTTGAAACAAAAGTTTTTAAAATTGTGTTTTGCTTCATGTTATTCTAATGATTTTCGTACGAAGTTTAGAAAAGAATTTCTGATCACATTCCAGTTGTACTTGGTTTCATATTCTTTTCTTGCGTTGTGTGCATGCTCAGAATACAATTGTGGATTTTCAATGTATCTCAAAATCATATCTGAAATGCTGTACGAGTCTTGAGGATCAACAAGAAATCCAAATTGTGAAACATCGACATGTTGTCGAGTTGCTTTTAAATCAGTATAAATTACCGGTTTTCCGGAAGCTGCATAATAAAATATTTTGATCGGAAGACAGTGATGATTTTCATAATTTAATATCCTGAGATCAAAACAGATATCGACATCTGCATAAGATTCAGTAAAAGTTTCAAAAGATGTCGGTTTTTCTATTCTGACATTTTCAAACTGATACTTTCTGAGTAGCCCAGAGAAATATTTTTCATCTTTTTCTTTTCGGGAGCCACCAATCAAAAGAATTGATATCTTAAGTTCAGGCCTTTTTTTTCTTAAATAGTCTATTGCTCCAAAAAAATTACCAATTCCTTTTTCTTCGGAAAACTGACCGGTATAGCAAAGTGTTATTTCACCGGGCTTTAATGTTTTGATATTTTGGCGAATATAAATATCATCAGGATAATAAGGTAAAATGACAGACTTTTTAAACGGAAAAAAATAAGCCAGCGGAAATTTTTTGGTATTTTCCCCAATAATATAATGTGTACTTATAAAACCTGCATACAACTGAATAAGAAAGAATTTTACCGCATGGATAATATTGAGAGGAAAAGAAAATTGCTCAACCATTCTCATCGAAGGATACCATTCTGTAATATCGTAGATAATGCTTAGTTTCTTCCTTCTTTTGATTTTCTTTGCTGAAATAACAGCTAAGGGTTCCGAACAGATAACAATATCCGGCATATAGCCCTCGCATATAACCTCAAGAATTTTTCTTTTTTCTGCAATGCTTTTTTCAAGCACGGCGTAAGATTCTATTTCTATTCCGTCAACTGCTCCCTGAAATTCTGACGAAAGACTACTTATTTTGATTTGATACCCTTCTTTTTTTAACGCCTTTGCCTGATGATAAAAAATCCTGTCATCATCATGTCGGTGTGCGGTCGTTAAAAAAAGAATTTTAGGCATTTTGATCCGATATTAAACTGAATTTTATTTCAGAATTTTTAACAAATATAACTAAAGCAAAAAAAAGTGGAAAACTCCACTTTTTATTTTATTGATTCTATGCTGAACTTTTATTTAATCCCAGCAGCCCAGCTTCTTTCGAAAGGTAATAGAAAATTTCCTAAAAACTCCAGGTATGTATTTTTTGAAAAATCAAAAACCTGAATATCTCTGGAAATTTCTCCGCTTTTTATTTTTGATTTAAAATCAATAAGTTTCAGGGTTTTTACTTCTCCATTTTCAATAAAACTGGCTTTCATTCTGTCGAAAAGACCGAGCTGATATTCTTCATCTATTTCCCTCATTACTTTCCCCAAGGCATCAATACTACAACCTGAAGCCATTTCTTTCTCTTCATCTACACAGATGATGATAAATTGATTTTTTTCAATTTTAAAGGATGATGAAAGTGGCTTTCCGTGTGCAGCCCAAGTCGCCAGAAAATCAAAAAGTTTTTCGGTAATTACTTTTGCCTCCTTTGTTTCAAAAGGTCTTGATGCGGGATATATAACAACTCTGTAATCGTTTGTCTCTACTATATTTGATTCTTCGATCTTCATTTCTGATACATTTTAAAGTTCAAAATTACGCAATTTTCCTGAGTTTGAAACCATTATACTTTTTGCTCAGTGCATACAAAGCTATCATTAAGAGCATCAGGATATAAGGAAAGAAAAATCTGAGACTGGAAGAATGTGGAAAAAAGAAAAATTTAATATAAATATTTACAAATATCAAAACCGAGCAAATTCTTGTCCATAAGTCTTTTGAACAATAAAAAGTAAGACAGAGAAGCCCTACCGATACAACAGTTACCCTTTTAAAATAAATGATTTTTATGTAGATGATATGAAGATATTCATTCAAACCGAAATTTGGTGCCGGAGCAGAAATAAATGAACGCCGATGAATAAAAGTATCATAAAAAAAGATGCTTCCAACCAGGATAATGGAAAAGTTTTATGATGATAAAATAAACAACAACAAGAATAATTCCCTGTAGTATCAGAATAAAATCCGGCTTTTTGTTTTGGAAATATCTGTAAATCCCTGCTGCCGCAAGATAGGTTAATGTGAAAGGAATATAATCGGGTCTTGTGAAAGTAATGGCAAAAAGAACTGAAAACATGACCCACGAATTCCACTTTTTTAATAATCCGATAATGAACAGCAAAAGAATCTGAACAATGAACATATCGGGCGTCGCGACTCTTGACATATACGTCATTGGTGGTAAAAGCAGTACTCCTACAGTCAATATTACAGCAAGAATATAGTTTTCGGGAAAAATGATTTTTAATATAAAAAAGATCATGATCCCGGAAATAAAATAGGAAAAGACACTTAATAATGTCACAGAATCCGGTGAGGAAAAGCCGACCTCATACAGAAGTAAAATCGCCAGATTATAGCCAACTTTGATCTGGAAATAAGGCAATTGTTCGATAAAAGCTTGCGTATTATTTGCAAAAGCCTGTCGGGCTTTGTCGGCAGGCTTTAGTATTCCTAAAATATCTCTGAACTCGTATTCAGGAGCTTTTTTCTTTATTTCCGTATAGGTAAGTCTGCGAATTTTATCCGGAGAATCGGGAAATTTTAAGGTATATAAACATCCGATATATCCCGGCATATCCCAATCGTAGACTCTGTTTTTATAGTTCCAGAAGCTAAGCGCAGCAACAATGATTACAATAAAGAAAAAGGAAATCTTCCATTTTGACTTCATGGAATTCTTGAAATTTGGATTATAAATCTTCGGCTTCTGCCAAAAGTTCCACAATATCTTTTACTTCAACTTCATGGTTTTTATTGAAATGCTTTACGCCATCCGTCATCATTGTATTACAGAACGGACAACCGGTAGCAATTACTTTAGGCCCGAAAGACAAAGCTTCTTCAGTTCTCTCGATATTGATATCTTTATTTCCTTTTTCAGGTTCTTTAAACATCTGAGCGCCCCCGGCACCGCAGCAAAGTCCGTTGGATTTGCAGCGCTTCATTTCGACAAGTTCTGCATCAAGTTTTTCCAGTAAAACTCTTGGTGCTTCGTATTCATTATTTGCTCTTCCCAAATAACATGGATCATGGAAGGTAATTTTCTTACCGCTGAAAGCACCTCCTTCAATTTTCAGTCTGCCTTCTTCCATTAAATTTCTCAGAAACTGCGTATGATGAATCACCTCGTAATTTCCACCAAGTCCGGGGTATTCATTTTTGAGTGTATTGAAACAATGCGGACAGGCGGTAACAATTTTTTTCACCTCATATGCATTAAGAACTTCAATATTCGTTAAAGCCATCATCTGGAAAACAAACTCATTTCCCGCCCGTTTCGCAGGATCTCCGGTACAACTTTCTTCCTGCCCTAAAACAGCGAATTCAACGCCAATTTTATTTAATATTTTGCAAAATGCTTTCGTAATTTTTTTGGCACGGTCATCAAAACTTCCCGCACAACCAACCCAAAACAGAACTTCGGGTGATTTTCCTTCGGCAGCATATTCTGCCATTGTTTTTATGTTGAAATCCATTTTAATTCAGTTTACCAATATATCAATGTAACAGTTTACCAATGATTGTTACATCGTTACATTTTTACATTGTTATATTAATTATCTTTTGCCCAGTTCAGACGGTCAGCCTGATTGTACTGCCATGGGGCAGCATTGTTTTCTACATTGGTCATCATCAGATTCAGTTCCTGTGGTGCAGCAGACTGTTCCATTACCAGGAATCTTCTCATTTCGAAAATAATAGAAAGTGGATCAAGCAATACCGGACAAGCTTCTGTACATGCATTACATGTAGTACAGGCCCATAATTCTTCTTTTGTGATATAATCATTCAGAAGTTTTTTTCCGTCATCTTCAAATTTTCCGTTTTTATCGATGTTTCGACCAACTTCTTCCAGACGGTCTCTGGTTTTCATCAGAATCAATCTCGGAGATAATTTTTTACCTGTAATATTGGCCGGACAAACGGCTGTACAGCGTCCGCATTCAGTACATGAATAAGCATTTAACAGCTGTACCTGGTTCAAATCAAAAATATCTTCCGCTCCAAATTTTGAAGGAGCTTCTTCACCTTCAGCCGGAGCAGCGTATGGATCTGCATTCGGATCCATCATTAATTTAATTTCTTTGGTAACAGAATCCAGATTATTGAATTTCCCTTTCTTTTCAAGATTTGCATACCACGTACTTGGAAACGCTAAAATAATATGCAAATGCTTAGAATAATAGAGGTAATTCATGAAGAACAAAATTCCTACAAAGTGAAACCACCAGGCCGCTCTTTCTATTCCGAATAAAAATCCGTTGTCAAAGCTGAAAACTTCAAATAACGGAACTAAAGTCATCTGACTTACAGGAAAAGATCCAAGCTGTGCAAAATGGTCATAACCTCTTGTCTGTAGAATAAAGTCTGACGAATTCATGGTAAAGAAGGCCATCATTAAGGCGAATTCAATGATAAGAATCCAGTTTGCATCTTCTTTCGGCCAACCGAAAAGCTCTTTCATGTTGAGTCTTTTAACACCGTAAAAATTTCTGCGGATGAAAAAAGCGACTACTCCGATAACCACTAAAAGTGCAAGAACTTCAAGTGTTGCCGTAAAATAGCCATAAAGAGTATTTCCAAATATGGTTGCCAGGAATCTGTGAGTCCCGAAAATTCCGTCAACAACAATTTCAATAAGTTCTATATTAATGATGATAAAACCAACATATACGAAAAGGTGTAAAATTCCTGCTACAGGACGTTTTGTCATTTTGCTTTGGCCCATTGCTACTCTGGCCATGGTTTCCCAACGTTCGCCTTTTCTGTCGTTGCGCTTTATTTCACGTCCTAATCTGATGTTTCTGTATATCTTTTGCAGACTTTTTGCAAACAGCCCAAAACCAGCAACTAATAAAATCAGAAAAATAATATGAGCGATATATTGCATGGATTACTTATTAGTCTTTACTATTTTTCCCAAATACCGAGAAATTTACATATCTCTTAGGATTTGCTTTTACGTCCTCGATTAAAGAATTCAGATTTGTGGATGCAGAATTAAGATTATTGTACAACTGCTCATCTTTCATAAGCTTTCCTAAACTACCCTCTCCATTATTAATTCCGGCAACAACATTGTTAAGCTTACCAACAGTTTCATCAAGATTGGCAATGGTCTCATTAAGCTTCTTGGTATCGATACTTTCCGCTAAATTTCCATATTTATCTAAAGTAACTTTTCCACTTTGCATCGTAAGACTTGCATCATCCAAAACCTTCTGAAGCTTAGGATCATTATGTCCTACAAGACTGTTCACACTACCTGCAGTAGTCTGTAAAGCAGCCACCGTTTTATTAAGATTAGCCAATAATAATCTGATTTCTTCTCTGTTCTGTGCATTAACCACCTGATTGGCATTAGACATCAAAGAATCCACTCTATAAAGAACAGTTTGCAGCTGATCTTTTACAGGACCTACCTGAGAAGAAAGACTTCCTAATGTCCCCAATTTGAAGGCACCCTTTAATGTATCACCATCCTTGGCAGTAACACCACCATACATAAGGTTGATTCTCATTTCTTTTCCGGACATTAATCCCGGTTCAAAAATTTCAAGGGTAGAATTCTTAGAAAATTCAAAATTATTATCAACCGTAATTTTTACAAGAAAATCAATTTTCCCATCTTTGGAGGTATGCGGAATAATCTTGTCAACCTGCCCGACTTTCAATCCGTTGATTGAAACAGGTGCAGATTGAGCCAGCCCCTCCACGTTATCATATTTTGCATAAAATATATTATCGGTAGTAAAAAGGCTTCTGCCTTTCATAAATTGAAATAACACCACAAAGCCAGCTATGGCTAGAAGTGCGATCACACCAGCTTTTAATTCTTTACTGAACTTCACTTGCTAATTTTTTTCTAATGAGCAAATATACTACATTTAAATTAATGTTTTTCTCTATTGCTCTGCGTTAA
Source organism: Chryseobacterium sp. POE27 (assembly GCF_039727685.1). Lineage (NCBI taxonomy): Bacteria > Pseudomonadati > Bacteroidota > Flavobacteriia > Flavobacteriales > Weeksellaceae > Chryseobacterium > Chryseobacterium sp. POE27. The sequence goes on from NZ_CP152475.1 coordinate 2,559,721, forward strand.
ACACAAAAAAAACGGCAAAAACTTTGCCGCTTTTTTATCTTTTTGAAAAATAATTTTTTATTGTTGCTGAGAACCCAATTTGTTCCAGATCTCAATTCTGTAATCATCGATATCAGCATTATCCTGCAAGCTCTTTAACCAAGCCTGTCCGAACATACCTGCATTTCTCTGGGTAACAGACTCTGTGAACTGTTTAAGATCTCCAGGTTGTTTATTTGTTGTTTCATTCTTTTTAATCAAAACATAAACTCCGGTTCCACCTTCAACAGGATTAGAGATTTTACCTTTCGCTACACCAAATGCAGCTCCGGCTACTTTAGGTTCCATGGAGCCTGCTACTGAAGGATTCAATAAATTAACTTGTGCAGATTGCTTGGTTGTCCCGAATTGTTTTGCGATCTGATCAAGGTTTCCTGCCTTACCAATTTTCTCAGAAATCTGTTTTGCCGCCAATTTGTTTTTTACGACAATTTCAATCTGATCTCTTACAGATTCAGGATCTGCGGTACCTTTTGCCTGTTTACCGTTTAAGTAAACCACAATTTTATCACCGGTTCCATCAACGGTAAAGAATTCAGTATCTCCTTTTTCTCTCTTTTTATCAAAAGCCCAAGCCAGAATTTCACCATCTTTCTCTGTTCCTAGACCTTGAAGCTGACCGTCAAATCTTTTTGCCTGTTTTGGATTGGAGAATTGATAATTTCCTTTTTTAGCAATATTCACGAAATCGTTGAAAGATTTCCCCTGAATCTGTTGAATAAATCTTCTTGCTTTTTTATCTGTATCTGCTTCTGTAGCATCTGAAGGCTTAACTGCTTTTACAAGGTTAGCAACTTTATAGCTCATTGCTCCTGGTTTTTTATCCTCAATATTAATGATATGGTATCCGAACTGAGTTTCTACCACACCTGTTGCACCTTTAGGATTGTTCGCTAAATACGTTAAGAATTCAGGAACGAAAGGCGTTTCAGGAGTCGTCCATCCTAAGCTTCCGCCCTGAGCCGCAGAATTTGGATCGTTTGAAAGCTTAAGGAATTCTGTAAATTTACCAGGATTGGCTTTTACAATAGCTCCGATAGAATCTGCAAGTTTTTTAGCCTGTTCTTTAGATCTTGTAACACCTTCTCCTGCCGGGCTTCCTTTAAAAGCAATTAGGATATGTCTTGATAATGTAGAATCTGAAGTCTTTTTATCTAAAAGTTTAGAAACTACATAGAAGTTCTGTTCTTTGTAAGGCCCAAAAGTTTGCCCGATAGCAGCAGAAGGAATCTGCGCCTGAATAGTCTGCGGCAATTGATTAGGCTTCATATACTGAGGATTGTAAGGCATATCAGAATTTGCCATTACAAACATAGAATCGTTTTTAGTATTCTGGAAATTCTCGGTACCTCCACTCGCATCAGTACCTCCGGAAAACAGTTTATTGATTTCTTTCTGTGCCGCCGCATCATCCGCAGCGCTTGGCTGAGAAGGAAAAAAAGACAATTCCAAGATTTCTGCTTTCTTCAGCTTTAAACATTACAGGATGCTGCTTGATATAGTTTGCCAGATCTTCAGTGGTAACTTTAATGTTGTTTTTCTGAAGATAAGTCGCATAATCAATTTTTACGAAGTCGATATCAGCCAGCTGATCTCTTTGCTTCATCAATTCTTCAGCTTCTTTCTTTCCTGTTGTGATCCCTGTAGAAATATTAGCAAACACCTGTCTCGCCATCAATCGGTATTCGATTGATTTTCTGGTTTTCAACCACTGGTTGTATCCTTCCGGCGATGTAGCCTTCATGTCTTCGATCTGTTTTTTAAGCTCCTGGGTCTTAAAATTACCTTTTTCATCGAAAAATTGCTTCTGCTGAGCAAACATCTGATCATACTGAAGTTGATTCCAGAAATAATCTTCCGTCATTTCAAAGCCAAGTTTTTCGAATTGTTGTTTGATCAATTTAGATTGTACCAACAACTGCCAGGCCTGTTCTTCAAGACCAGCTTTCGGCTGCCCCTGTTGTTCCGCCTGCTGCTGTAGCACGAAAAGTTGATCGTTAAACTCTTCCCGGGTAATTTTCTCACCATTTACTTTTCCTAAAACATCAGGATTTTTACCAAAAACCTTATCGATACTATCCGGGTTTACAAGGAACGCCAAAAGCGCCAATGCAATTACTCCCATCAAAAGCCAAGGCTTACTCCTAATTTGTCCTAAAATTGCCATTATATAAATTATAGTTTTTTATCAGTGTGCGAAAATACACATTTTTAAGAAATTACGGAAATCCTAGTTCTTTATTTTAATTTTTAAAATTTAATTTTTGTAAAAAAAGGAAATTTTGACCGTATTTTTTAGTAAAAAACAAATGGCATAGCTCTTGTGTCATAAAAACTCACATCGTATGCAATATGCTTTTTAACATATATTGCAGCATTTTACGTTAACGAATTAAAACGGCAATGACAATTTGTCATTCGATTTACTATGACAGAATTTGAAGATATAAGTTTAGAAGAAATGATAAGCGAAGGATTTGATATTGTAGCCGAAGAGATCAATCTTTCTGATCTTTCAGAAACAGAGAAGAATTCCGGACAAAAAATATTTCCTATACTTCCGGTAAGAAATATGGTGATGTTTCCCAATGTTGTCATTCCTATTACTGCAGGAAGAAAGGCATCCATACAGCTTCTTGAGGAAGCTCAGAAAAACGGCGATTTTATAGGGATTATAAGCCAGAAAAATTCAGATCTGGAGCAACCTTCCGAAAAAGATATTTACCAGATAGGAACTTTAGCGAAGATCATTAAAATCATTAAGCTCCCGGAAGGTAATATTACGGCAATTACAAAAGGTTTTCACCGATTTAAGGTAAAAAAAATTGTTTCAACGCAGCCTTATTTTAAAGCTGAAATTTCAAAATTAAAAGATTCAAAACCGAAGAACAAGGAAGAATATGACGCCTTACTTGAAAATGTAAAAGATCTTGCTTTAAAAATTATTGAGCTAGATCCGAACATTCCGAACGCTGCAAATTTTGCTATTAAAAACATCAACAATAATGATGATCTGCTGAATTTCATCTGTACCAATTCAAACTTTCCGTCGCTCGAAAAGCAGAAACTTCTTGAGGAAAAAAACCTGATGGAAAGAGCAAACAAGTGCTACGAAATGATGCATGAAGATTTCAGAAAGCTGGAATTGAGAAATCAAATTCATCAGAAAACTTCAAAAGACCTGGATAAGCAGCAGAGAGAATATTTTCTAAACCAGCAAATCAGAACCATTCAGGAAGAACTTGGCGGCGGCCCTGAAAGCGATGTTGAAGAGCTTGTTGTAAAAGCAAGAAAAAAATCATGGAGCGAAGAAGTGGAAGAGCACTTTCAGAAAGAGATCAGCAGACTTCAACGTCAGAATCCCAATTCTCCGGATTATAATGTTCAGAGAAACTATCTGGATTTCTTCACCGATCTTCCGTGGGATACTTTTACAAAAGATACTTTTGACATCGAAAGGGCTCAGAAAATTTTAGATAAAGCCCATTTCGGACTGGAAGATATCAAGAAGAGAATTCTGGAACATATGGCTGTTTTAAAGCTTAAAAACAATATGAAATCTCCGATTCTTCTTTTGGTAGGGCCTCCGGGAGTCGGTAAAACCTCTCTTGGAAAATCCGTTGCCGATGCTTTGGGAAGAAAATATGTGCGCGTTTCTTTGGGCGGGCTTCATGATGAAAGTGAAATCCGTGGCCATAGAAAAACCTATATTGGAGCAATGGCAGGAAGAATTCTGCAATCTATTAAAAAAATCCGGGACCTCTAATCCTGTGATTGTGCTTGATGAGATTGATAAAGTAGGAAAAGGCATGCATGGCGATCCCAGCTCAGCGCTTTTAGAAGTACTTGACCCTGAACAAAATAAATCTTTTTACGACAACTTCCTGGAAATGGGATACGATTTGTCGAAGGTAATGTTTATTGCAACGGCAAATTCACTTTCTACCATTCAGACGCCTTTGCTGGACAGAATGGAAATCATTCAGATTGCAGGATATACGCTGGAAGAAAAAATTGAAATCGCAAAAAGACATTTAATAAAAAAACAGCAGGAAGAAAACGGACTGGATTCTAAATCGTTTAAGCTTGGAAATAATGAGCTTAAGCACATTATTGAAGCACACACCTCGGAAAGCGGTGTTAGGACCTTAGAAAAAAGACTCGCGGCTATTGCACGCTGGGTTGCCCTTCAAACTGCTTTGGTAAAAGAATATGACTCAAAAATCTCTATTGAAAAAATAGATGAAATTCTGGGAGTGCCAAGGCCTAAAAGCCTGTCGGAACTTACAGATGTTCCCGGAGTAGTCACTGGTCTTGCCTGGACAAGTGTAGGTGGAGATATTTTGTTCATAGAAAGTATTATCAGCAACGGAAAAGGCGCACTAACCATGACAGGAAATCTGGGAACAGTAATGAAAGAATCAGCAACCATAGCACTGGAATACATTAAGGCAAAACATGATGTCCTGGGAATTTCGCAGGATGATATCGAAAAGAAAAACATCCACGTTCACGTTCCTGAAGGGGCAACTCCCAAAGACGGTCCGTCTGCAGGTATTGCCATGCTGACATCAATGGTTTCTTCGTTTAAAAATAAAAAAGTAAAACCTCATCTTGCGATGACCGGCGAAATCACACTGAGAGGAAAAGTACTTCCTGTGGGCGGAATCAAAGAAAAACTTCTTGCTGCAACAAGAGCAGGAATAAAAGAAGTCATTCTTTGTGAAGCTAACAGAAAGGATGTAGAGGAAATCAAAAAAGATTATCTGAAAAATCTGAAAGTTCATTATGTAAACTGGATGAATGAAGTTCTGGAACTAGCGCTGGAAAAATAACATATTCACTTTCTTAATAAAAAAACACATCTCACACTAGGATGTGTTTTTTTATTGTGTAAACTCAAACGAAAGCATGATGTGGCATGGAATTTTCTGATCTCAAAATAATTCACAATAAAACTCTTCTAATCGGGAGGGTTTTGTTATTTTTATACAACAGTTTTGAAATTATGAATTTTCTTCGACTTCCTTTTCTTGTAAAGCTTACGCTGGTTGTAATTTCCATCATTGGTATCGGATATCTTCTGGCTCTTGGACAAAGCATTTTGGCACCTTTTTTCCTGGCATTTCTTATGGCCATGATATTCTTGCCGCTTGCCAATTTTCTGGAACAGAAATTAAAATTCCCCAGATCATTTTCTACTATTTTCTCGGTAATGATTTTGCTGATTGTTATTACAGGACTCATTTTTTTCTTTGGTTCCCAGATTTCCAGCTTTAGCAGAGACATTCCCCAGCTTACCGAACAGGCAACCAATGTTTTTCATGATCTGCAAAGATGGGTTTCTAAAACATTCAATGTAAAAATTGATGAGCAGTTTACCTATTTGGATGAGGGATTAAAGAAACTCTTATCCTCTACCGGAATTATCTTAGGATTTACTTTCGGAATTTTCTCCAGTGGGTTAGGTTTTTTGGCATTTTTCATCCTGTTTTTTATATTTATTTTAAATTACAGGAGAATTTTAAATAATTTCATCGTCAATGTTTTTACCGAAAAGCACAAAAGCAGTGTTCAGGAAGTAGTTTCAGAAGTCAGAATAATGACAAAAAGATACATCATAGGCCTGTGTCTTCAGATTATTATTGTTTCTGTACTTACAACTATACTTCTTACCATTCTGGGAGTAAAATACGCCATATTGTTGGGCGTTCTCACCGGTTTATTAAATGTAATTCCTTACATAGGTGTTTTTATTTCGCTTCTTATTTCATGTTTCATTGCCTTTGCAACCACTACTCCATCCACATGTATTTATGTAGCAATAGGATATGTGATTGTACATGCTATCGACGGAAATATTATACTTCCTTTTGTAGTAGGATCGAAAGTGAAAATCAACGCTTTGTTTTCCTTTATCGGAATTCTGGTTGGGGAACATCTTTGGGGGATAGCAGGTATGTTTCTGTGTATTCCGGCCATTGCTATTATTAAAATTATTTTTGAAAGAGTTGAAGGATTAAAACCTTGGGGAAAATTACTTGGCGAAGAAGAAAAAATCAATAAAAAGAAAAAAACCTACAAAATTTCTAAAAATATTACTTTGAAGGAAATGGATTGATTAACAATTTATATCGTGAGTAATTAAATTTCATTTAAAATATAAAGAAAGCCTTCAAATTTCATGAAGGCTTTTGTTCTTTTTAAGCAGGAAGTGCACAAAGTGGATTTCTCCTATTAGGACACAGCTGATCGCAAGGAATATAAGTTTGCGAATCCGGGCAATATCCTATATTCGGATCATCACCTCCTTTAATTGATTTTAAATTCTTACGACTTAACTTTTGAAGATTTTTCATAGTAAATTTTTTAATTGTAATCTAAACAAATATATAAAATCAATTGATACAAAAAATAAAAATATTTCCCAAAACAGAGAGTCCGCTAAATTTATCTAATTTTGAATCAGCGGATTATATTTTTATTTAACTTTAATAAAAAATAATTTTTATGAAAGCTGTTAAATTTATTCTGTCGCTTCTTTTTGGCTTAATGTTTATTAATGCCGGATTAAACAAGTTTTTTAATTATATGCCAATGGAAAAGCCTACTCCCGAGCAAATGAAAATCTTCAGTGCCTTCGGCGAGATTGGCTGGCTAATGCCTCTTGTAGGAATTGTTGAAATAATTGGAGGCATACTTTTTATCTTTCCAAAAACAAGAGCATTGGGAGCCATTGTTATTTTGCCTGTCATGGTAGGAATTGTAGCACATGTGTTTACTTTGGATAAATCAACAAGTATGATGGCTACTGTTGGAGTCATGTTTCTTATCAACCTCTGGATGATTGTTGATAATAAAGAGAAATATAAGCATCTCGTAAGCTGATAAAAATGTGAATGGTCAATTGTCAATTCGCTTTGCTTGTCAATTTTAAAAATCGACTTGCGAAGCAAAATTCACAATTGACCATTGATATTAAACAAACGCACTGAAACCGGTAATCGATCTTCCGACAATCAGTGAATTGATTTCTTTTGTTCCTTCATAGGAATAAATCGCTTCGGCGTCGGCAACAAATCTCGCCACATCATATTCCAGCAAAATTCCGTTTCCGCCCATAACTTCGCGGGCTCTGGAAACAATATCCCTTGTCCTCATGGTACAAAAAACTTTAGCCAAAGAAGCATGTTCATCTTTTAAAATTCCTTCATCCTGCATTTCTGAAAGTCTGAAAACCATCGTCTGCATCGCCGTTAAATTCGACAGCATTTCCACCAGATGCCCCTGAATCATCTGGAAAGAAGCAATCGGCTTCCCGAACTGTTCTCTTTTTCGGGTATAGTCTAATGCACTTTCATACGCACCTCTTGCACAACCTGTTGCCATCCACGCAACGCCGGCCCTCGTCATTCTCAAAACTTTTGCCGTGTCTTTAAATGAGTTGGCATTTTGCAGACGGTTTTCTTCCGTTATTAAGCAGTCTTTTAAAGTAATCAATCCGTTCTGAACAATTCTTAAAGCCATTTTTCCTTTAATTTTCTCCACGGAATAACCGGGATTATCTTTTTCAACAATGAAACCTTTCACTTCTCCGTCATCCAAATCTCTCGCCCAGATGATAATAATATCAGCAAATGTCGCATTTCCGATCCATTTTTTTTGTCCGTTTAAAATCCATCCGTTGGGAGTTTTTTTACAGGTTACCGTTAATCCACCTGCTGCTCCGGAACCCACTTCAGGTTCCGTTAAGCCAAATGCACCGATTTTCTCAAACTTTTGCATTTGAGGAAGCCATTTCTGTTTTTGCTCTTCAGATCCGCAGATATAAATCGAGCCCATGGAAAGCCCGGACTGCACCCCAAAGAAAGTCGCAATAGAAGCATCAACCCTCGCCATTTCCATGGCCAAAACACCTTCCATCAAAAAAGGCATTCCCGGACAACCGTAACCTTCATAAGTAACACCACAAATATTCAGCTTCTGAAATTTAGGAATTAATTCATGCGGAAATTCGTCTCTCAGCCAGTAATGGTTCACCAGAGGTTTCACTTCTTTTTCCATGAAGTCTCTTACTTTAAGCTGAATTTCCCTTTGCTCCGGGCTTAAGGTATGATAGATATCGTAAAAATCTCCATCGATCGGCGGAAGATCTTTCTTTTTTTATCAGGATCAAGCATTTTCATCATGCCTTTCAATTGCTTATCATCCAGCTTAGAAAAGTTCTCCATTAATTTGGGAAGATTTACTTTTTGGGAAATAGTACTCAGCTGATCAAAATCAATGGATCTGAATAATTCTATAGCGTTTCGGATTTTAGAAAAGGTATTAGACATATTATTTGAAATTTAATTTGTAAAACATCAGCAAAAATCAATCCGACGTGGTATTAATACAGAGAGATCAATTTACAAATACCTGATTTAAAGACATTTAATTATTATATATTTATTTACAAAGCTTTTACGTGTGATTTTCAAATATTACAAATGATTCCGCCTGAACTTTGGATTAAGCAAAACATTAAAAAAATAAATCTATGAAAACAACGTACATCAGACTATCATTAGCAAGCGCTCTTTTATTGGGAATTTATTCATGTAAAAAAGGAGAAACAACGGCAGATTATGATGCTAGCACGAGTGCAGATTCTACAGCTGCAATTGTTTCAGACAGTATTTCATCTGCAGCAACGATGAGCGTAAAAGACAAACAGTTCATTAAAACCGCTAATGTAAATATGGAAGTAAAAGATGTTTATAACGCGACTATTTCCATTGAAAAATCGGTACAGGAACTTGGAGGATTTGTAACACACAGTGATCTGAAAAGTACTGTTATTTCGGAAGACACTTATAATACATCGGATAAGGAAGCCATGCTGATCAAAAAATATCAATCAGAAAACATGATGCAGGTAAGAGTTCCGACTGCTAAGCTTGGTGAATTACTAACTTTAATAAATGACAAAAAGCTATTTCTTAATTCAAGATCCATTCATGCAGAAGATGTGACTTCAGGGATAAAATATGCTGAGCTGGAAGGAAAAAGAATTAAAAAAACCGAAGAAAATATTGACAAACTGAAGACCAATAAAGATAAAGTCAATATGAGCAATGAAAATATGGAGGAAGCCAATCAACAGCAACTGGCAAACATGGATGTAACCGATAATTTAAAATATAGTACCGTCGATATTTACATTAAAGAACCTAAAGTAAGAGTTGCCACAATCGCTATTACCAACACCAAGAGCATTGATGATCAATATAAGTTTGATTTTGTATATGGCGCAAAATCAGCATTTGTGGAAGGCTTTTACTTAATACAAAAAATTGTAGTCGGATTGATTACTATTTGGCCAATTATATTAATCGGAGCGGTAATCGTTTATGTTGTAAGAAAAAGAAAACCTGCTAAAAAGCACCAGCCTACCACTGAAACATAAGCTATCCTAACCTTCGGGTTATCAATATATATTTCAACTTAAAACCTCTGGAAAAGTCCGGAGGTTTTATGCTTAAAATTTTCTCTTTAAAATTTCTGGTTTTGTTTTATGAAGATGGAGAATAAGTTCACCAAAAAGCGTATTAGCCCATGCAAACCACGATCTTGTAAAATCTTTGGGATTGTCGACATCAAAAGATTCATGAATAAATCCTGTTCCGGCATGAGTGGCTTTAAGCATTTTTAAACAGGAAACAATTTCTTCATCGTCATCGGTCGTTAAAGCCTGCATAATTAATCCGAGCGGCCAGATTTTATGTTCTCCGATGTGCGGCCCGCCGATTCCTTTAGCAAATTTTCCTTCACTGAACCACGGATTTGTCTTACTTAAAGAAAATTTTCTTGTATTTTGGTAAATCTCATCATCTTTTGAAGCGTAACCTAAATAAGGAATCGACAACAAATTCGGAACATTCGCGTCATCCATAAATAAAGCATTTCCGAAACCATCAATTTCCAGAGCATAAATTTTTCCGGCTTCAGGATGCTGCAAAATTGCATACTTCCGAATGGCTTCATCCACTTCAGCAGCCAACGCATTGAATTGAGCGGAAGAATTTTCATCTTTTAAAACTTTAGAAAAAATTTCAGCAGTTTCACGTAAAGAAACCACTGCAAACATATTCGAAGAAACTAAAAGCGGGTAGAAAGTAGCATCGTCGGAAGGCCTGAACATAGAATGAATCAGTCCGACTTTCTTTGTCGGATTTCCGTAGCCACCGGCATATTGCGTATCCAAAGGGTTTCCATTTGCACGCTGAAATTTATATGGCCCTTTTGAATCTTTTCGCTGCTGATCTTTAAAGGTCTGTAAAATCAGGTGCATCGCCTTCTTCCAATCTGCATCAAAGACAGAAGAATCTCCGGTTGCTTTCCAGTAATTGTAAGACAAACGCATCACGTAGCATAAAGAATCTACTTCCCATTTCCGTTCATGAATTCCCGGTTTCATATCGGTGAGATCTTCTTTCCATTCACTTATTTTATGGGCATCATCGAAAAATGCATTGGCATAAGAATCAAGAAGAACACATTCAATCTGTTTATTGATGACTCCTTTCAGCAGTTGTTTCAGTTTTTCATCTTCGTTGGCAAGACTCAAATAAGGATAAACCTGCGCCGAAGAATCCCGAAGCCACATCGCATCAATATCTCCTGTAATGACATAGGTGTACGGTTTATTGTTTTTATAATAAAATTTTACAGTCGTATCTAATGTATTGGGAAAGCAGTTTTCGAACATCCAGCCCAATTCTTCATCAGCAATTGTTTTTTTTATGGTTTTAATTGTTTTCTCAACGGCTTCGGAGGTAAACTTCCTATGATCCGGATGGGGTCTTTTAGAAACATAATCGTTTATGATTAAAAATTTTGCAGATGTTGGTATGGCAAGAAAACCGAATCCTATTCCTGACTTTTTTTATAAATTCTCGTCTGTTGATCATTGTGTTGATTAAAATTTGATTTTAAAAATAATAATTTTAAACGTAATGCGAACTTGTCAATTCATTTTTAATTATCCATTAACATCATTGGAGTAAAATTCCGTAAATTTGCAAATCAACAATCCGTTACGGAGATTTAGCGATCAGCGATGCTGAATTTCCTGTCTTAAAACCTTAATTCTAAATATATGCTATCAAAAATAAATCCTGCCCAAACCAACAGCTGGAAAGCGCTCGACGAAGAATTTACTAATAATGATTTTGATTTAAGAAGTCTTTTTAAAGATAATGAAAATCGTTTTAATGAATTTTCTATTAAAAGAACTAATTTTTTATTTGATTATTCTAAAAACTTAATGGATTCTAAAGTAAAGAATCTTTTATTAAATCTTGCGGAAGAATGCGAATTGAAAGATGCTATTTCCAAAATGTTCTCCGGTGATAAAATCAACGAAACAGAAGGAAGAGCAGTTCTGCATACAGCTTTGAGGGATTTTTCCGATAGAGAAATTATAGTAGACGGAGAAAACATCAAACCTCAGATCAAAAGGGTTTTGGATCACATGAAATCTTTCTCGGAAAGTATTATTTCAGGAACTCACAAAGGTTTCAGCGGCAAAGAAATTACTGACGTTGTGAACATCGGAATCGGAGGTTCAGATTTGGGTCCTGTTATGGTAGTTTCTGCCTTGAAGCATTTTAAAACAAGGTTAAACATTCATTTTGTTTCTAATGTAGACGGAAATCATATTGCAGAAGTTGTAAAGAATTTAAATCCTGAAACCACTTTATTTATTGTGGCTTCCAAAACATTTACGACACAGGAGACAATGACGAATGCCCATTCAGCAAAAGACTGGTTTTTAAAGGCTGGAAAACAAGAAGATGTAGCCAAACACTTCGTTGCTTTATCCACTAATATTCAAGCTGTTAAAGACTTCGGAATCGCGGAAGAGAATATCTTTGAATTCTGGGATTGGGTTGGCGGAAGATATTCGCTTTGGAGTGCAATCGGCTTAAGCATTGTTCTTGCTGTAGGATATGAAAATTTTGAACAATTATTAAGAGGAGCTTACGATACAGACCAGCATTTTCAAACAGCAGATTTTGCTGAAAACGTTCCAGTTTTAATGGGTCTGATTGGTATTTGGTACCGTAATTTTTATGCCGCTACAACAGTCGCAATCCTTCCATATTCTCAATATTTAGATAGATTTCCGGCATATTTTCAGCAGGGAGATATGGAAAGTAACGGAAAGTGTGTCGATAGAAACGGTGAATTTGTAGAATATGAGACAGGACCAATTATCTGGGGAGAGCCGGGAACTAATGGACAGCATGCTTTCTACCAATTAATTCATCAGGGAACAGAATTGATTCCTGCAGATTTTATTGCCTATGCAAAAAGTCCAAATAAAGTTTCTGATCATCAGGATAAATTATTAGCGAACTTTTTCGCTCAGACCGAGGCACTTGCGTTCGGAAAAACAGAGCAAGAAGTAGAAGCAGAATTAAGAACTTCCGGAAAATCTGACGAGGAAATTGAGTTTTTATTAAATTATAAAGTCTTCCAGGGAAATACGCCTACCAACTCTATATTATTCAATGAATTAACTCCTTTTTCACTAGGACAATTAATTGCGTTGTATGAGCATAAAATTTTCGTTCAGGGTGTAATCTGGAACATTTTCAGCTTCGACCAGTTTGGTGTGGAATTAGGAAAAGTTTTAGCCAATAAAATTTTGCCGGAACTTGAAAATAATGAGAACATTAGCTCTCACGATACTTCAACAAACGGATTGATTAATTATTATAAAGCCAACAGATAACTGTTGCAGATTTTCATTAATTTTGATTAAAAATAAAGATATGAGTACCATTACGATACATCTCAAAGATAAAGAAGAGGAAACTTTAATGGAGAATCTTTTAAAAAGAATGAAAATCAACTTTGAGAAAAATGAGGATGAATTTGAGTTAACCGATGAAATGAAAAGAGTGATTGATGAACGGAAGGCTAAAAATCATAAAGAATTTACGCCAGCTAGAGATTTTCTTAAAAAAATAAAAAAAAATCATGGCATTTGAAATCTTCCAATATCCTGAAGCAAATCAGGATATTTTAGACGCCATAGATTATTATAAAACGATTTCTAATTCAATAGTATCAAATTTTGAAAAGCAATTGTCAAAAGCATATGATCAGCTGGAAGGAAATCCTTTTTTTCAAATTCGTTATGATGACGTAAGAGTACTTCCTATAAAAAAAGTTTCCTTACATTATTTTATTTCACATAGATGAAATTCAAAAACACGTTTATGTAATTTCCGTTTTCTGTACTCATCAGAATCCGGAAAAATATCCTTAAAAATCTAATAATAAAAGTAATAAATAAAAATGGCAGAAATTCTTGACGGATTAAAAATATCCAAAGAAATAAAACAGGAAATCAAGGCTGAAGTTGAAAAGATCGTTGCAGGTAAAAGAAGAGCGCCGCATCTGGTAGCCATTCTTGTAGGAAACAATGGAGCAAGCAAAGCGTATGTCAATTCAAAAGTAAAAGACTGCGAAGAAGTTGGCTTTCAATCAAGCTTAATTAAATTTCCAAGTACGGTTTCCGAGTCCGAATTATTGGAAAAAATTGATGAATTAAATAAGTCTAAAGCCGTTGACGGATTTATCGTTCAGCTTCCTTTACCCGATCAGATCGATCAGGAAAAAATCATCAATGCTATTGATCCAAGAAAAGATGTTGACGGCTTTCATCCGGAAAATTTCGGAAGAATGGCATTGGAAATGGATACTTTCCTGCCGGCAACTCCATTCGGTATTTTAACATTACTGGAAAGATACAATATTGAAACAAAAGGAAAAGACTGTGTAATCATCGGAAGAAGTAAAATCGTCGGAAGACCGATGAGCATCCTGATGGGAAGAAAAGATTTCCCCGGAAATTCAACCGTTACTCTTACACACTCTTATACCAAAGATATTGAAGAATATACTAAAAAAGCAGACATTGTAATCACGGCTTTAGGTGACCCTCATTTCCTGAAAGGAGATATGATCAAAGAAGGAGCAGTGATCGTTGACGTAGGCATTACAAGAGTAGACGATGACTCTCCGAAAGGATATTATCTGGCAGGTGATGTAGATTTTGACAGCTGTGCTGCAAAAGCTAGCTGGATCACGCCTGTTCCCGGAGGTGTGGGCCCCATGACAAGAGCGATGTTGATGAAAAATACCATCATTGCCTATAAGACTTCGGTCTATAATGACTAAATTTAAAATGAAAATAGAAGAAGATATTTTATTAAAAGAAGGTAAAATGCTCCCTGTAATGGAGCATTTTTACACTCTTCAGGGAGAAGGAGCGCACACCGGAAAGGCAGCTTATTTCATCAGATTGGGCGGATGCGATGTCGGATGCCACTGGTGCGATGTAAAAGAAAGCTGGGATCCGAATCTGCACCCTTTAATGAATTCGGAAGAAATAGCAGAAACAGCTGCAAAACACTGCAAAACAATAGTTTTAACAGGTGGTGAGCCCCTGATGTGGAATCTTGATATTTTAACATCAAGATTAAAAGAGCTGGGCTGTACTATTCATATAGAAACCTCAGGAGCTTATCCGCTGAGCGGGCAGATCGACTGGATCACGCTTTCTCCTAAAAAAACGGGACTGCCAAAAGAAGAAATTTATCAGAAAGCTCATGAACTTAAGGTCATTGTATTTAATAATAATGATTTGAAATTTGCACAGGAACAGGCAGCTAAGGTATCGGATAGTTGTACATTATATCTTCAAAGCGAATGGAGTAAGCGTGATGAGATGTATCCGAAAATCACAGACTTCATTTTAGAACATCCGGAATGGAGAGCATCAGTTCAGACACACAAATATCTGAATATCCCGTAAAAATATGTAAATTAGCTTTTCGTATCCGTTATTATCATAGATGCAGAGAATCCGATACTCCAGATACCTGAAATCGATCATCGCTTTGCTTGACCTTTTGGTTATTGCATCTATCTTCATGTTCTTTTATATAACGAGGAATCAGAATCTTAAACAAAGCCCGGAGATATGGTATCAGAATTCGTTTTCCTTGATATTATTGTTTTTGTTCTGGATGCTTCTGAGTAGCAGAACAAGAATTTATAATATTCCCAGGAATCTCACCTATACCTTGTTTCTGGAACGTCTGCTGATTCATTTTTTACTGTTTATTCTGGGCGTTCTGCTGATTGGAAAAGTCAGCTATAATGTTTTTTTCAACTCAGATATTTACTGGCTTTCATTCTATTTATTCTTCTTCATTTTCTTTGTTAAATCATTGATATTCTTTGGCATAAAATACGTCAGAAGTCTGGGAATCAATCACCGGAATATCATGTTTTTAAATGAAAACAGCTCTACGGAAGTTTTAAAAAACATTTTAAAGGAAAGAAAAGATTACGGATATAAAATTTTTGAATACAAGCATACAGAAATAAAAACGGATGAGCTGATAGAATTCTGGCAAAAGAACGGAATTCACACACTCTTTATCCCTATAGAAAATACGTACAGCCCCGGTACCGAAAAAGAGATTTTCAAATTGGCAGAAGCCCATAAAGTACACATTTCACTAATCCCAAGCATCACTCAAAGCGACTTTTTCCTCTATGATTTAGGGTACATTCAGACACAGCCGGTTCTTAATCAGGCAAAATATCCGCTGGATTTTTACTCCAATTATTTACTGAAAAGAGCTTTTGATATTGTATTTTCCGTTGTCGTCATCATCGGGATCTGTTCATGGCTGTTTCCTGTCATTGCTGTTTTAATTAGAATTTCCTCAAAAGGACCTGTATTTTTTATTCAGGAGCGATATGGTTTTCACGAAGAAGTTTTTAAATGCATTAAATTCCGGACAATGATTGTTAATGACGAGTCTTCAACAAAAACAACTGAGGAAAATGACGTACGAATTACCCGCTTCGGGAAATTTTTAAGAAAAACAAGTCTTGATGAGATGCCACAGTTTATTAATGTTTTAAAAGGTGAGATGTCAATTGTAGGGCCGCGTCCTCATATGCTGGCAGTAGACAATTATTACAAGCCTAAAATAGGAAGATATAGCCTGAGAAGCATGGTAAACCCCGGAATTACGGGACTTGCCCAGGTAAATGGACTGCGTGGTGACGCCGGTGATGTGGAAGTTGAAATGAATAAAAGAGTCCTTGCAGATTCTTTCTATGTAAGAAACTGGAGTTTTACACTGGATATGGTCATCATTTTAAAAACTGTTTTCCTGGTAATCGGTGGAGATAAAAACGCAAAGTAAATATTTTGGTCTACATTATGATATACTAAAATGTGATCGTGAACAGAGCCTGGATCTGGTTTCAATCTTTAATGAATTAAATAAAAAAAAGTCTAATTTAGCAGAATGTTAAAAAAGTTTTTTACAGCAGTCGGAGAATACATCATCCTTCTCGGTAAATCTATGCAGAAGCCACAGAAAATGAAGGTTTTCTGGAAACTTCTCATGAGAGAGATCAATGATTTGGGTGTTAATTCATTTGGGCTCGTCATCTTTACTTCTATATTCGTAGGAGCCGTAGTCGCTATCCAGATGTTCAATAACTTTGATGCCTCTTCATTTCCTATTCCGCCTTCTTTTGTCGGTTATGCTACAAAAGCAGTTTTGGTACTGGAATTTTCACCTACCATCATCAGTCTTATTCTGGCAGGGAAAGTAGGATCTTATATAGCCTCAAGTATAGGAACGATGAGGGTTTCTGAGCAAATCGATGCCCTTGATATCATGGGAGTAAATTCTCCTAACTTTTTGATTTTGCCGAAAATCGTTGCCTGTGTTATATTTAATCCTTTATTAATTGCAATAAGCATTGTATTCGGAATTGGAGGAGGCTATATCGCCGGGATTCTCACTGGAAACTGGACGACCAATGATTATATTGTGGGAATCCAGATGTATATGCCAAACCTGTTTATTTATTATGCATTTACCAAAACAATTGTTTTTGCTTTTATTATAGCAACAGTACCTTCTTATTATGGATACAATGTAAAAGGCGGTTCACTGGAAGTGGGTAGAGCAAGTACCCAGGCGGTAGTTTGGACGATGGTATTCATTATCCTTTCAGAATTACTATTAACCCAATTAATATTAAGCTAATGATTGAGGTAAAAGATCTTAAAAAAAAGTTTTGACCAGGTTGAGGTACTTAAAGGAATTTCAACTTGTTTTGATAAAGGGAAAGTAAATCTGATCATCGGGCAAAGTGGCTCCGGAAAAACGGTTTTCCTGAAAAGTCTGCTTAATGTTTATCAACCTACTTCAGGTGAAATCCTGTTTGAAGGTAAAGACATCAACGTTATGTCAAGAGATGAGAAGCAGCATCTGCGCTCAGAAATCGGAACGGTTTTCCAGGGAGGTGCTTTGTTTGATTCTTTAACGGTTGAAGAAAATATCATGTTCCCGCTGGATATGTTTACTAATTTAACATTCAGGGAAAAGAAAAGACGTGTTTTTGAAGTAATCGGAAGAGTGCATCTCGATAAAGCCAATAAAAAATTTCCATCTGAAATCTCAGGGGGAATGCAAAAGCGTGTGGCGATTGCAAGAGCGATTGTCAACAATCCTAAATATCTTTTCTGTGATGAGCCGAATTCCGGGCTGGATCCTTATACATCCAATGTAATTGATGATCTGTTGCTGGAAATTACAAAGGAATACAACACGACAACCATCATCAATACACACGATATGAATTCTGTAATGACGATTGGTGAGAAAATTGTATATCTGAGATTAGGAATTAAAGAGTGGGAAGGCAACAAAGATATCCTGATCACAGCAGGCAATAAAAATCTTATTGATTTCGTTTATTCATCAGAGTTATTTAAAGAGCTGAGAGAATATATGCTTGAAAATAACAAAACCATTGATAATACCATTACAAAAATTGAAGATAATGAAAAAGATTCTTAGTATAGCATTAATAGGTTTTTCCATGTTGGCTTCCGCACAGATTTCTCTGGCAGGAAAAGCAAATATAATATTCCCTACAGGATCTCCTTCGTGGCAGAATATTAAAGGAACAGTAAACCAGGCAATTGAAGGAGAAGGAAAGAACAACGCAGGCTTTAACGTAGGTTTGTCTTTAAAAGTAGGATTGCCGACTTCATTTTATCTGATGCCGGAATTGTATTATACCAATTTTAAAAATGAATTCACTACAGCCAATACAACTTTTGACATTAAAAGCAGCAGAATTGATCTTCCCGTTCTTTTAGGATACAACATTTTAGGAAATACCTTGGGAGTTTTTGTAGGTCCGGTGGCGAGCTACAACTTAGCCAAGGAAGACACTTTCAACGATTTTAAAGAAAATGCAAGAGATAATTTTACCGTAGGATACCAGTTCGGTGCTCAGGTAGAAATCTCAAAATTGATCTTAAATGCAAGATATGAAGGAGCATTCAGTAAAGATTCCCGAGAATTTATCAACAGAAACACGAGTGAAGAAATTCGCTATGACAACAGACCCAACCTGTTTATGGTAGGTGTAGGATATAAGTTTTAAATTAAATTTAAAAATATAATAAATCCTCAGTTCTCTCTAGAGCTGAGGATTTTGATTTCTCATATCAAGTTCGGCTTCACGTCTTGCTATGTCTGCTGCTTTTTTCTCAAGCTCTTCTTTTTCATACTGAAGCTGTTTAAATTCTTTTCTTTTTTGCTCAGCTTTTATAGCACTTCCTTTGCTTACATATCCCACCATTCCTCCGATAATTAAACCAATTCCGATACCTCCTAAAATCCCCATGATGTGAGGCATTCCCAAATCATTAATTGTGAAATTATTAGCCGTCAGATAAAACAGAAGTATCGATAACGCTAAAAGAATAAGTCCTATTACTGTTAAATTTTTCATAGTATTATATTAAGTTTAAAATTAAAGCCTTACTAAATTTAATAAAAATTCAATAAGGCCTTTACTCAAGATTAAATTATTTTGTAGTATAAATATTATATTTTCCCACCTGCTGCTTTGTAATACTCTAAAGCTTTTGGCAAGTCTTTGTTAATGTCTGAAATTCTTGTCTCAGGATTTGGGTGAGTAGATAAGAATTCCGGTTGTCTTGCTCCTTTGGATGCTGCCTCCATTCTTCCCCAGAAAGGAATCGCTTCTCTTGGATCGTATCCTGCCATTCCCATCAGGTAAAGTCCCATCTGATCTGCTTCAGATTCCTGATTTCTCCCGTATTTCAATAATGCGACCTGAGAACCGATAGGATACACGGCTTCAAATACGTTTGCCCACTGAGCGTTTGATATGGTTCCTCCTAAGATTGCTCCGCCGTATTGTGCTACCATAGCTTGTGAAATTCTTTCATTACCATGTCCTGCAAGAGCATGAGATACTTCGTGACCCAACACAACGGCAAGTCCGTTTTCGTTCTTGGTAATAGGTAAAATCCCCGTATAGACAGCTACTTTTCCGCCAGGCATACACCAGGCATTAAGCTCATTACTTTGTATAAGATTAAATTCCCAACTGTAATTGGCAAGGTCTGCAGAACGGCCAATCGACTGATAATATCTTTCAGCAGCAGATTTTATTCTCGATCCTACATTTACCACTTTTTTTTGCGTCTGCTGTTCCTGTGATTACCTTAGATTTCCCTAATGTTGATTTGTATTCCTGAGCCGACATCGTCAGGATTTCCGAATTGTTCGCCAACTGTAAAGAAGACCTTCCCGTAATCGGATTGGTAGTACAAGCTGCAACGGTAAGAGCCATCGCTCCAATTCCTAATAAATGTGTAAATTTCATAGTTCGAGTGTTATTAGTTCAACCTTTACAATTTTTATTCCAAAATAAATTTCAGATCTTATATTTGCATACAATTTGATGTTTAATTTAGCAATATATATTTAATTATGAAAAAGTTAATTTCAATAATATGCATATTCAGTTTTCTGATGTTTTTTGAAAACTGTTCATCCCAGAGTAATATGGATCCGCAGGCAGTTACGGCACTAATCAATTCTCAGGACTTTTCTTTTCATGCACAAAGGGCAAACCCTACGAATTATGATGTCATCAACGTCATGACTTCAATGCCGAATGCCCCTGCGACGAGAATACTCGACCTTTCGGGAAGCAATTACAGTGTTGATGTAAGGCCGGATAAACTGGAAGTGGTATTGCCTTATTTCGGAAGAGTATTTAATCCCAGCTACGGCGATAATTCTCAAAACAGTTATAGATTTACATCAAACGATTTCACAGTAAACAAAAGCCAGAACAAAAAAAGGAACCTGGGTTGTAAGAATAAAGCTAAACGATACAAACAGGGCTGATGAGATTATTATGGAGATTACGAAATCAGGCAGAGCTTTCACATCGATAAGAAGCAATGACAGACAGCCGATTTCCTATGACGGATACATTACAAAGAATGAAGAGCAGAAAGTACAGCCTTAACTTTAGTCTTCAGATAAAAACTTGTCTACAAATAATTTTGCTTCGGTACTTGGATTGGAAACCAGTGCTGAAGCATTTTTTTTATGTTGAATATAAGCTTCTTCCAGAGAATTATTCTTCTTCATCGCCGATAGAATATATTCCTGAACCCAGTACTCGAAACGTTTTTCAGCCTGCTGATTCCTAACTTCAGAAAATCTGCCGGATTTCTTTTTTAGGGAAATAAATTCATTTATTCTTTTAAAAACCTCATCAAGGCCTTCATTGCTTAAGGCAGATCCCAATAAAACCGGAACTTTCCAGCCTTTTTCTTTAGGAGGAATAAAATCTAAAGCTTTTTTCAGTTCAAGCCTTGTATTCTTCGCTTTCTGGAGATTGTCTTTATCAACCTTATTAATGAAGATCACGTCTACCATTTCCATGATTCCGCGTTTGATTCCCTGCAGTTCATCTCCACCTCCGATAATTTTTAGAAACAAAAAAACATCGGTAATATCAGCCACGAGAACTTCAGATTGCCCTACTCCAACGGTTTCAATTAAAATATAATCGTATCCTGCCGCTTCACAGATCATCATTGTTTCAAAAGTCGTATTGGCAACACCTCCCAGAAATCCTGAACTTGGGGAAGGCCGGATAAAAGCATTTTCTTCTTTGGCAAGCTCTTCCATTCTGGTTTTATCCCCGAGAATACTTCCTTTATTAATGGCTGAACTTGGATCAATCGCGAGAACAGCCACCTTTTTGCCGTTGGCAATCGCAAGCCTCCCGAAATTTTCAATAAAAGTTGATTTTCCCGCACCCGGAACGCCTGTTACACCCACTCTGATCGAATTTCCTGTAAAAGACATGATCCCTTTCAACAATTCTTCAGCCTGCTGACGGTGCTCAGCCTTTTTACTTTCAACTAATGTAATGGCTTTTGCAATCAGGCGTTTGTTGCCTGACTGTATTCCTTCTATTAGCTCTTCTGTAGAAAATTTCATTCATTCAAAAATAAGGATTAAAGTGTGAACGATCAATAGCCAATCGGTTTCACCTGATATTTTTGTGAAAATAATTTTCATTTAAAATTAATACATCCCCTGCTTTATCTTTGAATTTCAGGAATTGAAAGGATAAACTTTATTATAGTCATCTCTAAAAAAATCAGGAAAGCCACAAACCTCTGCGTAACTCTTGCCTAAGACTTTCACAACTCTTGCTTAGGAGTTTAGCAACTCTTAAGCACAAATCATCCAACTCTTGCTTAAGAGTTGGTCAAGAGATGCGCATCTTTTTAGCAAACCTGCGCACCTTTTTTAATAATTAACTTTAAAGCTTTAAGAATATCATTGATGACATCTTCTAATTTTTATTATTTCTAAATTATCCTCCGTCTCATCAATAAGAAGGGGAATTTCCTACATTTGTTTTAATCAAATAATGTAAACATGAAAAAAATAATCGCTGTAGCATCCTTTACTGCTGTTTTACTGGCATCTTGTACACCAAAAGCTTCTACAGCAACTGCTCCCGCAGCTGCAACTTCTACTGCAGAACAAATCGCACAGGGAAAGACAATTTTCGAAAACTCTTGCGGAAGATGTCATAAACTTCCGGATCCGGCTTCCCATACTTCGGTACAATGGGTTGGGGTTATGAACAGAATGGCTCCTAAAGCCAAGCTTACGGATGAGCAACATCAGTGGGTGTATGATTATATCGTTTCTGCGAAAAAATAATCTCTTCAAAAATATTAGTATGAAAAAATTGATTTTGGGTATGATTCTCGGTTCTGCATCATTGTTAGTATCGTGCGGACCAAAAAGCATGGCGGTAACAGGGCCGAAGTACACCTCATCTGAGCAGCTGGCACAGGGGAAAACAATCTTCGAAAACTCATGCAACAGATGCCACAAGCTTCCGGATCCCGCAAAACACGATGATCAGGGATGGCTGAAAACACTGAGCAGAATGGCTCCTAAAGCCAAGCTGAGTGAAGACCAACACCAAATGGTCTATGACTATCTGATTTCTGCAAATAAAAAATAGGTTTCTTCAGAAGATTCTTATACAAAAAAAGGAGACCTTAATTAGTCTCCTTCTTCTTTTTCATCTTGCTTTTCTTTGGCATTTTTGATTTTATGAATTTCCTGCGGTCTTTCACCAGGTTCAAGCTGTACTCGGTGAAGCAGTACTTTTCAGCTTCATTCAGAAACTTTATGGCATTGGCAAAACTTCCTCTTTTCTCGGAAAGCAGTGATCTGTGCAGCCATAATGTCGCTTTATCAATTCCTTTGATTTTTAAAGAATACGCGATCAGCTTATCAGCTTCATGGAAATCTTCATTGTCGAGAAGGCATTTGATGTAATACTGCGGCGTATTCAGATTGGTCACATCACACTGCATGGCTTCTTCGAAATACAGTTTTGCTTTTTCGTAATCGTTCAGCATCTCACTGTAGATTCTCCCCATCAGGCAGAGACTGTCTGCATCTTCGGGATCATAGGATAAAGCATAATTCAGTGCTTCCAGGCAATCCGGCAAGCTATATGGATAATTGTCTAAAGCCTCAAAGTAGTATTTATTTTTAGTTAAGGTCATTTTTGTAAATTTTTAATTCTTTCTTCAGTTGATTTCTTTGCTTTTTGAAAGACTTTTCCTGGTAATTCTTTTTAAAATCCGTTCCGGAAAATGTACGAATCGGATTTCCTCTTTGCACCTGCAAATGATTGTTCCATGTTTCCTGCATTCTATTCTGAATCTGAATAATATTCTGCTCCAATACTTTTTCTTTCAGTCGGGCAATGGAAAGCTTTTTATTTTCCAGTTGCGAGCGGGAGTCCTGTACAAAAACACTTTGTCCCGTCGGGATATGGGTTGCACGGACAGCCGTATTTACTTTATTGACGTTCTGCCCGCCGCTGCCCTGGCTTCTGGTCGTCTGAAACTGAATATCTTTTTCATTAAAACTGATTTTCTCCAGACCTTCCAGTTCAAAAACTCCGATAAACCAGTTGCTTCTTTTGTGCAGTTTGCGGAATGTACTTTTGCCTGTCCAGCAAATACTTCCCAACCAGCTTTCTAAAAAACCCGTCAGTTCTTTTGCTTTTAAAAGCAGGGTTACAGATTTCAATGTAAGATTTTCATCCACATTCTCCCGGTGAATGATCTCGTAATCGATGTTGTTATTTTTTGCTTCCTCAAGGAAAACCTTCAGCACTTTTGCCACTACCCATTGGCATTCTAAAGGCCCTCTTCCTGAGGTGATTTGTATAAGTTTGTCCATTGTTGTTTGATTTGTTGTCAGTTGATGGTTTTCAGTTGATCGCGCCAAATTCTAACACCAA
This sequence comes from Chryseobacterium sp. POE27, assembly GCF_039727685.1. Lineage (NCBI taxonomy): Bacteria > Pseudomonadati > Bacteroidota > Flavobacteriia > Flavobacteriales > Weeksellaceae > Chryseobacterium > Chryseobacterium sp. POE27. The sequence goes on from NZ_CP152475.1 coordinate 2,583,553, forward strand.
TCAACCAAAAACTAACAACTTTTTATTTATCCATCCGTACAATTCTCGGCTGGAAAGTTCCCAGAATATCGACCAGTTCACTTTGTGCACTCATGACTTCGTTGATATCTTTGTATGCCATCGGAGCCTCTTCTGCATTTCCGCCGATTAGGGTGACATTTTTAAGTTTCAGTTCTTTCTTAATGTCATTCTGCGTAAAAAGGCTTCTGCATGCTCCCCGCGAATGTTCTCTTCCTGCGCCGTGTGAGGCGGAATTCAGGGAATCCGGATTACCTTTACCACGCACAATGAAACCTTTGGCGGTCATAGAACCAGGAATCATTCCCAGCTCGTTTTCATGAGCAGGCGTCGCTCCTTTCCGGTGAATGATCACTTCTTTTCCGTTGTGGATTTCTTTCCATGCGAAATTGTGATGGTTTTCAATTTTCGCCTTCACTCTTCCTCCTACCGCTTTCACTAATCTTCTGTGGATATCGTCATGACAGGCTGATGCGTAATCTCCGGCAAGATTCATTGCAGTCCAATATTCTAATCCCAGATGCGTATTCAAATCCAGCCAGGCGAAATTTTGTGCTTCTTTTGGCAGTGGACATTGTTCCGTAGCCACCCTGGAATAATACTGGGCAATTTCTGCCCCTAATCCGCGAGAACCGCTGTGCGAAAGGATTCCGAGATATTTACCTTTCGGAAGGCCGATCTGCTCATCTTCTTCCGTGATTTCCACTTCTCCGAATTCTACAAAATGATTTCCGCCTCCGGAAGTTCCCATCTGTTTGATGGCTTTTCCTTTTAACCTTCTGAGGATCGGGATCATGTCGAATGTATCCCTGTCAAAAATTTCATGTTCGACGTGAGATTTATGCGTTTCATACATCCCGAATTTCGTATGTTCTGCAAGCGCTTTTTCGTACTTATCTTTGGCCCCGTCGAGATATGAAACCGGTGTATCCAAAATGCTGAGGCTCATTCTACAGCCAATATCCATGCCTACCCCATAAGGAATTACGACATTTTCTACGGCAAGAACTCCACCGATCGGAAGTCCGTAGCCGCTATGTGCATCAGGCATTAAAGCTCCCTGTGTTGAAATTGGAAGTTTCAATGCGGTGTACAGCTGGCTTTTTGCTTCATCGGAAATATGACTTCCGAAGATCTGAAAAGAGGCGCGGCTGGTATTCAGCATTCTTTTTTCCGTTTTCTTTGATGAGAGTAATGCTTCCGCAATTTGTCCGAAGGTTAAATCTTTTTCAAATTGTTCCGGATTTTGCAGGATTTCCTTTAAAAGAGATTTCACATGATGAATATTTTTTGTTGCAAAATTTCTCTTCATAACTTCCAAAGCGATGTTTACACTCTGATTATTCGGATATCCTATTTTTAATATATCTTTTCCTTTAAGTTTTAAATTTCCCATTGTTTTTATTTTAGACTTTAGATGTGAGATATTAGAAATTAGACTTTAATACATCACATACATTCTTTCCAACTAAATATTAGTTGGTTGGTTTGCCATTCCTGACACAAACTGAAACGTCTGTGAACACGGTTTAAAGAATCTATCTTAATATTGAGATTCTTCAATTCGCTTCGCTACTTTCAGAATGACAGAGCGGATACTTTCCTAGCCCGGATTGCAGCGGCTACCCCACAGCGAGCCTGAAAGGCGAGCGAGGAGTAATAGCGGAAAGCCGGAAATAGCTTCAAATAAAAAATTGTCTGCTATTCAGAAAGTTCCTGAATTTTATAAATCGATTTCGGGGAAACTGTTTGAGTTTGAAATATTGCGCAATAAAAAACCCGAAATCTTGCGACTTCGGGTTTTGATATTTCATATACTGTTATTCTAAGAATGTACCAAACCACGAAGCCTTACCACCAAAAGCGGTAATCCTACTGAAGAATTCTGAGTAAATCTGAACATTTTGCTTCGTTTTTTTAATGGTTAAACTTGATTTTCAGATGCAAATATAAAATAATTTTCTTTAGACACAATCTAAATTAAAGAATTACATGAAAATATAAACAAAATAAAGCCTGCCGAAAAACTCCGACAGGCTTATTTATTTTTGGAAATTGATTAATCTTTTGAACCGAGACTATCCATATCATCATCCATTCCTCTCACTTCATTTGAATGATATACTCTTTCCGAACCGAGGAAATAAATGTTATGTCTCGCTTTGGCGATGATTCCGTTGTATTCTTCTTCTGTCATTCCTTCAGGAATATCTTTTTGATCTTCTGAAGGCTTTTTAAAAACTTCTAACGCACCATTTTTATTTAAAATAGATTTTGCGATGGTTGCCTGCTCGAGATTATCTGCATAAACAACGACATTATTTCGTCCGATGCTGTGCTTACGGTAAGCATCTAACATTTCTGCATCGTGAGCAAAAGTGTATTCGAAAAAACTTTTCGTCTGCTCATCTTCCTGATAATGATCGGTTGACAAGCCACTTTCTACGCTTGATTTTGAAATAATAATATTGGCTTCGTTGAAACCGTTTTCTTTTAAATCTTTTTTAATTTCCTCTGTATCTACAGTCACCGGAAATACTGAAACTACTGTATAAGCCATAATGAAAATTTTCATTAACCCATACAAAAGCTGTGCAACTTATTGTTTTTTTAATTTTAATTTAACTTAAAAACTTTTCTAAAATATCCACCGCACACTTAGGAAGATTGGTTCCGGGTCCAAAGATAAAGTCGGCTCCGTTGGCATATAAAAATTCATAATCCTGTTGCGGAATTACCCCTCCAACGACGATCGTGATATCATCGGCACCGAGTTTTTTCAATTCTTCCACAACCTGCGGAACCAATGTTTTGTGTCCGGCTGCCAGAGAAGAAACCCCCAGAATGTGAATATCATTTTCTACAGCCTGCTTCGCCACTTCTCCCGGAGTCTGAAACAATGGTGCAACATCCACATCAAATCCCATATCTGCAAATGCTGTTGCTACGACTTTCGCCCCTCTGTCATGACCGTCCTGTCCCATTTTGGCGACCATCAATCTTGGGCGACGTCCTTCTTCTTCTTCAAATTTTTGAGTAAGGTTTAAGGCTTTTTCAAAATATTCATTTTTCCCGGCATTCATGGCATATACTCCTGAGATTGTTCTGATGTTAGCTTTATATCTTCCGAAGCTTTCCTCCATGGCGTCGCTCATTTCACCAAGTGTTACCCTTCTGCGTGCCGCTTCTATACATAATGCCAAAAGGTTTCCTTTTCCTGTTTTTGCAGATTCCCGGATTTCATTTAGAATTTCTTCAACGGCTTCAGGATTTCTTTCTTCTTTTATTTTGTTTAATCTTTCGATCTGCTTTCTGCGAACTTCCGTATTGTCGATATCTAAGATTTCAATTGCTTCTTGTTTTAAGGCTGATTTAAATGAATTAACTCCGATAATGAATTCTTCACCACTGTCAATTTTCGCCTGTTTTTTCGCTGCGGCTTCTTCAATTCTCATTTTCGGGATTCCGGCTTCGATGGCTTTTGTCATTCCGCCTTCCTGTTCTACCTCATCGATATATTTCATGGCTTCTTCGATCATCTGCTGAGTAAGACTTTCTACCAAGTTACTTCCTCCCATAGGATCGACCACATCACAAATTCCGCTTTCCTGCTGAAGAATAATCTGAGTATTTCTTGCAATTTTTGCAGAATAATCTGTTGGAAGCGCAATGGCTTCATCTAACGCATTCGTATGAAGAGACTGAGTCCCTCCCAATGCTGAAGATAATGCCTCAATCGCTGTTCTGGTAATATTATTGAAAGGTTCCTGTTCGGTTAACGACCAGCCGGAAGTTTGTGAATGAGTTCTTAAGGCTAAAGACTTCGGATTTTGTGGATCAAACTGTTTTAAAAGTGTTGCCCAAATATATCTTGCCGCACGCATTTTAGCAATTTCCATGAAGTGATTCATCCCGATAGCCCAGAAAAATGATAATCTAGGTGCAAAATCGTCGACATTCATACCTGCTTTTATTCCGGTTCTTACGTATTCTAATCCGTCTGCAAGCGTGTAAGCCATTTCCAGTACAGGTGTTGCACCAGCCTCCTGCATGTGATATCCTGAAATTGAAATGGAATTAAATTTCGGAATATTCTGAGAAGTGTATTCAAAAATATCTGCAATAATCTTCATGGAAGGTGCCGGCGGATAAATGTAAGTATTTCTTACCATGAATTCTTTCAAAATATCATTCTGAATCGTCCCTGAAAGTAATTCCTGTGAGACACCCTGCTCTTCTGCAGCTACAATATAGAAAGATAAAATAGGCAAAACAGCCCCGTTCATCGTCATGGAAACCGAAATCTGATCTAATGGAATTTCATTAAATAAAATCTTCATATCCTCAACAGAATCAATAGCTACTCCTGCTTTTCCCACGTCACCAACCACTCTTGCATGGTCTGAATCGTATCCTCTGTGTGTTGCGAGATCGAACGCCACAGAAAGTCCTTTTTGTCCGGCCGCCAGATTTCTCCTGTAAAAAGCATTGGATTCTTCTGCCGTAGAAAACCCGGCATACTGACGAATCGTCCAAGGCTTCTGCACATACATCGTAGAATAGGGGCCTCTTAAATAAGGTTCGATTCCGGGAGTCGTGTGTGTTAGATCTTTATCTTTAACGTCTTCTGCCCGGTAAGAGGATTTTAATTGTAATCCGTCTTTTTCGAAACTGTAGATTTCAGTATTCTTTAATGATATGTTAAAATCCGGCTTTTTAACAGAAATTGTTTTTCGCATTTCAATATTTTTGTTGTGTAAAGTTAATTTTTTTAAATGAAAGAGAAAACTTTCATAAACAACTGTTCGTCAACAAATAACAGTCCCGGACGAACGCCCGGGACTGTTAAAATGTAAGATTAAATTTTACTATTTCTTAATCAGTTTAGTTGTATATGTTTTAGAATCATCTTTAATGGTGATTATATACACTCCTTTTATCAGTTCTGATACATTAATTCTTTGATTATCAATCTTACCTGACTGAACCAATCTTCCATCCGCACTGTAGATTTTATAGTCTGCATTTCCTTTTAGATTTTTGATTTCAACAAATGTATCGGCTGGATTTGGATAGATAGAAATTTCAGATTTCAAATCTTTTGTTTCGCTAACCGCAAGGTTTGAATCAGAAATTCTAACAGAAAAATCCTTAAAAGACCCCTGTGAAATAACTCCACCACCACTTACCGGAACAGAAGGACTACCACAAGGGCTTGAAGCTGTATTAAAGAACGTATTGGCAACTCTCATTCGTAAAAGTTTATCTCCTGAATAAGCTGTAGCAGGAATAGTAAATGTAAATGACCCTGTGTATTGACCACTTGCCGGCGGATCTGTACTTACAGAACCCACTTTTTCAGAAGCCTCAAAAACACCATTTCTATTATAATCAATCCATACTTCCATATTATCATTATATGTTGAAGCTGTGGTTCCTACATTAAAGTAAGAAAAAGTGTATTGCGTTCCTTTCGTTAAGTTAATCAATTTGCTTGCATCTTCAGTAAAATCTCTATAAGTACTAAAAATGGTACTATAATACAACTCTGAATAGGTTAAATTGCTTAAAATAAATTGCGCCAAACCACTATTGTAGGAGAAACTGGCAAAACTATTTCCTCCGGTAGTCATTAAGCAGTAATCCACCCCCGTTTTCAATCCTTTCGTTTTAAAAGTGTAATTTGGGGAATAAGTTCCAACCACAGTATTAACTACAGTTGCGACCTGAGCTTCATAATCAGACTCATCCTCAAGTCCTGTTAGCAAAACAGAGTTTATAGTACTTGTCGTATTAGACCAGTTGGTCTGTCCTATTTTTCTATATTGTATTGAATACGTTGCTCCAGGCACATTGTTCCATGACAGTCTTGCTGTTGTTTTCATTATTTCAGTGCCTAATGCTGCTACACCTGTCGGAGCTGCGGAAGTTGATGTTGGAGCAGTACCAATAGTTACTTGAGGAGAAACAGCATAGAATATATTTCCAATAGCAGAAATCTTAAGTTTGACTGCACCCGTTAAGCTGGAAGGCATTTGCAAAGTATAGCTTCCGGTATTTGGGGTTGAAGCAACCAACTCTGTCCACGTTGTTCCATTTACAAGATCGGTTGTATATTCAATTTTTACATTGGCTACGTTATATGGGGCTGTATTAGTACTAGCCACATCCCAAGTTATAGTGTTAGATGCATTATTATACAAAATGGTAGAAGGCGTAAGGCCCGAAAACTTAAACGGCCCATCACCACCAACAGTAACGGTAGTTTCGGATGAAATAAGCAATGGCCTGGTAGTATTTTCATCTCTCACTGTAACTGCATAGTTGAGTGTTCTAGGAATATATGAAACGGTTTCCCATTTTACTTTATCTGTCAGATTACCCGCCATCACACTAGGGAGACTTGGGAAATATCTTCTTCCGCTGGTTGTTCCGAAATATGATCTCGCTATAGCCCCCCTGAGCATTGTAGCCCCATCCGCTATCCCCGGAAATGGAATTATAAGAATCAACACTGTCGTACTGTTCCCACGCATATTTAATTGGATTAGTATCTGTAGCGGATGCTTCCAAATAGTAAGCAGTCCCTTTAGGAATAGTATAAGCCGTAAGAGGAGAAATTACCGGAGGAACATTTGTTGTAATCGTTTCTGATGTTCCACAAGATGTCTTGCTATCTAAGCTGTTTAATATCTGATTGATTGAGGAATAGTGAAAATAAGCATCAGTATAATCCTGTACATTATCTCCGGTAATTCCTGCATATCCCATGATAGTTGTTCCGCCTCCCGGTTCCACATTTACTCCCGACCCTTCAGAAACGTGAGAGAAGGTATGATTAGCTCCTAATTGATGCCCCATTTCGTGAGCAACATAATCAATATCAAAAAGATCTCCTGTAGGATCTGTATTTTGAGTAAAAGCAGAACCTTTAGCCAAAGAAGTAGATGTTGCTGGATTTACACATGTTGAACCAATAGATCCAGCATTACCATTACCACCTGAAGCATTAAATACGTGTCCCATGTCATAATTAGCATTGCCTACCACTGACGTTAATGTCTGTTGTAATTGTAAATTTAAATTATTTGTATAGGGATCTGAAGTGGGATCTGTGAAGATGATATTTGGCAAATCCTGAATAATTAATTTAATTCCGAATTCTTTTTCAAACACACCATTTACACGAGTCATCGTAGCATTCATTTGTATCACGGTGTTTGTGATTCCTCCGGAAGGGTCAAATTTCTTCGTGTATTCACCTGTAGTTGATAATGCCAGCCTGTAGGTTCTATATTTTGTAGTAGCAGGCCTGTTGGTAATTCCTACATTAGACAGGCTATTTTTTCCGTTTTTTTCTAATACTTTAATGTCTTTGACATTCTTTTCATCAGTAGTACATTCAAAGCCGTTGTCGCTTTTCGTTCTCTTCGTTTTATAGAATACACCATAGGTTTTTTTATCAATGCTGATAGGCTCTATAAACTGAAATGCACCATCCTTAATAATCATGGATTGAATTTCAGTTGGAGAAGTACTAAATCTCAGATACTTTGAAGGGTCATCAACTCCTACTCCTACATAAGAGCCTAACTGATACCTGTCCGCCATTGATTTTTCAATAACAGGATTGCTATAAACAGCAAATTTCTCAATTTTCCCTTCCGCTGTGGGCAGGGAAATGATCACCGGTTTAGCACCATTTCCAGTTTCTACTGCATTCAGCAGCATATTTCGTAACTCAGCAATATCAAATGTGTAAGAGTACCTTACATCCACTCCTTTTCTTATTTCTGAAAATTTCAGTGATGCAGGTTCCCATTTTTGTGCAAAAACACAAGTGCTGAGACTTATGAATGAGCAAATAAGTAAAGCTTTAGATTTCATGTTCGTAATTAATTAATTGTCTAAATTAAATATTTGTAAAATTTTTACCAAAAAAAAAACGAACACTTTAAAAAAAAACATCCGTTTTTATAATTTTTTAATCTTTTTACTTTAAATTTTTTATCCCCATTTCAAATAAAGCGAAAGAAATCAAGTCTGCGTTTTCTCCGATTACCTGATCTGTAGATCTTCCTGCTCCGTGACCTGCATTTTTTTCAATCCTTAAAAGAATCGGATGATCGCATGCCTGCTTTTCCTGAAGCTCAGCACCGAATTTGAAAGAATGCGCAGGAACCACCCTGTCATCATGATCGCTGGTGATGATCATCGTGGAAGGATAGCATGTTCCGGCTTTTACATTATGAACTGGAGAATAGGATTTTAAATACTCAAACATCTCTTTGCTGTCTTCAGCGGTTCCGTAATCGTAAGACCAGCCTGCTCCGGCAGTAAATTTATTATACCTCAACATATCCAGAACGCCAACTCCCGGGAAAGCCACTCTTGCCAGGTCGGGACGCATCGTCATTGTTGCCCCTACCAGCAGTCCGCCATTTGATCTTCCCGAAAGAGCCATAAACTGTTTGGAAGTGTACCCTTTCTGCTGTAAATATTCTCCGGCAGTAATGAAATCATTGAATACATTTTTCTTATTCATTTTTGTCCCGGCATCGTGCCATTTTTTTCCATATTCACCACCGCCACGGATGTTCGGAACGGCATAGATCCCGCCATTTTCCATCCAGATGGCATTCACTACAGAGAAAGCGGGCTGCAAACTGATATTAAAACCTCCGTAAGAATATAAAATGGTAGGATTTTTACCATCGAGCTTTGTCCCTTTTTTATAGTTAATCATCATCGGAATTTTTGTGCCGTCTTTTGAAGTGTAAAACACCTGCTCTGAAACATAATCTTCAGGATTAAATTTCACCTTCGGCTTCTGATATACCTCCGACTTTCCGGAATCTGCACTGAATTTATAGGTTGTCCCCGGCGTAATATAGTTGGTAAAAGAAAAATACAGTTCTTTCTCATCCTCTTTTCCTCCGAAACCTGAAACATTTCCCTTACCCGGAAGCGCTATTTCACGGATGAGTTTTCCGGCTCTGTCATATTGTTTAACTTTATCAATCGCATCCACCATGTAGGTAGCAAAGAAATATCCGCCGCCGGTTGTAATTCCCAACACATTTTCCGTTTCAGAAATTACATCTTTCCATGTTTCCGGAGAAGGATTTTTAATGGTTGTTTTTACGAGACGCATATTCGGTGCATCTTTATCTGTAAAAATATATAAATCGTCTCCTTGTGTATCTACGATATCGACGTTGATATCAAAACCTTTATTGATCTGAATAAAGTCACCGCCGTTTTTAAGGTCTTTTATGTAGAGTTCATTTCCGTTGGTGGCATTCGCCGCGGAAATAATCAGATAGCGCTGATCTTCAGACACGCCGGCTCCAAGATATCTTCTCGGTGTTTTATCGCCTCCGAAAATCAACTGGTCTTCCGATTGTTTGGTTCCTAATTTATGGAAATATACTTTGTGTTTATCTGTCATTCCGGAGAGTACGGTTCCCTCTTTCGGTTTGTCGTAGCTCGAATAATAGAAGCCTTCATCACCCTGCCACGAAATTCCGCTGAACTTTACATCTACCAGCGTTTCATCGATCTGTTTTTTGGATAAGGCATCGATGATGATGATCTTGTTCCAGTCGCTTCCTCCTTCTGAAATAGAATAAGCGGCCAGATTTCTTTTTTTATTAAAAGATAACTGAGAAAGTGAAGTTGTTCCTTTTTCAGAAAATTTATTCGGATCTAAAAAGACTTCTGTTGCTTTTGTTTTGTTGTTGGTTCTGTACAGAACAGATTGTGCCTGTAGTCCGTTATTTTTGTAATAATACGTATAATCGCCTTCTTTGAAAGGAGCCGAAATTTTTTCGTAGTTCCAGATATCGGTGAGCTGTTTTCTGATTTCTTCTCTGAAAGGAATTTTTGCAAGGTAATCCTGGCTATGCTTCACTTCTTCATCGACCCATTTTCTGGTGGCTTCGGAATCATTTTCAAGATCTCTGAATGGGTCTGCCACAGCAGTTCCGAAATAATTATCGGTCTGATTTCCTTTTAAGGCTTTGGGATACATCATTTTTTGTGAGTACAATGTTGCCGAAAACAAGACTCCGGCGGTTAGTAATATTGGTCTGAATTTCATATTAAGCTATTTTCCCAAAAATAAGGAAACTAAATGAAATACCTCGCAGCAGAATATTTATTTAAAAACAAAAATCTCCGGTTCCCCGGAGACTTTACAAAGATTTTATGATAAAGATTTTATAAATTTTCTTCTTCGCCTTTCATTTTTTCGGCGTTTTCTGCCATGATCACGGCATCGATCATTTCAGAAATATCTCCGTTCATGTAGGCATCCAGGTTGTACATGGATTTGTTGATTCGGTGATCTGTAACCCTTCCCTGCGGATAATTATAGGTTTTAATCTTTGCCGAACGGTCTCCCGTGGAAACCATCGACTTACGCTGGGCAGCAATATCGCCCTGAACTTTCTGAAGCTCGATATCGTAGAGTTTGGTTCTCAGCATTTCCATTGCCAATTCACGGTTAGCCAGCTGGGAACGCGCCTGCTGACAAACCACCACCAATCCTGAAGGTTTGTGCGTCAGCTGAACTTTGGTTTCAACCTTGTTCACGTTTTGCCCTCCTGCTCCTCCGGATCTGGAAGTCTGCATTTCGATATCCGCAGGATTCAGTTCGAAATCCACCTCTTCGGCTTCCGGAAGGACCGCTACCGTAATGGCGGAAGTGTGAACCCTGCCTTGAGATTCGGTTTCAGGAACACGCTGCACACGATGCACTCCGGATTCAAATTTCATGATTCCGTACACGCCTTCTCCTTCCACTTTCATGATCAGTTCCTTGTAGCCTTTTGCCGCTTCGTTAGAATCTGTCACTTCATGTCTCCATCCTTTTGTTTTGAAATACATAGAATACATTCTGTAGATATCTTCTACGAAAATCGCAGCTTCATCACCACCGGTTCCGGCACGAAGTTCCACAATAACGTTTTTATCATCTGCCGGATCTTTAGGAATCAACAATACTTTTAATTCTTCTTCCAGGCCGGGAATTTTTTCCAAAGCTTCGTTTTTCTCAATTTTTGCTAGTTCCACAAAATCTTTGTCGGACCCGTCAGCAATGATCTCGTCGGATTCTTCAATCGTATCCAAAGCGCCTTTATATTGATCGTAAACTCTCACAATTTTCCCCAAATCACTATATTCTTTGTTCAGAGAAGAATATCTTTTCTGATCCGAAATAACATCAGGTTGAATAATAAGGTCTGCCACCTCATTATATCTTTGTTTTATAGCTTCTAATTTTGGAATTAAACTCTTAGACATAGTAAAAATTTAGTTGGCAAAGATACGGATTGATTTGTAGATGTGCTAATTTAGAATGAAATGACTGACGTATAATTGCCGGCTGATGAATAAATTATTATTTCGCATAAAAAAAGGCCGCTGAAAAGCGGCCTAAGTATTATTTTACGATCATTTTCTGGATGGCAACTCCTGAATCAGATGTTAAATGAATAAGATATGTTCCCGGCGGATAGATTATTCTTAATTCATAGGTTCCATCTTCATTTTTAAGTTTAAAGCGATCAAGCTTTTTGCCACTCATTTCATAGATGGTGATTTCTCCGTTTTTAGCTTTATGATAGATTAATTTTGCGATATTATTTTTCACAGGATTGTCTGCAACCTGTAAAGACAATCTTGACGCTGCATTTTCATCAGCCGTTGACAAACTTCCTGCGTAGTTTCCAAAAATCCTGAACTCTCCAGGCTGCAATGTGATTGCCGCGGTTGTAGAAGTAACATTTGAAACCGTAGTATCCATAAGGTTCTGCCACTGTCCGGTATACGGGAAATAAGGAACCACACTTTGAACAGCGGTGGTATAATTCGCAAGTACAACAATGTTTTTCACTCCGTTTGTAATGGTATTGTCGTACACATAGATCCTTGTGATAAGCCCATTCGGATCATTTGTAAGATTGTTTGATTCTATAGTGTAGGTTTTTGACCTGAAAACCGGATATGTATTTCTAATATTGATAATTTTAGCCCATGTATCGTAAATGTCTTTTCTGTTTACATTAGTATCATAGCCCAGGTTAAATGCAATTGGTTTTTCATCGGTTCTGCAACCCGGATTAATTGATCCGTCACTGCATCTGTTGATGCTGAATTCATAGCCCAGCTCACCAAACTGCCATATCATTTTTGGTCCGGGAATGGTAAAAAATGTTGCCCCAAAAGTTTTCATCCTATCTAAAGCCGTATTAAGATTTTTCACATCGTAGCTTCCGTTTACTGCGCCATAGGACAGATTTTTAAACATCAATCGTTCTTCATCATGACTTTCGCCATAACCAACCGCCGACATATTGGTAAAACCGTGAAGTGAATGATTCATCCTGTCATAATTGCTGTTATCCTTGTATCCCATCGTATTTTGGTTGTAAGGATCTGTCTGCTTATTCCATAGCAAGACACCTTTTCCTTCTGCGATCCTGTAATTTGCCCACTGCTGCTCTTCTGCATCTGTTCCCAGATGCTCAAAAATCATATAAGAATTTGGATCTATTGCCCATTGTCGGTCTGCATAATATTTTAAAATATCTACTCTGTCCTGCTGGTAGGCATTGGTACAGGTTTCATCATTTTCAGAGCAGCTTTGGGTAAATCCTTTGGTAAGATCCCAGCGGAAACCGTCGATATGATATTCGGTAAGCCATTGTTGAAGACACCTTTCAACGTAATATTTAGTTGAGGAACTTGTATGGTTGAAATCATTGAATACGTTATATGAATGTTTTGGTACTGTATTGAAATATGGATTATTAGAGGCAACGTCGCCATAGCCGTCATTATCCGGATCTACATTCCACAGCCTTACTAATGGTGAACGACCTGTTGCGTGATTAAAAGCAACATCTAAAATAACAGCAATACCGTTCTGATGGCAAAGATCAACGAATTCTTTAAACTTTTCCGGAGTTCCGTAAGCTTTGTCTAAAGCATAATGGAATGATGTATTATAGCCCCACGAAAGATTTCCTTCGAATTCCATGATAGGCATTAGTTCAACAGCATTAATATTTAAGCCTTTCAAATAATTTATTTTATTAATTAATGACTGCCAGTTTTTTTCCTGAGTAAAATCTCTCAGCAACAATTCGTAAACTACGAGATTATCCTTTGCAGGTCGCTGAAAATTGGCAACCTGCCAATTGTAAGGAGTCTGCCCCGTTTTAAACATAGAAACTTCAAAACCTTGTCCTGCCGGAAATACCGGTAAATTAGGGTAGGTTGAAGATGAAATCCACTGATCATCATAAGAAGACAGAATCTGCGGAGAATACGGATCGGCAACTTTTTTTAAGATCATTGGTTCGGTATTGGAAAGTATATAATTGTTGAGGAGTAAGACCACTCAATTCAATCCAGTACAGATCCGGATTGGCGGTATCCCTTTTCATGAGATAAGTATCATTTACCGTCCAGTTATTAAAACTTCCGATAACGTGAACGAAATTTTTGAATGGCGCATACAATGCCAATCCCACTTTTGTCTGGTCTGTAGGATGATAATTTATTCCCTGTCGGATCCAGCTTGGAATGGCTTCAGAAACCACATTACGGGGAACCTGAAGAATGAATGTCGCATTTTTTGCATTTGAATTAGCATCTGTAGCGATGAGTTCCATATTGGCATCTCCGGTTACCGTGTAGCTGTAAGAATAAGAGGTTGAAGGTGTAGAAGTCGTATTTATTACGGATCCGTTAGCCTTGAGCTGAAATGTTGCATTAACATTTGCCGTAGCGGCAATATTAATAGAATTTCCTGAAGGTACTGACGTAAGACTGTTTGCCGCAGGATTAGTCATACTGATATTCAGAATTCCTACGTTTACCAAAACATCTGTAGTCTGATGCGCTCCTGTTTTATCCTTCAACAAAAAGCCGAATCTTCCGATGCCGGTTCTGCCATAAAACGCCGTTGGCGTAAACGATAAAGAATAGGTGTCGGCAGTGGAATTATAATTAAACTTATTCAGCTCGTTGGAGTTGTTCCAGCTGCCATTGGTAGGGCAATCCTGACTATTCTGATAATTGGCATCCAGCGACCACGACCAAAAGTAGACCGCATTGTTTGAAATGCCCCAGGCCGATTCGTCAATCTGGCTTCCGGGAATAGTTAAAGTTATGGCATCCGTTTCATTAAAAGGATTTGGAGTAATGGTATAGCTTATCTGACCTGATATTATAGCTATCATAAGCAATAAAATACCAGAATAAAGTTTCTTCATAAATATTTTTTAATTGATAATACTAAAGTAATTTATTTTTAGAGAAGTTGACTTGTTAAGATCAATTTTAACGTATTAGAATATTATGCAACAGATTGAAAATGTATTTCAATATAAACGTTTTGGTTAACTATATTTTATAAAAACAGAATCCGGCGCGGGACTTCGTCCCGCGCCGGATTCTCAATGTAATTGAATGAACTATTTGATATTAATAATCAGGCAAAATTATTTAACCTAATTTTTTATTATTTTTTTAGAGACTGACTGTCCGTTTTTTAGCTTCAATTCTATTATATACAAACCATTAGGAAGTCCATTCATATCCAACAGATTTTGAGAAAAACGAATATTGATTTGTTGCCCAACGACATTGGTAACCTTTATCGCTTCAATCGAAGAATCCGCTTTGATATTAACTATTCCTTTCGTAGGATTAGGATAGAATCCGACTGAATTTACAGTAAGACGGATATCGGATGTTGCCAGACCTGAAAAATCTTTTATACATCTCACTGATTCTCCCTGTCCTCTGGGAGCGCCTGATCCGGGATTAGCAATAGATGATCCTATGTAAAGGTATTTTCCTCCGCTGTTGGCTGTCCCCGAGCTCCAATAATAGCCTCTTGTTCCTTCATAGGTAAATCCGCCGGTTGTATTGCTTCTGTATCCTGCTGCGGGTAATTTAAGATAACTTGCATATGCCGTAGCGGGATTTGCTATTCCTTCGACGGCTACCAGTGCTGTCCATTCTGCGGGAGTAGGAAGTCTCCAGCCTTGTCCGACAGCTTTGCAAGGATCTATTCCGACAGCAGATGTCATATCAGATAACGAGGCAGCATTCCAGGCATCACTGGTGGCGTTGGTAGCCCACCATGAAGCAGAACCTGATCCTAAAATAAAAGAACCGATTCCTGAAAGTCCGTCAGGCGAATTCGCAGAAGGAGCTGTCGTGGTGGCGGAATTTCTCAACTGATGTCCGTCGTCCCATCTTCCCCACTGGAAAAGATCTCCATACGCACTTGTATCATCTAAAGCCGTTGCCACCCGGGAACTGCCCAAATTCTGCTGTAGCCATATTTTTCCGTCGGCACCTCTTACTGTTGTATAACTTACATTCTGCCCGTTATAGGTAAATTTAACGCAACCCAGATCACCCGTATTGGTTCCCGGATCTGTATTATTACAAACTGGATTTAGGGAAAATCTTTTCACCTTTGTTCCATTTTGGGAATATACCAGCACAAGAGCATTATTAAAATTATCAAAAGCAAGATCATTATAAGTAGCCTGCCCGTCTGAAATAAAACTTCCGCCAAGCGCCTCCCACGTTTGGGATGAAGCGTTTAAGTGATAAACCTTATTCTTTAAAAAATCATCATTTTCCCAACGGCTTGCCACAACATAAGGATTTCCTGATGCACTCACGGCAATTGCCACATGTTGAACCTTTCCCTCTGAAAAGTTGGCATTTCCCAATTGTGTCCAGCTTGTTCCGTTGAACTTTTTCACATTCAGTTTCTGTCCGTTTGTCGAATTGGAAACGTAAGCAACGTACAGATTATTGCTGCCATCAATTGCGATATCAGAATTATATTGTTCGCTTGAAGAGGCTGCATCCACAATACTTCCTCCTAGCAACATCCAATTGTCTGAAGTTGTTGCGGTTATTGTATTCTCATAAACCCGCACTCCACCGGAAACATTACAGGTATAAACTTTATTGTTTGTCCCGATCACCATTTCAGCAAAAGTAGCTCCGTTGGAAAATCCTGCATTTCCGACCTGCTCCCACGTACCGTTGACATATCGTCTTACCATCCCTGAACTATCTGTAGAATAAGTAAACAGAATATTTGAAGCCGAAACTGCCGAAGCATGGTAATTAATCGCAGACGTTGTAGCACTTGGCAGCTGTGTCCATGCAGATCCATCAAACTGTCGGACTTCCAGGCCACTGCCCTGATTGGTATAGTATATATTTCCATTTGGTGCCGATGATAAAGAATTATAAGTTGCATAGCTATTCGTAATTCCCGGACTACCCCCGACATACGACCATGAATTTCCATCAAAAGCCTGTACAGAACCTTTTGCAACGGAAGTATCGTAGTAAGAAACATAATATTTCCCATTGCTTATTACCAGATTATTAAAACTGCTGCCCCCAGCGGAAACAGTTGACAAACCACCTACATTTTCCCATTGTTGAGCGTATGCACCAACCGAAATTAAGGAAAATAATGCGCAGCAGAGATTAAACATTCTAAAAAAATATTTTTCTACACATAACAGATTATTATTTTTATTTATTCTAAATTATAATTAATTTTGCGCAAAATTAGTCCAGAAGTTCAGTCTAAAGTTATCATTTCCGAACTTTTTGTTATCTGATATTTAGCTTATCCAATTGTACCATCATGAAGAATCTGCCATCTAAAGAAGTATTATTCAGCTCGGAAGCCATCAAAATTTTGTTTCAGAAAGGCTCAGTGAATGAAAAATTTTCAAGAATTGACATGATAGAGAGCCGGTCAAGTTTTAATTTACTTTTTTTATTGAGCTCCAATATCAATCTTGAGGCACAGGATTGCGGAACTAATTTCTTATTTAAAAAAAATCAATATGTACTCCATTATTCCCACGATGAAAGCATGGCAGAACTATGGACAGAAAACAATGATCCTCTGAAATATATGCAGATTGAAATCATGTATGATTATATTTTTAACCTTATTAACCCTGTTTCAAATACAGAAAGTGAAGATATTTTGGAGAATCTCACACGGAACAATTATATTTTTCTTCATAAGCAGACTCCGCCTTATATGACTGTTGAAATGCATATGATTGTAAAGGAAATTATAAGCTATTCTAAAAAAGGAATGCTGCAGAAATTATTCATTGAAGCAAAAATCATCAAACTTTTAATGCTGATTTTCGAACAGTTCAGTGAAAAAAACACAGTGAAGGACTCTCCTAAAATTCCTTTTATGATTAAAAAGTTTGTAGATGAAAATTTTCACAAAAATATCAAAGTGGAAGAAATCGGTAATATGATTGGTATCAATCAGAATAAGATCAGAAAAGAATTCAAGGCGCAATATCATATGACCGTCAATGATTATATTGCAGAATTAAGAATGCTGAAAGCTAAAAAACTTATCATCAACAAGGAAGTTTTAATCAAAGAAATTGCAATAGAATGCGGCTACGAATATGTACAGAATTTTACGCGGGCTTTCAAAAAGAAATTTGGAATTTCTCCTGAAAAATTAAGGAATGAATAAATAAAAACCACTTACCGAGATAAGTGGTTTTAATATATGTTGTTTTGCTTTGATATTGCTTTCCCGGAATTCATGTGGGAAAACAATGACAATCAATTAATGATGTCCGTGGCTGTCGTGGCTATGATCGTGAATGAATGGACCATGACCTTTAGGCTCATTGTAGATTACTTCTGCGCCTTCCTGCTCAAAAACCATTTTGCTTCTTACTTCTTCAGGATCAAAAGGTTTCACCTTACCGAAATATTCTTTCAGGCCTTCCGTTAACCATAAAGGAATTACAAAACCGAAGAACATAAAAATACACCAGAATCCTACAAGGAACATTATAATGAAGAATACAGTCCAAAGGAACTGGTAAAATGGCCAAAATGCTGATAAAATCATTATCATTTCTAAAAGATTTTAGGCAAAAATAGGACTTTTTATTTTTTTACACAAAAGATATACGCCCTATTTTTATTATTTATTTTAATTTTAAACTAATGACTATTTTTTCGGGCCGGTTTCCAAATTCTCAAGAGCAACTTTCGCAATATCTTTCACCACCTGGGTCGGCGAATTACAGTCGCAGTTACTGAATCCGATTACGTAAATATCCTCTTTCGGAATATAAACACCCATAGACTTGAAACCGAAAATACTTCCGCCATGTTCCCTGGTTGGAACACCATTGATATCCTTCAAATGCCAGCCGTAACCGTATGTGAACTCCTCTCCGTTATTTAGCTTATATTTGGTAAAAGCTTCACGACTATGCGCCGCATCAAGAATGAGATTTTTATTGAGTGCCTGCTGCCATTTTACCATATCTTCCACAGTCGACATCAATGATCCGGAAGCGAAAGGAACGCTAAAGTTTATAACGGTTTTATTGACATAGCCGTCGGTTTTCTGATGATATCCATAAGCCCTTTTTTTAATGACTCTTCTGTCGCTTGCATATTGAGAATTGCTCATTCCCGCTTTGTCGAAAATATTCTTCTTGACAAAATCTTCATACTTCTCCCCCCGAAACAATTTCTATTAAATACCCCAAAACCACATAGCCTGAATTATTATATTCAAATTTTTCTCCCGGTTTGAAATCAACAGGCTCATTTTTAAAGAAGTCGACCATCATTTTAGGGGTCATTTCTTTCTGTGCGATGTCAGAAAGAGTTTTCATTTTGGTAAAATCTTTTATCCCTGAAGTATGGGTAAGAAGGTGATGTATTGTAATTGAATTACCTGCGGGATAATCCGGAATATATTTTGAAATCGCATCGCTCACTTTAAGTTTTCCCTGAGATTCCAGAATAAGAATTGAAATCGCCGTAAACTGCTTTGTCATGGATCCAATCTGAAAAACATTATCAGAAGTCATATCTACACTGAGTTCCAGGTTTGCTTTCCCAAAAGCTTTTTCGTAGATCGTTTTCCCTTTCTGAGAAATAAGAAATACACCGCCCGGTCCGTTACGATCGCTGAATTCTTTTTGTATTATACTGTCTATCTTCCCATTAAGCTGTGCAAAAAATACATTGCAGCCAGCAATAAACAATACTAATAAGAACAAGATTTTTTTCATAGTTATACTATTTTGTATTGCAAATGTATTGTATTTTAAAATACCTTGCAATACAAAGTAGTATTTATAGTAAAATAATTTTACTTTTTTTAATGGGCAAGATCAGCAAAGAAATCATTCCCTTTGTCATCAGTAATAATGAATGCAGGGAAATCTTTCACTTCAATCTTTCTTACTGCTTCCATTCCTAATTCCGGGAAATCCACAACCTCAACGGAAAGAATATTGTCTTTTGCTAAAATAGCCGCAGGACCACCAATAGATCCTAAATAGAAGCCTCCGTATTTTCCGCAGGCATTCGTCACATCTTTGCTTCTGTTTCCTTTAGCCAACATAATCATGCTTCCTCCATGGCTCTGGAATTCATCAACATATACGTCCATTCTTCCGGCTGTCGTAGGCCCGAAACTTCCTGAAGCCATTCCTTCCGGAGTTTTTGCAGGTCCCGCGTAATAGATTGGATGATTTTTAAAATATTCAGGCATTGGTTTCCCACTGTCGATGATTTCTTTGATTTTTGCGTGAGCAATATCTCTTGCAACGATCAAAGTTCCGTTGAGCTTTAATCTTGTTTTAATAGGATATTTAGAAAGTTCCGCCAGAATTTCAGGCATTGGTTTATTCAGGTTGATTTCTACAGCTTCTTCAAGATGTGGCGGCGTATCCGGCAAGAATCTCTTAGGATTTTCTTCCAGTTGTTCCAGAAAAATACCTTCTTTTGTTATTTTACCTTTAATATTTCTGTCCGCAGAGCAGGAAACTCCCATTCCTACAGGACAAGATGCCGCATGACGAGGAAGCCTGATCACTCTGACGTCGTGCGTTAAATATTTACCACCAAACTGCGCTCCGATAGCACTTTCCTGGCAAATTTTCTGAACTTTCGCTTCCCATTCCAGATCTCTGAAAGCCTGACCAGCTTCATTTCCTTCAGTAGGAAGATTATCATAATATTTTGCAGATGCTTTTTTTACTGCCGCTAAATTTGCTTCAGCAGAAGTTCCACCAATGACCAAAGCCAAGTGGTAAGGCGGACATGCTGCCGTTCCAAGATCTGAAATTTTCTCTTTAATGAATTCTTCAAGAGATTTTTCGTTTAGTAAAGATTTAGTTTTTTGGTAAAGAAACGTTTTATTGGCAGAACCTCCTCCTTTCGTTAAAAATAAAAATTCGTAATAATCTCCTTTCTTAGCATAGATATCAATCTGCGCCGGAAGGTTTGATCCTGAATTTTTCTCATCAAACATCGTTAAAGGGACCACCTGAGAATACCTTAAATTTCTTTTTTGATAGGTATTGTAAATACCACGGCTTAAATATTCTCCGTCATCAACTCCGGTGTAAACATTTTCTCCTTTTTTTCCCATTACAATAGCTGTACCCGTGTCCTGGCATGAAGGTAAAGCGCCTTCCGCTGCAACCGCTGCATTTTGTAAAAGGTTGTACGCTACGAATCTGTCGTTGTCAGTCGCTTCAGGATCATCAATAATTCTTCTGAGACTTTCCAGGTGTGAAGAACGAAGCATAAAAGAAACATCTGCCATAGCTTCTTCAGCAAGCAGTTCCAGGCCTTTCGGGTCGATGGTTAAAATTTCTCTGTTACCGAGCTGTTCAACTTTTACATAATCTGATGTAAGTTTCTTGTACACCGTATCATCCTTCTGAATCGGATACGGATCCTGATATCTAAATTCCATTCTTCTTTTTATTTGGGTGCAAAAATAAAACATCGCTAAAAAACATGAGTAAAATCAGAGACTTAGATTGATATTTATAATGATTATAAATTGCAAATGTTTCAGACAATGATTAACTTTAGGAAAACTTTAAGTCACAAAAGTTTTTCTCCTTTTTTAAGTTTAATAATATAGTATTCAGAAGGGTTCATCAGTTTTTAAAATCTTTGATTTTAATTTTTGTGAACTTTACAGATTATTATCAATCTTAAAATTGGAACTGAATATTTTGTGCCTTTTGTGGTTAAATTAAATCTATCATCATAATGAATTACAGAATAGAAAAAGACACCATGGGCGAAGTGCAGGTTCCTGCAGATAAATTTTGGGGCGCACAAACCGAAAGATCCAGAAACAATTTCAAAATCGGTCCGGAAGGATCAATGCCTCATGAAATCATTGAAGCATTTGCCTATCTGAAAAAAGCGGCTGCTTTCACAAATGCCGATTTAGGCGTTCTTTCCTCCAAAAAAAGAGATATGATCGCAAAAGTCTGTGATGAAATATTAGAAGGAAAACTGAATGATCAATTTCCTCTCGTGATCTGGCAAACCGGCTCAGGAACACAGTCTAACATGAATGTGAATGAAGTGATCTCAAACCGGGCACACGTAAATAATGGCGGAACATTAGGCGAAAAATCCGAAATTCATCCTAATGATGATGTTAATAAATCCCAGTCGTCCAACGATACTTATCCTACAGCAATGCACATTGCAGCCTACCGTAAAGTGGTGGAGACTACTATTCCTGCTGTTGAAAAATTACGCAATACGTTAGCCGAAAAATCAGAAGCTTTCAAAGATATCGTTAAAATCGGGAGAACGCATTTAATGGATGCCACGCCATTGACTTTGGGACAGGAATTTTCAGGGTATGTTGCCCAGCTGAATTACGGTATAAAAGCTTTAAAAAATACGCTTCCGCATCTTTCTGAATTGGCTTTGGGAGGCACCGCAGTAGGAACCGGACTCAACACTCCGAAAGGCTACGATGTAAAAGTAGCTGAATATATTTCTAAATTTACCAATCATCCTTTTGTAACTGCAGAAAATAAATTTGAAGCACTGGCGGCTCACGATGCTATTGTTGAATCTCACGGTGCTTTAAAACAACTCGCCGTTTCATTATTTAAAATTGCTCAGGATATCAGATTACTCGCTTCGGGACCGCGCTCGGGAATCGGTGAAATTCACATTCCGGAAAATGAGCCGGGATCATCCATTATGCCGGGAAAAGTAAATCCTACGCAAAATGAAGCAATGACAATGGTTTGCGCACAGGTTTTAGGGAATGACACCACGATTTCCTTTGCAGGAACACAGGGAAATTATGAGCTTAATGTTTTCAAACCTGTGATGGCTTTTAATTTTTTGCAGTCTGCACAATTAATTGCGGATGCATGTGTTTCATTTAACGATCATTGCGCGGTGGGAATTGAGCCTAATTATGAGAGAATCAAGGAGCTTGTTGATAAATCACTAATGCTTGTTACCGCCCTGAATACGCACATTGGCTATGAAAATGCGGCAAAAATCGCAAAAACCGCCCACAAAAAACGGAACGACCTTAAAAGAAGAAGCCGTTAATCTGGGATTTCTCACAGCAGATCAATTTGATGAATGGGTGAAGCCTGAAGATATGGTAGGAAGTCTGAAGTAGATTTTTAACACATTAGGCACATAAGTTTTAGGGTAAAATTTTGAAAATATTTTAGATCACATAAGAGGAAATCAAAGATTTTCTGATTCAATAATTGGGATTTAAAATATTCAATACCTGTCTTGTGACAAAATAAAATTCAATATGCTAATGAAAAAACGCCGGAGAAGAAAATTTTCCGGCGTTTATCATTTAAATATGAATAAAATCAGGTGTATTTTTACCACCAAAGCACTACTCCAAAAGTTAAAGCTTTATCGTTTTCAAAGGTTCCGCTTTTAAAGAAATTCCCAAAATCTTTTTTAACAAAGATGCTGAAGTCGTCATAAGAAACAGTGAATTGTGCTCCGTAAATAAAAGGACTTACCCGATAATCGCTTCTATCTCTGTCACTTATCCCATCTCCTTTAATAATATTATTGGTAGACATTTTTACCCCTCCGTAGATATTGGCTCCCACTTTAAATCCATCTGAATAATCTCTGTACTGGACATCCAGACCTGCATTTTTCAGCTTTGAAAAATTATACTGCAATCCCAACGGAACAATAATATAGCCTGTTCTGAGTTTACTTTTACTCAATCCTTTCTCATAATTTGCAAGATACACATTGGAATTGGCGTCTTTTGCCACAAACATGTTATTATCAATAATCAATGTTCTCCAGGAAAACCCGATTCCGGAAATCAGACCCCACGGACTTGTTCTGCCGAATTGATAATTAAATTTAAGCCCAAACTCAAAATTCCCGGCATAGCGCAGATTGTTATCCAAAGCATTATCCGCCTTATTATTAGTAAGATTCATAATAGAATAAGAAATATAAGGAGAGATATCTTTTGTGGGTCTGAACTTTTTCAAAAGCTTTTCCTTCAATTCTTCATTAGAAGTTACGTCAGAATTAAGGAGAGAATAACGTACCTGTTTTTGGATAACGGCGTCCATATCAAAACCCAATTCTTCAATTCTCTGATCAATTTTCTCAGAATACTTACTGGCAATCAATGATTTTTGTTCATCAAATTCTGCCTTAGAGAGATTTTTAGCCTGAAGCTCGGTTAACTCCACCTCCATCAGTTTTTTTTCTTCTTTAATGATGGTATCAATCTTTTTTTGCATATTCGTCCACTTTTTCTTTTACAATTGGACTTACTTCGGTATCTTCTTTTGGCTGAAGATTGAATACCGGCTTTTTCTGAGCGAATACCGCTGTAGATAATAGACATAGTCCGCCCATCATGATAAATTTCTTGATCATATTATAATAGTTTTTAATTGTTTAAAATTGATTTTAATTTTCGTTCAGATCAATGCTTGCCACATTGCTTTTTCCTTTTGTTTTTTCAATAACATCTTTGTGTTCCACTGAAAAAAGCAGCGTTGAAGGATCAACATACCGTTTCTTTTTTACCTGTATTTTAACTGAATCTGATTGTGCAATAGTTTTAGCAGGTTCAGCAGGTATGATTTCTGGTATCACTTGCGGCGAATTTTGTTGTATTGAAGGTAATTCATCGTGTATAAAGGTCGGTGATTCCTGCTGGTTTATTTTATTATCTGTTGAAGCCTTTTCTACTGCGATTTTTTGTTCATTATTTTTAATGATTAATTCAACAGGTTTCTTCTGAACCTCATTCTGTGCGGGAGTCTTAACTTCAGTCTTACCAACCTTTGCAATATTTTCGGATTTCTCTGTTATCTGATTATCCTGATTAAAAAAGAGTACTATTCCTAAACTGAATGTTAAAATCAGACACGCTGCTACCAGAAACCAATTTACTCTTGATTGGCTCGTTTTCTTCTCCGTATGGTTTCCTATTTCTGCCCAAAGATCACGTGCAGGAGCAATTTCCCGTTCACCGATCTGTTTTTTGATCTGATATTCGATTGTGTTTTTAGTAATTTTCATTTTGTAATTTTTTTTGTTGCTGATGATAAATTTTTCTCATCTTTTCTTTTGCCCTGAAAAGCTGAGTTTTGCTTACTGCCGTGGAAATCTGTAAGGCTTCTGCGATTTCCTGATGTGAATAATCTTCGAGTACATAAAGATTAAAAACCATTCTGTAGGCGTCCGGCAGCTGATCAAGGAGTTCCTGCGCATTAAAATTAAAATCAACATACTCTTCCGGAATTTCATCAGAATAATTAGGATTGATGTCTTCGAGATAAAAAACTGTTTTATTGCTTTTAATAAAATTAAGACACTCATTCACTACTATTCTTCTGCCCCATCCTTCGAAGCTTCCTTCTCCCCGGAAACTTTCAATACTTTTAAAAATTTTGCAAAATGCTTTGATCACACAGTCTTCAGCCTGATAAAGATCGTTGATGTAGCTTCTGCTGATACTCAGGTATTTTTTTACATTCTGATCATAAAAAATTTTCTGTGCAGCCGGATCCTGCTTTTTGAGGCGGCTGAGCAAATCATCTTTTTTATTTCCGAACAAAAGTTTCATAATTACTTGTTTCTAATAGTAAGACAATGAAAAACTGAAAAGGTTACAAATCAGAAATTTTTTTTTTAATATTTACTAAAAAAATACCCGGGCGGAAAAATTTCCGCCCGGGTATTTTTATTTTTAAAGAAGGAAAAAATCAGCTCAGCATTCTCTGTGCTTTTTTTCACGCCTTCCACGAGAAGATCAATTTCATTGAAAGTATTATACACTGCAAAGCTCGCTCTTACCGTTCCTGCAATATTGAAAAAATCCATTATTGGTTGCGTACAGTGGTGTCCTGTTCTCACGGCAATTCCCAGTTTATCCAGTATCATTCCTACATCGGAAGCAATACCAACACCCTCAAGATTAAAAGAAACCACTCCGGTTCTGTTAGCTTTTTCACCATAAATCTTTAAGCCATCCAGTTCCAAAAGTTTTTTTTGTGCATATTCCAGCAAAGCATTTTCATGCTTCTGAATATTTTCGTGACCAACTTTTTGGATGAAATCCACAGCTGCTCCTAACGCAATATTTCCACCCACATTAGGAGTTCCGGCTTCGTATTTAAAAGGCAGTCCGGCATATGTTGTTCCATCAAAAGAACATATTGCAATCATCTCGCCACCACCATGGAAAGGCGGAAGATCTTCTAAAATATGCTGTTTTCCGTACAAAATACCCGTTCCCATCGGCGCATACATTTTATGTCCTGAAAAAACGAAGAAATCACAGTCTATTTTCTGAACATCAATAGTAAAATGGGGGGCAGACTGTGCTCCGTCGATTACGATATAGGCATCTGTATTTTTTCTTGTTTTTGCAATGATTTCTTCAATAGGATTTATGATTCCCAACGCATTGGAAACCTGATTTACAGAAACAACTTTTGTTTTTTCACTTAAAAATGTCTCAAATACATCAAGCTGAAGAATTCCGTTTTCATCCATCGGAATAACTCTTAATTTGGCTCCCGTTCTTTCACAAAGCATCTGCCATGGAACAATATTGGAGTGATGCTCAAGGTAAGAAATGATTATTTCATCGTCTTTTTTTAACTTTTGAGTCAAAACATAAGCGATAAGATTTAATCCTTCTGTGGTTCCTTTGGTAAAAATTACTTCAAAATCATGTTTTGCATTAATGAATTTTTGGATTTTCCTTCTTGAAAGTTCCATCTCTTCGGTCGCCAGCTGACTTAACGTATGAATTCCACGGTGTACATTCGCATTAATTTCTGTATAATATCTGTTCCAGACTTCTAAAACAGAATTTGGCTTTTGTGACGTTGCTGCATTATCGAGATAAACCAAAGGTTTACCATTTACCTCCTGATCCAATATAGAAAACTGACTTCTGATTTCCTGAATGTCAAACATTTATTAAAAATTTAAATTAAAATATTCTTATTTAGAACTCTTCAAATTTACGGCTTTTTTTCGGATTGTGGCTGATAGTTGGTACTTGGTGGCTGATAGAAAGATTCGATGGATTAAATGTATATTTTTCTTTTAACGCTAAGGATCGCAAGGAATGGATAATTTTTTTGTGGATATTTTTTTGCAAAAGTACTTCGCAGGATCAGCATAAACTGGACACTCAGCGAATGATAGCAATGTTGTTTAATACTAAAAACTTAAATTTTGAACACAATGATCACGAAGTTTTTTTTATTACTTAATGCTTCAGGTTCACAAAACCGTTTCACTTATAAAAGGTCGCAAAGCTTTTTTAGCTTATAAAGTTTTTTAACACAAAAAAACCTGCCAAGAAATTGACAGGTTTTATATTGTTCAGATAAGAAATTCTTATTCTGCCGCTGTTTCTTCAGCTGCCGGAGCTGCTCCTTCTTCAGTTGCAACTTCTTCTTCATCTTCATCATCCATAGCTGCAGCACCTCCTTTCATTGCGTTTCTAGACATCTTAACAGCTACAACAACTGCATTATCCGGGTGCATGAAAGAGTATCCTTCAGTTTTGATACCTCCAACATAAAGTTTGTTACCGATTCTTAGCGGAGTAACGTCCACAACGATCTCATCAGGTAAGTTAGCAGGGATAGCTTTTACTTTCAGTTTTCTGAAAGACTGACGAAGAACACCACCAGCTACAACACCTTTAGAACGACCTGTAATTCTTACAGGAACCTCCATAACTACTGGCTTATCTTCAGCTAACTGATAGAAGTCTGCGTGAAGAATTTTGTCTGTAATCGGGTGAAACTGAATATCCTGAAGAACAGCCGGAATTGTTTGACCATCAACCTCAATAGATACCGTGTGTGCTTCAGGAGTATATACCAAACCTTTGAAAGCTTTCTCTTCTGCAGAGAAGTTCAATGGCTCACCACCTCCGTAAACAACACAAGGAACTAATTCAGCATCACGTAAAGCTTTTGTAGACTTTTTGCCCACGCTTTCTCTTTTTGTACCTTGAATTGTAATAGATTTCATTTATAAAAATTTAAAAAATTGTTTAAAACTAAATTTGCAATCTTATGAAAATCAACTAGATAATAAACTTACTACTGATTGACTGATGCTCATGAACCATCTTCATAACGTCCGCAAATAATGGGGCGCAAGATAGCACTTTTATTTTAGATGACAAATTATTCTTTACAGGAATTGAGTCAGTTACAATCACTTCCAGTAATTTTGAATTCTCAATATTCTCATACGCTTTGCCTGAAAGCACGCCATGGGTAGCCATTGCACGTACAGATTTTGCTCCTTTTTCCATTAAGATATCTGCTGCTTTACAAAGAGTTCCAGCCGTATCGATCATGTCGTCAATAAGAATAACATTCTTGCCTACAACATCTCCGATAAGAAACATTTCTTCTACAACATTTGCCTTTTTTCTTTCTTTATAGGCAATTACCACATCTGCTCCAAGGTGACCGGCGTAGTTTTTTGCTCTTTTTGCACCTCCCATGTCCGGGGAAGCAATGGTAAGATTTTCGAGATTCAGATTTCTGATATAATCCACAAAAATGGTAGAGGCATACAAATGATCTACGGGAATTTCAAAGAATCCCTGGATCTGATCGGCATGGAGATCCATAGTCATTACTCTTGTTGCTCCCGCAGCTGTTAGAAGATTGGCGACAAGCTTTGCACCAATTGGCGCTCTTGGTTTGTCTTTTCTGTCTTGTCTGGCAAGTCCGAAATAAGGAAGCACTACGGTAATACTCTTCGCAGAGGCTCTTTTCGCCGCGTCAATCATTAAAAGAAGTTCCAATAAATTGTCTGCCGGGGGGAATGTAGATCCGATCAGGAAAACTCTTCCGCCTCTTACAGACTCATCCAATACCGGTTCAAATTCTCCGTCACTGAAGGTCTGAAAGTTGATTTTTCCTAATTCTTTCCCGTAATATTGGGCAATTTTCTCTGCCAGGTCCTTGCTGGTCCTTGTACAAAATAGATAACTTAACTGGTGGGCCATTTTTACTTTTTAAAAGATTTTGCAAATTTAAAAAAAAACCACAAGAATCTATCCTGTGGTTTCTAAGTTTTTATTTTAATCAGAATTACGGGAAGGTAACTCCGGAATAACTATTTTGATTTACCTGTGGCAAGGTAGATCCATACTTCGTATTAATTGATTTAATAAATTCATTAGCCACGATAGCATAGCCTCTACCGGTAAGATGTACCCCATCGAGAGAGAAGGCTCCTCCACTTACAAATTTAGCGGTGTACTTGACTCCATCAAATGTAATTCCTGACTGTCCGTTAAGTTCAAGCATTTTAGCATTGGCATCTACGAAAGCAAGTCCGTAAGAATCTGCCATAGATCTTATGGAGGTATTGTATGCATCTATTGCTGTTTTTACATATCCGGCTTCGGTTTTAGTTAAAACATGCTGGTTCTGCAAAGGATAAGAAATCCCGTAAACATTCACAGGAGAAGGTGCTCCAGGTGCTACACTTGCAATTACCGAACTTGAAGTAAGTAAAATATAATCTTCTGATGTAGCCTGTCTTGCCTGTCCAAAAATCTGTCCGAATGCCGTAGCAGTCGGTAAGCCCAATGAAGGCGTTAAAGCAGCAGTAAGCTGAGCAGAAAGATCAGTAAGCGATTCATCTTTAATTAAAACAGGATTATTAGACGTTGCTGAAAGCAAATTAATTCTATTTCCGGCTCCAAAAGCAGTAAGGGCCTGTTTCAACGGACCGTATAAGCTGGTATTAAGTGTCGTAAGATTAGCTCCTAAAGCAGATGGTGTCAAAGGATTATAAGGAACTGTTGTAAAATAAGGAATTGAAGTAACATAGGGAACATTTGCAATAACTCCTTTTGTTGTTCCAACACTTTTAAGACCATCTAAAACTCCTTTAATAGAAGCTGCAACAACATTAGGATTTGAAATATCATTCGATTTGTAAACCGTAGGACTTGCAGTTGCGGGCTGAACCGTCGCCGCTGTATATGTTGTAACTCCTCCTACAGTCTGAGAATTAGTTCCTCCACTTGTTGCATATAATAAAACATCATTACTTCCTATCCAAAGAGAGAAAAATGTAGGAGTCTGTGACATTGCATCAGCTAAAACAGAAGTTGTGGCTGACGAAGCAAATCTTACAAAATAAGGATTCGCAGTTCCTAGAGAAAGACCGGCTAAACTTCCATAACCAGGGGCCACAAGATGATAAGATTTTGCTCCGGGTACTCCCATATTCTGATAAGGTCTTCCAGAAGCTACATTATCCAAAGCACCTGCGGGAGTACTTGCCACAGGAGTTAAAGATCCGTTAACCAACTGAAGCGTAAATTTTCCTGCAAATCCCGGTAAGTTATTGAAACCTCCTATATTATTAGGCATTAAAGGTTGCTTAAACTCACCACCTCCGGCAAGCTTCATTTGCTGTGCAATCATTGAAGGATAAGACTCATTTTGTCCTCCTGAATATAAGGCTCCGTCTCTATAGCCTGATGTTAAGGAATTTCCTAAGGCGATATATTTAGAAAAGTTCGCTTCCCCGCTGGTTACTACCACGTCATTAACGTCTGTATCAAAATCATCCTCGCAGCTCGTTGTAAACAGAAGTGCGGAAATCGCGAATGTAGAAATTATAATTTTTTTCATAGTCTTCAATTAAAAAGGATTGTAAGATAAACCTAAACCTAAATAGAATGCAGTAGCTTTAGCCTGTCCATAGAAACCAAGGGTTTTATTATTTACATCTCTTGCCTGTGGCATTGCATACCCTCCGGCCACATCAACTCCGAATTGTTTCAACTTAAATCCTACTCCACCTGTCACTACAAATGTATTGAATGAAGGTGTTTCAGGGATAAAGTTTTCGTCAGAGTAGGGAGACTCATCGTAGTAAGCTCCAAGACGTCCGTAGATCATATCTGTAAAGGCATACTGAGTTCCCAATCTTACTGTTTTGGAATTTCTGAAATTTTTAGGAGAAACAGAAACGGTCGGATCTGCCTGATTTCCTACAGGCGCATGACCGAAATCAAGTGTCAGCTTTGAATATCTTGACCATCCGTGATAATTGAAGTCTGCCGAAACCAACCATTTCGGAGTAACTTTATAGGTCAAACCTACAGTATATTCTTCCACCAAAGGCAACGTTGCTGTAAAATTATCTGTACCTGACGCACTTAAACCTAACAATGAATAAACAGATTGTGAAGGGAATTTAAAGGTAGCAGTTCCGTCTTTAGCCTTCATATCAACCGGAGAACGATAAGCCACACTCACATCCAATTTAGGATCTGGCCTGAAATAGAATCCGAATCCGTATCCGTGACCACTCGCTTTGCTGTCAAGATTAAGCTGCCCTCCGAATTGGGTAATCGCTTTATCCCAGTTCACTGTACCTTTTGCATAGATATAGCTTGCCCCGAAAGCTAGCCAGTCATTAAACCTATAGGAAACCATAGGCTGGAAATAGTAACTTTTCAGTTCAAGTTTCTGAACCATTTCTTTTCCTTCCCAATCATTCGGCCATTCAATAGTACTACCGAAAGGAGTAGAAAAACTAAACCCTACAGATAGTTTTTCCAACGGCCTGTACGTTATGGCAGCATAAATAGGCGTTCCCATCGGATTATCCGTCTGAGTGCTCTGTAATGTATTCAGATTTTGGAAAGTCACTTTATTGCTTGCACCAAATCCACCGGCTACAATGCTTAGTTTAGAGGGAATGAATGACATACCTGCAGGATTAAAGAATGCCACACTCGCATCTTCAGCATGGGCACTCGTGTGTGCCATTGCCAATTGTTTTACCCCTTGCAGAGAAACCCTGAAGCCGCCTGCGTAAGATAAAACACCTGCCAATAATGCAGTTGATACTAATATTTTTTTCATAGACTATTATTATATAACCCAAATATAAAATTATTTTGGTTACCCCTGTTAATAAATCATAAATTTTTAAACATTAAAGCCAAAGAAAACTATGTTTAAAATAGCATTTTCATTAAAATGTGACATAAATAAAACATTACAAGAACTTTAAAGCAAAAAAAGTAAGCAGATCTAATACTTTGTTTAAAACTAAACAGCCTTCTTTCTTAATATTTGATTATTTTAGACCTCATAAAGATAAAAATCATAAATTTGCAAATTAAATATATAATATATGAGTTGTGGATGTAAAACATCCGGCGATTCTGCACATTCTTGCGGACCCAAGAAGACCGCGAATGGCTGTGAAAATGTAAATACCTGTGGTAATAGTTATAAATTAAGTGTTTTTGACTGGCTTTCCAACATCAGCAATCCCGCACCGAACAGGTGTGATTTTGTTGAAGTTAGATTTAAAAATGACAGAAAATCTTTTTATAAAAATATAAACAATATCCCTTTACACATAGGTAGTGTAGTAACAGTAGAATCGAGTCCCGGACATGATGTAGGTGTGGTAAGTCTCACCGGTGAACTGGTAAAGATTCAGATGAAAAAGAAAAGATTTTCTGACGATTCTGTACTCAAAATATACAGGCTTGCCAACCAGAAAGATCTTGAGGTATGGCAGGAAGCACGAAAAAAAGAGGAAAGTGTAAAAATAGAAGCCCGAAAGATTGCTCACCGGCTTGGTCTTGAAATGAAGATCACCGATGTAGAATATCAGGGAGATGCCTCAAAAGTTACGTTTTATTACACTGCAGATAACCGAATAGATTTCAGACAGTTAATTAAAGATTATGCGGGTGCTTTCCGTACGAAAATCGATATGAAACAGATCGGTTTCAGACAGGAAGCCGCAAAAGTAGGAGGAATCGGTTCCTGCGGAAGAGAACTTTGCTGCTCGACATGGCTTACAGATTTCAGATCTGTAAACACGAATGTTGCCAGATATCAGCAACTGAGTATTAATCCTCAGAAGCTTGCCGGGCAGTGTGGTAAACTAAAATGCTGTCTTAATTACGAACTTGACAGTTATCTCGATGCATTGAGCAATTTCCCTTCTTCGTCAACAATGCTTGATACAGAGAAAGGACGAGCCTTCTGTATTAAAATTGATGTTTTCAAAAAAGAAGATGTGGTTTGCCTATGTAGACAATTCCATCGCGTGGTATGACTTTGATATTGAATTAGTTAAAAAATTAATTGCGAAAAATAAACGTGGTGAAAAAACACTTCCGCTGGAAGAGTTGAAACAGCCTGAAACGCCTTTTGCAAGCATAGACCTGATTCAGGAGAATAATGTTGACCGCTTCGAGAAGAAAGGACGAAACAATAATAAAAACAGGAATCAGAACAGGCAAAATAACAATCAGAACAACCAAAACCAGGGCCAGAGAAAAAATACCAACAACAGACCCGAAAGACAGGAACGTTCTGAAAGACCTGACAGACCTCAAAGGCAGGAAAGACAGCAAAACCCGAATCCAAACAACCAGCAGAAGCAACAAAAACCCCAACAACAACAAAAGCCTCAGTTGGAAAAAGCAGAAGCAGCGACAGATTCTCAGGCTGACAAAAAACCTAACCCGAATAAGAAAAAATTTAAGAAAAAGTTTCCTCCAAAAAAAGACAACAATGCGTAAAATTTTAGGATTATTCTCACTTATCCTTTTCTTTAGCTGCCATTCTTCCTCTGAGGGAGAAGTCATTATGAATTCCGTTAACAACAAATGGAATAAGAAAAGTGAACAGAAATTTAATCTTGAAGTTTCAGATCCGCAAAATCCTAAAAATATTATATTTGTTGTAAGAAATAATAACGAATATCCTTACAGCAATATTAGATTTATTGTGAATCTCACCGACCTGCAAACCAAAAAAAAGCAGACGGATACGCTGAATTATGTTTTGGCTAAACCTAATGGAGAATGGCTGGGAACAGGTTTTGGAGATACCAAGGAAACTTTATTTCAGTATAAACTGAACTACAGATTTCCGGCAAAGGGAAAATATGAGATCGGCCTTACACAGGCTATGAGAAATGATAACCTTCCGGGAATTGAAGACATTGGAGTAAAAATAGAAACGGCTAAACCGTAATCATAAATGGAAGTGAACAAACAAAATACAGGAAATAAAGGGAAAACATTCCCTCTTCCCCCTAAAAAGAAAAATACTGCCTGGAAAAAGTGGGTGAAATTTATCTGGATCGGATTCTTTGCTGTAGTTTTAGGAATTTCAGGGCTTTTCTTTGCTGTTTCTCAGGGTTTTCTTGGGGAAATGCCGGATGTAAAAGAGCTTGAAAACCCGGATATTTATGTTGCCTCACAAATCTACTCTTCAGACGGAGTACTGCTGGGTAAATTCGAGAAGGAAAAAACGCAGCCTATAACGTATAAAGACCTTCCTCCTTTTTTAGTATATGCTTTACAAGCCAAAGAAGATGAACGTTTTAAGGAACACTCAGGTATTGATCTGCAATCCGTTGCTAGAGCCGTTGTTTATGGAGGGGGACGTGGTGGAGGTTCTACCATTACGCAACAGCTGGCAAAACTGCTTTTCACAAACGGTGCTTCTCAGAACAAAATTGAAAGAGCCTTTCAAAAACTGAAAGAGTGGGTTGTAGCTGTAAGTCTTGAAAAAAGATATACGAAAGAAGAAATCGTTACTTTGTATTTTAATAAATTCGATTTCCTTTATAATGCCAACGGTATTGAAATGGCATCAAAGATTTATTTTAATAAAAAAACTTCTGAGCTGACGTTACCGGAAGCTGCTATGTTTGTAGCAATGCTTGAAAATCCCGTGAAAAACAATCCGATGAGAAACCCCGAAAAAGCGAAGGCCAGAAGGGATGTCGTTTTGGAGCAGATGTTAAAAACAGGGTACATTGATCAGGCTACTTATGATAAAGCAATTGCAACGCCTATTGCTTTGGATTATCATCCGATCAAAAATATCAATGACGATTACTCCGCTTATTATAAGTTTTATCTGAAGAAAGAAATCGATGCCTACCTTAAAGATTACGAAAAAGAAAACGGTAAAAAACTGAATCTGTACAAAGACGGTTTAAAAATATTCGTAACGCTTGATTCTAAAATGCAGAAATATGCAGAAGAATCAATCAGAGAACATTTAACAGATCTTCAGAAAAGATTTGATGCCGAACAGAGAGGTAGAAAAGACTGGCCATTCTATTACCTTAATAGCAAGCAGATCAATGATCTGATGGTTCAGGCCATGAAAAGAACCGGGCGTTACAAACAGCTGAAGGCAGCAGGTGTTTCTGAAGATTCTATCATGATGGAGTTCAAAAAACCGATCAAAACATCACGCTTTACATGGGCTGGTGAAGAAGAAGTCGAAATGTCTCCCTGGGACTCTATCAGATGGCATAAAAAAAGTGGCTCAGGCAGGTTTAATGTCTGTGGTACCGGGAACCGGAGAAATAAAAGCATGGGTAGGAGGAATCGACTGGCAACATTTCCAGTATGACCATATTAAGCAAGGAAAAAGACAGGTGGGATCAACATTCAAGCCTTTTGTGTATGCAACTGCAATTATGAAATTGGGTATGACTCCATGTTCCGTAGTTTCTAATGCAAGCTTTAACAAAGGGACCTATCACGTACCGGGAAGAGGCGGAATGCTTACTTTAAAAGACGCTTTGGCGCACTCTCAGAACCCGGTAGCGCTACGTCTTGCCGAAATGACAACTACACAGAGTGTAATTCAGACTGCGAGAGATCTTGGTGTGACTGAGGATATTTCTACAAGCCTTCCGATGGCATTAGGTTCATCAGATATTACGATTTACGAAATGGTAGGCGCATACAGTACGTTTGCCAATTATGGCAACTACAATAAGCCGGAAATGATCTGGAGAATTGAAGATGCCAACGGTAGAGTAATCAAAGAAGTAAATGTGGAGCCTAAAGAGGTAATGAATCCATTGTATGCCTACACAATGATCGAATTGATGAAAGGTGTTGCGCAGTACGGTACCGCTTCGGGAGAATTAGGAAGAAAAGGAATTTCAAAAGATATAGAAATTGCAGGTAAAACCGGTACAACACAGAACAACTCAGACGGTTGGTTCATGGGTATTGTTCCGAAGCTGGCAACAGGTGCCTGGGTTGGCTGGGAAGACAGAGCTACCCACTTCTACGGAACCGGTGAAGGACAGGGAGCTAAAATGGCTCTTCCAATCTGGGCAATCTACATGAAAAAAGTATGGGCAGATAAAAGCCTGGGAGTTTCGCCTTCCGATAAATTTGTGAAACCTTCCGAATGGAAAGATGGTTGCTCAAATCTTAAAGGATTAGGTGCGGGATATGGTGACGACGGAGGACTGCAAACAATCGATGAGATCAAGAATCCGAAACCTGCAGAACCGGCCGGACCGAAAAATTCAGGCAAAAAAGAAGAAAATGTAAATGAGAACCTTAATACAGGGGAAGATGTAGACTTCAATAATAAATAAATTCTCTTTTAGAAATATATAAGACCTTTCAATGATTTGGAAGGTCTTTTCTTTTTTAATTAATACCTTTGAGATATGAATATTGAAAATATACAACAACCCTTTATAAAAAAATTTCTGGGAGATTTTTCAGGAAATACCCTGCAGAG
The DNA here is from genome assembly GCF_039727685.1 of Chryseobacterium sp. POE27. NCBI lineage: Bacteria > Pseudomonadati > Bacteroidota > Flavobacteriia > Flavobacteriales > Weeksellaceae > Chryseobacterium > Chryseobacterium sp. POE27. The sequence continues at coordinate 2,619,564 of NZ_CP152475.1, forward strand.
AAATACCCCGAAAGTTTTATTCTCAACAGTAAGTCCTGTTGGTTTTGACAATCCGAAGCTTATTGCTTTTAATGAAAATCTTTCAGAAGAAATCGGGCTGGGAAAATTCGAAGAAAAAGATCTGGATTTTTTAGTTGGAAACAATCTTCCTGAAAATATCAAAACCTATTCTACCGCTTATGCCGGACATCAGTTCGGGAACTGGGCAGGACAACTCGGTGATGGAAGAGCAATTCTTGCCGGAGAAATTACAAACAGCTCGGGACAAAAAAACGAAATCCAGTGGAAAGGTGCCGGGGCTACACCCTACTCAAGAAATGCAGACGGACGAGCTGTTCTTAGATCTTCTTTACGCGAATATCTGATGAGCGAAGCGATGCACCATCTTGGAATTCCTACAACAAGGGCTTTAAGTTTAGCTTTTACAGGAGAAGATGTAGTAAGAGATATCATGTACAGCGGAAATCCTGAGCTGGAAAAAGGAGCAGTCATCATCCGTACAGCAGAGAGTTTCTTACGTTTCGGACATTTTGAACTGATGTCTGCCCAGAAAGAATATACCACGCTACAGGAACTTGTTGACTTCACCATTGAAAATTATTTTAAAGAAATTCAAACAGAAGGCAACCAGAAATACAAGGATTTTTTTGAAAATGTCTGCAGAAGAACAGCCGATCTGATGGTAGAATGGTACCGCGTAGGATTTGTTCATGGGGTTATGAATACAGATAACATGTCGGTTCTGGGGCTTACCATCGACTACGGACCTTATTCGATGATGGATGAATACAATCTGAATTTCACCCCAAATACGACCGACCTTCCGGGAAGAAGATACGCCTTCGGAAGACAGGCGCAAATATCACAATGGAATCTATGGCAGCTTGCCAATGCACTTCATCCTTTAATTAATGATGAAAAATTTCTGGAAGATGTTCTGAATGATTACGGAAGCTATTTCTGGGAATCTCATGATAAAATGCTATGCAGAAAATTTGGTTTCGATCAGTTGCTAACAAATGATGAGAAATTTTTTACAAATTGGCAAAGCCTAATGCAGGATTTGCAGTTGGATTATACCTTGTTTTTTAATGAGCTTGAAAAATATGATAATCAAAAAGATTTAAGACTTCAGTTTGAAAATGTTTCCTATATTTTTTTAAATGATGAAAAAATTTCGAGATTGGAGAATTTCATAAAAGATTATCAGTCCAGACTGGAAAAAAACGTTATTTCAAGAGAAAAATCTTTAGAAATCATGCACAAAACAAATCCGAAATTTATCCTAAGAAATTATCTTTTGTATCAATGCATCGAAGAAATTAACGAAGGAAAAATGGAAATACTTGGAAAATTAATTCATGCCCTTGAAAATCCGTACCATACAATTTATCCGGAATTTTCAGCGAAAAGACCTTCTGGTTATGATGATGTTTCAGGATGTTCAATGCTTTCTTGCAGTTCATAGCAAAATCAATTTAAAACTCATCAAAACTGATGGGTTTTTATTTTACTTTTGCAAAAACTATTAAAAGTGTCAACATTCAAGAAAAAATTTATAGATCTTTTAAAGATTATTTTTCCCTCAACCGGAATTGAATTGGTCATTTTCCTTTTCTTTCTGGTTGTTTATGGCTATCTCGGATCTTATATTGCAATCCATTACAAAATTATTTTTGACAGCAGAATTCCATGGGATGCTTATTTCAGTTTTGACAACAAATCGATCGTGATGTCCGGCGGGAGCTTCGAAAGACACCCCTTATCTTATTATTTCTTTAAACGCATCAGAGAGCTTGCATTGCTCTTTTCAGACGGCAAAATGGACGGGAACTTCAGGTTTGCACTGGCCTGGTTCAGCAATATTGCAGTGAGTCTGAGTATTGTCCAGGTATTTAAATATTTAAAAAACATTATTCAGCTTCCTTTATTCATCAGTATTTTATTGATTCTTTTTTTGGGATCATTTTCTACCACTATTTTATTGTCCTTCACCCCGGAAAATTTCACTTACACTCTATTATTACTTACGCTTTTCAATTATTATTCAGCTATAAAGATAAAAAATGAGGAAAAAAATTCCGGCTTTGGCTTTAGTTGCTTCCGGAATCGGTATTGGCGGTTTTACGATTACCAATATTGTTAAAGTATTTATTCCGGTTGCCTTCGAAAAAGATGTATTTAAAAACTGGAAAAAATTTGGAAATGCTGCTTTAAGAGTAATTTTAACATGTATTTGTTTTATTTTACTGTATCTGAACAGAATCGATTTTAAGTATGAAAATATTTTCAACAAGACGAATGAGCAATACGAAAAGTTCTCCAATGTAAATACGACTCCTCTTTGGGATATGATTCTTTCTTATTTTTTTGGAGGTAATGTATTGTTTTCCCATTTTATTATCACCAACAGAAATAATATGCAGGGATATGAGTACAAAGGACTTCTTATGGATGTGTATTCTTCATGGATTCCCTATATATTTATTGCTGTTTTATTAGGTCTTACTTTTTGGAGTTATTTCAGAAATTTCAAGAGCAAGCTGGTGCAGATTCTTATGATTTCTTTTCTGTTGGACATTATTATCCACTGCGTGATGAGATTCGGATTGCATACCTCTTTTATCTATGGGGGACATTTTATTTTCGTTTATCCTTTGCTTTTGGGATGGCTGTTCCGGTCTTATAAAAATTCTCCAAAAATACTGTCTTCTCTCATGGTTATCTTCTGTATTCTGTTTGTTTATTTAGTGATAAACAACTATCTCAGAATTACCGAATTCTTCTGGTTTTTAAATACTTATTATTAAATAATTAATACCAGTTTAAATAAATTTGTTAAATATTAAATCCAATAAAAAAAGCTGAGAAAATCATTCCCAGCTTTAATTTTTTTTATCGATTTTAAGACCTTTATTTTGCCTCTGCACAGAAAATTCTGTATTGTACGGCAACCGCAGATTTGAAATATTCTCTTATTCTTGCAAGGTCAGAAGATGCACTTTGTTTAGTGAAGTAACTTCCTGCCAGAATTTTATAATTCGGTCTTAAAGAAGCATCAGTTTCTACTTTTAGATTAGGAAATCTCTTTCTGAAATATGATTTCACTTCATTGGCTTCATCATTGCTTTTCACCGTTGTAATCTGGATTTTATATCCCAAAATTCGCGGGTTTTTTCTGCATATTTCGGCATTGGTCAATTCCCTGCTCGGAACATAAATTTTTGTAGGTTTAGCTGCTGCATAATCTTCTTCATCATCTTTGGAAATTACTGTACTTACAGTTCTTGAGCATTTATCTTCAATGCTTTCGAGCGCTGTATTCACCTTAGAATCCATCGTCATTACCAATTCTGTGCCGGCCAGCGTATCTTTTTTTACAATTTGTTGGGCTTCAACAGTATAAAAACCTGCCAGCGACAATATCGAAAATATTTTAATCAAATTTTTCATTTAAACTTGTTTCCGCAAATTTAGACAAATTAAAAAATTATACCAAATACAGTTATTTAGAATAATTACAAATTAAACGTAAATGATATTTTCCCCTTTCTATATACCGTTAAATTCCTGTTAAATATATTATTTTTGCGGAATTGATTGAATGTTCAATATTTACTAACATAAGATAATTTAAATGATTAGTTGGAGAAAGCATTATAGAAAAACGTTGATCGCAATAGGCTTATTGTTATCAACCAGTGCTTCAATTTACGGGCAAGATGGCGATCCTAAGAATGGTGAGAAACTTTTCAAAGCGAATTGTACTGCATGTCACGCACTAGACAAACAAGTTGTAGGACCTCCTCTGAAGGGAGTTGTAGAACGAGTGAAGACAGAGGGTGGTGTAGACAAAGACTGGCTTCACAAGTGGATCAAGGACAACAAAGCTCTTAGAGCTTCGGGAGACAAATACGCCAATGAGATTTTTGAAAAGTACAACAAGACTGAGATGCAGGTCTTTCCAAATCTTACCGATAAGGATATTGATGACATCTTAGCGTACACTACAAATCCTCCGGCTCCGGAAGAGAAAAAAACAGATGCAGCTCCTACTGCTGATGCAGCTCAAGCCACTCCGGCGAACAGCTCTACCACTACAAACGTAGTAATCATTTCACTTTTAGCGATTGCAGCTTTATTGGTTTGGATCTTATTGAAACTAAGACAATTAGTTAAACTAGGACAATCCGAAGACTTGGCAGGGCTTAATGAAACAAGAGTAAAATCTTTCCGAGAAATTTACGAGAAATACCATTATATCGGCAAAGGAATCATTGCTGTGCTGGCTTTATTGGCAGCATACGGAGTCTGGAACTGGATCATGTGGATCGGGGTTTACAAAGGATACAAACCTGAGCAACCAATCTATTTTTCTCACAAAATCCACGCAGGAGAACAGAAAATCGACTGTCAGCTTTGTCACTCAAGTGCAAAATATGGTAAAGTATCTGAAATCCCTTCTATGAATGTTTGTATGAACTGTCACAGAACAATTTCCGAGTATAATGCAGAGCACTACATGGAGCCAGGAAAAGACAAGGCATTCTATGACGGAGAAATTCAGAAAATATATGCTGCTACAGGCTGGGATCCTGCAAAACAACAGTACACAGGAAAAACGCAACCGGTTGAATGGACGAGAATCCACAACATGCCGGACTTCGTTTACTTCAACCACTCTCAGCACGTTGTAGCAGGTGAGCAGGCAATCATCAATTCTTTCAACAAAAAGAATCCAAACAACAAAATCGATGTTGTATGTAAAGCTTGCCACGGTAAAATCGACACAATGAATGTTGTTCAGATGGCCAATGACTTCACAATGGGATGGTGTATCGAGTGTCACAGAACTACTGAAGTTGATATGAACAACGGTTATAATAAAGAATACTTCAAAAATCTACATGACAAGTTGAAAAAACAATACCCTAAAGATGGTGGTAAAATTACTGTAGATGCAATTGGAGGTCTTGAGTGTGGTAAATGTCATTATTAATAACTAAAAATTAGAAGTATAAATGGCTTCAAACAAAATACAATTTAGAAGTATTCACGAACTTAAAGACCCGGCTTTAAACAATAAGCTGGCTCAGAAAGAGTTCCAGGAAGAAATTCCGGTAGAAGATTTCCTTGGAGATGCTGAAAAGAACGGATCCAGTACTTCAAGAAGAGATTTCTTAAAACTATTAGGATTCTCTACTGCAGCGGTAACACTGGCTGCATGTGAAGCTCCGGTAATCAAAACGATTCCTTATGTGGTAAAACCGCATGACATTATTCCGGGAATTCCTAACTATTACGCTTCAACATATTTCGATGGTTTTGACTTTGCGAGTGTTTTAGTAAAAACAAGAGAAGGGAGACCAATCAAAATCGAACCCAATCCAGTAGCCGGAGATTTAGGAAAAACAAGTGCAAGAGCACAGGCAAGTGTACTTTCTCTTTATGATAATGATAAAGTAAAGCAACCTAAATTTGAAGGTAAAGATGAAACTTTCGATAAAGTAGACAGCTTCGTGATCAAAGGATTGGAAGAAGCCAATGCAGCCGGTAAAAGAATCGTGTTATTATCACATTCTTTTGCTTCACCTACTTTCAAAAAATTATTTGCTGATTTTAAGACTAAATATCCTACAGCAGAACTGGTAACATACGATGCTTATCCATACGCTGCTGCATTAGACGCAGCTCAGGAAGTTTTCGGAACAAGAGCATTACCTGTTTACGACCTTAGAGGGACTGAGTTATTGGTTTCTTTCCAGGCAGATTTCTTGGGAGATTATAACGGAGGAGGATTAGAATCTTCTTACGCTGCTGCAAGAAAGCCGGGAGCAAACATGTTGAGACACATTCAAGTGGAATCAAACATGTCTTTGACTGGTGCTAATGCGGATTCAAGATACAGATTAAAGCCTAGCCAGGTAAATAAAACTTTAGTTGAAGTTTACAACGTCATCGTTGGAGGAGCAACTTCTGACAAAACAGCTTCTGAAATTGCTAAGGAATTACAGGCAAAAGGAAGCAAGGCAGTAGTTTTTGCTGACGGTTCTAAAGGTGCTCAGGTTTTAGCTCACCTTATCAACCAAAAACTTGGTTCTACAGCTTTCACAGGTAAAGCGAATCTATTAAAAGAATTTGACAAAGCAAGATTCGAGGAATTCCTTGGATGGGTAAATGCAGGTCAGGTTGGTGTATTGATCGCCAACAATGTAGATCCTATTTACTCTTACCACAAAGGAGAAGATTTCAAAAAATCTTTAGCAAAAGTTCCTTACGTAATTGCTGTTGCTGATAAGAAAAATGAAATGTACAAAGCAGCGAAAGCTGTGATTCCTGTAGCCAACTGGCTTGAATCTTGGGGAGATATCGAACCACAGACAGGAGTATATTCATTAATGCAGCCGACAATCCAGAAAATTTACAAGTCAAGACAGATCGAAGAATCTTTATTGGTTTGGAAAAACGGAAAAAATAATGCTGCTAACAACTACTACGATTATTTAAAAGCGAATGCTTCTTCCGTACTAGGAGGAACTTCATTCAACAAAGCTTTATATAATGGATTTAATACCTCTACCAATGCTACAACATTATCGTATGCAGGAGGAAACGCAGCTCAGGCTGTTGCTGAATTAGGAAACTTCAAAGCTTCTGATTTAGAATTGGTATTATATACTAAGACAGCAATGGGAGACGGTACACAAGCCAACAACCCTTGGTTGCAGGAATTACCGGATCCAATTACAAGAATGTCGTGGGATAACTACCTTACAATTTCTCCTAAAGATGCAGAAAGATTAGGAATTGAAAACGATCTTAATGCAAGGATGCAGCTGGACGGTTCTATCGTAAACCTTACGGTAAACGGAGTTACTATAAAAGATGTTCCTGTATTCATTCAGCCAGGACAGGCAGAAGGATCAGTAGGTCTTGCACTTGGATACGGTAAGAAAAACTCAGGAGCTACGGCTGATACAGGAGTAAATGCTTATCCGTTATTTGATGGTTCTAACCTCGCAGTTTCTAACGTTAAATTAGAAAAAACAGGTGAAGATCACGAATTTGCAGGGATCCAGCTTCAGAACACATTAATGGGACGTTACGAAATCGCTAAGGAAGTTCCTTTGGCAGAATTCTTAAACGTAGCATTCGATGATGAACATAAAGGATGGAATAAACCTTTGGAATATCATACGATCAGTGGAGCACTTCCTGCAAGAAAGATTGACCTTTGGGATGCTTTCGATGATACGGACGGACCTCACTTTAATATGTCTATCGACCTTAACTCATGTACAGGCTGTGGATCTTGTATCATTGCCTGTCAGGCAGAGAACAACGTTCCTGTTGTAGGTAAAGAAGAGATCAGAATGTCAAGAGATATGTACTGGTTAAGAATTGACCGTTATTATTCTTCAAGACAGAAAGTAGAAGTATATGAAGGATTAAAAGAAGGAATGGCAGTTCCTGAATTATATGGTACTGCATTCGGCGACGGAGGAGCATTGAACCACCCTGCTGATAATCCTGACGTGATCTTCCAACCGGTAATGTGCCAGCACTGTAACCACGCTCCTTGTGAAACTGTATGTCCGGTAGCGGCAACTTCACACGGTAAGCAAGGTCAGAACCATATGGCTTACAACAGATGTATCGGTACCAGATATTGTGCCAACAACTGTCCTTACAAAGTAAGACGTTTCAACTGGTTTACATACAACCTAAATGACAAGTTCGACTTCAATATGAACAACGATCTTGGAAGAATGGTACTTAATCCTGACGTTGTTGTAAGAACAAGAGGGGTAATGGAGAAATGTTCAATGTGTATCCAAATGACTCAGACGACTATTCTTGAAGCTAAAAAAGAGAATAGAATTGTAAAAGACGGAGAATTCCAGACGGCATGTTCAAAAGCATGTACTACAGGATCTATCCAATTCGGGGATATGAACGACAAAGCATCTGAAGTTAGAAAATTATACGCTGGCGACAGAAGATATTATTTACTTGAAGAGATCGGAACCAAACCAAACGTGTTCTATCATACTAAAGTAAGAAACAGAGTAGAAAAATAAAGTTTAAATAATAAATAGGTAAAAAATGTCAGGACATTACGAAGCTCCGATAAGGGAACCTCTGATTATTGGTCACAAAACTTATCACGATATCACGGAAGATATTGCACGACCTATCGAAGAAAGAGCAGGCAAATTATGGTGGATCTCATTATATGCAGCCTTAGTTCTATTCATCTATGGATTCGGATGTATCGCTTATACTATCGGAACAGGTATTGGAGCATGGGGGCTTAACAGAACTATTAACTGGGGTTGGGATATTACCAACTTCGTATGGTGGGTAGGTATCGGTCACGCCGGAACCCTAATCTCAGCGGTATTATTATTATTTAGACAAAGATGGAGAATGTCTGTAAACAGATCTGCAGAAGCGATGACGATCTTCGCGGTAGTACAGGCAGCAATCTTCCCGGTAATTCACATGGGTAGAGTTTGGGTAGGATATTGGGTATTCCCTTTACCAAACCAGTTTGGTTCTCTTTGGGGGAACTTCAACTCTCCTCTACTTTGGGACGTATTTGCAATCTCTACGTATTTCTCGGTATCAACAGTATTCTGGTTCATGGGATTGATCCCTGACTTTGCAATGATCAGAGACAGAGCTAAAACGCCTTGGACTAAGAAGATTTACACATTCCTTGCATTCGGTTGGGGTGGTAAAGCAAAACACTGGCAAAGATTTGAAGAACTTTCTTTGGTTCTTGCAGGGTTGGCAACACCGCTTGTATTCTCAGTACACACAACCGTATCTTTTGACTTCGCAACTTCGGTTATTAAAGGATGGCACTCTACGATCTATCCTCCTTACTTCGTTGCCGGTGCGATCTTCTCAGGATTTGCAATGGTACAGACCCTGTTATTAGTAGCAAGAAAAGTTTGTCACCTTGAAGATTACATCACGATGTATCATATCGAAATTATGAACATCGTAATCATCTTAACAGGTGGTATGGTAACAGTAGCTTACGCCACTGAATACTTTATCGGATGGTACTCAGGTTCAAGATTTGAAGACTTTACTTATCTTTCTCCGGGTGCTGCTGTAGGACCTTACTGGTGGGCTTTCTGGGCATTGATCACTTGTAACCTGATCGTTCCTGCCTTCTTCTGGTTCAAGAAAGTAAGAACAAATATTATTGCAACGTTTATCATTGCATTAATCATCAACATAGGTATGTGGTTTGAGCGTTTCGACATCATCGTTATCAACCTTTCCAGAGACTATTTACCAGGATCTTGGACGATGTTTAAGCCAACGATCATTGATGTGGGTGTATATTTAGGAACAATCGGATTCTTCTCCGTATTATTCTTACTATACGCAAGAACATTCCCTGTAATTGCACAGGCTGAATTAAAATCGATTTTGAAAATCTCAGGTGAAACTTATAAAGCAAAAGAAGGAGATGAGCACCACTAAAATTGTATACGGACTTTATGCTGATGACGACGATTTAATGAACGGCGTTAAAGCATTCAACGATAAAGGAATCGCAATCAACGAAGTTTATACTCCGTTTCCGGTTCACGGGCTTGATAAGGCTTTAGGGTTAAAGAAAACAAGGATTTCTGATGCCGCATTTCTTTACGCACTTTACGGTGTTACCATAGGTTCTACTTTGACCTGGTATGTTATGAATCACGATTGGCCTCAGAATATTGGTGGTAAACCCGCTTTTGATTGGGCTCACAATATGCCGGCATTCGTAGTTCCAATGTTTGAGCTTATGGTATTCTGTGCCGCTCACATGATGTCATTGACTTTCTTGGTAAGAAACAAAATGTATCCCGGAGCACCTGCACAAAACCCTGATCCAAGAACAACGGATGATAAATTCATGATGGAATTTGTAACTGAAGATGTAGAATCTGTAAAACAGTTACTCATTGAGACTGGAGTTGAAGAAATAACTGTTAAAGATGCTTAAAATGAAAAAGAATGTATTAAAAATTACAGCAGTTTTAGGTCTAACAACAGTTTTACTTAATTCTTGCGGTCCTAAAGAAAATACACCGTTGGTATATTTCCCTGATATGTATTTTCCGGTAGCGTACGATCCATTGATGAAAGCTCAGGATGCCTATTCAGATCATGAAAATGAAATTCCTGCTTTTGTAAAAAATAATGGGGCAACAGGACTTTCTCCGGTAGAAGGATCTGTACCTCAGAACAAAGACGGAATTTTTGAAGAAGGATTACTTCCAAAAACACCGGACCAATATAACGCTGGTTATGATGCTTCCAAAAGTATGACCACTTCTCCTTTGAATCCTGCCAACGCAGCGAAAGATATCGAAAGAGGAAAAGTATTGTTTGAGCATACTTGTGCAGCATGTCATGGTGTAGGAGGAGATGGACAAGGACCAATCGTTCAGTCAGGAGCCTTTTCCGGTGTACCTAACTACGCTGACAGAGAAATCACTGTAGGATCTGTTCATTATGTAATAACAAACGGTAGAAACGCAATGGGATCTTATGCGGGACAATTGAACGCAGGAGACAGATGGAGAGTAGCGATGTATGTGATGAGCGCCTTCAAAAAAGGAGCTGCTGCCCCTACAACAGCCTCACCTGCTGCAGGAGCTTCGGCTACAGCAGCGGCACCGGCAACAACTGAAACAAAGACTACCGAAACTAAAAAATAAGAAAAGAAATGTATAGTTTTTCACCAAAATTAAAATCAACTTCTATAATCCTTCTTGTTGTAGGTTTAGTTCTGTTTGGTATCGGTTTCTTCTTGAATAAAGGGATTTCTACTGAAAAAATAGAACAAATGATGGAAGCTGTTCACGCTTCTGGTCATACTGCTCCTACACATTCCAGTGAAATGGTAGGACCTCAGGATCATGCGGCTCATTTAGAGCATGCTACTCTTCAGGTACACAACCAGCCTTTAGCGGCAATACATTTTATCGCTGTATTTTTCTTCGGAGTAAGCTGCTGCGTATTATTTTTCTATTCTATTCAGCACGCTGCACACGCAGGATGGCCGATCATTATTACAAGAGTAATGGAAGCAATTGCTTCTTATATTCCTTATGGTGGTGCTATTTTGATCATTCTGATGATCTTAAACATTACCCATCAAGGTCACCTTTTCCATTGGATGGATCCGGATCTTACAGATCCTAACTCGGCTCATTTCGATGTGATCTTATTCGAAAAGAGAATCTTCTTAAACATACCTTTCTATGCAGTAAGAACTTTAATCTATGTATTAGGTGCTTCTTTCTTCGCTTGGAAACTGAAAGCTCAGTCTAAAAAAGTTGACGAAACCAAATCCAAAGTAGATTATCAAATGCTTTACAGATGGGCAGTAGGATATATTGCATTCTTCGGATTTGCTTCTGCGGCTTGGGCTTGGGACTGGTTGATGTCTATTGACCCTCACTGGTATTCTACCATGTATATCTGGTATTCAATGGTGAGCTGCCTTTCAAGTGGTATTGCAGTAATCATTCTTTTAAGTGTTTACTTAAAGAAAAACGGATTCCTTCCACAATTTAATGATAATCACTTACATGATTTAGGAGTATTCCTTTTTGCAACAAGTATGCTTTGGACATACACATGGTTTGCGCAGTTCATGTTGTACTGGTATGCGAACATTCCGGAAGAGGTTAACTACTTCTTCGGAAGATTCCAGCACTACTCTCCTACTTTCTTGCCGATGCTGATCGTAAACTTCTTATTACCACTATTGGTATTAGTGAGTAGCAGCATCAAGAGAAACTACAAAGTGGTTACAACAATGGCAATCGTTGTTATATGTGGTCACATTTTAGATTACTTCAACATGGTAATGCCGGGAACGGTAGGACCATACTGGAAAACTCCTGAAGTATTCATCCTGATCTTAGGAGCTCTTCTGTTCGTAGTTGGATTGTTTATGTTTACCGTGCTTTCAGCATTATCTAAGCTCAAACTTATCCCTACAGGAAACCCTTACTTACACGAATCTGAAATTTATGAATATCCTTTCTAAGGAATTTATAACAAGATAAAACGAAAAAGACTGATTGTAACGATCAGTCTTTTTTTTGTGAAAAAATTGAAGAAATTTTAAAACTTCGTGCAACCTTTTTTAATTTTTGTTGTCTTATAATTAAAGTAAAATCATTTAAATTATTTAAATAAAAAATCATGAAGAAAAGCATTCTATTATTATTTTTAACGTTTTTATTTAATTTTTTCAGCGCGCAAACCATTACTTTCATTTCTGAAAAAACCAATAAACCGTTACCGAAAGTTACCGTTTTTGCAAAAGACGGAAGCATTGTGGCTTTTTCGGATATTGATGGCAAAATCGACAAACAATTATTGAAACCGGATCAGGAAAAATTCCAGTTGGTGTATGATAATATTTCAGTAGCAACCTTGTCTTATTCAGATTTTAATCAGGATGTTATTAAAATTAACGATCGTATAAAAGACATCGAAGCGGTCGTCATTAGAAATGAGAAGCCGGCAAAATATATTCTTATCAAGGGAAATTTCAATGCCTACGTAACTGTCAACAATAAACTCAAATCTTATGCTGACGGAATTGTAACCTATATCTTCGACAATAAAACAAAAAAATTGAAAAGTATTAATGTGGAGCAATATAGAATCTTCACATTGCAGACTGAAATAAATGGAGCTTTCTTATCTTACACAGCAGGATTAGAGATACCAAGACTTAAATATTTAGGAAACCCAGAGGAATATAAAACCGGAAAAAATAATATTAAAGAATTAAAGGGAGACAAGAGTGATCAAATTGAAATCATAGATAGAATCGGCTCGGAAAAAGGATCTTCACTTTTAGGAATAACAATCTATGATTACAGAAAAATTATAAACATATCTTTTGAAAAAGAATCAGAAAAAACGCTTAGAGACTTTCTGGAATATAGTGATCTACGCTACTCAAAAATTAAATATAAAGAAAAACCAGACCCTAATGAATTAGCTTTATACAATAATTTTTATGTGACAGAATATAGTTTTGGTAATGATAATGATATTAAAAAAGTAAGATTCAACAAAAGCAACAGTAATTACCAGACTTCTTACTGGGAAGACCCTTCCTTTCCAAATATGCAGAAGGTCTTCAGCTCGTTTTTCAAAGATGATTTAAAGGAAAAACCAAATGAAAAATAAAGCGGTCCCATATTTTGTTAAACGGAGATATATGCTGTCGGAGACTTCTCTGGAACAGATGAAATTCACAGACATTTTCATAGAATATTTGTACAACAGAGAAAGACTGATGGCAATCATTGGTATTTTTATTCCCAATAAAATATTTAGTGTTTGGAAACCTTTTTGCTTTTTGGGTTGTCTTATAAACACAATAAATTCAATTTAAATTTAATAAAACCATGAAGAAAAGTTTCCTATTATTATTTTTGATGTTTGCATTTCATTTTTTAAATGCACAAAATATTACATTTATTTCAGAAAAAACAAATAAGCCACTACCGAAAGTTTCAGTTTTTGCAAAAGACGGAAGCATTGTGGCATTTTCGGATATTGACGGTAAAATCGACAAACAATTGTTGAAGCCCGATCAGGAAAAATTCCAGCTGGTGTATGATAATATTTCAGTAGCAACGTTGTCTTATTCAGATTTTAATCAGGATGTTATTAAAATTGATGATCGTATAAAAGACATCGAAGCAGTTGTCATTAAAAATGAAAAACCTGCAAAATATGTTTTTGTAAAAGGAAACTTCAACACTTATGTCACACTTAACAACAAACTGAATTGCTACGCCGACGGGATTGTGACATATGTTTTCGACAACAAAACAAAAAAACTAAAAGGTACACAGATCGAACAATACCGGATCTTCAGACTTGAAAACGCAGAGATGGACAGGAAAAAGCTGTCTTCCTGGGATTATGGTATGTTTTTAAGAGTTCCTAAACTTAAAAATGTCGGAAATGTCGACGAATACAGAAAAGCTAAAAACACAGTTTTCAAAGAACTAAAAGGCACAAACAAAGATGAAATCGAAATTACCGGCGAAGCCCTTCAGGAAAAAGAATTTGCATTTTTCGGCTACCGTTTTTTTGATTCCAGATCGATTCTCAATATTGCCTACACTCAAAATTCCCAAAAGCAACTAAGAGACCTGGTAGAATACAATGAAATTGCTTTCTTAAAAATGAAACACAAAAGCGAGCCTGATTATAACTCCATTGCCTCCTATATCAACTTTTATCCTACAGAAGTGGACTTCGGTAATGAAAATGAGAAGGATAAGGAAAAACTTGATATCAAGACCAGCCATTACACCTCAAAATATTGGGAAGACCCTTCCTTCCCAAATATGCAATCAGTTTTCAGTTCATTCTTTAAAGACGATTTAAAAGAAAAACAAAATATAAAATAAAATCCTCTATTAATAAACGTTTTACTAAATTTGTGACAAACGGAAAAAAAATGAAAAAGTTGTCTTTTCTACTAATTTTCAGCTTGTTGCTTTTTACAGCTTGCAAGAAAGATCATGTAGATGCTACCAATACTAAAACGTTACAGTCGAGTATCAATGATATGGCGGCTAGTCTGCCAACCATTAAACAGATAAAATTTAATGAAGCACTCTATATTTTAAAAACTTTCGGGGTGGAAGCAGATGGTGATGTTGCAGAACTAAAAGCACTCGGACAGCTGATCAACGGAAAAAAGGTTCCTGAAATTATGGCAATGGCCGATGAAGTAGCACAGAAAAACGGCATAGAATGGGCCAGTACAGCACCGCCTTCTTTAGGTGAAATGAATATTTTTGGAGACGAAGAAGCAAAAGAAAGTGATTCGAACGACGTGAAAGCAAGCTCACTGACTATAAACACCACGCCTACTGGAGACGATGGAACAGGTGCCCCAACGGCCATACAGATTGTTCCGCGACTTGTTGACAATACAGGAAAACCTGTTGCATTTACAGGTGCAGGATTGGAAGCTACTCTCGAAGTTTTCAGTAATGGTGTAAAACTTTCTACCGCAAAAAAATTTGATGCAGGATAATAATTTTAGAGGGTTTAATTTAAAATTCTCTTCAATTCCGGCAGCCAAAGTAGTTGATAATAAAATCGACATCACTGTTTCTGTAAAAACAACAGCCAAAACATTTAAAATGACAAAAATTGGGCTGGATGTAAACCCATTATTATTGAAAGTACCTGCTGCTCCTGTCGTAGATTCTACAGCTGTAAATCAGGATCCCGCAGTGATCGACCCTAATAATCCAACAGCGACAGTTCCTTCTGCAGATCCAAATGCCGCACCGGCAACTCCAAAACAGCCGACCGCAGATCCTAAAACTGTGGTATCAGGATTTTTAAATAATGTAAGTTCTCAAAACCTGAAAGCAGCTTACGGCGCCGCCAGCAATCCTAACTGGGGAAGCTACGAGTCATTCGCCAATCCTACTTCAGGATTCGGCTCGGTGAAGAATGTTAGCGTTAAAAATATCGCCACCAATCTCTCAAACACCAATGTAGCAAGTGTAAATGCTACTTATGATGTAACGGATAAAAGCGGAAGAACAACTTCATTAAAAGTTACTTTTGGCTTGAAAAATGTAAATGGAGAATGGAAAATTTCCAGCTATAAAATCAATCCTTAAATGACAGATTCAAAAGAATTAATCACAAGACTGCAGGAAACAATAGAAAACATTCCTGATTTTCCGATTCCGGGAATTCAGTTTAAAGATATTTCGCCGATCTTTTTAGATCCGAAATTATATGAAGATGTGATTGCAGATCTCGTGGCATTCAGCAAAGGAAAGGTTGATGCTGTTTGCGGAATTGAAAGCCGGGGTTATCTTTTCGGAATTGCTATTGCGGTTGCATTGGAAGTTCCTTTTGTCCTAATTAGAAAATCAGGAAAGCTGCCACCGCCGGTCATCTCAGAAAAATACGATCTTGAATACGGAAGCGCAGTAATCGAAACCCGCGAAGGGCAGATAAAATCCGGGCAGAGAGTCCTCATCCACGACGACCTTCTTGCAACGGGAGGAACAACAGAAGCAGCGGCAAAATTGGTTGAAAAACAAGGAGCGACCGTTGCACAATTCAGTTTCCTGATCGGCCTAAAAGGATTAAACGGAGAAGAAAAACTCAAGAAATTCAATGCAGAAGTCTATCATATTTTAGAATATTAAACTTTAATAGATGCTGAGCCTGAAGCATTTTTTTTATAAATTCACGCTTAACAATTCACAATTCACTTTATTTGTTTAAATAAAATCAATAATACTCACAAAGTATTTTGTAAATCATTCAGAAACAATTAAATTTGCATTTCAATTTTTAACAATTTATGGCAAAACTTACAAAGAATGCTCAGCATGAGCAAGAAGGTAAAGAAACAGTGGAGTTTTTTAAAGACCTTGACAGAGAAGCTTTAAATACCGAAAGATTTATTGAAAGATATTCAAAACCTTTGGGTATTGTTTTCGGGGTGCTGGTTTTAGGCGTTCTGGGATTCTTCGCTTACAAACAGTTTGTTGTAGCTCCTAAAAATGCTGAAGCTGTAAAAAGTTTCCTTGCTGCTCAGAAGAACCTTACTGAAGGTAAAGATAAAGAAGCGTTAGGAGGGAAATCTGCTGCAAACCCCGGTTTTTTGGGAACTTATAATGAGTATTCCGCGACAAACATCGGTAAACTTTCTGCTTATAATGCCGGAATTTTAAAGTTTAAAGAAGGAAAATTCCAGGAAGCATACGATCTTCTTGACAAGTTTTCATCTGACAATAAAACTTTAATGGCCATGAAATATGGTGCTATGGCAGATGCACAGTCTGGGCTTAACAAAAATGACGATGCATTACAATTGTTAGATAAAGCAGCTTCTGCTTCTGAAGATCCTTACACAACGTATTATTTCACAAGAAAAGCAGGTATTTTGGCATTAGGCCTTAACAAAAAAAGCAGATGCTAAAAAATATTTTGCTACTATTGATGAAAAATACCAGGATTATGACAACGGAATGTCTGATTCTTATATTGAAATGACTAAATATTACTAAACAATGGCAACAGTTAATCTTTCTGATTACAAGCCACTTAATATAACCAATGCCGATGAATTTTCTATCGGCATTGTTTTTTCTGAGTGGAATGACTTTGTAACCTATAATCTTCGTGATGCAGCGCTGGAAATCCTTCAAAAAGAAGGAGTAAAATCTGAAAACATCAGTCTTTTTCCTGTTCCTGGGGCTTTTGAACTCAACTATGCAAGTATGCAGCTTTGCAAAGAACGAAAATATGATGCAGTAATTTCTATCGGGTGTGTAATTCGTGGTGAAACCCCTCACTTTGACTATGTTTGCTCGGCAGTCGCTCAGGGAATAAAAGATTGTAATATTTTAACAGATACTCCTACTATTTTCTGCGTGCTTACAGATGACACAAAGGAACAGTCAATGGCGAGAAGCGGCGGAGATCTTGGGAACAAAGGCGTTGAAGCAGCAGTTACAGCATTAAGAATGATCGATTTCAAAAAGAATTTATCCGTTAAAAAGGGTAATATCGGTTTTGGACATTCATAATTTAGATATAACAATTTTAGATATTTGAGGATCGACAAAACGGTCCTCTTTTTTATAAATATCGCAAAACAGCACTGCTATTGTTTTTCTTTACTATTAAATTTTAAATTTTATTTTAAATAATTATAAATTTCCTAAGTATTTTTAAATTTTAAGATTTTATAATAAATAAATAGTATCAATTGCTAAATTTGCAGGAATTAACATTTAGTTCATATGTTCCTTCAAAAAATAAAGCCCTTTCTCTATTTAGGCATTTTCTACCTGACTATATCATTGGTATTGAGAATGATATTTATTTTCCATCCTATTACCACGGCAGATTTCAGTTTTTTCGAAGTCGTTAAAATTTTACTGATGGGCGTAGTAAATGATTCTTTGGTTTTTGTATTAACCTGCCCTTTTCTGGCTTTGTATTTTCTTTTTTTGTCAGATTCAAAATACCAAAAGCCTTATGGGTACATTATCCTGGGGCTATTATTGCTTTTCTTTCTGTATATTCTTCTTATTCCGAATAATATTTTTAAACAATACGGAGGTTCTGTTGCAGAAATTGCTTTGACATTCATAGGAATCAAGATTCTTTTCTTTAGTTTAATGTTGTTTCTTCCGGAAAAACGTATCAAAATCAGGAATATCTTGTACTTTATTACTATTTTCCTGTATGTGATGCTTATTATATTTAATGCAGTAAGCGAATATTTTTTCTATAATGAGTTTGGGCTGAGATATAATTTCATAGCGGTAGATTATCTGATTTATACCAATGAGGTCATCGGGAATATCATGGAAAGTTATCCGGTCGTTCCCTTATTTCTGGGTATTTTCGCTGTTGCTGCAGTATTTACAGTTTATATTTATAGAAAAACGAAGACGGAACTTTTGGATCTTCCAAACCTGAAGCAAAAATTAATTTTGCTGATCTCTTTTTGTGTATTGGTAGGCATAAGTATTGTTGGCTTAAACTTCACGACAAAACTTAAATCTGAAAATGTTTTTGAGGAAGAAATTCAGGCCAACGGATTGCCTAAATTTTATTGGGCATTTACCCACAACGAGCTAGATTATTTTCAGTTTTATCCTGTAATGAATCAGCAACAGGCAGACAATACATTTCTGAGCCAATATTCTCCACCGGTTTTAAATAGAAATATTGAGTCCGGCAAACCCGAATTAAAGAAAAATGTTGTTCTAATTTCTATCGAAAGTCTGTCGGCAGATTTTATGGAACACTACGGAAATACGCAGAAGATCACCCCTTTTCTGGACAGCCTTGCTGATCGTTCTCTACTATTCACCAATCTTTATGCTACCGGAAACAGAACCGTTCGTGGGCTTGAGGCACTTACACTTTGTATTCCTCCAACCGCCGGTGAAAGCATTATTAAAAGGGAAAATAATAAGAATAAATTTACAACCGGAAGTGTCTTTAAATCCAAGGGGTATGACGTAAAATTCCTGTATGGCGGCTACAGTTACTTTGACAATATGAAGGATTTCTACGAAGGAAATGGCTACGGCATCGTTGACAGAAACAATTTCAAACCTGAGGAGATTACGTTTGCCAACGTCTGGGGTGTTGCGGATGAGGATATGGCGAAAAAAGCTATTCAGACGATGAATGCTGAAGCAAAATCCGGCAAACCGTTTTTCAATCACTGGATGACAGTTTCCAATCACAGACCGTTTACCTATCCAAATGGAAAAATAGATATTCCCGGAGATGCAAAATCCCGTGAAGGTGGCGTGAAGTACACCGATTATTCTTTAAGAAAATTCTTCGAAATGGCTAAAAAACAATCATGGTATGCCAACACAGTTTTTGTTATTATTGCCGATCATTGTGCTTCAAGTGCCGGAGATATGGAACTTCCGATGGATAAATACAGAATTCCTGCAATGATCTTTTCGGAAGAATTCATTGAGCCACAAAAATTCACGCAGACCATGTCACAGATTGATGTGATGCCTACTCTTTTTGGATTGCTTAATTTTAATTACCATTCTAAATTTTTAGGACAGGATGTTTTCACCAAAGAATTTCAGCCGAAAGCGTATGTTGCTACTTATCAGGATCTTGGATTTATTAAAGATAATTATTTAACCATCATTTCTCCATTAAAGAAAATCAAACAATATACTTTGCAACAGCAAAAAAATAATCTAAGCCCTGAATTCAATATTTATTATGATGAAAATTATCTGAAGCCCGATTCTCAGAATAAAAAGCTTATTGAACAAACCGTTGCGGCTTATCAGTCTACATCATACTGGCTGAAGAAAAATAAACTTAACCGCTAATTGCTAAAAATATTACTCCATCCATAGAAAATACATTTTAAATTTCTAAATTTATATATCACAAAATAATAAAACTATGAGATGGACTGACGACAGGGGCGGCAACGTAGAAGACAGGCGGGGACTAGGCGGGGGGAGCCGTTGTAGGAGGCGGACTGGGAACACTGATTATTGCTGCCATTATTTTTTTCCTTGGAGGAGATCCCTCTTCTATACTTTCTTCAGGAAGTGGATCATCTGCAAGGACTCAGCAGAGAGAGTTATCTCCCGAAGAAATGAAAATCGGAGAAATGGTAGATATGATGGGAAAATGGAATACCATTACCTGGGAAGAGGTTTTTAAAGAAAACGGAATGACCTACGATCCTCCCAAAATTGTACTTTTTGAAGACACAACCCAATCAGCATGTGGAACAGCACAAGCTGCTATGGGACCATTTTATTGTCCTGCAGATCAATCAGTTTATATGGACATGAGCTTTTTCAATGAACTTCAGAAAAGATTCGGGGCCAAGGTAACAGAATTTACTGTTGCATACGTTCTCGCTCACGAGGTAGGACACCATGTTCAAACTCTTTTAGGTACAACGCAAAAGGTAGATGAAATGAGAAGAAGCGGAAAATACAGCGAAACAGAAATGAACAAAGTTTCCGTAGCTACAGAATTGCAGGCGGATTTTTACGCCGGACTTTGGGCTAGAAGAACGGATGCTGAAAAACATATTTTAGAACCCGGAGATATTCAGTCTGCCATTGATGCGGCCGAAGCTGTAGGAGATGATAATATCCAGAGAAGATCTCAGGGATATGTAAATCAGGAAAGCTTTACGCACGGATCTTCCGCACAGCGTAAAGAATGGTTCATGAAAGGTTATAATACCGGAGATATCAGGCAGGGCGATACATTCGACCAGCTACTTAAATAATGACAAAATAAAAACCTGAAGATTATAATTCTTCAGGTTTTTATTTTATTGCAGTTCAATAGGATTGCTATTCTTTTTTGCTTCTTCCTTGATTCTGTCTTCCATCCTTTTTCTCATATCAGCAGGATTTGAGTTTCCGCCCATTCTCATTGGTGGTGTAGGGCCGCCGCCCTGAGACATAAAAGCCACAGGATCTTCCATAAATTTCTTCTGTTGTTTTACGTAGTCGGCTCTTTTTACCTTAATGGTATTTCCGAATTGATTCAATGTCGGGAAATCAGCAATTTTATAATTTTTCATCAGGTCAAAAGAATATTCTCCTTTGTCATCTTCAGCTTTTACGATAAGCCCGGGAAGTCCTCCGAACTTGTACGGACCATCCTGATAAGGTAAATCTGTGGTGAACCATGCCGTCCATCTCCTTCCTCCAAAATCAGTTTCGGCTTTCTGAACCTTATATTCGCCTATTTTTGTGGTTTCGGGCAATATTTTCCAGTTTAACGACCTGTCTTCCTCATAAGTATAAACATCCCGGCCGATTCTGTCTTTGAAAATAGTCTTCTGATTTTTTTTATCTTTCTCTACAGAATAATTAATAATTGATCTCAGGTTTTCCATCTGGTCTCTGTTAAATCCCCTTGCTCCTCCACTCTGCATGGCCGATTGGATTATAGAATCTCTTTTAATTCTGTTTTCAGAATAAAAAACCGACTTTTCGGGAGAAATATCCAGATATGCATTTTCTGTTTTGATATCATTTTTGTCGGATGCATCCGGTTTCATGGTTACCTGATACACAAATCGGTTGGTTTGTGCGAAAAAGGCCTGCATGAACAGCGTTAAAGCAATAATGCCTAGTTTTTTCATTGAGGTGAATTTATTATTTGGATTTTAAAACATTAGCAAAGTTAAAGCTATCAATAATAAAAATCGATAAAATAAAATCGCTAATTTTTATATACTAATTATTGTTCGTATTTTCGCATTATTAAATCATTCTAAATAAATACAATGATAAAGGTATCAGATTACGCAAAGGAAAAAGCTATTCAGCTGATGACAGAAGATGGCTTTAACCCAGCTGAAGATTATATAAGAGTGGGAGTAAAAAGCGGAGGATGTTCTGGTTTGGAGTATGTTTTGAAGTTTGACAACCAAAAAACAGACGCAGACCAAATCTTTGAAGACAATAATATCAAAATTGTTGTTGATAAAAAATCAATCCTCTATCTGGCAGGAACAACTCTTGAATATTCAGGAGGCTTAAATGGAAAAGGATTTGTTTTTAACAATCCGAATGCATCCAGAACATGTGGATGTGGGGAATCTTTCAGCTTGTAATTATTAAAAAATTAAAGGATTAAAAATTAAAAGATTAATAAATGGCTGTTGAATTCGAAAATTTTGAAGTTTATCAATTGGCTGTTAATCTTACAAAAAACATTTTCAATCTTTTAAATCAAGATAAATACAAGAAAGAATTTGAATTGAGTAACCAAATTAAAAGGGCGGTTTTATCAATTTCAAATAATATTGCAGAAGGAAGCGAGTATAACAATAACGCACAGTTTATTAGATTTTTAAAATATTCTAAAGGCAGCTGTGGAGAAGTAAGAAATATGTTACAGCTGTGCTCGATTCTATATGAAGAGGATACACAAGATTTAATTAATGATTGTAAGTTAGTTTCAAGGCAATTATCAAAATTTATTGATTATCTTTCTAAAACTGATGTTAGAAAACGAAACTAATTTTTTAATCATTTAATTTTTAATTATTTAATTAATGTCAAAATATACAGAGGACGATTTACGCGTCGACTTAGAAAATAAAAAATACGAATTCGGCTGGGAAACGCAAATCGATTATGAAGATTTCCCTACTGGTTTAAATGAAGATATCGTCCGCGCAATTTCCGCTAAAAAAGAGGAACCTGAGTGGATGACGGAATGGCGTTTGGAATCTTTCAGAATCTGGCTGAAAATGACAGAACCTGAATGGGCAAACATTAAGTATGAAAAACCTGATTTTCAAGCGATTAAATATTACGCCGCACCAAAAGCAAAACCTGAACTTGAAAGCCTGGATGAAGTTGATCCTGAATTATTGGCGACTTTCGCAAAATTAGGCATCAATATCGAGGAGCAGAAAAGACTTTCAGGGGTTGCCGTAGATATCGTGATAGATTCAGTTTCTGTAAAGACTACTTTTCAGGATACTTTGATGGAAAAAGGAATTATCTTCTGTTCCATTTCTGAAGCCATTAAAAATCACCCTGATTTAGTAAGAAAACATCTTGGTAAGGTGGTTCCGAGAGGAGATAATTTCTATGCAGCATTGAATTCCGCAGTATTCTCTGACGGAAGTTTCTGCTATATTCCAAAAGGTGTAAGATGTCCAATGGAATTATCAACCTATTTCCGTATCAATCAGGCAGGAACAGGTCAGTTTGAAAGAACATTGGTAATCGCCGATGAAGGAAGTTATGTTTCTTACCTAGAAGGATGTACTGCACCATCTAGAGACGAAAACCAGCTTCACGCCGCTGTTGTTGAATTGATCGCTTTGGATAATGCTGAAATTAAATATTCAACCGTTCAGAACTGGTATCCCGGAAACGAAGAGGGAAAAGGAGGAGTTTTCAATTTCGTAACGAAAAGAGGACTTTGCGAAAAGAATGCGAAAATTTCCTGGACTCAGGTGGAAACAGGTTCTGCAGTAACATGGAAATATCCTTCTTGTATCCTAAAAGGTGACAATTCAATCGGTGAGTTCTACTCTATTGCTGTGACCAACAATCACCAATATGCAGATACAGGAACAAAAATGATCCACATCGGAAAGAATACAAAATCAACAATTATTTCCAAAGGTATTTCTGCCGGGAAATCTCAGAATTCATACAGAGGTTTGGTAAAAGTAATGCCTTCTGCAAAAGGAGCAAGAAACTTTTCGCAGTGCGACTCTTTGTTGATGGGTAATGAATGTGGGGCACATACTTTCCCATACATCGAGATAAAAGATCCGACAGCTCAATTGGAACACGAAGCGACAACTTCAAAAATCGGGGAAGATCAGATTTTCTACTGCAACCAGAGAGGCATCGATACGGAAAGAGCAATCGCCTTGATCGTAAATGGTTTCAGTAAAGAAGTTTTAAATAAACTTCCAATGGAATTTGCCATTGAAGCCCAAAAATTACTGGAGATTTCTTTGGAGGGTTCTGTGGGATAAATTGACTTAGAAGGTCGAACATCTGTCATTCTGAACATAAACTGAAGGTTTACGAACGAAGTTCAGAAGCGGAGTGAAGGATCTCTAAATCATAAGGATTTTTAATTCGAAAGGAAAATAAAAAAACATTTAGAATCAACTTAAATTCTTAATGTTTAAATAAAAAATAAAAATAGTATTTCATTCGCCAGCGTTAATGCCTTTGTAATTGTAGTTTAGTGTTATAAAGGATATACTCAAAATCTAACCTTGCGATAAACTAAAATATATGTTAGAGATAAAAAACTTGCACGCCAAAATTGAAGACGGCGCAGAAATTTTAAAAGGAATCAATCTTGAAATAAAACCGGGGGGAAGTTCATGCGATCATGGGACCAAACGGAGCCGGTAAATCTACTCTTTCTTCTGTTATCGCAGGAAAAGAAGATTATGAAGTAACCGACGGGGAAATTATCTTCAGAGGAGAGGATATTATCGAAGATGCTCCTGAAGACAGAGCGCACAAAGGGATTTTCTTATCTTTCCAGTATCCGGTAGAAATTCCGGGAGTTTCTGTAACCAACTTCATCAAAGCAGCGATGAATGAAAACAGAAAAGCAAACGGATTGGATGAAATGCCAGCGAAAGAAATGTTGGCAATGATTCGTGAAAAATCTGAAAAGTTAGGCATCAAAAAAGATTTTCTTTCAAGATCATTAAACGAAGGATTTTCGGGAGGTGAAAAGAAAAGAAACGAGATTTTCCAGATGATGATGCTTGATCCGAAACTGGCTATTCTTGATGAAACAGATTCAGGATTAGACATTGATGCATTGAGAATTGTTGCTGACGGTGTAAATGCTTTCAAAAATGAAGGAAATGCAGTGCTTTTGATTACGCATTATCAAAGATTGCTTAATTATATTCAACCGGACTTCGTTCATGTTTTAGCAAACGGAAAAATCATCAAAACAGGTGACAAATCTCTTGCTTTGGAACTGGAAGAAAAAGGATATGACTGGCTTTTAAATTAATTAAAAGATTAAAAAAATTCAGAGATTTAGATTGATCTCTCAGTTTAACAATTTTAGCCAAACAAAAAAAGAAAAAATGGTGCAAACCACAGATATACCAGTAATGGCATTAAAAGAACAGATTACAGAAAACCATCATGAATTTTTAGAGAGCCTTCATCACAGGTTTCTGGATGAGGATAGAAAGGCGGCTCTTCAAAGGTTTGAGCATGCGGGCTTTCCGACTAAAAAAAGACGAAGAATATAAATATACCAGCCTAAAAGAGATCACTGAAAAAGCATATAACTTCTTCCCGAAGGAAAATCACAATATCACCAAGGAGCAGTTGGATGAATTGCATTTGGGTGAAGAAAACTTTGACTGGATTACTTTCGTCAATGGTAAACTTGACAAAGAATTATCAAAAGTTTCCATTGAAAACGTTGAGTTTCTTTCCTTCAATTATGCTTTAAATGATGAGAAACACAAAGATGTTTTCGAGAAATATTTTAATACGATTGCTTCAGATAAATCTGCTTTTACCAATCTGAATCAGGCTTACTGCAAGTATGGCTTTTTCTTGAAAGTTCCTAAAAACATTGTAATTGAAAGACCAATTCACGTTTTCTATATTTCTCAAAATCAGGAAGAAAATACTTTCTACAACACAAGAAATTTATTGATCGTAGAGGAAGGTGCCAAAGTGGAAATCATTGAAAGTCATCATAATTTTGACAGTACTTATGTATTGACCAATTCTGTGACAGAGATTTTCACGTATCCGAATGCAAAAGCAGACTGGCATAAATTGCAGAATGATAATGATACTTCTTATTTAATTGACAATACTTTTGCAAGACAGGAAAAAGACAGCTTAACAACTGTGAATACGTTCTCTTTCGGAGGTAAACTGGTAAGAAATAATCTTGATTTTATCCATAACGGATCGAATATCAATTCATTCATGAATGGAATCACGATTATCGGAAAAGATCAGCTTGTAGATCACCACACCGCTGTTCACCACAATCAACCAAACTGTGAAAGCTATCAGAACTACAAAGGTATTTTTGACGGAAAATCTCACGGCGTTTTTAACGGGAAAGTTTTTGTGGATAAAATTGCTCAGAAAACGAATGCTTATCAGCAAAACAACAATGTTTTATTGAGTGAAGGTGCAATCATCGATACAAAACCTCAGCTGGAGATTTTTGCAGATGATGTGAAATGTTCTCACGGCTGTACTGTTGGGCAGTTGAATGAAGATGCTTTGTTCTATCTGAGAGCAAGAGGTATCTCTAAAAAAAGAAGCTCAGGCGCTGTTATTATATGCTTTCGCAAATGATGCGATGCAGAATATCGATATTGAGCCTTTAAAAGAAAAAATTTCAAAGCTTTTAGCTGAGAAACTTGAAGTTGATATAGAGTTTTAACAATATATAATTGATAATAAAAAGCACTTCAAATTGAGGTGCTTTTGTTTTTTTGTTTTACCACGCTAAGAGACACAATGATTTTTTGAAATGATTTTGTTTATCTTTTTGTTCGCAAAGGCGTTTCACTCAGCAAATGACAACACTTTTTCACTGTTGAGAAGAGATGACTTATACTTGGAACACAAAACTCACAAAGTTTTTTTGATTACTACACGTTTAAGTTCACAAAGCCGTTACACTACATGGGTATGATTTTGTGAAAATATTCGCGGTAGCTGCTGTTTAAATTTCGGCTAAAGCCTTTCGTTTATTAAATAAAAAAAGTGGGCTAAAGCCCACTCCTATTGATATTTTGCACTATTATTCAAATTGATGATGATTATTTTTTAATCCACCACTGGCTGTCTTTTCTTCCGGAACGCTTCACGCCATTATCCAGAATATAGGCAAAACCAACGCCCAAAGTTTGTTTCAGCTGTGTTCTTTTGATCTGATTGTGATCATACATCAAATCGACGGTGATATTGGATGAAATAAATTTATTAACCTTTAAATTAAGTATCATCCCATAGGCAAGAACCAGTCTTTCAGGATGGTCCAGATAATTGGAGAAAACGGAAGCTGTATTGGTAACATTCACGTTTTCCATCAATTTAAATTTATAATAAGCCGTTCCCAGGAAACCGTACTGCAGCAAAGAATTATCTCCATCTGCTTTCAATCCGTACGTTCCTGCAACCTGAAGGTCTTTATCAAAAACAAAAGCCCATCTGGCATTCGAAGGGCGCAATGTTACATTAACATTATCGTTGGGTCTGTACGTGATCCCCATACCGACATTCAGATAGCCGGGAGCCATAAAGTTGGAAATTTTCTTGGCTTCGGGATTATTACCGTCTTCGTACCCTACCGTAAACTGAGATATTATCCCGGCTCCCGCGGAAAGATACCAGCTTTTAGAAACCTTTCTTCCGTAGTTTGTGGAAACATTGATGACATCCTGGGTTTTTCTTACGCCAAGCCCTTTGGTATCATTCTGTCCATAATTCAGGAGAATAATATTCTCCCAGAGATCGTTGTCTTTTTCATAGGTAATGTTGTAATCTACACCTGCCAGCCAGCCGACATTATTGCCACCTCCTCCTACCCAGTTGGAGAATGCCGCCTGATTGATCATTAAAGTCTGCTTGCCCAAAACCGACCAGTGTTTTACTGTATCAATTTTTACAGAAGCTGTATCAAGAATGATCTGGGCACTGCTGAAAATTCCCAAAGAAAGGGAAAGAATTAATAAAAACTTCTTCATGAGTTCAGGATTTCATTTTACAAAAATTCTACACAAAAATATTAAATATAAATTGGATGAGACAAATTACATCTGCAAATCCACGCTTTGTTGATTTTATATCCTTTCCATCTGTTTTTACTTAAATTTTAATGACAGACAAAATAAACCTGAATAAATGCCAATGAAATCATTACTTTTTGGCTGAAATAAAACAAATAACTAATCAATTCATCGACAAATTTTCCGAAATTTATCATTGGCTTTTCATTTGACATAAACATTTCATGCTAAAAAACAACGTAATTTCCAAAAAAAGCGATCATCAGTCCCCTGCTCATGCTTACCGCCATGTGGCTGGGATATTTCCTTCAATTTCTTGGCTTTTTTGAAAGTTGTTTTGGAGCCATTATTCCCCTTCTTCCGGAAGGTTTGGTTGGGATTATCACGTCTCCCCTCTTACATGGAAATATCGACCATATTGTAGGGAATTCCATTCCTATTGCTATTCTCATGTTTCTTCTGTATCAGTTTTATCCATTGGTGGCCAACAGAGTTTTTGTTTTGGGATGGCTGGCTACAGGTTTGCTCGTATGGCTTCTTCCGCCTATTGATTTTATGACGGGGGAATACCTTTATACATGCACAATCGGGGCCAGCGGTGTCGTATATGTACTTGCATTCTTTCTTTTCTTCAGTGGTATTTTCAAATGGAATATGAAACTGCTCACCATATCTTTACTCGTCGTATTATACTATGGCAGTCTTGTCTGGGGAATGCTGCCGGAAGAATTATTTTACAATCTTCAGGAACCGAGTAAAATTGCATGGCAGGCGCATCTTGCAGGAGCTGTAGTGGGCATTATTCTGGCTTTACTATTTAAAAAGGTGGGAGATAAAAAGAAAAGATTTATCTGGGAATTTCCCAATTATTACAGCGAAAAAAGACGATAAACTCTGGCAGGAATACAAAGAAAATCATCCTGAAGATTTCATGGAACTTCCTTACAAAAAGAGAGATGACATCTGGGAACACCTGGATGAACTGAGAAAAAAAAGGTTTAAGTTTGAACAATATTTAAATTAACGTTAAAATTTTCTACATTTGTCAAAACAACACAAATGTATTCTGAAGAACATCTTTATTCCATTGCCCTACGCGAATGCAACTTAATCGGCGACATCAACTTCTACAAGCTTGTACGAATTTTCGGAAGTGCAAAAAATGCCTGGCAAAATACCAGAAAAGAATATAAAAAGATTGACGGGCTGGGCTACAAAATTGTTTCAGATATCGGAAATCCCGAACACCTTAAATTTGCTGAAAATGAGCTTTCATTCTGTGAAAAGAATAATATCCAGATCAATTTGAGACATCTTGGAGAGCTTCCCCAGCTGTTAAATGAATGCTATGATGCTCCGGTCATATTGTATCAGAAGGGAAACTTTGATGATACAAAACAAAAAATAAGCATTGTAGGAACGAGAAATATGACTTCTTATGGCAGCCAGTTTCTTCATTCTTTTTTTGAAGAAACACAATCCTGCAATTTCATTTCAGTCAGCGGCCTTGCATTAGGTATCGATAAAGAAGTTCACGAACAATCTCTACAGAACAATATTTCCACGGCGGCTGTATTAGCACACGGCTTTCATACCATGTATCCTTCAAAAAACCGCAAACTTTCTGAAAAGATTATAGAAGAAGGCGGGGCATTATTCACAGAATTTAATTCTTCACGAAAACCTGACCGGGAAAATTTCATTCAACGAAACCGGATCGTAGCCGGTATTTCTCCTGCGACAATTGTTGTTGAAACAGCTTTCGGAGGCGGATCGATAAGTACGGCAACTTTTGCCAATCAGTATAATCGTGAAGTATTTGCGCTTCCCGGAAAAATTACCGAAAAGCAAAGTCAGGGCTGCAATCATCTCATATTTCAGAATAAGGCGGCAGCAATTTCTACGGTGAAAGATCTCATTGATAATTTGGGAATTAAAAAGCCTAAAGAAAAAATAGAAGAATTGTTTTCCCACAGTGAAATTAATATTCAATTCACTGAATCACAACAATTAATATTCAATATTATTTCAGGTAATCCGAAGATTTCTCTGGATGATATCATAGAAAGAACAGAGCTTTCGTCCCACAAAATTTTACCCATAATTCTGGAATTGGAACTTTTGGGGAGAGTAAAATCACTTTCAGGGAGACAATTTTTAGCAATGTGAGATTTAACCTTTTCTTAATATTGCATTATTTTAAACATAACATTTAATTTTTAATAATATTAAAGCGTAAATTATCAATTTAATAATATTAAGTATTTATATTATTAAACTTTCAACAATCATTCATTAAGGTGTTGTGAATCTTGAAAAAAAAATTAAATTTGTTGGCAATAATATTCAACCCTAATATATGGAACAATATAATATTGACCAGAAAATCCAAGAGTTTATAGCAAAAATTGAGGCCAAGAACCCTAATGAGCCAGAATTTTTACAAGCCGTAAAAGAAGTTGCTGTTACAGTAATTCCGTTTATTATGACCAAAAAGGAATATACGGGAATGAAACTTCTTGAAAGAATGGCGGAAGCTGAAAGAATCATCATCTTCAGAGTTCCGTGGGTTGACGATAAGGGAGAAATCCAGGTAAACAGAGGGTTCAGAATTCAGATGAACTCTGCTATCGGGCCATATAAAGGAGGAATCCGTTTCCATCCTACGGTAAATCTTTCGGTTCTTAAATTCTTAGCATTCGAGCAGGTATTTAAAAACTCTCTTACTACGCTTCCGATGGGTGGTGGAAAAGGAGGTTCAGACTTTGATCCGCAAGGAAAATCTGATATGGAAGTAATGCGTTTCTGCCAGGCATTCATGACAGAACTGTGCAAACATATAGGGCCGGAAACCGATGTTCCTGCGGGAGATATCGGTGTTGGTGCCAGAGAGATCGGGTATTTATTCGGGCAGTACAAAAAGATCAGAAATGAATTTACAGGAGTACTTACCGGTAAAGGTCTTGCCTACGGTGGTTCACTGATCCGTCCTGAAGCTACAGGATACGGTGTGGTTTACTTTGCTGAACAGATGCTTAAAACAATCGGGCAAACTTTCAAAGATAAAATCGTAACGGTTTCAGGTTTCGGAAACGTAGCCTGGGGGGTTATCAAAAAAGTATCTGAACTTGGTGGTAAAGTAGTTACCATCTCCGGACCTGACGGTTATGTTTATGATAAAGACGGTATCGACGGTGAAAAAATCGATTATCTTTTAGAATTAAGATCTTCAGGAAACAACAGAGCTGAAGACTATGCTAAAAAATACCCTTCTGCACAATTTTTTGCAGGAAAACGTCCTTGGGAAATAAAATGTGATGTAGCCATCCCTTCTGCAACCCAGAATGAGCTTGATCTTGATGATGCTAAACAATTGGTTGAAAACGGATGCGTTTGTGTAACGGAAGCAGCTAATATGCCTTCAACGTTAGACGCCATTAATTATTTCCTTGATAATAAAGTGCTATTCTCTCCGGGGAAAGCTTCCAATGCTGGTGGAGTTGCGACTTCAGGTCTTGAAATGACACAAAACTCTATCCGCCTAAACTGGACCTCAGAAGAGGTAGACGCAAGACTAAAAGAAATCATGATCGGAATTCATAAAGCATGCAGAGACTACGGTAAAGAGGAAGACGGCTATGTAAACTACGTAAAAGGCGCTAATATCGCCGGTTTCGTGAAAGTTGCAGAAGCAATGCTTGCTCAGGGAGTCGTATAAAATATAAAGGTTGGGAAAATTTCCCGACCTTTTTTCATACAACCTGTTCCCGGGATTATAAATGGGATAAAAGTAAAAAGTGAAAGGAGAAAGCGTTGATTTATTCAGCGCTTTTTTGTTTTTAAAGCTTAAAACTCTCACACCTAAGCCTTCACACGTCGTCCCGCACACCTTGTCATCCTATGTTTGCAAAATATTAGATTTAACAAACAAGAAGGAAAAGAGAGTAAAGAATAAGGTTATCAATTGTCATTAGTCTCACAGACCGTTCGGAATGTTAATCCCTTTACTCTTTTACTACCAAACCTGAACAGATCATTAGGCAACAAGCCTGTATTTAGGATAGATAGGTAATAGTAGTATTCTCTTTTCCTGTAAAATTATAGGTATGGGTAAAATTATAGGAATTGACATTAGTAAGCAAGTTTTTGATGTAAGCTTTTTGGAAGGGAATCTTTGGAAGCATAAGGTCTTAAGCAATAAATTATTAGGTTTTGAAAAACTGATAACTTTCATTGAAAAAGAAGATATAGTAGTGATGGAAGCTTCAGGTACTTATTATCTTCCTTTAGCAGAATATCTTTATTCACAGGGGATTAATGTAGTGGTAGAAAATCCTCTTTCCATCAAACGTTATGCTCAATCAAGACTCAAACGAGCCAAAACGGATAAAGCAGATTCGAAGGTTATTGCTGAATATGGGAAAAAGAATTTGGATGAGTTGAGTTTGTGGAATCCTGAGAGTAAAACGTGCATCAGAATTCGTCAAATGCATACAAGAATCCAAATGATTCAGAAACAAACCAGTCAGACTTATAATCAGTTGGAAGCTTTCAGAAGCAGTGGTTTTCTGGATGAAAAGTTAGAAATAGAAATGAACAATTCCATAGAACAACTTCGACTAGGAAAAGAAATATTGGAATCGGAGATAGAAAGGCTGGCCTTGGAAGAATTTGAACAAACCATTGAATGTCTTACCAGTATTCCCGGAATCGGAATAAAAACAGCTATTATGCTCATTGTGATTACAGATAATTTTAAAAAGTTCGAACATCATAAGCAACTCATTGCTTTTGTAGGATTCAGTCCTCGGATTTATGAAAGCGGAAGCCGTGTGAGAGGACGCTCAAGTATTTGTAAGATGGGTAAATCTCAGATCAGAAAGCTATTGTATCTATGCAGCTGGTCAGCCAAACGCTGGAATAAAAAATGTAAAGAAATGTATGAAAGACTTATCAAAAACGGAAAAGCAGAAAGAGTGGCAAAGATAGCTCTTGCCAATAAACTCTTAAAACAAGCATTTGCTATCGGAAAGAATAAAGAAAAATATAGAGAAGATTTTTGTTAAATAATTTGCTTTTTAACACAGATCATTCTGAACACAGCGAAGCGAAGTGAAGAATCTCTGATAATAAGCTGTTATAGTTATTAACGCAACGTTCGCAAGAGGTAATTTGCTGTATGCTTATTTTTCCGTTCGCAAAGGCGTTTCACTCAGCAAATTATAGCAACACAAGATATCCCTGAAGATAACCCTGTCTCTTTTAAACTCGCAAACATTACCACACTCCTTGTCATTCTGAACACAGAGAAGCGCAGTGAAGAATCTCTGATAATAAGTTGCTATCCTCATTAACGCTATGCTCGCAAGAGGTAATTTGCTATATGCTTATTTTTCCCACTAACACTCAGCAAATGATTGCGAATCTTAAAAGTCTTTGTGACTTCGGCTCCGCTCAGCCACCAAGATACCCTCTACAACTCTCCGACTCTAAAAATATCAATCCTTAAACTCAGTATCAATGGTGGCTGAGGCTCTCGAAGCCACCAGTCCTTCCAGTGTACGCAACCCTTCGAGAGCCTCAGGGTCCGCCAGCTGACAACCTTTTGCCGTTCCGTAGAAACTCCTATACCCAGATACTCTAAAACGCTCTCACCCTAAAACCCTCTGACACTCAAACTCCCAATCTCCGACTCCATGGTGGCTGAGCGGAGTCGAAGCCACAAAAAAACTCCGGCCGGGAGTTCTACTACCCAGCCGGAGCCGTTGGTGAAATAAATGTTAAATTTTATCCGGAATGCCTCCCGCCTGTGGCACCATCCCACACGTACCTGTGGGACTAACCGGTCCGAGGCTGTGGGACTCACCCACTCGTGCCTGTGGGATCGGCCGATCTGGAAAAGCTGCACAATGATGGCTATTCTACCGTCAGCAATTTATCCAGAGAAGCCGTTCTGGTTTGCTTTAGCAGGCTGCCTTCAGTGTATTGGGTCAACACTTCCAGGGTGTAGCTTCCGGCAGGTAATGCGGGAATGACCACAATAAGCTCCGAAGGATTGTTGACGACAATATCAAACGCTTCCACCTGGGTTCTGGACTGGGTAGCCGTATTAACGAAATACACGCCCCGCGTAGGATCATCACCCATGATTTTAATCTTGCTGCCCACGATCTTCAGGTTTTTACCCGGAGTAAGGATATCGTTGACTGAACCGCTCTTCACATCCGTTACCTGGAGGATCACGGAAGAAGCTTCTGCCAGACCTAGGATATCGACTTCAATATTGGGAATTTCTGCCCTCAGCTTTTCTCCCTGGTTGAACTGGAAAATAATACTGTGCTTATCCTTATTAAACTTCTCCGAAGGACTGTCGAACACCCCACGAATAGTGGTGCTTGCCGTAAAGTAACCGGTATTGATGGAATACCCGTCGCAAAGCTGGTAGGCCATTTCTTTTAGAAACAATTCTGTGGCATGCTCCATGGAAGCCGCAGAGATATCGGCACCTCCTCGGCTTACCGCTGACTGGCAGATTCTTTTGACATTGAGGCTTCGCTCGCTGATGGTTCTTGCCGTGAAATCATTGGGATTGTCTTTCGTTAAAGTGTTATCGTATAAATAGGCTTTTATTTTGTGTAATATATTGGACATTCTTTATTATTTTTTAATTGTTGAGGTATAGAATTGTGGTTATTAAACCCTCACAGGTTTTGGAAACCTTTGAGGGTTGGGGTTCAGTAATTTTATTATTACATTATGTATTGAAAAAGTTCTGTACAAAGCATTTTATTCGTTAAATTCTACAATCACCTGATCAAATGATACAATTGGCCCAGTGGGTGCAGCAGTAGAAGTTATTGATCCAGTTGAATCATTCCATTTTCTATTGCTATAACTTGCTGTTGCCCAGATATGACAGCTTCCTTCAACGCCCGATTGGTTATTGGGTTCACCGCTGCTAAACCAGTTTTCTGGAGTTGAAGTAGGAGATGTAGTCCAATCAATAGCCCAATCCTCACCTGTTATCCAGACAAATTGGGTAGGATTACCAGGAAATGCAACTTTATTATACCCTATCCAGATATTGCTGTTCAAATTATATCCTGTTGTGTTTGCAAGTATATTTGTATTAACCCAAGCTCTTTCAGCATTGGATGTCATTGTTACTATATAGCCACCTATGTTTTTTGCCAGTGAAAAGGTATTATAGAAGTTCATGCCTGTAGATAACTGATAAGCACAATATACATGACCATTACCTATGTTTTTTTTACACCCTACTTCTGTGACTGTTGCTCCAGAAAATGTTGAAGGTACTGTGCGGGAAGCTGATTTTACAGGATCATAACCAAGTATAGAAGAACTGAAACCAGTACTAGTATCTGAGGTAGAAGAGTTATTAAATGTCCTCCATTCCGTTCCATTCCAAAAAATAAACCCCTTATATGTAAGAGCACTGCTGCCAGTATTGTAAACCATCAATCCTGTAGCAGGTGAAGGTATTGTCGTTTGGTCTGTAGAGCCTGTTAGTGTCACTCTGGGAATAAGCATTCCTTTGTTGGTAGAAGCAACTTCTAAAGCAGCACTGGCATCCGGGCTGCTTGTTCCTATTCCAATTTGACCATTGTCCTTAGCGACAAAATCCGATCCGACTGTTCTTGCTGTACCATCTGCTTTCGTTCCTAATTTTACCAGACCGTTAGTTGTGTCATTGATCCACGCATCGTTGGTGGTGTCACCCGATGCTGCGCCGTTCATTTTCTGCCATGCACTGCCATCGAAGTAATAGTAACCTTCTATAGTGACATTAACGGTTTTGGTATCCGTGGGACTAGCTGCCGATTTGGCATAAACAATCACTCCTTTTTGGGCTGTTCCGTACGCTACTGTCTTGAGCGAATTGCCATCCAATTGCGGAATAAGAAGTCCTTCCGGCTTGCTGCCGTCAGTGGTTTTAGGAGTAATGTCTAGAGTGGCTTTGGGAGAAGTATTATTAATCCCCACTTGCGCAAATGCTGTCATACTGATAAGCAGAACAGCGGTTGTAAATAAATGTTTCATTGTTTTGTATTTATGTTTGTTGTTTGTATTTTTTGATGACTTTGTTATTTGAACACGAAGTGCGCTAAGATTTTTTTATATGATGTGTTTTTAAGTTTCACAAAGGCGTTTCACTTATAGGAGCTCGCAGAGTTTTTAGAGTTGAAGGGGTTTTAGAGTTTGAGTGTGGGAGAGTCCTGGTGGCTGAGGTGACTCGAAGCCACTATTTCCCCTCTCAAACCATCCCATATTCCACCCCAACCCTAAAACCCTCCGACTCAATAATAGCTTCGACAGGCTCGTCACTTCGAGTAGATTTTGAAAAAATCGTATCGAGAAGCTTGTGAGTTTGAGGATAAATGTCATTCTCGATATATTTTTTCTTCACCTTGTTACGAAAAAACACGCGAATTGACGAAACACGAATGGCACTAATGGTTGAACACTAATTTCACAAATATTATGTGGAATTCTTTGCTGAGATCCCTACGGGATGACAAACAGAGTGGATAATCTCCTTTGCTAAAGCATTTGTTTTTATTGGCGTTCAACAGTTTGTGTCATTTGTGATAAAAGATTCTTGTTATCAGTGTTTAAGGTTAGGCGGAGGACGGCCGAAATGATTGATGGTAATGCGTATAATTTGAAAAGGAAGAGAAGAAATATAAATACGTTTTTCCTCATCCCTTCTTGCGCTTATCAATAGAAAAAAGGAAGATGGTATTATTTTATGCTGAAGCTTTACCGGAGCAGAGCTTCCGATAAAAGCTATTGAAGAAGAATTAGGAAACAGTCCAAGACTGTGTTTGCCTGTCGGACAGCTTTTATAACAAGTATTCTCCGTTGGACTATTTATGGACTTCTTACGAGAAACTCTGGAACAAGATGTTTTGATCAAAACCCCGGACCACTTCTTAAAAGATGCTTTTCTCAGGTTTTGACTGGAAATATATACTGGAGATTCTGCATACAAATACGAGTCTTCGGATACAAAGACTACAGAATCGGATTTTAAAAAAGTTTGAGCGCTCAACAATGATGATACCAAGACCACTAAAAAGCACAGCAATACCACGCAAAAGCGTTTGAGGGAGAGGGCTTTAGAGGGAATCATTTTTAGTCTCATGTTGTGTATAAAAAGTAGTCTAACCTAGACTACTTTTTTTACACACAAGCCCCACCATTGCGAAGATTTTTAAAAAACAGGTGAAAAACGAGGTGTGAGATTGCGCCCGTTTTGCTCCAAGTTTTTTTTTAAAGACTTTATGATGAACAAAACTAAGAAATTAGAAAACAATTTGTTGTGTTTGGAAGTAAAAAGAATTTGTTTACATTTGTAGATGAAAAAAGTAGTCTACGATAGACTACTTTTTTTTGTGATATTCCTAGTTACAGAATGGCTCCGGAGTGTGTACGTTTTCAAAAGCGCAGTACAATTTCCCGGAATGAAGATCTCCCGATAGATTTAATTGAAAATATAGCACAAAAAAAATCCTGAAAATATATTCAGGATTTCGATATTATGCATTATCTACTTATTTTTCTTTTTCATTTTTCTATCGCCGGTGGTTGCATCTTTATTTTTCAGGGCGGTAGTATCAGTCTTAGATTTGTCCCAATCTTTAGTACTATTCACAGTACCATCGGCATTACCGTTGTTCATGGTACCGGTAGTTCCGGTATTCATGTTGTCGGTTCTCATGTCCTTGTTCTTGGTAGTATCAGGTCTTGCCGTGTCAACTGTTGTTGTTTGTGTTGTCTGTGCAGATACTGCGATCGTTCCAAACATTGCGAACGCTGTCGCTAAAATTAACTTTTTCATATTATAAATGATTTGTGGTTGGTTGTGTTCTGGTTAGTACAATAATCGTACAAAGTGGTAGATGGTAGAAATGTTTTAACTTGATTTATAACAAATTAAGACAATTTACATTATAAACAGGTTGAAGAAAAATCCCGGAATATAAAATTCCAGGATTCATTTCTACTTTGCTTAAATACTTACTTTGACTTTTTCTTTTTAGACTTTTTCTCTTCTTTAGTTGCTTCGTCATTAGGTTTGGTAGCTGCTGCATTCGGATCTGTGGTTACACTTGCTGAAGCATCAGTCGCGGTGGTTGCCGCAGATGCATCTACCGTTGCAGTTGCTGCCGTATTCTGGTCTTGGGCAGTCGTTGTTGTGTTAGTCCCGGAACTTGAAGCTGCCTGTGGATCCTGTTGTGTCTGAGTTGTCGATGGGTTACTAGAATTTTGATTTTGCGACGGGTTCTGTTGTTCCGTCTGAGCCGATACTGCGATTACTCCGACTAATGTAAACGCTGCTGTTAAAACTAACTTCTTCATAATAATTAATATTTTTAATATGGTTTGTTTAGCTAAAACGCCGGCGATTTAAAGAATATTATCCGGGAAGCCTTTATTTAACGTACTTTATAATTATTTAAGAATGATTTTGAATAATAAATCATTTTGCTAAATTTTTCATAATTCTCTCCACAAACTCGTATGCTGCGGGGCATATAAGCGTATTTTTCATGGTAAGATTATTGATCTGATAGATCTTTTTTCTGTCAGTATGTGGGTATTCGCGGCAAGCTTTGGGACGTACATCGTAGATAGAGCAGGTATTGTCGCTGTTTAAAAAAAAGCAGGGAAGATTCTGTAAAACTTTGTCGTTGTCTTCGTCTGTACGCAAATATTTAGTCTCAAAATCAGCGGGCTTCATGCGGAGATGCTTAGCAATTCTTTCAATATCTTTCTCTGTGTACAGCGGTCCTGTAGTTTTGCAGCAATTTGCGCATTGCAGACAGTTGATTGTTTCGAAAACTTCATCATGGGTTTCCTGAACTACATAATCCAGATTTTTTGGCGGCTTTTTTTTAATGCCATCCAAAAACTTTTTATGCTCTTTTTGCTTCTGTAAAGCCTGTTTTTTGTAAAATTCTAAATTCATTATTCAGTTTCTTGCTGAAATACCGGAAGGTCCGCTGGTTGATAATGGTTGATTTTATCCAGATTTAGCACTGTTGAAAGATTGTGTTCATCAGGATAATACATGGGAACAAATTTGGCTCCGTACACAATCTCTTTTGATATATATGACGTTCTCTGCACCACAGTATTGGAAAAAACCTCGTCGAATGCACGCAAATGAACGATAATTTCAATATCCGTATTTTTAAAATCCTCTTCAGAAAAACCGTAAAACGGCGAATCTTCATCAATCTTATGAACAATAGTCCAGTTCAGCGCCAGTGTATTGATTTTGCTCAGTTGTGTTTTCAATGTATAAAAATTGCTTCTGGAAGCACTACTTTCAATAACTTCAATAGCCGCTGAAACGATGATATCGGCATCCGTTAAAGAATTATTTTTATAAGGCGCAAGCCTGAACATCAATGCTGTTCCATCTTTAAAAGGAGCAATGAGAGCAATATCAGAAAATTTCAGATAGGCTCTCGGCCTTGAAAACCTTCCGTAAAAAAGTCCCGTTGCAATCGCAAAGGTAAGCAATCCGAGGAAAGCCTCAAAAGTGGCCACCAGACTTGCCATAAAACCTACAGGAGCAATTCTCCCGTAACCTACTGTAGTAAAGGTCTGCGAACTGAAGAAAAACACATCAATAAATTCATTCAGAGGATCACTTTTATCAATACCTGTCAAATGCTCAACACCGATGAGATAATATATTAATGCAAAAAAGAGATTTACAAGAATATAAGCGATCACCAGATAAGACAGAAAATGGAACGTCGAAAGATCAAGCATCGTATGATACCAGCTGAAACGGTTGAAAATATTCACCCCTTTCTTATTCACATTCGGAAGGCCGTCTTTGTTGATAAACCGTCCCGAAGCATAATCTCCGAAGCCGCTGTTATCAGTATTCTTCTGGCGAATTTTCTGCCTGAATCCTTTTGCCATTTTTATCTCCTTTAAATTTTAATTCTCTGAATTTAAAACAATATGCAAAGATAAAACATTGTTGATATGAAATTTATCAACCTCATGATTGAATTTCAGAATAAATTTTAAACTAAATTTGAGATATGAAAAAGCTGCAATCAAGAGAAGATATTGAGCATCTTGTTAATTCATTTTATGCGAAAGTCATTAAAGACGACACAATAAGTTTCTTTTTTACCGATATTGCTAAAGTAGAATGGGACAAACATTTGCCGAAGATGTATTCTTTCTGGGAATCCATACTGTTCGGGCAGATGACCTATAAAGGAAATCCTATGGGCGCCCACTTCCCCATCAATGAAATCCAGGCTATGGAACAAAAACATTTTGACCGCTGGCTTGAGCTTTGGAAAGTAACAATTGAAGAGCATTTCGTTGGCGAAAATGCCGACATGGCAATCTATAAATCTGAAAATATCGCCAAACTTATGGCCTTCAAAATGGATCTTGCGAGAAGATTATAGTTGAATTATTAAAATCTGACATTTTACGGAACAATAACTGTGAAAATGTATGCGGCAAGATTTACCAGAAGAACCGTTCCATACAGAATATTGGTCTTTCCGCGACTTAAGGAAAGCATGACAATAAACACCGATAAGGAAAGCAAAATAATATCCTTTTTATCCAACCCTAATACCAGCGGTATATCATACATAATACAGACTATGGAAACTGCCGGAATCGTAAGCCCGATACTTGCCAAAGCAGAACCTAACGCCAGATTAAGACTCGACTGAATCTGATTACTGCGCGCCGCTCTGATTGCTGCAAGACCTTCCGGCAATAATACGACCGCCGCAATGATTACTCCTACCAATGATTTTGGCGCCCCAAGGCTTTGAACCATATTTTCTATAGTTCCCGAAAGTCCTTTTGCCATGAGCACAACAATCGCAAGGCAGATTACAAGAAAAACAAAACTGATCATCGTTTTTTGAAAAGAAGGTATATAATTTTCTTCAGGATGTTCGTCCGGTACGATAAAATAATTACGGTGTCTTACCGTCTGCACCATCAGGAAAACACCATAAATGACAAGGCACGCAATCGAAACGAATATCAGTTGCGCCTGATTATAGAAAGGTCCATTGACACTGGATGTAAAATTTGGAAGAACAAGAGTAAGGATAAGAATTGACACAATACTCACCAGATACGTTGTAGCAGAGGTTCTCGCAAAAAACTGTTCATAATATTTAACGCCTCCCACAAGAATACCTATTCCCAAAATCCCGTTAAGGATCAGCATTACTGCAGCAAAAACCGTATCCCTGGCCAGCGTAATGGCCTGGTCGCCACCGGCTACCATCAACGAAATAATTAAGGCGACCTCCAAAATAGTGATGCAAAGCGCCAGAATAATAGTCCCGAAAGGCTCTCCCACTTTATGAGCAACCACTTCCGCATGGTGAACCGCAGAAATTACACTTCCTGTCAATAAAATTCCCGCAATGATATCAAAAACAATTCCGTTTCCCATCAACCCGGAAAAATAATATCCTACAGCCAAAATGGGAAAAATATAAGTATAATGTAAAAGTTCTTTTAATTTCATAAGCGTTTACAAAATACAAAAAATCTATGGTTTTTGAAATATTAAAAGAAAATATTAATCTTATTTTAATGATTCCAGCAATAAAAATCCTGAAAATCGGTCAGCATATGAAGTAAAAGTCCAATGCCTATGATTCTTATATTTCCTCTAAAAAACAGCATCAAAAAATACACCGCAATCGCGTAATAAGAATGTAGAAAATGAAATCCTATACTCCCTCTGTCCGGATCAAAAACAGGATTTGCAAAAAGATGATCCAGATCTACGAGCATGGTAGCCAATAAAATAAGATATACTTTTTTCCAGTTTTCCCGGTAAAAGATCAATGCGATAAATACTGGAAATACAAAATGAAGAAAATAATGTACGAATGTTTTAATATAGGCAACGTCTGATAAATCCATTTTTAACCCTTTGCTACCTCAGAATCAGAGGCAGATTGTTTTCTTTACTCTTTAACTTAACATAATAACTTCGCCCTTTGTTTCCATAAAAAATATAGTCAATCTCTGAAATTATTTTCTTCTCGTTCGAGGTAAGTGACTTCAAATTAGAAAATAATAATTCATTATTTCTGATGAAAATATAATTTTCATTGAGCTGATCGGAAGGCTGAATTATTTTCCTCGTTGATTTAATCTCAAAACCTGATTTCTTCTTCTCAATTACATTCGGCTGGAAAGGAATCGCAACAAACTGCTGCTGGGCATTAATCCATTTTTTATTTTCAAAATATTGTTCTGTCTTTTCAGGATCTGAACTTTGAAGAGAAATATAATAATTGGGCTGAATGATCTTCTGAACAGTTTTTTTCTCGATTTCATTAAAATCATCATCGTATCCGTAAGTCATAATGGTGTCATTCACCTGTTCAAGGTCAGCCGTTGCTTTTAAATAATCAATTCCTGCAGAATCGGGAAAGGTTTTATCAAAAAATGCAGTGAAATTTCTAATATTTCCGCGGTTCAGTTCGGCCGTAAAGAAAGGAGTCTTTTGCTGAACTTTAGAAATAAGGGAAATGAAATCATTTATACCGCCAGGAGTTTTTATTTCTATATCATCAGCATGTATATCGATTGAAAAATTACGGATTTTACCATTCGAAATAACTGAAATACTCCCTAAAGACCCATCAATAAAAGTATCTGACGTAAAATTCGTTCTCTGGGAAAAAGCCAGAAACAGACGGTTTATATTTTCAAAAGCTGAATCGGAAGTTCCCAGAATACAGTTTTCACCTTCTATTTTAATAAAAATATGCCCTTTATGAAAAAGCCCATTGCCTTTATCAACAAATTTTTCCTGTTGCAAATAAGCCAGGAATTTCCGTTTGTTTTTAAGCTCCAAAATACTATACCAATCGGAAAACCCTGTATTTTGAAGGTGAAAAATCTGTAAAAAATCCGGAATCTTCAGTCCCGATTCAAGAAGGGAAACTCTATTTCGATCTTTATTTTTATCATTGGTCCATTCTGAAGGATGACTCAGAAAGCTTGATATATATTGTCTTGTTG
The DNA here is from genome assembly GCF_039727685.1 of Chryseobacterium sp. POE27. NCBI lineage: Bacteria > Pseudomonadati > Bacteroidota > Flavobacteriia > Flavobacteriales > Weeksellaceae > Chryseobacterium > Chryseobacterium sp. POE27. The sequence goes on from NZ_CP152475.1 coordinate 2,662,513, forward strand.
CTTTTTTGGTATCCATAAGAATGACCACATCAGCATTTCGGGGAATAAATTTTAACTCTTTATCCCGATAATATAATTTAAAATAAACGAATATCGCTGCAATAAGTACAACGATGACAATAAGTTTCTTCTTCATTATAAGATCGGCAGCTTTTTGTCTGATTCTTTAATTTTATAAATCTCGTCAAACAAATCAAAGAAATACATGAGACTGTTTTCGGAAGAATTTTTCACCGAATAGTCGATCTCAGTTTCTATCCGGTCTCCTTTTGATTCTGATTTAAAGTAGATCTCACCAACATTCTTTCTTACTACATCAAGCATTTTTCTTTCGGAAGTACTTTTAAATTCTTTTTCCAGCCCAATTAAAATCCTTTGAATATCAAATCTCCCTGAAGCCGGATATTTTGAAGAATCTTTCATCCAGTTTTTTGACTTTTCCGATTGATTTTGCGGTTGTAAGTTCTTTGCAGCAGTAGTTACATAAACGATTCCATCTTTTACAGCAAACAAAAGTTCATCCATAAATCCTGTACTTTCATCTTCTTTAAATGTGTAGAAATCTCGGTTTTTAGAAAAGTTTTTTGCTGTATTTTTATTGGTAGCCAGTAAGTTGAATATTCTCTCCCAATAGCCCTCATTTTGTGTGGCGAAAGCAAAAGTAAAATCCGGAACCACTACTTCTTTTGTTTTTTTAACCTCTTTTTCATTATAATCGTCGTCATATTCAAAATCTGTGTATTCTACGGTTTTAGGTTTTAATTCATTGAGAACAAAGATTCCGTTTCCGGGAGCTATTTTTGCGATGGCTTCTTCATCCAAAACGATTTTCACCGTTTCCATAATAAGTTCCGTTTCTTTCTGGTACCCGGAATCTCCAGCATTTTTCATAAGCGCATACATCATGTCAAAATATTTGCTTCCATCAACGTTAATTGCATAGTAGCCAATGCTTTTTTCACTGATAAGTTTCGCAAGCTTTTTATTTTTATGTCCTTTATAGATTTCCGAAACGGTTTTCTGAACTTCATGATTTTTATGCTGATAGCTGTTCACCAACCTTACTTTATCTTTATCAAAATAGAGATTATAAGAAGAATTTGAATTGTAAATCGTACTAAAAAGGCTTCCGAATTCATAGCGCTTCATCATTTTGCCATAAATTCCGTTATTGACAATTTGCCCATAATCTGTGTACATAAAAACATCAGAGCCGATATCGCGGAAAGCGGTCATTTCAGCAGGTACGTCAAGTTCCAGATTAGAGTTAAAATACTGATCGAAAGATTGTTCTGCCAATTTTTTCACCACCTTGAACTTTTCTATTTTCAGAGAATCCATTTCTTTCTTAAAATCATCATATTCGGGGATTTGCAGATCTTCCATATCTTCTTCCGGGCCAGGCACGGGCTGTACTTCTACACTGTCGTCCGAATAATTTTCATCTGTTGTATCTTTCTTTTCTTTCGGATACTCGTGATGTTTTTCAAGATATTTGATATCTTTTTGAATTCTTGCTATTTCGGCATTATTATCTTTTATGCTTTCTTTTAAATATTTAATATCATCCTTCAGATATTTTATTTCTTCCTTATAATCGAATGCTTTTTCGGGTTCTTCAACATAGGCACTGTCTACAACGGTAGCAGCTACACTATCTATGACTGCTGCAGCACTATCTGCAATTGTCTCATCATTCCATTTGTCCTTATATGGTTTGTTGTAATTGATCAGTTTCAGCACAGCACGATTACCGTTCCATGCTATAAAAGTATCATCATCCAGATTCACATAAGAATAGTTGTTTTTTCGGGAGACTTCCAATCCTGTTTTCTTATTTGAATTGACAAATTCCTGAAATTTACCCTTATTATCAAGAAGAAAAATTGCCGTATAAGCCTGTACCGAATCATTAAAGGATGCATAGTGATATTGTGTCGCATCATATTTGATTCCGGTTTTGGAATAATCTGTCCATGTCGGTTTTTCTTTCCCTTTTTTAACAACTTCCTGCAAAATAGGATTGAATTTCTGCCAGTTGATCTTTTTTATCGAGCTGCTTCCCGTTGATTTCCATATAGAAAAGAGCATCAGCGGGCATTTTCATACGTTGCTGTGCAAAAATCATAGAGAAACCCAGGAAAAAGATGATAATTTGTGTTTTTTGTAGTAGATATTTCATGATTCGTGATTGATATTATTGAAAGAGAATATTGTTCTGCAGTTGTTTTTTCTGAAGGATAAGATCTAAAACATTGGCTTCCAGCTTTACCGCTTTTCTGTTCGGGGAAAGCGAATACTGATTATTAGATTGCGATTTAACTGTATTTTCAAACTGTAGCACGGAAATATAGCGAGCATCATTGAAAATTTCTTTGTCGGCACTGCTCATCTTATCGTAATCACTTTTAAAAGTACTGACTTTATTTCTGGTAAATACTTTCTTAGCCGGATTTTGTCCGTAGATATTTGTAGGAACCATTTTCCCGATTATATTTCTGGCTTTCAGCTGATCCAGTCCGGTATTGATGTTTTCAATCTTCCTGAAACTGCAGCTTAGTTTAATAATATAATTATCAAAATCCATAGAAGTTTTCACATTGGAAATTCCCGGGGTAGCTTTGAAAATTCTGGCAGCTTCATTAATTTTAGCCTCAATCTCCGCTCTTTTCGGAACTTTTTTTCCATTTATGGTTTCCATTTTGGAGATGGAAGCCAGCCTTGTTTTACTTTTACTGGCATTCAGGATGAGTGTGTACTCGCCGCTTCCGTCGGCTTTTACATTTACTTTATCTAAAATATCGAAACAACTCGTCACCAATAATAGTGGCAATAATAGGAGAAGCAGTTTAATACAGTCTTTCATAATGCTTATTTCATATTTAAATTCTGCCTTTCAGATAATCCTGTCTCAGATCTTCATCCAGTTTTTCGATGGCATATCTCAGGCAGGTTCTGGGCATTTGTTTGTAATATTGGTTTAAATAACCTATTAGTTCCGGTTCATCTTTCCTTCCCATTTCGCGAAGCAGCCAGCCGTTGGCCTTATGCATCAGATCATGAGGATGTTTCAGATTTTGGGTAACAAATTCTTTCGTGAGATCAAAAAAACCTTTTTTTTACATAATGCATTGTTCCGACAACAGCGATTCTTTTGTGCCACATTTCTTCAGATACCGAGAGTTTTCTCAGCAGTACTTCTTTCTGATTTTCAAAGCAATATCTGCCCAGAATTTTATAACAGCTTGAATCTACCAGATCCCAATTGTTTATATATTTCAGATGATTCAGATAAAAATCAATAATTTCAGTTTTAATCTCATCATTCTTTGTTTTCTCAAATTTCGCAATCAGCATGAACAAAGCAGTTAATCTATGTTCGTGATATACTGATGAAAGCAGCTTGCTTAAATCCGTTAAAGAGATTCCAGGATAATAAGCTTTAGCAACGGAACGCTGATCCGGAACTGTTACTCCCAAAAACAAATCGCCCTCACCGTACTCCCCTTTTCCTGTTTTAAAAAACTTCGGAAAGAATGCTGCTTTTTCAGGAATTGATAATGCGGCGAGTGATTCTTTTATTTCTTCAACGATACTCATCTGAAATCTTATACTATGAATGAATTACAAGCTGTAGAACAATTTTTATTTTAATATATTTATTTACAGTTTGTTATTTCTCCTCATTTAAAGTGATCGTTTCCAGCTCCTGCTCTTCTTTGGCAATTTTGTTTGGGTTAGCCACCTTCGCAATGGTAAGTCCCTGAACAATAATAGAAAACACAACCACACAGTAAGTAATACTTAATACAACATTACTGTACTCATTTTTCGGAATTGAAAGTGCCAGCGCAATGGAAACTCCACCCCGTATTCCTCCCCAAACCAATACTTTTACCGTCTGCGGACTGAATGTTCGTTGCATAAATTTGGTAGGCCCGTAGATAGAGATCACCCTTCCCAGCAATACGACTACAATGGCAGCGAGCCCAGGAATCATAAAGTGAGTAAGATCTTTTATCACCAAAAGCTCAAAGCCTATGAACAGGAAAAGGACAGCATTCAGGATCTCATCAATCAGCTCCCAGAATTTGATCAGATAATCCTGGGTAATGGATTTCATTTTAAATTTAACATTAAAATTACCCATAAACAATCCCGCAGCGACCATAGTCAGAGGCCCGGAAATGTGCATCTGGCGGGCAATAAGATATCCTCCCATTACAACAGACAGCGTTACCAGGACGGAAATAATATAATCATCCACCTCACGCATCAGCCTGGAAGTTACCCAACCTAAGACGATACCCAGCAACAATCCGCCTCCAGCTTCTTTCAGCAACAGCAATCCGATGCTTTCTGCTCCGAGATCAACCTCGTTACCAATCGCCAGCTGAAGTACAACCGTAAAAACAACCACGGCCATCCCATCATTAAAAAGAGATTCTCCCGCAACTTTTGTTTCCAGGGATTTTGAAACGTTCGCCTGTTTCAGGATACTGAGAACTGCCACAGGATCTGTTGGCGAAATCAGCGCTCCAAAAAGAAGACAGTAGATAAAAGGTAATTCTATCCCCAAAAAAGGCAGAATATAAAACATTCCGAAGCCCACTACAAATGTAGAAATCACAACGCCTAACGTTGAAAATATCAATACCGGTCGAAATTGTTCTTTAAGATCATCTATGTTAATATGAATCCCTCCGGCAAACAGAAGAAAATTAAGCATGGCCCCCATCAGCACCTCTGTGAAATCGATGCTGCTCATCAGGCTATGAAGATGTCCGAATGTTCTCGGCAGTACAGTTTCCCCGAAAGAAACCAGAAATATGGAAACAACAATGGCAATCACCATAATTCCGATGGTACTCGGAAGTTTCAGAAATCTGTAATTAAGGTATGAAAATATGGATGCTAAAACGATTAAAGCTGAAAATGAATAATATAATTCCACTAAGCTGTTTTTAAATTTATTTTTAAATTAAATATCTATATAAAGTACTTTGATATAAACGGTATTTTGGTCTTTTTGCCAAATGTCGAGCATTCCGTCTCGTGACGGTTTTGAACCACGGGTGTATTCCTGCCCGAGATTTAAAATATTCAACAAAATGTATTCGTCTCCTACGGAATTTACCAAGTAAGCCGTTTTCTCAGATTTTCCGTCACCGGAACTTCTGACCGCATCCGTGAGAGTACGGAACTGATTGAGATGATGCATGAAATTGCTTCCCTCCTTCTTAGAATCGTAAGACCTCATTAAGATCAGCAGAATATCAAGATTGGTAGGATCTTTTTCATACAGGATCTTTCCCTGCCTGATACATTCGTCAAAGTCTCCGTTCTTGAAGGATTCTGCTAAAACTTTAAAATCGTCATCCAAGGTAGAAACCTTATCTTCTCTGAAGTTCCTTCCATAATAAAGATGTTGTGATTCTATCGTATCCAGCGATTTGGGATAAGCCTTATATTTAAAAATCAGCTTATCGTAATTGTAGGGAGATTTTTCGTTTTTAAGATCTTTCCTGATTGTCTTCAGATCGATCTTTGATTTCTGGCCAAAGCTGAAAACCGAAGTCAGAAAAAGTAAAAGAAACAAGTAATATTTCATTATTCTTTATGGTTGTTTTCTTCCTCGTCGTTATCGAAATACTCGAAAAGGAAATCATTGTATGGGAATCTTGAAATATGGATCTTCATTACCTCATCGTAGATCATTTTCTTCATTTCCGGAAAGTTTTCCTTTGTAAGCGCAGAGATGAAGACTGTAGGATATTTAGATTTTGCCATCCATGTATTTTTCCATTCTTCCAGGGAGATATTCTTTTTTGTAGAAGGCGTAAGATCATCCTCGTCCTTCTTTTCGTAGCTGAAACCATCAATCTTATTGAATACCATAATCATCGGTTTCTGATGTGCATTGATTTCCATTAAAATCTGATTAACAGAATCAATATGATCTTCAAAACTTTCGTGAGAGATATCCACAACATGAATCAAAAGATCTGCCTCCCGCACTTCATCCAGTGTAGATTTGAAGGATTCTACCAGCTGAGTCGGGAGCTTCCTGATAAATCCTACCGTATCGGTAAGCAGAAACGGAAGATTTCCAATCACTACTTTTCTTACCGTAGTGTCCAACGTAGCAAACAATTTATTTTCAGCAAAAACCTCTGATTTGGACAGCGAATTCATCAATGTCGATTTTCCAACGTTGGTGTATCCTACCAGCGCTACCCTTACCACTTTTCCGCGGTTATTTCTCTGGGTAGCCATTTGCTTGTCGATGGTTTTCAGTTTATCTTTTAACAAAGAAATCCTGTCACGAATGATCCGTCTGTCGGTTTCAATTTCTGTTTCCCCGGGACCTCTCATCCCGATTCCCCCCTTTCTGACGCTCAAGGTGGGTCCACATTCTGGTAAGACGTGGCAAAAGGTATTGGTACTGCGCCAGTTCTACCTGGGTTCTTGCATAAGAAGTCGTCGCCCTCTGTGCAAAAATATCAAGAATGAGATTGGTTCTGTCAAGAATTTTTACTTCCATTTCTCTTTCCAGGTTTTTAAGCTGGGATGGAGAAAGTTCGTCATCAAAAATGACTGTTCCTATTTCGTTCTCTTTTACGTATTCTTTAATTTCCTGTGCTTTACCGCTTCCGATAAACGTTTTGGAATCCGGCTGTGTTAATTTTTGAGTAAAACGCCTGTCTACGGTAGCTCCTGCGGTGTACGCCAAAAACTCCAGCTCATCCATATATTCCTGAAGTTTATCCTCATCCTGATGCTGTGTAACAACTCCTACCAAAACAGCTTTCTCGTAATTATGTTCTTTCTTTTCTAGCATTAAATTCTATCTGTATTTGTGAGATTTACAAGATACCATTTTTCATCAAAAAAACAAAGATGAATTTTTGTGGCACCTTGTAATGTCTACGTGAAATTAAGATATTGTTCATATCCTCAAGATTAAAATTATTCCACCACTTTTGCCCCATCTTGCCGTAAGCCAGCCTTCGAGCTTTTCTCATACGCCCATTTCTGCTTGTAATTCACCCATTTAGCTTTAAAAAGCTTTCTCATCAATTTGTCGGTGTACCTCATAATGAAGACGTGATACAGCATACTTGCAAAAACGTTGGGTTTATTGGGAAGCGCACGGAGAGACATCGAAAATCCCGGCTCCAGATATCTGTTGAAATGCCAGAATGCTCCCGGAATAAAAAGCGCATCGCCATGTTCCATAAAAATTTCATAGCCTCTTGCGTGCTTTAATGCAGGAAACTTTTCGTAATCAGGATTTTCAAAATCCAGGTCATAAACAGTATGAACTGACAACGGAACTTTATACAAAAATGCCGACTGTTTCTGATCAAACAGCAGGATTCTTTTTTTCCTTCAAAATGAATATGCAGAAAGTCACCTAAATCTACGTCATAATGCATCAGAACATGCGCATCACTTCCCCCGAAAAACAATGTCGGAAGCCTTTTGAAAAACTTCATGCCCAGATCAGGGTAGGTGAAATTTTTCAGCAATTCAGGAAGGCGGTCAGTAATGATGTAAAAGAAAATACGAAGATCCGAGGGTTTACTCCTGATCGTATCAATATAATCTTTCATTTTCATATGCGTAACCGGAGCATCGGAGCTTTTGGAAGCATCCGCAGGTTTGTTATCATAAAGAGGAACTTCCTGATCTCCTGCCTTTTCGCGGATAAAATCAAAATTCCATTGATCAAAGGCATCCCATCTGCTGGCAAAATTTTTGATCAGCAGCGGTTTATGCTTTTTAAAATAATTTTTCTGAAAGTCTTCTTTACTAATATCTGCTACAACATCTACGTTTCCGAGGATCATTTTGGTGTGGTGTTTTTAATTGTGAAATAAAAGTAAGGCTTTTTTGAATTTCAGGAAAATTTTAAAGATAATATCAGTTATCATTTCTAATGCATCAACCTAATTTACCTCAGCAAGTAAATTAACAATGAAATGATTCCTCCAAAAATAACCACCGCACACCCCTGCGGACTCGCGGATTTTCTCTTCCTACCGAATGTACTCACGTAGTGACCACTTACCCATTTCCCGTCTTTTCTGAAATGTCCTTTTCTGTAATATCCCATGTATTAATTTTTTTTAACAAAGAAAAAATGAATGGGGCAATAAAATTTATGGTTTTCCGTAAAACAAAAGTAAAAGTGAAATTTTATATTTGTACGGACTAACGAATCGTATGAGAGTTTATAATACCAAACATTTCCTGAAAATCCTTTTCAGCCTGCATAAAAGCGACACTCTGAAAATCCTTTTTCCGACGATGCTGCTGATAGGCTTATATTCCTGGGGAATAGAATATCTTGAGGTGGAATATCTTCATCTTTCTTCAAAATCGCCCATCAGCAATGTAAGCATGATTCATTCTCTATTGGGTTTTGTATTATCTCTGCTTTTGGTTTTCAGAACCAATACGGCATACGACAGATGGTGGGAAGGCAGAAAACTCTGGGGCAAACTTGTTAACGATTCCAGAAACTTTGCTGTTAAGATTAATACTATTCTTGCCGACGACAGAAAGAGTACTGAACAGATTGCAAGATACCTGAAGTTTTTTCCTCATTTTCTGGCCAAGCATCTTTCAAAAGAATCTACAAGACGCGCTTTGGATGAAGATTATTCCGAAATTGAAGACTATATAAAACATCACGGACCCAGCGAAATTGTCATTCTCCTGACGCATAAGCTGTACCAACTAAAAAAAGAAGGTAAAATATCCGACATTGAAATGCTTTATCTGGATACTCAGCTTTCGGGTTTTCTGGATGTCTGCGGAGGTTGTGAACGGATTAAGAACACACCAATTCCGTATTCCTATTCTTCTTTTGTGAAAAAGTTTATCATCCTTTACGTATTGGCGTTGCCGATTGCGTATGTGATTTCTATCGGTCTTTTTATGATTCCGCTTACGGTTTTTGTGTATTATGTTCTGATGAGCCTGGAGATGATTGCCGAAGAAATTGAAGATCCTTTTAATAATGATGAAAATGATATTCCGATGGAGACTATTGCACAGAATATAGAGAGAAGCGTTCACCAGATCATGTGTTCAGGAAAATAATTAAATCTGAAACGATCCGGAAATCGTAAATATTTATAAATTAATTTAAATAAAATAGACAATTGGTACAGAAATTAAGACTGGAAGAGCTCAACAGGATTGACGTGGAAACCTTTAAAACCGTTGAAAAAATTCCGTTAATTGTTGTTCTGGATAACATCAGGAGCATGCATAATGTAGGGGCAACCTTCAGGACAGCGGATGCTTTTCTGGTTCAAAAGATTATTCTTTGTGGAATTACGCCTCAGCCGCCGCATCGTGAAATTCATAAAGCCGCGTTGGGCGCAACGGAAAGTGTAGACTGGAGCCATGAAAGTGATATTAACACAACCATTAATGATTTAAAATCGCAAGGATTTGAAGTCGTGGGAATTGAGCAGACGACCAACAGTAAGATGATTACAGATTTTACCATTGATCAGTCTAAAAAATATGCTGTCATCTTGGGAAATGAAGTGGAAGGAATCAGTGATGAAGCACTGCCAAATATTGATTCTTTCATAGAAATTCCTCAGTTGGGAACCAAGCATTCTCTGAACGTAAGCGTATGTGGGGGAATTGTAATGTGGGAGTTTGCCAAAGCCCTGAAATGAAAAAACTGCATATGCCTAAGAGACAGTGCAGTTTGAAATAAATCTAATAAAAAGTAAAAATGAAAGGCGACAAAGATACTTTTTTTTCGTCACGAACAAATTTTAAGTTCATTTTTTTTATTTTTTACGGAAAAAAAGTTTGAATTTCAGAAATAGTTTCGTTTAATTTTTTATAAATTAGCACAATGTTTATCAAGGAATATATCTCAAAAGACTTTCCGTGTTTTAGCCTGACTGACTCTATAGAATCAGCAAGGGATACGCTAGAAGCATTTGGATATTCTCATATTTTCATCAAAAAATCCCACCACTTTTATGGAGCCATTGCAGAAGATTTTCTTTATGAGCAAGATGGGATTCTTAAGGATCTTGAACATCAGATCGAGCGGTTCGCCATTCTTGAGGACAACAATATTATGGATAGCATCAGGTTGTTTTATACATTCAATGCCAATGTGATTCCTGTCATCAACAAGAATGAAAAATACCTGGGGTATATAACCTGTGAAGATATCTTTCAGGATCTGTCGAAATATCCGCTGTTTTCAGAATCGGGAGCTATTCTCACAGTTGAAACGCCCGGCCGAAAATACTCGATGACGGAAATCGCCAATATTGTGGAAAGCAACAATTCCAAATTTTACGGAGCCTTTATCAGCCATATGACGGAAGATGTGATCCAGGTAACGATCAAGATCAGCAATGAAAATCTGAGTTCTATTGATGAAACATTCGACCGGTACGACTACCGGATTGTACAAAAGTATTACTCTGATGAAAAATCAGATTTGTTTCAGGACAGGTTCGGGTTTTTCCAAAAATTTATAGAAATATAAAAAACGAATGAAGGCAGCCATATATTCCCAGAAAAAAAGATTTAGATACCTTTTTATATTTAAGCAAATTTATTTCCGAGCTTGAAAACAGGGGTGTAAAATCTGTTTTGTATGACGAAATGGCTGAAGCACTACAGTTTTCAAAAATCTTTGAAACCTTCAATTGCAAACAGGATCTGCTGGATAAGGAGATTGATCTTTTCTTTACCTTCGGTGGAGACGGAACCATCGTTAATTCTTTAACCTTTATTGAAGATCTGGAAATTCCTATCGTAGGAGTGAATACCGGAAGACTGGGATTTTTGGCCAGCTTTACCAAAGAAGAAGCATTCAACGAGCTGGATTCAATATTAAAAGGAGATATAAAAACCAGTCGACGCTCAGTGATTGAAGTAATATCACCGGAAATAGAAGATTTTTCTCCGTATGCACTGAATGACGTGACGGTTTCCAGAAAAGAAACCACATCCATGATTACGGTGGATTCTTACATCAACAATGAATTTCTGAATGTTTTCTGGGGGGACGGCGTTATCGTTTCTACACCTACCGGTTCTACTGCCTATTCGTTAAGCTGCGGAGGACCAATTATCTCTCCGAATAACGAAAATTTTGTCATCACCCCTATTGCACCCCACAATCTCAATGTGCGGCCATTGGTGGTAAATGATAAGGTGGAAATAAAATTCAAAGTGGAAAGCCGCGTACCGCAATATTCACTTTCCCTGGACTCGAGGCTGGTACACATCGAAACAGACAAAGAGATCATCATAAAAAAGGCAGGTTTCCAGATCCTTCTGGTACAGCCGAACAATCTCAGTTTCTATGAAACCATCCGGCAGAAGCTACTTTGGGGAAGAGACAAAAGAAATTAACAATTAAGCAAAAATGATTACCTTTACAGGAATTTTACAAACCCTAATAATTTATATTAAAAAAGTAAAACATGAGCAGAATTTTCCCGGCAGGAGTTGCCACAGGTCAATTAGTTACTGATATTTTTCAGCATGCTAAAGAAAATAAATTTGCATTACCAGCAGTAAACGTAATTGGTTCAAGCAACGTAAACGCGGTTTTGGAAACTGCAGCAAAACTAAACTCACCTGTCATTATTCAGTTCTCTAATGGAGGAGCTGCTTACAATGCAGGAAAAGGATTAAGCAATGACGGTCAGAAAGCTGCCATTCTGGGAGCTATCGCCGGAGCAAAACATATTCACACACTTGCAGAAGCTTATGGAGCAACTGTAATACTTCATACCGATCACTGTGCAAAAAAATTATTGCCTTGGATCGACGGATTGATGGATGCCAATGAAGAATTCTACAAGCAGACCGGAAAATCCCTTTATTCTTCTCACATGCTTGACCTTTCTGAAGAATCTTTAGAAGAAAACCTTGAAACTTCGGCTAAATATTTTGAAAGAATGGCTAAAATGCAGATGACACTGGAAGTGGAAATCGGGGTGACAGGAGGTGAAGAAGATGGTGTTGACAACTCTGACGTTGACAATTCAAAATTATATACTCAGCCTGAAGACGTAGCTTATACCTACGAAAAATTAAGAGCTATTTCAGATAACTTTACGATTGCTGCCGCTTTCGGAAACGTACATGGAGTTTATAAGCCAGGAAACGTAGTTCTTACTCCTAAAATTTTAGATAATTCTCAGAAATACGTTCAGGAGAAATTCGGAACTGCTGCCAAGCCGGTGAATTTCGTATTCCACGGAGGTTCAGGATCTACTTTGGAAGAAATCAGAGAAGCAATTGACTACGGAGTAATCAAAATGAATATCGATACGGATCTTCAGTTTGCCTACACAGAAGGAATCAGAGATTATATGGTTGATAATATCGATTATTTAAGATCTCAGATCGGAAATCCGGAAGGCGAAGAAAAACCGAACAAAAAATTCTATGACCCGAGAGTTTGGGTAAGAAAAGGAGAGGAAACTTTCTCTAAGAGACTTGTTCAGGCATTTGAAGATTTAAATAACGTAAATACGCTTAAATAAAAAATTAATGATAAGTGATGATTGATAATTGATTTCAATTAACATTTTTTTTCATCATTTATCTTTCATCAATTATATAAACAATATGGCATTCGAGTGGTTTAAGAGAAAAGCACAAAATATTACGACATCTACTGATCAGAAAAAAGACGTTCCCAAAGGTCTTTGGCATCAGACTCCTTCAGGAAAAATCGTTGAACACGATGAGCTGAGAAGAAACAACTATGTTTCTCCTGAAGATGGCTTTCATGTGAGAATAGGAAGTGCAGAGTTCTTTGAAATCCTTTTTGATGAAGGTAAATTCACAGAATTGGACGCTAATGTTGAAAGTATAGATATTCTGAACTTTAAAGATACCAAGCCATACGCAGACCGTCTGAAAGAAGTAAAGGCCAAAACAAAACTCACCGATTCTATCAGAAATGCAGTAGGAACTGTAAAAGGTACTGAAATGGTGGTTTCATGTATGGATTTTGCTTTTATCGGAGGATCTCTGGGATCCGTAATGGGCGAAAAGATCAGAAGAGCAGTAGATTACTGTATTCAGAAAAAACTTCCGTATATGATTATCTGTCAGTCGGGAGGTGCAAGAATGCAGGAAGCGACTTATTCACTGATGCAGCTGGCAAAAGTACAGGCTAAATTAGCCCAGCTTTCTGAAGCAGGACTTCTGTACATCGCTTATCTTTGTGATCCTACTTTCGGAGGTATTACCGCATCTTTTGCAATGACCGCAGACATCATCATGGCAGAGCCGGGTGCCCTGATCGGTTTTGCAGGACCAAGAGTAATTCGTGAAACGATCGGAAGAGATTTACCGGAAGGTTTCCAGACTTCGGAATTCCTTCAGGAAAAAGGTTTCGTTGATTTTATCGTAAAGAGAACGGAAATCAGAGAAACGATCTCTAAAACAGTGAATCTGTTGACCGTAAAAGCGTAAGAATTTTAACAAAATACAGCAATCTCTCTCTGATAAGGGGAGAGATTTTTATTGATGAGAACTTTCAGTATATTTTTTAATACGATCCGGAGTATGAGCCTTAAAAAGATCATGCGTCTTTTATCGCTTGTTCTTCCGCATCCTATTTTCTCTTTACTAAGCTTTCATGCGACATTGCAGGCCTATGCCATTGCACAGAAAAAATTTCCGAAAACAGCTTCTACCAACGGAATCGGCAATTCTTTCAGGCATGCTTTGTGGTGCTGCTTTATCATGATGTACTGCTGTAAAGTATCTTCGCCTGAGAAGGCTCTTGCCTTCTGTAAACGCCTCACCGATCTTCACGAAGAACTATTTCCCAATAAGCCGCTGGAGACTAAAATGGATCTTCACAACAATAAAATCGGCATGGATTATTTCATGGAACTGCTTCCGGGAATTCACCGCCAGTTTTTTGAAAAAGGCTTTTTTATAGTAGGTTTAGAAAAAAAGATGAAAGATGCCAAAGTTTTAAAAAATCCTGATGATGATTTTGATGGATTTTTGGTTTACCTGGAAGAATAACGATGTTATTTTTCAAGCTTAAAAGTGGCAATAACCGGAAAGTGATCTGACAGTTTTACGGATCGGTCTACATGATAGCTCAGCGGCTTCACCGATTCTGAAGAAAAAATATAGTCAATTCTTATCGGAAACTTGTAATCATGGAAACTGGTGGCGCTTCCTTTACCTGATTCTACAAAAGCATCCTGAAGACCTTTCAGCAAGTGGTAATATTCATAAGAATTGGGAACCGAATTGAAATCTCCGGACAGAATCACCGGATACGGTGAATTATCAATGCTTTCTCTTATCGAGGCTATTTGATCCTGATGCATTTTGAAGGTAGGAATAAGCCTTTTTATTACGTTTTTTACCTTTTGCTCATCTTCTTCGCTGTTGCCGTTAAGCTTTACCATATGTTTTCTAAACTTGAAAGGCTGTAGATATACATTAATAAAACGGTAACCTTTCCCTTTGATCTCAATATCCGTTTGAGAGGCATAGGCATTATTATAAATATAATCGCTTTCAATAAGCTGCTTCTGATCGATAATTCTGTACTTTGAAAAAATCTGGATCACATAACTTTGCGGACCTGCCTGCAATCCTTCGAAGTGATACTTCATTTCACCTCCGTATTCCTGTAGCATAACAATATCGGCATGCTGGCTGTTAACGTATGAATTTATATTATTAATTCCGTAAAGGCCGCCTTTGGCATTAAGTGAAACTATTTTCAGATCAGGAACTTCATTTTTCTGCGGAGAATAATTTACCCATCTCATAACAGGTTTAAAAAACATAAGTCCAAGAAATACAAAAACAAACGCCCTTTTTTTCCAGCTAAATATCCAGAAAAGAGTCAGGATGACATATACAGATATCAATACAGGAAATCCTAAAGAAAGTAGATTGAGCCACGGAAAAGTTTTCGGCGGAACATAAGCATTCAGGAGCATTGCTGCCAGCAGAAAAAAAACTCCTATATGCATAACGAAAAGTATGAGACGTATGACTTTCACAGGATTTTAATTGAATCTGTATAAATGTTTTCTCCAGTTCCTTGCCAGAATCCAGCCTACCAAAGCGCCTCCCACGTGGGCAAGATGAGCAATACCTCCGACATTACCCGAAACACCAAGCCATACCGATCCGATGATAATAATTGGTAATAAATATTTAACCTTCATCGGAATCGGAATAAACATAATTCCGATTTTCGCATCCGGATACAATGTAGCAAAAGCCGCCACAACTCCGAAAATTGCTCCTGAAGCCCCTACCATTGGTACCGTAAGTGCATTATAAAGATTTAATGCTTGTTCATTATTTATGTAAGGCATTTGATTAAAACTGAATTTAGTAAGATCTGCTTTCATAAAAATATCTGAAACATTGATATTTGCATTGGTAAGTTGTGTGGTAAGCTGCTGTACCTCATAAAAATTCCAAAGATTAAATAAGAAAAATGCGCCCAATCCGCTTAAAAAATATAAAATAAGGTATCTTTTTTTCCCCCAATGCCTGCTCCAGTACCGGCCCGAAACTCCACAGCGTAAGCATATTGAAAAGAATGTGAGCATACCCTCCATGCATAAACATATGCGTGATGATCTGCCACGATCTGAAGTTGGGAGAAAACGGATAAAAAGCAGAGAGATAATAATTAAGTTGCGGAAATAAGAAATTTACCGCAATAAATACAATAACATTAATAATGATAATATTTCTCGTAATCGGAGGGATACTGTTAAACATACTTAAAATTTATTTTTAAAATCATTAAACGGAACTTCAAAAAAGCACCTTTTCCCATTCGGTAAAAATTCCGGGAAACCCAGTGCTGTAAAATCTTTGATGAGCTGTTCCGCATCTTTTTTTATAGATAAAATCAAATCTTGATTTCGACTGCATTTTACTCCATTGATTCCGATAAAACTGCATGAATTCTTCTTCGGTTTTATATTCCAGAATGTCGAAGAGATTCTCCAGAAACTTCATGACCTGAGTTTCTTTAAGGCCTTCCGGTACGGCATCAATTCTCAGTACGCTTTCATGGGCAATGCTCATTTCAAAACCTAATTCAGGAAGAAATTTCTTGATTGATTTATATTTATTCTTTTCAATTTCATTCATATGATATTCGAGAGAGAAAAGCAATGAATGACTATTGGTTGTTCCTTTTTTTAAAGGTTTTGTACTTTCTGAAACCACCAACCTGTGCATTCTTCCCAGATCCAGCATCAAGGTTTTATCTCCTTTATTAAAGAGCCAGTAGCCGTTCGGAAGCCTCATCAGGTCTTCATCAAAATCTTCATCTTCAAAAAGATTAATTTTGGAAGGTTCAGCTGAAATATTCTGATGATACATTTCTGCAAGATTCTGAATTTCAGACTGCTTTACGCCTTTTTCTTCCAGAAACGGATTGTAGTCTTTATCTACTATAATTTCCGGCATTTTGATAAATCCACTCCCACCTCCATTACTTTTGCTTGGAAATGTTTTCTGCATGATTTCATCCAGATGAGGATCTTTTTCAAAATCAAGGCTTGGTGCTACGTTATAAATCCCCAATGATCTTTTAATGGTAGAACGTAATAGTGCAAAGATCAAATGCTCGTCTTCAAATTTCACTTCCGTTTTCTGAGGATGGATATTGACGTCAATTTTCTCCGGATCAAGCTCCAGAAAAAGGAAAAACGTCGGAATATATCCCGGCAGCAGCAATCCTTCAAAAGCTTCCTGCACCGCTTTATTGAAATACGGGCTTTTAAAATATCTTCCGTTCACGAAAAGGAACTGCTCTCCCCTCGTCTTCTTGGCGCCTTCAGGTTTAGCTACAAATCCGTGAAGCTTGCACCAGATAATATCTTCTTTAATAGGAATCAGCTGTGGCTGTAGTTTTCTCCCGAAAATATCCACGATACGCTGCATCTGGCTTCCTTTTCTTAATCTGAAAACCGCTTCATCATCATGAAACAGGGAAAATTCAAGATTTTCGTGTGCCAGCGCAACCCTCTGAAACTCATCGATCACATGTCTGAATTCGATATTATTGTTTTTAAGGAATTTTCTTCTGGCAGGAACATTATAAAATAAATTCTTTACTAAAAAAATTAGACCCGTCCGCCGTCTGAATGGGGTCCTGAAACTGAAATACTCCACCTTCTATGTAAATATTGGTTCCTATCGTTGCATCTTTCTGTTTGGTTCTCAGCTCGACCTGGGAAACTGCTGCAATAGAAGCCAGCGCCTCACCGCGAAAACCTTTTGTGGCAATTTTGAAAATATCTTCCGTCCCCCTGATTTTGGAGGTTGCATGTCTTTCAAAAGCCATTCTGGCGTCTGTTTCCGACATCCCTTTTCCGTCATCCACTACCTGGATCAGGTTTTTTCCGGCATCTCTTACAATCAGTTCAATCTTCGTAGCTTCGGCATCGATCGCATTTTCCAAAAGTTCCTTTACAATGGATGCGGGTCGCTGCACGACTTCTCCTGCCGCAATTTGGTTGGCTACATGATCCGGTAAAAGCTGAATAATATCTGACATAAAAAAAGTAAATCAACTTACAAAAATAGGGATTCAGAATAAGAATTGAAACAATAAAACCTTTAATTAAAATTTAATTATCAACATATCAACAGGGTAACCTTACGAACAATTCCTGAAAAACTGCTATCCTAAAGACTTTTTTAAAATACAATCCCCCAATTGCACTACACAATTAGAGGATTGATTCACAGCTAGTTTACACAAAATTAATACTGATATTTATCTCTTTTAAATATAAGTCTTATTGAACAGGTGTTATTCTTCGAAAATAAGCTTTCGTTTTTTTTCTCCTTTTTGCTTCACCTCGGAAGACCCGTGAATTTTATCATACAGAAAGGCCAGCAGATTAGGCTTTTTATAAATTTTACTATATCTGTATTGGGTATTAAAATGTCTGAGATGAATTTTGTAGGCATCATATCCAATCACGACTAATAAACACAGGCTGATCACATAGAAAACCCTGAATTCCAGATAATAATAAGTAAGTCCTGAAAAGACCGCTCCAAAAACATAGGCAAGCATAATGCTCATCAGGAGTTTAGCCCTTCCTACCAGTTCTCCATTTTTTCTGAATTTTTTCTGAGTAAACATTGAAAAAAGAATTCCGAGGTCGGTCGTTGTACCGGTAAGATGCGTTGTTTTCACGGAAAAGTTTGATATACTTGCCGTTAATCCATTCTGCAGACCTGTGGCAAAAAGCATTACCGCCACCAAATACTGAGTTTCTTCAAGGCTTTTCCGATAATAAAACTGTCCGTAGATTCCTACAAACAAAAGACAGGCTATTTCTAGAATCAAAGGCATTGCGTGTGCAAAATATTTACTTTTTTTATTGAAATTAATCACAATAAAATTCGATACAAATCCTCCGAAAAAGAACAGGAAGATCCACAATCCCACTACGGCAACCTGCGCCCAGTTTGCCTTGCTGATTTCTGCTGCCAGAATCGCATAATGCCCCGTCACGTTTGACGTAAATGAGAGAAATATCAACAGAGAAGCAATATTTATAGTACCCGCCGTAAAGGCAGTCAGCGCTCCCAGTCTTATGTTGTCTCCCAATGTCCTGCTGTTACTATAATTCCTTAACATTTTCTTTAATTTTAATTATGATTTTTACGCTTCCGCAAAGATTTCAGCCAGTCTTCCTTTTTCCGGAAGACGCTCCTGGATCTCAACAGAAACTTCATGACTTTTAAGATCTTTACACTTTTTGATATAGGGAATAAGATCAAATTTCCCTTCCCCTTTACTTTTGATTGACAGCGAATAGTATGCTTCCACAATATTTTCAGCCTTCACATAATTGTTAAACGTTCTCTGGAAGCTTCCCGTGAAAATATCGCACACAATTTTATTGATCAGGTGTGGATATTTATTTTTAATAATTCCAAAAGCCTCGCAAAATTCCTGCGGACGAAGTTTATTAAAAATTGTGCTTTTCGTATTAAACAAAAGATCCCTGATGGAATCTCCTGTATCATATCCTGAAACCAAAAGAATATTATACTGATTCTGGTCTTCCGAAGCGTCTTTCTCTCTCATTACCTTTTTAAGAATATTCAAAGATTCAAGAGAATAATCCGTGGCTATTAAAATCGTTCTGTTCATATTTTTAAGATTTAGGTTCGTATTTTATCTTTTTCGATGATACAAAACTAAAATGACCAGATTAAAAGTTCTTTGGAATGAAATTAAAATGTGATTAAAGAGATTAAAATCACATTAGAATATTGTTTTCTGAAAAAAAGAATACAAAAAACTGTAACAAAAACAGGACATCATTAACTAATACTGTATAAACATCAGAAAAACAATGAAAAAGCTATTTTCAATATTTTTTATCGCTCTTTTTGCTTTAGCAAGCGCACAGGACAATGATTCCAAAGAAACCGCCAACCGTTTTTTTTATGAGCTTACCTTTAAGCCTAAAAAAGATTCTGCCAAAGTTGAAAAAGTACTGACCGCACTTGACATCGTGAAAGACAGATCTGTTTACAGAGATTACACAGTGATAGGACAGGATTCCATTATCAAAGTTCAGATTGAAGCCATGCAGAAGTCCGGAGTATTCAAAGACTTGTCAAAAACCATCAGAATGCCTAAATTTTCAGAAAAGATTGTAAAGCACTATCCTAATATGAAAGTTCAGTATGTGGAAAGAATAGCAAGCGGTTTTACGCCGATGGCTATTGCATATAATGAAACCATCAAGTTTGACTGGAAGATTTCTAATGAAAAGGAGAAAATAGGACCCTATAATGCTCAAAAAGCAACGGTAGATTTCGGAGGAAGAAAGTGGACAGCCTGGTTCAGCACGGAACTACCTTTCCAGGATGGGCCTTATAAATTTTCAGGATTGCCAGGACTTATTGTAAAAATTGAAGACGAAGGTAAAAATTATTCTTGGATATTGCAGGGAAATAAAAAGGTTCAGAATTGGGAAGAACTTTCTTATTCTGAAAAAATTTCCAATATGTCTCTGAAAGTAACGGATATGCCAAGAGAGAAATTTGAAAAAACATTTAGTGATTTCAAGAAAGATCCTTTTGCAACAGCCAGACCTATGATGACACAGGAAATCATGTCTAAAACAATTCCGGGAATGGACGGAACCATCGGAGATATGATGAAGAAGCAGGAAAAAATGTACAAAGATTTCTTCAATGCCAACAATAACCCGATTGAAGAACCTTACGAAAAGGTGAAAGTAGGAAAGGTTGAAAAAGTAGGAAGAGCAGATTAACAACATTCATAACTAATTATATTGGATCAACCCAAATGCAAAATTGTATTTGGGTTGATTTCTTTCATACAAACTTGTTATTTAGATTAAATTTAAATAGCGTATATTTGCATACAAAATTTTGGCTCTTGAAAGAGATGGGTTTACATAAATTAAGTGAATTTCCTAAAAACAGGATGGGAAAGATTTTAGGGTATGATAACGACAGCCTTAAAATGCCTAACAAAATCATTGAAATGGGGCTTCTTCCGGAAACGTCATTCAGGATTCTGTATCAGGCGCCCTTCAAAGGACCCATGTATGTGGAATTCGGAGAGGAAAAAAGCCGCATTGCCCTTCGTGAAGAAGAAGGCAACTTTATTATTGTTGAAGAATTGAATTGATGCAGGGAAATCATAAAAAACAGGTGC
Source organism: Chryseobacterium sp. POE27 (assembly GCF_039727685.1). Lineage (NCBI taxonomy): Bacteria > Pseudomonadati > Bacteroidota > Flavobacteriia > Flavobacteriales > Weeksellaceae > Chryseobacterium > Chryseobacterium sp. POE27. The sequence continues at coordinate 2,683,265 of NZ_CP152475.1, forward strand.
TTTTAGTTGGTAATCCTAATGTCGGGAAATCAACGGTTTTCAATGCGCTTTGCAACAAAAAGCAGAAGACAGGAAATTATGCGGGAGTGACGGTAGCCAGCCATTCCGGATACTATACGTATAAAAATGAAGAAGTGGAAGTGGTAGATCTTCCGGGATCTTACAGCATCTACCCAAGTTCGGAGGATGAAGCCATTTTTTCAAAATTTGTGATGGATAATCAGAAAGATTATGCCGGAGTCATTTACATTCTTGAAGCGTTAAGCTTGAAAAGAGGCCTGCTTTTATTTCAGCAGATTCAGGATCTTGGGATTCCTATGATCTTGGTGGTTAATCAGATTGACCAGGCTCAGAGACGAGGAATTTCCATTGATATTCAGAAATTTTCAGAAGCTTTAGGGATAAAAATAATTCAGACCAACGCCAAGGAACAGATTGGTATTGAGGAAATAAAAGAAGCTGTTTTACAGAATGATTTTGTTAAAACATCCGTTCAATCCTACGAAACACCTGCCGAGCATAAAGATTTTATTCAGAAAGTTGCCGCCCACAAAGGTATTGATAATGAATACAAGGCATGGTTGGATTTATCCTTGGGAACAGATCTTGAAAGAATAAGCTCTGTTGTTGAACAGATCAATGAACCCGACTCAAAAAGCCTGGTTCCGAAGAGGCTACAGGTGCAGGAAACCGTAAGAAGATATCAGCATATTGACAAGATATTATCAGATGTTATTTCTAAAAAACCTCAATTTAAAGAACTTTTAACCGAAAAATTAGATAAAATTCTGGTTCACAAATTCTGGGGATACGTCGTTTTCATGATGATTTTATTAATCATTTTTCAAAGCGTTTTCTTCCTGGCAGAATATCCGATGAACTGGATTGACGATTTCTTTGCATGGCTTTCCGCATTTACAGGAGAGCATTTGCCTGAAGGACCTTTAAACTCCCTGATCTCCAACGGAATTATTCCGGGAATCGGAGGAATTGTGATCTTTGCGCCACAGATCGGGATTTTATTATATTTCCTTTATCTGCTTGAAGATTCGGGATACATGGCAAGAGTCGTTTTCTTGATGGATAGGATTTTACGTCCTTTCGGGTTAAACGGAAAAAGTATTGTCCCTTTGGTTTCTGGTACAGCCTGTGCAATTCCGGCAGTCATTTCGACGAGAAATATAGAAAATGTAAAAGAACGGTTATTAACGATTCTGGTTACACCTTTTATGACATGTTCCGCAAGGCTTCCGGTTTACAGTATTATTATCGGACTAATTATTTCAGACGGAGCATTTTTAGGAATAAAATATAAAGCCCTGGTATTAATGGGAATGTATCTATTAGGTTTTGTCGTGGCCTTATTTTCGGCTGCAATTCTTAATAAATTCATTAAAAACAAAGGAAAAACTTATCTGGTAATGGATCTGCCTACCTATAAAAAGCCCCTTTTCGGATACGATTTCAAAATGGTTTTGGGGAAAGTGTGGGGCTTTATTACGGGAGCAGGGAAAATTATTTTTATCGTAAGCATTATCATCTGGTTTTTAAGCTATTTCGGTCCCAAGCAAAAGCCGGATCAGTTTGTAGCGACCAACGTCGAGCTTGATCATTCCTACCTTGCCAAAATGGGAAAAGGAATAGAACCGGTAATTGCTCCTCTCGGCTACGACTGGAAAATGGGCGTTGGAATTCTCACCAGCTTTGTTGCAAGAGAGGTTTTTGTGGGAACGATGTCTACGTTATACAGCCTTGAAGATGACGCTCCCGAAGTGAAAGTGATTGATAAAATGAGAAGAGATGTGAAGCCGGATGGCGAAAAAGTTTTCAGCTTTGCGACAGGTATTTCAGTTCTCTTGTTTTATGCGTTTGCAATGCAGTGTGTATCTACGCTTGCAGTAGTCTACAGAGAAACCAAAAGCTGGAAATGGACAGCTTTTCAGGTTGCGATGATGACAGGTTTGGCATATTTTGTGTCCATGTTTGCTTATCAAATATTGAAATAATGGATTCTTCCTTACTATTACAATACGTCATTGTTCTTGTGGTTGTGGCATTTGCCTGTTATTCTTTGTTCAGAATACTTAAAAAGAATTTTGCTCCAAAAAAATTCAGCTCCAAAAGGACAAACTGCGACAAAGATTGCGGTTGTTCATAAAAAAATAATGTTCTTGTGGAAAACTAAACATTCTTAGGATTCAGTTTTTACTTATTTTTGTAAAAAATACACAGGAACATATGAAAAAAGAATTGATCGAAGAGCTATTTTTAAAGTTCGAGAAAGCTTCACATTTATACAATGACATAGAATGCTGGAGCGCAAGAGACTTACAGGAAATCCTTAACTACACGAAGTGGGATAATTTTTTAAAGGTTATTGAAAAAGCTAAAAAGGCTTGCGAAAACGTAGGAGAAGATGTAAAAAACCATTTTGCCGATATCGGGAAAATGGTCTTACTGGGAAGCGGTTCAGAAAGAGAAATCTCTGATATAGCTTTAACACGATACGGATGCTATTTAATTGCACAGAATGGAGATTCTTCAAAATCTGAAATTGCTTTTGCTCAAACTTATTTTGCCGTCCAGACGAGAAGGCAGGAAATTATTGAAAAAAAGATTGTTGGATGTTGAAAGAGTAACGGCAAGAGAAAAATTATCAAAAACAGAAAAGAAACTTTCAGGGATTATCTACGAAAGAGGTGTTGATGAAAAAAGCTTTTCTATAATAAGATCTAAAGGCGACCAGGCTTTGTTCGGTGGTTTTACAACAAATGATATGAAGAAAAGAATGGGAGTTCCCCAAGCACGTCCACTAGCTGATTTTCTCCCGACATTAACGATAAAAGCCAAAGACTTTGCTACCGAACTGACCAGTCATAATGTTGTTGAAAAAGATCTGAATGGAGATTCTCAGATTACCGATGAACATATAGAAAATAATCTGGCGGTAAGAAAAATATTAGGAGAAAGAGGCATAAAACCTGAAAATCTGCCTGCATTAGAAGATATCAAAAAAAGTTCAGCGGAAACTGGAGGGAGATGAAAAGAAAATTCTAAAACAAACTAAGAAAAAATAAATGTCACTAATAAAAAGTATTTCAGGAATCCGTGGAACGATCGGAGGAAAAGTAAACGATAATCTTACACCACTTGATGTGGTAAAATTTGCCTCCGCATTCGGAACATGGCTTCAGAATAACAACAATAAAAAGGACCTTACCCTCGTTATCGGTAGAGATGCGAGAATTTCCGGGCAGATGGTTTCCTCTCTGGTTACCGCTACGTTACAGGGATTGGGAATTAATGTTATCGATCTTGGCCTTTCGACAACACCAACTGTAGAAATTATGGTTCCTGAACTGAAAGCAGACGGAGGAATTATCCTGACCGCTTCTCACAACCCGAAGCAATGGAATGCTCTGAAATTATTAAATGATAAAGGAGAATTCATCAGCGGGGAAAATGGTGCTGAAGTTTTAGCCCTTGCAGAAAGTGAAGATTTCAACTATGCAGAAGTTGATGATTTAGGAAAATATGAAACAAGAGATGATGCTTTTGATATTCATATTCAGCAGATTCTGGATCTTCCGATGGTAGATGCAGAGGCTATTAAATCTAAAAACTTTAAAGTAGTTTTAGATGCTGTTAATTCAACCGGAGGTATCGCCATTCCTATGTTGTTGGATAAGCTTGGTTGTGAAACGGTAAAATTATATTGCGAGCCGACAGGACATTTCCCTCACAATCCGGAGCCGCTGAAGGAACATTTGGGAGACATCTGTGAGCTGGTAAAAAAAGAAGGTGCAGATTTTGGAGTCGTAGTTGATCCGGATGTAGACCGATTAGCACTCATCGACGAAAAGGGAGAAATGTTCGGGGAAGAATACACGCTGGTGGCCGTAGCAGACTATCTGCTGAAAAATAAAAATGGTGCTGCAATTTCCAACCTGTCTTCAAGCCGTGCGTTGAGGGATGTAGCACAAAACCACAATTCGGAGTATTTTGCCAGTGCGGTGGGAGAAGTCAATGTAGTCACTTTAATGAAAGAGAAAAATGCAGTGATCGGCGGCGAAGGAAACGGAGGAATTATCTATCCTGATCTTCATTACGGAAGAGATTCTTTGGTTGGTGTTGCTTTGTTTTTAACACACCTGGCGAAAGAAAACAAAACGGTTTCTGAGCTCAGAGCCGGATACCCAAGCTATTTTATGGGTAAAAAGAAAATAGAGCTGACTCCTGGGATTAATGTGGATGATATTTTAACTAAAATGGAAAAAGAATATCAAAATGAAGAGGTATCTACGGTAGACGGCGTAAAAATAGATTTTGAAAACAACTGGGTTCATTTAAGAAAATCGAATACCGAACCTATTATCAGAATTTATACAGAGGCTAAATCACAAGAGGAAGCCGACCGGTTAGGTGATGAGATGATAGCTAAAATCAATAGTTTGATTTAATAAAAGTTAACAACCTTTTCATCATTTTAATCGTATTTATTATTAAATTTAAAACTAAGATTTTCAGAAGCGAGTATTTGTACATCTCATATCTCTGGTCTTAAATCTTAAAACTGTTTTATATTGGAAGAATATTTTGGAAATGAACTTGTAAAAAAAGTTCGAGGAAATGATGGAAAATAATGATGAATTCTACTTTGATACAGAAGAGTTGGAAGACATTATTGTTTATTATCTGGAGCTTGGAGACTTTAATTATGCAGATACTGCAGTGAATTATGGACTGAAGCTTCATCCCAATTCCTTAGACATCAAGATCAAAAAGCTTGAAATTCTTTTGGAATGGGAAGATTATAATACCGCAAAAGAGCTGATTGACGAGCTGAAAGGTTCTTCTATGGAAAACACAGACTTTTTGGTCTGCTACGCGAAGTATTATTCGAATCTGGGAAACCCGAGAAGATCGATTGACATCTGTAAGAAAGCGTTAGAACTGAAAGAAGAAGAAAACTTTCTTCACAACTTTATTGCCGATGAATATGTGAATCTTGGAGATCCTTTTAATGCCCTTAAACACTACAGAAAAGCCCTTAAGGAAGATCCAACCGACGATTATGCGCTGGAAAACTGTATGGTTTGCTTTTCAGACCTGAATAAGAGCGATGAGGCAATTGCCTTTCTGAATGAATATCTGGATGAATATGCCTATTCAGAAATTGCCTGGTTTGAGTACGGACAATTTTACTTTAACAGGAAAAATTATGAAGAAGCCATCAAAGGCTACGATTATTTACTCGCCATCAACTCAAGTTCTGTAGGTGTTTATGCCAATAAGGCAGCCTGCTATGAAGCGTTGGGTGATTATAAAAAAGCGATTGCCGTTTATGAAGAAATGCTTGAACTGGAATACACAAAGGCATTTACATTTTATAAAATAGGACTTTGCTATAAAGCTCTAAAACAACCGATTGTTGCTTTAAATGCTTTTCAGAAATCATTAAGAGAAGACCCTCAGTTTTATCTTGCGATGATGGAGCAATCTTATATTTATGAAGAAATGGGGGGGTATGACAGAAGCATTGCATTTTGCAAAAGAAGCGACTCACCTGAATGAAAACAATCTCGATTACCAGAAAAGATTGGCATTTTTGTTCATTGATGCCGGAAAATTTGAGGAAAGTCTTGCCTGCCTTAAAAAGTTGGTGGAAACAGAACCTTCAAGGTTTTATAACTGGTATGCTTATTCCGAAGTTCTGATGTTGCTAGGCGAATATGAGGAAGCCATTTTGGTTTTAAATAATGCTTTAAAATCGCATCACAGAGCGGAATTATACTATCAGCTGAGCAATTGTTATCTCAACCTGAAAGATCAGGAAAAAGGCAATGAAATGCTGCTTCATGCATTGGAGCTGGACCCTACTCTGGTTTCGGATATGCAGAAGAAATATCCTTTTATCAAAGATGAAGTGAAAAAGGTAAAAGCCCGGGTAAAAAAGAAAAATTCTGAAGGGTAATTCAATTTAAACGTAAATCTTTAAACCGACCATAAATAATCCCACAAAAAGTGGGATTTATTTTTTTATAATACCCGTTTTACTTCTTAAAAAGATCAGTCCTGCAATAATGATTCCTGCTCCGGCGAACTGCAGAACAGATAATTTTTCGCCATCGAGAATTCCCCATATAATCGCAACAATAGGCATCAATAACGTAACTGTGGAAGCGAATAACGGAGAAGAGACTTTCAGCAAACGGTAATTCATCATCATAGCCAGTCCGGTTCCGAAAATCGACAGCAAACTTACAAACATCAGTCCCGTCAGATGATCTTCGTCAAAACTGAAAGTTGAGAAAAATCCCGTAAATGCAAGCGCAATCAATGATGGAAAGAACAGTACAAACGAAAAGACAAAAGCTGATAAAACCGAGGAAGAAACCTCCATTAATTTAGATTTTACGGTTGTTGTACTTACTGCATAACACAGGGTAGCCAGCAACAGCAACAAAATAGGAATCAGCTTAAATGTACCGCTTTCCGCATTACCTCCGAAAGCAAGCAGGCAAACGCCGGTAAAGCTTATCAAAGTTCCCGTAATTTGTCGTCTTGTCGTTTCAAACTTCCAGATTAAAGCTCCGACAATGATCACAAAGATCGGCATCATTGAGTTAACAATCCCTGCAATACTGCTGCTGACTTCAGTTTCCGCAATAGGAAAAAGAAACATCGGAATAAAATTTCCCGTAAAAGCAGCCAGCAACAACCATTTCAGATGTTTTCTCGGAAAGAGTTTATATTTTGAAACCGCAATAGGCATCAGGATAATTCCGGCAATAAGCACTCTCAATGCTCCTACCTGATACGGGCTAAAGTGATCAAGAGATTTTTTAATTAAAATAAAAGAAGATCCCCAGATAATACTCAGGAAGACCAGAAGAATCCATTTTTCTCTATCGGTGTTCATTGTTTTTATGTAAAATTTTCAAAAATTCCCGCTTGGGAATCATTCTCGCACCAAGACTTTCCAAATGATCGGTGTGAGACTGGCAGTCAATGAGTTCCAATTTATTTTTATGGGTTTCAACAAAATGGATAAATCCTGCTTTTGAAGCATTGCTTACTTTAGCAAACATACTTTCGCCACAGAAAACATTTCCGATCTGCAGACCATAAAACCCGCCTACCAGTTCATCATTTTGCCAGACTTCGATACTTTTTGCTAGGCCGTATTCATGAAGTTTAATAAAAGCTTCCATCAGTTCATCTGACAGCCAGGTCCCGGCCTGTCCGTTTCTGCTGATTTCCTGACAGTTTTTTATAACCGCTCTAAAGTTTTTATTTTCAGAAAATGTAAAAGTTTCCCGATTCAGAATTTTCCTCATCGATTTTGAAACCCTTATCTCATCAGGAAACAGTACAAACCTCGGATCGGGACACCACCAGAGGATCTCTTCACCCGAATTGTACCAGGGGAAAATACCGTGTTGATAGGCAAACCAAATTCTTTCTACCGACAAATCGCCACCAAAAGCAATTATTCCTTCGTGGCCGTCATACACTTCCGGATCGGGAAAAGAAATCTCATTTTCGTCTAGTCGAATCATTTTTCAGGAAAAAAAATCCCACTTAAGAAAGCAGGATTTGTATTTCAATAGTATTTTTTAATTTAGAAAGGCAAATCGTCATCATCGTCTCCGGCGAAAGGATTTTCATTGGAAACAGAGGATGCAGACTGAGAAGGTGCTGCCTGTGTAGGCTCTGAAGCATTGTCAGAAACTTTCTCGATTCTCCATCCTGTAATCGAATTGAAGTACTTAGTTTCACCTTGTGGAGAAACCCATTCTCTTCCTCTGATGTTGATTCCTACCTTTACATTTTCGCCTTCTTTCAGATTATCCAATAAACTGATTTTATCAGACAAAAATTCTATGTTTATCGGCTGCGGATATTGCTCCTGCGTTAAAATAACCATTTCTCTTTTTTGGAAACCGCTCGCAAAAGTCTGAGCATCAAAAAGTTTCTTTACAGTTCCTTGTAATTCCATATCATATTAATTAACGATGTAAAAGTAATAAAATGAAATGTAATAAAGGGGGTCGGACATAAAAAATGTAAAAATTTTAATTTTTTTTATTGAAAATTTTGGAGGTAAAAGAAATTATTCTATCTTTGCACCACTGAAAACGAGAGAAGTTCTTTAAAATAAGTTCCGAAATAAAAAACAACGCGGATGTGGTGTAATTGGTAGCCACGCCAGACTTAGGATCTGGTGCCGAGAGGCGTGGGGGTTCGAGTCCCTTCATCCGCACAGTTTGCGAAAATAGCTCAGCTGGTAGAGCACAACCTTGCCAAGGTTGGGGTCGCGGGTTCGAATCCCGTTTTTCGCTCCACGCCTGCCCTGGTGGTGGAACTGGTAGACACGCAGGACTTAAAATCCTGTGCCTCTTTTGGCGTGCGGGTTCAAGTCCCGCCCGGGGTACTAAAAAACCTCTGTTACTTCGGTTAACAGAGGTTTTTTGTTTTTATCCATTCATCAGCATTCTTTTTATACTAAAAATTCATATTAGAAGTTTATTAGAATTCTCCTTTAGAAAGTTCGATTTAAACTTTTCTTATCTGTGAATCCATTCGATGTTCATTTATACAATATTCTAAAATTTTTTTTTAAAAACATTCAGATCCGAGATACACTCATTATAATTACCATCCAACTTCGATAAGCAATTTTTCCGGTTATTTAATTTTTCTATTTTTGTATAATTCCTTACTCCAATGAAAAAAATCATTCTCATCGAAGACGAAACAAGCGTAGTATCCTTTATCAAAAAAGGACTCCAGGAAAACGGCTATGAAATTTCGGTAGCTTTTGACGGAAAAACAGGCGTTCAGATGGTGGAGTCGAGCGATTTTGATCTGGTGATTCTGGATATTATGCTCCCGGAAATGAACGGTCTTGATGTCTGCAAAGAAATCCGGAAGACCAATCAACATGTTCCGATCCTTTTTCTGACGGCGCTCGGAACTTCGGAAAATATTGTGCTGGGACTCGAAAACGGAGGCGACGATTATCTTGTAAAACCTTTCAAATTCATTGAACTTGTCGCTCGTGTGAAATCGCTCTTAAGGAGAAGCAGCAACGGAAGTAATCCGGAAATTCCTGAGCCTGAAGTAGACCAAGAACATATCTACCAGTTTTCAGATCTTATTCTGAATGATTATACTAAGAAGGTTACCCGAAACAATGAAGAAATCTCGCTTACCTCAACAGAATATAAACTGCTGATGTATTTTCTGAATAACCCTGAAAAGGTGATTTCCAGGGCGGAAATTCTGGATGCTGTATGGGGCGTTAATTATGAACTGGGAACTAATGTTGTGGATGTTTACGTTAATTACCTCAGGAAAAAGCTGGACAACCAGGAAGATAACAAACTGATTCATACCGTTATAGGAATGGGATATGTTTTAAAAAAACCATAACAGATGTTCAACAAAGTTATTACCAATCAGACCAAAACCATGGTTCTTCTGATGCTGGTCTTTACAGCCATTATCCTGCTGTTCAGTGGCTTGGTGTATTTTTCTATCGTTAATTTCTCTCACCAACGGTTTTATGAGCTTTTAAAAATACGTACCACGACCATCATACAGGTAGAGAAAAGCAAGGATAATCTGGATCTTCCGGAAAACTATATTCTGAACGGTCTGAATGACGAAGAGCTTCCCATGGAACGAGACTATGTTTTCGCGGTTCCCACCGATTCCAATTTCAATAAAATCTCACAGGAAATTCATATTCCGGGATCTTTTTTCAGAAATATCGTAAAAAAGGGAGAGGCCAACTATAATGATAAAGAATTTTATTATATAGGTCAGACCTTCCGGCATGATAATAAAAGCTATATCGCTATCGCTTCGGCAAAAAATCATTATGTAGTTTATTATCTCGGCTTTCTTAAAAGAACATTAATCACCTGTATTGTTCTGTCGCTGTTTTTCAGTATGATTTTTTCTTTTTATCTGTCGAAAACATTGTTTAAACCAATTTTAAAAATCACGGGTAAAGTAAAGGATATCAGCTCAGAAAACCTTCACCTCAGACTGGAACCTCAGCCCGACAATAAAGAACTCAACGAGCTTGTGGAAACATTCAACGATATGCTGAATCGCATTGAAACTTCTTTTGAAACCCAAAACCACCTCATCGGAAATGTTTCCCATGAATTGAGAACACCTTTAACATCTATCATGGGGGAAGCAGATGTAGCACTTTCGATCTCAAGAACCAACAGCGAATACAAGGAAACTCTTGGAATCATCCTGGATGAGGCCGAGAAATTGGATAAAAAAGATCAAAGCATTGCTGATGATTGCGCAAACAGGATTCGACGGTAAGATTCAGAAAATGGATAAGGTAAGGATGGATCAGCTTCTTTGGGATGTTATTGAGACACTACGCAGAATCGATTCAAGAAACAATATTTATCTTGATATCAGTATGCTTCCGGAAAACCCCAAGAAGCTGAAAGTACAGGGGAATGAACAGCTTCTTCATCTCGCGGTTACCAATATTATCCAGAACGGTTGTAAATATTCTAATTTTCAGCAGGTAAAAGTTTCGCTCGGAGCGACGGACAATGATGTTTATATCATTATTAAAGATAATGGAATCGGAATTCCGCAGGAAGAAATGAATAAAATTTATGATCCGTTCTTCAGGGCCTCTAATACACATAACTATGAAGGCTATGGAATAGGACTTCCTTTGGCCCGGAATATCGTAAGAATGCACCACGGCGAACTGATTGTAAGCTCATACGAAAACCAGGGAACAACCGTACAACTCCGTTTCCCGAATTTCTACAGCACGATGCACGAGAACAATGAAGTTTAACTAAAAGTTTTTAAACTAAAAAAACCAACCTCATTGAGATTGGTTTTACTTTTTTATTTAAAGTTGAATTTTACGGTAAACATTACCTGGCTTGGCCGAAGCTGTATTCTGGTGTAAGAGATACTTTGAGGATTTATATTATATGTTTCAAACACTCTCTTATTGGCTATGTTCATCCACTTCAGCTCAAAATCAATTTTCTTTTTAGCCCAGGTAAACTGATAAGAAAGATCATAGAAACCATTGTTATAATTTTGTTCAGCAGCACTTGTATTTACCTGATCCCAATTAAATCCAATGGTATGGTTTTCTAACGGATAAAAGAAAACGCCTAAATTATGGTTGAATCCGCTTCTTGAATTCTCATTATTAAGCTGTGGAGTATTACTTTTGCTCACCTGCTTTGTTCTGGAAATATTAAAATTGTAATCAATACTCATCCAGCTGAAATAAGTGTTGTTAAATTTGAATCCGTATGATTGAGCATTATTTCTGCTGGTATAAGCAAATCCGTTCTGGTAAGCATCAGATTTTGATGTATTATTGCTGTAGCTCACTGAAGCATTGGTTTTAAATTTTGGAAAATACTTTCCAACTTCTCCCGAATAGCCATTATTTAAGACATGATTATCCTGCTCAATATACTGCATAATGGTATACCCGGCATTGTTTCTGATCGGAGCAGAGATAAGATTTCTTTTTGCATCGGAAAATCTGTAATTAACATTAAAGAATAAATTGTTCAGAGGATTCCTGTATTCTATTCTTGTCCCCGCAGATTTGTTATTATTCTGAGGTATTGGATTGTTTGCATCCATCGCATTGATTCCATTGGGTGAAGTCATCATAAATCCTGAATATGCAGTATTCACCTCTCCAAAATTATTGTTGATATTCGCATTTACTGAAGCTTTCCAGAATGAAGCAAATGTATACTGTGCAAAAATATTTGGTTCAAAAGTCACTTTATTCACATCTTTTGAAACTGATCTCGCAGGATCATCCGCTTTAATATTATTTGAATTTACCGGGAAGTTTGCATAAATCATCCAGGAATCATTTTTATAATTCACGCCGACACTTCCATAAGGCGTTGCTGTAGTATAGGTAAGGTCATTGCTGTAAGCCGATATCGGAGTATAGATCGGGTTAGGATCATCAATAGCTGGCAGATTGGTCAGTACATTAGAAAGATCAGATACTAAATTTGTTGATTTAAAATTAAATCCTATTTCCGGAGTAAATGTCCATCCTTTTGTAGAAAAACCAATGTTCGCAGAATGGTTGGCTTCAAAGGTTTTCAGTCTCATGTTTTGTGTGGCGAGGCCCGAAGTATTTGGTGTAAAGAAACCCGGAACCTGTAAATACGAAGCCGGCGATACTTCCAGGGTCTGCCTGTCGTTCTGATAGCTGATATAAGATAATACATTCACCATTTTTTCTTTCCACGGAACAATGGTACTCAATGAATTTTGGAAGGATGTTGTAGGAGATTCAACAGCTTGCTCTCCATGCCTGTCAGAATTTCCTATAGTGCTTGTTCTATCTGCGATTCCCCGGTCTGCATTCCAATACTGGGAAAAGCTTGTTGTATTTTTAAAGAATCCCTTCTTTGCATTTTTTGTAAATATTAATTCTCCTTTTGCTTTATCTGTATAGAAATTGTTAAAAATATTTTGAGTAACTGTTGATGCCGGTTCATTTGTTGTTGCAAAATAATCTGTTTTAGCATACGATTCCCTTTCTACCGCATTATTGGTATAATTAGCATTGGCTTTCAGTTCCCATTCTTTTTTCTTATCAATATTGGTGAGATAGTTGGCAGACACGTAATGCACACTGTTCATCAGGTATCTTTTTACCGGAAGATTCGGCGTGTCTGCATTTTCTACATTCAGCCAGTCATTTTGCGAGGCATTGATTCTTCTTCCTTCAAATCTGTTTCCAAACGCTAATATATTTCCTTCGTTTTCTACCTGTTCGCCGGTATTGTTGCTTTTGTAATTGACTACCCATTGGCTTTTCTGTCCGAAAAACATTGGCGTTAATTTAACATTCCACAGCAGAGGACTTCCACCTACTCCTACTTCACCTCTACCGGTCATAGTTACGGAGTTTTTCAGTTTGATATTGATGGCAGCCTGATCCGAAGGCACTTTGTCCTGAAGGATCTTTACGGGTTGGTGATTCTCAAGAACCTCAACTTTCTGTACCGCATCTTTCGGAAGTGAGTTGTTGATGGTTCCGTATCCTCCTTCCATCAGGTCTTTTCCATTAACGTAAAATTTGTTGATGGCATTCCCCTGGTAAAGAATTGTTCCGTCAGTATTTACTTCGATGCCGGGGATTTTTTTCATAACGTCAGCAAGCGTTCTATCGCTTTTGCTATCGAAAGCTTTCAGGTCGTAAGCAATAGTATCACCCCTAGCCGTGATCATTTTTGTTTTCAGCTGCACTTCTTTAATTTCAGTGGCTTCCCCTTCCATCTTGAAGTTTGCCGTCTGATCGCTGTTGCTGATCTGCTTGGTTAAAGGTCTCTGATTGAATGCCTTTACTTTCAGATCTACATTAGATTCTGCAGAAGTAAACGACACTTTGTATTCTCCTTTGGAGTTGGTAATTGCGTAGGCAAGAATAGCATCTTTTCCCGGCTCTTCTATCGTTACACTCGCACTGGGGATTGCAACGCCGTCTTCATCCGTGATTTTTCCCGAAACTGTTTTCTGCGCAAATGATAGCACAGAGAAAAAAATCATGACGAATAAAGTAATTTTCGATTTCATAATTTATTATTTATGTAATTAGTTCGTCTTTAAAGCTTTTTGTTACACAATTTTAAAGATTGATATATTATAAAAAAGTTAAAAGACTACATATCACTAAAAACACAGTTATAATTTCTTTGAAATTTTTTAAAAAAAGAAAAATATTAGTAAAAAAAACAAATCATGTTTTTTTATTTTAAGCCAGAAATTATTGTGATAGAAAAATATTCCCTGAAGATCTGCTTTTGCTTATTCTTATTAACTTTTATCAAATTTGTTTTATAAATCAAAGCCTTATATTAGTCACGGAATGGATTCGAGCTATTCATTTTTGTGTTTTTGCCCTGTAATATTTTACAGGGTATTTTGTATAAAATATTTTTATTTAGAACAAATAGGTAAAAATGATTGGAATCATAGATTAAAAAAAGCTTAAATATGTTAACATCTATTTTTATTTAATAATTTTGTAACATTAAATTAAAAAAAATGGGAATCAATCTAAAGCCGATAGATATCGTAGATGACATTACAAGAGAAGAATTCATTGAAAAGTATCTAAAGCCAAGAAAACCTGTGGTAATCAAAAACATGGCGAGAAAGTGGCCTGCTTATCAAAAATGGACGATGGAGTATGTGAAGGAAGTAGTAGGAGATGTAGAAGTTCCGTTGTATGACAGTTCCAAGGCAGATCCCGCAGCTCCCATTAACGCTGCTGTCGCAAAAATGAAATTTGCCGATTATATCGATCTTATCCAAAGAGAACCCACCGATCTGAGAATTTTCTTTTTTGACCCTATAAAGCATGCTAAAAAATTACTGGCTGATTATATTGCTCCCAAAGAGTTAATGGGAGGATTTCTGGATAAATATCCTTCCATGTTTTTCGGAGGAAAAGGGTCCGAGACATTTCTTCATTTTGATATTGACATGGCGCACATCTTTCACACCCATTTCAACGGCAGAAAGCATATTCTTCTTTTCGATTACAAATGGAAAGAAAGGCTTTACCAGCTTCCTTATGCGACGTATGCACTGGAAGATTATAGTATTGAAAACCCTGACTTTACAAAATTCCCGGCCCTGGATGGTGTAGAAGGCATCGAATGCTTTCTCGAGCACGGAGACACACTGTTTATGCCAACCGGCTGGTGGCACTGGATGAAGTACCTCGATGGCAGCTTCTCCATTTCTCTGAGAGCATGGGACAAATCTTGGGCCGTAAAAGCCCATTCTTTATGGAACCTTACCGTTCAGCGTAAATTCGACGATATAATGAAGAAGAATTTCAAAAAGAAATACATGGACTGGAAAGAGAAAATAGCCATCAAAAGAGCAGAAATCGCTCTGAAAAGAGGACTTCCAAAATAGAGCATTTTAAAAATAATTAATTTAAAACGATAAAAGACATTTCAATGATTGAAATGTCTTTTATCGCAAAATAAGGTCTTGGATTTTAAAGTTAAATTCACATCGTGCTTTTAAACACTTTACTTCTTTTATTTTATTTCATATTTTTACCAACCTAATTTTTAAGACAGATTTTAATGGCAAAGACAGCGAAAAAAGAAACCCCGTTAATGACGCAGTATAATACCATCAAGGCGAAATATCCTGATGCGCTATTGCTATTCAGGGTTGGGGATTTTTACGAAACTTTCGGCCAGGATGCTGTCAGAACGTCACAGATTTTAGGGATTGTTCTTACCAAAAGAGCCAATGGAGAAGGTCATATAGAATTGGCCGGATTTCCCCATCATTCCGTAGATTCTTATTTACCAAAACTGGTACGCGCAGGAATGCGGGTTGCGATCTGCGATCAGCTGGAAGATCCGAAAATGGTGAAAGGGATTGTAAAAAGAGGAGTAACGGAATTGGTGACACCTGGCGTTACCTTCAATGATCAGGTTTTAAATTCAAAAAAAGAACAACTTCCTGCTTTCTCTGCATAAGGAAAAAGAGAAATTCGGGATCGCTTTGGTAGATGTCTCTACGGGAGAATTTTTAGTAAGTGAAGGAAACTTGGAAAAGCTGCTTCATATTGTGAATACCTTTGATCCTAGTGAGATTATTTATCAACGAAGTGTCCAGATTCCGGAGCAGATCAAAAATAGGAGTGCTTTTAAACTGGAAGACTGGGCTTTCCAATATAATTTTGCGTATGAAAAACTTACGACCCATTTTAAAACCAATTCCTTAAAAGGTTTCGGTATTGAAAATCAGCAACAGGCTATTACTGCTGCCGGCGCCATTTTCGCTTATCTTGTTGAAGATACGCATCACAATTTACTGTCACACATCACCAAAATTCAGATCATTCCGCAGGAGGATTATCTGATGATGGATCATTTTACCCTGAGAAACCTTGAAATTGTATATCCGAGCAGTCCACAAGGCAAATCTTTGCTGGATATTATAGATAAAACTTCAACCCCAATGGGAGGAAGACTGTTGAGAAGAAGGATTATTCTCCCTTTGAAATCAGTCGGGGAAGTCAACAGACGGCTTTCTTTAATTGATTTTTTAAACGAAAACGATCATCTTAAATATGAAATTTCCCAGCTGCTGAAATCCATTTCAGATCTTGACAGACTGATGGGAAAACTGGCAGCCGAAAAAATCTCCCCGAAAGAATTGGGATATCTGCGCCAAAGTTTAATTAATATTCATAAAATTAAAGGTCTGCTTCATCCTCATGCAGATGTATTGGCATGGCTGGATCCCTTATATGATCAGGAGGAACTGATCAAATGTCTTCAGAATCATCTGAATGATGAGCTTCCGGTGAATCTGGCGAAAGGAAATGTTATTAAAGAGGGCATCTCCGAAGAACTCGACAGGTTGCGGGGGCTTCAGTCGAAAGGTCGTGGCTTTCTTGATGAAATGTGCCGGAGAGAAATTGAAAGAACAGGAATTTCAAGCCTTAAAATTGATTTTAATAATGTTTTCGGCTACTATATTGAAGTCCGGAATACCCATAAAGATAAAGTTCCGGCAGACTGGCTCAGAAAGCAGACGTTGGTAAACGCCGAACGTTACATTACAGAAGAGCTTAAAGAATATGAAAACCAGATTCTGGGTGCAGAAGAGAAAATCGGAGTCCTTGAAAATGAACTCTACAGAAAAGTATGCGGAGACACGATCATTTATATGGATCAGATTCAGGAAAATTCGAATATCATTGCACAGCTTGATGTGGCAGTAGGATTATCGGAATTAGCTGTTTCTGAAAGTTATACAAAACCTGTTCTCAATGAAAGCTTTGCTATTGATCTAAAAGAAGCAAGACATCCCATCATTGAAAACGCACTTCCTTTAGGAGAAAAATATATTCCGAATGATATTTTCTTAGACAAAGATTCTCAGCAGATTATCATGGTTACGGGACCGAATATGGCGGGTAAGTCGGCGATCCTTCGTCAGACTGCCATCGTATGTCTCATGGCTCAGATCGGAAGTTTTGTTCCGGCAAAACATGCTGAAATCGGTATTTTAGATAAAATTTTCACAAGAGTTGGGGCAACAGATAATATTTCTGCAGGAGAATCGACTTTCATGGTAGAAATGAACGAAGCTGCCAATATCCTGAATAATATTTCCGAACGAAGTTTAATTTTATTAGATGAAATCGGCCGCGGAACTTCCACATATGATGGAGTTTCCATTGCCTGGGCCATAGCAGAATACCTTCATCAGCACCCGACTCAGCCAAAGACTTTGTTTGCTACCCATTACCATGAATTAAATGAAATGACGGTGAATTTTGACAGGGTAAAAAACTTTCACGTTTCAATCCAGGAGAATAAAGGCAATATCATTTTTTTAAGAAAACTGATTCCCGGCGGAAGCGAACACAGCTTCGGGATTCATGTGGCCAAGCTGGCGGGAATGCCGTCAAAGGTGGTCAACAGAGCCAATGAAATCCTGAAAACTCTGGAAGCCAGCCGTACTCAGGGCAGCTCTTCGGAAAGTATCAAAAGGGTAACTGAAGAAAATATGCAGCTTTCATTCTTTCAGCTCGATGATCCTGTTTTGGAAAATATCCGGGAAGAACTTACCAAAATAGACATCAATACTTTGACACCGATAGAAGCTTTAATGAAGCTTAATTCCATAAAAAAAATGATTGGTGGATAACCAATCATTTTTTATGAGCTTGTGTGAGTTTTATTCTAACCTAATGCTTTTTTAGCGTAAGAGGAAATGTATAAAGATAGCGTACCGGCTCTCCGTTAATAGTTGCGGGTTTCCATTTTACGAATAACCTTCTCACGGCTACTTCTGCCGCATCCGAATGCTTTTTTGTCGCTTCCTGTCGCCGCTACAGATCTCACATAGCCTGTTTTTTCGACAATAAAATAAACACGGGTATCAATACTTTTGGATTTCACATCGATGATATCCATTTTTTCTGCAAACTGCCGTCTGAAATTTTCCATTCCGCCGGGGAATTCCGCAGGAGTATCAGCCTTGGTAAAGACATCATCCAGTTTCATTTTCTTCTTTAAGACAGCATAATCCGGAAGCTGTGAAACTGAAGCGTACTCTGTCTGCGAGAACAATAAGCTACTAACAAACAATATTGAAAATAAGATAACTTTCTTCATGCCGTAAATATTTGATTGTTTTTTTAGCAGCAAAAAAGAGCGCCGAAGCGCTCTGTATTATAAATGATTGTATTCGTAGGTTGTCATCTCCGATTTGTAAGGCTGATTATTACTGTGATAATAATCCCGGATAGCTTTTGTAGGATAGCTTTTAGTATTGTACTCGTAGGTTGATTTAAAAATGGTTGATTCTTCTCCTCCGTTAGAATATGTTATTAGATTTTTATACTCTTTAACATTCCTTGCGGATCCGTTCATGTCCTCACTTTCCAGCATTTTTGTAAAGCCTGTTACATTTTTGAAAGGATAATGTCCTCCGTCGTAAACAATATTTTGCAAGCTTCCCGTTCCGGTGTAGGTAACTGTAGGCTGAACATCCGTAACGGTTTCTGTCCAGTTTTTTAATGATCCATCAGAATTGGTGTAAGCATCCCTGACGTATGTTTTAGTATTACCCGGAGAAACAAAAGCCTGTGTTATTTTAATCTGATCACTTCCTATATAAATATATGTTATGATATTCGATGAATTGGGAAGATCACTTGAGGTAGATGTTTTCTTCGTAATTTTCTGATTGCTGTTGTAGGTAAGAAGTACGGTATCAAAAGTACCGTCGGAGAAAGTATCAACATATTTTGTAATTAAGTCTCCTGTATAAGTAAAGGTTCTCGTCCAGTTTTCAGTCGTGTTTTTCATTTCGGTTATCTTGGTGCCGCTGTAGCTGAATGTAAAATTGTTGCCATCCTGAACCATTTTTGTTACCAAAATCGGATTGTCGAATTCCGAGGTGTCCTGATCTGCAGTTCCGCAAGAAATCACGGCACATAAAGTGAATAATAAATAATTTTTCCTCATCTTGTATTAATTTCAGCAAAAATAGCAGAAATATTTTTTAATATCGAAATTTAATGCAAAATTTTAGGATAGAATATTTAATTTAGGTGATTTCGGCGGCCTTCGGCCGCCGAAATCACCTAAATTAGCATAAAACTTTCATTGAATATATTGATCAAATTTTCAATATCATTGTTAAGAAAAACAGTACTCCCCTATGATAAAATTAACCTTCAACCTGAAATATTTTCTTTTCTCCATTTTTCTTTTCTTCATTGAAGTTCTCATTGCTACCGTATTAAAAGATATTTTCTTTATCCGGGCTTACCTTGGAGATGTGATCGTTGTGATATTGCTTTATACACTCGTGAAATCTTTTGTAATCATTAAAGACACCCGGAAACTTATTTTGGGGATCTTTATTTTTTCCTGCCTCATAGAATGGACACAATATTTCAATATTGCCGATAAGGTGGGATTTCAGCCGGGAAGCATTATGTATATTATCGTTGGAAACTCTTTTTCCTGGATAGATATCGCTTGTTATGCTGCCGGATGTCTGCTGTTGCTGCCTTTCACTAAATCAGAAATTACCATATAATTACCTTCCAAAGCTGTCGTATTTGTCTTCTGCGTATTTGATAAAGCGGTTTAGCAAGGCTACATTCTCTTTTTCCAGAGGGGTAAGATCGTTATCTACATTATTGGAAACAGGAATATACCAGTCGGTCTGCTCAAAGAAATTCCTATAGGTTGCCTTTTTGAATGAATAGCCGTGACGTGCAAACACGGAGTTTTTAATGATTTCCATATCCAGCTTACGGAGATTCTTAAGATCTTTTTCCGTTAATTTCTGTTTGGATGCATTGATTTTAAATACCGCATCAGAGGCCACCCTGTTTTTGGAAGCAGTATAGGTTTCTGTATTACCAGTGTGTTCATCGGTATATTTTTCAACAAAGTTCTTCGGATTTTCCCAGTCGATGAGGTCATTATCCGGGCTGAGCATGAAATTCGGATTGTAAACAAATTCTTTTTTGATCAGTTTTAAATTTTTCGATGGTGCTTTTACTGCCGTTTTATTGAATGCGTTCCATGTTCCGGTAAGGCTGTCGTTTTTTAACTTAACCTCAAATCTTCCGTCAGTTTTATCATTTCCCGGCTCATCAAGAATAAAAGATTTTGACGTTTCATTAAAAACACCGCGAAAAGGTCTTTGATTTCCATCAACAATGCTTTGTCCGTAGACACTGTCTTTCGTGATTCTATTGATTTTCAGGGATATTTTCTTATAAACTTCTCCCTCATACTCTTCTCCGATTTCTGGTGTGATCATCTCCTTTCCCGCAAAGTCGCCCATGTAAATTCCATAATATTCTTTATAAATTTCAGGAACAACAACCGAATCTTTTTTTGGCGGCAAGACTGCCTTTGTTACTACTTGTGTCTTTTGATTCTTTTTTACAGCTTATCAAGGCAATGGCAAAAACGAAAACGAAAGTTAATTTTAAAATTTTCATATAATATGGTTGGTGTTAATGATAATACAAGACTGTCACAGCAATTTTCTTGCAATTAAATATTCAATGAATAAAATATTGGGAATCCAGCCCAGCCATGCAATGATCTGGTAAACATCCATCGGATCCGGGTGAAATAAATATACGATAATTACTTTCCACATTCGCAGCGTAATGGCAGAAATCGTCAGTGCAAAACTCCGCCACATCCATTGTTGATGATCTCTAAATTTCTTTTGCCGCGCCAGCTGATACGCTTTCAACGTAGAAAACCACCATAAACATCCCAAAATAACAAACGAAATTTTAGAACATATCCCTCCGTTGGCAAAAATGCCCATGTAAATACCTGAAGGAGCCGCAAGAAAAAGAATCAGAAAAATATAGATCTTTCCAATGTTTTTGTGAAGGTCTTTTATTCCTAAACCTTTTCTGAGAATAGCCAAAAAGCCTGTGAGCAGCACAAAAATGCTCGTGTAAACGTGAGTATAGAAGAAATAAAGATATTCCGGACGGCTGGTGACTTCCGTTTGCTTAATCATTAAAAAACTTACATCTGTCTTCAGCGGAACATATTCCCATGTAATTTTCAGCATCAGCCAAAAGAAATACCCGAATCCTAAAATAAAAAGGATTTTAAGGGTCTTTGGAATATTTTTTCTGACTGAGAGCATGATAAATATAATTCTACTCTAAATTCATTGTGATAGGTAACTTAGATCTATATTTTACAGGAATATTATTAATCATAGCGGGAGTCCACTTTGTTTTAGACATGGTTTTCATCACACGTTCCATCTCTTTATTCATAGATTTATTGTCTCCTATGACTTTTATATCTGTCACGCTACCGTCCTCGGATATCACTAATTGGATTTCTGATTTCACTGTTCCCTTTTCGTCTATTTTAGCGACATTAAGCATACGTGAAAAATTATTTCGGAAAGCATTAATTCCTCCGGGATATTCCGCCGGTTTATTGGATTCATCAATAGTAATCTTTTCAACGATCTTATTTTCGATTTCCTGTGCATTTGTCGCTGTAAAAACAACCAGCGAAATACATACAATTATTTGTTTTATTAGCATAGCTATATATTATAAATTATTCAAATCCTGCGCAATCAGCCACGCTTCACTCCAACAGGCCTGGAAATTAAAGCCACCGGTTACCGCATCAATATTCAGAACCTCTCCTGCGATATAAAAGTTAGGCAAAACTTTCGAAGACATATTTTTAAAATTGATTTCTTTTAAATCAACACCTCCGGCGGTAACAAATTCATCTTTAAAGGTTGATTTTCCCGTCACCTGAAATTTCTTTCTGCACAGGTTTTCGATGATTGTCTGTATTTCTTTTCCTGAAATATTCGCCATCTGCTTATTAAGATCTACTTTCGAAACCTCCAGAATTCTTTGCCAGAAACGGTTTGTTACATCAAAGATTTTCGACTGCCCGATCGTTTTCTTTGGGTTGGATTGTCTGAATTTCTGAAACAGTTCTTCAGCTTCATCAGAATCTTTAGAAATAAAATTCACCACAATTTCAAAATTGTATTTCGCCTTTGCAAAATTAATCGCTTCCCAGGCCGAAATTTTCAGAATTGCCGGACCCGAAAGTCCCCAATGCGTAATCAGCAGCGGACCACTTTCTTCTGTTTTCAGTTTAGGAATGGAGGTTTCTGCCATTTCAAAACTTGTTCCGGCAAGGTCTTTCAACAGATCATCTTTGATATTAAAAGTAAAAAGCGATGGAACCAGATCAACAATTTTATGGCCCAAATTTTCAATCATTTTCAGAGATTTCGGAGAACTTCCGGTAGTGTAAATAATATAATCAGCTTCAAAATCTCCTAAACTTGTCTTAACTATATATTTTTCGTCAAGCTTTTCTATTTCCCTTACGGAACATTTGGTTTTTACTTCAACGCTTTTTTTGCTGAATTTCCTGCAGCATTGCATTAATAATACTCTGTGAAGAATTGCTTTCCGGGAAAACACGGTTGTCATTTTCGATCTTTAACGAAACTTTTCGGTTTTCAAACCATTCCATTGTATCTCCCGGCTGAAACTTGGTAAAAACGCTTAACAATTCTTTATTCCCCCGCGGATAGAACTGAACGAGCTCTCTCGGATCGAAACAGGCGTGAGTAACATTACATCGACCTCCCCCGGAAATTTTCACTTTCTGAAGTACATCCGAGTTCTGTTCGAGAATAGTAATTTTGTAAAGGTTTTCGTCAAGATTGGCAGCGCAGAAAAATCCTGCAGCACCACCTCCGATAATGATGATTCGTCTCATAGTTCTGTTAATCTTATGCGCAAGATTATTTTTGCAAAACTACAATTTTTATAAACCATCTTATTTGAGTAATTTTGAAAAATTATCACCAAAATAAATTGTAAATGATATTCTACCATAAATTCGAGGTCCGTTGGAGTGATCTCGATGCCAACAAGCATTTAGCCAATTCATCATATGTTCAGTATTGCGCTCAGTCGAGGATGGCTTTTATGACCAAAGAAAAAATGGGGGTTACCCAGCTTAGCCGCTGGGGAATCGGGCCTGTAATTCTTCATGAAAGATATTCTTTTTTTAAAGAAATTTATGCCGATCAGACCGTGATCGTAAGCCTGGAAATCGACGGATGCGCAGAAGACTCTTCTATCTATCGTTTTGTACACAAATTTTATACTCCGGATGGAGAACACTGCGCAACCGCTGAAGCAACAGGGGTATGGATCGATATGATGTTGAGAAAAATGACAACACCGCCGGATGATGTGGTAGAAGCCATGAATAAATACAAAACTCCTGAAACGGTGGTTTTAACAAGAGAAGATTTTAAAAATCTTCCCTTCCGACCGGAGAATATTGATCCGGCAGTATTTACTAAATAAATGATAATTGATAAATGATGGCTGATTTTAACCATCATTTATCAATTATTAATCATCAATTATATTTTAATTTATGTTTGAAGATAAAAATCCGGAACTGACCCCCATTTCCAAACTGGGAGAATTTGGGCTGATTAAACACTTAACGCAATTCTTTCCTTTATCCAACGAATCTTCGGAGCTTGGCGTGGGAGACGATGCAGCGGTGATCAATCCTGAAAATAAAAAAATAGTCATTACGACAGACGTCCTGGCAGAGGGCGTTCATTTCAATCTGGGCTATGTTCCGCTAAAGCATTTGGGCTATAAAGCAGTGGTCGTAAATCTCAGTGATATTGCGGCCATGAATGCCACGCCAACACAGATTTTGGTTTCGCTGGCAGTTTCCAACCGCTTTCCGGTGGAGGCGCTGGAAGAAATTTATGCAGGAATTCAGGCGGCTTGCGAAAGATATAAAATTGATTTAATCGGTGGAGATACCACCAGCTCCAATGCCGGACTGGTAATGAGCATCACCGCTATCGGAATTGAAAGCGATGAAAATATTGTGAAAAGAAGCGGGGCAAAGCCTAATGATCTGCTTGTGGTAACAGGCGATTTGGGAGGTGCTTATATGGGTCTTCAGATCCTGGAAAGAGAACACGCCGTTTTCCTTGCGGATCCTAATATGCAGCCGGAAATGGAAGGCTACGATTATATTCTGGAAAGACAGTTAAAACCTGAAGCGAGAACCGATGTAAAGGGAATTTTGAAGCAACTGGATATCACCCCTACTTCAATGATTGATATTTCTGATGGCCTGGCTTCGGAAATCCTTCACCTTTCGGATCAGTCGAAAGTAGGCTTCAGATTGTATGAAGAGAAAATTCCGATGGATAATCTGACAATCACTACGGCTGATGAATTTAATCTAAATCCTGTAATGACTGCTTTAAGCGGTGGAGAAGATTACGAATTATTATTCACCATTTCTCCCAATGATTTTGATAAAATTAAAAATCACCCGGATTTTACCATTATCGGGCATGCCGTTGAAAAAGAAGAAGGAAATTTCATGATCGCAAGAGGATCTAACCAACTGGTCGCTTTAACGGCGCAGGGTTGGGATGCTTTTTTGGGAAATCAGTAAGATCGCCAGCCTCTCATTGAAGCAAATAACTCCGATCTTGATGTAGATAGCTCAAATTTCTTAGCTCGGAGCTCAAATTTTTGAGTGAAAAGCTCAGATGTTTGAGTAAAAAGGTCCGATCACCAAGCAAAATACCCGGAACACCAAGCAAAAAGCTCCGACGTTTGAGCAAAATGCTCAACTTTCTAAGTTCCGGACTCAAATCATCCAAATAAAAAGCCAGCTCATTGAGCTGGCTTTTCAATGTATGTCTAGATCTTAAGATTTTACAATATTCACAATCACTTCCATTGCTTTCTCCATACTCTCCAAAGCAACATATTCATACGGTCCGTGGAAATTGATTCCTCCCGCGAAAATATTCGGACACGGAAGCCCCATATAAGACAACTGTGCTCCGTCGGTTCCTCCTCTGATGGCTTTGATTTTAGGCTCTATTCCCGCTTCTTTCATTGCCGCTGCAGCCAGATCAATGATATGCATTTTTCCTTCAAACTGCTGCTTCATGTTTCTGTATTGCTCTTTGATCTCAATTTCGGCAGTTCCTTCACCATGTTTTTGATTAAATTCAGCAACCTTTCCTTCCATGAATTTCTTTCTTGCCTCAAATTTATCGGCATCATGGTCACGGATAATGTATTGGAGTTTAGCTTCGGAAATATCTGCGTTCAGATCCATTAAATGATAAAATCCTTCAAACCCTTTCGTTGTAGCCGGCGTTTCGTTCGCAGGAAGCATTTGTGCAAATTCCGATGCCAGTAAAGCGGCATTCACCATTTTTCCGTAGGCATAACCCGGGTGAACGCTCAGTCCGTGGATTTTTACCACAGCACCTGCCGCATTAAAGTTTTCATATTCCAGTTCTCCTACTTCACCACCGTCCATGGTATAAGCGAATTCGGCACCGAATTTAGCAACATCAAACTTATGGGCTCCTCTTCCGATCTCTTCATCAGGCGTAAATCCTACGGCTACTCTACCGTGTTTGATTTCAGGATGCGCAATCAGATATTCCGCAGCGGTTACGATCTCAGCACAGCCGGCTTTGTCATCGGCACCCAGAAGGGTATTCCCATCAGTCGTGATCAGGGTTTGACCGGTATATTTTTTCAGGCTTTCAAATTTTGAAGGCGATAAAGTAAATCCTGTTGCCTGATTTAAAACCAGATCACTTCCGTCATAATTTTCCCACACCTGCGGTTTTACATTTTCCCCGTTGAAATCAGGTGAAGTATCATAATGTGAAATAAACCCAATGGTCGGCTTAGTATCTCCTTCAAGGTTAGAAGGCACATATCCCATGATATACCCATTCTCGTCAATCGATACATTTTCAAGACCTATCGTTTTCAGTTCTTCCACAATATAGTTGGCGATATTCCACTGTCTTTCTGTAGAAGGTGTTGTTTCGCTTTCGGCATCGCTGGTTGAATATATTTTTACATAATTAAGAAAACGGTTCAGTAACTTTTCTTTCCACAAAGGGCTGAATTCTATTGCGCTCATTATTAGTATAAATTTCCCGCAAAGTTAACAATTTTGGTGTTCTGAATGATTTATTTGTAAACTGATATATCCGATTGAAATTTTAAATGACATATAAAGGTTTGACAATCAAAATAATGATAGATTTGTTCAGGATAAAACGAAATTGTTTAGTTTTATTATATTTGAGAAAATCTAAAAGTAAAACATGTTTCTTACTGAATGTCCGCGTGATGCAATGCAGGGTTGGGGAGAATTTATTCCCACAGATAAAAAAATAGATTACATCAACTCTTTGATGGATGTGGGCTTTGATGTACTCGATTGCCTGAGTTTTGTTTCTCCGAAAGCAATTCCACAAATGGCAGATTCTGCCGAAGTTGCCGAAAACATTGATAAATCCAGATCCCGCACAAAAGTTTCTGCGATCGTCGCCAACTACCGAGGTGCCGAAAAAGCGCTAAAACACCAATCTGTAGATATTATAGGCTTTCCTTTTTCTATTTCTGAAACTTTTCAGCACAGAAACACCAATAAAAGCCAGGAAGAAGCTTTTAATGAGATTATTAAGATGTCGGAACTGGTGAAAAATGAAAATAAGCAGCTGAATATTTACTTCTCTATGGCTTTCGGGAATCCGTATGGTGAAATGTGGAAATGGGAAGATGTAGATTTCTGGGCTCAACGGTTTTCAGAAATTGGAATTAAAGATATTTTACTGTCTGATACAACAGGAGTTGCAACGCCGGAAACGATTGCTCTTTTATTTGAGAAAATTCCCTCAAAATATCCGGAGATCAATTTTGGAGGTCATTTTCATAACCGCTATGAAGATTCCTACTCTAAATTAAAAGCGGCTTACGACAAGGGTTGCAGAAGATTTGACAGCGCCATCAAAGGAATCGGCGGCTGCCCGATGGCAAAAGATGACCTGGTAGGAAATATGCCGACCGAACAGGTCATTAATTTTATGAGCGTGGAAAAAGCCAGCCATAAGCTGAACCTTCTGAATTTCGAAAGTTCTTATAACAAAGCAAAAGATATTTTTCATTTTTAAATATAAATTATCAGATAAAAAATCAATAGGGGCGGGCTTTAGCCCGCTTTATTTTTCAAAATACAAAATGGCTTTAGCCAAAACTTATATTTAAACCAATCCAAAAAAATCAATAAAATGTCACCAATAATCTCTCCCTCCGAATTCAAAACCCTTTCCGCAAAGAATCTTGTTATTCTTGATGCAAGAGCGGGTAAAGATGTCTATCAAAATTATTTGAATAAACACATTAAAGGCGCAAGATTCATCGATCTTGATAAGGATCTGGCAGAAATCGGGGAAAATGCCGCTTTCGGTGGAAGACACCCCCTTCCAAGCGTTGAAAAATTTGCAAAAACAGTATCAAAATTCGGAATTTCAGAAGATTCACATATTATTGTTTATGATGATAAAAGCGGAGCCAATGCGGCCGCAAGAGTTTGGTGGATGCTGAAAGCTTTTGAATTTGAAAAGGTGCAGGTTTTGGACGGTGGTTTTCAGAATGCAGAAAAAGAAGGTTTAGAATTTTCTTCCGGAGAAGAAACATTTGAAAAAACTGAATTTATCAAAAAAGATAAATGGCTTCTTCCTGTTTCGACACTGGAAGATGTTGAAAATGAACTAACAAACCATTCTTCAACGGTCATCGATGTTCGGGATGCTTACCGCTATAAAGGCGAATCTGAACCGATTGATCTGGTTGCCGGACATATTCCGGGAGCGATTAATATTCCTTTTTCTGAGAATCTCGATGAGAATGGTAACTTTCTGAAACCTGAGGTTTTAAAAGAAAAATATTCAAAATTATTGGAAGGAAAACCTGAAAACCTGATTATTCATTGCGGTTCAGGAGTGACGGCTTGTCATACGATTTTAGCGCTGGATTATGCAGGATTTAATATTCCGTCTTTATATGTGGGTTCCTGGAGCGAATGGAGCAGACGGGAAGGAAAGGAAATCGCGAGAGAAGTTTAGACTATTAATATTCTGAATTTTAAACAAAACAAAGGCTGTCAATTTATTTTTGACAGCCCTGATTTATTTTAACTAAATTAAAGCATTCCCAGCTCAAATTTAGCTTCCTCACTCATCATATCTTTATGCCAGCTTGGTTCGAAAGTAAGCTCCAGATCGACACTTTTTACATTTTCAACTTCAGCTACTTTATCTTTTACCTCTTGTGGAAGCGTTTCTGCAACAGGGCAGTTTGGAGTCGTGAGTGTCATGATGATTTTAACGTCTGCATCATCGGAAATCTGAACATCATACACAAGTCCAAGCTCGTAGATATCTACCGGAATTTCAGGGTCATATACGGTTTTTAAGACTTTGATGATCTCTTCACCAATGTCAGCAATCTGATCGTCTGTAAATTTCATTTTTTAATCTAAATTGATGTACCTTTTCAATAAATCTTCCTGACGCATTCGCCGGAAAATGTTTGCCAAAGTTAAGACATCTTTTTCACAATAGTCAACTATTCTTTGCAAGTCTTTCTCTATGTAGTAGATTGATGAAACCATTGAGCCGTCAATATCATCTTTCGGGGTGGGAATTCCGAAAAGATGGGCCAGGAGTTCCAATGAAACAAAGCTTTTATAATCACCGAATTTCCAGAGTTCCATCGTATCAATATGAGGAATTTCCCAAGGCTTTTTTCCAAACATCTGAAATGGCACCGGCGGCATTATGCCATTAATCAGAAACCTTCTTGCAATCCAGGGAAAATCAAACTCTTTACCGTTGTGAGCACACAGAATTACGTCTTTTAATCTCGGACTGTTAAAGATTTCTCCAAACTCCATGAGAATTTTTTTCTCATCGTCTCCTGCAAAGCTTTTGATTTTTAGCGTATCATTTTTTTCCAGCATTCCGATGGTAATGCAGATGATTTTTCCGAATTCGGCCATAACTCCCGCTCTTTCGGAATAAAATTCACCGGCGGAAATTTCATCTTTTCTCTGAAATTTTGTTTTTTTATCCCAAAGCATCTGCTCTGCTTCAGACAATTCTTCCCATGCTCCAGACCTTGGAACGGTTTCAATATCAATAAATAAGATTCTTTCTAGAGGGATGTGTTGTATCATTTGTTTTTATTTTATCCTGCCTGCATTCCGTTTTTCACCGGCAATGAAGGAGTCAGAAGGGTTACGTCTTTTTTTATCCTCACCGTACAATCCTAAAACCAGGCATTCGCTAAAGAAATTGGCGATCTGCTTTTTC
Source organism: Chryseobacterium sp. POE27 (assembly GCF_039727685.1). Classification (NCBI taxonomy): domain Bacteria; kingdom Pseudomonadati; phylum Bacteroidota; class Flavobacteriia; order Flavobacteriales; family Weeksellaceae; genus Chryseobacterium; species Chryseobacterium sp. POE27. The sequence goes on from NZ_CP152475.1 coordinate 2,712,617, forward strand.
GGAAAATTAACAACAGCAAGGATCTGCATGCCTATTAATTCTTCTTTCTGATATAAAGAGGTTATCTGTGCAGAGGATTTCTTTATGCCTAAATCTCCAAAATCTATTTCTAACTGATAAGAGGGATTTCTGGCCTTTTCAAAATCATTCGCTGAAATAATCGTTCCGCATCTGATATCAATTTTTTCAAAATCTTCCCATGAGATTTCAGGTTTTACTGTCATGATGATGAATTATCTAGTTTGCTCTGTTATGATTTAAAATTTATGCTTTAACAAAAGTATTAAAATAATGAAAGTTAAATAATTTTTAAAATATAAATTTTTACCATTAAAAATCAGGTGATTATGAATTTTTTAAGAATTTCTGTCAATTTTCATGCAAGATTTCTCAAAATCAGGATTTATATAATGAGTACTCAAGGATAATGTTTAATGTTAAAATTTAAAGTAATGAAGAAAAAGACAGTACTTAATTTCCTGATCGTTGCTGCGATCGCCATATTAGGATTCTCTTTAACATCCTGTATGAATGACAACTACGAGCCTGTACCAGTAAAGCTGAATGATATCAACGGGAATTACAGGGCAAGATTAGTAACCTCCCAAGGAGGAATGTTTAATGAGAAAATTATTGATTTTACAGCTAAAGACAGCATTATCACATTCGGAAACTTTCCGATGAAAGAGATTGTAAGAAGCATTGTAAATGATCCTGTGAAAGCAGATACCGTTTTGGCACATTTAGGAAAAATTGAATATAAACTGAATTTTAAATCCAAATTAAATCCGGAACAGAATGTCGTAGAGCTTACTTTTGAACCGAAAATCCTTAGTTTTCAAATGACGCTGGACGGAGTGACAAAGAATGTCTCTGTGCTTATGGCGGCCAAGCAAAAAGGTTTTTTTGTAGGATACGACTGGTCTATGAGATTTGCTTGGGAAGCAGAAAAAATAACCGTTGAAGGAGTTGATCTGACCCCTTATCAGAGCATAAAGTATGAAATTCCCATTAGTATTAAAAATTAGGCAACGGTTATTGGCAAGATAGGCAGGCTTCAATTTGGAGCAGCCTATCTTTGCATTATGTTAAGTAAGTGGTGGTCCGTGAGGATGCCATAAATCCAATGAAAGAAAGTAACGAACAGATTCTGGTTAGCCGCCTTTTACAAAAGGAAGAAGCGGCCTGGAAAGAGCTTTTTGAAGTTCATTCAGGCAGTCTGGCCTATGTTTGTTCGAGATATATCATTGACAGGGACAGTGTGAATGATGTTTTACAAAACAGCTTTATACAAATGTTCCGTTCGATAGATTCTTTTGAATTCAGAGGAAACGGTTCTTTAAAAGCCTGGATCACCAGGATTGTAGTCAATGAATCTTTAAAGCATATAAAACAAAATGTGGATTTTAAGATAATCGCTGATGATTCGGAAATTCCTGATATCCAACATGAAGAAGAGCCAGATCTTGAAGAAATATCGCAGCAGGAAATTATGAATATGATCCATACGCTTCCCGACGGCTACAGAACGGTTTTCAACCTGTTTGTTTTCGAAGAGAAAAGTCATAGAGAAATAGCGGAAATACTGGGAATTGCAGAAAATTCATCGGCATCGCAGTTTCACAGGGCAAAATCAATGCTTGCCCGGAAAATAAAAGAACATAAAATATCTAAAACAGCGCAATATGAGTAATGAATGGTTAAATGATCTGCGCAGAAAAATGGAAGATCACACAGAAGATGTTCCTGATGGATTGTGGAAAAATATCAGTGAAGAATTATTTGTAAAGGACGAAGACAAGGCAATGCCGGGCTTTGTACCGAATGATCTTAAGGCGCAGAAGGCTGTTATTCCATTTAATCATTTATCCTTGTGGTACCGTATTGGCGGTGCTGCGGCGGTTATTGTCATGTTCTTGATTCTGGGTAAGCTGTTTGATTTTAATATTAACAGACAAGACAAGGAATTAAAAAAAGAATATAAAATCACCGGAAGGAATTTTCAGGACCGTACGATAGTAAAACCTACGCAGAATGTTATTTCTTCCAGGCAAATTGTTAAAATACAGCAGTTCGATTTTGATAAAAGAATGGCATTGCACTTATTTAAAGATTATAATAAAATTCCTATAAACAGCATTAATCCTGCAATACCAAACCAAGATAATATTTATGAAAATAGTTCTAATCAGAGTTTAACAAAATCGGAAGATGTGATTTCGACTGAAAATAATTCTGACAATGAAGAGGTTGGAACCAGCATTCTCATGACAAAAGAAGAAAGAGAATGGAAAGAAAAGTTTGAAAAAGATAAAAAAACAAAGCTGGCACTAAACAAAACTAAACAAAACTGGATGCTTGGTTTTGCTACAGGTAATGCATCTTCAAATGCTACCGATCAGTTCCCCGGGTATGCCACTTTGAACGGAACAACGCCCAGCCTCCCTGAAATCTGGGGGCTGGAAACAGGCGAAGATCCTTTGATGACAATTCTTCTGGCCAATCAGGATAAAAAAGTGGATGCAACCATCAGGCACAAAACCCCGGTTACTTTCGGTGCTTCCGTGTACAAGAATTTAGGAAAAAGATGGAGCATCGGAACAGGCATCAATTATACAAAGCTTTCTGCAGAGCTGACTTCCGGCAGTCAGTCTGATTTTATCAGCAGTGAACAGAATATTCATTATGTAGGTATTCCGGTTCAGGTGAATTATAATGTGGTAAAGAAAGGAGCTTTTACAGGTTACATTACGGGAGGAGGTTCCGTAGAAAAGGCCGTTTCCGGAGATATCAGGACAAAATATATCGTAGACGGAACAATAAAAGAGGAAACAAAAGAGGAAATCCATGAAAAACCTGTTCAGGTATCTGTAAATACAGCTGTAGGCGTTCAGTTTAAAGTGGTAAAATATATAGGAATTTATGCCGAGCCGGGACTGGGATATCATTTTAAAGATAACAGTTCGCTGAAAACCATTTATAAAGAAAAACCTTTGAATTTTAATGTAAAGTTCGGGATCAGGATATTACTTGATTAGTCGCAGATAATAATGACAAAATAATTTTATATGAAAACAAAACTGATTTTTTTAAGCCTTTTATTTTTAAGTTTTTTAAACATAAAAGCACAATGTACCCCGGAAATTACAAGCCCACGACTGGGAACCATGTTTCCTGATAAGGTTGTTTTCTGTAATACGGAATCAGAAACGCTTTCCACAACTCAGACTTATGCAACCTACCAATGGTATAAGCAGGAATGGGATTGGCAGACTCCAAATACCAATCCATGGGTGACCATTCCCGGAGCAACATCGCAGACCTTAACGATCAACGGGACCGATGATATGCTGTATTATTTTAAAGTTGAAGTGACGCAGACCGACTGTACCGCGGAAAGTACGCCTATTCTTGCAGATGGCTATGCTTATGGCCTTCCGTTCATGATGGTCGATTTGCAGCCGGGAACTTTTGAAGAAATTGCTCCGGGAGAATATAATGTTTGCGAAGGAGCTTCCGTACAGTTTAATGACGGATTTCCACAGCTTTACGGAACTCACACCTGGTTCAGCTGTCTTCCGGGAAGTAATCCGCCTTCTTCTTCAGAGCCTTGTATTATTCCGGGGGAAACAGGAGATTCTTATACCGCTACAACTTCAGGAACTTTCGGATTTTATGCCTGTACGGAATATTGCCCTGATCAGTGTGAAATGCTGTCAGAATTTGCTTTTACAAAGTTAAATTTCGGAAACTGGGACTTTTGTGGAAGCCTTGGAACAGGAGAAACAAAACCTAAAGAAAATAACCTCAGCGTTTATCCGAATCCTGCATCACAGGTCATTTACATCGGAAAAGAATCTGATAAGAAATACACAGAAGTATCCATCATTGATATGTCCGGAAAGCTGATTCAACAAAAAAAGGATCACAGATTCTCTGAAGCTATTGATGTAAGCTCTTTAGTTCCGGGAACCTATATTATCGTCTCTAAATCTGAGAACGGAAAAGTATTTAAAAATAAATTTATTAAGAAATAGATCTAAGTGATAGTTTGAATTCATTTGATGAAAGGCTCCTGATTAATTTCCGGAGCCTTTTTAATTTACATTACATTTTCATCTGAGGATGATTATAAAATTTATTATTTTTGCATCAAAACACAGACAATGTTGATAAAAATTTATGGAAGTGCCATTCATGGCGTTTCGGCACAGACGATCACGATTGAAGTAAATGTAGATACCGGTGGTGTCGGATATCATCTCGTTGGTCTTCCGGATAATGCCATTAAAGAAAGCAGCTACAGGATTTCCGCCGCTCTGAAAAATGTAGGATTTAAAATTCCCGGAAAAAAGATCACGATCAATATGGCACCTGCTGATCTCCGTAAAGAAGGCGCTGCCTACGATCTGAGTATCGCCATTGGAATTCTTGCGGCATCCGACCAGATTCTTGCCGAAAACATTCAGGATTACATCATTATGGGAGAGCTTTCTCTTGACGGAACACTACAACCGGTGCGCGGTGTCTTACCAATCGCCATACAAGCCCGTGAAGAAGGCTTTAAAGGAATAATTCTTCCGAAACAAAATACCCGGGAAGCCGCTATCGTAAGTAATCTTGAAGTCTTCGCTGCAGAAAATATCAGAGAAGTTATCGATTTTTTTAACGAAGGAAAACCACTCCAGAAAGTAGAAGTAGACACCAGAAAAGAATTTCAGGAGAAAATAAATGATTTCCCTTTTGATTTTTCCGAAGTTAAAGGACAGGAAACCGCAAAACGGGCCATGGAAGTTGCTGCGGCCGGCGGACATAATATTATTTTAATAGGACCACCCGGAAGCGGAAAGACAATGCTCGCCAAAAGGGTTCCCAGTATTTTACCTCCGTTAAGTTTAAAAGAAGCTTTGGAAACAACAAAAATACATTCCGTTGCCGGTAAGATGGGAACGGAAACTTCCTTAATGACGGTTCGCCCCTTTCGCGCGCCGCATCATACAATTTCTGACGTTGCGCTGGTTGGTGGCGGAGGTTATCCACAACCCGGAGAGATTTCTCTTGCTCACAATGGCGTGCTGTTTCTTGATGAAATGCCGGAATTCAAAAGAACAGTACTCGAAGTGATGAGGCAACCGTTGGAAGACCGCGAAGTAACGATTTCGAGGGCAAGATTTACCGTTAATTATCCCGCAAGTTTTATGCTTGTTGCCTCCATGAACCCAAGTCCCAGCGGTTTCTTTCCTGATGATCCTAATAACACCTCAACGACCTATGAAATGCAGCGGTATATGAGCAAGCTTTCCGGGCCGCTTCTGGATAGGATAGACATTCATATTGAAGTACAGAAAGTAGAATTTGAGCAGTTGGCAGAACGGAGAAAAGGTGAAAAAAGCGAAGACATCAGAAAGCGTGTCCTGATCGCGCGTGAAATTCAGAGAGAGCGATATAAAGATTTGAAAATAAGCTACAACGCTCAAATCGGACCAAGAGAAATTGAAAAATACTGTGAACTTGACGAAAGCTCATTCAGCCTGATAAAAACCGCAATGGAAAAACTGAACCTTTCAGCAAGAGCCTACGATCGTATCCTGAAAGTAGCCCGAACGATTGCCGATCTGGAAGAATCTGAAAACATCCTTTCGTATCACGTTTCGGAAGCGATACAATACAGAAGTCTTGATCGGGAATTTTGGAATGGTTGATGTGTTAATAATAAAAGTTTTATTTAAAAATAGCTGAATAATTGATGAGATAAATATGTGAAATCATTTGTAAAATATTTTATAAGCTTGGATCAATGATATTATTTAAAATATTGATAATATAAACTTTTTTTTTAATTATGCAAATCATGTACGTTGATAACTTTTTGTTTATTAATTATTAACCTACGATGTCTTTAAATAAAGGCATTAAACAATTAAAATCTATTCTACGAAGATATTTTAGACTTGAAAATATTTGTTACAGATGACAACAATAATATATTTTGTTCTATATTTGTCTCATCAAAAAAGACATTTCAAATTGAAATTTTATTTTGATAAAAAAACCTCCTGTGATGAGGAGGCTTTTTTTTAGAACGTACTCTTATTGATTCTTTTTGAAGAACGGCAAAACCGCATGATAAAAATTCAGAAGAGCCGCTATAAGTTCTAAAAACTTAATAAGATATTCCATAAAGGAAAAAATTATAAACTCGAGTTGCCCCTCGAGTTTATTGTTTTTCAAAGGTATTAAAGACTTTTTGTATTAGAAAATTAGCAATACATAAAGTTTTCCACATTTACATGTAAACCGCTTAAATAAAGGACTTCGCATAAATTAGCATTAATCTTAAGATTTATAGCTTATATTTATTAAACAAAATGTAAAAAACCTTTTATAAAAATGGTTGTACAGTTAAACACGTGTTGATTTTTATAAATTATATTAAAATATTAAATAACAAAGCTGTTTACGAAATCAGAATATCCACTTTACTGATAGTAAAAAATTCATATTTATAATTATTACTTAATATCATTTCTAATTCCTGTGTAAATTCCTGCTGCTAATAATTTCAAAGATGGATGATAATGCTAAAAAAGGATTATAAGGGCACATTTCTGGATTTCTAAATATTTTTCAAAAGATACCAGATTTTCTTAGTCAGAATTTGTCAAAAATATCTTATCAATAAGCTGTTGAGCTATATAAATTTTCTAAACCCCCTTCTTCCCATCCAGAATCATCTGTACCATTTTGACCTTGCGGTTTTCTCGCGTTTCAGGCTTTTTAGCTTCATTAATCCATCGGATATATTCTTTCTGGTGCGTGTAGCTCATCTTGTCGAACAATGCTTTTGATTCAGGATTTTCATTGAAAATGATAAGAATATCATTCGCAATTTCTACCGTCCTTTCTTCTTTGTCTTCAATGAGACTGACCGAAACTTCATCACCGAAAGTCTTCCCCAGCTCTTTTCTTATTTCTTGGGTTAAACCTAAAAGATGACCATCAGATTTCATTTTAGCCAGGCTTCCGCGATATTCTACTTTATCGTCAAAGATTGCCTTGACTTTTACCTGTCCTTTTTTGTTGAACAATTCTTCCGTAGAAAAAGGAAATTCCACAAAGGCCGCGTTCAGATTACCGCTTTGTTTAATGACTGCTTTAAATTGTATGCCATCAGTTTTCATTTATTATTCGAATTTTGTTGCTAATATATTCAATCAAAAATAAAAAAAAGCCGCGGAAGAAAACTTTCGCGGCTTTAAATATATCGGTTAAGATTATTTCTTCTTTCCTTTGGCAGAAGTTGCTTTAGGCATTTTTGTTTTGGTATCTGCAGGCGTGTTTTCGTCTCTTACCAATTGTAATTCGTCGATCAGCCTTCTTGCACCGGCGTATTTGTCGATCGTCCAAAGAACAAAACGAACGTCTACGTTGATGGTTTTCTGCCATTCAGGTTCGAAAACGATGTCACCGCTTAAGGCTTCGCTGTTTCCATCGAATGCGATACCGATAAGGTTTCCGTCTCCGTCGATTACCGGTGAACCTGAGTTACCTCCTGTAATATCGTTGTTAGAAAGGAAGTTAACCGGCATATATCCTTTAGCATCAGCATACTGACCGAAATCTTTAAGGTTATAAAGGTCAATCACTCTTTGCGGAAGATCAAATTCTTCATCACCTTTCTTGTATTTTCCAACAAGACCGGTCATATCCGTATAATAGTTATCCGTAACACCGAAATAGTTTCTGTCTTCTCTGATTGGCAATTTATCTACTGTTCCGTACGTCAATCTCATCGTAGAGTTGGCATCCGGATAGAATTTTTTCTCAGGCATCGCCTTCATTAATCCTGCTAAGAATAATCTGTTGTTTTTAGCAAAATTATCATCAATCTTCACGAATCTTTCTGCTGAAACCTTTTGATCAGCCACAATTCCGTTGGCAATTTTCCAAAGCGGATCGGCATCCAGTTTCAGTTTGTCAGGGTTTAATACAAAGTTCGTTGCTGAAGTTTTATTGGCAAATATGGAAGAATACGCCACATTGGAAAGGTTTTTAGCATCAAGACCCATGATCGTTTCTGAAGCAACATCCTTGTTGACTCTTGTCTGATAAAGATTGACCATAAAGTTCATCATTTCACCTTCAAGCTTGGTGTTGATGTTTTCGTAAGCTGTTTTTAAAGCCGCATCTACTTTTGGCTTCATCGCAAGTCTTCCTTTCATATCCTGATCTGCGTATGCTTTAAGAACACTTCCAACCTGTAAGGCTAAAGTGAAATATTTAGCATTTCTTGAAAGCTGAGACATATACATTCTTTCAACATTTCTGTCTGATGTCTGCTTATAATAAATCCCGATATCTTCTAAAACCGTTTCATACTGAACGATATTTTCCGGTTGCACAGCCCATGTCTTGAATTTTTCTTCAACTTTCTGCTTGTCTGTAATCGTTCCGTTTTTAATGACGGCATCGATAGTACCCTGTCTGTTTTTCCAGTAGTTGGCTACCGAAGCATATTGTGAAGCATAGTTCAGCTGAGTTCCTTTATCCTTGTCCATGTACTTTTTCATAACATCCATGGCAAGTTTGGAAGCTTCAACCCAAGCCGGGTAATCTTTGTTGACCATCTGCTGAATTCCGTAAGAAGTAAGGTAGCGGTTTGTTCTTCCCGGATATCCTAAGATCATTGAGAAATCTCCCGGCTTCACACCTTTAAGGGAAACAGGTAAGAAATGTTTAGGTTTTAGCGGAACATTGCTTGGAGAATATTCAGCCGGATTTCCTGCTTCATCAGCATACACTCTGAAAACAGTGAAATCTGCCGTATGTCTTGGCCATTCCCAGTTGTCGGTATCACCCCCGAATTTTCCTAATGCGGATGGCGGAGCACCAACCAGTCTGATATCTTTATAATCCTGGTAAACAAAATAATAAAATTCATTTCCGTTGAAAAAATCTCTTACGACTACTGTATATTTTCCGTTTTCAGAATTTTCAGACTGGATCGCTTTTGTTTCAGCATCGATCACTGCTTTTCTTTCTGCAGCGGACATATTGTTGTTTAATTTTGAATTGATTCTCTGTGTAGCATCATCCATTCTTACCAAAAATCTCACATAAAGATCTTTAGCATTGAATTCGTCTTTCTGCTTCATTGCCCAGAATCCGTTCTTTAAATAATCTTTTTCCGGAGTAGAAGCTGCTGCTACCGCACCGTAACCGCAATGGTGATTGGTGAAGATAAGGCCCTGTCCCGAAACAATTTCCCCGGTACAGAATCCTCCGAAGCTTACGATCGCGTCTTTTAAGCTCGAATTATTCACGGAGTAAATTTCTTCCGGTGTAAGATGCAAACCTTCTTTTTGCATATCGACACCATTGAGTCTTTTAACAAGCATTAACAACCACATTCCTTCGTCTGCCCTCATTTGAGCAAAACTTAAAAGGAAAGTGAATAGTAGAAGTATTCTTTTCATTTTATAAAATAATTTTTGTGTCGCTAATTTACTAATTTTTACCATATTCTGGCCCCGGAATGGTATGAAATTGGATTTCAGTGTGCTATGAAAACAATATTTGTTTCGGTTTTGTCCGTTTTATTTTCAGGAATATTGATAAATTGCACTTCTGCAAGTACCCATATTTCAAAACACGCAGATCTCAATTCCGGGATTCAACGCGAGTGGATGCTTACTTCTTTTGCAGGGTATTCCAAATCTGATCTTATTAGAAATAATGCCAATATTAACCTTACCGAAAAAGCAGAACAAGAAAAGGTCAAAGGAACCGCCTTTGCAGGCTGCAATAATATGTTCTTTACGGCCGAATTTAAAAATGACGGAAAAGTGAAAATTTCAGAGATCGGCTCTACGCTGAAAGCCTGCCAGGATATGAAGCTGGAAAATGATTTCTCGAAGGAACTCAGAAATGTAACCCGATATTCTGTGAAAGGCCATTTTTTAACCCTTACAGATGACCAGGGACACAAGATGGAATTTATAGCCGCAGACTGGGATTAAATAAAACAAAAAGCTGTCCGAAAAGTTTGGATAGTCTCTTTATTAAGGCTTTTTTTCCCGTTTTTTTAGTAATAATTTTACAGCATATTGCGTGGCATCATCATTTTAATTTGCTCCGAAGGAGCAATATCTGTGTAGATCAATATCAGCATCTTGTAATACCAGAACTCCGGAGGAGTTCAATATTTTGCGACAGTTTTCATTTAGTTAGCACACCTCCGGAGTGCTTGCGATATTGTATTGTTTTTTCTGCTACACAGATATTGCTCCTCCGGAGCATAAAAATTACACGTTCATTTTCGGTGGCGAAAGAAAAGAGTACTTCTCGATACGATTTTTTTCAAAAATCTACTCGAATGGACGGAGATGAATCAAATGCAGAACGCGTATATTAATTGTGTTTTTTAGTTTTTTTCCTGAAATGGCTTTTAAGATAATTGGTTCCATATTAGAAGGAAGGTCGGCAGATTTTATCTCATACTTTTTGATTTTCATTTCTTTGAACCAGTTTTCCCAGTATTCTTTGATAATAGCTTCCTCGAAAGGATTCCCTTTTTCCGGATTGATTCCCAGGACGATCACTTCAAGATTGCTGAGGTTGTCATTGGCTTTTACAAAACCATATTCATTCTTTTCAATTAAATTTTTAAAATCTGAACTGGTGAGATTGTTCGCCCTAATTAATTTACTCGTCAGATAAGATGTTTTATTTCCTTCTGCAAACTTCGTGTTGTCATGGTACATATAGCCATCCGTGAGAATAAAAAGAATATTTCTTTTGTCTTCTTTAATGCAATAGTCTTTCACTTTATTTTTAAAAAACTCCCAGATATCGGATCCTACGTAATTACCGTCTTTTATGGCTGACTGGTAAATATTTAAAGGCAATTCGGAATACTTTTTATCAACCAGACCAAAGTAGCTTTTCTGGGTGTTTTTATCGAATGAAACTTTCAGTTCTTTCGTAAAGTCATTGATTTTCGGATTGGAAGGTTCCGGATTAAAAAACACCTGCATCTGATCGTCGTACGTGATGATTTTCTTTGATTTGATATGATTTAGAAATCCTTTTTCGATGGCTTTGATGTATTCCACATCTCTTTGGAAATACTGCATCGTGGGATTGGGGTTGGTTGCTGGATCTATCCGGTCTGACAAATCGATGAGAATGCTGACATTGATGTTGTTGAGATCAGGGACTATTACCACAGAATCTTTTTTTGGGTTCATCTTCTTTATTGCTTTCTTTACAACATGATACCAGAGAAATAATCATGAACAGATAAAATATTTTTTTCATAAGATTGATTTTATAAAGCTGATAAATACACTAAATTCTGATTATCCGAATTAGCTCCAACGGTTTCGAGATTGGTAGTATAAGTCTCAATACAGCTGTCGATCATCGTCTGCTTTTCTGTTTTGGAAACCGCAATTTTTTCCCCGATAAACGTGATCCAGCCCTGAACATATTCCGAAGCATACAGCTTATAATCTTTGGTCGGAATAATCACACCGTCTATAATGTTTTGAAGCTCTTCGATTCTTCCGCGTGTTTTGATGATCAACTCTTTAATGTTTCCGATACCGGCGGTAATCTCTTCAATTTCATGTTTTAAAGCAGTAATTTTTTCTGAAAGGGAAAGAACTTTTTTCTGCCTGATTTCCTGTTCGCTTCTTATTCTGTCTTTTTCACGATGTTCTTTCATGACAAAGTCGAAAACCAGTCCCCAGATAATATAAACAATAAATCCCGCGAAAATAATTCCCCAAAACTGAATTTTAGTAAATGCTATTTTAAGGTCAAACGGAGGAGAATCAAAGGTTTTATTTAATTCATATAGTTTTGACTCGATCTCATACGCTAAAATAGAATCGAAAACAAAAGTTACCAGAAACAGCAAACCCAATTTAATGTAATTAACTTTCGTTTTATTTTCCCCAAACATATGAATCAGAAAACCTAAGCCCAGAAATACAAAAGGGATCAAAGTCACGAAAGCCACTTCGATAAAGCCGTCATTCCATGCTTTCATCCATGCATTGGCATCCAGAACACTCTGTATGACGGTGCTTCTTGCATCAAAGCTTTTAAAGAAAGCAGAATAGGAAGTGGAAATGTAAAAGGTAGCTAAATATAACGTGATGGGAATCAGAAGAATCAGCCCGATCCAGAATTTTGCAGAAGCTCCTTTGGTGGCTTTTACATTATATTTTTCGGGGTTTCTGGGCAGATCAAGAATCTCCGCTTTTAAATTGTCAATACTATTCTGATGATTTTCAATTTCCCTGTTTTTGGTTTTCAGCTGCTCTTCCTTCGTTTCCTGAGAAACTGTTAAAGCTTTGATTTCAGTTTCCCTGTTTTTCTGTTCATTGATGTAAGATTCTTTCAGCTTCTGCTGTTTTTCAACCATTTCTTTCTCCTCATTCTGGAATTTGGAATAAACGGCATCCAGGCATATCGATAAGGTAGAATGATTGCCGCTGGTACGCGAGCTGTCTCTGTATCCTGATTCGTGATACGTTCTTTTCCGGCTCTCTTCAGAAGATTCTTCGGAGGTATTGGTTTCGGTTTTGGGAAGCGGTTCTTCCTGTTTTTCTATCGGAACAGATTTTAGTTTAAATAAATTTTTTATGCTGGTGGTATCCATGGCAGGTTAGTTTTTTAGTTCATATAAAATTTCACTTTTGTTCTTTCCTATTTTTACGGCTTCGATGAGATAATCGACAATAGCCGTTACATTTTCTTCCAGAAATCCGAACATCAGCACGTATTTCTGCATGGCAGAATATTCGTTGGGAGAAACGACTCCGTCTGCCCAGATCATTACCGTGAGATCGTACAGATAATCTACTTTTTCCTCGATTGTTTTGGGAACGATTGATTTTAAATTGATCGGGTTTAAAAGAATTTCGTCCAGGTTTTTGGAGGAAATACCTCTTTCTTCGGCACATCGGTACAGCATTTTCAGTTCCAGGGCGCTGAAGTCGTCATCACAAATGGCCATTTGGTATAATCTTAGAAAATGGGCTTTAAGATTTTCCGTTATCTGATTGTTGTCCATAAGATTGGTTTTCTTTTGGTTTTTTAGGGTTAATAATTTTGTCCCGCGAAGGAAGTCTGAGGTTTGTTGCCTGATCTGTTGTTTCTTCGGTAATGATTTTTTCTTTTATCAGCGCCAGCCTATCCACGAAAGTGATCAGCAGAAATAGTATTCCCGTAATCGTATCGATAGGAATCCAAAGGCTTTTCCGGAACAAATAAATAGGAAAAACAGGATTGAAAAGGATAAGAATAACAAGAAAGATTATACTGAAATAATGTTGCTTAGCGCTTAAGGTAATGTATAACACCAGTAACGCCGCTACAGAAACAAGAATTCTGAGGAAAGTATAATATTCTATGGGAAGCCTGAAAATACCGATGAAACAACATAGCGCACAGAAGGTGAGAAAGAATTTAAAAGGGTTCATTCTAATCTTTTTTTGGCTTCAATCTGTTCTTCGTACCAATATTTCTGTGTACTGAAATCTAATGGCCAATCTCTCTCTGCCTGCTTCTTAATGGAATTATCATCAATGGTTCGCATGTAATCATATGCTTCAATTTGCTCATTAATCCAATATTCCTGTGTTGAATAATCATTTGGCCAATCTTCTTTTGCTTTTTCTTTTAACTTTATAATGATAGCTTCCTTTTTGGGGGTCAATATTTTCCACCTTTACTTCCTGTGGATGCACATCAGAAGATTCTAAACTTGTGTAATTTGGTACTTTGCTTTTTTTATCATCAATACTTCCAAAGGCAATGAAAATAAAGAATAAAAATAAGACTGCTGAAATTGCGTGTTTAATGTGTTTCATAATTTTGTTTTGTTAAAATTTATTATTATTGTCTGACAAAAAGGAATCAGTATTCCTACAAAATAAAAGGTCAAATCTGTAAGGTCAAAAGTTCCCGGAAGAATTTTAAGTAGTTGAAAAAATTCAGATAAAACAGCTGTCGTAGGAATACTTAGAATCCAAAAAACATTTTGTTTTGTAATGGTTTTCTTCCATATTTCTAATAATATAGCTGTGTAAGAATAGATCCATAATCCGTCTGGCAAACTGTATTTAAACCAATCTGGCAAAATATAAAGAGTGCTTATCTTTTGTAAATTAGTAATGATATCGGAAAGGTTCAGATACTCGACCCAACGAAACATGATCAGTCTTTCCGTTCTGAAAATAAGATAAATAAGGCCTCCTAAAAATAATAGAAAAAAGTGATGCGCTTATTCTTAATACACGAATAATCATTTTACATCCTTATAATAAACATATCCTTTCTTTCCACTCGGTTTCACCTGAACTTTATACCATAGACCTTCTTTTGAAAGCTGAATCAATTTGGTGTTTTTAGTAACGGTGGTTATTATGTTAGATTTTGATGACCGTTTTTCATAGATATTGACCGTTCCGATTCCGGCGAGATAACTGTTGTTGGAATTGACATTGACATTCAGTTCAACTTTCGGAGTCTTGCCTGAATTATTTTTTGAAGAAGTATAGGAACTTGAAGTTTTGTCCTTTTTAGGCTTTCTTTTTTTATAGGAACTACCGGAAGATGAACTTCTGCCAGAAGAACTTCCACTGCACACGCCGCACGTTCCTCCGCTACCGCAGTGTCCGCATCGGGAGCAGGTTGTGCATGCCGAACAATTGGCAGAACCGGTACATCTTCCGTCGTGCCAAATATTGTCATTGGCTTTCATGCAGGAATGTAAAAGGAATACGCTGAAAGTAAGTATGATGAAGGGTATTAGTTTTTTCATGGTTGTTAATTATAATTTTCCAACGTCTGGTGCAATTGGTTTCTGTAATGATAGATCTCATCGAGATTATTTAACAAAATCTTTTCTCCGGCATCTTTACCATTGTGAAAAAGCTCGAGGTATTTGTTGTTTGTATTAAAATGCAGCCTGCAAAGCGGTTTCCGGTTGTTGTCATCCAGTAAAATCCCGAAATAGGATAAAGTATCTCTATAAGCAATTCTCGGAGCAGGAACTTTCTCCCGCAAAATGGCTTTTACAATCTGAAATCCTTCCAACTCTTCTTCGGTGGTGACGATTTTAGATTCGTTGTTATCGTCGATGGGCTGTGCATTTTTTACATCCTCTTCTCTTTTTTCGATCTGTTCGTTGATGCTCAATGCCGATTTCAACCGGAAGCTGATCGATTCATTAATAGAAGTCGTGAGTGCTTTTTTTGTATATTCCTTAAAAGAAACCATTCTGTTGGCAGTCAGATGCTTTTCAAAAAAGCGGTTGACCAGAAGTTTTACCAGTTCATCGGAAGGGTTTTCAATTTCCTTTTCAAATTCTTTCCGGATGGCTTTGATGTATTTTAGCGCTTCCGCAGAGTCTAAGATACTTTCCAGGTTGTAATCTTTCTTGGTAAAGTTTTCCAGGATTTTGATCGAACTGTCTTTTAAGTCTTCAATATTAATCGTGAAAAAGGGCTTTTCATCCATAATATTGGGCTTTTCAAGATCTGTGTAGAAGTTATAAATAATCCCGTTCGTCAACACGCCAAATCTCGTTTTGGAAACATGATAATACCGGTGAAGCTGCGAATTGTGGGCATCGGCACTTTCTTTCCAGTGTTTGCATTCAATGATGAAAATAGGTTCATCATTATTTCTGATCACATAGTCTACCTTCTCCCCTTTTTTGGTTCCGATATCACAGACGTGTTCGGGAACCACTTCTGTCGGATTAAAAATATCATAGCCTAAAATCTGTATAAAAGGCATGACAAAAGCATTTTTTGTAGCCTCTTCGGTGCCGATCTGATCTTTCAGTCCGATAACTTTCTGGTGAAGCTGCTCAAGTTTAATTTTAAGATCCATAGAATTAGTATTAAAGGGTTTCATCTACAATTTCTGCAGTTGGCGCATTGGATTTTACAGAAGCGATTCCGTTTTCCATTCCTGATTTCGAGGAATATAGCTGGCTTTTTCCTATGATTTCACCGTTCCTGGCCTTCAGGACGAAATAGTCTTTGTCATTCACTGCTACTCTTCTGTCATATCTGGAATCGTCCTGAGAATTTACTTTCACCGATTCGATTCCTTTGTAACAAGAAGCTTTTTGAATATAACCTTCGCTGGTTAAAATAATTTCTCCGTTTCCTGATTTCAGGTTAAACTGATACTCTTTGTTTACTCTTTGACTGATTGTAAATTTTCCCATAATTGATTTTTAATTAATAATCCAAAATTATGAGCATTAGATCCGGAATCCTTACGGTTTTCCGTAAATGGTAAAAAATAAACCTCCCGGATTATTCCGAAAGGTTTTTTAAACTGCTTTTTGACTGTAATTTACAAGATGCCGATATCCTTGCATATGACAATCAGTTCAATATTGTTTTTGGCGCCAAGACTGTCGCGAAGGTCATTTAATCTTTTTTCGATGGAGCTTTTGCTGTCCGGAGTGATGCCGTTCTTTTTTAAAATGTTCCTCAATCTCGCTTTGCTTCCAGCCTTTGGAAAGAAGTTCAAGCAAAAGGATATCGTAATCTTTAAATTCAAGAGACGTATTGCGGATAGAGTTTAAAATCTCCTGCGGAATCACCGTTTCTCCGTTAAAAACTTTTTTTATTGTATTCTTCAGCTCTTTCCCATCATTTCTCGCTTTGGCTACAAAACCGTTGATCTGATAAACTTTATAAAGATCATCAATGACTTTAGGTTTTTTCTCTATAGAAAAGGCGATAACTTTTAAATTCGACTGAATCTTCCGTGCTTCATGAATTAATTCCTGACCGGATTTTATTTTTTGATGGATATGATCCTTATCAAATGAGAGATCAGTGATGAGAAGATCATAAGGATTATTCTCAGTAAATGCAGTCTGAATGAGTTTTAGTGCATCATCGCAATAACTTACGAAATCAGAATTTTTAATGTTCAATTCCGCGAGAGTATTGACGATCCCGGAATTTCTGATCTCATGGTCCTCGGCTATTAGTGCTTTTTTTAAACATAATTTAGTGTATTGGAATAGTTATTTGAATTATTAATCCGCCTGAAGGATTTTTTTCAAAAGTAATATCTCCGCCGATGGATTCAATACGGTTTTCCGTATTATGAATTCCTGCGCCTTTACGCTGATTCAGATGATCAATTCCAACACCGTTATCCGTGTATTTTATTTTTAAATGGGTATTATCTTTTTCAAATTTAAGAGATGCCAGCTTTGCGTTGCTGTGCTTTTTCATATTCACAAGAACTTCACGCAGGATATAATAAAGTTCCAGCTGAATATGGTAAGAGACGTTTTCCCAGATATTCTCATTATATCCAACCGTCAAAACCTTTTGCTCTGCGGAAGAATAAGACGAAATCATTTTAACAAAACGTGACGAAAAATCTTCCTCAATGATCGTTTCATGAGAAATATCCCTGGACTCTTCATACATCTTTTCAATATTATTAAGGATTCTGGTTTTATCCATTTCCGGATTATTCTGTACGTCCACCATCATGTGATAAAGCCCGTTCGCCACTACATCATGAACTTTCTTAGACATTTTGAGCTGTGTGTTTTTTACTTCGAGTTCTTTTTCTTGCTGGAGGCGTATTTTTCGTCTCCTGTAGAGAAAAATACCAAATATTAAAGCTAACCCTAAAGCTGCAATACCAAAATTTCGCTGTGATACTTCTACTTCTTTTTCCTCTTTTTCTTTCTTTATCTTATCAACATCAAATCTTATTATAGCAAATTTTCTCTGATCCTTATTTCTAACAATTTGTAGGCTATCAGTCATCGAATTGAACTTTTGAAAGTTTTCTAAATAATTTTTAGGATCTAAAATAATAATTCTTTTTAATGCCAATATTTTATCGCTAGGACTTTCATTATTGGTTGCTGCCTCAAGCATCTTTCTTGCAAATTGCAGAGAAAGATCCTTATCTTTATTTAAATAATAAGTTGATAATGTTTCAAAACTTGAATTTTGGCCGGAACCATCTTTCTTTATTTTTCTAATTTCTAGTGCTTTATTTAATTCCGGTATAGGGTTATAATTTGCATCAATAAGATATTTTGCCTTAGCAATATTGTTTAATGCTTTAGAGTAATTAATACTATCTTTTACATGAATGGCTTTTTCTAAATAGGTTATTGCAAGATGAGGTTTTCCTACATTAATTAGCAAATCACCAATATTATTATAGCAGACAGATCTGTCTTCATTATTATCAACATATTTTAAAGCTTGGAGATAAAAATTATATGCATTTTCAAAGTTTTTTAGATAATTTGATGCAATAGCCATATTGTTATAACTTTTACCAAGTAAAACTCTAACCAAGCTGTCCGATTCTTTTTTAAGATATTTATTCGCCTGAAGCGAAGATTCAATACCTCCTAAAAATTCGCCTCTGTCGGTTTGAATTATTGCCATATTTATTAATGATTTGGCTACGCCTATCGAATCATTAATTTCAATAAGATCATTTTTGGCTAAGTTGTAATAATAGAATGCTGAATCGTATGTTTTTGATTCTCTACATATAAATGCTTTATGAAAATTAGCATTATCATCAGTACTAATATTTTCTTTTTTACAAGAAAATATTAGTAATAGTAAAATAAATAGAATTGGTATTTTCATGATGTTTAGTTTAATGCAAAGTAACAAAAAAGGACAGATAATACTATCTGCCCTTCTGAAAATTTATGGATTTGTAAATGGAGGAGGTAATTGTCCTGTGTTTCCTCCTACCGGCTCGCCATCTCCACCGGTTCCCGTTCCCGGATCCACTCCAGTTCCCGGATCCGTTCCGCCTCCCGGTGCTAATTGTGTCGTTACCTGTCCGTTGTTATTGTTATTGCATGTTGATGTATGGGCATTATTGTGTCCGAATGCTAAACTGAATAGCATTAATATAAATTGAATCATCTTGTCAAAAAATTTAATTGTTAAAGCATTCGTGTTCTTCCCTGCGAAACCGATCGCAGGCGGTGCTACACGTTAAAAAATTTCGAAGCGCTTCTTAAATTTTTTGGGAAGTGAACCTTCAAAAACGGAAGAGAAACATCTGCTTCCCAACCCGGAGTTTTCTTCCGTTTTATCTGGTGATTTTTGAAATCAGGTTTTTGTATTTCTTATTTTATTTTTTATCCCTGATTTCTTTTACAAATATCTGACGGAAACAAGCCTTTTTCCTAGACAGACGCAGGACAAACAAAAGGCACTAAATCATTGGTTTTTACGGAAATCCGTAACGAGACTGTCCAAGTTTTGTCTAACTTAGGCAGCATCTTAACCCCTTTATTGAAATTTATGTTTGAAAAGAGAAAATTGCTGGTAAAAACAGCATATGAAAAAGCAAAAAAAGAACTTAACCGAACAAGGATTAGTGATGTTTCTATTATGACTTTTTTGAGTTTAGAACTGGAAGCAAAATTTGGTTCATCTAGGGATGTAAGAACTTTTGTGAGATATCATAAAAGATTAGTGAAAGAAAATAAGGATTATGATATTGATGAAATTACTTTAGATCAGTTAAGCTGGTATGTCGGCTACAACAATTTTCAGCATTTCTGCGATAACTATTCTTTTGAAAAAGATAAAGGTGACACCAAAATACAACTGAAAATTGACAACGATGAAGATTCAATTTCAGAAAAGCTTTCTAAGATAATTATCAACATTACGAATACACCTATTTTTAATGTCCCTCAAATGGCAAAAAACGGAGTTGGAATTGGAATGCTGATTCTTGTTTTGTTTGCCGGTTTATCATATGGAAATAGAGATGATGAAAGTGAAAACAGATGCATGTATTGGGATGGAAATGAGTATAAACTCACCAGTTGTAATGATAAAAACCCTAAACATCAACTGCTACCCGTTGATACAGTTAAACTGAAATACTTTAAAAAGATTACAAAGCCGGACACGCTGACTGTTGACAATGCACTGGGAAATACTTATTATTCAAAATATGATAATGAAGTAGAGTTTTTTACTATGGATGGAATTAATCCGAACAATGGTAAAAGCCTGAGAGATGCCACAAAATATATGCTCACTACTTACGCCGGAAACTAATGAAGAATAAATACTCTTTAACTATTATTTAAAACTCAATTAAAACCTTTTCTGAAATATTCCTTTACCTTCGTCTTTTTTTTAAGATGAATAAAGGAATATTCTCATTTTTAATCTTTGCCTGTACGCTGCTTTCGGCGCAGCAGAAGCCGGTGCAGATTGCTTTTCTGTCGGATGTGCATTTTCAGGATCTGTACGGAAGCTTTTCGGATAATGATTTTAAAGGAATTATCAATCCGCGGACAGGTAAAGAAACGATTCTCAGGACCATGGATGCACAGCTGCATTCTACCAGGATCTTTAATGAAAACTATTTTGCCCTACTGAAAGCTTTAGATGATATTGCTAAAAAGGGTATTAAAATCGTCGCCATGCCCGGTGACTTTTCAGATGACGGACAGGCGTATAACCTCCGAGGGTTACACAGAATCCTGGAGCAGTACCATCAGAAATACGGCATCGAATTTTATATGACAACCGGAAATCATGATCCGGTAGGGCCATTCCGGCAGGATGCAGGGAAAGACGATTTTCTCGGGCAGGACGGCTACCCTATCGGAATTTACAGCAAAGAAGGGGTAAAGAAAAGCGGTAACAGCATCATTACCAAAGACATCGCAGAATCAGGATATCTCGAAATTCTGAATGAGCTGAAAGACTTCGGCTTTTATCCCAAAAAGCAAGATCTTTTCTGGAGCACGCCATTCACGCAGTATTCCCCTAAAGACTACTCCTACGAAAAAGCATTGCAGGGCGCAGATTACACCCAAAGAATGTACAATGTCTCCGAAGGTTTTCCGGTTCCCGATCTCAGCTATGTCGCAGAACCTGTACAAGGGGTTTGGTTAATGGCCATCGACGGCAACACCTACATTCCTAAAAACACCAAAGAAAATCCTACCAATGCCGAGAATTACACAGGTGCCGGCATCGGATACAATAATGTGCTCACCCACAAAAAACATCTTATTGAATGGGTAAAAAAGACCATGGAAGAAGCACGCAAGAACGGCAAAACAGTGATTGCATTCACCCACTATCCGATGATTGACTTCAACGACGGAGCAACAAAAGAGATCAAAGATCTGCTGGGAGAAAAGAAATGGCAGATGGAAAGAGTGCCTGAAGAACAGGTCGCACAGGCTTTTGCGGAGGCCGGTCTGCAGATCCATTTCGCAGGACATATGCATATCAACGACACAGGAATAAGAAAAATTAATGGCAGAATGCTGGTAAATATTCAGGTTCCATCGCTCGCCGCTTATATTCCGGCTTATAAAGTGCTTACGATACAGTCTCCTGATAAGATGGAGGTACGGACAGAAGTATTAAATGATGTTCCCCAATTTAATGAACTGTTCCCGCTGTATGAAAAAGAATATGAAGTTTTACAGAAAGACCGCAAAAAGACCGTCTGGAATAAGGATATCCTGAAATCGGCATCCTATCACGATTTTATGTTGTTTCACCTGAAAGAACTGGTAAGATTGAGAATGATTCCCGGCGACTGGCCAAAAGATTTTATTGAAAAGACGAAAGAGTTCACCGGTGAAGACCTATTGCTGTTAGTACAAACCAACAAACAGCTGCAGGAAACAAGAATACATAAGGAAGCTTTTAAGAAATGGAAAATGGAAGATTTGATCTTCGATCTGTACAAGTTTCAGTCGGCTGATGAGCTTGCTAAAAAAGATATTCCCGGCGAAAGACTTCAGCAGTACATGATGCTAGAAAAGCTCTTCAGTAAATATGAGGGTGATGATCCTATGATCCTGAATCTAAAAAGTGTTTTTAAAGTACTATCCCTCCTTTATACAGGAGATCCGGCAGATCATTTTGAGATCGATCTGAAAACAAGTTCCGTTAACAGGCTTTAACCGTATAATCTGTCATTCATAAATGAAGCTTCTACACTTCATCATACAAAAATGTATCTTGTTGTATAGGAGTATAAAAAAAAGTAGTCTATCGTAGACTACTTTTCTCAGCTACAAATGTAAACAAATTCTTTTTACTTCCAAACACAACAAATTGTTTTCTAATTTCTTAGTTTTGTTTATCATAAAGTCTTTAAAGAAAAATATGGCGCAAAACAGGCTGAATTCTGCCCCTCGTTTTTCACCTGTTTTTTAAGAAGTTTTGCAATGGTGAGCCTTGTATGTAAGAAAGTAGTCTACGATAGACTACTTTCTTACAAAACATGAGACTACAAATGACACTTCCCTCTAAAGCCCTCTCCCTCCAACGCTTTTGCGTGGTATTACTGTGCCTTTTTGTGGTCATCGTTTCATCATTATTGAGCGCTCAAACCTTTATATCCCCTGATTCTGTAGTCTTTGTATCCGAAGACTCGTATTTGTATGCAGATTCTCCAATATATATTTCCAGTCAAAACCTGAGAAAAGCATCTTTTAAGAAGTGGTCCGGGGTTTTGATCAAAACATCTTGTTCCAAAGTTTCCCATAAGAAGTTCACAAATACTCCAACAGAAAATACTTGCTATAAAAATGGTCCAATAGGCAAACATAGTCTTGGACTCCTTTTCAATTCATCTTCAATAGCTGTTATCGGAGCTTCTTCTCCGGTAAAGTTTCAGCATAAAATAATACCATCATCTTTTCTTCTATCTGTAAGAGCAAGAAGGGATGAGGAAAAACATGTTTATAACACGTTCTACCCTTTTCAGTTAAAACATATCACCATCAATCATTTCGGGCGTCCTCCGCCCAATTTTAAACACGGATAACACTAATGTTTTATCACAAATAACATAAACTGTTGAACGCCAATAAAAACAAATGCTTTAGCAAAGGAGATTATCCACTCTGTTTGTCATCCCGTAGGGATCTCAGCAAAGAATTCCACATAATATTTGTGAAATTAGTGTTCAACCATTAGTGCCATTCGTGTTTCGTCAATTCGAGTGTTTTTTCGTAACAAGGTGAAGAAAAAATATATCGAGAATGAATTTATCCTCAAACAAACTTCTCGATACGATTTCTTCAAAATCTACTGCCTGTAGAAGCCATCATTGTGTCGGAGTGTTTGAGAGTGGGAGCGTTTTAGGGTCGGAGTGGAATATGGGATGGTTTGAGAGGGGAAATAGTGGCTTCGGCTCCGCTCAGCCACCAAGACTCTCCCACACTCAAACTCTAAAACTCTCCAACTCTAAAAGCTCTGCGAGCTCCTATAAGTGCAACGCCTTTGTGAAACTAAAAAACGCATCATAGATAAAAAAATCTTAGCGCACTTCGTGTTCAAATAACAAAGTCATCAAAACATAAACAAACATAAATACAAAACAATGAAACATTTAATTACAACAGCTGTTCTGCTTTTCAGCATCACAGCATTCGCTCAAGTGGGGATTAACAACACTTCTCCCAAAGCCACTCTAGACATTACTCCTAAAACCACTGACGGCAGCAAGCCGGAAGGACTTCTTATTCCTCAACTGGATGGCAATGCGCTCAAGACAGCAGCATACGGAACAGCCCAAAAAGGAGTGATTGTTTATGCCAAATCGGCAGCAAGTCCCACAGATACCAAAACAGTAAACATTACCGCTGAAGGTTATTACTATTTCGACGGTAGCGCATGGCAGAAAATGAACGGTGCAGCAGCCGGGGATACTACCAACGATGCCTGGATCAATGACACCACCAACGGTATGGTAAAGTTGGGAACGAAAGCAGATGGTACAGCCAGAGCCGCAGGGACGGATTTTGTATCCAAAGATAATGGCCAGATCGGAATTGGAACAAGCAGCCCGGATGCCAGTGCAGCTTTAGAAGTTGCTTCTACCAACAAAGGAATGCTTATTCCCAGAGTTGCTTTAACAGGTTCTACAGACCAAACGACGATAGCTTCTCCTGCTAATGGTTTGATGGTTTACAATATGGGAACCGGTGGATTAACCTTTAAAGGATTCGTATTCTGGAATGGGACTGAATGGAGATCGGTGAATAATAATCCTACGATAGCTCCTGCTATTGTATCTCTTAATTGTACCGATTCTTCTACTTTTCCGGCAACCTTTACTTCCGGCACGGCTTATAATGGAACTCTCACTGTTCCTTACACCGGAGGTAACGGAGGAAGCTATTCTTCCGGGACGTCATTCTCCCAGAATGGACTGACATTTACACTAAATCCTGGAACGCTAAATTATGGAAATGGCTCCATATCTTATTCTATATCCGGAACACCCAACTTTACCTCTCCCAATACCATTTCAGTTCCGCTAAGCTTTCTGGGTCAGAGCTGTAGTGCTACTGTTGGAGAAAATATAAGTGTAAATCCGATTCAATATTTAAAGAAAGTAATCAGCCCTATTCCTACAACAACAGATGCTGCTGTTCAGAATGCGACCAAGACGACTTTTGGAAATCTATCAGTGAGATATGGAGGTTTAGTTGCTAATGTAAGGGATACTAATAATTCAATTCAGTTAAGCCCAGCTGTTACAACGCAAATGACTATCTGGGCTGAACTGACAGGGGGAGGGACACCAACAACAACAGCAACAACTCAAACTCAAATTACTGTAAATGCTAATAATTGGACTGGCTGGAATAAATCTTTTAATCCACTTGTGAGGGATCAGGGAAGAATGATAGTTGCCCTTCATGCTACAGGAGAAATATATCGTATTACTATGCTATCTAATGATAATATGACAAGTCCGACAGTAGCCAGTAATCTTACCTTCTTTATCGAGAAATTATAATAACAACAAATTAATAACTCCTAACAAGGTTGTCAATCCTGTTAGGGTTTATCATAATAAATTTAACAACCATTTAAAATAAACAACAATGGCAACAATTCTTCACAGAATCAAAGCGTATCTGTATGATAACGTTTTAACGAAAGATAATCCTAATGATTTCACGGCACGTACGACAAGCGAGCGAAGTCTCAACGTACAGCAGATCTGTCAGTCAGCCGTAGGTCGTGGCGGGGCAGATATCTCCGCTTCGGCGATGGAGCATGCAACGGAGCTGTTCCTTAAAGAAATGGCATACCAGTTGTGTGACGGGTATTCCATTAATACCGGTTACTTTACAGCCAATACCACTATTCGTGGAGTATTTGACAGTCCTTCGGAGACGTTTAATAAAGATAAGCACAGTATTATCTTCCAGTTCAACCAGGGAGAAAAGCTCAGGGCAGAGATTCCTAATATTGAGGTCGAAATCCTGGGTGTAGCAGAATCTTCTGCGGTGATCTTACAGGTGACGGATGTGAAAAGTAGCTCGGTTAATGATCTTCTTACTCCCGGCAGAAACCTTAAGATTGCAGGAAGCAAGATCAAAGTAGCCGGCAACGATCCTTTTATCGGGGTATTCTTTGTGAATGTCAGCACTAATCTAAGAACGATGGTAGAAGAGAGTGATATGGTGACCAATAATCCTTCAGAGGTTATGGTGGTGATTCCGAACTTGTCAGCAGGAACCTATCGCTTAGAGATCGTGACTCAGTTCACCCAAGGCGCCCTGCTCAAAGAACCCAGAACCGCTATATTTGATAAATTGCTTATGGTACTATGATGAAGAAAATCAGTCATATTTGTCAACACCTCGTTGACCGCCCGATCAAGGGTCTGTAGATGGTAGCATCAACGAGGTGTTGACCGTACTGTCAAGGGTGTGTTGACAGTACGATGTAAGCGGTGTTGACAAAAACAAATAGAGGCTGTCCGGAAGGGCAGTCTTTTTTGTTTGAGGGTTTTGGAGTTTGAGGGTTTGAGGGTTTCTGAGTGGAGGGATCTTGGTGACTTCGGCTCCGCTCAGCCACCGAGACTTTATTAAGAGTTGCTATGATGTCTGTCACTGAATTTATGCACTCCTGTCACCCTGAGCTTGTCGAAGGGCCAGTATAATACTCACATCCTAATAACTAAGGCTTCGACAGGCTCAGCCTGACACCGTATATCACATTGTTTTTGAACACCAAGCCCACTAAGATTTTTTGAAAGTATTGTGTATATTTAGTTTCACAAAGCCGTTCCATTTAGAAGAGAACGCAAAGCCCCTATTGTAATGGCTGGCTGCAATTGATAATAAGCACAACTTAAAAATTCCCATCCTCCGGAGGGGTGGCGAAAATTCAAAGAATTTTTGACGGGGTGGTTTAAGCAGATTTTCTCACAAACCTCCATTCTATCCATCCCGATTGTCATCCCGATAGGGATCTAAGCCCGAATCTTTACATGCTAATATTACCAACGATGCCGAGATTCCTACGGATGACAAACTGTGTGGATGGGTTTGAGAGTGCTAGCGTATGAGGGTTTCTGCGTAATGACAAAAAGTTGTAAAATGCCGGTGACTGAGGGTCTTGAAATCATCACCTCTTTACATCATGGGAATGGATTTCAAACGCCACGAGCGCAAGGTTTTATTTGAAATTAATTGCGCATATTTTCCGTTCGCAATGGCGCTCTGCTCAGCAAATGATAGCTAAATTTAATATTGCATTGTTTTTTTTGAACACAAAGCGCACTAAGATTTTTTGAAAGTATGGCGTATATAAGTTTCACCAAGCCGTTCCACTTAGAAGAGAACATAAAGCCAACTATTGTAATGACTGGCTGCAATTGATAAGAAGGACAACTTAAAAATTCCCCTCGGTGGAGGGGTGGCGAAAATTCAAAGAATTTTTGACGGGGTGGTTCAAGGGAGATTGTGAGAGTGCTGGCTTCGGCTCCGCTCAGCCACCATCGAGCGTATGCCATTATTTGTATTGCCATCATAACCGATAAAACTACTTAAAGCAAACCATGGTTGAAATATATCCTTTGCACTCTGATAGCGTAACACACCACCCCGTCGCAAATTCCAATGGAATTTCCGCCACCCCTCCGAAGGATGGGAATTTCGATTGGCGTAGCCAGAGCGGAGTCGAAGGCCCACTGTTGGTACCCATTTCATTTAACAAAAGCACCGATAGTTTTTATATATTGAAGGAAACTAAAGAAATGCTTAAATTTGTAGCTGAATAAAAAACAAAAATATGTATCCAACAGATTTAGTAATGCCTATGAAGGCTGAACTTACAGATAAAGGTTTCGAAGACCTGACAACACCTGCTCAGGTAGAAGAAGCATTAAAACAACAGGGAACAACTCTTCTGGTAATCAATTCCGTTTGCGGATGTGCAGCAGGAGCAGCAAGACCGGGCGTAGTATATTCTTTGACCGGAGATAAAAAACCTGATCACCTGACTACTGTTTTCGCAGGTTTCGATACAGAAGCTGTCATGGAAGCAAGAAAACACCTGGCTCCTTTCCCGCCAAGTTCTCCTTGTGTAGCTCTTTTTAAAGACGGTGAATTGGTACACATGCTGGAAAGACACCATATCGAAGGAAATCCTGCAGGGGCTATCGCAGCCAATCTTCAGGCAGCTTACGACGAATATTGCTAAGAACAACTTATCTTTATATGAAACCGTTACAGATTGTAGCGGTTTTTGTTTTTTACCCCCCTGCCTTTGCTCGTCTTCTCTTATGAGAAACATATTAATATGTTTGAAAACTTTTATAACAATTACATAAAACGCTCAATCAGAATAAATTATTGTGAAGTCATGGCGGGTAATGAGAAAATAAGCTTTACCTATTATTTATCATAATAAAAAGTTCTCAGAAAATACAAATATTGTTATATTTGTTGAAATGGCAACGAAAGCACTTTTCAATACTGTGGTCAACTGGTTTATCCGTCAGCGGATAGATCAGATTCAGAACTTTATGGATCATCCTGTTGAAACACAGAATGGTATTTTATTTTCACAGCTGTTCCATGCTGAAGATACCGAGTACGGAAAGAAATATGGTTTCAATTCTATTTCCAGTTACCAGGATTTTAAGAACAAAGTTCCTATCGTAACCTACGAACAGATAGAACCTTATATCGAAAAAGCCCGTCAGGGACAAAAAGATGTTACCTGGCCCGGCTATATCAAGCATTTCGCCAAGTCTTCAGGCACCACCAATGCCAAAAGCAAATTTATCCCTATTTCCGCAGAGAGTCTGGAATATTGCCACATGAAAGCAGGAAAGGATATGGTATCTATCTATGCCAACAATCATCCGGAAAACCAGCTTTTCAATTATAAAAACCTTCGTCTGGGAGGAAGCTCAGAGCTGTATGCGGATTTCAACACCAAGTTTGGTGATCTTTCGGCGATCCTCATTGATAATCTTCCGTTCTGGGTAGAAATAACCACAACACCCAGCAAGAAGGTTTCGCTGATGGGAGAATGGGAAAGCAAGCTGAAAGCCATAACCTCGGAAGTAAAAAATGAAGATGTAGGAAGTATCCTGGGGGTTCCGAGCTGGATGATGGTTCTTCTTCAGCGGGTCATAAAGGAAACTGATATCAGCAATATCTCTGAGCTATGGCCGAATCTGGAGGTTTTCTTTCATGGCGGTATCAGCTTCAAACCCTACAGAGAGCAGTATAAGCAGATCATAGGAAAAAATATTAACTATTACGAAATCTACAATGCCTCCGAAGGATTCTTCGGAATTCAGGACAGATCAAACAGCGACGAAATGCTGCTGATGCTGGATTATGGTATTTTCTATGAATTTATCCCGATGGATCAGTTTCACCTTTCCAACCCGAAAGTGGTAAGCCTGGAAGATGTGGAAGTCGGTAAGAATTACGCCATGGTTATCACAACAAACGGCGGATTGTGGAGATATCTGATCGGCGATACCGTCGTATTCACCTGTACCAATCCTTTCAGAATAAAGATTACGGGAAGAACAAAACATTACATCAATGCGTTCGGTGAAGAACTGATGATCACGAATGTAGAATCTGCACTTTCAAAAGCCTGTGAGGAAACCCATGCCGCCGTTTCCGACTTTACGGGGGCGCCCGTTTTTATGAAAGACAACGAAGGCGGTGCCCATGAATGGATCTTCGAGTTCTGTAAAATGCCGGTTGATCTGGAACGTTTTATTGATGTTTTTGACAATCATCTGAAATCCATCAACTCAGATTACGAAGCGAAACGCTATAATAATATAACACTGAAACGGCCGATCGTTCACATTGCCAAACCCAATCTTTTTTTACTGCTGGCTGGAATCCAAAGGTAAACTGGGAGGCCAGAATAAAGTACCGAGACTGAGTAATGACCGAGAATATATAGATCCGTTACTGGAACTGAATAAATAAA
Source organism: Chryseobacterium sp. POE27 (assembly GCF_039727685.1). NCBI lineage: Bacteria > Pseudomonadati > Bacteroidota > Flavobacteriia > Flavobacteriales > Weeksellaceae > Chryseobacterium > Chryseobacterium sp. POE27. The sequence continues at coordinate 2,741,938 of NZ_CP152475.1, forward strand.
TAACAATCTTTTTAATAAAAAAACCACAGCAAAATGCTGTGGTTTTATGTAATGTCGGATTATTTACTCAAATCTTCCTTAAGCTTTTTTGCGCCCTCTTCTACTTTCGAAGCACCTTTGGCAGCTGCTTTTTTCACATCCTCACCTGCCTGGTTCAGGTTTTCCTTTGTTTTGTCTGCAGTGGCATCGATCTTATTTTTTGCATCCTCCGCCGCTTTGTCTATCTTTCTACTTGCCTCATCAATTCTGACTTCAGTTTTTTCCTTCACATCATTGATCTTTGATGTATCTACCCCAATTCCGTTTTCAGAAACAGTGGTTGTCGTGGTAGTAACGGATCCGTCAGGATTTTCTACCTTCTCAGTTTTTGAAGTTGATTTTGTGCATGATACAACCAATGTTGCCACGATTAATCCTGATAAAATGTTTTTTTTCATATGTATTAATAATTTAAATGATATTCAATATTAAATCTGTGAAGATGATTCTTTATTCTTTTGATGCATCAGATTCTTCAATGAAAAGTCTGTTATTCTGTTTTTGTTCCTGCCTCAGGAGTTGTTTCAGCCGTCTTCTGCTTTTTTTCTTCTTCAGCTTTTTTCTTGTTTTCCTTTTCCAGTTCCTGCTGAATCTTTTTCTCCTGCTCCTGAAGTTCCAAAGCTTCTTTGAGGGAATCCTGATATTTTTTAGAAGACATTCTGATCTGGCGAACCACATCCACAGATGTCGCACCGGACGAAAAAGAATCTACTGCCACCGTATCGTAATTTGCTTTCGGGCTGTCTGCCGGATAAAGATCCTGTGGCTCCTTTTTGGAACAGGAAACGGCTGCAACCGTTGAAACAAAGAGTATAAAAAACAAATTTTTCATGATAACGAATTTAGCAGAAATTCCGGAATTATAGTATAGTGATTCTACAATTATCTGAACCTTCTCTAGGATCAACATAATTTTTATTAGGAAAATTTAAAAACCTTTCCGCACCTTTGTTATCTGAAGTTTTTTTGATAAGTTTAAACAAATTTAATTCAATCGAATGGTTCTCAGCAGAATTTGGTCGGCCTTTATCATTATTGCCATCGCCATCGCCAGTATAAAATACATTTCATCAAGCCATTACAAAACCATTTTTAACGATATGGTGGTGGGTAAAGGCGGTGACACAGTGCAGATCGCAACCCAGAAAATGAATACGCTTTCTCCAATCGTGAGGGACAGTCTGGTAAAAAGAACTGATTTTGCAGACAGCAGAATTCACTATAAAACAGACTCTCTTACACAGGATGTAAAAGTCTACCGTGTTCAGGAAGCAGACGGCGTAATAGGAACTTCCGAAACGGCCGTAAAAATATGTCTCGGGCTGATCGGTATTATGACCTTGTTCATGGGATTCATGAGCATTGCGGAGAAAGCCGGCGGAATCAATCTTTTAAGCCGCTTTATTCAGCCTTTCTTCTCAAAGCTTTTTCCGGAGATTCCTAAAAACCATCCTGCTTTCGGGCATATGCTGATGAATTTCAGCGCCAATCTTCTCGGGCTGGACAATGCAGCCACACCTTTCGGTTTAAAAGCAATGGAAAGCCTACAAACACTTAATCCGAATAAAGATACAGCCAGCAATTCGCAGATTATGTTTCTTTGTCTCCACGCAGGAGGAATGACGCTGATTCCGGTTTCTATCATTGCCATCCGCGCTTCTATGGGATCGAAAACCCCTACAGATATTTTCCTGCCTTGTATGATTGCTACTTTTGCGGCAACTTTGGCAGCCATGATTATTGTTTCCCTTTATCAGAAGATCAATTTATTAAGACCTGTTGTGATCGCTTATGTGGGAGGAATCTCAGCAATGATCGCTTTATTGGTAGTGTATCTCGTGCAATTAAGCAAAGATCAGCTGGATGATTTCAGTAAAGTTTTAAGCAATGGTTTAATACTCTTTATCTTTCTGGCAATAGTCTTAGGTGCAGTCTATAAAAAGATTAATGTTTTTGATGCTTTTATTGAAGGGGCTAAAGAAGGTTTTACCACCTGCGTTAAAATTATCCCTTACCTGGTCGGAATGCTGATCGCGATTTCCCTGCTAAGGACTTCCGGAGTTTTTGATGTGATTATTGACGGAATGAAATGGGTTGCCAATACCGCCAATCTGGATCCACGCTTTGTAGACGGACTGCCGACAGCTCTCATTAAGCCGCTCTCCGGCTCAGGAGCAAGAGGAATGATGGTCGATACAATGGCGACTTTCGGGGCAGACAGCTTTCAGGGAAAATTAGCAGCTGTTCTTCAGGGAAGCTCAGATACGACCTTTTATGTAATCGCCGTTTATTTTGGGGCAGTAGCCGTGAAGAATACACGATATACTGTAGTTGCAATGCTTCTGGCAGATCTCGTAGGAATTATAACTTCTATTGCTCTGGCATATTTATTTTTTGCATAAAAGGTGACTTCGGAAGCCTCATGCACCAACTAACTTATGATAACAACAAAATTAGGATAATATTCAAACCCTTTCGGTGATTGAGGTTCTCGAAATCACCGTTAATTTTAAATCAGATTATGATAACAGATAAAGAATTTACGCTAAGACTTATACGCCAGTTAAGCCAAGCCTTGGAAAAACTGATTTTGGATAAACCTGAAGAAAGTTTAATGCAAAAAGAATTGGATTTCGATTCTTTAATGAGAGATATTTTCAAGATGAGCTTCACAGAAATTTCTTCCAAAACAAAAGAGGAAATCATTGAAATCGTAAATGAAAGACAGGAAAGAGATCATAAAGATTATTATGAAATGCTGGGGAATCTTTTTTATTACAAAGGAAAAGCAGAAGCCAACAATGACTTTCTGGACAAAGGAAAAACCTTTTATGAACTCTATCTTCAGACCAGCGGTATTTTCGCGTTACCAGTGATTAACAGAATTTCAGAAATAAAAAAAGCACTTGAATAAAGTGTTTTTGTATGTTTAGAAAGTAATTTTATAGGTTCCGGTGGAAGAAACACTGGCTTTTTCAGCTTTTACATATTTCTTAACCCATGAGACTGCGTTGGAGGTAATACACGGATCTGAAGTTCCGCCTGATCTTCTTGCAGAAACTACATTTCCGGCTTTATCAACCGTGTAGGCAATGGTGATGGTTCCGCTTGCGGTACAGCTGTTGGCAGGTTGCGCTCCTCCTCTACCCATTGTTCCGGGAATAAACCCAACCAGTTTTCTGTCGATCCCCACTTTACTGTCTCCATTTCCATCACCACCTAAAGGATCACCTGCGTTTCCGATTCCATTTCCGTCTCCCTGGCTTCCGGCTTTTGTTCCTCGTCCTCTGATCAGGTTTCCGATGGCTGCTGTTCCTTTTCCGTCTCCGTTTCCTGTTTTTGAGTTTGAGGTTACGGCTCCGGATTTTTTATTGTTCTTTGCAGCGCTGGTACTGGCTGAAGATTTCTTGGTTTCTGCCTTAGATTCTTCTTTTTTCGGAACACTTATTTTTGAATTGTTTCCGGTAATAATTTTATCCTTAGCTTCTGATTTTTGTGTTTCAGGCTGAGGCTCCGGCTTGATTACCGTTTTCGTTTCAGGAACAGAGGCTTCTGCAGGCTCTGTGACATCCTCCGTTGCAGCTGCTAAACTTCCCGGTTGGTCGGCGGGTTCTTCCGCTCCGTTTCCGTTTCTGTTGTCCCCGAAATTTACCAGCATGGTGGTTACAATTTCGGGTTGCTCATCCAGTTCCGGCTTTAATTTATATAAAAAAACAAATAACAAGATCGCAGACCAGATCAGGATAGAAAGCACTGCACTTTTTACCCGATCCCGGTTTTGTTCGTCTCTGTTTATAATCTCGCTTCTCATTTTAAAAGGATCCTTTCCGAGGGTTTCGGAGTTGTTATTTATCTTTAACCGTTGCAATGGCAATATTAAATTTATACTTTTCGGCAATCTCCATTACAAAAACCACATCTTTATGCATCGTATTTTCGTCTGCACGTATGGTAAAAGATTTGTTGGTCTGGCTGGTTAGCTTATTCACGATCGTCTGCTCAAGCTGTGCTTTTTCAACAGGAGTATCATCTACAAAATAAGATCCGTCAGGCTTGATACTTACCGTAAGAGGATTTGGAATATTATCTTCAACAGCTCCCGTTTTCGGCAGTTTTACATCAATGGCGCTTTGATTCGCGGCGGAAGATGTTACCATAAAGAAGATCAGCATCAGCAAGATAACATCGGTCATCGCTGCCAAACTGAACTCGGGGTTTGCTTTATTTCTTCTCTGAATTTTCATCTGTTTACTTTTCTTGTTTTTTAATGGTCAGACGGAACCTTTCGGTTTCATATGAAGACTTATAAAGGTTTGTTGATAAGATCTAAAAATTCTCCCGACATATTCTGAGCTTTCAATACAAATTTATCAATTCTTGTCAATAAAATATTATAAAAAAAGTTCGCCGGAATTGCCACTGCAAGACCAACCGCAGTCTGTCCTAATGCCGTATAAATACCTTCAGACAACGTTTTTGGAGAGAAAGACCCACTTGCATGAGACAAATTAAAGAAAGCAATAATCATCCCGATCACCGTTCCCAAAAGCCCCAACATCGGTGCAATACTTGGTACAACCGCCAGAAGATTCAGGTTCTTTTCCATATTGGCAACCTCAACCTGAGCCTGAGATTCCATAGCACTTACGATATCAGATACCGGTCTTCCAAGCCTTGAGATTCCTTTTTCCAGGATTCTTCCTTCCGGTGAGTTTTGTCGTTTACAGTAATCCAGCGCTGATTCCATTTTGCCTTCTTTAATGAAATCTTCAATATTATCCATAAAGTTGGCATCTGTTTTTGACGTCAGTCTTTTAATAAAGAAAAAACGCTCAAAGAAGAGATAAACGGAAAATACACCCAACAGGAGCACGGTCACCATTACTATTTTGGCGAAAGCGCCTCCATGAAACATGATCTTCCAAAATGAAAATTCTAAATCTTCTGCCCCGACCGCAGGTGCAGCAACCTGTGCAAATAAAATCTGAGTAAGTTCCGTTAACAGCATTAATGTGTATTTTTATAAGAGTTGTAACGACAAATGTAGTGGAATATTATGAAATCATATCTTAAAAAATGCTTAAAAACACTTTAAAATTTGTTATTTTCATCCACAGCAAACTTCTTTCCAAAAAATTCTGAAAAGAAATCTGATATAAGGATCGGAAAAAGAAGTGAGAAGGATTAATCCTCGTCTACTTCAATATCGTCCTGCTTAAATTCGCATTTTAGCCTGAAAGGAATCGGGGTTTCCGAACCTGTATAGAAATCATTGATCGTCCCTTTCCATACTACCTGAAGTACGTCTTCTTCATTCTTATCAAACTGAAGCTCATTATCATAGATAAAAGCTTCTTCGTCATCAAAAAGATCTACTTCCGTGAAAGTTTCTTCGTCGGAATCATTAATCGTAATAGTTTTTCCTTCTATTTCCGCAGAGTCGATAGGGAAATCAAAAACTTCAAGCGAAAGCTGAGGAAAGTTGTACTGCAGAGAATCATCATCCACATGATCCAGACTGTCATCCGTAATAATTTCAACCTCTAGGAAATGTTGTTGGTTGCTGTAAACCGCTTTACAATAAGTATTTCTGATATTGTATTTTAGCGTTTCGTCCGGATGGTAAATTTTTAAAATCCCTTTCATTTTTTCTTAAAAAAGAACTGTAATAATATGATTGTAAACGTTTTCAACAAAGATAAAAAATAGATTGAACGTGAAAAATTTTTGGGAAAATATTTTTTTGGGAAAATCGTTTTATTTAATTTGCTGATGTGATTTCTAACATAAATAAGCCATATTTAAAAGACTTTACAACTTTTGTACAAAATCTTAGCGTTTTTAAATTTAAAAATAAAATCAATCGTTTTAATATTTATTTTTGTTTTTTAAGAAATCTGAAAAATGAAAAACATTTTATCGAAAACCATGATCGGGTTGGGTATCGCTGTAAGCCTTACTTCCTGCAAAAAATATGATTCTCCTTTAACCAAAATAACGCCTTCCAATTTGGACTCCATTGCTTCCAATTATTATGAGCAATATCTGAAATTATATCCTTTGGACGCCACTTCGCAGGGAGATTTAAGATATAATGACCAGCTTCCCATCAATATAGATAAGGATTTTATTTCCGGGGAGGTTGCTTTTTACAATTCTGTGCAGAAGCAGCTGGAAAATGTTGATTATAAAAATCTTTCTGATGACGATAAAGTTGTGTATGATGTGCTGGATTTTATGCTGAAAGACAAAGTTCAGGCATACCGGTATCACCCGGAATACATTCCTTTCACCCAATTCGGAGGACTTCCATTGAACTTCCCGCTGTACGGAAGCGGAGAAGGCAGCCAGCCTTTCAAAACAGAAAAAGATTACAGCGACTGGCTCAAAAGGATGGAAAAGTTTCCGGACTGGATGAATGCGGCAACGGATAATTTCCGCGAAGGAATCAACAACAAAATGGTTTTGCCTAAAAAACTTGTCGTAAAAATGATTCCGCAGATGAGAGCCGAAGAAATTACGACGACCGATTTAGATAAAAATATTTTTTACGGTCCAATAAAAAACTTCCCTAAAGATTTTACTAAAGAGCAGAAAGAAAAATTTTCAGCTCTTTATAAAGAAACCATTACCAAGAAAATTATTCCTGCTTACGTTAAGATGGGCGATTTTCTTGAGAAAGAATATCTGCCAAAAGCACGAGACACAGATGGTTACAACAGCCTGCCTAACGGAAAGGAAATTTACCAGTATTATGCAAAAAGCTGGACGACAACCAACAAAACTCCTGAAGAAATCAATAAAATAGGACTTCAGCAGGTAGCGATGCTCCGTTCCGAAATGGAAAAAGTAAAACAACAGGTTGGCTTTAGCGGAACGCTGGAAGAATTTATCAGTTATGTGAAAACAGATCCTAAAGCAATGCCTTATAAAACATCGAAAGAAGTTTTGAATGCTTTTAACGGAATATTAACCAAAATAACTCCGCAGCTGAAAACCATGTTTTCCGTAACCCCGAAAACTAAGTTTGAGATCAGGCAGACAGAAAAATTCAGGGAAGCCAGTGCGAGTGCAGAATATATTCAGGGAACACCTGACGGAAAAAGACCGGGAATTTTCTATGTTCCACTTCCGGATCCTACAAAATTCAACGTAACTTCAGGAATGGAATCACTCTTTCTGCATGAAGCAATTCCCGGACATCATTATCAGGTTTCCCTTCAGCAGGAAAATACAAAGCTACCTAAATTCATGAGATTCGGATGGTTTGGTGCATATGGAGAAGGCTGGGCGCATTATTGTGAAACTTTAGGTCCTGAATTCGGATTGTATACAGATCCTTATCAAAAAATGGGATACTTAAGCGACCAGATGCTGAGAGCTGTACGATTGGTTGTAGATACAGGTTTACATACCGGAAGAATGACACGGGAAGAAGCCATCAAGTATTTTTTAAGCAATATTTCCTATGATGAAGCCGGTGCGACCGCAGAGGTTGAACGTTATATGGCAATGCCGGGCCAGGCGTTGGGATATAAAATCGGGTCTTTAAGAATCCGTGAGTTGAGAGATCAATATCAGAAGGAGCTGGGAAGCAAATTCAGTTTGGCAAAGCTTCATGACGAAGTTCTGAGCCAGGGATGTCTTCCTTTAGATGTTTTGAACAGAAAAATGGAGCTTTGGGCGAAAAAACAGAAATAATTATTTTCACCACAAAAGTTACAAAAGATTTAAATAATTTTTTTGAGAAAAATTAATAGAATTTGAAAGAAAACATAAGCTTTTGAAAACTTTTAATTGACTTTAAATTAAAATATTTTTAAAATTCTTTTGCCCCTTTTGCGGTAAAAATAAGCTTAATAAAAAAATACAAAGAAAAAAATGTTTACCATAGAACAAATTGAAAATGCGCACAGCAAAGTGAAATCAGGAGCAGATTTCCCAAATTACATTAAAGAAATTAAAGAATTCGGTGTAAAATCTTTCGAAACCTGGGTGAAAGACAGCCATACCAAATATTTTGGAGAAAATAATTTTACGACAATTTCAGAACCTCAATATGAAGATTTAGTAATTGCTGATGATTCTGATAAAGAAACGTTTGTTCAGCAGCTTAAAAGTCATCAGAGAGGTGAAACCGATTATATGAAATTTTGTGAAGATTGCGCGGAAACCGGAATTGAAAAATGGGTTGTTGATCTGGATAATTTTACCTGCATTTATTACGATAAAGCAGGAAACGAAATTCTGACAGAAGAAATCCCTCACTAAAATATTGAAGCCACAGATTAATTTTTGTGGCTTTTTTTGGAATATTCTTTAATTTTATCTCAAATTCATAAAGAAAGATCATGATGACAGAAAGCTTACAATCACTTTTTACCAGAGATTTGAATAAATTAAAAACGGAGATCGAATCATATCGAAATGAAGAAATCATCTGGAAAACCGATAAAAACATCTCTAATTCTGCCGGAAACCTTTGTCTTCATCTTGTTGGAAACCTTAATAATTATATCGGCGCAACACTTGGAAATTCAGGCTATGTAAGAAACAGAGAACTTGAATTTTCATTAAAAGATGTTCCGAGAACCGAATTGATTCAGCAGATCGAAAGTACGATCGAAATCGTAAATTCATCGCTTGAAAGATTATCCCCAGAAGACCTTCAGAAAGAATATCCGTCTGAACCTTTAGGCTATGAGATGACTACAGGATATTTCATGATTCATCTGTTTGGGCATCTGAGCTATCATTTGGGGCAGATTAATTATCATCGCAGATTGCTTGATTTGTAGTGATTTAATCTTTAAACCACCCCGTCTAAATTTTCATTGAAAATTTATCCACTTTTCCAGAAGAGGGTAATTTATGCCGCTATATTTATTTTTCAAATAACATTTTTGTAATAAAATCCTTTTCCCCTTTTCCTCTTGCCGGGGAATATTCTCGTCCGTAAAAAATGATCTGAAGGTGAAGCTTGTTCCAGACACTTTCCGGCCATATGGCTTTTGCATCTTTCTCGGTTTCTACGACGTTTTTACCTGAAGTCAGTTTCCATTGTGTCATCAAACGATGAATATGCGTATCTACCGGAAAAGCGGGAAATCCGAAGCCCTGACTCATGACCACTGAAGCCGTTTTATGACCAACTCCGGGAAGAGCTTCCAGTTCTTCATAGGTTTGGGGTACTACTCCATTGTGCCTTTCGAGCAACAGTTCTGCCATTCTTTTCAGGTTTTTGGCTTTTGTATTCGCAAGTCCGATTTCCTTAATTAATTCTTTAATTTCTGAAACTTCCAGCTTAGCCATTTTTTCGGGAGTTCCCGCTACTCTAAAAAGATTTGGGGTAACCTGGTTTACCTTTTTATCGGTCGTCTGGGCAGAAAGTGCTACGGCAACCATTAAAGTATAGGGATCAGTATGATCCAGTGGAATGGGAACTTCGGAATATAATTTTTCTAATTCTGTCTGAACAAGCTCGGCTCTTTGCTTTTTTGTCATGTAACCATTAAATTTGAACAAAAATAAATCATTATGTTGAAAACTGGAGATAAATTACCTCAATTTAAAGGAATAAATCAGGATGGAGAAACAGTGAGTTCTGAAAATTTAATCGGGAAGAAATTAGTTATTTTCTTTTATCCTCAGGCCAATACTCCTACGTGTACTGTGGAAGCCTGCAATCTGAGTGATAATTATTCTAAACTGGAAAAGGCCGGATTTCAATTGTTGGGAATCAGTGGTGATTCTGTAAAAAAGCAGAAAAATTTCCATAGTAAATTTGCCTTCCCATATGATCTTATTGCCGACGAAAGCCACGAAATTCTTGAAAAATTCGGGGTATGGCAGGAAAAGAAAACGTTTGGAAAAACATATATGGGAATTGTGCGAACCACCTTTATTTTTGATGAGAAAGGGATCTGCGAAAGAGTGATTGAAAAAGTGACTTCCAAAACGGCTACAGAACAGATTTTAGAAGGATAATTTTACAGCCTATTTGTCATGCTAAAAGCATCTCAATGCAAACTTTTCAAGATTTGTATAGATCCTTTCAGGATGACAAACTTAATGATTTTATTTTAAGATTTCCTTCATTACGAATCCTATAAAGAACAGTAAATTACTCTGTTTCAAAATACATCAGCTCTTCAGAATCGCCTGGAATGGTAACGTATTTTTTAAATTTCAAACCTAATTTTTCAATCAGTTTTTGGGAAGAAAAATTATCTTTGGTGGTAATCGCTGAAATCTTTTTTTAAGCCGAAATCTTTCATTCCTATGGATTTTACTTTTAAAGCAGCTTCGTAAGCATATCCTTTTCCTTCAAATTTATCAAGAAGAGAAAAACCGATATCTACGACGTCGAGTCCCTCTCTTTCAAATATTCCCACGCCGCCAATTTTATGATTACCATCTTTCGTCATCACTAAATAATTGCCGTAGCCCAATTTCTCAAACTGAGGAAGAAATCTGTTTTTAATATAATTTTCAGCATCTGTAACAGTTTTTATTCCGCGATCACCAATATACTGAATGAATTTCGGACTGTTATAAAGTTCAAAAATAAATTCTGCGTCTTCCAAATTCATCGGACGAAGAATTAACCGCTCTGTTTCGTAAAAGTTATCTGCGTTTTGTAGATTTTTTTGATTTTTTAGGCTCATCTTTTGGTTCTTCTTTTTTTCAATTTTTAAAAGCCTCGGATTATTGGTGCATTTCTTATTATAAAGCTCAATATAAGGACCATTATCTTTAACATTTGAAATTGTTTCTGCTGATTTCCCGATGGTTAAGGTAAAATGTTTTTTCTGATAAGGACATTCTTTTGAAGTTAATTTTCCCAAATCAAGGTAATAATTGGATTTATCTTCATAATAATTTGCCGCCAGATCTCTGAATTCTTCATCAATAATGTATCCTTCCGTCGCTGCAAAAACAGCAGCATCCTGAATATTATCTACTTTTCCTACAAACTTTCGGAGTGCATTAAGATCTGTAATGTATTCAGGTTTTCCGGATGAAAAGTCTACAATATAATAGAATTCATCTTCTTCAGCAATTCCGATATTGAATCCTGAAGATTGTGATTCATATTCTTGTTTAGCACCGGATTGTCGGAGAATATTATCTTTCCCATAGCTTTTATAAACTAAAATCCAGGAATCTGTTTTAGTATTCGGATTAATTTTCTGTAAAATCACCGGCACATTGGGAAACTGCTTTTTCTCCTGAGCATACAAAAGAATTCCCAACACCATAAAAATAAGAAGATGGACTTTATCTATAAGTTTTATCATATTTAAAAGAACGCAGATGCTTCCTGATTATTTTATATGAATTTATCTCCTTTTTTGAAGTTTTTAAGATCCATTACATAATCCTTTATTAACTGATCATGTTCTTTCGGACAGATGAGCAAAACTTTGTCTGTATCTACAACAATATAGTCTTTTAATGAATCAATAATTACCGCTTTGTTACTGTTTTTAATATTGATGACATTACCTTCCGAATTGTATGTTAAGATATGTTTTTGCCTGGCGGCATTCCTGTTTTCGTCTTTTTCGGTATTTTCATACACGGAAGTCCACGTTCCCAAATCACTCCATCCGAGATCTGCGGGAATCACATACACGTTTTTTGCTTTTTCTAAAATACCATTGTCAATCGAGATTTTCTGAACTTTAGGATAAATCTGTTCAATACAGCTTTTTTCACTCTCTGCATTGTACTCGCAGGCCATGAAATGCTGTGTCATTTCGGGAAGATATTTTTCGAAAGCGTGGTGAATACTTTTAACATTCCATATAAAAATTCCTGCATTCCACAAAAAGTCTCCGCTTTCAAGGAAGCTTTTTGCGATTTCGAGAATCGGTTTTTCCGTAAAAGTTTTTACTTTATAATAATCAGAATCATGCTTGTCTACAAATTGAATATATCCATACCCGGTATCCGGCCTCGTAGGGGTAATTCCTAAGGTAACCAGATATTCATTTTCAGAAGCCAGTTCAAAAGCCAGTTCTGCTTTTTCCAGAAAAGTATCTTCTTTTAAAATGAGATGATCTGCCGGTAAAACGATCATTGTTGCATCAGGATCAATTTCGGCAATTTTATTTGCCATATAAAGATTACATGGCGCCGTGTTTTTCAGAAGAGGTTCTCCAACAATATTTTCCTGTGGAAGTTCCGGCAGCTGCTGATGCGAAAGCTCAACATATTCTGTATTAGTAATCACAAATATATTTTCATTGGGAATAATCCTGCTGATTCGGTCATATGTCTGCTGAATCATCGTGCGCCCCACTCCTAAAATATCGTGAAACTGTTTTGGAAATTTCTGCGTACTCAAAGGCCAGAATCTACTGCCGATTCCTCCCGCCATAATCACGCAATATCTATTTGATTTTGACATTATTAAGTGCATTTTTCTACCCTCGCCAAAGGCTTGAAAGAATACTTCCTTCCCGTAGCCAGGTTCTTACAAAGATAGTTTTTTTTAATAAGACCTTCTAACAAATACTTCTCGTTTCGGTAAATAAAGAAGTCCCCTTTTTGCAGTTTTTCAATAAATACAAGGGTATCGTCCTGTTTTTCAATATGAAAATATTTAACGAGATCCGGGCTCGCCATGAAGTTGGCTTTAGGAGATTTTGAAAAGTTTGCAATAATTGGCCTTAGATCTTCCTGATAAACATTGATGCTTTGTAAGAGCATCTGGCGAAAAGTTTCTTTCCATTCATTGCCGTGAGGAGAAATTCTTCTTCCATATTTCTCAAAGGCAATAAGATGGGCCAGCTCGTGGGTAAGTACAAAGAAAAAAAGCTCCGGAACCAGCGTTGAATTAATGGTGATCTCATGGGAATTATCCAGAAGTTTACGGTAATCTCCTAACTTTGAATTCCTGTTGCGTGTAATCTTTATATGAATATAATAATCTGCAAACCAGATCTTTAAGTATTGAAGCGTATGCTGTGGTAAATATTTTTCTAATGATTGGATAGACATTTTACAAACTTAGCGGAATTCCTGAATAGAAATTCAACAATTTAAGACTGAAAAGATAGTTATATTTTGCCTGGGCTACCGTTCCCTGGGCATTGGCGTAGTTGTTTCTTGCAATGTTTACATCATAGATCGTAGATCTTCCTGCTGCGTAGCTTTTATCTGCAAAATCAAGAGCAAGCTTTGTACTTTTCTCGGTCTGAACCGCAGATAAATAAATTTCATAATTCGCATCTACATCAAACTGTGCTTTCTGTACGTTTTCACGAACGACCTGTTTTTGCTGCTGCATACTTACTTTAGCAATACTTTCATTGAGTTTTGATTGCTCTACCTGAAGTTTCGTAATGCCTTTATTAAAGATCGGAATATTTAAAGATATGGCAGCCTGTTGTCCGAAATTATCCTTGTACTGTCCGAAAAACATTCTTTCATAAATTAAATTCCTGTTTTCATCTATTCCTGTAATATCTGTATTAAGAAGATTATTATAGAAAGATCCTATTCCGACACTTGCTGTTAAGGTTGGCCAGAAAGCGGTCTTTGTAACTTCTGTCTGTGCTTCAGCCGACTTGATTCTGCTCTCTGCTGCTTTAATCTGAGGTTGATTTTCATAAGCGGTCGTTAAAACCTCATCTACCGATTTCAACTGTGGTGCCAATTGATCCGGCACATTAACATCTTCCACATCAAAATCTTTATAATCCTGAAGCTGAAGCAACTGAGCCAAGGCAAAAAGGCTTCTTCCTACATTGATTTCAGCTGTTTTCAGATTTTGCTTTTCCCTTGCCAGGCCAGCCTCCGCTTCAGCTAAAACGGTTTGAGCCGTAGTTCCGACCTCTGTAGTAATTTTCGACCTGTCGTACTGTTTCTGCGCATTTTCTACTGCTGCCTGAGAAATTTTTACAATTTCCCTGTTCAGTAAGGTTGTTAAATACTGTTGGGCAATCTGAAGGGAAATATCATTTTTAATCGTTTCAATATCATATTGACTTGCCTCTACATCAAATTCTGTCTTTCTGATGGTTTTTTCTAATCTGCCATAATTATAAACGAGGATATCCGCGGAAAGATTGGCACTGTTACCATACCTGTCATTCCTGATACTTCCCGTTCCTAAGGAAGCCTGCCCGAAACTTACTGTACTTCCAATATTTGCGGATATGGAAGGAAGATAATTTTTCTTCGCAATTTTCAGGTTAATATCCTGCGTCTGTTTCGAATATTCATTTTGGATCACCTGAAGATTATGTTTAGTCGCATAATCCACACATTCTCTCAAAGACCACTTCTTCTGGGCACTGACAGCCAGACAAGATAATCCCAAAATAATAGTCAAAACTCTTTTCATAATTACGATTTTTCCTATTAGACGAACCAAATATAAAAAAGTTACAACTTGGAAAAAATTATTGTTTCATATTTCTGAAACTTTTGAGAATTTTGCACTATGACAAAATCGCAATATCAGGAAGCTGTAGAATGGCTGTTCGTGCAGACTCCAAATTATCAGACCGACGGACAGAAAGCCTATAAGCCCGGATTAGATAACATCCAAAGACTCTGTGATTTCTTCGGGAATCCCCAGGAAAAAATAAAATGCATTCACATTGGAGGGACAAACGGAAAAGGATCTACGAGCAATATGCTGGCTTCCGTTCTTCAGGAGTCGGGGTATAAAGTCGGAATCTACAATTCACCTCATCTTATCGATTTTACAGAACGTATAAAAATCAATGGTAAAAACTGTGATAAAGAGTTTGTCTATCATTTTATTCAAAAACTGAAAACCCTGCCTGAAGATATCCGTCCTTCTTTTTTTGAATTTACCACCATCATGGCTTTTGAATATTTTTATCAGCAAAAAGTTGATATTGCGATCATTGAAGTTGGTTTAGGAGGAAGATTGGATTCTACAAATATTATTACCCCTTTAGTTTCAGCGATTACTAATGTTCAGCTCGATCATCAAAATATTTTAGGAAATACCATTGAAGAAATTGCGGCTGAGAAGGCCGGAATTATAAAAACCCCTATCCCCATTATCTCCGGAGATGAAAACGAGGTCGTGAAAAACATCATTAAAAATAAAGCCGACAAAGAAAACACTTCTTTTATTGATGCAACTTTAATAAGAAGTGATTTAAAATCTGATTTAAAAGGAAATTATCAGGAGAAAAATATCAGAGTTGTTTTAGCATTAATTGAAGAATTACGAAAATTGAATTTCAATATTGCTAATGAAAATATTGAAAAAGGGCTTTTGAATGTTCATCTTAATACAGGTTTTATTGGACGCTGGTTTGAGTTCTCTCAAAATCCGCTTACCATCTGTGACACAGCACATAATCAGGCAGGCTTGGAATATGTTTTTGCACAATTAAATTCCATCAATAAGCGCAAGCATATTATATTAGGATTTGTGAATGATAAGAAAATTGATGAAGTCATGAAAATTTTGCCGGAAAATGCTGAGTTTTATTTTGCGAAACCGTCTATCCAACGGGGCAGACACCCACAAGAGTATGAAGACATGCTGAAGGAAGCAAAAATTTCTTATACAATTTTCAATTCTGTACAGGAAGCGTATCTGTCTGCAAAAGAGAAATGTACAAAAGATGAAATGATTTTTATCGGCGGAAGTAATTTTGTAGTGGGAGAATTTTTAGAAAAAAAATTTGGAGATTTCCGAATAAGTCGTATATTTGCACCACTCTAATCGAGAAAACAACGATAAAGAGGGTTCTTAGCTCAGTTGGTTCAGAGCATCTGGTTTACACCCAGAGGGTCGGGGGGTTCGAATCCCTCAGGACCCACAGAAAAGGAAACGAAACCTTTCAAAAAAATTCGGGCTCTTAGCTCAGTTGGTTCAGAGCATCTGGTTTACACCCAGAGGGTCGGGGGGTTCGAATCCCTCAGGGCCCACAGAAATCTCTCTTTTTTAAGGGAGATTTTTTTATTTTAATCCCTTTCCTACCCTTTGCAAACAAATTATTAAATTTGCCTAGCCAATTCTAAATATTGATTCAGCTATGGACATACTCATGCCCAAAAAAAGAAATACTGCGAAGATTAAACAGCATCCGGATACAACCTTCAGGCCTGAAGCCAAGAAAATACGGTGTCTCAGTGAAGTACTTTTCAGGAAAATCAGACGTCCCGGAAAAAAGAATGGATTATGAGCTTACCACAGAATTAGATTTACAAGATTACAAGGGAATTTTAACGATCAACAAAGAATTTATCTTTTATAATCAGCATGAACACGACGGAATGAGTGAAATCTTGGGAAATGCTGTTTCAAAAGCTTTATATCCTCTTCAGACCTATCTCAATGAAAAAGGACTTTCTACTCATGAAATTATCAATATTGAAGAAATAAGAGAACGCTGGAAAAAGGAAAAAACAAAATTATCTGATAAGTATTCCAGTGAAGCCCTGGAAACATTTTTTGAAACCGTCGACAAAAAACTCAATGACCGGTCAGAAATAGAAAAAAGCCTCCATCATGATTGGTTCTGGAATCTTTTTTTCATCCTAAATTCATAGATTACGGTGAAACAAGAAGAACTTCGAGCGCTTTATTTCTATCCGTTATCCCCTACCAACCGGCTTTAAGATTTCCCGGAATACAGACAATTCAGAAAATACCTACTGATTATCATTCATTTATGATAGAATTTCAAAGTGAAGAACTTCCTGCCGATCCTTACTTTACCTCAAAAAATCCGGGAAAAACGGAAGCTTTTATGTCTTTAAAGGTAATTTTTGATCTGGATCTTTATTATCATTTTCCAATGCATACAAGAGCTTATTTTGAGGTTTACACAAAAGATATAAATGGTAATAAGCTTCTCATTAAAACAATACAATATACACAATATCAGCAAAATACTGAAGAATTTAACGATAAAGAGCTGAATAAAAGCAGCCCGTTCATTACGGGAGGACTGGTAGTTTCTGAACAGAAAAAATGGGGTTTTTATAAAAATGAATATGAAAATGACTGGTAATCCGTTTAAATAAAAAACACTAATTTTACATACCACACAAAATTATTAATATGTCTCAAAAAGAAAAAGTAGTACAGGGTGCCTTGTGCCAATGTCAGTTTGGTACTACACCGGACAAATTAAAAGTACTCACACAACAAAAATATTTCGTCAACGACCTCAACGGCAGTACCAAGCTCGTTGCTACCCATAAAGATATCGGAGCTACTTTTGAGAAGAATACTTTCGGCTCCTGCAAAAAACAGAATAATTCACCCTGTTCTGCCACTGTCACTGAATGGAGCGGTTTCTACGAAAAAGAAAAATATTCACCGCCCGATGGCTATATTCTTCTGGAAGATAGCAAAGCGACCTGCCCTATCGGAGGAAAGGATTGCATCAGCATTCTTAAAACCGGACAAATTGGAGAACCTTCAAAAAAGAATATTAAAAATGCAGATAATGAGCTACAGTCTCATGTAAATCCTTTGGTCAATATGCAGAATTTTGACGGAGACAAACCTTATAAATTCGGTTTTTAAAGATGGGAACGGCAGGAATAAAAAAAGCGCTCATCAGAGAGCCGAAACAGAACGTAAAACAATACGGATCCGGATTCATTGTAGAATTGGGACATTCCCAAAATTCTTTTACAGCTTATCTTGACAAAACCTGTTTGGGAGCAGGTACAAGAAATCCTGAAAATACGATAAATACTGTTAAATGGCTGCTCATCCGTGAACATATATGGAAGGCCTATAAAACCCTACATCCGCAACTGGGACCGAATGATTTTTTTCAGACGATAAAAACGCAGGATCATAAAATTCTTGAAGGCAATAATAAAGAAATCAGTGTTTCCGATATTAAAACAGGAGCGGGAAATGTCGGGGTTATCCACTTACTGATACCCTACAGTGTTTATCCCGAACTCAATGAAACAGAAGCGATAAGAGTCGTTGCTTTAGATAAACCCCAGGTTCTGTACTGTCACTTCAAATTTCCTAAAGGCGGTTATATTCCATTACAGGATACAGAGAAAAAAGCAGCTTACGGGCAAACGGTGGAAGTGGAAATATACACTCATCTTTTTCCTGATTTTAACAACAGATTAGATAAGTTTGTTTTTGATGTTGAATTGATTAACAAAGGAAAAACCGTTGCTATACAGAAAAATGTTGAAATAACTAATCCGGGACAGTTTGTTTATAATGGAAGAAAAATCGTCAGATTCTTTCTCGATCCGGAATGGCAGAAAAATCACAATACACAAAAACAGGATGAGAAATTTTATCTGAAACTGAAAGGAAGTATCGGCTATACCGCTCCGGTATTGATTTCCGCAGATGCAATACGCCCTACCGGTGAATATGACTCGGAAAAAGCGGCCACCGATTGGGCCAGGCTTGAAAATGGAAAATGGGTTTACGATACTTCAAGAGAATTATTGGTTCCTTACGACACGATAAGCTCGCTTTTCGGGCAGTTTGAAACTCAGAAAAACAATCAGATCCAGTATATCGGAGATATTAGATACACAAAAAGGGAATATGATCCTTGCGGCTATTCCAAGATCTCAATAAAAGACGAAGACGACGCAGAAAGATCTCCATTGGTGATTTTTGACGAAGAAGATACTGCAAATCCTATTGACAGAACCAGCCAAACCTTCGGAATTTTAGCCGGGGATACCAGAAAAAACATTTCCATTACTTTAGATAAATTATCGACAAAAGATGTTTTCTGCCAGGGACTTCTTTTAGATGAAGGACAAAAACATACCGTCCGGACCAATGTTTTCCAGGTTGAAAAAGTATATGCTGCACAAAGAGATAAGTCAGGATTTAATACACAGGAAGATTCAACACATGGTCAACAGCAGAAAAATGCAGGAATTACAGCTACTGATCAGAATAAAAACGACAGGGATGTTATAAAAACCGACAAATCTTACAACCCCTCTGCTGTACAGCATTGGCGGGCAGACGTTGACTATAAGTTTCAGGGAGACAGCAAAATTACCATAATGCTTCCTTATCATTTTAACAAAACATTTCTGGAGGGAAATAAATATAATGTTGCACCGGATGTCGCTAATCTTCTATGGCTTTTTAACTATTTCATTTTGAAAGAAGATATGGCACAAACGTATTTTCTTCCCGTCAGCACATGCCGTTATCCGAATCAGATTGCAAAAATAAAAGTCTTCCCCAATGTAAGCTGGACGATCAATCTTAATTATGGCATGAAAAATCCATTATACTATCGGGATACATGGGTAGAAATGCGGCAGCACAGAGTAAGTGACGCCGTAAATAAAGCACAGGCCTCCGATATTGATGGCTATGACGGAACTGTTGAAACAAAATTCAGTCTGTCGGTTGAAGCAAAATGGAACGGGACGGAAACCGCAAAACTGGATCAGAAATTAGCTGAAAACCTTAAAATACTTATAGGAAGGTTTGTTAAAATTAAAAAGTTCGTAGACAATGTAACCGGAAAAGACCGCGGCAGCTCTACCTCGGGAATGGCGGAAAGTATGATGGCCAGAGTTCGCAGAACACCGTTGACGATAGAAGTTCTGTCTCCTCAGATTGCTATTGGTGCCGGCTGGGAATACAAATTCGGACGGAAAGAAAAAAATGAAGACCATATTTTAGTTCCTACCATAGGACTTGTTGCCAAAGCAGATCCCTTCATTGGTGCCGAAGCAACCATTGACCTGATTGCCTGGGGAAAAAAACTTCACCCTGCAGCTCAGGCTGTAATTACCGCTTTAGACCTGCTGGCTTATGCAGCTGATGCGGAAGTTCGCTTTGATCTTAAATTTTACGGTAAACTCGTTATTCAAGGCAATATAGAACTAAGTCGATTAAAGAAAGAAGGAGAATTGAAAGCCGAAGGACAGTTCGGATTTAGCTTGACATTATCTGCAAAAGCAACAGGAAAAGTAAAAGCAATAATCTACGAAGCAGATTACGATTTTGAAGCTAAAGCCGAAGGAAAAGGATATTTTTCACTAGGATTCGGGGCTGGCTGGGACGATAATAAAGGAATTTATGTACAACCGGTGGTGAGACATTCGGGAATTAAAGTAACTTTAACATACAAAGCAAAATTCGGAAGCGCAGAAAGAGAAACCACTGAAGAATTTGTTATCATTAAAGAAGGTAAAGCAGATATAGATCAAAGATTTTATTTAAATGATTAAGAAAAGCATACAATTCATTTTGGTAGCGGCATCTTGTTTCAGCTACAGCTGTTCTCAGAACAAAAATGAAAAAAAAGACCAACCATCTCAAGTAAAAACAGAAAACAAAATGACATCACAGATAGCACAACAAGTAAACTCATTTGCCACAAGACCTTATTACAGTGTAGATTTTGACAATGGTGACAGTGGATGCCAGTTTGAGATCCTTGTAAATGATGTTCCTGTGGCAAAGAAAATGGGAATAAAAGGAGCAATGACTTCATCTGCCCCGATCAATTCCTGCATCTTACACAGTGGAAAACAAAAGCTTACCATAAAGCTCTATCCGAATGTAGGAAAAGACAGGATTACAACTTCAGATAAAAATGCTTCCCCTTTTACCCTTTCAGTAAGCTACAGAAAAGATGCCTGGGATCATAACGATATCAGCGAAGTAACTGTATTTCAGCTACCTCCCGTTGCGATTCCTGAGTCGGGACTTCCTTATTTTGAAAAAGAATTTGAATTTGAGGCTGAAGTTCCTTATCAGTTTGAAGGATGGTCGACATCGAAAGATTTAACCAAAATTCCTGATATCGAGCAAAAAGTGATGAACAAATATGAAGAAATTAAAAAACTACTAGCAGCAAAAAATTATGGGGCTTTTGCCAAAATGAAAAACAAAAAAGATGTAGAAATGAATACTTCTTTTTATTTAAAACCCAATGAAGTTGCCGAAGGAGACGCTTTTGACAGGGAAGCTTTTACGGAGAAAAATGCAGAAGTTCAGCCTTTTACCAATACTAAAGTTGTTTTTTACGGCAACGGAAGACTCGTTACACTAGAAAATATAGATGATAAAGGCTCTGCTTTAAGAACAAAAATAAAACATGTTTCTGCAGATGGAAAAGTAAAAGAGGAAGTTATCAAATTTCCGATATTATTTCACATTCCAAAAAATTCAGATGAGCTTGAAATTATACGGTAAATAATAATAAAATGGAAAGCAGCAGAAAACCTGATTTTTTAGTCAATCTTTTTTTCATTTCTTTTACCCTAATCCTTCTTACCCTAGGCGGAGGAGGAATAGTGTACAGTCTCGGAAAATTGGGGAGAAATTTCACGCTGCTTTTTACAGGTAATAAAACTGAGGGGAAAATTGTCGGGTATTCAGGAAGCTACACCAATAATAATCAGGGAAATCCGACAAAAATGTACACTCCAGTGATACAGTACACGGATCAAAACAATTTAATCAGGAGCATTGAAACAGAATACAGCAGCAGCGGAAAGGAAAGTGATGATGAAGTAACGGTGTATTATGATCCCGAAAAACCTTCAAAAGCAGTTCGTGGGGGTTTTCTGAACATTTTTTTCTGGCCTTTTCTTATATTTTGTTTTGCTCTTTTAGCTGTTTCAATCGGAGGCTATATGGCAAAAGGATTGAAAGAAGGTTTCAGAAAAAGTAAATTGTAAGACATTTTCGAACTAATCAGCTATTGGAATATCTAAAATATTGATTCAAATAGAACTTTCTTTATATCACTTTCTCAACAATCTTCTGAATATTCATTTCTTCCAGGCAGGCCCAGTCTCCACGGAAACACTGCTTGTCTCCAAAAACGGAACAAGGCCTGCAGGTAAGATCTTTCACCTGCACAACATCATTTTCGCTTTGCCCAAATCCTAAAAACCCGGCATACGGATGCGTTTGCCCCCAAATGGAAATACACCTCGTTCCCATAAGGCTCGCCAAATGCATATTGGCGGAATCCATAGAGATCATTAATTCTAAATGTGAAATTTTTTCTAATTCTTCCGTAAGGGTTAATTTTCCTGCAAGACTTTGTGTATTGGGGATTTCCATTTCCCATTGTTGCAGTGTTTCAGTTTCACCTTTTCCACCACCAAAGAAATAGACATGGTACTTTTGCGATAGAATTTTTGCCAATTCGTAGGACTTTTCCAGCGGAAGCATTTTTCCTCTATGCTGGGCAAAAGGGGCAAAACCAATTCCGGATTTTTCTACTGCTTTTGGCCTTAAAGTGTGAGAAAGTTTAACCTTGAATCCCATTTCGCGGAAGACATCAGCATAACGTTCTACCGTTTTTTTCAGCTGAATTTTATCAAGATTCCAAATATCCGTTAAATGTTCTTTTTCTTCTTTTCCTTTATTGATTTTAAAAACTTTTAGTCCCTTTCTTCGATAGATTTTATCAAGAATTTTCGTTCTGATCACATCGTGAAGATTGGCAATAAGATCAGGGTGAAATTCATCAATCAGCTCATTGGCCAGTCTTGTCAATCCAAAAAAACCTTTATAATCGTCAAGGTTCACTCCTTTGAATGTAACATTCTGAATATCAGCAAATAAAGCCTCAAAATTACTTCTTGAAACCATGATGATTTCCACATCCGGATTTTGTTCCAGAAATTCCCGGAAAAAAGGTGCTGTCATGGCAACATCACCAAAAGCGGAAAAACGATATGCTAAAATTCTTGTCACAATTACGACTTCAGTTGGTAGGCGACTGCGTAAAATTTAATCTGTTTCGTCATGGCCATCAATCCGTTGGCTCTTGAGGGGGAAAGGAATTCCTGCAATCCTATTTCAGCGATAAAATCAAAATCAGAATCTAAAATTTCCTGAGTAGAATGACCGCTGTAAATGCTTACCAGAAGAGAAACAATTCCTTTTGGTAAAATCCCGTCAGAATCGGCATTAAAAAATAACTTACCGTCTCTGAATTCAGCATCAATCCAGACTTTACTTTGGCAGCCTTTGATCAGATTTTCGTCCTTTTTTTTATCATCAGAAAGTCCTTTCAACTCTTTTCCAAGATCGATAATATATTCGTATTTCTGTTCCCAATCTTCAAGAAATGCAAATTCGTCAATAATTTCCTGCTGTTTTTCTTTAATGGTCATTCTAAACTAATTTCTTGTGCAAAGATACTAAATTATGCTTTAGGCTTGAAGCCCCGCGAAGATGAAGCTTTTTCAAAAACACGTAACAGTTTTACCTCTTCATTCTCCCAACAAAAAATATCAGCAGCGTTTTCAAGTTCAGCCTGATAAGCTTTTCTCCCTTTATCTAAAACCACCCGTATTGATTGTGCAATATTTTCAGGATGATGATCCTTAATAATTTCTCCGATGTCAAATTGTCGCTTAATCCTCTGCAATTCAGGAAGATTTGACAGTATTACCGGCACTCTCGCCTGAATGCAATCCAGGACTTTGTTCGGTAGAGAATAATAATAGCTTTCCCCTGCGTTTTCCTCAATGCTCATTCCGCAATCGGCAGTAAGCGTAACTTTTCTTAAATCTTCCGGCAATAATTTTCCTAAAAACTCAACTTTATGCTGTAGATTTTCTTTCAGAACCAAATTTTCGTATTCTTTTTTCAGGGGTCCGTCACCAGCAATTTTAAAAATAACATTATCTAAATGTTTCATAGCCAGAATCGCTTTATCAATTCCGCGAAACGGATTAATGGCACCCTGATACAAAATAATTTTAGGATTATTCTCAGGAATCTGCTGATTAAAATCAAGCTTTTTGGGCGAATTCTGAATGACCACAGGATCGATAGCATATTTATTTCTAAACCAGTCGGCATATCCTGAGCTTGCCGTAATCATGCATTTTATGTCAGGAATGATCTTTTTTTCAACATATCTCCACAATTTTTGTGACATTTTGCCCTGAATAGCCGGCATTTCCGAAAAAATTTCATGACTGTCGAAAACCAGCGGGATATTCAGCTTTTTAGCAATTAAATAATTCGGAAGCAAAGCATCCAGATCATTGGCGTGCAGAATGGTACTGTGATCTGCTTTTTTCTTTAATTCACGATATAATTTCCAGTTGAATTCAAAATAAGCCGTTTTTAAACTTTTTGAAATTAAATGTATTCTGGTAAAAGGATAAGGACGGGACATTTTTTCGGCTCCGTTCCAGTCATTTCCTATGAGCTCGATTTGGTAGCCATTATCATGTAACGTTTTGCATACCTTTTCTATACGCTGATCCGTACACAAATTACTGAATGCAGACGTAATGATCTTTCTCCTGTCCATTACTTTTTTTTATCTGCCAAAAGATGGTAAATTTGTATGAAACAGATGAGTCCGTTCGGGATGATAACCGGCCAAAGCATTCCACTGAAGATTCCGTAGATCACAAAGCAAATGCAGCCAATCATATTTACAATCCTGATTTTTCTGATATCTTTCAGTATAAAACTCAGCACGATAAACAATGATGCGGAATATCCTATATAGGTGGCAATTTCAGGAATCATGAAAATTTTTTAAAAGGACAACAAACTTAATCATTTTCAATAAGATAATAAAATTTTTTCTGCCATAAAGTCATTTATTGAATTTTGGTAAAATATTTGTAATTTAGATAATGAATAAATGGCAATGCTGCCTTTATTCTAATGAGATATATTATGGATTATAAGTTTTCACAAGGTTTGAGCCAGGTGTTCAAACAAAGCAAGAGCGAAGCGAAAAGGCTCAAGAGTGAATTTCTTAATACAGAACATCTACTTTTAGGTATTATAAAAACAGAAAACTCTGCAAAAGAAATCCTTCAAAACCTTAATGCGGATCTTACACAAATCAGAAGAAAAATTGAAACTTTAAATACAGCAAGTCTTAATCCTATTTCTGAGGAGGTTACCAATATTTCTTTCACGAAGATGGCAGATCATGCGATCAAGCGTGCTGAACTGGAATGCAGACAATATAAAAGCAATGAGATTAATACCGTTCACCTGCTTTTGGGCATTCTTTATAAATATGAGGACCCTACTTCAAACATATTAGGCGCTTATGATGTTGACTATGAAGGAGTTTCAAAAGAATACCAGACTATGCTTAAAAACTCGGGGCAGGCACCACAAATGAGTGCTTATGATGACGATGATGAAAGAGAGGATTTTGAGCAAATGAGAAAACCTACGGGAAATCTGGGTTCGGCAAAAAGTAAAACGCCAACTTTGGATAACTTTGGAAGAGACCTGACTTCTTTGGCCAGAGACGGAAAATTAGATCCTGTCATCGGTCGTGAAAAAGAAATTGAGAGGGTTTCTCAAATCTTATCAAGAAGAAAGAAAAACAATCCGCTTCTTATCGGGGAGCCTGGGGTTGGTAAATCTGCCATTGCAGAAGGTCTGGCATTAAGAATTCAACAGAAAAAAGTATCAAGAGTTCTTTACGGAAAACGTGTGATCACGCTGGATTTGGCAAGTTTAGTCGCCGGAACAAAATATCGTGGTCAGTTTGAGGAAAGAATGAAAGCGATCATGACTGAACTGGAGAAAAACAGAGATGTCATCTTATTCATTGATGAGCTTCATACTATTGTTGGTGCGGGAAGTTCAACAGGAAGCCTGGACGCATCCAATATGTTTAAACCAGCTTTGGCAAGGGGTGAAATTCAATGCATCGGAGCCACTACACTTGATGAATACCGTCAGTATATTGAAAAAGACGGTGCTCTGGAAAGAAGATTCCAGAAAGTAATGGTAGAACCGACTTCTATTGAAGAGACTGTTCAGATCTTAAATCAGATTAAAGATAAATATGAAGAACACCACAATGTTGTTTATACGGATGAAGCAATTTTAGCTTGTGTTAATTTGACGTCAAGATATATTACAGACCGTTTTTTACCGGATAAAGCAATTGATGCAATGGACGAAGCCGGATCTCGTGTCTATATTAAAAACATGAAAGTTCCTACCGAAATCATTGATTTTGAAAAGAAAATCGAAGAGATCAAGGAATTAAAGCAAAAAGCGGTAAAAGCTCAGGATTATCTCGAAGCAAGAAAACTGAAGGATGAGGAAGAAAGACTTCAGATGGAGCTGAATTCTGCTCAGGATAAATGGGACAAAGATGTAAAGGAGAAAAAAGAAACTGTAACCGAAGAAAATGTAGCGGAAGTCGTTTCTATGATGAGTGGTGTTCCTGTAACCAAAGTAGGTAAAAATGAGCTTGATAAACTTGCCGGAATGGATAACAATCTCAACGGAAAAGTAATCGGCCAGGAAGATGCTGTGAAAAAAGTCGTTAAAGCTATTCAGAGAAACAGAGCCGGTCTTAAAGATCCGAACCGTCCTATTGGTACATTCATTTTCTTAGGAACTACCGGAGTTGGTAAAACGGAGCTGGCTAAAGTAATGGCAAGAGAATTATTCGAATCTGATGAATCTTTAATCAGAATCGATATGAGTGAATACATGGAAAAATTTGCGGTTTCCAGATTGGTTGGCGCGCCTCCGGGATACGTTGGATACGAAGAAGGCGGACAATTAACGGAAGCTGTAAGAAGAAAACCTTATGCTGTGGTTCTTTTGGATGAGATCGAAAAGGCTCACCCTGATGTATTCAATATCTTGCTGCAAATTCTGGATGAAGGTCATGTTACAGACAGTTTAGGAAGAAAAATCGACTTCAGAAATACGATTATCATTCTTACTTCAAACATCGGAACAAGAGATCTTAAGGATTTCGGAGACGGTGTAGGATTTGGAACTTCTGCTAAAAAATCCACTACGGATTCAAGAGCGAGAAGCACCATTGAAAATGCGCTTAAAAAGGCATTCTCTCCTGAATTCCTTAATAGAATTGATGATATTGTCATCTTCAACTCTCTTGAAAAAGATGATATTAAGAGAATTATTGATCTTGAATTGAATAAGCTTTACAGCAGACTTGAAAAACTAGGATATAAAGTTGAATTAACTGATGAAGCGAAAGACTTTATTTCCGAAAAAGGATGGGATAAAGATTTTGGAGCAAGACCACTGAAACGTGCGATCCAGAAATATATTGAAGATTTATTGGCAGAAATGCTGGTAAACAAACAATTATCTGAAGGAGAAACTGTAGTTTTGGAGCTGAACGAAGCTAAAGATGGTTTGACCGGAAAAACTTCAAAGCCAAAAAAATCTGCGGCTGAAAAGTCTTCTCAATCGTAAATAAATAATTTAATCATAATGAAAAAAGCATCGGGAAATTCTCGGTGCTTTTTGTTTTATTTTTATGTAAGTAAAATTTTCTCTCGCTTATTTTGCAGGATTTAAAAGATAATTTAAATAAATCTGCGCCATCTGCAAAATCTGCGGGAATAATTTGAATACAAACAGCAAAAAAATTATGAAAAAATAAGATTACAATCCCACCACGAAACCGATATTCGGAATTAATCCACTCGAAAAAATACTTGAATTTTCTTGCCATAAAACATTGTACATCAATCCGATCTGCATAAAAGAATTATTCCCGATTCTCTGCATATAACCTCCACCGAGATATAAAGCACTTTCCTCTTCGTTCATTTTATAATCATAATATTTGTCTTTATAATTGATAAAATAATGCTGGAAATTAGCACCGACATAAAATGATCTCGCGAAATAATAATTAACAAAAGGCCCTGCTCCAAACATGGTTGATCTATAAAAATCGGAGGTCTGCCATGACACACTTCCCACAATTCCGGTTTCCAGATCATCTGTAAGCCTGTAACCCACTCGTGGGGAAGCGGATAAATAAAAAGCGCTATTGCTGCCAAAACCCACTCCGATTCCGCCTCCGAAGGTCCAGCGATTACTGTTTTCCGGTGAGGTTCCTACGGCGACCTGCGAAAATAGTAGGCCTGAAATTGTAGTAAACAGAGAAATAATAATCTTTTTCATAATACTATTGTTTTTGTCGATGTTTAAAATTATAACTTTTTTTACGAATCTTTTAAATCGTATTTTTGCCGCATCAAACTAACAACTCCCGTTAAGAGTTTCGTAAAATTGAATACAATGAAAATAGTAGTAGGCCTCTCAGGAGGTGTAGACTCCAGTGTGACAGCATATTTGCTGCAACAACAAGGTCACGAAGTGGTGGCGCTGTTTATGAGAAACTGGAATGATGCTTCAGTGACCTTAGAAGATGAATGTCCCTGGATTGAAGACAGTAATGACGCTCTTATGGTCGCTCAAAAGCTTGGAATTCCTTTTCAGGTGATCGATATGAGTGATCTTTACAAAGAAAGAATCGTAGATTACATGTTTGATGAATATCAGAAAGGAAGAACTCCGAATCCTGATGTTTTGTGCAACAGAGAAGTAAAATTCGATGTTTTTATGAAAACGGCGATGTCTTTGGGAGCAGATAAAGTAGCAACAGGACATTATGCCCGTGTAGATTCCACAATTGACGAAAATGGTAAAGAAATTTTCCATTTGCTAGCCGGTAAAGATAACAACAAAGACCAGTCGTATTTCTTGTGCCAGCTAAGCCAGGATCAGCTTTCTAAAGCGTTGTTTCCGATTGGTGAACTGACAAAACCTCAGGTGAGGGA
Organism: Chryseobacterium sp. POE27; assembly: GCF_039727685.1. NCBI lineage: Bacteria > Pseudomonadati > Bacteroidota > Flavobacteriia > Flavobacteriales > Weeksellaceae > Chryseobacterium > Chryseobacterium sp. POE27. The sequence continues at coordinate 2,770,543 of NZ_CP152475.1, forward strand.
AATTGCCAAAGAAATCGGGTTGGTAACGGCTGATAAAAAAGACTCTCAGGGATTATGCTTTATCGGAAAAGTAAGCCTTCCGCAGTTTTTACAGCAACAATTGGTTCCGAAAGAAGGTGAAATTGTAGAAATTTTTAAAGACTCTCCGATTTTTGCCCAGGAAAAACCTCAATTTTCTTCAAAACGGGAAGAACAGGAATATTTAAGCCAAAAGATAAATTATAAAAAATCCGACGGAAAAGTGATCGGCAAACATCAGGGCGCTCAGTTTTTTACGATCGGGCAAAGTAAAGGGTTGGGAATCGGCGGACATAAAGAAAGCTGTTTTATCATCTCCAGAGATATGGAAAATAATATTCTTTTTGTGGGAGAAGGACATCAGTTTCCGGGATTGCTGAAAAGGGCTTTGAAAATTGATAATTCTGAACTGCATTGGGTTCGTGAAGATTTAAGACTAAAAAACGGAGAATCAATGGAAGTGATGGCTAGATTCAGATACAGACAGCCTTTGCAGAAAGCAACTTTGTATCAGTTTGAAGAAGGATTATATGTGGAATTTGAAGAGCCACAATCCGCGATTGCAGAAGGACAGTTTGCAGCCTGGTATATTGACGATGAATTAATCGGAAGCGGAGTAATTTCGTAATATAAATTTAAATAATAAGCCCGAAGCAATTTAGTTTCGGGTTTTTATTTTGAAAAATGTGAGATTTTATTTCATCTTATGGTTTACATAAAATAAATTAATACACACAAATACAATAATTTCAAATATTAAAATCATCATTAAAAATCCAACAGGTTTTCCTAAATAAATTCCTCTGATCAATTTCACAATTCCCAAAAGAAAAATCGAAATCATAAAATAAAAAGTTATTTTGGAAATGCTTTCTTTAAAAAATTTAAGCGTAAAAATTGACACATAAAATCCTACAATGAGAATCAAATAAAAATTTAGGAAATTGGGACCCTTTAAAGTAATTGGACTCAAAGTATGGTAGATAAAAATAAGCCAGATAAAGCTCAGTAAAACAGGAATTGTATGGATGAAAATCTTTTTCATTTTTTTCCAGTTTAAATTAATCTCCACCGCCACATCCTCCGCAACCCCCGCCGCAACTGCTTCCACAGGAACTACTGCAGCTGGATGAACTTCCACCACAACCTCCCCAAGATCCGTCATCGTTATTATTTTTGTCCTTGTTATTGTTTTTATTAAATACTCCTGAAATAAAAATAATCAAAGCAAGAATTATCGGAATTAAAATAATCAAAGAAAAGAAATCAACTGCTCTATCTGAACAAGAGCTCACCATAAAAACTATTGAGAATACTGAGAGAAATTTAAAACTGTTCCATGAGAACTTATTTTGTTTCAGTTCTTTATTTTGATTAATCCAAATATCTTCAGGAGCCTTTTCTCCGAAAATATCTTCGTAATGTTTCAACGTTTCATAAAACCAGGCCTGATGTTTTACATTTTCACCTTTACCTCCATTTGAAGGATGATGATGAAGCTTTTGCTGCAGAACATTTGGACAAAATTCCTCCCAGTAATTCTGTGTGTAGATCAAATGCATATGCCAAACTTTATCTACAATTTTACTTGGCGAAGCTCCATTTGGTAAAGTGCAGCATAAATAAACGAATTTTTTATACTCTATTATTGCTTTTCGGGCAAAATCCAAACTCCAGTTTTCTTCTTTGGCGAGTTTGCTGGAAAAAGGAAATTCCGCATTGGGATGGTCTAATGAAAAAATCTGAATTCTGTTCCAGAGAAGGTCATTTTGTAATAAGATTTTTGTTTCCATTTTAACTTTTAGTTTCTACTCAAATATCTTTTGATCTTGAAATATAAAAGTCGTACAACAGTATTTTTTAGTTTTAAAATAATCTTATATTAGTCTTATAAATAAAAATTATGAGAAAAGAAGATATTCTGCATCTGGAAAAGCTGATGAATTTTTTGGCGATGCATTTTTTAAAGAAAACTCACTGGGAAAACGTTTCAAAAACCGAATGGTCATATATTGTTTCGGAACTTAATGATCTTATTATCAACGAAAATAAACAAAAAGGAATAAAAAAAGAACCGGATCTCATAGGTTCCAATTACCTGTATGAGCATTTGATTATCAATAAACTAAAGAAATATTATCATAACGAAAACACCATTTTAAGCAAACCAAATCTGGCAAAATTAAGTTTGATTGTAAAAGTATTGGGATATTCAAATTATATTGATTTTATTAATTCCAATACGGAGTCATTTAATTTCAATGATCTCAGAATTGAAATGAACAACGTAAAGCAAAATACAGAACTGCTAGACAAATTGGTTGGCTGTTGGTATTCCTATAACAGAAACCTGCCGGAAAGCCCTTTACAGGCAAAAGAAGACCGGATCTGGCGTTCTGCCACAGAAATTTACAAGTCTGAAACAACGGGCGAGTATTTCATAGAAAGGAGTGGTGGTGACCGTCACAAATACTTTGGGAAAGTAACAGCATATTCTGATTATGTTTTCATTATCATGAACAGCAATACTTTCATACGGCAAAGACATTTCATCTCAAGAATAAAAGATATCAAGGAAAAGCTGAAAAATCCAGAATATAAGCTCCATGAGTTGCATTTTATAAGTACATGTATCAGTTTTAATCAAGAACCCATTGCTCTTTTTGAAATCTTCAGAAAGGCAGACAGGAAAACATTTATTACAGATTCCATAAGCTTTCCGATCGACAGTGACGAGATTCCTCCTTCTATTGTGAAACAACTTGAAGACACAGACGCCAATCGTATAGATTACAAATAGCTGATCGTTTTTAGTTAATGGTTGATAGATTTCTGGTTAAAAATTTTTTTTGTTGAGTTTTGAGTTTTGAGTTTCGGGTAGTGAAAGTCTTTTACCTTTTTCTCTATTATCTTTCCTCTCCAACTAACTTACCAGCCAGTCTTTAAAATCCTTCACACGGTCACGGCTGACGGTAATTTCTTCCTGCGGCTGAAACTCCAGTTCGACTTTATAGTTGGGCGAAGTGTGAATATTTTTAATGTAATCTGAATTGATAATAAACTGCCTATTTACACGGAAAAAATTCTTTTCGTCAAGTACATCTTCCAGTTCATCCAGTGTGAAATCTGAAGGATAATTTCTCTCCTGCGTCTGCAGATAAACAATTTTATTTTCACTAAAAAAACAGCTTACTTCCTGTGTCTGAATAATTTTAAGGTTGTAACCAATTTTTACCAAAATCCGGGAAAGTGTAGATTTATCCTTTTTTATCAGTTGCTTGATCTCCTGAGAATTCACAGAACTGTCTGACGGAATAAACGATTTGAATTTTTCAATGGCGGCCGACAGATCTTCATCTAAGATCGGTTTTAAAAGATAATCAATGCTGTTTAATTTAAAAGCTTTCAGCGTGTACTGATCAAAAGCCGTAGTGTAAATAATAAAACCTTTTGTCTGAACTTTCTCAAAAATATCGAATGATAAGCCATCTCCCAATACAATATCCGAAAAGATGAGCTGCGGATGTTCATTTTCCGAAAACCATTTTACTCCTTCTTCTACAGATTCTATTTTGCCAACCAATTCAATCTCAGGAAATTCACTAAGCATTCTTTCCAATTTTCTTGAAGCAGGTTTTTCATCTTCGATAATGACGGTTTTTATCATTGAGTTTCAGATTTAGTTTTACAATTTCGGAATAAAATTAATCAAAATTACCGGTTTTAAAACTTCAGCGGCTGTTTTGATTTTTTTCATTTCTTTTTCAATAACATCTCTTTCCCATTCATCATCCAGAAGGAAGAGTTTTACTGCTTTTACGGTCAAAATAATTCCCCAGATCACCAGAATAATTGATCCGTCCCAAAGTGAAAAATTGAAAATTCCTTTTTCAAAAATATCATCTGCAAAAATGATTACCGCAACGATACCAAACCATAAAATGCTTTTATAGAATTTTTTTAAATCGTTGACTCTTTGTTGTGCCTGATTGTAGTTCATCGTATTAATTTTTAAGTATTTGATTGAGTTTATTATAAAGATTTTGTATTTCTTCTTTCTTCATCCATCAGTTCCCTGATTTTCTTTTCCTCCCATTCTTTTCCTATCCAGAAGGTATTTGCCGCATGGGCCGCAATTCCTATTCCCCAGCCTAGCATCGGCCAGAAAAACCATAGATAGCCCGGTGACGTTATAATATTTAATACAGCTAAAAAAGAAATTACCAGGACGTATGATGTAAGATTTCCATAAAATCCTTTCAGTTCTTTTACTCTTCTGGTAGCTTTTTGGTATGCAAGATCTTCTTTGTTGATGTAAGTTTCCATAATTTTTTTAATGTTAATAATTAGTTGTTTGTTTTTGTTGAGACAAATATATGAAGGGGAAGAGCCTCAACTCAATTTTATGTTACCGAACCGTTGAATATTCATCCTGAATTGTAAAAATCTGAATTCAATGGAAAAATATGTTTTTGCTTTTTGTATTTATTAGTAAACCTTAACCATTAAAATTTACGCTAATAAACAAACGGAACAAGCTTTTTTTGTGTTTCTTCTATACTCCAGGTATTCTTCTCCGAATTCTTCTATTAAGGCTTTTTCTTCTACTTTAATTCTATAACTGAAAGCAACAAAAGTAGGAACTAAAGCCAAAACCAAAGAGAGCCAATTATTAAGATACAATCCGAGTCCGAGAGATGTGAGTAAAGAAAAAGTATAAGACGGATGCCTTACATACTTGTAAAATCCTTCTTTCTTAATTTTATGATCCTGTCTTATGGTGACATCCACCGTAAAATATTTTCCCAAAGATTTGATAATGATAAATCGCAAAATGATCCCAATCCAGATACATCCGGCACCGAGATAATAAATCCAGATCTCATCAGTGATCGGAAATTTCGTTACGTAAGAAGCCGTGACAGAACTCATGATTGAAAAAGGAATAGCAATCCAAAGAATATTTAAAGTAGATTTATCTGTTCCTTTTTTTATCTTTTTCGCCTGATTTCAGGAGATTTTTGTAAAGAAATTCAGTCATAAACCATGTGAACATGGAAATGGTAAAGAGAATCTGTAAAGTTTTCACTAGATATTTTGTTTAAATCCTTATTATGGTTGCTTCTCCTTTTCCATCAATTTCTTAATTTTTTTCTCTTCCCAATTGCTTCCTAACATAAAACCAGGAATAAAAGTTCTCATCGCAGAAACGACAACCGCAATTCCCCAAACCAACGGAAGTAAAAAATATTTCAGCTGCCAGATTGTTTCGCCAGGTTCTAATTCTCTGTAATTCAAGTACAAAATAAAAATATTTACCCCAATATATACAAAAACGAAAACATAAAACCGTTTGATCTTTTTTTACCTGTCTTTCAGCTTCTTTGTATCGGAAGTCATCTTTACTAATATTTTCCATACTATTTATCTTTTATTTTGTTTTTCTAAAATTTCTCTGATCTTTTTTTCTTCCCAGCTTTTGCCGATTGCAAAAACACTCATTCCGTGGGCAGCAACGCCAATTCCCCAGCCCAGCATTGGAAAGTAAAACCAGATGTTATCAGGGCTTGTCATTAAGTTAATAATGATTAAAAAAGGAATTATAATGCAGTAAGAAATAAGATTACTGTAGAAACTTTTTATTTCTTTTACGCGTTTCTGCGCTCTTTCGTAGGACTTATCATGATCTTCTATTATTGCATTAGCTATATTTAATTTAGAAGATATAACCGGAAGTTTTACTTTAAAATAATCCTCGGATTTTTCGATAAAAACATTTTTCTTTGTCAATAATGAATAACGCTGAACAATATTTGGAAGCCCTATTCCCGAGCTTTCTTTGATCTGTTCCCTTACCTGCAGATTATTCTCGATGCAAAGCGTATCATTTTCAGAAAAAATTTTAATTAATAAAGGCTTTGAAGAAGTGGCAAAATTATGTTTAATACAATTTTCCAACAGCAATTGCAATGACAACGGAACTACAAATTTCCTGTAATCTTCTTTTTTTACGTCAAAAACAAAACCTACACTGTCTTCAAATCGTGTTTTTAATAATTCACAATACGTTTTTGCAAATTCCAGTTCATCTTCCACAGTTACCAGTTCTTTGTCTTTCTGCTCCAGAACGTATCTGTAAATCTTTGACATTGAAGCAGTAAACTTCTGAGCCTGTTTCGGATTTTCATCAATTAAGGAGCTTAAAACATTTAAAGAATTAAACAAAAAATGCGGATCCAGCTGATTTTTAAGACTTTCAAACTGTGCATTGGCAGATTTTGCAATCAGTTTCTGCTCGACAACTTCTTTTTTTGGATGTTTTTTTCAGCTCTTCCATAAAACCTTTTGCATGGAGAAAAGCCGAAATCAGCAACGCAATATTGATGGTAAACCAATTGATAAAATTATATTTTCCAGAAAAATACTGTTCTGTAGTAGCCACTTTTTTGGAAAACAACAAAGTTCATATAATTGCAGAAATACACCATGATAATATTGGCGATCAGAATAGAAACTATACTTACAATCGCCCTCTTGGTTGTCGCTTCAGACCAGGGAAACTTTTTGTTGAGAAAATCATTAATCAAGCCATTACCAATACTCAAAACAAAGGAATACATGAAAGATATAATAATAGTAAGCAGAAAATTTCCCACCGTTTTCTCATCTGTAAAAACAAAAAAAGAAGAACATGGCCGTTGCCAATGATATCCAGCATAGATTAATAAGATTCTTACGTTTCATTGTTCATTTTCTTGGTTCAAAAATAGTCTATATTAAAAGTATTAAAAATAATTTTTTGCCGAACCGTTATTTTTCGTGACTGAACGGAATAAAAAAACCTTCTGCGACGAGAAGGTTATTCAGATCATATTATTATTCTTTTATTTTGCGGCTCCGCTCAGAAAATATTCTGCTTCTGCCCTTCCCCAGTTTGGATCAATTTTAGATTTCGGAGTGTACGTTTTAAATTTCTCCAAAGCTGCTTTGAATTCTTCCATTCCTTTTGCTTTGCTTCCGCCGTATTGTTCCGGAGTGAAATACGTATCCTCAGCCTTTATTAAAGTCACCCTTGGATTGTTTGGATCAAGGCTTTCTGCTTTTTTAAGCTCCTCCATGGCTTTCATTCCGTCTGTCATATATCTTTCTGCGGGATTTTCCATCATTTTCAGCGAAAAAGCCATTTTTTTAAGCAGATGAATCTCGGAATTATCTTTCCCGACAATAGCCTCTGCCTGATCCATATATTTTTCCGCAGCGTTGGCTTGTGCAGAAAGTTCGGTCATTTTTCCTTCCCGCATCAGCATTCTTCCTTTCTGAATGTAAGCAAAAGCGGCATAATAAGACGGCAGCCACTGTTGGGTTTCTTTCTTTCCGATTCTGTCGAAATCGTTGGCCAGCGTTTGGAATTCATCCAGTGATTTACAGGCTTCTAGCTTAGCAATTTTTTCAGACATTACTTTTTCATAATCAGCCTGGGCAAAAGCGGTTAAACTTATCAGACTTAAAGCAAAGGTTAATAGATATTTTTTCATTTTTCCTAATTTTTTAAGTTAATATTTAATTGAATAAAGATAGATTTTTAGTTGTATTAAATTATTTATTTACAGATTATTATTAATAGCATCCTGTGTTCTGTCTACCCCGAAGCTGATAAATGCTCCAACGAAAACAAAAGTATTCACCGGCGGAACCACAGCAGAACTTCTTGAGCCATCCATTGAGAAATTATATCCGTAGACATTTTTTGAGCCTAAAATATTGGATACACTCAATACCAGCACTGTAAAAACCTTAGCATCTTTCTTGCCTAAATTCGGAAGATAATTCACACTGAAATTAAGGGCATTATAATCTTTCAAACTTCCTTCATTTCTTACAAAATATTTTTGCTCGCCGTTTACATCGTGTGTTGCAATATCGTAATACGGGCGGCCTTTTGCATATGTATAAGAAAGATTAAAACCTGTTTTCCATTTAGGTACAAATCTTTTTGCTACGGCAGAAATTGTATGTTCAGAAGCAAAATTAGGTTTCAGACTTACCGGATAATTCATAAAATCCCTTTTAGAATCCAGAAACGAATAGCTGATCCAGTAATCAATATTGTCAAAAGTCTTCTTATCTCTCCAGAATAATTCCAGGCCTTTGGCATAGCCGTAGCCGTTATTATTGTCTGCGGTCTGTACATATTGATTCTGCCCGTCAATATATTGCATATTTTTTACTTTTAATAAATCATCATACTTTTTATAGAACGCTTCAAACCTGAGACTTCTTCCTTCTGTCGTTCGCTGAACCTGAAAAATATAATGCTGCGACTTCTGGAAATCAAGATTAGCCGGTCCGTTGATGTATTTGCTTTCAGGATTCTGGTAGAAAAGTCCGTACGCTAGAGAGGTTGTCCAGTCTTTAGCCAAACGGTAAGCCAATGCTAAACGTGGCGCAATATTGCTTTTCCCAAGATAAGACGAATGCTCTGCTCTCACTCCTATTTTAGCAGATAAATGATTGCTGAATTCTAAATCTGTTTCCACAAAAGCCGATGAAATCAAATCTTTGTAATGTTTTTCCACAAAATCATTAAAATTCATTTTTTCGCTGGTACTGTTGAGTTCAAAACCGCCTCGTAACGCACTGATTTTATTTATTTTCCTTTCCACAACAGCTTTAAAATTAATATAATTTCCATCCGTTAAAAGTTTTGTATTTCCGGTCTTAATATCATTTTTTTCAGTCGAAAAATCAAGATCCGATCTGTTGAAAGAATAAGAAGTTCCCGCGTTCAGCAGATATTTGCCGAATTTTTGTTTGAAAGATAAATTATGATATGTGTTTTTACCATTTAATGAAACCAAAGACCATTCATAATCTTCCGGCTCCAGACTCGGCGTTTTCACTCCCATTTTATTGGAATCATACATACCGTAATATTTAAAGAACCCTCCTGATTTTGTTTTAAATCTGAAATTCAGGTCGCCGTTAAGTCCCTGAGGAGCTTCCGTAAAATTTGTATTAAAATTAAAAACTTCCTGCATCATTTTTAAATTTGAATAGCCTAAGGTCGCACCAAAAGAATAATTTTTATTTTCGCCGAGCTTTTGAAATCCCGCGTTTAAAAATATGGGTGAAAACCCAAAATCATAAGAACTTTCATCCGGGAGATCAACGCTTTCCAGCATCAGGGCACCGGAAAGAGCCTGACCGTACAAGGCTGAATATCCGCCGCTTGAAAAAATATTCCCTTTAAAAAGCGAAGTATTGAAACGGTCTCTCCCGGCGATTCCCGGCACCGAATTTGAAAAATAGTTGTTGATTAAGCTTCCGTCCATAAAAATTTTAGATTCCGTCCCGGTTCCGCCACGAATGAAAAGTCCTTCTGATTCGCCAACTTTCTGAACTCCGGGAAGATAGGTTAACGCCGAAGAAATCTGTCCGTCAGCACCAGCCGTGGTATAAATGTCAATCGGCGTCAGCAATGCGGTCGCTCTTTTTCGGTCACTTGCTTCGATAGATCCTGCAGATACAACAACGGCATCAATTTCACTGATCTGTTCCTTTAATTCCGCATTGACTGTAATTTCCTGATTTTCAATGACAATTTGTTTTTCAACATCAATGTATTTCGGATGGGTAAAAACAAGAACATGATTTCCCTTTTCTGAAGTTTCGAAAGAGAAATTTCCGTTGGCATCCGTTGTTGCACCGTCATAAGTATCTTTTAGTGTTACATTTACCTCTCCTACTCCTTTATTTTTATAGCTTACTTTTCCTGAAATTTTTGTCTGTGCAAAACTTAAAGCAGCACATAAAAATAAGACGAGAAATAATAGTTTTGTTTTCATAGCTTTTAATTTCGATTCAAAAGTAGGATGAAATTTTATCTGAAATAAATTTTTGTTGCTGAGTCGTAGAATTTGAATTCTGAATCGTTTCAGAAATAGCAATCAAATGCTGAAATATTATCTTTAGACGAAAAATATTTGCCATTTATCGTTATTCCAGAAAAGAATCGGAAATCATACGGCTTTTGAGTAAATGTTTTTTTAATTTTATATTGAAATCACTTAAATCATTCAAAAATGAAAGCTAAAACATTATCATTAATCGCGGCCGGTGCTTTGCTGGTTGTTTCTTGCGGAACAACAAAAACCTATCAGGTCATGTCTAAAAGTAACACGCAGACCGGAGGAACGGCGAAATTTACTCAGAAAGGTGACGAAGTTATTATGAAACTTGATGTAACCAACCTTACGCCAGGAATTCATGCTGTACACATTCATGAAAAAGGCGATTGTTCAGCAGCTGACGGAACTTCTACAGGGGGGTCACTGGAATCCGGCAAAAGACGATCACGGAAAGTGGGGCGCAGAACACTTCCATATGGGTGATATCGGAAATCTTGTTGCCGACCAGACCGGAAATGCCACTCTTACATTTAAAACCAATAAATGGTGCCTGGGATGTACTGACGAATCTAAAAATATTTTGGGCAAAGGACTGATTGTACATGCTGCGGCTGATGATTTCCATACTCAGCCAACCGGAAATGCAGGAGGAAGAGTAGGATGTGTGGAAATTAAATAGTCTGATTTTCATCCATTAAAAAAACCGTTGCTTGAGAATCTCGGGCAACGGTTTTTTATACCTATATTTTTCTAAATTAGGATTTTACACTCATGTCTGCAATAATATTCATTGCTTCCTGAAGGTAAAGATCTTTTTTTAAGATTTTTGATCCAGATTTCAGATTTCTTCTTGAAAGCTTCGTCTTTCTTTTCTCTTTCGATTTCGTTCGGATACATGGAGAACTGAAGTCCGTTTTCAAATTTGGTTAATGATTTGAATTTTTCAATCTGCGCTTTTCTCTGTTTTGTAAGTTCATTAAACTTATCAATATTAAGCGTGATTGTTTCTTCTTTATCCAGTTGTTCTCTCCATTGTGCAGATTCCAAAAGCAACTGGTATTTTGCATTTTTAGCCATTCTGTCATTACTTGCTTTTTCTAAAGCCTGGATATTGAAATAATTAAGCTTCTGGAAGCTCGTTGCCGGAATTTTATCCCAAGCCAATGCATAATCATCATATCTTTCGCCTATTTCAGCATAAGTAAAGAAATCTTTCATCTGAATATCTGAAACAATTCCCTTTCTCTGCGTAGACTCACCGGTGATTCTGTAGAACTTTTGGATCGTCAGTTTTAAAGAGCCAAAATCATCTTCGGTATTTAAAAATCTGTTTAAATCTACAAAAGTCTGTACTGTTCCTTTCCCGAAAGATTGCGGCGATCCGATGATCATTGCTCTTCCGTAATCCTGCATTACACCCGCTAAAATTTCTGATGCTGAAGCAGAAAGCTCGTTTTGCATGATCACCAACGGACCAGTCCATACAGGAGTTTCATTTTTATTCTTTAAGGTCTGAATTTTTCCGTTTCCGTCTTTTACCTGAACGTAAGGCCCTGCCTGCATGAAAAGTCCCATAATATCACCAACCTCCGTTAATGATCCTCCACCATTATTTCTCAGATCAAGAACAATTCCTTCTATATTCTGTTGTTTAAGCTTAAGGATTTCATTTTTAATATCATCAGAAGCATTTCTTCCGTTCGGATTCTCAAAATCTGCGTTAAAGCTTGGTAAATTAATAAACCCGTATTTTTTCCCGTTTTGTGAATTCATCACAATACTTCTTGCAAAAGTATCTTCAATGGCAACCTCTTCACGGATCATGGTAACGTCTTTTATGGATCCGTCCTTTTTCTGAACAGTTAAAGTTACCGGCGTTCCTTTTTCACCTCTTATCAGTCGTACTGCTTCGTCAGAAAGCATTCCTACTACGTTTACGGCATCTTCCTTAGGTTTGGATTTTACTTTTAAAATTTTATCTCCTTCGGAAAGCTGTTTGGATTTCCACGCGGGTGCTCCGATCGTTAAAGCCCCCAGATAAAGGTTTCCTTTCTTCTCCTGAATGATGGCTCCGATTCCGATGACTTTCCCTGTAAAGTTGGTATCAAAGTCTTCTTTATCTTTTGGTGAATAATAGTTGGTGTGAGGATCAAAAACTTCAGTGTACGCATTCATATACACGGTAAACCAATCCATTTTTTTCTCTTCTTAAATCTTGTAAATGTTTCTTTCACAAGATCTTTCACCTCATCTGTTGCCTTTTTGATCTTCTGATCCGGCGCGATAGGCTGGTATTTAATAGTATCTTTAAGATTATATTTTTGAACAGAATCTTTCTTTTCCTTCTGAGCCTCTTCTTTACTGTTCATCGACTCAATTTCCTGAAGAATATTGTATTTGATGAATTTTTTCCATTCATTATATAATTCCTGTTTGCTTACGGGTGCTTTTTTCAGTTTAGGCTCAAGAATCAAAGATTCGTCTTCTTTAAGATTAATCGGCTTACTGAAAATATCCTGAGTCATTTTATCGATTTCGTCTGCTCTCTGATACAATCTGTCTACCGTGAGTTTGTAGAAGGTAAGATCTCCCTGATTGATATAATCATCAAGTTTGGTTTCGTGCTTTGCAAATTCATCCATATCTGCCTGCAGGAAGTATCTTTTGCCCGGATCCACCAATTCAAAATAATGCTTGTAAACATCTTTAGAATACGCATCATTAATGGGTTTCGGGCTGTAATGCAAGTAAGAAAGTGTATTTTTAACGCTCACCATTATCGTCTGCATCTTTTCATCATCATTTTTAGGCGAGTTGAAACAAAACATTAGACTTGTTAATGGAATGAGGAGTAAAAATTTATTCAGCTTAAAATTTTTCCACATAAATCTGTAATGTATTTTTAATTAATTTTAAAAAAAGTATTTTAATGAGTAGTAATTTTTAAATTACTGTTACAAATTATCAAATTTAATACCTTCTTTACAAATATCAGATAGTTTTAAGTATTTTTGTTAAAATTAAATTTTAATATGGAAAAACCACTTATTCTGGTTACTAATGACGACGGAATTACAGCACCCGGTATCAGAAATCTTGTTAGTTTTATGAACGAAATCGGAGAAGTAGTGGTGGTAGCACCCAACTCTCCACAAAGCGGTAAAGGCCACGCCATTACCATCAATTCTACCTTAAGCTATGAAGAAGTACATCTTGACGGTCCGCAAAGAGATTTTTCCTGTAGCGGAACGCCGGTTGACTGTGTAAAAATGGCTCTTGATAAAATATTGCCGAGAAGACCGGATATTGTTGTTTCAGGAATTAATCACGGGGCAAATTCTTCCATTAATGTGATCTATTCCGGGACGATGTCTGCAGCAGTGGAAGCCGGTGTAGAAAACCTTCCGGCCATCGGTTTCTCTTTACTGGATTTCAGCTGGGAAGCAGATTTTACCCAGGCAAAAGAATACATTCAGAATATTGTAAAGAAAACACTGGAAAACCCAATGCCTAAAGGAGTTGTTTTAAATGTAAACATTCCTAAACTTTTGAAAGAAGAAATCAAAGGCGTAAAAGTCTGCAAACAAGCCAACGCCAAATGGGAAGAAAGTTTTGACGAAAGGGTAAATCCTCACGGTAAAAAATACTATTGGCTTACCGGATACTTCAACAATATGGATGAATCTGAAGATGCCGATGAAACAGCTTTAGCGAATGGATATATCTCGATTGTTCCCGTGAAATTCGACCTTACGGCATATGAGTATATGAATACGTTGAGTGAGGTAATGAAGTTTGATTAATTTAAAATATTGAGGCGTAAAATTGTTTACGCCTTATTTATTGTTCTTTTGTCTTGAAACAAAAGAACAATAAATTCAAGACTTGGAAACTTTCGCTAAAAATTATTTCTGTTCTCTAAAAATTCTAAAACTCGCGCGAATTGAACATTTTGTTCTTCGACTCAAAATCTGTGTCGCACTCAAACAGTAGAATTTTTTTAACGTTCACAGAATTAATTTTCTTAACGCTCCATTTTCCTATGTCGTTATTAGTGAACAAAAAATCACTAAGCATCCGTGAAAATTTATAGGAAATCAAAAGAACATTAGAATAAAACTCTATCCTCTCTTCTCAATTCTTCCAGATACTTACTCTTATCATCCCTGTAGAAAAGATTCATCGTCTCAAAAGGAATCAGTTTTAAATCTTTATTTACAATGTGCACGCAGGATTTCTTTACGGCGCGAACATCAAAATCGTGCGCATCCATAAAATTCATAATGATGATCCTGAAAAGATTATCATAATCGAGGTTCGGGGCCGAAACTTCAGGAAGACAGCACAGCAGCTGGTTTACCTTCGGTTTCACTTTATCCACCGAGATTCCGGTGCTGAAAATATCCAGAAGCTGCATCTGTAGCCCTGTATCCTGCTCATATACAATGGTGTTTCTCGTTTCATTATTCAGGAGATCAGCGGGATTAATATATCTTGTTAAAGGAATCGTTTCTCCTTCAAGTTTCAGAATGTATCCCATCGCCAGAGCATCCGGATTACACGGAACCGGAATAATATCATCCGAATTGAGAAGCGGAAACTGGTTCAGGATTTCCTGCCTTACTTCGGTCAGTGTTATCTTTTCATGCGCAGAATCTTCACGGTTTCTTCCTGCAATTTCGACAGGCTGAAAAGTAATTCCGCGGACACATTTCTGCTTTAAAGCAAAATCAATAATCTTTCCGATCTCGTCAATGTTTTTTCCTTTTTGAAGCACAATAACGAGCGTTGTAGAAAGATTCAAAGCATTTAATTTCTCCAGGGCTTTCATCCTGATATCCGTGAGGTCTTTTCCTCTGAAATCTTCAAGAACTTCCGGTTTAAAGGAATCAAACTGAAGATAAATCTCAAATTCCGGAGCGTAAGTCGCCAGCCTTTCTGCAAAACCTGGGTCATTAGCAATCCGTACGCCATTGGTATTCAACATTAAATGCTTGATCGGCTTCGACTTGGCAATATCCATGATCTTAAAGAACTCGGGATGTATCGTAGGTTCTCCTCCACTGATCTGTACGACATCCGGCTCGCCTTCATTTTTAACGATGATATCAAACATGGCTTCTATTTCTTCCAGGCTTCTGTGACTTCCGTAATGGGGCGAAGACATCGCATAACAGGTCGGACAGGTGAGATTGCAACGGTCGGTAACTTCCACAATGGAGAGGCAGCTATGTTGCTCATGGTCGACGCATAAACCGCAGTCATAAGGACATCCGTATTCTACATCCGTTCCGAAATGGACAGGCATTTCCGAAGCTTTATTATAGTTTCTGATATTTTTATAATACTGTACATCAGAAGCAATTTTCGTTTTGAAAAATCCATGATCGGGACATCTTTTCGTCATGAAAACCGCTTCGTCTTCAATAATAATCTTTGCGCCCACTCTTTTCAGGCATTCCGGGCAAAGGCTTATGGTATAATCGTAATACGTATAGTTTCTTACTGGCATAATTAATTTTTTACATTCCTCCACAAACAAAACCACTGATAAGTCCGCAAACAAGCATAGATATCAAAACGGTTCTCCAAAACTGTCCTCTTGAAAATTTTCTTTTATTATCCCATTCGTAAATAATTTGTACAATAGCTGCTACAAACATTGAGATAACAAAAAGTACAATTAACACAATGCCAATTATAAATACAAACAATCCGGTGAGATCTCCAACTTCAAGTAATGTTAGCAGTTTCATGAGTAATATTTAAAGTGAATTTACAACTTTTGTTTCTTTGAGTTTAAAGAAATAATAAAAAATCACGCCGACACAAACCAGCTGTATTGTTCCAAGTCCTGCCACAATATCTACTTTAGGTTTGATAAAATCCAGCATAAATCTAAAACTAAAGTAACTGATCATAAAAAGCTGAAATACAAAACCAGAAGGAAATGTATCTTTTTTTCTGAATCCCTTTTAAAATAATCCAAAGTGTAATGAGAAAAGCAATTTCATATAAAGCAACGGGATGCCTTAGATACTGATCTCCCAGATGCATTCCAAAAATGGAATCTGTAGGAAGACCGTAGGTTTCTTCGTAAATCCCTGTAAGGAAACAACCGACTCTTCCGATGATCATTGCCAGAATTAATGGAAAAACAATTAAGTCTCCGGTACTTTCTTTATGCCCTGCAATTTTCTTTGCCCATTCAACTCCTATAAGACCAAATGCCAGACCTCCGACAATCGTATTATTGGTCCAAATTCTTTTTAAACTGAAATTTCCAAAAAGTATATATGGATTTTCGAGATTGCCTATTAATTTAGACCCTATCAAAGCTCCTGCAGTTGCTCCTATTAAAATTGCTGCAGAAGTATTGAAAGACATTTTTTCACTTGCTTTTCTTTTTAAATAAAAATAATAACGCATACCTATAAAAATTCCAACCGTTTCAAAAAGCGGATGTGCCAGAATAGTTTTACCGAAAATATGAAAGGTTACGGGGAAATCCATGGTTTCAAATGTATTGCTTTTTAAAAACATTTGCAGAAGTTATTCTTACTTTTCATGCCTGAATTCTCTGTCTGATCTCAAAATAGGGTACTGATCATCCCTTAATACTTCGTAAACGAGCCTTTTTGCCTGAAAATCCAGTCTTTTAGATTCAATGTTGAGCCCTTTTGCTTCGTCATCCACTCTTTTTGTCTGGTTTTTCAACCTATTAGGTTCATCGACGAGCCTTTTTGCATCAACATTCACCCTTTATGCTTCGTTTTTCAATCTTTGAGGTTCATCAACGAGCCTTTTTGCCTCGTCCTAAAAGTTGGGCAGCCTCTTTTTTCTATCAGAAATGGACAAAAATAATTTTTATGCTCCAGAGGAGCAATAGCTGTGTAGCAGAAAAACAATACAATATCGCAAGCACGCCGTAGGTGTGCTATGATAAGATAGAACTCCTATGGAGTTCCGGTACAAGATGCGATATTGATCTACACAGATATTGCTCCGAAGGAGCAAATCCTACGCTATGTTATAAAGTACTTATGGTAAAATAGGGGTAATTTTGAGATTTACAATCAATCTTTTTCCTTATTTTTATTCAATAATATCCAAATTATGAGAATAGAAAATGATATAAAGCTGGGTTTTAAAGATGTAATGTTCCGTCCGAAACGTTCTACTTTGAAATCCCGTTCAGAGGTTGATCTGGAAAGGGAATTTACCTTCAGACACACCCTGAAAAAATGGAGCGGCATACCGGTCATTGCCGCCAATATGGATACCGTCGGAACTTTTGAAATGGCCGTGGAGCTTGCCAAAGAAAAGATTATTACTGCCATTCATAAGCATTATACCCCTGAAGAATGGTCTCAGTTTCTGGATTCGCAACCCGAAAGCATCCATCAGTATATTGCTTTAAGCACCGGCACCGGGAAATCGGATGAAGAAAAAATAAGAACCATTCTTGAAAAACATCCGAAAATAGAGTTTCTCTGTATTGACGTAGCCAATGGGTATTCAGAACATTTTGTGCAATTTGTGAAGAAAGCAAGGACCAATTTCCCTGATAAAATCATTATTGCCGGAAATGTAGTGACGGGAGAAATGGTGGAAGAGCTTCTTCTCGTGGGAGCAGATATCATTAAAGTAGGCATCGGGCCGGGCTCCGTTTGTACGACCCGCATAAAAACAGGTGTAGGATATCCCCAGCTTTCGGCCATTATTGAATGTGCCGATGCCGCACATGGACTAAAAGGCCATATCATTGCAGATGGCGGCTGTAAAGTTCCGGGAGATGTGGCGAAAGCTTTTGGTGGTGGCGCCGACTTTGTGATGCTGGGAGGAATGTTTGCCGGACATGATGAGAGCGGCGGCGAGATCGTAGAGGAAAACGGCAAGAAATACCGTCTTTTTTTATGGAATGAGTTCAAAAACAGCTATGGAAAAGCATTCCGGAGGTGTTGCGGAATACAGAGCCTCTGAAGGAAAAACCGTAAAGGTTACTTACAAAGGTCCGGTTTCCGAAACGGTAAAGGATATTCTCGGCGGCGTGCGGTCTACCTGTACGTATGTGGGCGCTTCTACTTTGAAAGAACTTTCTAAAAGGACGACTTTTATCAGGGTTCAGGAGCAGGAAAATCAGGTTTTTAAAGATTGATTTCTATATAAATTCTTTTTATAAATGTCCTTTTTTCTTAAGACCAAAGAACCAAATTAAAGTATGGAACTTAGTTACATAAACAACAAAATCCGCCCATATCAGGCGGATTTTGTTAGTTTTATTTAATGGTATTTTAAGTTAATAAACCTCCATCAACGTTAAGGGTCTGGCCTGTCACATAAGAAGCCATTTCACTTCCTAAGAATACGCAGGCATTGGCAATATCTCTTGTCTGACCAAGCCTTTTCATAGGAATGGCCTCATTCCATTTTTCTTTTGCCTTGTCATCAAGGGCGTCTGTCATTTCAGTCTGGATGAATCCCGGAGCGATGGCGTTGCAACGGATATTTCTTGAACCTAATTCAAGGGCTACAGACTTTGTAAAACCAATAACTCCGGCTTTGGAAGCCGCATAATTGGCCTGCCCTGCATTTCCGCTGATTCCTACTACTGAAGTCATATTGATGATAGATCCTTCTCTAGCTTTCATCATTGGTTTGATTACCGCTTTAGTAAGGTTGAATACAGAATCCAGGTTTACGTTGATTACTTTATCCCAGTCTTCTTTCGACATTCTCAGAAGCAGGTTGTCTCTGGTGATTCCCGCATTGTTGATGAGAATATCAATTTTTCCGAATTCTTTCATAACTTCGTCTACCAATGTCTGAGCCGCATCGAAATCTGATGCGTCAGATTGATATCCTTTAATTTGAGTTACAGAACTTAAAGTGGTTTCTAATTCCTTGGCTTTATCAACAGATCCGGCATAAGTGAAAGCAATTTTTGCTCCCTGCTGAGCGTACATTTCAGCGATTCCTTTTCCGATTCCTCTTGTAGCTCCCGTTATTAGCGCTACTTTTCCTTCTAATAGTTTCATATTTATGACAATTGTTTTCTTTATAACTTACTAGCCTTTTGAAAGTTGACTAATATACATTATTTAATTTTACAGAAATAAAACAGTGCGCAAAGATATTACAAAATGTTATTCATTGCATTTTAAATCATAGTTTTAGCAAAATTTTATGCCTTTTAATCAGCCAATTTTCTAATCCATAAAATTACGGTCTTTCTGCTCAGTAAAATAGATATATTGCGTTTCTTTTCCCCTGATGAGCTTTATTCCTTTTTTATCCTGTATAAATTTATCAAAAACAACTTCCGCTAAAGGTTCATTTTGATGATTGCTAACCCCGAATTTATTATCTTTTTTAATGACAAATTCATTGGCTCCGGGAAAAGTAATAATGTCATCATAAATGAACGGAACGACTTCTTTTCCCTCTTCATCCAATATTCCGTAGAAATTGTCGATGTTTTTGCCGACGAGCATCGGATACATTTCAAAAGGTTTGATTTCTTTGAAACCTTTCAATTCCACATATTGCCCGTCTTTAGGGGAGAATTTGTAGTAAATATCTTCTTTGCTTAAGATAAGAGTATTGGGAAATATTTTTTCAATCTCATAATCTTCTTTTAAAATACTTTTTAAATTTTTATCTAAAATCTGTTCATCATCATTTTTCCGTAGATACAGATACTTTTCTCCGTGCATGCTAAGGCCTTCTACCCTGTCATATTCTTTCGGAAAAACAACTTCACCTGATAAGCGTACCACTGCTGCTTTGGGATTGTTCTGGTCCTGTGATGTTTTAAATAAACCATTAAAGAGCGGATTTACATAATGATAATCAAGATCATATACTTTCCCTTCTTTCTTTGAAAAAATACTTACTTTGTCATCTTTTGTGAGATAAATATATTCCCGCCCCACAAAAGCCTGATCATAGATTTCATCAGCAATTACACTTTCTTTGTCATTAATAATTCCGTAGGTATTTTTTGCGGTATCGAGTGTCACGAGAAATGGAAACGCATTGATATTATCGACGTTATGATTGGAAATGGTCGTTAAAGTTTTACCATTATTGTCAATAATTTCACCTGATTTGTCACCGGTTACGATATAAGTTCTCCCTTTGTAAAAGCGGAGATCAGTCGTAAACTCCCTGTCTGAAATCTGTCTTCCATCGAAATCATAAATCAGCCAGACTCCGTTCTTTTTAACAAAAAATCTGTTCTCACTCCCAAATTCTATTTTATCTGAAAAAGGAATAATCTGCTTCCCGTTAAAGTCATATACACATTCTTTTCCCTGTTTTGTATAGATCAGGCGGTCTTTATTTTCCCATGTCCTGAATTTGAAGTTATCCAGCGGAATGAGTTCTTTCCCTGTTTCATCAATGACTGCGGTTTTTCCGTTTGAATTTCCTGCTTTTACCTTCAGGATGAAACGGTCTTTCCAGATCCGTGAAATTTCGCTTTTAAAAGAAGAGTTAAAAGTAATAGTCCCTAAAGAATCTACAATTCCGGCTTTCCCGGTTTTGACATCAGTGAGCATTCCGTAACCTTTTGAATAAGAACGTATTTCTTTGCCCAGCTTTTTAGTTAAAAGTATCTGTTTATACTGATCCGTCTGTCCGAGGCAAACCGACGAAAACAGTACGAAAATTAATTTTTTCAATTAAATGGAATTATTTACGATGAGTACGATCTCACCTTTTAAGGTTTTGCTTTTTGAAAATTCAATGAGTTCAAGAATTGTTCCGCGTTTCGTTTCTTCGAATTTTTTTGAAATTTCGCGACTGAGACTGATTTTAGTTTCTTCCCCGAAAAATTCTTTGATCTGTTCTAATGTTGTGTTGATTTTATGTGGACTTTCGTAGATAACGATGGTTTTTTTCTCTTCGGCAAGCTGCTTCAGCTTAGTTTGTCTCCCTTTTTTTTGGGGAAGAAATCCTGCGAAAAGAAATTCGTTATTCGGTAAGCCGGAAACTACTAAAGCCGGAACAAATGCTGTTGCTCCCGGCAGGCAAATCATATCAATCTGATGATCGGCACCTGCTTTTGCAAGAAGATAACCAGGATCCGAAATTCCCGGAGTTCCGGCATCGGTAATAATAGCAATATTCTGTCCGCTTTTAAGATCAGTAATTACTTTTTCCGTTGCCTGATGTTCATTATGGAGATGATAAGATTTTAACGGCTTGGAAATCTCGAAATGCTTCAGAAGAATCCCGGAAGTTCTTGTATCTTCACATAGTATGTAATCTACCTCTTTCAGCACATTTACCGCTCTGTAGGTCATATCTTCAAGGTTCCCGATCGGTGTGGGAACAAAATATAGAATTCCGCTCAAAATTTAAGTTATAAAAATTTGTTTTCTACCAATATCCAGAGTCTTTGGGCATATTCATCCACTTTATTCCATTTTTTAGAATAATAAAGATCGCTCAGGTACTCTTTTGCCTCTTCTAATGTTCTGAAACTGTTGAGATTATTTACCGTTTCATTAAGTTCAGACTGACTTCCGCCGAAAAGTGTTTTTGTGAAAGCAATACGATCATTCAAATCCAGCTTAAATTCCGGTTTTTTCTTTTCTGCTTCCATAAAGTCGGTCGGTATGTTGGTTTTTAAAATGCCGCCTTTATCTGCTTTTTTCTCCACTGCTTTTTCTACCGGTACATCTCTTTCCAGATGATCATCGTCAAAAAGTGACTGAACAGTTTTTAAGCCTTTGATATGGGCTAATTTTATCTTTTTCTCGTGATGATAAGCATCAAGATTCTCAAAACTTTCATCAGATGCCGGTTTATCTTTTTCTTTTTCCGGAACAGGTCTGTCGATATCAACGATTTTGCGTCTGTCGTTGATTTCAGCAAGAACGGTCTGCTCCTGTATTTCCTCGGCTACCGCTTCATGCTTGATTTCCGTTAAAATACTTTCCACATTCGATGTATCAGTAGGCATTTCTCCGTTTTCAACCGTCATTCCGGTAACCGTAAAATGATCTTCAGTTTCCTCAATTAATAGTTCTTCTTCTAAAGTTTCCGTATCAAAAATACTGGGAATTCTTTCGGTGATCTCCGGACTGTTTCCAGTTTTCACTTCATTCTCAAAATGATGACGAATATTCTCCTGTTCTTCGGTATTATTTAAATCTGCCTGATCATCAGAAACTTCGTTCTCAAATTCATCGATTTCGTTTAGTTGATTATTAAAAATAGCCTCTTCTTCAGTATGTTCGTTGCTGAACATATCCTCATCGATATCGTCATCATTTTCAGGTTCTGAATTGGCTAAAATTCTTTCTTCATCTACAAAATTTAAGATATCATCTGATTCATTAGAAATTTCATTTTCATCAATTTCTTCCATTTGCTCAGTGAATACATCTTCAGTTTTTTCAACAGCAGCAAAATTTTCATTGTCAGAAATTTCTGGTTCAGGATTTTCTTCAACAAAATTAACTAATGTTTCGTGAAGCTCACCTTCCACAATTTCATTCAGCTGATTATTGAAGATTGCTTCTTCTTCAGTAACCTGATCAGATGAAGGGTATTTTTCATTTTCCCCGATCTCGTTGAGCCTGTTATTGAAAATAACTTCTTCTTCCTCTATTATATTTTCTGTTTCACTATACTGGATAGAGGAAATTTTTTCTTGATTTTCCTGAGATGGCGAAAAATTTTCAGTTCCAAAATACTCTATATTTTTTTCAAGCAATCGTAAAAACGAGATCCTGTTGGCAAGCTCATCTACAAGATCCTGCTTGGAAAGTAACTCGTCTACATTGCTTATTTTATCCAGAATAGCGATCATATTCTTGGATTCAAAAAAAATCTTTTCCTTTAAATCTTGGATGTTTTGCATATAAGAATCTTGTTAAAAAATTGCTTACTTTTGATGTTAAAAATATACGGCTAATTTAACAAATGTTTTTAGAAAATACAATTAATCATTCCAAACAAAGTGGTTGGATGGAAGTTATTTGTGGCTCGATGTTTTCCGGTAAAACCGAAGAGTTGATCAGAAGGCTGAGGAGGGCAGAAATGGCGGGGCAGAATGTGGAAATTTTCAAACCAAAACTGGATACACGATATTCTGATGAAGATGTGATTTCTCATAATCAGAATAAAATCCGAAGTACACCGGTAGAAAATCCCAATGAAATACTTTTATTGGCTTCCTATTGTGATGTGGTGGGAATTGATGAAGCACAGTTTTTCGATGAAGGCATTGTAGATGTAGCGAACCAATTAGCCAACAGCGGAATCCGGGTTGTAATTGCCGGTTTGGATATGGACTTTTTAGGAAGGCCTTTCGGGCCGATGCCGAATCTCATGGCAACTGCAGAATATGTAACCAAGGTACACGCCATCTGTAGAAGAACAGGAAATCTGGCTAATTATTCGATGAGAACTTCCGAGGGAAAAGATCTCGTAGAACTCGGAGAAACAGAATCTTATGATGCTGTGAGCCGAAAGGTTTTTGTGGATGAAGTTTTAAACAAAAAATAATTAATATCAAAATTATTAGTAATTTTACTCAAAATATAATAGTAAAAACTATCAGAAAATGATATTGGAAATTAAAAATTATATAAAAATCAGCAATTCGATTGATGAGATCTTGAAAAATTCACCTTTCAAGCTGAAATATATCATAGAAAAGAGCGGTATTTCCGAGCCTACTTTTTTCCGGAAGATGAAAGAGAAAAAGTTTCTTCCGGAAGAATTACTGAGAATTGCAGAGATTATTGAACCTGAAAATTCTTTTTTACAATCATTAGAAGATGCTGAAAATGACTTTAAAAATGGGATTTATCATTCTCATGAAGATGTTATGAAAATTTCTGAAGAACGATTTCTGAAAAAATATGGAAATAAGGTGGTCTAGATTTGCTCTTCAGGATTTGGAACAGATTGAAGATTATATAGGAAACAGATTTACCTATAAAGAATATCAGAATTTTATAAATATCCTTAATCATAAATTAGGATTAATCATTGATAAAAAAAGTAATTTTTCAGAAGCTTGAAAAATTTCCTGATTATAATAAACTCTTAATTGCGGAACAAACAACTCTGATCTACGGATTAGAATCAGAACATCTGAAAATATTACGATTGTATAATAATTATCATGATGAAGACAAAAAAATTCATAATAGACGATTTATAAATGAATTACAACGCAGAAGATATCGCAAAAATCACCGGCGCTAAAGTTATTGGAGATAAAAACCAGATAATCAAAAATATAGCGTTTGACAGCAGGATTATTTATTCTACCAAAAATACTGCATTTATCGCCATCAATACCCAGAAAAATTCAGGAGAAAAGTTTATTGAAGCTGCTATTGACCGGGGAATTGAGGTGATCATTTGTGAACATTATGATGCTCAATACGAAAATATTACATGGATTATTGTTGATGATTCTGTGGAATTTCTACAGAGACTTGCCCGATATCACTTTGAAAATTCTCATATAAAATCAATCGGAATTACAGGAAGTAATGGTAAAACTATTTTAAAAGAATGGCTCTATCAATGTCTTTGGAATGAATTTTCAACCGTAAAAAGCCCTAAAAGTTTTAATTCTCAGATTGGTCTTCCACTATCTTTGCTTCAAATTAATAAGTCTCACGAGTTGGGAATTTTTGAAGTAGGAATTTCAAAACCTGATGAAATGGAAAGGCTGGAAAATATTTTCCATCCGCAGATTGGTTTACTGACTCATATCGGATCTGCACATCTTGCCAATTTCAAATCAGAAGAAGAGTTGATTGATGAAAAAATCAAGCTTTTCAAAGATTCTGAATTCATCATTTACAATGGAGATAATATATTGGTTGACAAAAAAATAAAGGTTTTATATTCAAGTAAAAAATTAATTTCTTACGGTTTTAAACAAGATAATCAGGTTTATTTTAAAAGTAATATTTCAAAAGAAGAAAATGTTGTTGTTCAATATTTCGGTGAAGAAATTTCTTTTCCTGTTCATCAGAGAGATGAAGCTACTTTAACAAATGCCTTAGCCCTTCTAACCGTTTTAAAGGAACTAGGACTCGAAAACGAAAAGATTGTCGAAAAAATCAATGCATTAAAGGCGGTTGAAATGAGGCTTGAAGCTATTGAAGGAATTAAAAATAATATTATCATTAATGATTCTTTTAACCTTGATTTGGATTCTTTAAAAACAGCTTTACAATTTTTAAATGAATATAATAAGCCTAAAAAAATCCCTTGTTCTTACGGATATTCTGGGAGTAAATTCGAATTCAGAAGAGCTTTATCATGAAGTTTCGGAACTTGTAAATGAGCAGAAATTTGATTTTGTATTTCTGATCGGCCATGTAATATCAAAATATAGTGAATTATTTAAATCTAAAACTTTCACTTTCATTAATACTCAGGAATTAATTGACAGTAAACATCTTACAGAAATTGAAAATCAGATTATATTATTGAAAGGTGCGAGAAAATTTGAGATTGAAAAGCTTAAAGATATTCTTGAACTGAGAAAACATGATACGGTACTTGAAATTAATCTTAATGCAATTCTTCACAATATTAACTTTCATAAATCTTTACTGAAACCAACAACCAAAATGATGGCCATGGTCAAGGCAAATGCTTATGGTCTGGGAAGTTATGAAGTTTCAGAATTTTTACAACATCATCATATTGATTATCTGGGCGTTGCTTTTGCTGACGAAGGTGTTGAGCTTCGTAAGAAAGGTATTACAGTGCCAATCGTAGTTATGAATCCGGAACAGCACAGCTATGAAACTATCATTGCCTATAATCTTGAACCGGAAATTTACAGTTTCAGGGTACTGGAACTATTTTATCAGGCTGTACAAAAATCAGGTTATGATAAAAAATATCCGATCCATATCAAACTGGAAACCGGAATGCATCGTCTTGGTTTTAAAGATTTTGAACTCAAAGAACTAAACCAGACTTTACATCATAAAAACCTGAAAGTTCAGAGTATTTTCAGTCATCTTTCTTCTTCCGATGTTCCTTCAGAAAAAAAATTTACCTTACAACAACTTGAAATTTTTGATAAGAATTCAAATTATCTGATAGAAAATTTAGGTTACACTCCTATCCGTCATATCCTGAACTCATCCGGAATCACAAGTTATACGAATCACCAGTATGATATGGTAAGAATCGGGATCGGAATGCTAGGAGAATCACCGAATAGTGAAATACAAAAACAGCTGCGTTCTGTAGTTAGTTTTAAAACAGTCATCTCCCAAATATCTATAGTAGAAAACGGAGAATCAGTAGGCTATAGCAGAAAATTCAAAACTGATCATCCCACAAAAATTGCTACAATTCCTGTAGGATATGCCGATGGTATCCCCAGACTGATCGGAAATAAGGTTGGAAACGTAGGAATACATAAAACCCTTGCACCTATTGTTGGAAATATATGTATGGATATGATGATGATTAATGTAGATGAAATTTCAAATGTAAAAGAAGGTGATACGGTAACTGTATTCAACGCAAAGCCAACATTAAAAGAATTTGCAGATTACTGCAAAACCATCACATACGAAGTATTAACCTCCATTTCACCGCGGGTGAAACGGATTTATGTAAAAGATTAACAAATGAGAAAATTCCTGATCCTTTTATTGGTATTTCATCTGTTTTTGATACAATCACAGGTAAAGAAAAATCTGGTAATTCCGAAAAATCCAAAAATAGGATTATCACTTGCCGGTGGCGGAGCTAAAGGATTTTCTCATGTCGGTGTACTTAAAGTGCTGGATTCGTTAGGAGTAAAGGTAGATTATATCGCAGGAACAAGCATGGGAGCCATTGTAGGAGGTTTGTATGCTTCAGGATATTCCGGTAAAGAGATCGAAAAAATCGTCATGGATACAGATTTTTATTCATTAATCATGGATCCTAAAGCTACGAGACAGGAAACCACTTTCTTTAATAAATCTGTCGACAAATATCTGCTTTCCATTCCTTTAAAAGATGGAAAAATTTCACTCCCCTCTTCCATAAGTACAGGACAAAAGAACGTTTATCTATTAAAAGAGCTTTTTAAAAATGTTTCTAATATTAATGACTTTTCAAAACTGCCTATTCCATTCATGTGTGTAGCCACCAATCTTGAAAGTGGAAATATGGAAATTTTTGAAAAGGGAGATCTTGTACAGTCTATCATGGCAAGTTCAGCTTTTCCTTCATTAATGGATCCTGTAAAAATTGGCGACAGTATTTATATAGATGGTGCAATGACCGTCAATTATCCTTCAAAACCCTTAAAAGATAAGGGAATCGACATTGTAATCGGAGTCGACCTTAACCAGGATCTATCTAAACGGGAAGATTTGGGAAACATCATCTCTATCCTGAACCAGGTGATTGATTTTGGTATTAAAAAAGATACCAGAAGACAGTATAAATACACCGATATTAATATAAAGCCCGATTTAAAAGGGATGACCGCAACAAGCTACGATGAAAAGAAAAAAATTCTTGACAGCGGGTATGCAGAAGGTCTTAAATATTCACAGATATTGGATGAGCTTCCCAAACGCCCATTCGACCGTCTCAGACAGCGTATAAATCCAATATATTCAAATGTCTATAAGATAGACAGCCTTTCGATAGAAGGAGGCAAAATTTACGGTAAAAACTACGTTCTCGGAAAGATGGGTCTACGACTTCCTTCTATGCAGACTTATGGAAGTATTAACAAGAGGATCGACAAGCTTGTTGCTACCAATAATTATAAATTTATTAATTACGATATTGTATCAGAAAATGATGCTAATTATCTCAAATTATATGTCACTGAGGATAATGCCCGCCATTTCCTGAAATTCGGATTACATTATGATGAAATTTTCAAAACGGGGCTTCTCCTTAACTATTCTGCAAAGCGCCTTTTATTTAAAAATTCTAATTTATCTCTTGATGTTGTCATTGGTGATAAACCCAGATATTATTTAAATTATTTTATAGATAATGGATATATACCCGGATTTGGACTTTATTCTTCCGGAATGCGTTTTAATTTAAAAGACATCAATAATTATGAAATAGATCAATGGACATGGCTCCGAAATGAAGCTTATATACAATCTATCTGGAGAGACAAATTTGCTGTTGGGGCAGGTATCAGCCATGATTATTTCGAAGCTGAAGCCAATGGGAACAATTTACGCATTAACCGTTTTCTGAATCCCTATGTTTTTCTAAAAAGTGATACTCAGAATGACAAAGACTTCCCTACCCGTGGTATTTATATAAGTGCAGAAGGTAAAGTAATCGATCTTATGAAATCGGAAGTTGAAAAAAGACTGGTGCAGGTAAAAGCAGACATCAGAATAAATATTCCGCTCTCAAAGCAATTTTCTTACCGCTTGAATCTTTATGGAGGAATCACGATAGGAGAAAATCTCCCTCAGTTTTATCAATATAAACTGGGTGGAATTTTTGAACAGAACATCATAAATTTCAGAAGCTTTTCAGGCTTTTATTTCGGACAGTTAAGTACAAATAATGTTGCCCTCATTTCCAATGATGTTCAATTTAAATTCAATAAAAATTATTTCATAAGCGGAAACTTTTCTTTTGCCAATTTATCAGATGACATTAGCTTCAGAGATGCTGCCAAATTAAATTACAGCTCCACGGGAATTACCGCAGGATACAGATCACCGTTTGGACAGATTAAAATAAACTTCAGTCACTCACTTAAAAATAATCAAAAAGGCATATTCAGTGTTATTTTAGGACACTGGTTTTAATACAATGATACAATTCTTTTACGAAAACTTACCCGAAACTGTTAATTCAGATTATAAAGCCTGGCTGGAAGATATTATTCTTTCAGAAGGAAAAAAGCTTGGCGAAATCAACTATATATTCTGTGACGACGAATATCTTCTCAAAGTAAATCAGGATTATTTACAGCATGATTACTACACAGACATCATTACTTTCGACTATGTAAAAGGCAGAACCATAAGCGGAGAGATTTTTGTATCTTTGCACCGCATTTCAGACAATGCTTCTACTCTATCCAAAAATTATGAAGAAGAATTGAGAAGAGTATTGGCACATGGCATTCTCCATCTTTCGGGATACAAAGATAAATCCGAAGAAGAGGAACAATTAATGCGAAGCAAAGAAGATTTTTATTTAGCAAAATACAGCAACTGAAATAAAAAAGTGTAATAATTTAATTCTATTTTATTAATTATTTTTCAGAAGCTTGATCCCGCTCTCCGCACTCGCTATTTTCTTTTTTTCAAAAGAAAATGAGCTCAGACAAATGCTGCGATCGGGGCTAAATAAGCGTATTACAGGCGATTTCAGACTGTAATTTAAAAGAATGTTTCACGTGAAACATTTATATAAAAGATTAAAATTTCAAGCTTAAAACAAGCAATAAAAATGATTTCAGAAATATATGATGTTATTGTAGTGGGTGCAGGCCACGCAGGATGTGAAGCTGCCGCTGCCGCTGCCAATCTCGGTTCAAAAACACTGCTGGTAACAATGAATATGCAGACTATCGGGCAAATGAGCTGCAACCCTGCAATGGGAGGTATTGCCAAAGGACAGATCGTTCGCGAGATCGATGCAATGGGAGGATATTCAGGAATTGTAGCGGACAAATCTGCGATACAGTTCAAAATGCTTAACCTTTCAAAAGGTCCTGCCATGTGGTCACCAAGAACACAAAACGATAGAATGCTTTTTGCAGAAGAATGGCGATTAGCTTTAGAAAACACCCCTAATCTTGATTTCTTTCAGGACATGGTAAAACAGCTTATCGTAGAAAATAACAAAGTTACAGGTGTTGTTACCTCATTAGGAATAGAGATAAAAAGCCGCTCTGTCGTTCTTACCAACGGAACATTTCTAAACGGATTGATTCATGTAGGAGATAAACAACTTGGAGGAGGAAGAATGGGCGAACCAAGAGCTTTCGGGATAACGGAACAATTGGTTTCGCTGGGTTTTGAAGCAGGAAGAATGAAAACAGGTACCCCACCGCGAGTAGATGGAAGAAGCCTTGATTATTCTAAAATGGAAGAACAAAAAGGAGATGAAAATCCTCAAAAATTCAGCTATTTAAACACTCCTAAGTTAACAAAACAATTAAGCTGTCATATCGTTTATACCAACGAAACAGTACACGATATTTTACGTGAAGGATTCGACAGAAGTCCAATGTTTAACGGTACTATTCAAAGTTTAGGACCTAGATATTGTCCGAGTATTGAAGATAAAATCAATCGTTTCGCAGAAAGAAACAGGCACCAGCTATTTGTAGAACCTGAAGGATGGAAAACAGTAGAAATCTATGTTAATGGGTTCAGTTCTTCTCTTCCGGAAGATGTCCAGATTAAAGCAATGAAACATATTCCAGGATTTGAAAATGTAAAAGTTTTCCGTCCAGGTTATGCTATTGAATATGACTACTTCCCTCCTACTCAGTTAAAGCATACATTGGAGACAAAAATTATTGATAATTTATACTTTGCCGGACAAATTAACGGAACAACCGGTTATGAGGAAGCTGCAGGACAAGGTCTTATTGCGGGTATAAATGCACACAACAAAGTACACGAAAAGAATGAATTTATCCTTAACAGAGATGAAGCCTACATTGGGGTATTAATTGATGATCTGATTACAAAAGGTACTGAAGAACCTTACAGAATGTTCACTTCCAGAGCTGAATACAGGCTCCTTTTAAGACAGGATAATGCAGATATCAGACTAACCAAAAAAGCATTCGATCTGGGATTAGCAAAAGAGGAAAGATTAAAAAGAGTTGAAGAGAAAGTATCTAAAAGTGAAGAACTTGAAAGCTTTCTTCGGGAAACATCTTTAAAACCGGGAGTAATAAATCCTATATTACAATCCATTGAAAGCAGTCCTGTTGATCAGGCTTACAGAGCAGCTCAGATTCTCACAAGACCTAATATGACGTTGGAAAAGCTTGAAAATATTGAAGCCATCAAAGAATTTGCTTCAAAATATGACGATGAAGTAAGAGAACAGGCGGAAGTAAACATTAAATATAGAGGCTATATTGAAAAAGAAAAAGAAAACGTTGCCAAGCTAAACAGGCTGGAAAATATAAAAATTCCCGACGATTTTGATTATACTAAAATATCAAGTCTTTCTGCAGAAGCAAAACAAAAGATGACTAATGTGCGTCCAAAAACAATTGCTCAGGCTGGCAGAATTAGTGGTGTTTCACCTGCCGATATTAACGTTTTATTAGTCTATTTAGGCCGTTAAATACAAAATGTTTCACGTGAAACATAAATAAATTTAAAGCGAAAAATAAGGTATTTATGAACGTATTATAAACAATAAATATCTTAATTTTATTTATTACAGAAACCGAATATAATGAAAATTAAAGATCATTTTCTTTCACAGGAAATATTTGAAATTAAAGAAACCGAAACAAAAGGAGTTTTTAAAACCTCTCCTATTCCGGAAAATATTTCCAGATATTATGAAAGTGAAGACTATATTTCCCACCATCAGGATTCAGGAAGCTTAAAAGAAAAATTATATAAATTTCTACAATCATTCAATCTTCAGTATAAGAAAACAATTCTTTTGGACAGAATTAAAAAAAGGTTCAAAAGTACTGGACTATGGTTGCGGAGCAGGTGAATTCGTAAAGTATATAGAAAATGATTTCATCGTTTTCGGATTTGAACCGGATGCAGATGCCAGAAATGCTGCTGCAAATAAATCATCAAAGACGACGATTTTAGACAACATAAATAACATTGAAGATCATAGCCTGGATGCCATTACTTTATGGCATGTCTTCGAACATATTGAAAATCAGGATGAGATGCTTGAAATTTTCAATAAAAAATTAAAAGACAATGGATTATTGATTATTGCCGTTCCCAACCCCACTTCTTATGATGCCCTACATTATAAAGAATATTGGGCAGCTTATGACGTACCAAGACATATCTATCATTTCACAAAAAAAGGAATGGAGAATCTCATCGCCAAAAAACCAAACTGGAAATTAAGAAAAATCAAACCTTTGGTTCTGGATTCATATTATATCTCTATGTTGAGCGAAAAATACAAAAAATCCGGTTTATTTTGGCCAAAAGCTATCATCTTTGGAACAATTTCGAACGTAAAAGCACTTTTTTCTAACGAATTTTCAAGTTTGATATATATTATCGAAAAAAAAATAGAAAATAGAAATTTAGCCCATTTCTGAAGGTCGATTTTTTTCACAATTTCTTTATCAAAATCTTAAAACTCATAAAATTTATGAGTTTTTTTATTTTACACCAAAAATTGCAGTAAAATAATATTATTAAAAAATACAAATTATACGAGCCTTAAGTATTACATTGTAGAAGAAAATTAATAAAAACATAAAAAATCCACCGAAAAAAAATCAGTGGATTATTTTTTTAAATAAAGAAGAATTTTAATTATTAATAGCCGCCACTCCAGGAAGTTCTAAACCTTCTAGACTTTCCAGCATCGCTCCTCCACCGGTAGAAACATAACTTACTTTTTCAGCATAACCGAATTGTTTCACAAAAGCTACACTGTCCCCTCCCCCAACTAATGAGAACGCTCCAAGTTTTGTAGCTTCAGCAATACTGTCACCAAGAGCTACTGTTCCTGCTGCAAAGTTTGACATTTCAAAAACTCCTATCGGCCCGTTCCAAAGAATCGTTCTTGAATTTAGCAGAACATCATTGAACTGATCTCTTGATTTTGGACCAGCATCCATTCCCATCCAACCTTCAGGAATATCATAAATATCAGATTCTTTTCTTTCCGCATCATTACTGAAACTCTCGGCAATAATGGTATCAGAAGGAAGATATACTTTTACATTGTGTTCTTTAGCCTTTCCTAAAATTTCCAGCGCTAAAGGCAATTTATCCTCCTCTACCAATGAAGTTCCGATTTTACCGCCAAGCGCTTTAATGAATGTAAAAGCCATACCGCCCCCAATGATCAGATTATCTACTGCAGGAAGAATATTTTCAATAATCGTAATTTTGGTTGAAACTTTAGAGCCTCCAAGTATCGCTGTAACAGGACGTTCACCAGATTTTAATACTTTATCAATCGCTTTAAGTTCATTAGCCATCAATAAACCGAAAAATTTAGTTGAAGGAAAAAACTTAGCAATTACAGCAGTAGAAGCATGTGCTCTGTGTGCAGTTCCGAAGGCATCGTTTACATAAGCGTCACCTAATTTGGATAGCTTTTCAGCAAAAGCTTCATCACCTTTTTCTTCTTCAGTATGAAAACGTAGATTTTCCAGTAAAAGGATTTCTCCGGGTTTAAGATCAGAAGCAGCTTGCTCTGCTTTCTCCCCTATACATTCCTCAACAAATTTTACCTGATGTCCCAAGACATTTGAAACCTCGTCAAGAATATGCTTAAGAGAAAATTCATCCTTTACTTCACCCTTAGGTCTTCCCAGGTGTGCCATGAGTATTACAGCCCCACCATCCTGAAGAATTTTATCTACTGTAGGTTTTACCGCTACAATTCTGGTATTATCTGTAACTTTAAGCTGATCATCCTGAGGAACGTTGAAATCAACTCTTACAAGAGCCTTCTTACCGTTAAAATTAAAATCGTTAATTGTTTTCATATGTACATTTATATTATTTCTTCGGGTCATTGGCAGCCGGTTATTAATACAGGATTTTAATAATCCCGCCGCTAACCTGCTCCATTAATATCGTTGAATTTTCTTTTCACAAATGTAAGATTTTAAAATTTTTGAATTGTCGCAACCCGATAAAAGTTTTCAGAAAAGTTTCCCGCAAAACCCAACAATCATCTATCAACAATTTTTTCTTTATTAAAAAAAAAGAATATGTCATTGTTGTTGAGTGTTGTGAATTTAGGGGATAAGTTTTTGTTAAAATTTTCATAACACTTAATTTTATATTCAATTAACATTTTATTTACATTATAATCTGCTGTGAATCTGATTTTTCACTTCGTTACTAACAATTATTAATAACTTTTCCCCAATTCTCTTTATTAGTAAGTGATTTCTTGAAAAACCCAAGAATTCGTGCAAAGAAGTTTTTTGAAAATTTTAACATTTTTTTTGGACGAAGTTTTCATTACAAATTTTTCTAATGTTACGAAACATTTATTTTACCAGAGTTATCCACAGTTATTCACAATGCAATTCACAATTTACTCCCGAAAGACTAACAAGCATTGTTATTATTCTTACCTTTGTGTTGAAATAAATCTGGAAAAGACTAATTAAACAGTTATGAAAAGAAAAATTGCTATTGCTGCTGATCATGCAGGTTTCGAGTATAAAGAGATTGTTAAGAACTATTTGTCGGAAAACTTTGACGTTCAGGATTTTGGAACGTTCTCCACAGACAGTGTGGATTATCCGGACTTTGTACATCCGGCAGCTACTTCAGTAGAGAAGGGAGAAAATGAATTGGGAATTTTATTTTGTGGAAGCGGAAATGGTGTTCAGATTACAGCCAACAAGCATCAGAAAATTCGTTGCGCTCTGTGCTGGATGCCGGAGATTGCTTCCTTGGCAAGACAGCATAATGATGCCAATATGATATCAATCCCGGCAAGATTCATTTCCAAAGAGCTGACCATTGAAATAGTAGATAAATTCCTCTCTACAGATTTTGAAGGTGGCAGACACCAAAAAAGAGTTGATAAAATAACATACTGCTAAATTATAAAGGCTTGTAAATCAAATTACAAGCCTTATTTATTTTTTATTTTGTATATTTGCACCGTCCGGCAGACATTATCATGCTGTCATTTCCAAAAAAGCCTATATTATTAATTAAAAATATTTAATAAAAGGTTTTCCCATCACTTTTCCATTTTTGTATTAAATTTATGCAGAACTAAACTTCTCTTTATTGAAATACTTGGAAAGAAAATTGCTGAAGTCGTAATAAATGAACCTTGCAAAACTACATATCACATTTTATTAATGATGACTAATGAAAGCGTGATTCTGTGTGCTATTCTATGTAATATTACCACAAATGGTCAAATTAGGTTCAAACTAAAAAAAATTAAAATTTAAAAAATGCCAAAAAAAAGAAAATATATAAGTCAGAAAAATGATCATAAACTACAGGAAATCGGCAGACTGATCTTGCGTTTTATGAATGAAAATTCCACGAAAATATACAATTATAAACAAATTTCGGATGGAATAGATTATAAAAATCCCAGACAGAGAGAACTTGTCATTCAGGCTTTGCACAAGTTGCAGGCTGCTGAGAGAATTAAAGAAACTGAAAAAGGAAAGTATATCGTCAATCTTAATATCAAAGGAACTTTAACAGGAACCATAGATTTTAACCAGTCCGGAAATGCCTACGTAAAAGTAGAAGGCCTGGAAGATGATATTTTTATCCATTCTAAAAATGTGAAAGATGCATTGCAGGGTGATAAAGTTTTAATCGTTACTTACACTTACAAAGGTAAAAAACTGGAAGGTTCTGTTCTGGAAGTTTTGGAAAGAACGAGAACAGAATTTGTGGGTACTCTACAGGTGGTTCCTCACAAGGATTTCGGGTTTGTAGTCTGCGATAAAAAGACCATCAATACGGATATTTTTATTCCGAAAGGAAAATTCGGAGGTGCTGAAGACGGTAATAAAGTTGTTGTAAAAATGACTGAATGGAGACCCGGAGATAAAAATCCGCAAGGAGAAATTATACAGGTTTTGGGAGCTCCCGGAGAACATGAAACGGAAATTCACTCTATTCTTGCAGAATATGGATTACCGTATCAATTTCCTGAAGAAGTGGAAAGAGATGCCGATAAAATCGATAGAAGTATCAACGATGACGAAGTATCAAAACGTTGGGATATGCGTGGGATCACCACATTTACTATTGACCCGAAAGATGCTAAGGATTTTGATGATGCTTTATCCATCAGAAAACTGGAAAACGGAAATTGGGAAATCGGGGTTCATATTGCTGATGTCTCTCATTACGTGGTTCCCGGAACAATTCTGGATGACGAAGCGTATCAGAGAGCAACATCGGTTTATTTGGTAGACCGCGTTGTACCGATGCTTCCCGAAGTTTTGAGTAACGATGTCTGCTCACTTCGTCCCAATGAGGATAAATTTACATTTTCAGCCGTTTTTGAGCTTGATGATGATGCCAAAATCAAAAAACAATGGTTTGGAAGAACGGTTATTCATTCCGACAGAAGATTTACCTACGAGGAAGCTCAGGAAAGAATCGAAACAAAAGAAGGTGATTATCAGGAAGAAATCAATGTTCTGGATAAATTAGCGAAAATAATGCGGGCAGAACGTATCCGACAGGGCGCTATCACATTTGACAGAAGTGAAGTACGATTTAATCTTGATGAAAACAATGAACCGATCGGAGTATATTTCAAAATAAGCAAAGACTCCAATCACCTGATCGAGGAATTTATGTTATTGGCCAATAAAAAGGTTTCTGAATTTGTTTCATTAAATAAGAAAGGAGATATTACCCAAAATACCTTTATTTACAGGGTTCACGATGATCCGGATCCTGCAAAGTTAGAATCGCTGAGAGATTTTGTCTCGACTTTCGGATATAAAATGGATCTGGCCAATACTAAAAAAGTTGCAGAATCATTGAATAAGCTCTTGCATGATGTAAAAGGTAAAGGCGAAGAGAATATGATCGAAACGCTTGCGATGCGAAGTATGAGTAAAGCCGTGTATTCTACGGAACCAATCGGGCATTATGGCCTTGGTTTCGAGTACTACAGCCACTTCACCTCTCCTATCCGCCGTTATCCCGATCTTATTGCACACCGGTTGCTGCAGCATTATCTTGATGGAGGAAAATCACCGAATAAAACTGAAATTGAAGAAAAAGCAAAACACTGCAGCTCTATGGAACGTCTGGCTGCCGATGCGGAAAGAGATTCCATTAAATTCATGCAGGTGAAATTCATGGAAAAACACTTGGGAGAAACTTTCACCGGAGTGATTTCCGGAGTGGCGGAGTTTGGTTTCTGGGTTGAAATTCCTGAAAACGGCGCGGAAGGTTTAATTAAACTGAGAGATCTTGTTGATGACTCCTATTCTTATGACGCCAAAACCCACGCGGTCTATGGCATGAGACACGGAAAACGTTATCAGCTTGGAGATCAGGTACAGATCAAGGTTGTGAAAGCCAATCTGATTCAGAAACAACTGGATTTTAAGATTGTTGAATAAATAATTTTCAAGCTAAAAGATAGAATCCGTCTCATGATAAAGTGAGACGGATTTTTATTGTAAAGCAGATAAACTTAAAAATTTATTTTAATTAATACTTTTCTTAAATCCAGAGTTATTGAATAATTAAATCATAAAGTTTAAATTTGTATAAATGAATGAAAATGCTGATTTTCATTTAAAAAATAACTTGATGTTTGAACTTATCTTATCTGCAGTCATATTAGGATTCATGCTGAGTCTGGTTTTTATAGGACCGATATTTTTCCTTCTGATCGAAACCAGCTTCTCCAGAGGCCCGAAACACGCATTAGCACTTGATATCGGGGTTATTTCAGCAGATCTTCTCTGCATATTGGCAGCCTATTATGCAAGTGCGGATATCGTAACTTTAATCGACAAACACCCCGGTTTCTACAGAATTACCGCCATTCTGATATTTGTCTACGGAATTGTAATGATGGTCACGAAGACCAAAATGCATATCCCGGGAGAAGAAAAATTTATTAATCAGAATTATTTTAAAACCTTCATTAACGGATTTTTCTTTAATCTTCTGAATGTTGGTGTCATTCTTTTCTGGCTGGTAACGGTGATATCTGTAAGAAATCAGTATCCGAATACCGGCAATTTTATTTTATACATAGGAATTGTGATCGGAACTTATCTTCTTATAGATCTTGCCAAGATCTTCCTTGCCAAGCAGTTTCATGATAAGCTCACCCAGAAATTGGCCAATAAAATAAGAAGAATCGTAGGCGGAATACTTATTGTTTTCAGTTTCTTTATCTTTTTACAAAGTTTCAAAAAATTCAACCAGTTTGATAAAAGACTTGAAGAAGCCGAAAAAACCGAGGTAAAATACCAAAAACAGAAATGAAAAAAATAATTTTCCCTAAATCATTACATAAAGGTGATAAAATAGCCATCATTTCCCCTGCCGGTGCGGTAGAACCTTCTCAGCTTGAAAAAGGAATTGAGATGATCAGAAATAAAGGATACGAACCTGTATTCGGAGAGCATCTTTACAGTAATTTTTCCAATGGCTACAATTATGGCGGAACAGAAAAAGAAAGAATTAAAGATATCAACTGGGCCTTAAATGATAACGAAATTTCTGCCATTTGGGCCTCCAGAGGTGGATACGGATGTCAGCATCTTCTTGAAAGTATTGATCTGAAAAAGTTTAAAAAAAGATCCGAAATGGTATATCGGATATTCTGATAATACGGTAATTCAGAGCTTTCTTCTTAAAAAAAGGTTTTGCTTCAATCCATGGACAGACGATTAAAACGTCGAGCTTTGGAGTAACCACCGAAAGTTATGATCTTATTTTTGATATATTAAATGGGAAAAGTTTAATATATGATCTTAAATCACACCAATTAAATAAAACAGGTTATTGTAATGGACAGATGGTCGGAGGTAATTTAGCATTAGTTTACGCGCTTTTAGGGACCGATTATTCTTTTAAGTTTAAAGATAAAATTTTATTCATTGAAGATATTGGCGAAAATTTTTATGCGCTTGACAGAATGATGATGAGCCTGGAGCTTGCAGGTGTTTTCAAAAAAGTTAAAGGTTTGATTATCGGAGGAATGACCAATATGGGAAATGAAAAAGAGAATGCTTCGTACAATGATAGTTTTGATGAATTTGCATATCAGCTTATTTCAGAAAGAATTTCAAAGTATGATTTTCCTGTGGTTTTTGGCTTTCCGAATGGACATATTAAAGATAACCGGCCCTTGATCATTGGCGCAAATGTGAGATTGGAGGTTAAGGATAAGGTTATGGTTGAATTTGAAAATTAAATATTCTATGGTATATTTTTAAATATAATTTCAACGCTAAACCCCGAGACCCTCAACTCTCAAACACTAAACCTTTACCCAACAATGGCACAACACAATGATTTAGGAAAAAAGGCAGAAGAATTAGCAGCAGAATTTTTACTGAAAAAAGGCTATACAATTCTGGCGAGAAACTTTCGTTTTCAGAAAGCTGAAATTGATATCATTTCAGAAAAGGATGATTTCATTATCATCTGCGAGGTGAAAGCCCGTTCTACTGATGTTTTTAACCTGCCACAGGAATCTGTTAACAAAAAGAAAATTAGATTGTTGGTTTCTGCAGCAGATCATTATATGCAGGAATTTAATGTAACCAAGGAAGTGCGGTTTGATATCATTTCCGTTCTTCCTGATGAAAAAGGAAATTTAATTATTGAACATATTGATAATGCTTTTGAAGCATTCGATGCAAATTAAATTAATGTAATGTATTAGTGTAGCAGTTTACCAATTAATGAATATACTTATTGCCAGACTGTTACACTGATACACTGTTACGTTGGTATTTTAAAAATTTTCAATTTTTTATGAAGACAATATTAATCACCGGAGCAACATCCGGAATAGGAAAATCCACAGCAGAACTTCTTGCAAAACAAGGAAACAGAATCATTATATGTGGCAGAAGATCAGAAGTATTGGAGAGGTTGAAATTAGAACTTTCTCAATTCACCGAGATATTTAGTTTAAATTTTGACGTTAGAAATCTGGAGGAAGTGGAAACTGCCATTAATTCACTTCCCGAAGAATGGAAAAATATTGATGTTCTGATTAACAATGCCGGAAATGCACATGGTTTAGATCCGCTTTCTGCAGGAAAAACCGACGACTGGGATTCTATGATCGATGGAAATTTAAAAGGACTTTTATATATTTCAAAAATGATTATTCCCGGAATGAAGGAAAGAAATTCGGGGCACATTGTGAATATAAGTTCTGTTGCTGCTAGGCAAACCTATGCCAACGGCGTGGTCTACTGTGCTACAAAAAAAGCAGTTGATGTGATTTCCGAAGGAATGAGAATAGAGCTCACGGAATTCGGGATCAAAGTAACCAATATTCAGCCGGGTGCCGTAGAAACCGATTTTTCAATGGTAAGATTCAAAGGAGATAGCGAAAAGGCGGCGACAGTCTATGCCGGATACGAACCTCTGAAAGCCGAAGATATTGCAGATTCTATTGCTTATTGTATCAATGCACCCAAACATGTCTGTATTTCCGATATGACCATCTACCCTTCTGCTCAGTCCGAACCGAGAACGATTTACAGAAAGCAGTCTCAAAATAATGGTTAAATTTGTACCGGATATTGTAGTTATTTAAAATTACCTAATATTTGGTACATTGTTAAACTGTTAAATTGTTACATTTTACATGAAAATATTATACCTCGAAACCTCTTCAAAAAACTGCTCAGTAGCGATTTCAGATAATGAAAAACTACTGTGTCTCACCGAAGAAGTTTCAGAAAACTATAAACAATCCGAAAGTCTTCACACATTTGTGGAATGGGCTCTGGAAGGAGCCGGGATTTCTTTAAAGGATATTGAAGCGGTTTCTTTGGGAAAAGGTCCAGGATCTTACACTGGATTAAGGATTGGTGCCTCGTCTGCAAAAGGATTCTGTTACGGATTAAAAATTCCGTTGCTTGCTGTGAATTCTCTGGAAAGCATGATAGAGCCTTTTTTAGGCAAAAACTATGATATTATTGTCCCGTTAGTCGATGCAAGACGAATGGAGGTTTATACGGGCATGTATGATGGCACAACAGGTAAGGAACTCTCTGAAACGGAAGCAAAAATTTTAGATGAAACTTCATTTGAAGAACTGAAAGATAAAAAAAGTAATTTTTGTAGGCGACGGTGCCAAAAAAGCAAAAGAGGTTTTACAGTTGCCAAATGCCGATTTTAATGAAGAGGTTTACCCTTCTGCTCAATTCCTGATAAAGAAAACGTTAGAAAAAATTAATAAAAAAGAATTTGAAGATATAGCCTATTTTGAGCCTTTTTATCTTAAAGATTTTCATGGTGTAAAGAAAAAGAAATCTTCAGACTCAATCTGATCAGGTTTAAAATAAAATAATAAAAGCGAAGAGTAATTTCTTCGCTTTTATTATTTATTGTGGTTTTGTAGGAATTGATTCCACTTGTAACTGCTGATTAGGATTCGGTTTTCTTTGTGGCCTGTTGTTATTTAATCTCTGCGTCTGTCCCTGTTGCGGATTCATCATCTGTCCGCTACCGGGTTTTTGAGGAACACCATTATTGTTGAGGGGCTGTGAAGAGGGTTGCTGAGGAGGATTGTTCACGTTATTCACGTTGTTTTGAACCATCACATTTCCTTTATTATCCGTTGGCTGAAAAGAGATATCAGATTTCAGATAGTTGAGCATTTCTTTGGCTTTTTCACCTTCCGGAGTTTTGCCATAATTTAAAACAATCTGTTCAAGCTGAAGGATCATCACCTCTTTCCCACTCGCCTTTCCGGAATTAAATGCATTCAGCAAATAGAGTTTCGGAACCAGTGCATCCTTCGGATATTGCTGAATAGTTTTATCAATCAGATCTTTACTTTCAGCAAACTTTTCAGATTCATATAAAGAAAAGGCCTGTTTATATTGACTTTCAACATCTGCTGAAGATTTTACGAAAGTACTGTTCTTTGGATTTCTTGCAAATTCTGCATAGGAAGTATAAGGATAATCTTTTAAAAGGATTTGTTTTGCACGTTCTGCAGCCTGCGGATTCTTCTCATGATTCATCGCAAAAATCTCATACAAAGCCTGAAGCATTACTTTTTCTTCGGGTTTCACATCTACCAGATCATACAGGGTTTTGGTGGCTAAAGGGGTATTGGTAAAGTAATTCTGATACATGATTCCGAGTCCTAACGAAGCGGTATCTCTGTCTTTTTTCAGCTGGCCAAGCTTCCCGGCATCGGTAGGAATCTGCTCGATGTAGAAAGTCGGCTCAAAACGTCTCGGGTTTGGCGCAGCGGTTGTTCCCAACGCATCATTCTTCATATCCTCGATCGTAGCCATTTTCTTGGAAAACCTCCAGTTATCAATAAGCGCTCTGTCTCCCCAGGTTTGTTTAAAGGTTTGTGTCCCTTTGGAAACCGTACCTGTATTGCTGAAATAAAATCCTTTTGCTGTTACGCCAAAGTCTTCGAAAGAATTTGAACTGTTGGCAAAAATAGAAGCAGAGCTATAATCTCCCGTATCGAAACCTTTGTTTCTTTCCGCACGTCTTTTTTCAAGCTCTTCTTTCTCTTCTTTGGCTTTAATTTTAGCAATATATTTCGTGAAAAAATCAGTTTTCTGTTCCGTAGACATTTTTGCCAGATTCAGAATACTGTCGTTTTTCTTGATCAGGTAATAATTTCTTGAGATTTTCTTAATATAGACAGACTGATCGGCCAAAAGAACTTTCGAAGGCTCATACGTCATTACCGCTAATGCCGAATCATAATAAGCACCGGCTCCGATATAGTCGTTTTTATCAAGATACCCCTTCCCTATTTCATAATAAGCCAGACCCCGGATCTGTCCGTCGGAAACCTTTTCTTTCAATGACTTTCTGAAATACTCCTGAGCTTCTTCTTTCTTTCCGGCTTTGTTGGCCATTAATCCTAAAGCGTAGTAGAACTCATTCTTTCTGGAACCGTAAGTTCCTTTTTTACTGATATCTTCCAGGTATTTTCTGGCACCGCTGTAATCTCCGTTGCCGTTAAAAGTTTTGGCAATTTCGATCTGCGATTTTACTTCAAATTCAAAATCGTTGGCATATTTGTAAGCTGCCATAAAGCTTTCTCTCGCCTTTTCATTCTGATTGAGATTCTCCAGCACCTGTCCTCTCAGGTAGGCAATTCTGCTTTTAAGCTTTCTGTTGCTGTTCAGTTCAAAAGCATTATCAAGTTCTTTCACCGCTTCCTCTTTTTTTCCGGCATCCAGAAGGGACTCGGAATAATAGATGCTTAATAATTTTTCATATTGCTTACTGATTTTTTCACTTTTTAATTTAGCAAAAGTTTCATGGGCTTTATGATAGTTTTTAATCTGATCGTATGCCAGACCCTGATAAATTCTTGCCAGAGGAATTCTTTTATCGTCCTTCATATGTGTGAACACATAGTTTAAGGCATCCAGCGCGTCCAGTGATTTTCCTCTATATATTCTTGCCTGTGCAAGAATCATATAAGCATCAAAAATCTGCTTGTTCTGCTCTTCGCCATGTTTGATGACAGAATATTTATTGATGGCCTTTAAAGCTTTAGCCTCTGCAATTTCCAGTGTAGTTGCTCCTTTCTGTTCGGGCTGGTTCGGATCTTCGGAAATCATAGTATTATTTCCTCCGGACATTGCATCTCCTGGCATTCCGGGTGGCATTGCCGGAGCTCCTCCCCTTTTATTGTTGTTCTGTGCAGGACGGTTTACTTCCGCCATTTTCATGGAATTTTCTGCAAAAGCGGTAGATTGTCCCAGATCACTTCCCAAAGGTTGGTCTTCGTAAGTAAGAACAGGAATATAAGGCGCATAAAAATTATCTTTATGGGTCTTATCTCTTGTTTCAAACTCGTTATTTAAGGCATCTTTAGCATTAAATAACGTATTGTAGTATGTCGAAAATCCTTTCATGAACTTCGATCGCTGCTCCGGCTTCTTGGTTTTCGTAGCGCAAGATGCAACAATACAAAGTGTTAAAAGGAATAAAATATTTTTTTTCATTATTTCAATATAACTTGCTAATCCACTTTTTATTATAAAGCGGTTTGATAATTCTGTAAAAATAATAAAATTTTATTTTGAAACTCGTTACATTTCTTTCAAAATTTTGTAAACCAAATGGGTAGGAAGCCCCATAATGGTATAAAAGCTTCCGTTTACTTTTTTTATTTTTGCCATCCCAAGCCACTCCTGGATTCCGTAACTTCCGGCTTTATCAAAAGGTTTGTAGTGCTGGATGTAATATTCTATTTCATTATCATTAAGATGTTCGAATTCCACATCTGCAAGGTCAGTTTCCGTAATAGTTATGTCTTGTGTTTTAATGGTAATTCCGGTATAAACCTGGTGGGTTTTTCCTGAAAGTAGTCTAAGCATTTCTCTGGCATCATTTTCATCTTTTGGTTTTCCTAGAAGCTTGTTGTCGATCGCTACTACCGTATCAGCGGTCAGCAGAACTTCTCCTTTTTCCAATGTACGGAATGCATCAGCTTTCAGTTCAGAAAGATAACCGGCAGCTTCTTCTACTTTTATATGTTGCGGAATAATTTCTTCACAGTCAATTTTTACAACGTCAAAGGTAAAAC
Source organism: Chryseobacterium sp. POE27 (assembly GCF_039727685.1). Lineage (NCBI taxonomy): Bacteria > Pseudomonadati > Bacteroidota > Flavobacteriia > Flavobacteriales > Weeksellaceae > Chryseobacterium > Chryseobacterium sp. POE27. The sequence continues at coordinate 2,814,909 of NZ_CP152475.1, forward strand.
CCAGGTTGGTCAGTAATTCTTTTCTCCTCGGAGATTGTGATGCTAATAATAATTTCATTGATTTTACTTAAACGGATTGAGTGTTGTCATCATGCCATTTTCCCTGTACTTTCATCACCTGCTCAATGACATCACGTACTGCCCCGCTCCCACCTCTAACCGGGGAAATATAGGTGGCAATTTCTTTAATCTCGGGAACTGCATTTTCAGGACAGGCGGCAATTGCAGAATTTTTCATGATATGAAGATCCGGAATATCGTCACCCATGGTTAGAATTTCTTCATTGGTGAGATCATATTTTAATTTAAAATCTTCAAAATCAACCATCTTATCATGAGATTTCGGGTAATAATCTTCAATCCCCAGATAATTGATTCTGTGTTTCACCATTTCATCGTTTCCGCCTGTGATCACACCGATTAAATAATTATTTTTTAAAGCTTTTACAACCGCATAACCGTCCAGGACATTCATCACCCGGGACATATTTCCGCCGGGCATAAGATACACGCTTCCGTCTGTAAAAACGCCGTCTACATCAAATACAAAAGCTTTAATATTTTTTAATTTTTCTTTGTAACTCATTTTTAATTTAAAAAGTTTAATCTAATCAAGATTATAAGTAAGTCTTACCGTAATCCTTGCTGATTTTTCCTTACTTGAGGTGTCAAAATTCCCGCCGTAGCTGTCTTCATCTGTAGATCCTTTTGCGGTAATCTGAAATACACCCATCGAAGCATCTTTCAATTTGCCTAAATCTCCGTCTGCGCTTTTTACAATTTTTTTCAGCCCTTTGCCTGGCGTCTTTTGATCCGGCTTCTATTAAGCTATGCTTCAATGAAGAAAGATCGGAATAGGTATATTGTGCCGCAGAAGGCTCAAACTGTACACCACTATTGATGAGTTCTGCGGTTTTGTCGATCACGCTTTCAATTTTCTTCATCAAAGCAGGATTTTTTTTAGCTCTGAAAATAACACTTTGGGTTGCTTTGTAGCCATCAAAAATATCTTCGGACTTTTCTGTTCCGTCAGACTCTTTTGTTGTTATGGTGCGGTAAGATCTGGAAAAATTGACTCCGCCAAAAGTAAATTCGCCGGGTTTGAAACCCTTGCCGTAGAAAAAAGCTTTTACTTTTTCTTTATCCTGCGAGATGATATTATACGCTTCTTTCGCATCAAAAGCGCTGGCATCAAAACTTCCGCTCCAGCTGATCTCGTCCGAAATAAAATCTTTGGAACCCAGACCGGTAACGGATATTGTATCTTGTTTTAAATTCCTATTTTTAAAGCTTGAACCCAGGATAAGTGCTGTGATTACAATGGCCGCTCCGGTGATAAGGGAGCGTATAATGTTCGTGTTCATTTTTTTGGTTTTTCTCAAAGTTAAAACATTATGGCAATTGATACATCTTTTTGATGGAAAGATTCAGAGTTTTATAAATTTCAAGACTTTCGTCTTTTAATAACTGTTCGTGCAGTTCCAGAATTCTTTTGTCGTTTCTCACAGCGGGTCCGGTCTGTGCTTCTTTCGGATCTATTTCGTGAATCTTCTGAACGGTTTCGTCAATCAACGGTAAAAAATAATCGAACGGAATCTCCTGCGAATCTGAAATTTCTTTGGCTCTTGCAAAAAGATGATTGACAAAATTACATGCGAAAACAGCGGTTAAATGAATGTATTTTCTCTTTTCATGAGTGCTTTCCATTACATTTTCTGAAATCTTAGAGGCAAGATCAAAGAGGATTTGTTGGTCTTCTTCATTTTCAGCTTCGATAAAAAAGGGAATTTTGGAATAGTCAAGGACTTTAGATTTCGAGAAAGTCTGCAAAGGATAAAGGCTTGATTTTCTATATTCTCCAACCAAAATTTCTTTAGGCAGCGATCCGGAAGTATGAGCTACCAGACAGTCTTTTGAGGTAATAATTCCGGAAACTTCTTCCACTGAATTATCACTTACGCAAATAATATACAGATTTGCGGGTTGAAGTTTTTCCGTAGAAAAAGGAATCTTTAATTCTTCGGAGATTTTGCTTAGCTCTTTCTCATTCCTTCCAAAAATCTGGGCTAAAGGAATATGATTCAGAACAAAAGCTTTTGCCAGATGATAGGCCACATTTCCGGAACCGATAATTACTATTTGCATTTAACAAAGATAAGTTTTAGAAGGAAGATGGGAGAGGGAAGACAGAAGTTTTTTGGCTTAAGTTTTTAAATTTCTTTTAAAGATGTTTTCAACGGTAAGATCAATAGAAATGGGCTTTAGTCCATTTACACCATGAAAAAAGCCGGGCTTTAGCCAAAACCTACCATAAGTTTTGGCTAAAGCCTTTATTGTATTCTTATTTGAAATCGGGCTAAAGCCCGACGCTTGTTTACATCATTTTAAATTAAAATGGTTTTTCATTTTAGACTGAAACAAATTTCTTTGAGAATTCAATTGATTATATTTAAAAACTTTTTGGCTCAAATTTTAAAGGATACACAGCAATTTAACATAATATTAAAAAGGAAAACGCATCGGCACGGATACAATATTTATCAGAGCAGGGCGTATAAATATTTGTAAATAATGAGTATATTGGACTGAAAATTGAATAGTTCATTTAACTTTCAGTTATTTTTGTAATCCAAAACAGTGAAAGCATCTTATGAAGATTAAGGACGCGGAAATTATTTCGTTGATGCAAAACCCACGAACTCAGGAAAAAGGAGTTCGCGCTTTGATGGATGCTTATCAAAGCAGATTGTACTGGCACATAAGAAGAATTATTGTGGACGGAGATCTTGCTCAGGACACTTTGCAGGAAACTTTTATTAAAGCTTATCAGAATTTTCATCAGTTTAAAAATGATAGTCAGCTCTACACCTGGCTCTACAGAATTGCAACCAATGAGGCCTTGCAGCAGATCAATAAACTGAAGAAAATGCAGAAAACAGATGAAGATCCGGAGTATCATATGCAGAATCTTGTGGCTGATAATGTGGGTAAAGATGCTGAGGAAATACAGATTTTGCTTCAGAAAGCCATACAAAGCCTGCCTGAAAAACAGAAACTGGTATTTATGATGCGGTATTATGATGATCTGCCTTACGAAGAAATATCTAAAATTGTAGATATGTCGGTAGGGACGCTGAAAACAAATTATCATTATGCCAAACAAAAAATAGAAGATTATATAAAGGAAAATTACGAAAGATAATTTTTGAGAAAACTGAAATGAAAGAGTTCGACATAGAAAAATTAGAACGTAAAAATATTTACACGATGCCTGATGATTTGTTTGAAAATCTTCAGGAGAGAGTAGTGCGCGGATTGAATGAATTTGACCTGGAAAAGCTGGAACGTAAGAATATTTATGCAGTTTCTGAAAACGTATATGAGGATGTTCAGAATCATGTCATAAACAAGGTATTTCCTCGTAAGAAAGCTCCGGTTTTCAGGTTCAATTGGGCTTATGCCGCCGCGGCATCACTGGCATTGATTTTTGGAGCGACTTTTGTTTTCAATTCAGACGATGAAATAACGAAAGAGAATGCAAGTTCAAATCTTTCTTATAGAGCAGACAAACAGGAGGAGAAGACAGAAAGTGAGATCGCCTACGAAACGTTGAAATCTGATTTAACTTCTGTTGAAAACAATGATCAAAAAGTGGCAACCAAAAGTAATAGCAAGTCTTCTGCTCCGGAACAATCGGAAGAAAAACAGCAAACGCTGACACCGGCGGTGAAATCTACAGCTAAACAGCAGGAAACTCAGATGAGCGAATACCTGGATTCATTCTCAAATTCTGAAATCTCAGAATTGGCGAGCAATTCAACTCAGGATGTTTATTTGGATTTGTATAATTAAAAAGAAAAGATGAAAAAGATATTATTTACGCTTTTTATCATATACGGGTTTGGTCTTAATGCCCAAAAAACCGATTACGACTGGAAAAAGATGGATCCAAAGCAAAGAAAGGAAGTCATCAACAGTCTGTCCCCGGAAGAAAGAAAAGCACTTCTGACAAAATTCAGAAATAATATGGTGATGGATAATCTGGATATAGATCCCAGTGACAAAGAAGAATTTACAGATGTTTACAATGAATATCTTGAAAGTCAGAAGCAGATAAAAAGTCAGTTTAATTCTGATTTTAATCCGGATAATTTGTCTGATGATGAAGCGAAGGCTAAACTTCAGCAAAGTTTTGACGTAGGGCAGAAGCTGCTGGACAACAGGAAAAAATATGCTGATAAAATGCAGCAGGTAATTCCTTGTCAGAAAGTCTTGAAGCTGTTTCAGACAGAGGGAATGATGAGAGATAAAATGAATGAAAGAAAACCTCACGGAAACAACAACGCTACAAGACAAAAATAAAACCATAATAGTTTATTTTTTTAATGTTGGACGACTCTTGCAATTTATTGTGAGAGTCGTTTAATTTAAAATAATCTTTATTTTTACAAAAGGTTATTTCAACCGATAAAGCTATCTTTATTCACCAACGACTTTTATTTTATGAAAAAATTACTGCAAATCATTCTAATCTTCGTCTCAGTCCTCATCTTTTCGCAGAAGCAGGAAATAATTAAAGAAAGGGGAAATCTCTCCAATCCAAAAGGAAATATTTACAAATCTCTGGAAGTCATCGACCAACGAGCTGATCAGAATATTGGCGAACTGCCTTTTGGAGATAATAAAGAAATGAGAGAAATCATTTTTCCTGCCACAGTCGGCGATTTCCTAGGAAAATGGTATGCCGACAGCAATCACAAAGGCGGAAAATACGAAATGGTTTTGGTGCTGAAACACTTGAAGACATATCTTGGAGAAACGGACGGAAAAGAAACCGAAGGCGATATTGAATTTTCTGCCCAGGCTTTCATGAAAGAAGGCGACCAATATAAATTTATCTATAAAAAAGATACGGTGTACAGCTTCAAAAGCAGGAATATTTCGGATGTAATGATGAAAAACATCCCGGTGGTTTTTGCTATGTTCCTAAAGAAAACCTATACGGTTAAGCCCAGAGAAAATGCAGTTTCTCTGGATGCTCTCACAGATTATGAAGGCTATGTAAGAAATAATTCTGCGGCATATAAGAATGATCAGCTGAAAGATGGTGTCTATCTGAGCCATGAAGCCTTTATGAACCAAACTCCGGAACATGGAAAATATATCTTGGAAAAAAATGCAAATGGATCTGTAACAAAAGCCGTAAAAGAAGAGAACGGCAAAAAAAACAGAATTTCAGCAAGGGAAATGTATGGATATGTAGAAAATGGAAAACCGTATAAACAAACCTATTCCGGATTTCAGGAGCTGAATAAAAATGACAGAGGTTTTTATCTGATCAGCAACTGGGGATATCTGGTACCGGCTAGGAATTCCTCTCTGTTTATAAGTGTTGGAGGAGCTACAAACGGAGGGGTGTATGGTGGTCTTGCCGTAGGTCTTGTAGGATTGTTTGAAAAGAGCATGAGACAAAGCAGGATGAGGAGAGAAGATAAGTTTCCTGTTTATATTGATCCGTTAACCGGAGAATATGATTTTTCAGAAGAATATGAACAATAAAAAAGGAATACGATGTGTCTCTCTTTTTGCTTCATTCATCCGTAGAATAGAAAGAGAAAGTATTTTCTATTATAACTTAAAATTGTTATTAAAAGTATTTAAATCACGATTTAAAATTAAGAATTAGAAATTCTCTCGCATTTTGTTATCTTTGCAAATTACAACGTTCTTAAATGAAAAACATACGAAATTTTTGCATAATCGCTCATATCGACCACGGAAAAAGTACGCTGGCAGACCGTCTTTTGGAGTACACGAATACCGTCACTCAAAGAGAACTTCAGTCTCAGACACTGGATGATATGGATCTGGAGAAAGAACGCGGGATTACGATTAAGTCTCACGCCATTCAGATGGATTATGAATATAAAGGCGAAAAATATATCTTAAACCTTATTGATACTCCTGGACACGTAGATTTCTCCTATGAAGTTTCCCGGTCCATTGCTGCCTGTGAAGGAGCGCTTCTTATTGTAGACGCAGCACAGAGCATTCAGGCACAGACGATCAGTAATCTGTATCTTGCCCTGGAAAATGATCTTACCATCATTCCGATTCTGAATAAAATAGATCTTCCTTCTGCAAATCCGGAAGAAGTAACCGATGAGATCATGAATCTGATCGGCTGTGATTATGATGACGTTTTAAGAGTTTCAGGGAAAACAGGAGAAGGCGTTCACAAACTGCTGGAGCAGATTGTTGAAAGAATTCCGGCTCCGGTGGGAGATCCTGATGCGCCGCTTCAAGCATTAATCTTTGACTCGGTGTATAATCCGTTCAGAGGAATTGAGGCTTACTTTAAAGTAGTAAACGGAAGTATTTCTAAAAATGAGAAAATTAAGTTTTTCGCTACCGGTAAAGAATATGGTGCAGATGAAGTGGGAACACTGAAACTTAAGCAGGTTCCGAAAAAGACCATTCAGTGTGGTGATGTAGGATATCTGGTTTCCGGAATTAAAGATGCGAGAGAAGTAAAGGTGGGAGATACCGTGACATCATTCGAAAAGCCGGCATCAGGACCTATTGAAGGTTTTGAAGAAGTAAAGCCGATGGTTTTCGCGGGTATTTATCCTATTGATTCTGAAGATTTCGAAGAACTCAGATTCTCTCTTGAAAAGTTGAGATTAAATGATGCTTCACTGGTATTCGAGCCGGAAAGTTCGGCAGCATTAGGTTTTGGGTTCCGTTGCGGATTCCTGGGAATGCTCCATATGGAAATTGTGCAGGAACGTCTGGATCGTGAGTTTAACATGAATGTGATCACAACAGTACCGAACGTTTCTTATTTCGGATATACCAAAAAAGAACCGGAAGTTCCGATCCTCATCAACAATCCGTCCGAAATGATGGATCCGTCTACAATGGATCGTGTGGAAGAGCCTTTCATCAAAGCTTCCATTATTACAAAATCAGATTTTGTGGGAGCGGTAATGACTCTTTGTATTGAGAAAAGAGGAGAGATCGTTAACCAGAGCTACCTTACTTCAGAAAGGGTAGAGCTGATCTTTAATATGCCTTTGGCTGAAGTAGTCTTCGACTTCTATGACAGGCTGAAATCAATTTCAAAAGGATATGCGTCATTCGATTACCATCCTATAGGTTTCAGAGCTTCCAAGCTGGTAAAGATGGATATCCTGATCAACGGAGATATGGTAGATGCCTTATCTTCACTGATTCACGATTCCAATGCGTATCATATTGGAAAAAAAATGTGCGAAAAGCTTCGTGAGCTGATTCCGAGACAGCAGTTTGATATCGCTGTTCAGGCCGCTTTAGGAACAAAAGTAATTGCCAGGGAAACGATTAAAGCATTAAGAAAAGACGTTACCGCAAAATGTTACGGAGGAGATATTTCCAGAAAAAGAAAGCTCCTTGAAAAACAGAAAGAAGGTAAGAAGAAAATGAAGCAGATCGGAAGGGTAGAAGTACCTCAATCGGCCTTCATGGCAGTTTTGAAACTCAATGATTAATATAAAAAAAGACCGAAAATTTTCGGTCTTTTTCTTTTAAATATTCCTCTGTTTTTGCAGAAGATTTCCCTGGATTACCAATGCTCCCAATCCGATGATCACCTCTGCAATTCCTAAAATTCTCACAAGATTCGGACCGCACACAAGGCATTCCGGCTCAGGAAAAGGTCTCTTTCCTCCAATAATAATCAGGACTCCTCCAATAATAATGATGACTACAATAAATACTCTCAATAATGATTTCATGATGGTATAAAAATTAGTTTGAGTGCCTACTTTTTTTAGGATTTCGGCGTTCCCTTTTGTTTATCCAAAATTGAATATAATTATCAGGAAATCAATACGTAAAATCACTATTTTATTACAGTGATTTTACGATATTAATCAAAGCAATTTCTCAAATATGGGATTTTAATTAAGAGCTAAAAGATAAGTGTGAAGTTTAAATCATATATTGAAGAAACACTTTGTGGTCTCTTTTAAGTGCAACGCCTTTGTGAAACTTAAACACACATCATATAAAAAAATCTCTGTGTACTTCGTGTTCAAAAACAATCAGAAACCTTTACAGTGAAAACTTTCCCCTTCAGTACAGACTATTTGTAAATTAAATAAAAGAGATTTGGCAGAATTTTCACTTTAATGTTGATCATCTTTCCTTTAAATCGTAATTTTGTGTACTCACAACGCAAATTAAGACTATGAATACTTCAAAGAAGTTGCAGGATATAAAAGTAGCGGTAGACGCCGTGGTTTTCGGATACTTTGATAAAAAAAGACCTTCAGATTCTCCTAATCAAAAGGAATATCGAACCCTTTAAAGGAGGATGGGCGCTGCCTGGCGGACTGGTTCTTGATGATGAAAACCTTGATGATGCCGTCAGAAGAGAGCTTCATGAAGAAGCCGGTATAAAGCCCGATTTCCTGGAGCAACTGTACACTTTTGGTAACGTGGGTCGCGATCCGCGTAACAGGGTCGTTTCTGTAACGTATCTTGGATTGGTGAATCCTTCTTACCATCAGCTTTCTGCCGATTCGGATGCGGATGATGCCCAATGGTTCAGTGTCAATAATCTTCCTGAGCTGGCTTTCGATCATAAGGCCATCATTGATATGGCTTTAAAAAGACTCCGCACCAAAATACAGTATCATCCGATAGGTTTTAATTTATTAAATGAAGAATTCCCATTCTCAGATCTTGAAAACCTTTACAAAACCATTATCGGGCAGGAGATCGACCGCCGTAATTTCCGTAAAAAGATCATGAGCTACGGACTATTAAATGAAACTCAGAATGTAAGGAAAGAAGGCAGCGGCAGGCCCGGAAAGCTGTTTACCTTCAATCAGGAAAAGTATAAAGAACTGGAAGAAGAAGGCTTTTATTTTGAAATAAAATAGTTTTAGTTTCGTATCAAGTGCTGATCTATAATTTAATGACACATCTTACTTATTTCTGATAAATAAATCTGCGTAATCAGCATGATCTGCGTGGGATTATAAAAAGAAAAGCAGGAAATCATGTTAGAAATGTCATTCAATAGGAACACGCTTCAGTCGGTTTTCATTAATTTATACCATACGGCTTTAGCCAAAATTTATCAATCCCAATACTTATTCCTTAAAATTTTAATACTGAAAATCAAGTGTTTAATTTATTTAGCGTAAAATTAACACAAATTGATTTGGCTGATAAAATCATAATGCTTTAAATTTGTGTAATAATAACGCAATTAAAGGTGTGAGTACATTCAAAACGTGTTATTTAACAAAACAATACAAATCAGTCTTAAACTAAAATTTTAAGTTATGGGAAGTACAAGATACGACATGGACGCTCGTTTCGACAGAGCAAGAAAGATGGGATATGCATCAAAAAGTGCAGGTGAAATTTTCACTCAGAATGCTAAAAGAAAGGCACATGAATCTATGAATCCAAATGGCATATCTTTCAGGGAGGCAAGAGATTCATCCGTACATCTGAACTCATTTCCGATTATTTTAGGGCTGGATGTTACCGGAAGCATGGGACATATTCCTTACAACCTAATTCAGGAAGGGCTTCCTAAATTAATGGGCGGAATCATTCAGGGGGGCGTTCCCGATGCTGCCTTGCTATTTATGGGAATCGGGGATCATGAATGTGATAATTATCCTTTACAGGCAGGGCAGTTTGAATCCGGGGATGAAGAACTTGATATGTGGCTTACCCGAACATACATCGAATCCGGAGGGGGCGGAAACGCTGGAGAAAGTTATCTTCTGGCCTGGTATTTTGCCGCTTTCCATACCAGAACCGATGCCTTTGAAAAAAGAAACCAAAAAGGGCTGCTGTTTACCATAGGTGATGAACCTTGCCTGAAAACGCTTCCTGCCTCTGCAATCAGAGAAATCATGGGAACGGGGCAGCAGACGTTTACCCATACAGAACTCCTTGCCGAAGCAAGGAAGAAATATGAGGTGTATCACATCAGTGTTCTGCACTCAGAGCAGGCCATACGGGCAGACCGTGGCTGGAAAGAACTGCTGGGGCAACACTGTGTTTCTATAACCGATTACAGGGATGTGCCATACGTTGTCAAAGAAATCGTATGCAAGACCTACAAAGAGTCAGGATACGGAAACCGTGAAGGATGGGGTGAAATTCAGATACTATAAAAGATGAAAACAGCAGATATTGTCATAGGTTTGGGATTCGGAGACGAAGGAAAAGGGATTACCACAGATTTTCTGGCATCCCGGAATTCCAATGCTGTTGTGATCCGGTTTTCGGGAGGGCAACAGGCCGCACATACGGTGATGATCGATGACAGGAAGCATGTGCATTCCAGCTTTTGCAGCGGAGCATTGCGGGGGCTGCCGTCTTATTTTACGGAACATTGTACCATCCATCCGGTTTTCCTGTATAATGAATGGAAGGAATTAAAAGATAAAAACGGAAACACCAACCTTCATATTCATCCGCTGGCCAGAGTGACGACGCCTTTCGATGTGCTTCACAACAGAAAAGATGTGAGAAATACCGAACATGGAACCTGCGGAAAAGGAGTAGGAGCTACCATGAAACGGCATGAAAGTCCGTACAGGCTTTTTGCCGCCGACCTGATCGCTCCAAGATCCCTGCTGATCGAAAAGCTAAAAGGGATAGCCTTTTATTATGGCTTTTCGGAAGGAGAGGAGATACAAAATGCGCTGGATGATTTTCTGAATGCCATCGATCAGATAGAGTGGAATATTGCAGGTTATGACTACCTCAATTCATTTGAACATCTTATTTTTGAAGGCAGCCAGGGAATCCTGCTCGATATGGATCATGGTGTATTTCCAAATGTGACGTATGCTCATACCACATCAAAAAATGCCCATGAAGTATGCCGGCAATTAGGAATTGAGCATATCGAAATGTTTTATGTCACCAGAATCTATGCTACACGCCACGGCAACGGATGGATGAGTAATGAAAAGCAACTGCCTTTGCAGAACAATGAAGAAGAAACCTGTGCCTTTAATGAATACCAGGGAGTCTTCCGTACAGGAGATCTGGATTATGAGCTGCTGAATTATGCTTTGAAAGTGGATGAAGGCTATGGATATGCATACCGCAAAAACTTGGTCATTACCTGCCTGGATCAGCTGGATGAAGAATTCAGTATTAAAAAGCTTACGACGAAGTTTGATGCCCTATTCGGATCATATTCTCCGTATGCAAAGGATTTTAAAAGGATGGATGAATAAATTTTAAATAAAGACAAATTTAAGTTGGCTATTGAATCAAAATACAGCATGTCAAAATGTACTATACTTGTGTTGATTCGTCAAGTGGATTATCATATCAATAGGAATGGGCTTTAGCCCATTTTAAAGATTGAATGGTTAAAAGGCTTTAGCCGAAACTTAAATTAAGAAGAAGAAGAAATGAAAACAAAAACGCTATACAGACCGGTCGGGGAGAAAGAAATGCTTTTAATTATCGAAAGCAAGTACAAAGAATTTCCTGCCAGACTGGAATGGCAGCCGATATTCTATCCGGTTCTTAACGAAGATTATGCTTCCGAAATTGCCGAAAAATGGAATACGCGAGACGAATCAGGAAACTATCTTAGGTTCGTAACACGTTTTGAAATGGTGGAGAGTTTCCTGAATAAATATCCGTCTCAAAATGTCGGAGCAAAGAATCATAATGAATTATGGATTCCTGCTGAAGAGCTGGGAGCTTTTAACCAAGCTATTGCCGGAAATATTGAGGTAATAAAAGTATTTATAGGAAAAGATTTTAAGAAGCCGATCAATACTGAAATTGAAAGTTTGATTGTAAATTTAAATCCTAGTTAATTAAGGTCTCATGAAAATCGAAATAATAAAAGGAGATATTACCCGAATTCAAGCAGATGTTATCGTCAATGCAGCCAATTCTTCTTTACTCGGCGGAGGTGGAGTAGACGGGGCCATACACCGGGCGGGTGGATCAAAGATTTTAGAAGAATGTAAAGAAATCAGAAACAGGCAGGGGAAATGCAAAACCGGAGAAGCGGTTGTGACAAAGGCCGGAAACCTTCCTGCTAAATACGTTATTCACACCGTAGGGCCGGTTTGGAATGGAAATGAAGAAGAATGTTCTGCTCTTTTGGCCAACTGCTATAGAAATTCCATGAAGCTGGCTGAAAGCCTGGGGGTAAAAGTCATCGCTTTTCCCAACATCAGCACGGGTGTGTACAGATTCCCTAAAGAATTAGCCGGAACAATTGCGGTTGAATCGGTAAGGGATTTTAAATCTGATATCCTTGAGAAAGTCATTTTCGTATGCTTTGATGATGAAAATGAAGACATTTATAGAAGAATTATTGAAAAATAATATAATCCATTGTGCATTTTGAAATATTTCAATATTTGATTCGTCAATTCGAGTGTTTTTTCGTAACAAGGTGAAGAAAAAATGTATCGAGAACTTATGAATACCACCGACAGGCAGCCCAGCTTCTCGATACGATTTTTTTCAAAAATCTACTCGAAGTGACGTGTGCGTTAATTACACAATACGAATATTCGTCCGTCTGTTCGAGTAAAATTCTGAAAGAATTTTTTATCGAGAACCTATAAGTATGGCAACTCGCAGTGCAACTTCTCGAGTAGATTTTTGAAAAAATCTACTCGAAGGGACGAGAATGGATCAAATGCACAACGGGTGTATTATATTAAAATGTGGGTTATCATCAATAGGAATGAGCTTTAACCCATTTTAAAGATTGTTTACAAAAATTCTTTGTGGGCTCTGCGTTTAATTACATAACAAAAACAAAATGAAAAAACTAACCATATTAACCGGTGCCGGAATCAGTGCCGAAAGCGGAATAAAAACCTTCAGAGACGGAGACGGACTCTGGGAAAATCATAGCATTACAGATGTTGCCAGTCCCGAAGGATGGAGAAAAGACAGGAGTCTGGTCCTGGAATTTTACAACCAGCGCCGTCGACAGCTTCATGAAGTACAACCCAATGAAGCACACCATTTGCTGGCTGAACTGGAACAGCATTTCGATGTTCAGATCATTACCCAGAATATTGATGATCTGCATGAAAGGGCAGGCTCCAACAATATCCTGCATCTGCATGGCGAACTGTTCAAATCATGTTCATGCAATAACAAAAACCTGATTTACGAACAGAAAGGCGATATCAACATTGGCGATAAAGCAGAAGATGGTGCGCAGTTGCGGCCTTTCATCGTGTGGTTCGGGGAAGATGTTCCGTTGATGAGAGAAGCGACCAAAATGGCAAGGGAAGCTGATATTTTCCTTGTAATCGGTACTTCCTTACAGGTATATCCGGCTGCCGGATTGCTCCATGATATCAAAGACGACTGTCTTCTTATTGTTATTAACCCTAATGAAACAGGCTTTGGGTACGGACAAAGAGCCGTTGTCATGAAAGAAACGGCTACAAAAGGAATGAAATTACTGTTTGATAAACTCGTCAGTCTTGCTTGATGTACAGGATGTGACTTCGAGATCCTCAGTCACCACCATTCTACAACTCTTTGCGGTTCCTTACACTCAGCTGTCATTTTGAACACAGCGAAGCGGAGTGAAGAATCTCTAACGCTCAGCAAATGATAGCAACTCTTAAAAAGTCTTGGTGGCTTCGGCTCCGCTCAGCCACCAAATACTTATACTCTCATACTCTCAAACCCTCCGACCCTAAAACACCCACTTTGTCATTGACTCCGTCGAAATAACATTCATCGACTAAAAGGAGATAATCTTCGATTTCCGGTAGGAATCTCGGCATAGCTGTTAAAGTTAGCATGGAAAGATTCGGGCTTAGATTCTTGAACCACCCCGTCAAAAATTCTTTGAATTTTCGCCACCCCTCCAAGGGAGTGGAATTTATAAGTTGTGCTTATTATCAATTGCAGCCAGCCATTACAATAGGGGCTTTGCGTTCTCTTCTAAGTGGAACGGCTTTGTGAAACTTATACGTAATGCTTTCAAAAAATCTTAGTGGACTTCGTGTTCAAAAACAATATGATATACGGTGTCAGGCTGAGCCTGTCGAAGCCTTAGTTATTAGGATGTGAGTATTATACTGGCCCTTCGACAAGCTCAGGGTGACAGGAGTGCATAGCTTCGGTGGCAGGCACCAATGTATATGAAAAGCATGATTTTAGAAGTGTGGATTAGCTATCATTTGCTGAGCAGAGCGCCATTGCGAACGAAAAAATAAACACCATCATTTAAATAAAACCTTGCGCTCGTAGCGTTAAAATTCATTTCGAGGCCCTCAGTCACCACCAGTGGCTGTCAGACACAATTGGTAAGAAGACAGGATATTGAAAAATTATGTATTATATTGGAGAATAAATTAATGAAATAAAACACCAACCATGAACGAACAGCAAAAGAAAAAGATAAGCAAATTCCTCAGCCTCATTCTCCGTCATAAACCTGAAACCATCAACTTAAATTTAGATGAAAACGGCTGGGCAGATGTTGAGGAATTAAAGGAAAAATGCTCAAACCATGCAATACATTTCACCCTTGAAGATCTTGATGAGGTGGTAGAAACCAATGACAAGAGGCGTTTTATTTTTAATGAAGACAAAACCAGGATCAGAGCCAATCAGGGGCATTCTATTGATATTGATTTAGCGCTGAATCCACAACAACCGCCTGAGTTCCTTTACCATGGAACGGCGCAGGCCAATCTCGATTCTATTTTAGATAAAGGAATCGAAAAAAGAAACAGGCAACATGTTCATTTAAGCAGTGATAAAGAAACGGCAACAAAGGTCGGCATGCGTCATGGAAAACCAGTTATTCTGACCATCATGACAGGGCAAATGTTTAAAGAAGGAATTCTGTTTTACCTTTCCGAAAATAATGTCTGGCTGACTGATTTTATAGATACTAAGTATATCTTGTAACGCAGGCCTTCAAGTGACCTCAGACCCCACCATTTTACAACTATTTGCGGTTCCTTATACTCAGCTGTCATTCTGAACACAGCGAAGCGGAGTGAAGAATCTCTAACGCTCAACAAATGTTAGCAACTTTTAAAAAGTCTTGGTGGCTGAACGGAGCCGAAGCCACCAAATACTCCCACTCTCATACTCTCAAACCCTCCGACCCTAAAACACCCACTTTGTCATTGACTCCGTCGAATCTTCGATTTCCGGGAGGAATCTCGGCATAGTTTTTAACATTAGCATGTAAAGATTCGGGCTTAGATCCCTACGGGATGACAATCGGAGTGGTAAGGTGGGGTTTCTAAAGTTTATAGTTAGTCTTCACAATACTTGGCTTGGTGCTCTCTTCTAAGTGGAACGGCTTGGTGATACTAAATTTTAAGTATTGGATTCCTCGTCAATTCGAGTGTTTTTTCGTAACAAGGTGAAGAAAAAATGTATCGAGAATGGCATTTATCCTCGAACTCACAAACTTCTCGATACGATTTTTTCAAAATCTACTCGAAGTGACGATAAACTCTGCGTTCTCTTTTAAGTGCAACGGCTTTGTGAAACTACGTATGCACCATACTTTCAAAAAATCTTAGTGGGCTTCGTGTTCAAAAAAACAATGCAATATTAAATTTAGCTATCATTTGCTGAGCATTATAGTTTATGCTGAGCCTGTCGAAGTACCTTTGCGAACGGAAAATATGCGCAATTAATTTCAAACAAAACCTTGCGCTCGTGGCGTTAAAATTAATTTTCCATGATGTAGGGGAGGATGTGACTTCGAGATCCTCAGTCACCGGCATTTTACAACTCTTTGTCGTTCCGTAGAAACTCCCATACTCAGATACTCAAAAACACTCTCACCCTCAAACTCGAAAACCCTTCCACAAAAAAACTCCGGCCGGGGCCCAAAACCCAACCGGAGCGCAGACAAATGATATTAGCCGGACTTTATGATACACTGCTCTTTTGCCGGCCGGAAAAGAGCTTCTTCTTTTTGCAATCCGATTGCACGGTACGGTGCAAGCATCGTGTTAGCACCGAAGCAGACACCTTGCAAGCCTCGGTGTAATGGCCTTGTTAGCTCCCTTGCATGCCCCTTGCAAGCACCGTTGCAATCCTCATGTTTTACTGTACGGTGAGCTCGCGGTCAAAAACAGCGGTACGGGGTTCTTTGAGCATGATACTGCCGGCATATTGGGTTACTACTTCCAGATGATAGGTGCCTGCGGGTAATGGAGGAACCACCACAATAAGCTCCGAAGGATTATTGGTTACCATATCACTTTCCTCTACGATCGTTCTTACATTAGAAGTCGTGTTCACAAAGAATACCCCAACAAAAGGATCGTTACCCGCTACCTTGATCTTGCTTCCGGCAATCTTAAGGTTTCTTCCGGGAGTAAGAAGATCATTGACCGAACCGCTCTTCACGTCCGTCACCTGCAAGATTATTGCAGAAGCCTCTGCCACGCCCAGGATTTCAACTTCAATATTGGGAATCTCTACACGAAGCTTCTCTCCCTGGTTGAACTGAAAGATGATGCTGTGCTTATCTTTGTTAAATGTCTCTGACGGACTATCAAAAACCCCACGAATGGTGGTATTGGCTGTAAAGTAGCCGGTATTAATAGAATACCCGTCACACAGCTGGTATGCCATTTCTTTCAGGAAAAGCTCAGTCGCATGCTCCATTGCCGAAGCAGAAATATCTGCCCCTCCGCGGTTGGCAGCTGACTGGCAGATCTGCTGTACATTGAGGCTTCGCTCACTTGCTGTTTTGGCGGTTAGGTCATTAGGATTGTCTTTGGTTAAAACGTTATCGTAGAGATACGCTTTGATTTTGTGAAGAATTGTTGCCATTGTTGTTGATTTTAAATGGTTGTTAAATTTGTTATTAAATCCTCACAGGTTTCTAAAACCTATGAGGATTAGATTTAATTGGTTATGTAAGTCACGGATTGCAATCCGCGACATCGGATTTCCCGTTATATTTTAAAACCAGCGCGAGCGGGGGCTATACTTCATTGATTAGAAAACATATATTTCAATAAAATCCGGCAATGGTGCACGTGAGGCTTGATACTGCCAAGTTGATGTGCTTGAATTAAAAGTAGACCAGTAGACATCATTAAAAAAGAAGCCATAAGTCTGGAAATTATTACGGTCTCCGATTGCCCATACAGTTGTTTGATGAATATAGCCCAATGCTATATTCTGAGATATTATATATGCTCTTCCGGCTGCGTTATAGACCTTATCCCAAACTGTAGCAGGAATGGAGCCAAGGTCAACTCTGATATATGTTGAACCCGGTACATAACGTGTGGTAGCTGCTCCGCTATAAATCAATGTACCAGAGGTTGTAGATGCATTTTTCCATGTTCCCAAACCATTTGCATCACTCACCAGCACTTTGCCATCTCCCTGTGTACCATCAACTATTTTTATTGCTCCAGATGTACTTGAATTAATCTCTAGCTTCGTTGATGGAGAACTTGTTCCTATCCCCAGCCTATTATTCACGGCATCTACATTTAATGTACTACCATCCACCGTAAAATGACTGGTTCCAGTAGTTGCAGTAGAAGTAAAAGCTAAGGTATTGGCATTTTGTGCCACTGTGGTGTTACCGGCTAAAGATCCGCTTCCTTTGTAAATTCCTCCTGTGCCTGTTGCAAGATCTATGTTGGCTACTGTAGCATCCAAAATCTTATTAGTCGTCACGGCACCATCTGTAATTCCTGCCGTATCAACAGTTCCGAAGCCTAAGGCCGTTCCGCTTCTTCTCAATACATTGCCGTCTGTTCCTGCGGCAATATCGGTTGGGGCAGCTACGGCATTGGTCGCGTTTCCTTTGACGGTAAAAGCTGCCATATTCGCCAAGTCTCCGTTAGCAACGGTTCCATCAGCGATTTTAGCTGAATTTACGGCATTAGCTGTTATAGTGGTGGCATTGCTGTTGGCAGAAGCTGTTACGTCTCCTGTTAATGCAGCTCTTTCAAAGCTTGTTCCATTGAGCCCTATAGATGTTGAACCTGTGTACGTGGTATTGGTATCAGTAGGTGTCACCCATGTTCCGTCTCCTCTTAGAAAAGTTGTAGCGGTAGCTCCTGTAGGAAGTTTGGCAACGGTTACTGCATTATTGGCAATCTTCGATGTTGTTACGGCGTTAGCTGCTATGGTCGTAGCATTGCTGTTGGCTGAAGCTGTTACATCTCCTGTTAATGCAGCTCTTTCAAAGCTTGTTCCATTAAGGCCTATAGATGTTGAACCGGTGTAAGTGGTATTGGTATCAGTAGGTGTCACCCATGTTCCGTCTCCTCTTAGAAAAGTTGTAGCGGTAGCTCCTGTAGGGAGCTTGGCAACGGTTACTGCATTATTGGCAAGGTGGGTCGTTGTTACCTTTCCTGCACCTATGGAAGTGGCTCCGGTATTAGAAATGGCTACGTCTCCTGTTGGAATTACGGCTGTGGCTACATTCGATGAACTTCCCACCAAGATGTTTCCGCTGGCAAGAGAGGTATTTAACGTATTTCCGGTTGCGATCTTCTGCCATGCACTGCCGTCGAAATAATAATATCCCGGAGCGGTAATACTTGCTGTCGCTCCTGCAGGAGCCGAATCGGCAGCAGATGCATAGACGATGAGGCCCTTTTGTGCTGTCCCATAGACTGACGCTGCTGTTGCTGCACGGATCTGGTCTCCGGATAATTGCGGGATGATGAGTCCTTCGGGTTTGGTTCCGTTGGTTTTGGCGGTAATGTCGAGGGTAGCTTTTGGAGATGTATTATTAATCCCCACCTGAGCGAATACTGTGGTGCTGAAGAGCAGAACAGCTGTTGTAATTAATTGTTTCATTGTTTTGTATTTATGTTTGTTGTTTGTATTTTTTGTTGACTTTGTTATTTGAACACGAAGTGCGCTAAGATTTTTTATATATGATGTGCTTTTAGTTTCACAAAGGCGTTTCACTTATAGGAGCTCGCAGAGTTTTTAGAGTTGGAGGGTTTTAGAGTTTGAGTGTGGGAGAGTCCTGGTGGCTGAGGTGACTCGAAGCCACTATTTCCCCTCTCAAACCATCCCATATTCCACCCCAACCCTAAAACTCACCCTCACTAAAACCCTCCGTCACTTCGAGTAGATTTTGAAAAAATCATATCGAGAAGTTTGTGAGTTGAGGATAAATTCATTCTCGATACATTTTTTCTTCACCTTGTTACGAAAAAACACTCGAATTGACGACCCTCGACCCTAAAACGCTCCCACTCTCAAACCCTCCGACTCAATAATAGCTTCGACAGGCTCGTCACTTCGAGTAGATTTTGAAAAAATCGTATCGAGAAGCTTTTGAGTTTGAGAATAAACTTCATTCTCGATACATTTTTTCTTCACTTCGTTACGAAAAAACACTCGAATTGACGGCCCTCCAACCCTAAAATGCTCCCACTCTCAAACCCTCCGACTCAATAATAGCTTCGACAGGCTCGTCACTTCGAGTAGATTTTGAAGAAATCATATCGAGAAGTTTGTGAGTTTGAGGATAAATTCATTCTCGATACATTTTTCTTCACCTTGTTACGAAAAAACACTCGAATTGACGGCCCTCCAATCCTAAAATTCACCCTCACTAAAACCCTCCGTCACTTCGAGTAGATTTTGAAGAAATCGTATCGAGAAGTTTGTGAGTTTGAGGATAAATGTCATTCTCGATACATTTTTTCTTCACTTCGTTACGAAAAAACACTCGAATTGACGGCCCTCCGACCCTAAAACGCTCCCACTCTCAAACCCTCCCACTCAATAATAGCTTCGACGGGCTCGTCACTTCGAGTAGATTTTGAAAAAATCGTATCGAGAAGTTTGTGAGTTTGAGGATAAATGTCATTCTCGATACATTTTTTCTTCACCTTGTTACGAAAAAACACTCAAATTGATGAAACACGCATGGCACTAATAGTTGAACACTAATTCCACTAATGTTATGTGATTTTCTTTGCTGAGATTCCTATGGGATGACAAACAAAGTGGATAGTGAATGACCATTTGATGCCAAGGAAAATCTTCGATTTTCAAGAACTGATGTGTTCTTTTTGTTTTCAAAGTTGCAATCTTACCTCTTATGTGACTAATGTGTCAAAAAAACTCTTGTGCCTTAAGATTGAAGCACAGGCGGAGGACGTCCGAAATGATTGATGGTGATATGTTTTAGCTGAAAAGGATAGTATGTGTCATGAATATATTTTTCCTGATCCCATCTTGCGCTTATCAATAGAAGAAAAGATGATGGTATTGTTTTATGTTGCAGCTTCAGGAGAGAAGTTTCCAGAACGGCCAGTGAAGAGAGGCTTCCCGGGGTGCTGAAGTGATGCGTGTTTTCAGAAGGGATATAACGGAAAGAAGAATTTCTTTTGCTTTCTGCAGAAGGTCCGGGAGCTAAGGCTTTTGATGATGCTTTAATCACCTTAGGTTGGGGAGCTACTGCCTGGCTGTTTGTTGATAGCTGCGGGCGGGGAGTGTCTGTAGTGGTAAGGGTAACCGGCTGTTCGGTGTACAGGTAGGAGCCTTCGGAAATAAAGAGATCGGAACCGGATGAAAACGAAAACTGAGAGGATATTGACACCGGAACAAGCAGTACCGCAAAGGACAAAATCCTCAGGAATACGCGCAGAGAGTTGGGTGTCAGGGAATAAATCATCATTTTTAGTTTTATAGAGGGAGTGTTTTAAAAAGTAGTCCAGCCTAGACTACTTTTCTGCATTAATCAATTGTTACAAAGACTTAATGCTAAATTCTATGTTAAAATCAGGTGTATTAATTCGAGAGTTTCTCAAGCGGTCTTTACATTGCTTAAAAAACTAATCAACTAAAAAACAATTCGTTATTTATTTGGAAGTAAAAATAATTTGTTTACATTTGTCCGGAAAAGTAGTCTAGGCTGGACTACTTTTTTTATGTTAAATTAGGGGTCAAAAAAAAACTTTTTAAAAACCTATAATTTAACACTATGGAAATTCAGTATTTCCTCCCTGCCAAGGGGGAATCGGCCGATCTGCGTGTTGTGGTTCGCGACGCAGAGGGCAAAGTTCATTTTCGCTTCAGAACCTATCTCAGGATAGACCCTCATGAATGGGATAGCGACAGGCAAAGGCCCATCAACATCTACCTGAAAAGAAGCAAAATGATCAATCACAAGCTTGATAATATCCGGATGCGTCTCCTGGATATTCTTAGCATCAAAAGAAAAAGACCGGTTTCGCACCGAAGGCTGGCGAGAATCGTCAAAGACCTCAGCCTGGAAAAGGAGCATGTGTACACCCCGGATACTTTCATGAGCTATATGCACGAGTATATTGCTTCACGAAGAGCGCTGATATGCCATTCTACCTACAAGAGGTATATGGTGTTTTTTCGTCTTATGGGGCGTTTCCAGGGAAAACTTTGCAGAAGGCTTCAGGTCAATGAGATCAACTACGAGTTTGTACGCGAATTCATCGATTTCGGAAAACAAGAAAGGTACAGCGAAAATACCATCTACCGAAGCATCCACTTTGTAAAGACCATTCTTAATTATTTAGAGCGGCAAGGAATGAGAACGAAAGTCCGCGAGCTGGATATCCGCAGGGATGGCCTTCGCCGTGAAATGATCACCTTCTCAGACGATGAGATCAGGAGTATTGAGGAGTGTGAGGTTCCGGATGAGCTGTTATCGGCGAAAAAGTGGCTGCTGATCAGCTGCTATACCGGTCAGAGGGTTTCCGATTTTATGAAGTTCACCAGCGAAAAGCTGATCGAGGTGAAAGGGATCACATGTGTCTCTTTTATGCAGAAGAAAACCAGGAAAGAAATTACCCTGCCCATGCACCCCGCCGTCGTTGAGATTATCAGGAAAAATGGTGGCGAATTCCCTGAAGAGATAAGAGATGCGGTCTACAACAGACAGATCAAGGAGATCGCCAGGCTGGCAGGATTGCACAACAAAGTGAAGGCGAAAAAAAGGGTGTTTCACAGACTGGCAACAGTGATCAAAGAGAAATGGGAGCTGATTACCAGCCACATCGGAAGACGGAGCTTTGCCACGAACTTCTACGGAAAGATCCCAACTTCTCTGTTGATGGAAGCAACAGGACATTCTACGGAACAGATGTTCCTAAGGTATATCAACCCAATGGATAATTCAAAGGTTGTTTCGCTGAGTGGCTATTTTGATCAGGCATATGAGATGAGTAAAGGACCAGTATTAATGTAAAGTATGAGAAGATAACAGTATGAGAAGAATTTTAGCGTAAGAGTATTTGAAGAAGAGCGTAATGTAGAGGAACTCATGGACAGTGATCTTAAGGATGATTGCAGTGCTGTTGAGGGACAGCAATGCAGGAAATAAAGGAACTGTATATAATGTGGAAGGCTTTATGAAGTCGGAAAATAGAAAAATCGGAACATCTTAGCGCCTGAGAGCGGGATGGGAGTTTCATTAGTAGTAGTTTTGTAGTGTTTTGAAAGGAGAGCGATGATGTGGAGGTCTCATGAGCAGTGATCTTATAGGATGACGGCAGTGCTGTTGAGGGACAGTAATGCAGAGAATGCTAAAAGGCCTGTATATAATGGGGAAGGGTTTTGGAGTTGGAGTATTTGAGGGTAGAGTGTTGAAAGGAGAGCGATGATGTGGAGTTCTCATGAACAGTGATCTTATAGGATGACGGCAGTGCTGTTGAGGGACAGCAATGCGGGAAATAATAAAGGAACTGTATATAATGTGGAAGGGTTTTGAAGTCGGAAAATAAAAAAATAGAAACGTCTTAGCGTTTGAGAGCGAAGGGGAATTTCAGAGTGGAGTGTTTTAAAGGAAAGCGATGATTTGGAGGTCTCATGAGCAGGGATCTTATAGGATGAAAGCAGTGCTGTTGAGGGACGGCAATGCAGGAATGCTAAAAGACCTGTATAATGTAGAAGTCTATTGAATTAGGTGTATGGATCTTATAGAGTGAAGGCAGTGCTGTTGAGGGACAGTAATGCAGGAAATACTAAAGAGCTATATATAATGTGGAAGGCTATTGGAATAGATATGGATCTTATAGGGTGGAGGCAGTGCTGTTGAGGGACGGCATGCAAGAATACTAAAAGATCTGTATATTCTGTATATAAAGCTGATTTTATGATGGTTATTAGAGGGTATCATCAATAAAAAAGCTTATATTTGAAAAGATTCTGAAATCACTACCATGAAAAGATTTCCCTCTCAGAACTAAGACAACGTTCAGTTCCCCGGAACTGAACATTAACTAAGGATAAAAGTAAGCCCGGAACTGATAAGGTTCCGGGCTTCTTTAATCAAATCGATATGCAAAGGTTGAATATCCTTATAAAAAAAGTTGATGGTTTTAAGGCCTGTCAACAAGCAACAGTCAACCAACAACTAACTAGGAGAGCAGTCTTTTTGCCGTCTCGGAAATACTCTTTCCGTCGGATTTACCGGCTAAAGATTTTGAAGCTGCTGCCATTACTTTACCTAAATCTTTTATTGATCCGGCTCCTGTTTCGGCAATAATGTTTTTTATCGCAGCTTCCAGCTCTTCTGCAGAGAGCTGCTTGGGAAGGAACTGCTCTATGATTTTCATCTGGGCTTCCTCTACTTCTGCCAGGTCATTTCTTCCCTGCGCAGTAAACTGATCGTAAGAATCCTTACGCTGCTTTACCATTCTCTGAAGAATGGCGATCTCCTGCTCCTCGGTCACTTCTGCGTCCCGGGCTTCCGTTTTAAGGAGTAATATCTGCGACTTTACAGCACGAAGAGAATCCAAAGCCACTCTGTCTTTAGCTCTCATCGCTGTTTTTATCGCTTCGCTTATGGTATTTTCTAAACTCATTTTATTTGGCATTTAGCTATTGGCAATTAGCTATTGGCTCTTTAATCTGACTTTTAAAGCCATTTGCCAGAAGCCAATCGCCAGTAGCAATTAATCTACATCTTTATTCAAAAACCTGTTTTCTCTGATCTGCATGTTTCCGTTGTTGTCAGACAGATAGGTGTTGATGTTCTGATCTGAAGCGTTGGATCCGTCAATAGAGATATTCTTTCTTTTGAAGGCAGGAACAGACTCAAACTCGCTGGTGCTGTCGAAGCTCTGGTAGCGTGAATTGAATTCTTTCAGCTTGTTTCTTCTTTCCATTACTCTCTCCTGATCTACAGTTTTATTCACAAACGTGAATTCTTCTTCCGCAGGCTTCGGAGCTTCCGTTTCCGATTTAGTTTCCACTACCGGCTCTTCTTTCAGATGCTGAAAGAAATGCTCTACCTTCTGAAGAGGCTCTTGCGTAAGCTGGTTTACTTCGCTTGCAGCGGTGAATTCAGCTTTTGGCTGTCCGGAGTCAGACTTCGGCTCGCTATTCTTCGGCTCATTCACAAAAAAGCTGAATTCTACAGACTTCTCTTCAAAATAAGAAGATGCGGAAGATCCTGTGGTCTGCTGTTCTTCTTTTTTATGGTCGAAATCAAACTTGAAAGATTCTATTTCAAGGTCGTTGGCATCTTCCTGTTCTTCATCCAGTGAAAACAGGCTGAATGATTCTTCTTCCTCTTCGTTTCTCCAGCTTTGTTCCGGTGTATGTAATGTATCTTCTTCTCTGTCAGTGAATTTTATTTCGGTTCTGGCAGGTTCTTCTTCAATGGTCATTTTTTTTTCAGGGGACGATCCGAAGAATGGCGCATCATTGTCTTCATCATCCAGTCTGAAAAGGTTTTTTCCCCCCGAAATCATAGCCCTGCTCAGGCACTTCTTCTCTCTCCTGTCTTGTTTTAAAAGGAGATTCTTTCGGTGAATCGAAGCTGTCATTGAGGCTGATCTTGATCTTCTCTGTAGGCCCGGAAAACTTTTTATTGTCGTTTGAGAAACCTGTAGCAATTACAAGAACGCTTACAGAATCGCCGAGCTCTTCATCAGAACCCACCCCGAAAATAATATCGGCTGTGTGTCCGGCTTCTTTCTGGATATGATCCATGATCACCCCGATTTCGTCCATCGTTACCTCTTCCGCGCCACTTCTGATCAGCAAAAGCACGTTTTTGGCTCCGGTAATCTTGTTATCGTTCAGCAATGGGGAATCCAGTGCTTTTCTTACGGCTTCTTCGGCTTTATTTTCCCCTGAAGCTACCCCTGTAGACATTAATGCCGTTCCCGAGTTCTGAAGCACAGATTTAGCATCTCTAAAGTCAATGTTTACATCGAAGTAACCGGTAATTACTTCAGCCATTCCTTTGGCAGCATTAGTCAACACTTCATCGGCCTTTGAGAATCCCTGTTTGAAACCAAGGTTTCCGAATTGCTGCCTCAGCTTATCATTATTAATAACAATAAGAGAGTCTACGTTGTTTCTTAATTTATCTAGTCCGTTTTCCGCCTGCTCCAGTCTTCTTTTTCCTTCAAAGCTGAAAGGAACGGTAACGATCCCTACCGTAAGGATTCCCATATCTTTTGCGACTTTGGCAATAACAGGAGCTGCACCGGTTCCGGTACCACCACCCATTCCGGCAGTGATGAAGACCATTTTGGTATTTTGCCCCATTGCCGCTTTGATATCCTCGATGCTTTCGATAGCAGATTTTTCTCCTACTTCAGGGTCTGCCCCCGCGCCAAGACCTTCGGTAATGGTAGTTCCCAGCTGCACTTTGTTGGCAACCGGGTTATTATCCAATGTCTGGGCATCTGTGTTGCAGATCACGAAATCTACCCCGTGAATTCCTTTTTCGTACATGTGCTTCAGGGCATTGTTTCCACCGCCTCCTACACCGATTACTTTTATTATTGATGAATTTCCTTTTGGCAAATCAAACGAAAACCCCTGTGTCCCTAAATTTTCCATAACTATACTTTTTATAATTATAATTGATAATTGATTGATGATAATTGATAAGGAAAAATCATGTATCGCTTATCACTTCATCATTTATAATTTACTCTACTTCTTCAAAGAATTTTTTTACTTTTTCCATTAGCGTCTGTCCGAACGTCAGTTTCGCCGCTTTTTTAGCCTGCTGCTCGCTCAGTGTCTGTTCCTGCTGGGCAGCTTCTGTCTGCTGTAGCGGTTCATGTACTGTATCGGCTGCGGGAACGTGGGCTTCTGCTTTTACTTCTGCCTGTTCCTGAACGGTCTCCTGAATGTCAGCATGCTGCTTTTTGTCCCTGATCTTTAAACTCTCCATCAGCAATCCGATGGAAGTCGCGAATTCAGGTCCTTTAAGATACTGATTTTTATCGTTCGCTATATATTCATTGGCAAAACCTATTCTGCTGTCGAAACCTGTGGTATAATTGGCAAGCTGACGAAGATGCTTCAGATTGGAACCACCCCCCAGTAAGAACAATACCTGCAATGAGTTTTTTCTTCTGTTCGAATGCTCCGTACGCCTTAAGCTCTGTATTCACCATTTCCAGGATTTCTTCCACTCTTGCATTGATGATCTGTGCAAGCGTTTTCAGAGAAATCTCTTTATCCGGTCTGCCGTGAAGCCCCGGGATCGTTACGTACGTACTGTCTTTTTCCAGCTCGGGAACTGCAGAACCGAATTTTACTTTCAGCTGTTCCGCATGCTTTTCAATGATCGAGCAGCCTTCTTTAATATCTTCTGTAATTATTCCGCCACCGTAAGGAATTACACAGGTGTGGCGAATAATATTGTCCTTAAATATAGCGATATCCGTAGTTCCGCCACCGATATCTACGATAGCTACTCCGGCTTCTTTTTCTTCTTTGGTTAGTACCGCTTCCGAAGACGCTAAAGGTTCCAGCGTAAGAGCTTCCATTTCGAGCCCTGCTTCGCGGACACATCTTGCAATGTTGCGGATGCTTCCCATCTGGCCTACGACAACGTGGAAGTTGGCTTCCAGACGTTTTCCGTGCATACCGACAGGTTCCTGAATTTCTCCTTCGGAGTCTACCTTATATTCCTGAGGAAGGACATGGATAATTTCTTCACCGGGAAGCATGACCAGCTTCTTGACCTGATCTTTCAATGCTTCAATGTCATCATCTGTGATGAATTTGTCCGGATGTTCACGCATAATATAATCGGAGTGCTGGAGAGAACGGATATGCTTTCCTGCAATACCTACCGTCACTTTACGGATAGGAACTCCTGCGCTGGACTGTGCCTCAGACACAGCAGCCTTGATTGAATTAATGGTCTGTGAAATATTATTCACAATACCTTTGTGAACACCAAGACTCTTAGCCTTCCCTACACCGAGAACTTCTATTTTCCCGTGTGCATTCCTCCTTCCGACAATCGCGACGATTTTCGTCGTCCCGATGTCCAGACCTACTGAATACTCTTGATTTTCCATTGTTTATATCGATTTGATTTTTATTCTATTTTAACTTTTGCCTTTGTTTTCGGCTTTTCTGCCGTTGGCTTCTTCTCTGTTTTTTTGATTTCTTTTGGCTTGGTTACTGTTTTTGGTTTTGATGAAGAGGTTGTTTTTTTCGTTGTCTTTTTTATCTCAACCGGCTTTGGCTTATCGTTGGGTTTCTTTACCGGAACAATGGAAGCTTTAGCCAGTTCTTTATTTCTTACATTCAGAATACTGTCGTTTTCTTTAAAATAAGGATTTAAAGTCGTTACGATCTGGTTCTGGTATTTCACAGACACCATATTGTACTTTTCGGGATCCTGAAACACCAGGTATTTTTCCACGAAAGTTTTAAAGCCTTTTACCTTAAATTCAATATTATCGAGATCCCCGATTTCCACTTTGTAGTTTCCTTCGCTTGTCAGCAGGTTATAATCGCCATTGTCCTTCGATATTCCGATAAAATATTTCTTGCTGAAATCATCTTTATCAATTTTCTCAACCAGCTCAGCCAATTTCTTATATTCATCTTTCTGGACATCTCCCGTCACCAGCATACAAGGATGGGAATATGTTTTAGAGATCGGAAATTCAACTCCTTTTTCATCTACATAAAAGTCTCTGCCGTTTTTATTCAGCCTGAAAACAGGTACTCTTTGCTTGATATCCAGATTCAGTTTTCCATTCAGATTCAAATAAACATTGGCACTGTCGACCGCAGGAAGGGCATTGATCTTTTTTTCCAGCGCAGGAATATTCAAGTCGCCCACTTTCCCGGAAGGGTTTTCTTTCTTTACAATCTCCCTGATGTCTTTTTCATCAATAAAATATACCGGCGTTTTCTCGCTCATCTTTACAGAAATCTTATTGTCCGTAATCTTCTGACCACTGAATTTCTTCAGTGAAAAGCTCAGCAGAAACCCAAGAAGAATTACTGTGACGGCAATTTTTAATATTCTGTATTTATTTTTCATTTTGTTTGAACACGGAGTTCACAAAGTTTTTATTTATTATTACTGCTTTTTTTTAGTTTCACAAAGCCGCTTCGCTTGTAAGAGCTTTTTTGATTATGTATATATCCGTAATTCTATTTTTCGCTACTGTCTTTGTTTTTGAACACGGAGTTCACAAAGTTTTTATTTATTATTACTGCTTTTTTTAGTTTCACAAAGCCGCTTCGCTTATAAAGCCACAATTACTTGATATATCCGTTAACTATTCTATTAATTCCATTTTTAAAAAGCTTAGAATTAAAATTTAACAATAATCCTAATCTATAGTTTCCAACCTTTAAATAATTCAATAATTGAGCATTATGAAAATTATCCAAAGCTTCCTGAGCTTTAATTTCTACAACAACTTTATTTTCTACTAACAAATCAACTTTAAATGCGTTTTTCACTTTAAGGTTTTCATATTGTATTGAAAGAAATTTCTGTCTTTCAACCAACAATCCTCTCTTTATCAATTCGTATTCAAGACATTGTTCATAAACCGTTTCATATAAACCAGATCCCAGACTCCTATGAACTTTTAATCCTGAATCAACTACAATTCTTGCAATTTCATTTTCATCCATTTGTGTATTTTTATTCTTTTTGAACATGGGGTTCACAAAACTGTTTCAACTATAAGAGTAATAATGAATTTATCACTCGATTATTTCCACTTGTATGCTTTTTTAAGCGAAGCGGCTTTGTGAACCCTTTTTTCAATATTTTAAAAATTATCTTCGTGTGCTTTGTGTTCCTTTCATCCACTCACAAATAGGGTCATACAACGTGTCAATATTCCCTGCGCCTACCGTCAGAAGGATGTCAAATTCTTTTTCTTTTATCTTATTAAAAGCATCGCTTAATGTTGAAACTTCCTTTTTATCTAAAGTCACTTTTTCCGATAACCAACTTGAAGTAATTCCTTCAAAGTTTTCCTGAAGCTCTCTCGCAGGATAAATATCGAGCAGGATCAATTCATCGGCCTGGCTCAGGCTTTCTGCAAATCCATCTGCAAAATCCCTTGTTCTGCTGAAAAGATGCGGCTGGAAGACTACCAACAGTTTCTTTTCCGGATAAAAAGTTCTGATCGAGCTCATTACGGCATTAATTTCAGTCGGGTGGTGAGCATAATCGTCGATGTAAATTTTACCGTTATCATATCTGTGTTTAGTATATCTTCTTTTAATGCCTTTAAAATTGGCTATTGACTTTTTAAGAGTTTCAAAGCTTACTCCTAACTTGTGGAGAATCGCCAATGCAGCCGTTGCATTTTCTACATTATGGATTCCCGGAATTTCCCAGGCAAAGTCTTTTACCGTTTCTTCAGGAGTATGAAAATCAAAATAGATCGTATCATTCTTCATGCGCAGGTTATCGGAATAATAATCTGCCTCCTCGTTTACAGCATAGGTAAGATGAGGTCTTCCGATGTCAATTCCTTTTCTTACAAAAAGCTGTTTGTCTTCCGGAACCAATGCGGCAAACTGTCTGAACCCTTCTTCAATAGTATTTTTATCTCCATAAATATCGAGATGATCGGCATCAATCGATGTGATCACAGCCCAGTCAGGGGATAGATTCAGGAAACTTCGGTCATATTCATCTGCCTCAACCACAGAATACTGTGTCCCATTATAAAGGAAATTCGATTTAAAATTCTCAGAAATT
This sequence comes from Chryseobacterium sp. POE27, assembly GCF_039727685.1. Taxonomy (NCBI): domain Bacteria; kingdom Pseudomonadati; phylum Bacteroidota; class Flavobacteriia; order Flavobacteriales; family Weeksellaceae; genus Chryseobacterium; species Chryseobacterium sp. POE27. The sequence continues at coordinate 2,844,898 of NZ_CP152475.1, forward strand.
CCTCCAAGGAAACAGGAAAACGGCAAATCTGCTTCTTTACATAAATGCGAAACCAATGTAGAAGTTGTTGTTTTTCCATGAGTTCCGGCAACTGCGATACAATCTGTATTTTCCGTAATTAACCCTAAAACTTTTGCGCGTTTTAAGACTTCAAACTGATTGTTATTAAAATAATCTAAAATCCTAAGCTTTTTAATAGCCGGTGTATAAATTACTAATGTATCTTCCTTTTGAAGAGACGTGATTTTTTCGTCAATTATATCATCAAAAACAATATCAATTCCTTCGTTCATCAGAGCCTGCGTAAGCTTGGTATTGGTTTTATCATACCCCGAAACTTTTTTTGCCCGAAGCATGGAAATACCGTGCCAGAGCACTCATCCCGATACCTCCGATTCCCACGAAGTAAAAATTCTGATATGTTTTTAAAATGTTCATTTTTAATATTTGTTTAAATATCTGACAACAATCCAAAAAACAACTCCGATTATTGAACAGATTAATATATTCCTGCCTTGTTTTCGGTCTTCTTCCTTATAGACATAAGCAGATTCTCCGTTTGATAAATTTCTCTTGTAAGACATTATGGTATATCCTATTATAATACCTAAAAAGCCTCCAATAAATGCAAAGAAATATCCTAAGTAAAACCACAGTTTCGGAACTTCAGCTTCTTTTGATAATTCCTCTAATCTTTGTTTTGTAATAACCGTGAGAACTTCCGGACTAATTTCTTTTCCTCTCTCTTTTAAAATTTTCTGAGCCAGCATGTAATCAAATTTGCTCCACTCTTCCTTTTTTAGTATAATTTCAATAAGCTCCTCATCAGAATATTCAAAAAGATAATAATCTTTTTCAACATTTTGCACATCATTTTCTACAAGCTTTTCCTCTAATTCTTCAACTTTATTAAAGTCTTCTTTCTGGATTTTTAATTCAAATTCCTGACTGTTGACATCTGCTCCAAAGTTTGAATCTAATCTGGAGGAATTGTCTGCCAATTCATAATCAATATGATTAACTTCAAGAATTTTAATTAATTCTAAAGCATCATCTTTATAAATGAATTTTCTATATACTGATAGTTCGTTTGACATCTACTATACTTATATCACTTTAAAAATCTCATTCACAATCTCTTTAGCTGCATTTGGCTTAGCAAAATATTTCAGATTATCAGACATTTCTTTTCTCAATTCTTCACTTTCGCAGATCTCTGAAAGGGTATTCCAGAATTTTTCCTGTATTTCAGAGTCCTTTACCATTCTTGCAGCATTTTTTTCTACCAGGTTCATCGCATTTTTAGTCTGGTGATCTTCCGCTGCAAAAGGAAATGGAACCAATAACACCGGTTTCTGTGCTACTGCCAGTTCTGAAATGGCAATGGCTCCCGCTCTTGAAACAATAACATCTGCTGCGGAATAAGCGGTTTCCATGTCTTTGATGAATTCTTTTATTTGTATCTGGTTGCTGGTTGCTGGTTGTTGGTTATTTCCATCAACTGACAACTGAAACCCATCAACAATTTCTTTATAGTCCAGTTTTCCGGTCTGCCAGATCAATTGGTAGCCTTTTTCCTTTAGGTTTTCCAGATTTTCTTTCCAGGCATTGTTTAATGTTCTTGAACCTAAAGATCCGCCGACAGATAAAATGGTCAGTTTATCTTTATCAAGACCCATTTTTTCTTTTGCCTGAACAATATCCTGCATTCCGGAAACAATAGTTGAACGAATGGGATTACCCAGAAACTTTATTTTTTCAGCCGGGAAGCCTTCTACTTTGGGATAAGCGGTAAACACGGCTTTTGCTTTTTTACTTAAAATTTTATTCGTTACGCCTGCGTGTGCATTCTGCTCCTGAATAAAAATCGGAATCCCCAGTTTACTGGCTTCATACAGAGCCGGCCCGCTGGCAAAACCACCTGTGCCTATAGCCAAATCAGGGGCGAAGTTTTTAATGATCTTTTTTGGACTTGGATAAACTTTTTAAAATCTTAAAAGGCAACCCTAAATTGGAAAGGATATTTCCGCGGTTGATTCCGGTAATATCGATTCCTTGTATTTTGTACCCAGCCTGCGGAACTTTTTCCATTTCCATTTTGCCGTTGGCACCAATGAACAAAAACTCGGCCTTAGGAAATCTCTTTTTGATTTCGTCTGCAATAGCAATTGCCGGGAAGATATGTCCTCCTGTTCCGCCTCCGGATAACAGTATGCGAAGGGCTTTTGGCTTTTGACTACCGGCTGATTGATTGTTCATTTTTATATATTTAATCAATTAAATAATTCATTCATTCATTCATTATATCTTTAATAGGATTTATATCCTATCCTGATTTATGTCGTCCCTTCGGGACTCTCTGTTACTTTAAGCAATGTCATTTATTTCTGCAATACTTTGCCTTTTGCCCAATCCTTCTTCATCATAAATCTGGATTCTTGAGCTGATATTTAAAATAATTCCCAGCTGTAAATAGGTGACGAGCATGGATGTTCCTCCGTAGCTGATCAATGGCAATGGTTGACCAGTCACCGGAATCAGATTAATGGCCACCGCAATATTTACGGAAAGTTGCACAAAGATCATCACCCCGAGGCTGAGCACGAGCAACGATCCGAAGAAAGCCGGCATCTTGCTGGCGATCATCACGATCCTGATCATCATAATGAGATACAGACTGATGAGAAAAGCCGCTCCTATAAGTCCGTATTCTTCAACAATCACTGCGAAAATAAAGTCGGAGGCAGATTGTGGCAGCATTTGCTTTAATGCACTTTTTCCGGGTCCCATTCCGGTAATTCCGCCATGGACAATAGCCGCTTTGGCCTGCATCACCTGGTAGTTTTTGGCTTTCACACTTTCATCGTCAACATCTGCTGTTTTGGCTTTGCTTGAGGTAAATGTTTCGATACGGCTCATCCAGGTGTGTACCCGGTTTCCTCCGATAAGGTTGGTATTTAAAGCAACAATTAAAAACAAAACAATGGCGATAAATGATACAGAGATAAATCCTGCAATATATTTCCAGTGCAGCTGCCCGATAATCAAAACAATGACAGAGACCATTAAAATCATTAATGCCGTAGATCCGTTGTCTTTTGCAACGAGTACAAAAACCAGCAGAATAGGCCCGAATATGTACATAATATTCTCAATCGGAAGCCTTTCTCTTGTGATCTTTTTGGTTAAATACCTGCAGAGATAAATAATCAGCATCAGGAAAGCAAATGAAGATGGCTGAAAGGATATCGGTGTTCCGGGGATTTTTAGCCATCTGGAAGCACTTGCCCCATCGATGGTCTGGCCGGTAAACATGGTGACTACCAACAGAATAATCATTAAACCTAACAGGATGCTGCTGAGCTTGCCGATGTATTCATATTTCACCATTCCTACTACTCTCATGATCGCAAGACCTAAGACCACAAAGAACATATGCTTAATCACGTGACCTGTGGTGGTCCCGTTATTCACAATATATTCCAGATTTGAGCTTGCAGAATAGACCGGGAAAATAGAGAAAATGGAGATCACAAGAATGACCATCCAAAGTACTTTATCGCCCTTCAGGAATTCAAATCTGTTTTCTGTGTCTTGTTCGTTCATAATATCCTCACCCCAACCCTCTCCAAGGGAGAGGGAGTTTTTTGGGACTCTATTTATTTTTTAATACCTGCTGTTTAAACTGTTTTCCTCTGTCTTCATAGCTTTTAAATAAATCAAAGCTTGCACAGCATGGGGAGAGCAAAACAGTATCTCCTTTCTGAGCCAGAGATTTTGAGATCTTTACCGCCTCTTCCATGCTTGAAGTGTCGTAAATAAACTCTTTCTTATTTTTAAAGAAGTTTATAATTTTTTCATTATCAATACCTAAGCAAACAATTGCTTTTACTTTTCTTTTAACTAAATCTTCAATTTCGGTATAGTCATTTCCTTTGTCTATTCCGCCCACGATCCAAACGGTTGGGTTTTTCATGCTTTCCAAGGCATAATAGGTGGCGTTGACATTGGTTGCTTTGCTGTCGTTGATGTATTTCACCCCTTCAAGTTCTGTGACAAACTCCAGCCTGTGTTCAACCGCCTGAAAAGTCATTAATGAATTTCTTATGCTTTCATTATTGATTTCCAATATCTTACCGGCAATTGACGCTGCCAGGCTGTTGGCAACATTATGATTTCCCAGGAGCGACAATTCTTCAATTTTCATGGAGAATTCATCTTTCATCTTCACCACAATACGGTCTTCATCTACAAAACCTCCGTCGTTGAGTCTTTCTTTGGTGGAGAAAGGAATCATTTTCGCTTTAATCTCCAGCTTTTCAAGGATATTTTTGCTCATTTCATCATCCTTGTTATAAATGAAGAAATTATCATTTTCTTGGTTTTCAGCTATTCTGAATTTCGCCAAAGCATATTCTTCATAATTGTAATTGTACTGATCCAGATGATCCTGTGACAAATTCAGTAATAAAGAGATGTATGGTCTGAAATTCTGAATATCATCGAGTTGGAAAGAGCTGACTTCCAATACGTAATATTCATGATTTTCATCGGCAACCTGCTTGGCAAAGCTGTAACCGATATTTCCGCCTAAACCTACATTCAATCCATCGTTTTTCAGGATATAGTAGATCAGAGACGTGGTCGTTGTTTTTCCATTACTTCCTGTAATGGCAATAATTTTGGCATCTGTAAATTCCGAAGCAAATTCAATTTCAGAAGAAAGCCTGATTCCTTTATCATGAATCTTATAGATGATCTCCGCTTTTTTTGGGAATTCCCGGGCTTTTGACAATCCAGTCGGCATTCAGAATTCTTTCTTCATTGTGGTTTTCTTCTTCAAATTCAATTTCATTATCTGTAAGAAACTGCTTATATTGATCTTTAATGGCTCCTTTGTCTGAAAGAAATACCTCCAGACCTTGTTTTTTAGCCAAATAAGCAGCACCGCAACCGCTTTCTCCTCCTCCTAAAACAACTATTTTCATACTTTTTTGCTTTATGCTGTAAGCCTGATGCTTACTGCCGGTTTATCTCATCTTCAATGTAATGAGACATACAATTGCTAACATTACCCCTATAATGATCATCCTGTTTACGATTTTACTTTCGTGGAAACCGCCTTTCTGATAATGATGATGCAGGGGTGACATTCTGAATAATCTATTGTTCTGGGCGTATTCCAGCCCGTATTTTCTTTTTCTGTATTTGAAAACAATAACCTGTAGCATCACGGAAATGTTTTCTATCAAAAAGATTCCGCACAGTATGGGAATCATCAATTCTTTTCTTAAAATAATAGCTAAAACAGCGATTACGCCTCCCAGCATCAAGCTTCCGGTATCTCCCATAAAAACCTGTGCAGGATAGGTATTGTACCAGAAAAAACCAATCACAGCTCCTACCATAGCTACGACAAAAATGGTGGTTTCACCCATATTCGGAAGAAACATAATATTCAGATAATCAGCGAAAATGATGTTTCCCGAAAGGTAAGCAAACAAGCCGAGTGTCAGTAGAATAACCGTGCTGGTTCCTGCGGCAAGGCCGTCGATTCCGTCTGTAATATTGGCGCCGTTTGATACGGCCGTTACAATAAAAATAACAATGGGAATGAAAACAATCCACGCCCATTCGTGAGCATCCTTATCATTCATCCAAAACAGCATACCACTGTAGTCAAACTCATTATTTTTAGCAAAAGGCACTGTGGAAACGGCGATTTTTTCTGTTGGCATAAAATTCTGCTCTACATTGTTGCGGTTTACCACTTTGGCATCGGCATATTTTCTTTTAACCGTAATATCGGGGTGGAAATACATTGTAACACCGACAATTAACCCTAATCCAACTTGTCCTACGATCTTAAACTTACCACTTAGACCGTCTTTATTCTTTTTAATTTTCTTCAGATAATCATCCAGAAAACCGATGGCACCCATCCATAATACCGAAACAATGAGAAGAACGATATAAATATTTGTGATTCTTGTGAACAATAAAACCGGGATCAGGGTTGCCAGAATGATGATAAGACCTCCCATTGTAGGAGTTCCTTCTTTTTGCTTTTGCCCATCCAGTCCAAGATCGCGCACCAGTTCGCCCATCTGCTTTGCTCTCAGATAATTGATGATTCTTTTCCCATAAATAAGCGCAATGGTTAAAGAAAACAGAACCGCCATTCCTGCACGGAAAGAGATGTATTTTAACAATCCAAGTCCGGGAACATGGATGCCGTGGTCGGTCAGATATTCGTATAGATAGTATAGCATTTTTTCAAATTTTAATAAATGATAAATGATGATTGATGAATGATAAAATCAATTAACATTTATCAATTATCGATTATAAATTTTTATTTGCTCATTAATTTCCAAAGCTCATTAATCGTTTCTTTGTCATCAAAATGATGTTTTACACCATTGATTTCCTGATAGTTTTCATGCCCTTTTCCGGCTACAAGCACGATGTCTTTTGGTTCGGCAAATTTTATGGCCATTTTTATCGCTTCTCTTCTGTCGGGAATTGAAGTGTATTTGCTGAAATTCTGCGGCTCAACGCCTGCTTCAATCTCTTTAATAATAGCTGCCGGATCTTCCGTTCTCGGGTTGTCTGAAGTGATAATGGCCAATGTTGATTTTTTCGTGGCAATATTTCCCATTTCAGGCCTTTTTGAGTGATCTCTGTCGCCTCCGCAACCGAATACTGTGATCAGTCTTTCGTTTTTCGTTCTGATATCATTAATGCTGTCCAGGATATTTTCCAGGGCGTCAGGAGTATGGGCATAATCTACAATAAAAAAGATTCCACCGTCTGATTTGAACGTCTCAAATCTCCCCGAAACTCTTTTCAACTGGCTGATCGCCTGAAGAATTTCATCCTGTTCAAAGCCCAGCTCAGAAGCAATTCCGAAAACAAGCAATAAATTATAAACATTGAATTTTCCTGTCAGTGTAGTCCAGAATTCTTTTCCATTGAAATTCAGCAGCATTCCGTTAAAATCTACTTCAAGTAATCTTCCGTGATAGTCTGCCATTGTTTTTAAGGCATAAGACCTTTTCGTAGCTTTTGTATTCTGAAGCATTACGTTTCCGTTTTTATCATCAATATTGGTGATCGCAACAGATTCGGCATCAAGTCCATCAAAAAATCTTTTCTTTGTTTTTAAATATTCATCAAAAGTTTTGTGATAATCCAGATGATCATGAGTAAGATTGGTAAAACCAGCGATTTTAAAATGAAGTCCCTCAATTCTGTTTTGGGCAATCCCGTGGGAACTGACTTCCATAAAAGCAAATTCACATCCTTCTTCAACGGCCTGAGCCAAAATTTTATTGATGGTAATAACATCAGGAGTCGTATGCGTTGCCGGAATTACCTGATCTGAAATTCTAATCTCCACTGTAGAAAGCAAAGCCGAGTCATAACCCAAATTTTTAAAAACATCAAAAAGCAGCGTAGAAACAGATGTTTTGCCATTGGTTCCTGTAACACCGATTAGTTTTAATTTTTCTGAAGGATTTCCGTAAAAATTGGAAGCGATCTGTCCTAAAGCTTTTGAAGAATCTTTTACTTTAACATAGGTGACATTTTCATCTATATTTTCAGGGAATTCTTCACAAACAATGGCTTTTGCGCCTCTCTCAACAGAAGATGCAATAAATGAATGCCCATCCACAACCGTGCCTCTCATTGCGATATACAATGAGTTTTCCGTAACCTTTCTGCTGTCGAATACCAATTCTGAAACTTCACAACTATCATCACCGTGAATTTCTAAAACTGGAATTCTCTTTAATAATTCATTTAACTGCATTTATACTGATGCTTTATATTCTTAAAATATTTTCTTTTTTAATAGGATTTTATCCTATTCTGTTTTAAATCGTCCCTTCGGGACTCTCTTTAATTCTGCAGAGACAAATAAATTCTCTGATTTTTACTAATCATGGTGCCTTCCAGCGGAAATTGCTCTTTAATTCTTCCCACGCCTTTAAAGTCAACACGATATCCTAAATTTTCCAACTGTGGGATTACGTTTTTACCGATAAGTCCTACAACATTGGGCATTTGTTTATTATTGACGGCGACTTTTACATTAGGTTCAACCATTTTATTAAGGTTTACCTTTTTGTCGACCAGCATTTCTCTTTCGATATTCTGAGGTGTTTTTAGGAAGGTTTTTCCTGCAATCTCTTTAAATACCGGTGCGGCAACGGTGGCTCCGTAAAATCCTTTTGCCGTATTAGGCTCGCTGATCATTACATAACACGTATATTTCGGATTATCTGCGGGATAGAACCCTGCAAACGATGCGCGGTATTTCATTGGCCCTGGAAGCCAGTATTCAAATCTTGCCGTTCCTGTCTTTCCTGCCATTTTCAAATTGGGAGTGAAAATACTTTTTGCCGTTCCTTTTTCCACAGCCTTCGTCAAAGCATGAGTCATCATACTGATGGCCTTTTCGGATGCCATTTTATTAACCATTACTTCAGGGTTTGCGGTGTACATTACTTTTCCGTCTTTCATGATTTTATCGATGAAAAGGGGTTTCAGCATTTTACCTTTGTTGGCAACACCGTTATAAAACGTGGCCAATTGTAACAGGTTAATATTTGACGAATATCCGTAGGCAATTGATGCCAGCGTTGCGGCGTTCCATCTTTTGTTTTCGGGTGTTACAATTTTAGGTTTTGTGATTCCCGGCAACTCAATATCCATTTTATCAAACAATTTCCACCGTCTTAAATGGTCAAGAAAAATCTGTGGTTTTTCTGCATAGTATTTTGTAATCAGCTTGGCCGAACCAACGTTGCTGGATTTGGCCAGAACATCACTGATGTCATACGTTCCTCCACCGTGGCCATCGGAAATTCTTTGTTTTGCATACACCCAGACTCCGTTCCCGACATCTACCGTTGTATTTTCATCGATGAAACCATCATCCATAGCTGCAAGAAGCGAAATGGTTTTAAAAGTAGAACCGGGTTCAATATTGTCTTTTAAAGCATAATTGTAGGAATCTACATAGTCACCGTTGTCATCTCTTCTTAAGTTGACCATGGCGCGGACTTTCCCTGTTTCAACCTCCATTACGATCACCGTTCCGTGTTTTGCTTCGAAATTGATAAGCTGTTTTTGTAAAGCTGAATGCGCAATGTCTTGAATTCTAAGGTCTAAAGTCGTATAAACATCCTCGCCATCCACAGGTTCCTGAACTTTCCAGAAGTCAATTGGCTTCCATTGAGAGGAGTTGATTCTTTGTTCAAGCCTTTTTCCGTCGGTTCCTCTTAAATATTTTGAGAAAGCGCCTTCAAGGCCGGCAGTGTGTACGCCGTCATCCATCCCGATCGTTCCTGCACCTATCTCAGAAGTGGCAAGCTCTCTCTTGTAATTTCTGTCGACGATGAAGCCGCCTTTATTTTTGCCCTTTTTAAAGATCGGGAATTTTCTGATTCTGTCGTACTGATCAAAATCGAGACCTTTTACCAACGTATAATATTGGTTTTTCTTTTTTCTCTGCTCGTCAAATTTTTTCCTGAATTCGCCTCTTGGCTTTCCGAACATTTTACTTAAAGAATCCGTCAATGCACCAATATTATTCGTGTAAATGGTATCCTTCATTGTTTTAAAATCAAGATAAATATCGTAACGCATGACAGTCGTTGCGAGAATGGAGCCATCCGAAGCAAATAGATTTCCACGAGCTGCTTTAAGAGTAGCTTCGCGATAATTCTTATTAATGTAATCGTCTTTAATTTCCTGGACGTTGGTATTCTGAAGAATGACGATCCTCGCTAAGAACATGACAAACACGCACAAAGCTACCACTGCAAAGAGGTAGCCCCAACGTAATGTTTTCTTACGCTTGTTATCGTATTCATTTTGTTTTTGCATCCGTACTATCCAGTTTTATGAGCAATTTATGAGGGTGGCTTTCCAAGGTCATTAACGAATCCCGGGCAACCTCTTTCCCCAATTCCGATTCCATTTTTACTTTGATAAGCTTACTTTGTGCGTAAGCGTTTCTTGATTTATACTCTTCCGTTTCTTCCTTTAAGGCATTAACGATTTTGATCTTCTTATTCACCAGATGGTTACTGTAAATCATCGCCATCATTAAAATAAACAACAGCAGAAAATACCTGTAATGTATTTTGATCTCATCACGATTCAGGAAGTTTCCTTTTATAATGTCTATAAAAGTAAGTTTCTTCTGAGGACGATATGTTGTTCTTTTTGCCAATGTTATGTCAATTTGCTAAGCAGTGAAGTCATTTCATTGTCAATTGTCAATTTTAAAAATTCATTATTGACAATTCACTCATTCACTTTTAAACTTTTATTCCTGTTCTCATTTTTGCGCTTCTGGCTCTTGAGTTTTCTTCAATTTCCTTGTCATCGGGAATGATTGCTTTACTTTTCACCAGCTCAAACGCTTTTTTATAATTTCCGTAAATGTCTCTTTCAGGCTCGCCTTCAAACATTCCGTTTTTTAAAAATCTTTTAACCAGCCTGTCTTCCAGAGAATGATAAGAAATTACGACGAGTCTGCCTTCCGGCTTTAATACCCTGTAGGCCTGAACCAACATTTCTTTCAGCACTTCCAGCTCTTGGTTTACTTCTATTCTGATGGCCTGAAACAGCTGTGCATAAAATTTATTCACTTTGTGTGGCGGAATATAGCTGAACATTTTCTTCAGATCTTCCGTTGTTTCTATGCTTTTTGTTTTCCGGTGATGAACGATATCTCTTGCCAGTTTTCTTGCTTCTCTCAATTCACCGTAATGGTAAAATATATTGGCCAGTTCACTTTCTTCATATTCATTGATCACCCTTTTGGCATCAAGATTCTGCATCACGTTCATTCTCATGTCCAGCGGTGCATTACTTCTTGTTGAAAAGCCTCTGTCTGCCTCATCAAACTGGTGGGATGAAACTCCCAGATCAGCCAGGATACCGTCAACCTGAGAAATACCATACATCAGCAATGAGTTTTCCAGAAACCTGAAATTCTGATTGATTAATGTAAATCTCGGATCATCAATTGTATTTTTCAGCGCATCCAGATCCTGATCAAAGCTGAAAAGTTTTCCTTTATCAGAGAGTCTGCTCAATATTTCTCTTGAATGGCCGCCGCCGCCAAAAGTACAGTCCACGTATGTTCCGTCTGGATTCGTCACCAAATCATCAACACTTTGCTTCAACAAAACGGGGTTATGATACATGTTTAAGTTGTGTTTTTTAGCTTTAATTAATAATCAGCTTTGTTTATTCTTCATCGAAAGCGCCCATCACATCTTCGGCGAGGCTTGCAAAATCTTCTTCGTTAATGGAAATCACTTTTTCATAAGCGTCTTTATCCCAAATCTCGAAAAGTTCTCCTGCACTGGTAATTACAATATCCTTCTGAAGATCAGCAAAAGTCATAAGATCTTTCGAAATCTGAAGTCTTCCCGCATTGTCCAGCTCTACTGTTTTTACACCTGCCGTAAACATTCTAATGAAATCAGCATTCTTTTTAATGAATCTGTTTAGTTTATTAATTTTGCCCATCACTTTATCCCAGGCATTCATGGGATAAACCTCCAGGCAGGATTGGAACACGGATCTCTTAACTACAAACGCTTTGTCGTCGAAGTTTTCCATTTGTTTAATCAAAGAAGAAGGTAGCTTTAAGCGCCCTTTATCATCGATTTTACACTCATATGTTCCAATGAAATTTTTCATTTGGGACAAATTTATATAATAATTTCCAAAAGTTCCCACTTTTCCCCACTTTTTGCCTTAATGTTGATAAGTTTTATTAAAGATTGAATTCCAGCTATATAATAAACTGGTATGTAGATTGTTGTATCGGTTGTTATTCAAGCCATAGCAAAGTGTTTAAGAAAAAAAGCTTTAAAAAAGAGTTTGGTATATTATTTTTATTTTAAATTAGGCTTATCAAAATATTTTTGAGGTTTAATTTGTATTTTTGCAAGGCTTTATTAAAGGCATCATATGATATTCAGTACAAAAAAAGAAAAGAAATATACCTTCGTTGAGGCGGGAGAAGGACATCCATTGGTGCTGCTGCACGGTTTAATGGGTGGGTTGAGTAATTTCGATAAGATGGTGGATTTTTTTTCAGACAGAGGATTCAAAGTATATGTTCCTCAGTTGCCAATCTACGATTTGCCGGTACTCAATACCAATCTTACAACGATAGCAAAATATATCGCCAAGTTTATAGAAACTCATATAGATGCACCTGTAACCATTGTAGGAAACTCAATGGGAGGTCATATCGGGTTGATTTTAACGTTGGCAAGACCAGATCTTATCAAAAATCTTGTTCTTACAGGAAGTTCCGGTTTATATGAAAGAACGTTCGGGGATAGTTTTCCGAGAAAGAATGACCGTTCCTATATCAGAAAGAAAACGGAAGAGGTTTTTTACGATCCGAAGATTGCAACGGAAGACCTTGTAGATGAGGTTTTTTCGGTAGTCAATGACAGAATGAAAGGAATTAAAACCGTTATGCTGGCAAGAAGTGCTATTAAACATAATATGCTTCATGATCTGCCGAAGATTTTAACGCCCACCTGCCTGATCTGGGGAAGACAGGATAATGTGACACCCCCTGAAGTTGCGGAGGATATGCACAAGTTTATTCCGAATTCAGATCTGTTCTGGATTGAAAAATGCGGTCATGCAGCGATGATGGAAAAGCCAGATGAATTCAATGAAATTCTGTACAGCTGGTTAAAAGATAAAGTCTAAATTAAAATACAGATAAACCATTAAGAACTTCTTAATGGTTTATTTTTCTAAAAATATTTCAAAATGGTTATTAAAACAGCAAACTTCGTAAAGAGTAGCGGAAAATGGCAGGATTGCCCGGAGCCCAATATTCCCGAATATGCTTTCATAGGGAGATCCAACGTAGGAAAATCTTCATTGATCAATGCAATGATGAACCATAAGGATCTTGCTAAAACTTCGCAGACACCCGGGAAAACACAGCTTATCAATCATTTTTTGATCAATGAAAGCTGGTACCTAACGGATTTACCGGGATATGGCTATGCCAAAGTTTCAAAGTCAATAAGGAAAGATTTTGAAAAGCTGATTACCAATTACATACTTAACAGAAAAAATCTCGTTAATCTTTTTGTTCTCGTAGATTCCCGCCACAAACCCCAGACGATTGATATGGAATTTATTCAGTGGTGTGGCGAAAGCGGAGTTCCTTTTTCCATTGTTTTCACCAAAGTGGATAAGCTGAAGCCTAATGTCGCTATAAAAAATGTTGAAGACTATAAAGCTGAGCTTCACAAAACATGGGAAGATCTTCCTGAAATCTACGTTACGTCTGCGGAGAAAAAAGAAGGCTGTGACGAAATTCTTAACTTTATCCAGAAGACCAACGAATTTTTGGCTAATAATAATGTAAGCTTCGATGAATAACATTCTCTGGAAAATCAAAACATTCGACGAGTTTACCGTTCCCGAATTATACAATGTTCTAAAAGCAAGAATAGATGTTTTTGTGGTAGAGCAAAACTGTCCGTATCCGGATCTTGACGATTATGACCAGAAAGCAGTTCATATTTGGGCGGAACAAAACGGCGAAGTCCTTGCCAACTGCCGTATTTTTGATAAAGGAATTAAATATCCCGAAGCCTCCATCGGAAGAGTTCTTACCACAGAAAAGGCAAGAGGAAAAAGACTGGGGAAACAGTTGATACAATATGCGCTTGATACTATCGAAGCACGTTTTCACACCTCTGAAATAAGGATTTCTGCTCAGGATTATTTATTGAATTTTTACGGAGAATTCGGTTTTGAAGACACCGGCAAAAAATACCTTGAAGATGATATTCCACATACGGAAATGTTTTACAGGAAAAAATAATAAAAGGCTTTCAGATTGATGAAAGCCTTTTCAATTTACATATTAGGCTTCTTACAAAATAAATATGACATCCTCCAAAGTGTATAAGGCATCCTCCGGAGTATATAAGGTTTTGGCAAAAGTATATAAGGTACGTTCCAAAGTAAATAAGCCTTTGTCTCAACCTGATAAGGCATTGGCCAGAATAAATAAAGCATTGTCCGGATTAAAAGAACAGTGTTTTTAGATAAAACAGTGCTGTCCCATATTCTGAAACAGCACTCATTTACTCTATTACTCATTCAGCATTCCAAGCTCACCGAAATGCTTTTTGAATTTCTGAATTTTCGGTCCGACAACAGCACTGCAGTAAGGCTGCGTAGGATTCTCATTATAATATCCCTGGTGATATTGCTCCGCCGGCCAGAACTTTTCAAATCTCGTTAATTCCGTTACGTAAGTTCCCTGCCATCTTCCGGACTCCTTAGACTTTTCGATAGCCTCTTTAGCCTTTGCCTTTTCTGCATCATCTTTATAATAAATTACCGAACGATATTGAGTGCCGATATCATTACCCTGACGGTTCAGTTGAGTAGGATCGTGAAGGAAAAAAAGACATCCATCAATTGCTCGTAAGAAATAATTGCTGGATCATAGGTAATCTGTACCACTTCCGCATGACCTGTTTCTCCGGTACATACTTCCTCATAGGTCGGATTATCCTTATGTCCACCGGAGTATCCTGAAATAGCAGATTGTACGCCTTTCAGCATATTAAAACAGCTTTCTACACACCAGAAACATCCACCTCCGAACGTAATTTGCTCTAAATTATTATTATCCATTTTGGTTGATTATTGTATTTAAATATTTTCTCGTTTAAGGAATAGTAATGGAGAAAAAACAGATCAAAAATAAGGAAAAGTTTTTCAATTTATACTTTCAAAGATTTCTAAACACAAATTGTGACGATAGATGAGACAAATTATTTTTTACAGAAGCTACTAATAATTTGCTTTGAGATTTTAAGCATATTAAAACAGGATAACTATGAATTCCAAAAACAAAAATCTGCTCAATCTGCCAATCTGCGTGAATATTTACCGCAAAGAACTATAAAAGCGCGAATATTTTAAAAAGAGCAAAGAACGAATCAGCGAGACAACAATTTCTCTTTGCGTTAAAATATTTAGCAATAAAAAAAGCACCCTTAAAAAGGATGCTTGTATCTATGTAAATAACTTTCAATTTATTTCTCCCAAACCAAAGCACTTGCTCCTAAAATAGCAGCATCTGCTTCGTCAAGCTCACTGAAAACCAGTTTCACTTTATTTCTGAAAATAGGAAGTAAGTTTCTTTCCATATGAAGTTTTGTAGGTTTTAAAATAAAATCACCTGCTTTGATCACTCCGCCAAAAAGAAGGATCGCTTCAGGAGACGAAAACATAACAAAATTGGCCAGGGCTTCACCTAATTTTTGACCCGTATATCGGAAAACTTCTATAGAAATAGGATCGCCTTTCAGGGCACATTCGTGTACCGTTTTAGAATTGATGGATTCTTCAGGATACTGATTCAACATAGATTCCGGAAATTCGGCACGCATTTTTTTTGCGGTAATTGAAATTCCTGTTGCAGAAGCATAGGCTTCAAGACAGCCTTCAGAACCTGTGCTCCAATGTTTTCTTCCGCCTGGTTTCACGATGGTATGTCCAAGTTCACCTGCGAATCCGTCATGTCCGTAGATCAGTTTACCCCCGGCAACGATACCGCTTCCCACACCGGTTCCCAGAGTGATCATGATGAAATCCTTCATCCCTCTTGCGGCTCCGAAAAGCATTTCCCCTATGGCAGCAGCATTGGCATCATTGGTGATGGTACAAGGCAGTCCGAATTTGGCTTTTATCAGTTCCGCAAACGGAATTACTCCTTTCCAGGGAAGATTGGGCGCCTGCTCTATAGTTCCCGTATAGTAGTTGGCATTTGGAGCACCTACTCCTATCCCATCAAAGTTTTTTTCTTTTCCGTGGCTTTCGATCAGTGGATAAACAGCCTCGTATAAAGCATCAATATATTCTTCTACGGTAGGATAGGCATCTGTTCGGATATTTCCTTTTTCCAAAACTTCACCTCTGTGGTTTACCACTCCAAATTTTGTGTTCGTTCCGCCGATATCAATTCCCAGCGCAACGTGTTTTGACAAATCTACTAATGACATTTCTCTTCTTAATAATTGTAAAAGGTTAAAATTATAAAAAAGATCTTATTATTAGACGATTAAGCAGCATTTTATTTAAAAAAAATATTATGTTGTTTTCAGTTTATTCTTTTTTCTTCTTCCCCACCAGATCATAAAGCCAGTCACTGGTAATGAGGTACATATGAGGCTCACGAAAAAAGCTATGATCTTTGTTGGAAGTCCCAGAATGGATCCAACGTGGATATCATAGTTGGCACTAACAGCTTTTTCACCGAAATTTTTGTCTTTCATATCATGAGTATGAAGCAATTCTCCAGAATTTTCATCAAAAATAAGACTGCTGCTTTTATGATAAGAGTAAGATAAATGTTTCACATAAACTTCAAAATTCGGGTGTTCGTGATCATCCATGTGTTCATGGCCAAGATCAATAGAAAATCCATAAGAATCAGGATATTTTGCCTTAACGGTATTGCTGATTTTGTCTAAAGTTCCTTCGGTTCTCAATTCGATCGGAGCTTTGGTTTTGATCGATGAAAAATCAGGATAAGCCGTCTTTCCTCCAGAAAAAATAAAGTAAATCGCTGCCTGAACGACAAAGAAAGCATAAAATAATCCTGTAATCGAAAATATTAAAGCAAAAATAGAAGCATAGAAGCCAAGAACATTATGAAGGTCATAGTTTTTCCTTTTCCAGCCTTTTACATTTTGCCATTTAAAGGAGAAACGTTGTTTTCTAGCCGCTTTATTTTTTGGGCCACCAGAGGATGATCCCGGAAATCAGCATGATGATGAAAATAATCACAGGAATTCCCACCAGATACGTTCCCCATGACTGTTTGAGAAGATAGCTCCAGTGAATCATTTTTACGATCTGGAAAAATCCGTTTTTCTCATCGTAGGTTCTTAAAACTTTTCCGTTGTAAGGATTTACATAAGCGACTTTATAGATCGGAAATTCATCAAAATAGTTCCAGCCTTTCGGGTCATGCTCGTACCAGTAAAAGAGATACGACATTTTTTTATCAATCGGAATATTTACCCAATGTACCGGATATTTTTCCTTTACCTGTTCTACAACAGCCTTTTCCAGAAAACGGATCGGAAGAACCTGCTTCTGTTCAATATTTTTTTCGTTGTGATAGATAACATCCTTTCGGGTAAAGTTTTCAATCTCATCTTTAAAAACATACAGGGCTCCCGTAACGGAAATGATAAAAATTAAGAACCCGATCCCAAGACCAAACCACAGGTGCAGTTTGCCTGCCCATTTTTTAAAAGTGCTTGTTTTTTTCTTATGATGATGTTTTTTTCTCATAAAAATCCTTAAGTACGGCAAAGATAAGCCTTTAAATTTATTTAGAATATTTATAAATAGTTATTTTAGAATTTATATTCCACCATAAATGTTCCTCTCATTCCCAGGGCATTGGTAAAATCACTGTCTCTGGCCGCCCACCAGGCAATTGCAGGCTGGTACATTCTGTTGAAAAGGTTTTCTATTCCTGCGGCAACTCTCCAGTTTTTATTAATTTCGTAACTGGATTTAAAGTTGAAAATTGTGTATTCGGGAACTTTTCCTTCACCGTAGACATACAGTCCTGTCTTGGCATTCGGCTGGAATCTGTCCTGCTCAAACGCATGAAGCATATCCAATCCTACGGATAGATTCTGAATTGGTCTTACCTGAATATAGGCTAAAACCTTCGGTGCGGAAATCCTGCTGTTGTTGATTTTGGTTGAATAATCGCCGTCGTCCTTTGGAGAAGTGATTCCTTCCATCCAGCTGTAGCTTCCTCCGAAATTGATCCATCTTGCCGGATTAAAATGTAAAAACCCTTCAACGCCATATACCACTTCCGGCGCTCTCTGAATCATCAGTGCGCGATCCGGACTCTGAATGAAAGAGGCTCCCAGTTTTGAGGTACTCACATAAGAAGTCACTTCATAATTGAGCCATCTGGTAATCTGTCCGGTTGTTCCAAGTTCGTAGTTGTTTACGATGATGGGTTTTGTTTCCAGGTTATTAATTGTATCTGAAGTTGAGGTTCTTAAGATTCTTCCCAACTCATTGATGGAATAAGCCTGAGAAAAACTTCCGAAAATATTAATTTCAGGGTTAATATTATAACGGAATCCGATATTTCCGACGAGGGCATTGTATTCCAGATCTCCGCCTTTTACGAAAATACTTTTGGTAAATGTTCCGTCATTTTTAATGGTGGAAAGAGTGTTAAAATCGCCGACTTTCACCTTTATATTTTCGTAACGGAGTCCTCCTTTCAGGATGAATTTTTTAAATAAATCTATTTTCACTAACATAAAAGGAGCGATGTTGGTCATATCCATATCGGGTGTCCAATATCTGCCGTCTTCCAGTTTCTGAACAGTTTGGTCATTCAAAATATCAGCTCCGTATATAATTTCTCCTTGTGAATTCGGTGTATTCCAAAGTTGGGTATCTAAGTTAAAACGTGCTCCTTTTTTCTTTGAAATAACATTAGACTGCCCGCCGTTCAGGAAGGTATCGCTGTATCCGTACACGGTTCTGAAATCCTGTAGATATAAATTGATGTTCAGAGAAGTACCTTTCCACAGATTTCTGTTATCATAGCTGAGCTTGAAATTATGATTTCTTGGTGTTCCCTGTGGGGTTGTTTCCTGGTTTATCGCTGATCCTTCCCCAATCGTTGGAGAAATTCCGTATTTTCCGGTTTTAAGGCCAAGATCGAGATCAGATTTTGAAGCGTACCCTATATAAGAAACTTCTATTCTCTGTTTTTCGTTCAGATTATAGCCAAGTTTGAGCATTCCGTTGTAATTATTCATTCGGGCAGGGCTTGAAGTAGGGCTGAGGTTGATGCCATCAGCATCTTTCATATATCCGGTCTTTTCATACGCCATGGAGGCAGCATAATCAAATTTCGAAGTAATTTTTCCGGCTAAAAACTGGCTTGCCCGAAAACCTAACGTTCCTCCGTAAAGCTGCCCGGTAATCCCGATTTGCGATTGCCCTGAAATATTACGGTCACTGCCGGCTTTCCTGGTGATATAATTGATGATTCCTCCGTCGGATCCGTTTCCATAAATTGATGTGGCACCTTTTATCACTTCAATTCTTTCAATTACCGATGGATCAATAGATCGGATATCCCTTGAACCATTACGTAAAGGGGTAGACTGCGGGATTCCGTCAATCAGCACCAAAACTTGTCTTCCTCTCAGAGTCTGGCCGCTATTTGTGGTCATTCCCGAGCTTGTGGCAAGGCTGGGAACGGTGTATTGTAATATATTGCTGATATCTGAATTTACAGTAAGTTGCGATTGAATCTGTTTCTGATTGACAATTGTTACAGAACTTGGAATTTCTTTGATATTTTCTCTTTTTCTGGAAGCCGTCAGAACGACCTCATCCACGTTTTTTATCTGTAAAGAGTCTTTTTGTTGTGCTGTAATTGTAATCGCAGTTAAAGCGGCTACTGATAAGATGATCTTTTTCATGATGTTCTAATTCCTTTTTTCTTTTTTTTACCTAGCCATATTAAAAATCCGGTTACCGGCAATGATGTGCAAACCAGCCCTGCGATGAACCAGATGATTTTCCCTAAGATCCCAAAGTAGGAACCTGTATGGATGTCATAATTGGCATGGGCATATTTTTCAGCGTTATTAAGTCTATGATGAGGTTTATCGGATAATAATTTCCCTGAATATTTATCAAAAACAACCTGGTATCTTATTGCAAATTTTACTTCTTCACCGTAAACCGTAACAGGAATATTTTTTAATTCTTTCCCTTTTTTATTTTTCCCATTTAGTGGAATTCTGAAACTTGATGAAGTTGGATACAATTTTCTTGTCTCTTGTGAAACAAGGTCAAAAACCGAGTTGTTTTTGGTTGAAAGCGAATCCTGCGACTTTATCTCTTTTTCTTTGGGAAGTTCTGATGCTCCGGATAATGCCAAATTAAAAGTGTTTTTCACCCACGGAAATGAGAAATAGATTCCGGATAAGCTTAATAACAGAGCAATAAATGAGACATAAAATCCAAGAATATTATGGAGATCGTAGTTTTTACGCTTCCAGGTTTTTACATTTTTCCAGTCGAATGAAAGGCGTCCTTTTCTTGCGTTCTTATTTTTCGGCCACCAAAGAATAATTCCGGTGATTAGCATAATGACGAAAAGCACAACAGGAATTCCTACAACATATTTTCCCCAGTCTGTTTTTAACAATAAACTCCAGTGAATGGATTTAAGGATTGGAAAAATATCGTATTTCTCATTGTAAACGCCTAGAATTTCGCCATTATACGGATTGACATATACTAGTTTATTGATTTTAACTTCGTCAAAATAATTCCACGCTTTTTTATCTTTTTCGTAGTAGAGAAATTCGTAGGATTTGTTTTTATCCAAAGGGATTTCAACAGAAGCTACCGGAAATTGTTCATGAATTTTCAAAGAGACTTTTTCTTTTAAAACTTCAATGGAAATTGGTTTTTGCGTAATCGTTTCAGCTTTTACATATATCGCATCTTTTCTCAGAACATTCTGAATTTCATTCTTAAAAACATATATTGTCCCTGAAAGCGAAACGATAAAAATAATCAAACCAACAGATAAGCCAAACCACAAGTGCAGTTTGGCAGACCATTTTTTGACAAATGAAGGCTTTTTTTTATGATGATGCTTCTTTCTCATGGGATGAGAAAAAAGTTAACCCTTTGAGAGGCTAACTTTTAATTATTAGAATTTATAAGAAATTGAAAATCTCCAGTTTCTAGGCGCTTCTGCTTGATAATAATAGTACGAACCATAATTTGCACCTGAATAAAGGTATCTGTTAAATACATTAAAGATATTAAGATTCACGCGTATTTTTGAATTTTCCCAAGAAGCTCCTGCGTCAAATTTCAAATAATCATTCATTGGTTTAGTTGTACCCGTGGAATCCCATGTCCATGATGTTCTGTCCGCTAAATAACTGCCTCCAAAAGAAAGTCCAAATCCTTCAAGTACACCATTCGTAAATGTATAATTTAACCACCCGTTTAAGGTATGCTTTGCGTAGCCTGCTACTTTATCTCCTTCTTTGTGAAGAATTTTAGGAGTATTTGTTAGTGGATCTATATAAGTTATTGCCTCTTTATATTCATTATCTGTATAAGCATAATTCAAGATTGCATTAAAGCCTTTCAAGATTTCTCCTTTCAGATCGAATTCTACACCTTGAACACCAGTTTTCCCATCCAGAATTGAATACTTGTAGGTTGGATCTGTTGGATCACTACTTATAGCATTGTCTTTTCTGATATTATAGATGGACAACGTTGTATTCCATTTACCATTAAACCAATCTCTTTTTAATCCTATTTCATAGCTGTTTCCTGTTAAAGGTTTTGCAGTAGATCCATCTCTGAACAAGCCGGATTGTGGTGTAAAAGATTGGTCATATAAAGCATATGCGGATGTATTATTATCAATAGAATAACTTAAACCGACTCTTGGAGAGATTTTATCTGCTTCAAAAGTATCCCCATAATTGTTTTGTTTGATATTTGTATATCTCGCAGCGACTGTTAAACGTAATCTGTCTTCAAAAAATCCTAATTCATCCTGCAAATATACACCGGAATAATTTTGATCAATAGTTCCTCCCGGAGTTGCTCTTTGGTTTAAAGGCGAATTATTGATTCGCTCAATCCAACCTTCATATCCATATCCATTAGTTACAGGTTGATACGTTAAAATATTAGTATTAAATGGTGTTGAATCTAAAACGTGAGAATAATTCCAGTCGGCTAAATATTTTTTACTTCCTAAATCTAAACCGGCTAGAATCCTGTGTGAAACTTTTCCTGTTTTTTCGTATCCATTCAAGTAAACCTGTCCGAATCTCATAACATTGGAGCCTTCCCAGTAAGAAAGTCTTCTAATCATGGTGCCGTCTGGATTAACTGCATCCGGCCAAATGTCACTTGCATTAGTGTAATCATTAAGATAAGTAACCTGAGCTGTTAATTTCCAGTTTTTATTAAACTGATGTTGTAAATTTAGATTCACAGTATGGTCTTCCATATTTGAAGGCATAATTCCGGGATCAGTATGTGTATAATTTACAGGTCTGGTAGCATAACCTTCTGTAGAGAATACATAAGCTGAACCTACCTCGGACATTTTTGCTTTTTGGTAGATGTATTCCGCAGTTAAAGTTGTTTTATCTGTCAACTCTACTTTTACAGAAGGATTTACAACATATCTATTATTAAATTCATAGTCTCTGAAACTATTTTTTTGTGAACCCATTAAATTTAAACGAACTGAAACTTTTTTTAGAAACTCTGGTGTCCAAGTCTGTTTCAGCTCTGTACATATCGAAACTGCCTAATGTAACTCTGGCTGAACCATTAAATGGATTTCCTGTAGGTTTTTTAGTAACAATATTGTAAATTCCACTGGGCTCTCCAGCAGACATTAAAAATCCTCCAGGCCCCTTTACGAATTCAATATGGTCAACATAGCTCATATCTTCAGATAATGGACCCCAATTTGATGTTACATTTACTCCGTTAAAAAAAGCACCTGCACGAGATCCTCTCATATTAATTCTTGAGTACATTTCTCCCCAATGTTCTAATCTTTGAGCTCCCGCCACATTTCTTAAAAGTCCATCCGAAATTGTAGTAACCTGCTGGTCTTCTAAGGCTCTATTAGTAATAATGGAAATGTTTTGGGGGATCTTTATAAGCTCTTCATTCAGACGTAATGAAGAAGATCCTTCTTTTTCTACATACTTTTTGTAATATTTCCCATTTACAACGACTTCTTCAATATCATTAGATTTGATAGAATCTTTCTCCTGAGCAAATGTCAGCATAGAACCCAATAGTGACGCACAAATCAGTACATTTTTCATGAAAGTAAAATTTTCTGCAAATATATTGTTTTTAATTATTCTAAATAAATAATTGAATTGACATTTGTCATAAAATTAATATACGCAGAATAACAAAAAACCGTTCCAGGCTGTTCTGAAACGGTTTTGTATCGTTTTGAAATTATTTATTTTATGCAGGAATTTCTCCTTTATATAAGAATGAAATAATTTCTTTATTCAGTTTGTCGATCATTTCGCTGAACAAATGGAAAGATTCCTGTTTGTAAATTACCAACGGATCTTTCTGTTCATATACAGCTCCCTGTGAAGATCTTCTCAGATCATCCATCTCACGAAGGTGAAGCTTCCAGTTTTCGTCGATGATTGATAGGGTAATATTCTTTTCAAAATCATTGATTAAGCTGTCACACTGAGTTTCGTACGCTTCTTTAAGATCTGTAACGATCGTCATCGTTTTGTGTCCGTCAGTGAAAGGAACCTGAATCATTTTAAACATCGATCCCTGATTCTGATACACATTCTCAATAATTGGGAATGATTTTTCTTTCAGCAGATTCAGTTTCATCTGATAATCTTCCTGCGCAGCTTTAAACAAAATATTGGTAAGATCCTGAATGGTTTTAGATTTAAAATCATTTTCAGAAACCGGAGATTCCATGGTGAAAGTCTTGATTATTTCGAACTCAAAATCCTTATAGTTTCCTGTAGCTCTCCCTTTTGTGACGATAGAATTGGCCACATCAAAAATCATATTGGCAATATCGTACTTCAGGTGATCTCCGAATAAGGCGTTCTTTCTTCTTTTGTAAATTACGTCACGTTGCTTATTCATTACGTCATCATACTCAAGAAGTCTTTTTCTTGTTCCGAAGTTATTTTCCTCTACTTTTTTCTGAGCTCTTTCAATCGACTTGGAAATCATAGAATGCTGAATAACTTCACCTTCTTTATGACCCATTCTGTCCATCATTTTAGCGATTCTTTCAGATCCGAAAAGACGCATCAAATTATCTTCCAAAGACACATAAAACTGAGAACTTCCCGGATCTCCCTGACGTCCCGCTCTACCTCTTAACTGTCGGTCAACACGTCTTGAATCGTGTCTTTCTGTTCCGATGATCGCTAAACCTCCGGCTTCTTTTACTTCTTTCGTTAGCTTAATATCCGTACCACGACCCGCCATGTTTGTTGCAATGGTAACAACTCCCGGCTGTCCTGCTCCTGCAACGATTTCTGCTTCTTTCTTGTGAAGTTTCGCGTTAAGAACCTGGTGAGGAATTTTTCTTAACTGCAGTGCTTTTGATAGTAATTGAGAAATTTCAACTGAAGTTGTACCTACCAGAACAGGTCTTCTTGCGGCTGTTAATTTTTCAATTTCTTCAATGACTGCGTTATATTTTTCACGGTTAGTTTTAAAAACTAAATCCTGTTTATCATGTCTTAGAATAGGACGGTTAGTAGGAATTACCACAACGTCTAATTTATAGATTTCCCAAAGCTCGCCTGCTTCGGTTTCTGCAGTACCGGTCATCCCCGCAAGTTTGTTGTACATACGGAAATAGTTCTGAAGCGTAATGGTTGCAAAAGTCTGTGTTGCAGCTTCAATTTTTACATTTTCTTTCGCTTCAATAGCTTGGTGAAGACCGTCTGAATATCGTCTTCCTTCCATAATACGACCCGTCTGCTCGTCAACGATTTTTACTTCACCGTCGATTACAACATACTCATCATCTTTTTCAAATAAGGTGTAGGCTTTAAGCAATTGGCTCATCGTGTGAACTCTCTCGGATTTTTCGGCAAAATCGGAGAAAAGTCTTTCTTTGGCTTCAAATTCTTCTTCTTTAGATAAATTTTTAGCTTCCAATTCAGCAATTTCAGTTCCGATATCCGGAAGTACGAAGAAATTAGAGTCAGAATTACCCTGAGACATGTATTCCACCCCTTTATCTGTCAAATCAACCTGATTGTTTTTTTCTTCAATGACGAAGTAAAGATCTTTATCTACAATCGGCATGTCACGGTTGTTGTCCTGCATGTATTGTGCTTCTGTTTTCTGAAGCAATGCACGGTTTCCGCTTTCTGACAAGAATTTAATTAACTGTCTGTTTTTAGGAAGACCTCTGTAGGCCTGAAGCAATTTGAATCCTCCTTCTTTTGTTTTTCCTGCTGCAATTAATTTTTTAGCTTCATTAAATATTGCGGAAACAGTTTTTTTCTGAACTTCAACGATTCTGTCGATAGAAGGTTTCAGCACGTCAAATTCCTGTCTGTCTCCCTGAGGAACAGGTCCCGAAATAATCAACGGTGTTCTCGCATCATCTACTAATACGGAGTCAACCTCATCGACAATGGCAAAATTCAGTTCTCTCTGTACAAGTTCTGAAGGGGAAGTCACCATATTATCTCTCAGATAATCAAACCCGAATTCGTTGTTGGTTCCGTAGGTAATATCTGAATTATATGCTTTTCTTCTTCCGTCCGAATTCGGCTGGTGATTATCAATACAGTCGATTGACATTCCGTGGAATTGGTACAATGGTCCCATCCATGCAGAGTCCCTTTTGGCAAGGTAATCGTTCACCGTTACTACGTGAACCCCTCTTCCGGGAAGTGCATTTAAGAAAATAGGAAGTGTACCTACCAACGTTTTACCTTCACCGGTTGCCATCTCGGCAATTTTTCCGCTGTGAAGGATTACCCCTCCGATAAACTGAACATCGTAATGCACCATATCCCAGTTTACAGGAGTTCCGGCTGCATCCCATGAGTTTTTCCAGATAACGTCATCTCCCTGGATTTCCAGAAAATCTTTTCCTGCAGCAGCCAGCTGTCTGTCCCAGTCGGTTGCCTTTACACGGATCTGGCCATTCTGAGCCCATCTTCTTGCTGTTTCTTTTACCAGTGCAAAAGCTTCAGGAAGGATCTGGCTGAGAACTTTTTCTTCAATTTCGTATGATTCCTTTTTTAGAGCCTCAATTTTTGAAAAAAGCGCTTCTTTTTCGTCTACGTTTTTAGAATTTTTTATCTGCTCCTGGATCTGTTCTATCTGAGCAGTAATTTTTTCTGTTGCCGTTTTAATGTTCTCTTTAAACTCAGCAGTTTTCTCTCTTAAACCATCATCAGATAATTCCTGAATAGTCGGTTCAACAGCCTTGATTTTTGTTACAACTTTTTTTACTTCTTTTAGGTCCTGCGCTTTTTTTGTCTCCCAAAAACCCTTTAAGAACTTTGTTTAAAAAACTCATAAATTTTTTGCTTTATGCCTAAGCGATATGCTTTAAGCGTTTTTAATAACACGCTTATCGTGTAAAATTGATATATAAAAAAGGGCAAAAAAAGCTCTAAGCCAGGCCTAAAGCTTAATGCTTTCAATTAATATTCGTCTTCGTTCCAAAGATAATCTTCATCCGTAGGATAGTCGCTCCAGATCTCGTCGATTGCATCATAGATTTCTCCTTCATCTTCGATGGCCTGAAGGTTTTCCACAACTTCCATAGGTGCACCAGTTCTGATTGCATAATCAATAAGCTCTGCTTTTGTCATTGGCCAAGGTGCGTCACTTAAATATGAAGCTAATTCTAATGTCCAGTACATAATTTTTTAATTTTTTTTGCAAAAGTATAAAAATAGCTTATATTATACGCTTTTTTTATACCTGATTTTCAATTCTTTTTATTAAATTTTGTTCATTTATAAGCCACGGAAACCCTTAGAATAATCTCCTGTAGCCACTTGAGGTCATTTTCTCAAAAACCATTCCACAAATTTTTTTATGCCATTTTGGAAGTTTGTGTCAGGTTTATAGCCTATTAATGTCCTGGCTTTTGTAATATCTGCATTGGTTTTAAGGACATCTCCCTGCTGCATTGGCAGATTTTTCCGGATGGCAGATTTTCCCAATTCATTTTCTATCGTAGAAACCATTTGATGAAGACTGATTACCTGGCTTTCTCCAAGATTTATAATTTCATAAATACCTGAATGGTTTTCCAGATAAGTAATGGATTTTGTGATGCCATCAATGATATCATCAATATAGGTGTAATCTCTGGCGGTAGTTCCGTCGCCGTAGAAAGGGATTTCGTGATTTTCCGAAATTAGTTTTGTGAATTTATGAATGGCCAGATCCGGTCTTTGTCTGGGGCCGTACACCGTAAAAAACCTCAGCTGAATCATATCGATTTTATACAAATCATAATATACATGGCCTAAAATTTCTCCACATTTCTTGGTCGCAGCATAAGGCGAAATAGGATTGTCTACATTATCGGTTTCAGAAAAAGGAATTTTTTCATTATTTCCGTAAACGCTTGAAGATGAAGCGCAAACGAATTTTTTAATATTGAAATCTTTGCATAATTCCCAAAGATTCATGGTCCCGCGGATGTTGACTTCTTCATAGTCTAGCGGCCTTTCGATGGATGGGCGAACACCTGCCAATGCGGCAAGATGGATAATTAAATCGATTTTATGTTTTTTAAAAATCTCCTCCAAGCCAACCTTATCCCGGATATCCTGATAATAAAGTGTATAATTGTCTGATTTTGAAATAGAAATTAAATGCTGAATGTCTTTCTCCTTTTCAGAAAACTCAAAATCCGAATTTTTATCAATTGACTCTAATGTATTTTTAATTTTTATCTGATAATTGTAAAAATCATCAAAATTGTCAATGTTTATGACAGAATGTCCCTTTTTTAATAATTTCTCAACCAGGTGAGAACCAATGAATCCGCTTCCGCCAGTTACTAGATAGATCATTCGTGACTTTTATTTACGCAAAAATATAAATTTATTTTTTGAAAATATAATCATTAAATTTACTTTAAAAAGTAATAGAACTAATATGCAGTTTCAGGGACAAATTTTAAAAATGACCAGCTTCAACGATGAGCCGATTCAATATTATCTTAATCTTTCGGGTGATCTTATTCATATGAATGAGCTCTTCGGGAAAGAATTAACTATAAAGCATACCGGGTTTCAATGTGTAAACTGCCAGCAGAATAAACCTATTTACAGGATGGGTTTCTGCAAAAGCTGTTTTTTTGAAAGTCCCTATGCCAGTGATACGATCATTCGTCCCGAGCTTTCTACAGCACACCTGGGAATTGCGGAACGGGATTTGGAAGTAGAAAAAGGAATTCAGCTTCAGCCTCATACGGTTTATCTGGCTTATACGGGAGAAGTGAAAGTGGGAGTCACAAGAAATACACAGATCCCGACACGTTGGATTGATCAGGGCGCGACTTTTGCTCTGCCTATCGCTAGAACTGAAAACAGATATGAAGCGGGAATGATAGAGGTTGCTCTCAAACAACATGTTCTTGATAAAACCAGCTGGAAAAAAATGCTCCAGGACGATCTGGAAGATGATATCGATTTAGCAGATTTTCAGCAGAAAATAAAAGAATATTTTCCTGAGGATTTCCAAAAATTTTACAGTGAAGGTGAAGATCTGTGGAGGTTGGATTATCCCTATGAAAAACCGGAAAAAGTAACATCTTTCACGCTCGATAAAAGACCGGAATTTACCGGAAAACTGACGGGTATTAAAGGACAGTATCTGGGCTTTGACGGAGGAGAATTTATCAATATCAGGAGTCATGAAGGGTATGTGATTGAACTCGGTATAAAGAATTGATCTTTATGCCAATAAAACAAAATAAGTAAGCATGAAAAAATGGGTTAAAAAGATGTTTGTTGGTCTGGGAATTTTGTTGGTGATTATTTTATTGGCGAATTTTGGACTCAACATCTGGCTTAAAACCCAGCTCCCGAAATACATTAAAAATAATACCGATTACAAGGTTTCCTACAAGAATATGGAGGTTGATTTGTTGTCCGGAAATATTCTGGCTACTAAAATATCGGTCAATAGTAAAAATCCACAAAATATCAATGTAATAGGACTTCAGGGTACTATCGATACATTGAAAATAAGTCGTTTCGGAATTTATGATGCCCTTTTTAATAAGCAGATCAGCTCATCGGATCTTCTGCTTTCGAAACCTAATCTGAATGTAATTCTCGCCAAGCCCGCAGATGACAAAACCGGCAAGAAAAGAAATCCTGTAAATTTTGAGAATATCAGAATTAATGACGGAAATATCAGTGTATTCAGGCATACTAAACAAAAGTTTATATCCGTTCAGAATCTTTACCTGTATGTAGAAAATCTGCAGCTTACCGAAGAATCCGTTGAAGACAAGCTTCCTGTTGTTTTTGATAAATATGATATTAAGGGAAAGAATT
This sequence comes from Chryseobacterium sp. POE27, assembly GCF_039727685.1. Taxonomy (NCBI): domain Bacteria; kingdom Pseudomonadati; phylum Bacteroidota; class Flavobacteriia; order Flavobacteriales; family Weeksellaceae; genus Chryseobacterium; species Chryseobacterium sp. POE27. The sequence goes on from NZ_CP152475.1 coordinate 2,874,132, forward strand.
TTTTTATTCGTCCCGATGATGTGTATGCTTTAAGAATTAATTCCATTAAAACATCAGACGGACAGATGTCTATAGATAATTTTCAGCTTGTTCCGGTATTGGATTTTGATCAGTTTAAAAAATATTACCCTAAAAAAAATAAGCTGTTTCAGTTTGTCATCAAAAAGATGGAATTTAAAGACGTGGTTCTGAAAAAAAATAAAGTTTCTCTTGGTAATGCTAGTTTTTATGATCCCAATCTTTTGGTATACACTACCAGCGCAGTTCCTGTGAAGTTGAAAAAGCCTTCCGATTTTGAATTAAATCTCGAAAATATACAACTGAATAATGCTACGGTGCAGATCATGAAACCGAACGGCACTAAGCTTATGTATGCGAAAGATCTTAATGTAGATGTGAGCCAGCTGAAATTCGATAAAGAAACCAGAGCAGAAATAATTCCTGTAGGATACAAAGATTTTAAAGTTTCCGGGAAAGATGTCTTGTTTTCCAATCACCAGGATTTTACGTTCGGCAGTTTTAATTTAACCCCTAAAAAAGGAGAAATAAAAAGTATTTCAATTGTTCCGAACGGTACCACGCCGGAAAAAACATCAATGAATCTTGTGGCAGATTATATCGGATTTACTATTAATAAATGGGATTTCGTTGATAAAAAAATGAATCTTGATGTAAAAGACATTCTCCTGAGCCATATTAAAGGTAAAATTACAGCCGGTACGGCAAAGGTAAAACCCATCAAGAAACCAAATTTAGATGGAATCCAATTTCCTATTCTGATCAGAAAAGTGGTTTTGCAGAATTCGGATATTACGTATGAAAAAAACAATCAGCCTCTTAGTTTTAGTGATCTGAATGCTACTATTAATGATATTCAATTGTTATCAAAAAAGGATAATTCCGGGATTGAAGCGAAAATAAAAAAATACGTTCTTTCGACTAAGAATTTCGCCTATAAAACCCAGTTCTATAATATGACAGCCGGACTTTTAAAACTGGATCAAAACAACATCAAAGTAACAGATTTTGCAATGAAACCGCGTGTTTCTAGGGCTCAGTTTATCAGAATGATTCCTGTAGAAAGGGATTTATATGATATTACAGCCAATCAGATTACAGCGAATGGAAGTTGGGATCTGTTTTCGGACCAGAAATTAATAAATACTTCAAATGTTACGATTCAGAATGCGGATGCCAATATTTTCAGAAGTAAAATTCCTAAAGATGATCCGAAGGAAAAACCTTTGTACTCAAGAATGCTGCGTTCTATTAAGATTCCGATGGTTGTGAATCATCTTAATCTTAAGGATTCTAAATTGGTGTATGAGGAAGATACCCCGGAAAGTGCAGGCCCGGGAAAACTGACGTTCGGCAACTTTAATATGAATGTTACAAACCTCAACTCTGCAAAAATGAAGGGTAAACCTACAAAGGTTGACATTAAAATCAACTGTTCATTCATGAATATGGCACCACTTTCTGTAAACTGGGGCTTCGATGTTGCCGATCAAGGAGATAACTTTACGATTTCCGGAAGAACGACCAATCTTCCTGCTACAGGAATTAATCCTTTTATCCGCCCGTACCTGCATGTTACCGCTACAGGAACGATTCAGGAAATGCTTTTCAATTTCAAGGGAAACCCTAAAGGACTGAACGGGAAATTCAACCTTAAACATAAGGATCTGAAGGTCGCTATTTTGGATAAAGAAAACAAAGAGAAAAAAGGATTCCTTACCGCTATTGCCAATCTTCTCGTAAAATCAGATTCCGGGAAACTTCCCGAAGATGTTGATGTAGAAGATGTAGAAAGAGATCCTACCAAATCATTTTTCAATCTTTTCTGGAAAGGTATCGAGCAGGGTTTAAAGAAAACACTTATCGGTATTAATATTGATAAAGCTAAAAAAACGGCAGATAAAGCTAAAACTACCGTGAAAAATGTAAAAGAAGATGTAAAAGATATGAAAACATCTGCCAGGCAGATCGGTCAGGCTATGAAGAAGAATCATGTAGAATCTCAGCAGAAAGATAAAGATCAGGAGAAAAAAGGATTTCTAAAAGGAATATTTAAGAAAAAAGAGAAACCCGAAACTGAATAGTTCCGGGCTTTTTAATATTAATCAAAATCAAATTCGTCGCTTTCAAGAATAGGGACTTCCCGAAGATAATTGTCAAATTCCTTAGGATGATTGCTTTCCGCACCGTATGAATCTATGATGATGCCCAGATTTCCGTCAGAGCCTTTTACCAGATAGAGTACCGCACTGTCATCAGGATTACTTGCTCCTTCAAAGCGGTAGGTTTTTATGATGGTAAGCTCTTTAGCTAGATATGATTTTTCAGAATTATCCAATTTTACCTCACCATTTTCATTCATTCTGAATTCTCTGTGAATGCCTCTTTGCGCAAGTCTTGTCATGACCTGGCTTAATGTTGTCATTTTGTCAATATTTCCTGTGCCTTCCATAATACTTTTTTATTTTAAAATACAATAATTAAACCAATTGTCTTTCATGTGGTATTTTAATGTATGCTCAATATGTTAACAAAAATTATACATTTGAAATAATAATTGGGTATGCTTTTTTGCAGTAAAAGGGTTAATAAATCAAGCAAAATATGAAAAAGGAAGTTGGAGTTATACTGGCAGGAGGAGTTGGTCTTTTGGCGGTATTAAGTATCATCGGAATTAAGAAAATATTACACAGAAAAGATAAAAAATACAGTGATTCCTATTCAGATTATCATAGACATTTCGATAAGAAAAGTCAGGAAGAAGATTATCATGGAATAGAATTTTATGCACTGAAGTAGTAAAATATATTCAATTTATGACAATCCGGCACTGTATCAGTGCCGGATCTTTTTGTGGAAAACTTTAATGTTAAAACTTATTATTATGTAAAATTTCCGTTCTAATTTTACGGTGCAATGCAGAACGAAAACATCATAAAAGGTCAGGGAGCTCAGCGAAATGTAATCAACCGTTTCGATCGTTACACCTTTGAACCTAAAGATGAAGATTTTGAATCCCTGAAAACCTCTTTTACAGAAGTTTTTCCGAAAACAATTGTAAATCAGGTAAAAAGCGAAGATCTCCCGATGGAATATTCAATGAATCCGTATCAGGGTTGTGAGCATGGTTGTTCATACTGTTTCGCAAGACCTACTCATGAATATTGGGGATACAGCGCCGGAATTGATTTTGAAAGGAAAATCATGATAAAGAAAAATGCGCCTGAACTTTTAGAGAAATTTTTTCAGAAAAGAAATTATAAACCGGAACCGATTTTGCTCTCAGGGAATACAGATTGTTATCAGCCTGCCGAAAGAAAGTTTGAGATCACAAGAAAAATTCTGCAGGTTTGTCTCGATTACAGGCATCCTGTTAATATCCTTACAAAAAATGCTTTGGTGCTGAGAGATCTTGATCTATTGAAACCAATGGCTGAACAAAATCTTGTTTCGGTTTCATTAAGTATTCCGACTATTAATGAAGATCTGCGAAGAAAAATGGAGCCACGCACGAGTTCTGCAAAAAACAAATTAAAAGCTATAGAAATATTGTCTGAAAACAAAGTTCCTGTGAATGTAATGATAGCGCCCATCATTCCGGGACTGAACAGCGATGAACCTTTGACGATTTTAAAAGCTATTGCGGATGCGGGAGCGCAAAGTTTTGGCTATACTTTGGTGAGGTTAAATGATACGGTGGAACCTGTGTTTGTGAATTGGATTGAAAATGCTTTTCCGGACCGTGCGCAGAAAGTTCTGAATTTGATCCGCTCCATGCGAGGTGGAAAACTGGGGGATAAAAGGTATTTTAACAGGCAAAAAGGAGAGGGGAATATTGCAGAAATGATTCACAATACCTTTAAAATAGGAGGTAAAAAGTTTTTTGACGGTAAGGAATTTCCTAAGCTTTCAACCAAAAATTTTACGGGAACAAAAGATCAGCAATTGAGGTTCTTTGATTGAAAGAAAGCCACTCCCAAAAGGAACGGCTTTCTTTATGATTTTTCTGAATTTCAATTACATAGTGTCATCCACCGGACATTTGAAATCTTTACTGCAAGCTGCGCAAACGATGATGTTTCCGCATGCATACATACAAAATTCAGGCTCCGGAAGATTGATTCCTTCTCCTTTAATGTTTTTTAATTGGCCTTTGCTTAGTTTTTTTAAATTTTTCATATTGTTTTAGTTAAAAATTTGATACTTATGTAAAGATAATCAAAAAAATAATATGTCAATACAGAGTGGTATATTAATTTATTTTAAATTCTTTAAATAATTTTCTTAAGTTTATCCCTGATGAAATATGTAAGAATAAAAATAGAAAGTAAAATATTATTATTTCTGGTGCTCTCCTGCTTGTGTCCGGCTCAGAATATAGCGATTAACAATAAGAGTAATTTCCCGATTGAGGTTAAATACGCTCAGAAAAAAGTTGATATTGGAGTTAATCAAAAGAAAGCCCTGAATTTAACAAATGAAGTGAAAAATATTTCTGTTCTTTATAAGAACGACAAAAAAATTAAAAGAAATATTTTCCTTTTTTTAAATCCGCAGGATTCTTTAAATATAAACCTTAAGCAGGATTCTGTAAAATTTACAGGAGATAAAAGCGCGCTTCATGACTTTGTTTACGGAAAGATGGAAAATGATTTAACTTTAAAGATATCTGAATATCAGAAATATTACCAAAACAATGATGCTAAAGGGTTTATCCGTACTTCAGAAATGTATTTAGCAGATGTATTAAAAAAAGCCGAACGACTAAACAGCTCACCATCCGGAAGAGAAGATGTGAACTATAAAGAAATTGAGAAGATTGCTAAAGATCGTTGGTTTTTTACTGTTTTTGTCAGTTTCGGAAGCAATAAATTGACTAATACCGAAAAACAACTCATGCTTTATTATTTTGAAAAGTATTTTAAAAAAGATATAGCGACCTTCTCATGTAATTCATGGGTAGATTATGATATTCTGCGCAGATATTCCTTACATCGGAAATTGCTCAATCTGAAACTTCCGAAATATGACATTATAGAGCATACGGATGAGGATGAAATCAATCAATATTTACCGCCAAAATGCCAGGAATATTACTTCAGAAGTTCTTATGATTTTTGGGTTCATAAAAAAGATCTGGTAAGAGCTGAAAAATACAAGAAGATTCTAATAGAAAAATTTCACGCGAACTTTTAAAAAAACAAAACCGGGCTAGACAACCCGGTTTCACTATTATTTTTTTATCAATCCCAATTCGATTAATCTTTCATGTAAAAATTCCCCTGCTGTAGTGTCTTCGTACAATTTCGGATGGTTTTCGTCGACACAGTTTTCAAGAGCATTCAGCGACATCGAACTCACAGGATGCATAAAGAACGGAATGGAATATCTTGAAGTTCCCCACAGTTCTCTTGGCGGATTTACCACTCTGTGAATCGTAGATTTCAGTTTGTTGTTGGTATGTCTGGAAAGCATATCTCCAACATTGATCATCAGTTCGTCAGGTTCAGCGATGGCGTCAATCCATTCTCCTTTATGATTCTGAACCTGAAGACCTTTCCCCTGAGATCCCATCAAAAGGGTAATCAGATTGATATCGCCGTGAGCTGCTGCTCTTACCGCATCGTTCGGCTCTTCTGTGATTGGCGGATAATGAATTGGCCTTAAAATAGAGTTTCCTTCCGCAATTTTATCATCGAAATAAAATTCATCCAGATCAAGATACAATGCCAAAGCCCGAAGCACATACTGTCCTGTTTTTTCAAGCATCTGATAAGCTTCTTTACCCACTTCATTGAACTTTGGTAGCTCTTCAACAATTACATTGTCAGGATACTCGCTTTTATATTTGGAATCATCAGACACGTATTGCCCGAAATGCCAAAATTCCTTCAAGTCTCCTTTTTTGAAGCCTTTTGCAGTTTCTTTACCGAATCCTACATAGCCTCTCTGTCCGCCAATCCCCGGAATCTCATATTTTTGTTTCGAGTTCGTTGGCAGTTCAAAAAAGTTTTTCACCTCTTCATACAGTTCATCTACTAATTTGTCATCAAGAAAATGGCCTTTTAAGGCAACAAAACCAATTTCTTCATAAGCTTTTCCGATTTCATTTACAAATTTCTGTTTGCGTTCCGGGTCACCCGAAAGGAAATCACGCAGGTCTACACTAGGTATTTTGTCCATTTTTAGAAATTTAACGAATGGCTAAATTACAGTTTTTTTAAATTAAATTCTTTTCGTGTTAAGCATTTATCCGCTAAATTTGCTTTATGAAAAAATATTCTTCCAAAAGAAGTATTCAGATACTCGCACATCTTCTTCAGCAATACGGAATTTCAGATATTATCATTTCACCGGGATCCAGAAACGCTCCTTTGGCGATCCATTTTTCGGAGACGGACAGCTTCAACTGTTTCAGTATTGTTGATGAAAGAAGTGCGGCTTTTGTAGGATTAGGTATGGCGATGAGCGAGAAGAAACCTGTGGCAATAACCTGTACCAGTGGTTCGGCGGCAGCAAATTATTATCCTGCGGTTACGGAAGCTTTTTATTCCAACATTCCATTTTTGGTGTTAACAGCTGACAGACCAATGGATTACGTGGATATTTTTGACGGACAAACCATCAGGCAGAATAATCTTTTTCATCAGCATTCTTACGGAGATTTCCAGTTACTTGAAGACAGTAAGGAAAACGCGGAAGACCTTAATTTTGATACTATTAAAAAAGCCATTGAATTATGTATTGAAAAGCAAGGACCTGTTCATATCAATATTCCTCTTGAAGAGCCTCTGTATGAGCTGGTTTCGGAGCTGCCGACTTTTCCTACGATAGAAAAAACATTAAAGCAAAAAGAATACGAAATTCCATCTAATTTAGTGGCTGACTGGAATACTTCGCAGAGAATAATGATTCTGGTAGGAACAAGGGATTATAGTCCGGAGCTTGAAAATCAGCTGACTCAATTGGTTAAAAACCATTCTGTTGTGGTTTTAAGTGAAGCAAATTCCAACCTTCATTATGAAAAGTTTTTCAGGCATATTGATCGCTATGTTTTTAATTTTACGGAAGAAGATTTTAAAACCTATGCCCCTGATCTGCTGATTACGGTAGGACAGAATGTAGTTTCAAAAAAAGTGAAACAATTTCTTAGAAAGGCACGTCCAAAACAGCACTGGCATCTGGATGAAGTATGGCAGCCGGACACTTATTTTGCATTGACGGAGAAAGTAGAAGTGAAACCGGAAACTTTCTTTTCTAAATTGCTGAAATTCATTAATCTCGAGCCAAGTCCGTACTTTAATCTCTGGGATGTGTTGAGGGATAAAAAAGATGCAAAGCACGAAAAGTTTTTAAATACTGTAGAATTTTCTGATTTTTATTTTTTCAATAAAATATCACAGGCAATTCCTGAAAATTACAATATACATTTTAGTAACAGCTCTGCGATCAGATATGCACAGCTTTTTGATTATGGTAAAAGAAGAATCTACTGCAACAGAGGAACGAGTGGAATTGACGGTTCCACTTCCACGGCAATGGGATTTGCCATAAAAAATTCTAATCCTACTTTGTTGATTACGGGAGATTTAAGTTTTTTCTATGATGTCAATGGTCTTTGGAATCAATATATTCCTCCGTTTGTACGAATTATGATTTTTAATAATGGAGAAGGAAATATTTTTAAAATTATTCCAGGACCTGGAAATGCAAATCCGAATACTTTGGACGAGTTTATTGCCACGAAGCATCATAAGAATGCAGAGTTTCTGGCAAAACATTTCGGATTTTCTTACACTAAAGTCGATGAAGAATTAACTTTAGATCGCGTACTTGAGAATTTCTTCAAACCGGATGTGCAGTCTAAAATATTGGAAGTCAACACCTACGGTAAAAACAATGCCGATATACAGAAAGCATATTTTAATTATCTGAAGGAAAATTAAAGATCAGAATATTCTTCATTTCCCGGTAAGTTAATAATTCTGTCAATAGGATAAATGAAATTTTCATCAAAGTCATTTAAAGCATTAATGATCTGAAAATGAGAAAATTCTTTGATGTTTTGTAAGGTAATCTCGGTTTCCTTAATTTCTTTTTTTCTTAAAAGGTTTTGTCTCTGTACACCATTTAAAAGATAAGAAGTTGGGGTGAACCATTGTTTCCCCTTAAGAAAAAGAAGATTCGAGTAGGAAGTATCGGTAATATGGTTGTTTTTGATGATAATGATCTCTTCGGCTTTAGCCTTCATTTTCATTTTTTCCAGTTCTTTTCGGTCTTCAAATTTGAAAGAATAGTCGAAACTGTTGTTTTCCACCATCTGAAAGTTTTCAATTTCAGGAATAGCGTAAGGAATCAACTGAGTCCGGATTTTTTTGTCCAGGCTGTAAACAATTCTTAACTTGAAAAGACCATCTTCATCATGTTCGAGATGTTTATAAATTTTGGCAAGATCAATCGTGCCTTCTTTTCCGAAGTGGGCAAAAGTCGCGTCTACACGCTTCTGATGCAAATCTAATAAGAAAATCTCCTGATCTTCTATCTTAATACTTTCAATGAATTGGGACATAAATTTTGTTTTTCATTTCCTGATATTCGTCTTCTAATCTGCTCATGTGCGTAATTCCGCCGCCGCTTTTGAAATACAGCTCATCGCCTTCTTTTTCAATAAAACGAATCATCACGCAGCTGTCGAGGTTTTTACCATCAAACCAGCCGCAAACTCCGGTGTAATAATCTCTGCTGTATTCTTCTGCCTCAAGAATTATTTCCAATGTTTTCTGTTTTGGAGCACCGAGAATAGATCCCGCCGGAAGAATTCTTTCCATAATGCTTCCTATTTTTCCGTCATATTCGGGCTGTAAGGTTCCTGAAATTTCAGAGCTCATGGCGTACAGATCTTTTTGCTTGGTTTTAATGAAGTCGGTATATTGAAATTTATCAACTTTCACATCATCTGCCACCATGCTGAGATCATTTCGCAGCAGATCTACCACGGTGTAATGTTCTGCTTTTTCCTTTTTATCATTTTTGAGGATCTCTGCCGCATTATCAAGCGAAGCATCAATAGTTCCTTTCATGGGATAAGTAAGGATTTTGCCGTCAATGATTTTAATAAAAGTTTCAGGAGAAAAAAATACAAAAAAATCTTTATAAAACACTTTATATTTCGCAGAAGAATGATAAAAAATTTCTTCCAGTGTTAAATTCGTTTCAATTTTTGTTTTTCGGGTATAATTTACCAGATATGAGTTTCCTAAGCGAATATTTTTTTGAACTTTATCAAAGCCTTTTTTAAAGCTTTCCAACGTCTCGGGAAATGATTTCCATTCTATTTTTTTGGATAATGCATGTTGTTTTTTTATGTTTGAAAAGTTTTGAAAATCAATTAATAAGCCTGATTTTTTTAATTTCATTTTCTTTAAATATTTCAACATTCTGCGCAAGAAAATCGACAATGAAGAAATAAGGAACTTTCTGAAGCGAAAGTTCGTCCATTTCCATAAATTTTTGATGATTCACTGAAAACATTCCGCAAAAGTAATTATTGATGTTTACTTTTGCACAAAATATTTTTCATGGAAAACAAATATCCACAGAAACCGGGATTAGATCTTATACTGAAGCAGGCATTTTTCTATTGGAATAAAACATTGGTTTTTCAGCTGATGTTTTCCATCATATATTTTGGAATTATGATGACCGTATTGTTTTTCTGCGATGCGAAATATGGAATTTTAACGGGCTATTTAGAAACTGCAAAGTATGCTAAAGAAGGCGTTCAGGTGTACACGGCAGAACTTCAGAAGCTTCTTTCAACGGAAAATTTTCAGAATTTTTCGCTTTGGATAATGGGAACAAATATATTTTTGTACCCTTTGAATCTCGGTTTTTACCAGATCTACAGAAAGATGGATCTTGGTGAAAAAATTGAACTTGGTGATCTTTTTACCGGATACAACGGATTGAATTTTTTTAAATATATTGGTTATTATATTTTCTGGTATTTCATTTTTGCATACAGTATCCAAACGATTATATTGGGTGTAATCTGGGTTGCGATTACAATGTTTGTGGCGCCGATGATGTTCTTTATGAACAAAAGTATTTTAGAATCAATTTCATTAAATTTTAAAGCACTCAGAATGTATTTCCTGGAAATTTTGGTGTGCATTATGGTTGCTGTTTTGTTTAAATATATTGGTTTTGCGTTGTTTTTTATAGGAGGATTATTTACTTTTCCGTTCTGGAACGCGATGATTTACTCGCTTTATAAGGTTATTTTTTCAGAGAAGAATTAATTTTAAACTGTTTTTAATGTATTTCTGCCGGAAAAAGTTTAATTTGGTAGTAATAACATTAAAAAAATCACATTATGTCAGAATTTAATGAATTTGACCAACAGGGTTCTGTTCCGGAAAAGAGTACAGGATCCGTTATTTCTCATGCTTTCGAAATGTATAAAGGGATTTTCCTTTACGCGGTAGTTGCGATGATTATCTATAGCATTTTAGGTGCAATTATCCAGTCTCTTACGGGAATGAATTCTGCCGCGATGATTGAAGAAATGCGCGATTCTGGTGATTTTTCAAATTTCTCGGTTTTCAGTGCACCCGGAATGCCTCTGTATTTTGGTTTATCGGGACTTTTGGGGCTTTTGCTTTCTCCTCTGTATGTTGGGTTAATTTACATGACCAATAAATACAATACGAAAAACCCTATTGAATTTTCTGATCTTTTCATTGGTTACAAACAGAATTTTGTCAATATTTTAATCTACGCTTTATTAGCGGGAATAATTTCTACAGTTGCTCTTTCGTTGTGTGTCCTGCCCATCATTTTTGTATATCCTTTCCTGATGTTGGGATATCCGATTTTGTTATTTGAAAATGTATCTGCAACGGAAGCCTTAGGAAAATCATTTAATATCGTAAAAGAAAATTACGGAGTTTTCCTTGGCGCAACATTTGTAGGGTTCCTTTTATCAATGGCAGGAATTGTACTGTGTTTTATCGGAATCATTTTAACGGCGCCATTTATCTTTGTAGTAATGTATTCTTTGTACTGCGCTTATCTGGGAAAACCAAGACAAATAATGTTTAATAAATAATGAATAAACAAGAACAAATAAGCAGTGTTAAAATAAAGCAGGTTTCACTTCTTGCCATCATTTTGGTTTTGACGGGATTAATCTGTTTCAATCTTGCTCTTTTTATCCCTTCTGTTTTGGGAGCGATTACCATTTATGTAGTTTGCAGAAAATATAATTTTTATCTTCAGGAAGAAAAAAAATGGAAACCATGGGCTTCTTCATTGGCTTTAATGTTTGCAAGTCTTGTCGTGCTTATTCTTCCTGTTTATTTTATCGGCGATCTATTGATTGAAAAGCTGGGAAATGCACAGGCTTATATGGATAAGTTTAATATTTTTCTTGAAAAAATTCATACCTATATCTATTCCAAAACCGGTTTTGATATCTTAAGCAAAGAAAATATGGATAAGCTTAAGAATAATGTCGGACAGTTTTCTACCAAAGCGCTGAGCGGTACCTTCAATACATTAACTGTTGTCATGTCAATGTATTTTATTCTTTATTTCATGCTTGAAAGGCCAAGATTTTTTTGAAAGAATATTATCATCTTCAGCTCCATTGAAGCGATCAAACGTTTCTTTAATAGGCGAAAAAATGAGAAAGCTGATCATGGCAAATGCTATAGGAATTCCTGTAGTGGCTCTTGGCCAGGGTATTGTCGCACTGATAGGATATTTTATATTCGGAGCACCAAGCCCGGTGTTGCTTTTTGCTTTAACGGCGGCGGCTTCTATGATCCCTGTTGTAGGTGCTGCCATTATTTATATCCCGATTTGTATTTATATGATTGCTGAAGGCAATACCGGAATGGGACTTGGGCTGGCGGCTTATTGTGTTGTTGTTGTTGGCTTGACGGATAATGTTTTGCGTTTTACGCTGTTGAAAAAGCTGGAAGATATTCATCCTTTAAATACTGTTTTCGGAATTATTATGGGAATGAATCTCTTTGGCTTCATGGGATTAGTTTTCGGTCCCATTCTTATTTCTCTTACATTACTGCTGATCCAGGTTTACAGAAATGAATTTTCGGATGATGATACACCGGATCTCAAGTTACCGGATAAAGATGATGAACTTGAACAGAAAATTGATTTAATTGTATAAAATGGAATACGGAATAAACCCCGAGATATTAAAAGAAATTTGTGAGGTGAAAATGCCTTTCGGGAAATATGAAGGAACGGTTTTGGCAGATCTGCCTGTAAGTTACCTTGAGTGGTTTCACCGTAAAGGAATGCCCAAAGGAAAATTAGGAATGCAGCTGTCAACAATTTATGAGATCAAATTAAATGGCCTTATGGATCTGCTGATTCCTATTCGCGGAGGAGCCGTGAATTATGAAAAATATAAAAAACAAGACCTATAGGTTTTGAATAGTTTCGGCGGCACCTTTGGTGCCGCCGAAACTATTATCATCCCTTTAAAGCTGCAATTTCATCTCTCAATTTTGCTGCCTTAATAAAATCCAGATTTTTTGCCGCAGATTCCATTTCTTTTTGCTTTTGTAAGATTACTTTTTCGATATCTTCGGTGGTGTAATTGGCTTTTGCCTCCGCCACTTTCTGAAGAATTTCCTTCTGGGTGTATCTTTCATCCGGGAAATCTTTAGTTCTCCCGACTAAACTTTCGGAGATTTTCTTATTTAAAGCAACAGGAACTTTACCATGTTCTTCGTTGTACTGAATTTGTTTTGCCCGACGGTATTCAGTTTCGTCCAGTGTGGCCTGCATTGATTTTGTAATCTTATCGGCGTACATAATGGCTTTCCCGTTAAGGTTTCTCGCAGCCCGCCCTACCGTCTGGATCATGGATCTTCGGCTTCGCAGCATTCCTTCTTTATCGGCATCCAAAATGGCTACAAGAGAAACTTCAGGTAAATCCAGCCCTTCTCTCAATAAATTTACTCCGATTAAAACATCAAAAAGCCCTACACGCAAATCCTGCATGATCTGAATACGTTCCAGCGTTTCAACGTCAGAGTGGATATATCTCGTTCTGATTCCGAATTTTGTGAAATATTTGGTTAATTCCTCCGCCATTTTTTTTGTTAAAGTAGTTACAAGAACTCTTTCATCAACATCAGATCTTTTTTGAATTTCTTCCATTAAATCATCAATCTGATTTAACGTAGGTCTTATTTCAATAATAGGATCGAGTAGACCTGTAGGGCGTATAATCTGTTCAATATAGGCACCTCCAGTTTTCTCCAGTTCATAATCTGCAGGTGTCGCAGAAACGTAAATTACCTGATTCTGAATAGCTTCGAATTCTTCAAATTTTAAAGGCCTGTTGTCCATCGCAGCAGGAAGCCTGAATCCGTATTCCACCAAAGATTCTTTTCTGCTCCGGTCGCCGCCGTACATGGCGTGGACCTGCGGTACTGTAACATGGCTTTCATCAATAACCATTAAATAATCCTTCGGGAAGTAATCCAGTAGACAGAAAGGTCTCGTGCCAGGCAATCTGCCATCCAAATATCTTGAATAATTTTCAATTCCGGAACAATACCCCAATTCCTTTATCATTTCGAGATCCAGTTCCGTTCTTTCCTGAAGTCTTTTTGCTTCTAATGGCTTTTCAATGGAACTGAAAAAATCTACCTGTTTTACAAGGTCATCCTGAATATTTCGAATGGCACCATTCAAAGTTTCTTTTGAGGTTACGAAAAGATTGGCGGGATAGATCTGTATCTGCTCAAAACTGGAAGTTACATTTCCAGAAACGGGGTCAAAACTCTGAATTTTTTCAATTTCATCTCCAAAAAACTGAATTCTTACGGCATTATCCGCATAGGCAGGAAAAACATCAATAACATCGCCTTTTACCCGGAATGTTCCTCTTTGAAACTCATTTAATGTTCTTGAATAAAGTGCATTAACCAGCGAGTGCAGAAGTGCTGTTCGCGTAACTTTCTCTCCAATCGCTATGGAAATCAGTGATTTGTGAAATTCTGTAGGATTTCCTATACCATAGATGCATGATACCGATGCTACGATCAGAACGTCTCTTCTCCCGGAAAGTAAACTTGCCGTTGCAGAAAGTCTTAGTTTCTCAACTTCTTCATTAATGCTGAGATCTTTTTCGATATAAGTTCCGGTTGTTGCGATATAAGCTTCCGGCTGATAATAGTCGTAATAGCTTACAAAATATTCAACGGCATTTTCCGGGAAAAACTCCTTAAATTCCATGAAGAGCTGTGCTGCCAGCGTTTTATTGTGGGCCAGGACGAGTGTTGGCTTTTGTACATTCTGTACGACATTGGCTACGGTAAAGGTTTTACCGGAACCGGTTACGCCCAGAAGAGTCTGGTATTTTTCACCGATTTGGATACCTTCTGTAAGCTTTTCAATGGCTTGCGGCTGGTCGCCGGTAGGTTTATATTCTGATTGAAGGTTGAATTGCATAGAAAATTGTGATCTTATCTAACAAAAGTACGAAAGAAATATTTGACATTGAAAAGTATTCGATACCTCGAAAAAATAGTATCCATAGAAAAATTCTAAAGCATTGAAAATAAAAAAACACTCGAGATGAGTGTTTAATAATTTACTGAAAAGACATAGTCAACGGAATTTTCATTCTGTATCGGACAGGTTTTCCGTCTTTTTCCGCAGGTGTCCAGACAACATTTTCATTGGCTTTCTTTAGTGCTGAAATCGCTTCAGTATTGAAAATTTCATCATTTCCGGTGGCGGCTACATCAATAACATTTCCTGTTTCATCAATGGTATAGGTAAGTTCAGCTCTATTGAGGTTTTTGGATTTGTCAGCATTCATTTTTGATGCGTCAAATAACTTTGAAATCTTCGTTCTCAATGCATTAAATCCTCCAGGATACTGTGGAAGTAATGTCACATCGTCTTTAGGCGTTGCTGTTTCTGTGTTCCTTGCTGCTGTTTCCTCTTTTATATTTGTGCTTTTACCTTCTTTCGGGCGAATTGTATCCTGAACAGCTTTTCTACTGTTTGTATTTTCAAATCGTATTGGTCGTGTTTCAATTGGTTGATCTAAAATTTCATTTTCAACATCGCTAAATGTCTTTCCAATATCTTCAGAAACTGAGTTTTTCAAAGGTTCTGAAATCTTATTCTGCGTTTCCTCAATGATTTTTTCGATCGGATTGGCATATGTTTTCTGCACAAATAATCCGAACGCAAGAAGTAAAACAGGTATGCTGGATATTTTTTTGAGTTTTGTCAGTTTAGACTTTTTAGTGTTCATCATAATAAATCGTTTTTTGGTGTTATTAAAATTGAATGTATGGGTAAGGTTGTAGTTTTTTTGTGAAATAATTTCATCAAGAATAAGATGCTGATAATCTTTTACGTTAAATTTTTTCTTTAATACAGATTCATCTGCCAGGAATTCATGATTGGCAACGATGGCTTTTTTTGTAGAAATAAATAGAAGGATTAAACCATGTTACGATTTTAATAATTTCAATAAATAGAAGATCAATGCTGTGCTTCTGGTCGATATGACTTTTTTTCGTGAAGGAAAATCCGTGGATCAATCTGGTTGTTGATCAGATAATTTTTCCCAAGATAAATGGTGTTCCAAAAGCTGAAAGGGGAAATGTTTTCATCAGCCAAAACTACAGTCTGATTTTTATAAATTATCTTCTCACCCTTTATTTTTTTAATTTTTAAAATAGAGTGGATGGTCTTTGTTAAAAGAATCAGTGTTATAATTCCATATATAATCCAGATAAGATTAATCGGGTCTAAACTTTCTTGTCCAGAGCTAAGATCTAAAACGTTTTGTGTTGCTTCGATGGTTGTCTGAAAGCGATCTGAAGGTTTAGGAGTTTCAGATTTAATAGAAATAAACGGAACCGTGTAAGAAAACAGTAACGAAAAAATCAGAAAAAATCTGTTGAACGCATACATTTTTTTCCTTCTGCAGAAACAGGTAATACACGGCAAAAAGCAATGAAGAACACAGGATTATTTTTAAAAGGAAAATCATTTTTCGTCGATTTGCTGGTCAATGATTTCACGGAGTTCCTTCAGTTGTTTCTGAGACAATTTTGCATTCGAGGTAAAAAACGAAGCAAACTGAGTCACGGAACTATTGAAAAAACGGTCAATCATAGAAGACATTTCTTCTTTGAAATATTCTCCTTTCGCGATTTTCGGAAAGTATTCGCGGGAATTTCCATACAGTGTGTAACCTACAAAATTTTTATTCTGCATTCTTTTGAGAAGTGTAGCAACGGTTGTGGTTGCGGGTTTAGGATCAGGATACGATTCTAAAATATCCTTCATAAAAACTTTTTGTTTTTCCCAAAGAATTTCCATAAGGTCTTTTTCAGAATCTGTCAGTTTTATTTCTTTCATATTCTACGATTTGCTATTTTGTTCTACAAATGTAGAATAAAAATTTTATTTTCCAAAATTTTATGGCATTATTTTTCCATTCTTTAGGAGAATCACTTAATATAATAATATGAAAATCAATAAATTTTACATTTCAGCGGTCAGTTTATTTCTGATTTTTTCATCATGTAAAGAAAATAAACTCAATGCGCAGCAGGTCGGAAATGATGGAAGTGTTGAGACAAAAGAACCCAATTCACCGGAGTATAAACCAGCTTTTGTGGGACAAACAAGAATTAAAGCCGTAAAAACCTCAACGCCTTACAACGTAGAAGTTTTAAGCAGTGATCTGGGAAAACCTTGGGGAATTATAAATCTGCCCGATGGTAGACTTTTGATTACTGATAAAAGGGGTTATATGAATGTAGTTTCAACAGATGGCAAGCAGATCTCTAAAATTAATGGTTTTCCCAAAGTCGATGACAAAGGGCAGGGTGGAATGCTTGATGTTGCTCTTGATCCTGATTTTACAACAAACAATACGATTTATTTCAGTTTTTCAGAACCTTACGAAAAAGGAAATCATACTGCAGTAGCAAAAGGTAAACTCTCACCTGATTTTAAAAATATTACGGATGTAAAAGTTATTTTTCGTGCGACTCCTACTTATGACGGCGATAAACACTACGGAAGCAGGCTGGCATTTGGCAAGGATGGGAATTTGTTTGTGAGCACTGGCGAAAGATCCGATAAACAAACAAGAGTTTATGCGCAGAGAACGGATAATTATTTAGGTAAAATTTTAAAAATTACGAAGGAAGGCAAACCTGCACCTGGAAATCCATTTATCGGAAAACCAGGATTTAAACCTGAAATTTATGCATACGGAATCCGGAATCCCCAAGGAATGGCAATTGATCCTAACGGAAATCTTTGGGATGTAGAAATGGGTCCGAGAGGCGGGGATGAAATTAATTTAATCAAAGCCGGAAAAAATTATGGCTGGGGTGATGTTACCTATGGAATTGAATATTCCGGAGAAAAAATAAATAATGGAACAACGCAGAAAGCAGGAACAGAACAGCCCGTGTACTATTGGGATCCGGTAATATCGCCAAGTGGCGTGACTTTTTACACGGGAAATATTGATGAATGGAAAGGAAATCTGATGATCGGATGTCTCAGCGGTGAGCATATCAACAGAATTGTCATGAAAGACAATAAAGTGATAGGTGAAGAGCGTCTTTTAGCAGATCAGAATGAAAGGTTCCGAGATGTGCTGAACGGCAGCGACGGCAATCTGTATGCGGTGACAGACAGCGGAAAATTGTATAAAATTTCTAAGAAATAATCTTAAGTAGTCTTTTTTATATAAGGCTCGGGCTCAAAACGAAGTTTTGAGCCCGAGCCGGTTTATTTTTAAGCTTCTTCCAACTGAACGGTGAAATGTCTCAACAAATCTGGTTCCCATGTAATTTTGTAGCCTTTTGCAATTTCATCACGTCTTTCATATACGTTCTTGATCGCTGCAGCAATGTAATCCATATGGTTGTTGGTATAGGTTCTTCTAGGAATCGCCAAACGTACCAATTCCAGCTTTGGATAGCGATTCTCTCTTGTCTCAGGATCTCTGTCGGCTAACAAAGTTCCGATTTCTACCGTTCTGATTCCTGCCTCTTTGTAAATTTCAAGTCCTAAAGTCTGGGCAGGATATTCCGAGCGGTCAACTTTTGGAAGAAAATTCAGAGAGTCAATAAACACAGCGTGTCCCCCGATAGGTTTCTGAACAGGAATTCCGTATTCAATTAATTTATTTCCAAGATATTCTACCTGTGAAATTCTGCTTTCCAGATAAGCAAATTCTGTAGCTTCATTAAGACCAACGGCCAAAGCGGCCATATCTCTTCCCGCCATTCCACCATAGGTAATAAATCCTTCGTAAATGATAGTGAAATTAGATGCTTTTCTGAAAGTATCTTCATTATTTAAAGCAATAAAACCTCCGATATTTACCAATCCGTCTTTTTTAGAACTCATCGTCATCCCTTCTCCGTAAGAGAAAATTTCTTTACAGATTTCTTTAATGGTTCTATTTTCCTGTCCCGCCTCTCTTTTTTTGATGAAGTAAGCATTTTCTGCAAATCTTGCTGAATCAAAGAATACAGGAACTCCGTATTGATCGGAAAGTTGTTTTACAGCCCTCATGTTTTCCAGAGAAACAGGCTGCCCCCCGGAAGAGTTGCAGGTAATTGTTATTAAACAAAAAGGTATTTTTCCCTTTGGATGGCTTTTATAAACTTCTTCCAGTTTTTCAAGGTCAATATTTCCTTTAAAAGGGTGAAGGTCATTAATGTCAAAAGCTTCATCAATGGTACAGTCAACCGCATGCGCTTTTCTGAATTCGATATGTCCTTTTGTGGTGTCAAAATGAGAGTTCCCGGGAATTATATCTCCTTCTTTTACCAAAACTGAAAAAAGCACATTCTCTGCAGCTCTTCCCTGGTGTGTTGGAAGAAGATATTTAAATCCTGTAATATCCTGTACGGTTTGGTGAAGCTGCTCAAATGAACGTGACCCGGCATAGCTTTCGTCACCCATCATCAAAGCGCCCCATTGTCTGTCGGACATCGCTCCTGTTCCTGAATCCGTGAGAAGATCGATGAAAACCTGTGAAGATTTTAGATTGAATAAATTATAGTTTGCTTCTTTAAGCCATTGTTCTCTTTCTTCTCTTGTTGACTGACGGATTTCCTCAATCATTTTAATGCGGAAAGGTTCCGCGTAAGGTAAATTCATGATAGTATTTATTAGATTGTTTTTGTAAAGAAAATTTTATTTGAAATAATTCAAATTCATCAAAAGATATTTAAAGCCGTATTATTCAGGAGCTTTAAATATATTGTCATCCGAGTGGAATCCTGCCACACCACCACTCACTGCAAATTTCATTGCAGAAGCCGCTGTCATTCCTACTACAGGTTTGATGTTTTTTTCTTCCGTAACAATTACCCATCCCGAAATGGCGTAAGAATGAGGCAAATACACAGCAACGTAATTATGCTTTTCCACATCAGCCATTTCCTTCTGGGTGAGAAAACCTATTCTCCAGATTTCAGGATTTTCGTTGGTTTTTACCCAGACGGGATCATTAAATTTTTTCTTATCTCCGACGAATGAAGACATGACGTCTTTTGTGGGGGTATAAATGTGCTTAACTCCCGGAGTTTTTTCAAGAAGACGATCCATCGCGTCGAAAAAGAATCTCCCCACAACAAATTTATTACCGAGGTATCCTAAAATTGCAGTAAACAGAATTGTCGAAATAAAAACCAGTCCCGGAATCTCTTTGGCTACCGAAGGGATAATATTGTCAATGGATGTGACCACATACCAGATTACAAAAATTGTCAATCCGATAGGCCCGATAATGACAAGTCCCTGAAAGAAGTTTTTCAGGAAGAAATTGGCAATATTTTCAAACGTCAGTTTTTTCAACTTAAATATAGTTTATCCGTGGATTGTTTCTCCTTTTCCGTAAGATTGTATGATTTTGGCTTCATACTCCAGCCATTCTTCCCATCTTGCATTTACTTTTTGCTCTTCGCCAAGTTGTCTTGCAAAACCGATAAATGTGGTATAATGAGTGGCTTCGGAAATCATTAATTCCCGGTAGAAGGTTTTAAGTTCTTCATCTTTTATATTTTCAGTAAGCACTTTAAAACGTTCACAGCTTCTGGCTTCGATCATGGCTGCAAAAAGCATTTTGTCGACAATCAGATCATCTCTGTTGCCACCTTTCTGGATAAAATTAACCAGTTCGTTCACATAGTCATCTTTTCGGGTACGTCCGAATGTGTAGTCTCTTTTTTTAATAATTTCATGCACCTGTCTGAAATGTTCCAGCTCTTCCTGTGCGATGGCAAGAAGTTCGGTTACAATTTCCGGATATTCAGGAAGCATTGTGATAAGTCCGATAGCATTGGTTGCAGCTTTCTGCTCGCACCACGCGTGATCCGTTAAAATTTCTTCAATGTTTCCTTCTGCAATATTTGCCCACCTTGGATCAGTAGGAAGTTTCAACTTAAACATATTTTAAAATTTTGTGTAAAATTAAAATAATTTGCGATATGTCAGAAGTTTTATTTTGTTTGAAGATTTTCATTTAAATTGATCTTTTTAATAAAAAATGTAAAATTGATGGTACTTTTTTTTGTTATTGTTTTAAAAACCAATTAAAAAATATGAACATTATGGAAACAATTACACTTATTAAAAGTAAAATGAATGCTTTGCTGACATTAGCATTTTCAGTATTAATGTCTGTTTTTACATTTGCACAGGATACGGCGGGTGGTGCAGTGACTACGGAAAACAAGACTACGACTACAACAGAATGGTATGCTGACCCGATGTATATCATCGGAGGGGCAATTCTTCTCATCATTATCATAGCTTTAATTGCGAGAAGCGGAAAAAGAGAATAAAAAAACTGCTATTTAATAGCAGTTTTTTTTCGCAATATTTCCAGGATATTCCATCCAAAGCTGTCTGCTTTCTTTAATACAGAAGAAATTCCAAATGCCAGCAGAACATTAATAATGTAGATTAATACCATTAAAACCCACCAGGGCATATATTCTTTTAGAGCGACCACCAGAAAATAAACCAATGAAGAGCTGATTCCCTGTGCGAAGTAAAAAAATATGGCATTTTTACCGATATACGTTACAAAGCTTTCTGCTGAAATCTTTAATCGATTATAAAATACAAACAACGTTACCAGAGAAAACATTGCCCAAACAATGTATGGGATTTTAGGTGGGAATTTATTCCTGTTGATCTTATAAAAGATCTCGTTTCCATAGTACCAAAACATCCATATTAAAGCTGCTGCCACCAAAAAATACAGAACCGGAATCATTTTACCGGGTATTTTTTTTCCTTTCATTCTATTTCCGATCAGAAAGACAGTCAGATAAAATGCAACATAACCCGCCTGCCCATCCGGATATATTTCAGGGAAAATATTAAACAACAGCGTTAAAGCAATACAAAGAGCGATAAACCAGTTGATATGTTTTGGGAAAAACCTTAAGATCAGCACTCCGAAAACGGTAAGTATAAAATAGACCTTCAGATACCAGAAACTTCCCATTACTACGGGGAAAGTATCCGCATTGGTGTATTGATGAAGATACCAGTTACCGAGATTCTCCCATTGCGGTAATGTTGAAATATTGTTAATTGTATATTTCGATCCAAATGTGGAATAGAAACTCTTTAGCCATTCCAGAGAGAAAAAATTCAGGCCAAAAATTTTAAAGAAATAATCTAAGAAGAACAGGAAGGTCACGAAAATCATGTACGTGATCTGTAGTTTCAGTAATCTGTAAAAAGTCTTTTCAATATTGGAACCTGAAGTAAGCCCACTTAAAGCATAAAAAAAGAGCAACATCAAAAACGAGGGAAAACACTCTCACTTCTGCCGGAATGTAAAACTGGCCAGACCAGAAAGCCGTATGAATGAATATGATGGAAAGTGTTGCTAATCCTTTTGCAAAATCAATATAGAGATCTCTTTTCATTATTTATATATAGATGCTTCAAAAGTAAATAAACTTTATGAATTTTTTAAAAAGAAAAAGAGACAGGAATTACCCTGCCTCTTAAGAAAGATATATCGAAAATGAATGTTACTTAAGATTTTTAAACTCTTCTGCTGAGATTTCTCCAGTCTGTATTTTTTTTAATTCATCAAGATACTGGCTCATGTAGGCATCCAGCTCGGGATATTGAGAATTTTTTGCAGTTTTGTAAGTTCCGTTCAGAACTCCCTGATAATAATAGAAGAAATTATAATCAAATGCTGATGCGGTAAGATCATATTGTCCCAACAGGAAACCCAGACGTACGGCCGATCTTCTTTGTGGCGGCGTTCCGTGATGTCCCGGACTTGATGTCTGATAATCTCCGATGCTTTGTGCAAATTCATATGCTGCAGCGATCTGTGCAAAACTGGTCTGGTTGTAGCCATTTGGTCTTCTCAGATAATAACCTGCGAATCCGTCTGCTTCCAGTTCATTGGGTCTTGCTGTAGATTCACTTACGGAAGGAAGTCCGAAGATGTATTGCAACTGATGCCCGTACTCGTGAGCCAGGATCATGGCATTGACGATATCCCCGCCTTTTGACTTGGCATCATAATAAATAGCATAGCCATAATAAATTTTCCCTGTTGAATAAGATATCGCATTATACGTAGAATTATAATTTGACGGATCATTGACAAATCGAAGCGTTGGATTGCTTCTTCCCCACAAGCTCGCAATTTTTGTCATTTGGGAATTCATAAAATTGGTATCCGTAGAATTCTGTAAAGACGTTAGCAAAACCGAAGACGAACTCCAGTATTGGTCTACGTAATAACACACTTTTTCAAGTTCGTTGGGCTGGTCAATTTTCAGGCTTTCTGTCTGTTGTTCAGGCTGTACAGGAGTTTCCAGTGATTCGTCGTTACATGCTGACAGGAAAAGTGCAGCAATGGCTCCCGCAATGATGCGGAAATTAAAGTTTCTTTTCATATATAATATTTTTTGGTGTTAACGAAGATATTAACTTTAACGTAATTTATTATCACTTTATTGTGATAAATTATTCAAAGCATAGTTAAAATTTTAATTAAAAAAAGATTGGATTGAATTTGAGTAGATTAGAAAATAATTCTTATATTTGCACCTCGAAATAACTAAAAATCTATAAACAATGTTTGCAATTGTAGAAATAGCAGGGCTTCAATACAAAGTTGAACAAGACCAGAAGTTGTTTGTAAACCGTTTGTCAGGAGACAAAGGAGGTAAAGTATCTTTTGATAAAGTACTTCTTACTGTAAACGGAGCAATCACTGTAGGCGCCCCAGCTGTAAGCGGAATCACTGTAGAAGCAGAGATCCTAGACCACGTAAAAGCTGATAAAGTAATCGTTTTCAAAAAGAAAAGAAGAAAAGGTTACCAAGTGAAAAACGGTCACAGACAATCATTAACTCAGATTCAGATCACTGGTATTACAGGGTTTGAAGGAGCTAAGAAAGCAGAGAAGCCTGCTAAAAAAACAACAAAAAAGGCAGATGTTGAAGCTGCTGAAAGCGCAGAATAATTGTTAAACCAAAAAACCTTAAAATAAAATGGCACATAAGAAAGGAGTTGGTAGTTCCAAAAACGGTAGAGAATCTCACTCTAAAAGATTAGGGGTAAAGATTTTCGGTGGTCAGGAGGCTATTGCCGGAAACATCATCGTTAGACAAAGAGGTACGCAACACCACCCGGGTGCAAACGTGGGTATCGGTAAAGATCACACTTTGTTCGCTTTGGTAGACGGTAAAGTAGTTTTCAGAAAGAAAGCAAACAACAGATCTTTCGTATCTGTAGAAGCAAACGCATAATTTAAGCGTTTCATAAAATGACAACCTCAGCATAACTGCTGAGGTTTTTTTATGCGTTTATATAGGGAATTTAATTTTATTATGTTTTTTCATTTAATTGAGAAATATTTTTATATTTGATAATCAAAAAGTTACTAAAATCGCGGAAGCCGAAAAGCAAATAGAGTAGGCCACAAATTAAACAAAATCAATATGAAAAATTTAAAGAAAATCACAAGACAGGATCTTAAGGATGTTATGGGAGGTGCAGCACCTGTAAAAGAATGTTTACCCTGCGATATTTATTGCAGTATTCCGGAAGGAGAAAGGCCTCCGTGCAATATTGTTTACATTGTAGCGCATTGCAATGGCTGCAAAAATTATCCTTCAGAATCTTAATCAACTAACAAAAAATCTCCTTCGCAAAAGGAGATTTTTTTTAGAACCCAACCTGGAATCCTGCTTTTATTCCGAATGTGGAAATGTCAGGACGATCAAGATAATTTCCTCGCCAGTTGAAGTCGACTCTGAAAATCCTTAGATTGCCAAAACCAATATTCTCAATCCCGAATCCATATTCATAATAAATATGATCGCTTGGTGCAGAATATTTAAATCCTTCAACATTAATGCCTTGCGATGCCTTGCTCAATGTTCCGTAAGCACCTCGGATAAAGGCAATTTCTCTTAATTTTAATTTCTTAATCAAAGGGATAAAAGAAAGTATTTTGCCGTTAAAATGATGCTCAAGATGAAGCGTTGTGTAAGTGTCAGCAACAAATTCATAATAGTTTAATTGAGCAAACGTATTTTGGGCAAGACTGTAAGACTGGTTTCCTGGAATTACATTCTGTAATGCCAAAGGAACGGTGTCAAAGTTTTTACCGGCCTCAAAGCTGATCAGTGTCTTTCCCCAACTCCCGATTAAAACAGGCTTATAGAATAGAAACTGTAGCTTATTATAATTAAAATCAGATCCGAACAAGCCTTCAACGCCTCTTGTGTACTTTAAAACGATAGTTGGGGCTAATGTTCCATGCTCATAACGATCGATTCCGGTTTGCGAGAATTTTGCGCCGGGTCTTGCGATTAAACTTAGCGTAAAGTGTGAATCGTTTGTTGTTTTTCTCAAGGCACCATCTTTATAGTACATCAGGCTAAAGCCGTCAGGATTGGCAGATTTGATGCTTTGCATGGTGCCATCGAGCCTGATCTGAAAGTTTTTCCAGGGTTCTATTGAAGTGAAAACATTGGTTTGATTAACCGAACTTAACGATGCATTTTCTCCTCTCGCAAAAATCGTTGATGAAGCAAATGTTCTGGCCATAATCCCGTCATCATTTGTCAATTGTACCCCAAGTTGCAAAATGTCTCTTCTGGTTCCGGCTCCTACCGTAAAACGGTTTACCCTGTTAAACATAAATCTTGCTTCAGCGCCATATTTTACCTGCTCATCTTTGAATCCATAAGCCGTATAAAACTGTACTCTCCAAGGGTCGTTTCGTGTGAAATAAGTTCTCGCACCCAGCCGTATTCTGTCTCCTTCTACCTCGTTTTTCCCGTAAACAGAGAAGATAGGGCCTATATCGATTCCTAATTTTTTTACATTATAATAACCGGAACCTAACGTTTCATACAACTTTACGATTCTGTTGAATTTCGGAGTTTGCTGAAGTTTATCAAGCATATCGTAAATTCCCTGCTCGGTTTTGGATAAAGAATCGGGTCTTGCTTTAAGCCAGTAAGCATCATCCTTGTCTACAAAACTGTCGGCGTATTCTTCTTCTTTTCTTTTGAAAATTTTATCTTCCAGCGGTTTATTAAATTCGTATTCTGAATAATCAACCGATCGTTTGGCAACAAGACTTTTTGCGGTTTTCTTTTTCGAAAATGGCGTCATTTCAATTTCTGTGACGAATTTTCTTGGTAAAAAGGTATTTTCGTCAGGATTGTCGTATTCCAGTTCGGTAGAAATTCCATTAATGAAATTAACATTGATTTTTTGGGTAGATTTTAAAGTAGCTCCCAAAACGGCATAGCTGTCTGTGTCGATATAAAGATATCCCTGAAACGCCAGAACTTCTGTTCTTTTAGGCTGATAACGGATTTTAAAGGCATTTTCTCCCCGAATGGAGATGGTATCCACCAAATTATAATCATACGTGCTGAAGCCCGTTTCTCCTACAGGACTCGGAAAACCAATATCAAAATAATTTAACGTATTGTCGTAAATATTAATATCCCGGTAAAGGTTTTTAGCAGTAAGTGTTACAATCTGATTATCCTGAAAGCCTGATGTTTTTTGTGCTACTAAAAGTCTTTTTGTTCTTTTAGAGGGTCTGTTTTCACCATAATTTTCGTAGACAGCCTCGTTTAGAAATACAGGAAGCCCGATTTTACCGCTAGCAGTAGAGTCTTTATAATCAAAGATAAATTCAAGTTTATTGAAGATTTTCTTCTTCATGAAAGCACTGTCCAGATTATTGGCGTCAAACTGGATTTTCTCGTACTCCTTGTAAGTATAGGTATCGAATTTATCCAGACCGTTATTTCTTTTTCTGGCCCAGACTTTCTGCATGATGGAGTAGGCCGGGTTTTCTTTTTTGTTTTTGTATTTGGGCTTTTCGTTATGGATCACCACCTCCTGAATGTTGCTCACCTTTTCCTGGGAAAGTTTCACAAAAATGTTTGTTGCATTTTCAGGAGTTACATTTACACTTTCTAAAGAATAGTTTTTCCTTAAAAATTTTAATTTGTAAATAATGCTGTCGGACTGAACGGCAAAGTTCCCCGAAGTTGTTGTCAGTGCAGGCTTATTGCTTTCATTGATAAAGATATCGACACCGGTGAGTTCTTTATTTGTTTTGGCGTCTACGATTTTTCCGGATGCAGCGTTTTGAGCGCATACAAAATGTGATAAGAGGACAAAAATAAAAAGAGGGTAATATCGCGAGTTGTTAATTAACATTTGTAGTTCTTCAAGCTATTGCATAAACAAAAAGTATGCAGATTTATTGTAAAAGGATTCAATAATATTTTAAATTTTTAAATATTTGAATACAAAACTGCAAATGTAGTGAAATAACGCGGTTACCAGAAGGTGTGGTATGAATATTTTATGAAGTTGTAGGTGGTTGAAAAACAGATTTTCTCTGAGCATAAAAAAAGACCTACATTTCTGTAAGTCTTTTTGCTCCTCCTGCTGTAAATGTTATGTTCAGTACAGCAATTGCCTTTAGTGGTCTTTATTTAGGAAATATGACTACGCTTTTAAGTCTTTGATTAACTAAATCTTCCTTCCATGTCCGAATGCTTTTCCATCTACATTTCATTCTTTTACAGCAAAAATTAGGTAAATCAAATCCATTGTGTTCGTAATTAACATCATCGGTTTCGAAAAAAACTTTCAATTTTCCTTTAACTCTCTTTACTCTGGCGGGGTAGACTTTACCCATGATAAAAAATTCCATGTTCTTAGACTAACAAATTTGATTGTTAGATTACAAACATACAACTGAATATATTTTTTTGCGATTTGCTAAATAAGTATATAAAAACGTGTAGAGACCTATGAAAAATCGAATTGTAAACTAAATAGCAGTATAAAATTAAAAAAGACCTACATTGCTGTAAGCCTTTCTGCTTTTCTATCGAATTATTCAAAGACATGTACTTGAGTGATGTTTTTTACTTTGAATTATATTAAATAGGATTTATCCTTGATCGTTTCGTAATGCCTTAACGATATCTTTCATATTTTTAATAGTTGATTTCTCTTCATTAATCTTAACGATAACAAATTCAAGAAGAGTTTTAATATTATCTGCTCTTTGCAATGCTTCTTCTTCCGTATAGGAATGAAGGCCTTCCGATGTTTGATTATACAATAGCATTATTGGATTATAATTCAATTCTTTTAAAGTCGCAGGCAGATAAGGGAAAATACTTTCGTAAATTGTGCTTACTTTTTCCGTTTTCTCATATTTATCCAAAAGTGATTGAATTTCTGAACCTTCAGAATTTGGCAGGGTTTTTATTTCATTTACAATATGTAAAAGCTCTCTCTCAATAATTCGTCTGAAATAACTGAGTGCTCCAACTCCTAAATTATGATTTAAAGCTTTTAAACCTTTAAAATAAAAAGTATTGCTTTCTTTATCAAGAAATTTTTTTACATTTTTATCAATTTTAAACTTTTGCTCAGGATAAATTCCAACTTTTTGAATGTAAATATTAGAAATTAATCCTTGAATGGCTTTTTTCTCATTTAATGTAATGTTTCGAAAATTGTCTAATATATTTGAAATCGGATTGTCAGAATAAACATTAAGGGTTAAATAGAGCATAGTTCTACGACATGATTGACATTCACCAAGCGTTAAAAAAGTAAAGTTTAGTTTATCATCTTGAAAAAGAAAATCGGGAATTCTGTTGTCATATTCGTATCTGTTGAAGTGATTGTCAGGTTCTAGCTTTAGATTAAATATTGTTGCTTGTTGTTCGTGTTCGCAAAAGTAATTAAATGTAATATTTTTAAATTCGGAAGGAGAAAAATAATGCTCATTACCTAATTTAAAATCTTCTACGAGTAAATATTTTTTGTATAAAGGATAATTTGACAAAAACTCTTTCATGGTATTTTTTTTCAAATATAATTATTCTCAGTAAATATTTATTGAAATTTTCTTAGTTTTAAGTGTCGGATAATCAATATAATCCGTGCATTTAAGCTAGCTGGTATGTTTTATTAGTGTAGTTTTTTTGTAAAAATTTGATAAGTAATAAAATAAAAAAAGACCTACATTTCTGTAAGTCTTTTTGCTCCTCCTGCTGGGCTCGAACCAGCGACCCTCTGATTAACAGTCAGATGCTCTAACCAACTGAGCTAAGGAGGAATTTTCCTATTGTTTTAGTGGTGCAAATATAATATGAATTTCAATACCAAACAAATTTTTATTTTAGAAATAATGAAAAATATCCTTTAATGATGGGCTTTAAAGAGCTATTTAATTATTTTTCAGTTAATTAAAAATGAAAATATTTTTAGTAAGATGTAAATAAAAAAAGACCTACATTTCTGTAAGTCTTTTTGCTCCTCCTGCTGGGCTCGAACCAGCGACCCTCTGATTAACAGTCAGATGCTCTAACCAACTGAGCTAAGGAGGAATGTCCTTTGTTTTAAGTGGTGCAAATATAGGACGAATATTTATACTCTGCAAATATTTTTTTAAAATTTTTATATATTACAATTTGCCTGTAAATATCTTGAAAATATCACTTCCAAAAATCAATATCATTAAGCCTAAAAGGAATACTACACCGATCATCTGGGCATTTTCAAGAACTTTTTGAGGAACAGGTTTTCCTACAATCATTTCATATAATGTGAAAATCACATGTCCGCCATCCAATCCCGGAATAGGAATTAAATTCAGGAAAGCAAGCCATACCGAGAACATGGCAGTAAAGCTCCAGAATGCTGCCCAGTTGATGGAAATATCACCGTTGGCATCTTTATTTACAGGCATATTTTTAACGATAGCGATCGGTCCACCAACGTTTTTATATCCCTGGATTTTAGAATTAAACATGATCTTGAATTGCTTCACCTGCATAGTAAGTGCTTCAATAGATCTTTCAAAACCTCTTGGAATAGATTCTCCAAAAGAATATTTTTTGTCGGTTACGACATTTGCCAATGCTTTCTGGTCAACGGCAACGCCTAGTTTTCCGTTTTTATCAACCGACGCAGAAACCGTTTCTGGTTTACCGTTTCTTATCACATCAATACTAATGGTCTTTCCTTTGTTTTCCAATAAAGTAGCGCTTACTTCGTCGAAGAAATTCGTTTGCTTGCCATTAACAGCAATTACTTTATCGCCTTTAGCCAAACCGGATGCTTTTGCAGAAGGACTTGCCAGAGAGTCAATAATCATCGGGAAGCGTGGCGTGATATACAGTTTTGCTTCTTTTTGCTTTAATACATCTGCCACTCCGTCTTTATTGATAGGAAAAGTAATTTCCTTGCCATTTCTTAGTACAGTTACGTTATCACCTAAAAGAATATTGATAGATGCATTTTCTAGTCTCTCCGCTGGTTTGCCGTCGATATTTACAATTTTATCTCCATTTTGGAATCCCATTTTTTTACCGGCTTCTGTTACGCCAATACCGCTGCTAAACTTATTAAGGTCTGCATAGGTTTCTCCATTGAAAAAGGAAAGACAAGAATAAATCAGCCACGCCAGGAAAAAATTTACCGTAACTCCTCCCAGCATGATGATCAGTCTCTGCCATGCCGGTTTTGCTCTGAATTCCCAAGGTTGTGCAGGCTGTTTCAACTGCTCTGTATCCATGCTTTCATCTACCATTCCGGCAATTTTCACGTAACCTCCGAAAGGAAGCCATCCGATACCGTATTCGGTTTCACCAATTTTTTTCTTTACTAAAGAAAACCATGGATCGAAGAACAGATAGAATTTTTCAACTTTGGTTTTGAACCATTTTGCGGGTAAGAAATGCCCAAGTTCGTGAAGAATGACCAGGATAGAAATGCTCAATATAAATTGAAACAGTTTGATTGCTATTTCCATTAATGCTTTTGTATGTTTAATTTGCAAAGGTAACAATTCTCAAAACTATGCCAAATAAAAAAGCCTCCCGAAACGAGAAGCTTTGTCATATAATGTAATGATTTATTACAAATTAATAGAAACGCCGAGACTGCCATTGTTGCCGACTTCTGCAAAAACTCCGATTCTCTCCGAGAAAAAGTATCTTGCACCAATATGAGCGCCAAGACCGAAATCTTTTCCTACAACACCGATGTCAACGCCTGGATAAATGTCAAGATTTTCCGGGAGCTGCAATGCATCTTTTAAGTGAAAATTTAATCTTCCGAATACAAAAACACGGTTGTCGTCATCGTTGTCTTTATAATTGCTGAAATAGGCATTCAGTCCGGCGCCTACAGAGATCAGTCCGTTAAGGCCATAGTCATATGTTCCCGTAATTCCGGTTCCGTATCCCCAAGCACTTAAACCGGCATTGATTTTCTGGTCTCCTTTTCCTGTCCATGCCTGTGCATTGGCTGTTGCTCCTGTGAAAATAAACATCAGCACAAAAATCAATTTCTTCATAAAGTATTCTTTAAGGTTGTTAAAAAAAATATCTGCAACAAAGATAGAACCGAAATCATCTGAAAATCGTATTTTTAATGAAGTTTTTAACATAGTTTATGAAAATCACAGGACTGAATTTAGATATTATCTGGAAAAACAAAGAGGAGAATTTTCAACAGATTGAAAAAGAATTGCAGAATCAGGAAGCAGATCTTTTCCTTTTGCCCGAAATGTTTTCAACAGGTTTTTGTATGGATGCTGCTGAAGTTTCGGATAAAAATCAGGAATCTTTGGAATTTTTAAAGAAGATGGCGAAAGAAAAAGACGCAGCGTTCTGCGGAAGTGCCCCTGTAGAGGAAAACGGTAAATTTTATAACAGGATGTATTTTGTTCATCCTGACTTAACTGTTGATTTCTACGATAAGCGGCATTTATTTTCTTTTTCAGGAGAAGATCAGGTGTACACACCCGGAAAGGAAAGGGTCATTGTTAATTATAAGGGATTCAGAATTTTGCTGCAGGTTTGCTATGATCTTCGGTTTCCTGTTTTTGCGAGAAATAATGATGATTATGACGTCATTTTATACGTGGCTAACTGGCCGGAAAAAAGAGTGGCTGCCTGGGAACATCTTCTGAAAGCCCGAGCTATTGAAAATCTGTCTTTTGTTTTCGGGCTCAACAGAATAGGGACGGATGGAAATAATCTTTTTTACCAGGAAAGCTCACATTGTTTCTTTGCCGACGGAAAAGAGATTTCAGAAAAACAAAGAAATCTTGTAAATGCGGAATTAAATTTAGAACAATTGAAAGATTTCAGAAATCATTTTCAGTTTTTAAATGACCGCGATTCTTTTGCAATTGAATTATAAGATTGAGGTTCAGACTAAGAGGCTGTTTAAAATTTATAACGCAAAGTTTTAATTCAACATTACCTATTACTTTTAGAAAGCAAAGGCAAATAAAATTTGCTTCGCGAAGCTTGAAAACATAGCTTCATCAAATTAACTTGTTGATTTTCCTTTGCTCACTTAAATGATTAAGTATTCAAATAAAATCTTTGCGTCAAAAAAATGAATGATGATTTGTAATATTTAATAAAATTATCACAGGCTATAAGATTTTCAACCTCAACCTAAGCCTTGTCTCATTAGGAATATTGTTTTAAAAGTTGAGTCAGGGTATTGACATCATGCACGCCGCTTTCTTTCCAGAGCATTTCTCCTTTTTTGAATATGGCCAATGTCGGAACGCCACGTACACCATATTGGGCTGCTAATGCCGGATACTGATCGACATCTATTTTGATGATTCTTGCACCCTCACCTACATTTTCTTTTACGGTATTAAGAACGGAAGACTGTACTTTACAAGGCTGGCACCATGTGGCAAAAAAGTCAATCAGTACAGGTCTTTCAGAATCTATAATTTCCTGGAATTTTTGTGACATCGTTTTATTTTTTATAAAGTTTTTGACTGGCAGACAAAATCCGAAGTCGGAAGTTTCCCTGTTTTTTTTATTCCGTTAAAGCCTCCTTCTATTTCCGTGAAGTTTCTGATTCCATGAGAATTAAGAATGCTCGCTGCAATCATGCTTCTGTAACCGCCTGCACAATGCAGGAAAAAATGTTCGGAATCATCAATGGTATTTACCCAATCGCTGATCACATCCAAAGGTTTGTTGTAAGCATTGTCAACATGCTCAGCCGAATATTCTGAAATTTTACGGACATCGATCACTTTTGAAGTTTCGGTAAACTGTTGAGCAAATTCTTCAGGGGATATTCTTTTAATTTCATCGGTTTCTTTTCCATTGTTTTTCCAGGCTTCAAAACCACCTTTAAGATAGCCTAAGACGTTGTCAAAACCAACTCTGCTTAATCTTGTAATTGCTTCTTCTTCAGTTCCTTCTTCGGTAATTAATAATAAAGGGTGTTTTACATCAACAACCAAAGCGCCAACCCATGGAGCGAAATCGCCTTTGAGCCCGATATTTACAGAATTGGGAACAAATCCTTTGTAGAATTCTCCGGGACTTCTTGTGTCTAAAATTAAGGCACCGGTTTCTTCGGCATACGCTTCAAAATCTTCAACAGGAACTGCGGTGAGGCCTTTATCCATCACAGAATCAAGACTTTCATAACCGCCTTTGTTCATGGCTACATTCATCCCGAAATATTTTGGAGGAGCGGTCAGTCCATCAAGGACTTCTTTTATAAATGATTCTTTATCAGGCTGATTGAGCGCATAATTTGTTCGTTTTTGATTTCCTAAAATATCTACCGTTTCTTTCTGCATATTCTTTCCGCATGCAGAACCTGCTCCGTGCGCAGGATAAACCGTAATGCTGTCGTCAAGCGGCATAATCTTAGTTTGCAGGCTGTCGTATAGAATTCCGGCAAGATCTTCCTGGCTTAAGTTAGTAGCTTTCTGCGCAAGATCCGGTCTTCCGACGTCTCCTAAAAATAGGGTGTCACCGGTAAAAATTGCCGTTTCCACACCGTTTTCGTCAATCAGAAGATAGGTTGTGCTTTCCATAGTGTGACCGGGGGTGTGAAGTACTTTTATTTTGACTTTTCCCAACTCAAAAACCTGATTGTCTTCTGCAATAAGTGCTTCAAATTCCGGCTGTGCGGTAGGCCCGTAAACTACAGGCGCTCCTGTTTTTCTGCTCAGATCAAGATGACCTGAGACAAAATCTGCATGAAAATGGGTTTCAAAAATATACTTTAATGTTACGTGGTCTTTTTCAAGGCGATCCAGGTAAGGTTTTACCTCTCTTAAAGGATCAATAATTGCTGCTTCGTTTTCGGATACGATATAATAAGCGCCCTGAGCAAGACATCCGGTATATATTTGTTCAACTTTCATTATGCGGTTGTGACTATTTAATGTTTTAAAATACAAAAATCGTGTTTATTTTTTTAAAAAAGCAAAATAAAAAAATCTGTATTGATAGAATAAATCTATAAAGTTCAGATATTCTCGTTATCAATTATAATACAAATAGTTCAGGATTTCGTGGTACTAAGGTAGGTATATTTGTTAAAACTTGGAATCCAAATAAAATCATAATAAAACTTACAGATTCTATATCCTAAAAAATTCTATATTTATGTAAAAAATGAAATGGCAGATAAAACACAATTCATTGAAGAATTAAACAAAAAATATACGCCTAAAGGAGAACATATCATACTGGGAAAAGGAATGCTGGACGGAGAAGTTGTTCCCGAGGTGAATGTTACGATTCCTTTAAAAACCATTAACCGTCACGGGCTTATTGCCGGAGCTACTGGAACCGGAAAAACGAAAACTCTGCAAGTCTTCGCAGAACAGCTTTCCCACGCCGGAATTCCATCCCTGGTGCTGGATATCAAAGGAGATTTCTCAGGAATTGCCGAAGCAGGGAAAGAAAATTTTGCTATCCAGGAGCGATATGCAAAAACGCAGCTTCCTTATAATCCGCAACCGTTCCCGGTAGAGCTAATGTCCATTTCAGGAGAGAGAGGGGTAAAATTGAGAGCTACAGTAACGGAATTCGGACCGGTTTTATTAAGTAAAATTTTACAGCTGAATGATACGCAGCAAAGTATCATGGCTATTGTTTTTAAATATTGTGATGACAAAGGTTTGCCTTTGATTGATTTAAATGATCTTAAAAAAGTTCTTCAATACGTTACGGAAAACCCTCAGGGCAAAGCAGAACTTTCTGCAGATTACGGATCGATTGCTTCCTCTTCTTTAGGAGCAATTCTGAGATCAATCGTTGCGCTGGAACAGCAGGGCGCAGCAAAATTTTTCGGAGAATTAAGCTTTGATGTGAATGATCTGCTGCAAACGAGGGATGGGAAAGGGGTTGTTAATATTTTAAGAGTTGCCGATATTCAAAGTAAGCCGCAGTTGTTTTCAACGTTTATGCTTTCTCTTTTTGCAGAAATTTACATGACTTTCCCTGAAGAAGGTGACAGTGGCAAGCCGAAACTGGTTCTGTTTATCGATGAGGCGCATCTGATTTTTGATGAATCTTCTAAAGCGTTGGTTTCTCAGATCGAAACAATGGTAAAACTCATCCGTTCAAAAGGCGTTGGAATCTATTTTATTACCCAGATTCCGGGAGATGTTCCAGAAGCTGTTCTTTCGCAATTGGGATTAAAAATTCAGCATGCGCTGAGAGGGTTTACCGCAAAAGATAAAAAAGAAATTTCCAAGGCGGTGGAAAATTATCCTACAACAGAATTTTATGATGCTTCTACTTTAATTCAGAATCTCGGAATTGGCGAGGCTTTTGTAACTGCTCTTGACGAAAAAGGAATTCCTACACCGTTGGTGCATACATTCTTAATTTCTCCTGAATCTAGAATGGATGTTCTCAATGATACTGAGATTTCAGAGCTGACGGGGAAATCAGCTTTAGTAGCTAAATATGAGAAAATTATTGACAACGAATCGGCATATGAAATTTTAGTAAGAAGAATGGAGCAGGCCGCAAGTGAAGCGCCTTCAAATCAAAAAACGAAATCTGTAAAAGAAGAATCCGGAATGTTTGAAAAGGTTCTACAGAGTAAAGCAGGACGAACGTTTACAAGTACCCTGATGCGGGAAGGTGCAAAAGCAATATTAGGAATGCTTGGTCTTGGCGGCAGAAAAAGATGATTCGGATTATTGATTTGTAAAGCATAAACATATTATAGACAGATTCAAACTGAATTTGTTATGATTGATATAATTTTTCCTAATTTAGCAGGGTTGTCCGGACAAAATCGCTGGCGTTATGGCATCGGTTATGAAGTCTGTACATCTATTTATTTAAAGATTAATATAAAAGATAAAGTTGTATAAAATTTAATGTATTCAATTATTGATATAGAAAGCAATGGTGCAGGTTACAGAAAAGAATGCATTATAGATATTGCTATTTACAGGTATGATGGGCAGAAAATCATTGACCAGTTTATTTCGCTTGTAAATCCGGAAAGTGATATTACCCCTTTTGTTCAGAAACTCACGAACATTACCCCGAAAATGGTGGCAACGGCGCCGAAATTTCATGAAATTGCACGCAGAATTATAGAAATCACAGCCAACAGCACTTTGGTGGGGCACAATATCGATTTCGATTACAGAATGCTTCGTCAGTCTTTTCAACGACTCGGGTATGATTTTAAAATCAATACATTAGATACAATTCCTCTCGCTAAAAAATTGATTCCGGATGAGGTAAGCTATTCGTTAGGAAAACTTGTTAAATCTTTAGGTATTCCTCTCACCAATCATCACCGCGCAGACGGAGATGCACGTGCTACGTTGGAGTTATTTAAACTTTTAATTTCAAAAGATACTGAAAACGAGATCATTCAGAAACAGCACGAAGAGACTAACGCAAAAACTTATATCAACAAGATCAAAGAGCTGACGCAGGATATTCCGAATGAAAAAGGATTTGTTTATTTTCAGGATGAGGAAGGCCGGATTATCTTTTCCGATCATGTGCAGGATATTAATAAATTTTCGAAAAAAGTTTTCAATTCGAAATCTAAAAAATGGGAAAATATTCAGAAAGATGTCACACAGATCAATTATGAGCTTACCGGAACGGATATTATTGCCAAGCTGATCCTGAATTCAAAAGGAATCAGAAAAAAAGAAACATTGCCTTTCGGCCTTTATCACAGACACAACAAATATCTTGTAGAAAAGAATAAGCTGAATAAAACCGAAAAACCCATCCTGAAATTCAGATCCTTTACACAGGGGGCAAAAGCGGTTGAGTTCATCGGAAAAATAGAAGAATATGCTGATGTTGAGTTTTTTAAAAAGAAAATCGACTGCAAGAAGCGAAATGAACTTTGGCTCGGGCAGGGCCGTAAACTCGGAGAAAAACTCTTTCTTATTATTGAAAACGGAAAAGTCGTTTCTTATGGATTTTATGAGCTCTTCACTCAGATTCAGACGTTAAGCAAAATTTCTAAACTAAAGATTAATTTACAATATCAGTCTGCCGATCTGATCAACGATCTTCAGCTGGCTTTGCTCCGCAGTGATTTTGAGACTTTGCCGCTTCCGAAATAAAAAGAATCATTTTAAATAAATACAATCATGAATAATCGTGATGAAAATTCCTTCTGGAAACTTGGCGTGTTCTATTACAATAAACAGGACAAGCGTTTATTCCCTCCCAAAAGAACGGGTTTAGGCTGGACGGTTAATTTTGCCAATCCCCTTTCTATCGCTCTGTTTTTATTGATTTTAATGGTAATTATTTTCATACCAAAACTTTTTATTAGGTAATGAAAAAAACCTTTTTATTATCTTTTTAAAGATTTTTATTCTTTAAGATAAAAAACAAAAGAATAATATTCTATGTATTTGATTTTAAATGATAAAGAATTTCTTATTACCTTTGTGGTTTCTTAATAACATAAAAGAAGTTTTTACTTAATTAATTATGAATCCGAAAGAATTACTAAAGATTGCCAATGAATTTGGCACGCCGGTGTATGTTTATGATGCTGAATCCATCAAAACTCAATATGAAAAACTTACATCATCTTTTCTTAAACACACAAAGTTCTTCTATGCTGCGAAGGCGTTGACAAACATCAACATCCTTAAGTATGTCAAGAACCTGGGTGCTTCTTTGGATTGCGTGTCAATTAATGAAGTTAAGCTGGGGCTTAAAGCAGGATTCCCGAAAGAAAAAATATTATTCACGCCGAATTGTGTTGATCTTGCCGAAATTGAAGAGGCGATGAGCTTCGGAGTACACATTAATATTGATAATATTTCTATTCTTGAGCAGTTCGGAAATAAATATGGAAATACTTATCCTATTTTAGTAAGAATCAATCCGCATATTTTCGCAGGAGGAAACTATAAAATTTCAACAGGGCATATCGACAGCAAATTTGGGATTTCCATTCATCAGGTTCGCCATATTGAAAGAGTGATGAAATCTACCAACCTTAATGTTGAAGGGCTTCACATGCATACGGGAAGCGAGATCAAAGATCCGGATGTATTCCTGCAGGCGTTGGATATCATGCTGGAACTGTCGGAACATTTTCCGAATTTAAAATATCTTGACATGGGAAGTGGCTTTAAAATTCCTTACCAGGATACTGAAGAAGAAACGGATGTAAAAACATTAGGACAGAAAGTAGAAAAAGTGATTTCTGAATTTTCAAAATCTACCGGGAAAAAGTTTGAATTATGGTTTGAACCGGGGAAATTCCTTGTAGGAAAAAGCGGATATTTATTGGTTAAGGCTAATGTAATCAAACAGACAACGGCAACCGTTTTTGTTGGCGTAAATTCAGGATTTAATCACCTGATCCGTCCGATGTTCTACGATTCCTATCATGTTATCGAAAATTTATCGAATCCGAAAGGAGCAGAGAGGATTTATACTGTAGTCGGAAATATTTGTGAAACCGATACTTTTGCATGGGACAGAAAGCTGAATGAGGTAAGAGAAGGTGATATTTTGGCATTTCATAACGCAGGAGCGTATGGTTTTGAGATGAGTTCAAATTTTAATTCAAGATTAAAACCCGCTGAAGTTCTTTTCCTCAACGGAAAAGCGCACCTTATCAGAAAAAGAGATGAATTTGAAGACCTTTTGAGAAATCAGATTGAAATAATTTAAAACATAGGCTCCACAGAAAATTGTGGAGTTTTTTATTTAAAATTAATAAGCCCTTTACTTCGGATTCCGATAATTCTTACATTTGTTAATGGCATAATCTTTACAGAGATAAGCTGTTGATCCATTCCAGTTCATTCATGAAATAAACATCAAAAAAATATTAATTATGGCTAAAAACATAGCAGAGCAAATAGTAGAAATGCTCGAAAATGCAAATGTGAAAAGAATCTACGCAGTTACCGGCGACAGTCTTAATCATCTGAATATTGCCGTTAAAAAAAGCAGTATCGAATGGATCCACGTAAGACACGAAGAAGCAGGAGCTTATGCGGCCGCTGCAGAAGCCGAGCTGGATGGTTTTGCGGTGTGTGCCGGAAGTTGTGGTCCGGGTCACGTTCATTTAATTAATGGAGTTTACGAAGCGCATCGTTCTCATGTTCCGATGCTGGTGATTGCTTCTACCATTCCGAGCGAAGAAATGGGAATGGATTATTTTCAGGAAACGAATACCATCAAGCTTTTTGACGATTGCAGTTACTACAATCAGATGATTACAAGGCCGGAACAGGTACAAAGAACCGTTCAGACCGCAATTCAGCATGCGATTTCCAAAAAAGGAGTTGCGGTAATCGGACTTCCGGGTGATGTTTCAGAACTGGATGCGGAAGAGGCGGTGACTTCCAATAAAATTTTCAAAACCAATCCTGTTATTCGCCCATCTGATGAAGAGCTGAGTCAATTGGCCGGTTTAATTAATGAAAGCAGAAAAGTAACAATCTATTGCGGAATCGGAGCAGAAAATGCGAATGTGGAAGTAGTAGAATTATCTAAATATTTAAAGGCTCCTGTGGGATATTCTTTCCGTGGAAAAATGGCCATTCAGCCGAATAATCCTAATGAAGTAGGTCTTACGGGGCTTTTAGGTCTTCCTTCCGCATATCATGCGATGCATGAGGCGGATCTTTTAATTATGCTGGGAACAGATTTTCCGTATGAGAAATTTATGCCGGTTAAAAATAAGATTGTTCAGATTGATGAAAGTCCTGAGAGATTGGGACGAAGAGCCAAGCTTGAACTTGGGCTGGCAGGAGATGTGAAAGAAACGATCAAAGCTTTATTGCCTTTGTTAAAAGAAAAAACAGATGCGAATTTCCTGAAGCAGCAACTGGAATTCTATGAAAAGGTTAAAGAAAACCAATTAACGTATGTGAAAGATCCTGGGAAAGAAGATGCTATTCAGCCTGAATTTGTTGCTTATACTTTGGATAAATTGGCAAAAAAAGATGCCGTTTTTACGGTAGATACGGGAATGTGCTGTGTCTGGGGTGCAAGATATATTACTGGAACAGGCGAAAGGAAAATGCTGGGATCCTTCAATCATGGTTCTATGGCGAACGCAATGCCAATGGCTATTGGTGCTTCTCTGGCATATCCGGGAAGACAGGTAATCGCAATGTGTGGTGACGGAGGTCTATCGATGCTTTTGGGAGATATGGCAACAATATTTCAGTATAAACTTCCTGTAAAGATTATCGTTTTCAACAACAGATCGTTAGGAATGGTAAAACTCGAGATGGAAGTCGGAGGAATGCCGGATAATGAAACCGATATGATCAATCCTGATTTTGCAATGATTGCTCACGCGATGGGATATCCTGGTAAAAATGTTCATAAACCTGAAGAAGCAGAATCTGCAATTAAAGAATGTCTTGATTATAATGGCCCTTATCTCCTGAATATTTTTACCAATCCCAATGCGTTGGCCTTGCCTCCGAAAATTGAATTTGACCAGGTGCTGGGAATGACCAAATCCATGGCTCAGCTGATGCTTGGCGGAAAAATGGAAGAGGCCCTGGATACGGTGAAAAGTAATTTTAAGCATATTAAAGATATATTGTAATTTCAATCGATATTTAATTGTAATGCACTAAAGTTTTGATTTTTTGAAAACTAATTGTTATAATTGGGAGTTCTAAGTTTTGGATCTCCCATTTCTATGAAAATGCTTTATTTAATTAAATTACTGCTCTGACATTCTGTCACAATATTTTGTATCTTTGCAAATTAATTCAGAAGTTTAAAGTTTAAAAATTTAATGTCGAAAACTTTGAACTTTAAATATTGAATATTAAACAGATTATCGTGCAGGAAAAATATATAGACGAAACAAAACAGGGAGAGGCTTTTGCGATTGCAGAAAAAGATGGAAACTCAAAGAAATTGTTTCTGGAAAGTTATGGTTGTCAGATGAATTTCTCTGACTCTGAAATTGTTGCATCTATTCTTAATGAACAGGGCTACAATACTACGCTTAAAGTTGAAGAAGCGGATCTTATTCTCCTTAATACATGCTCTATCCGTGAAAAAGCTGAGCAGACCGTGAGAATGCGTCTTTCCCAATTTAAAAATCTGAAGAAAGAAAAACCCAATATGACCGTTGGTGTTCTTGGCTGCATGGCGGAAAGGCTGAAAACAAAATTCCTGGAAGAAGAACAATTGGTTGATCTGGTTGTTGGCCCCGATGCTTACAGGGATTTACCCAATCTTTTAAAAGAAACTGAAGACGGAAGAGATGCCATTAATGTCATTCTTTCAAGAGAAGAAACGTATGCAGATATCAATCCTGTTCGTCTGGGCGGAAACGGTGTTACTGCTTTCGTTACCATCACCAGAGGTTGCGATAATATGTGTACCTTCTGTGTGGTTCCTTTTACGAGAGGAAGAGAAAGAAGCCGTGACCCGCATTCAATTTTGGATGAATGTAAAAGCCTCTGGGAAAATGGTTACAAAGAAATAACGCTTCTGGGACAGAATGTAGACTCTTACCTTTGGTACGGAGGAGGTCCTAAGA
This sequence comes from Chryseobacterium sp. POE27, assembly GCF_039727685.1. Taxonomy (NCBI): domain Bacteria; kingdom Pseudomonadati; phylum Bacteroidota; class Flavobacteriia; order Flavobacteriales; family Weeksellaceae; genus Chryseobacterium; species Chryseobacterium sp. POE27. The sequence goes on from NZ_CP152475.1 coordinate 2,915,594, forward strand.
AAGATTTTGCTAAAGCATCCGAAATGCAGAAAGCAACTGCTGTTAATTTTGCACAATTACTTGATTTAGTGGCTAAAACAGTGCCTCAGATGCGGATAAGATTCTCGACTTCTAATCCTCAGGATATGAGTCTGGATGTATTCAGGATGATGGCAAAACACGATAATATCTGCAAATATGTTCATTTGCCGGTTCAGAGCGGAAGCAACAATATGCTTGAAGCGATGAACAGACAGCATACCCGCGAAGAATATTTAGATCTCATTAAAAAAGCGAAAGAAATTGTTCCTGAAGTAGCATTTTCTCAAGATATGATCGTTGGTTTCTGCAATGAAACTGAAGAAGATCACCAGGATACATTAAGTCTGATGAGAGAAGTGGAGTATGACTACGGTTATATGTTTGCCTACTCAGAAAGACCCGGAACTCCTGCTCATAAAAAAATGGAAGATAACATTCCTGCTGATGTTAAACAAAGACGTCTGGCTGAGGTAATTGCTTTGCAGGGAGAATTATCCAGAGAAAGAATGAAGTCTTATGTAGGAAGAGTTCACCAGGTTTTGATCGAAGGAACTTCCAAAAAGAACGAAAATCAGTGGAAAGGAAGAAATTCCCAGAATGCAGTTTGTGTTTTTGATAAACTCGAAGGGCAGAAAATTGGTGACATTGTGGACGTTTTTGTATTCGATAATACGCAAGGCACACTTTTAGGGGAAACTGTTTCAAAATAAACGATAACGTGGATTTAACGAATGAACAGCTTATAAAGAATATTTCTGCATTGCTTGAAAATGCCAGGAATAAAGTTGTGATTGCTGTTAATCAAACCATTGTTTTTACTTATTACGAAATCGGAAGAATGATTGTAGAAGATGAGCAAAAGGGTGAAAGCAGGGCGGAATACGGCAAGGCTGCTCTTAAAGATTTATCTTTACATCTTACAGAAAAATTTGGTAAGGGATTTTCTGTTTCAAACCTTAAACAAATTAGACAATTTTATATTGTTTACTCAAAAAGACAAACACCGTCTGTCTTTTTACAAGCTTCTGATAAACAGAGTGAAAAAGGACAAACACTATCTGACAATCTGCAAAGCAGGCAAATTCAGCAGACGGTTCCTGCGAAATTCAATCTCTCATGGTCGCATTATCTTAAATTGATGAGGATCAAGGATAGTAATGAAAGAAAATTCTACGAAATTGAAAGCGATAAAAATAACTGGAGCTTACGCGAACTGCAAAGACAATATGATTTTGCTTTATACACGAGGCTTTCTTTAAGTAAAAATAAAGAAGAAATTCTTCAGCTTGCAGAAAAAGGACATATTATAGAAAAGCCAAAAGATCTCATCAAGGATCCTTATGTGCTGGAATTTTTAGGATTGTCTGAAAAACCAAATTACTCTGAAAATGATCTGGAATCTGAATTAATTGATAAATTAGAACATTTTCTTTTAGAGCTAGGCAACGGTTTTACATTTGTCGGACGACAGCAGAGAATTACTTTTGAAGAGAAACATTTTTATATAGATTTGGTTTTTTATAACAGGATCCTGAGATGCTTTGTGTTGATTGATTTAAAAATTGGTGAGTTGAAGCATCAGGATATCGGACAGATGCAGATGTATGTGAATTATTTTGACAGAGAAAAGCTTCTGGAAGGAGAAAATAAGACAATAGGAATTATTCTTTGTCAGGACAAAAGTGAAGCGTTGGTTCAATACACTTTGCCGGAAGACAACGAACAAATTTTTGCGAGTAAATATTTTACAGTATTGCCGAGTAAACAAGATTTTATTAACATTTTAAACTCAGACAATGGAAAAACTTCATAAATATTGCCTAAGTGTACTGTTGGTAATAATCTGCAGCAATATTTCGGGGCAGGCCACCAATGGTTCTTTCAAAAATAATGATGACTGTCAACAATTATACAGACTTTACAGTCAGATTTTAAATAAGAATCACGAAGTTTCAGGTGGATTTTGCGTTAATAAACGATCTATCCGAAATTTTGCAATCGGTTATAAAGAAAAAGCCGCTGACCTGATTGGAAGAGGTTTTCCTAGTCAGAATCAAAATTCGTTTTTCAAAAGCAAATTCGGGACAGATTTTGGTAATAACCAAAAACATCAGCTATTCCTTTACAATTACGAAAAAAGCAGTAAAGACAATCTCTTTGCCAGGATTTTATATTTTGAAACTAAAGTTTCAAAAGTCAGAAATAAAGATTATTTAGATATAATTTGATTTAAGTATAAGAATTCAAAATCATTTTAACTATCAATCAAATTTTACAGAAAAATAACAACTGTAAATAAAATAATCTAATATTTATGAGTAACGAGCTACAAAACATAAAAAACCGCTTTGGAATTATCGGGAATTTTCCGGCCCTAAACCGAGCTTTAGAAAAAGCCATTCAGGTGGCTCCAACAGATATTTCCGTCCTTGTAATTGGTGAAAGTGGTGTCGGGAAAGAATTTATCCCTAAAATTATTCATTCGGAGTCTAAAAGAAAACATCAGCCTTATATCGTCGTAAACTGCGGAGCTATTCCGGAAGGAACCATTGATTCTGAATTGTTCGGACACGAAAAAGGTGCATTTACAGGTGCTACTGCAACCCGAAAAGGATATTTTGAAGTAGCAGACGGCGGAACAATTTTCCTGGATGAGGTAGGAGAATTACCTCTGCAGACACAGGTTCGCCTTTTGAGAGTGTTGGAAAGTGGCGAATTTATGAAAGTGGGGTCTTCTCAGGTTCAGAAAACAAATGTAAGAATTGTTGCGGCTACCAATGTGAATATGATGAAGGCTATTCAGGACGGAAGATTCCGCGAAGATTTGTTTTATCGTCTGAATACCGTTCAAATCGATATGCCGCCTTTAAGAGAAAGAAAAGGGGATATTCATCTTCTTTTCAGGAAGTTTGCCATTGATTTTGCCGAAAAATACAGAATGCCGGAATTGGAGCTGGAGCCGGGAGCAGTTCATTATGTAGAAAATTATACCTTCCCGGGAAATGTTCGCCAACTGAGAAATCTGGTTGAGCAAATGACTGTAGTCGAAAGGGACAGAAAGGTAACGGTAGAAAAATTAGCAGAGTATATACCAATGGAATCTCACCTTCCGATGGTTGTGAATACTCCCAATAATCAGAAACAAAACGATTTTGGCAGTGAAAGAGAAATCATGTACAAGATTCTCTTTGATATGAGAAATGATATTAATGATTTAAAATCCTTAACTTCGGAATTGATAAAGAACCGCGATAATTCTGATCTCAGCAATCATGAAAAGAATCTGATCAACAGGATTTATACCCCTGAAAGTCAACAGAATGTTGCTCCGAATTCTTTATTGTTTTTTGAAAATAAAAATAATGATGTTCCGGTTATCCAGAATCCTACGATCATTTCAGGACAGGAAGACAGCTATGAGGATGTTGAAGATATTGAGATCGAGGAAAACAAACCGGAATCTTTATCCCTTCAGAATAATGAAAAAGATTTGATAATCAAAGCTTTGGAAAAGCATAAAGGGAGGAGGAATAAAGCTGCGGATGAGCTGGGGATTTCACAAAGAACATTGTACAGAAAAATAAAACAATATAATTTAGAAGAATAAAATTAAAAATAAATCATGATAAAAATTAATGCGAAACCGGTTGACTTTAAACTTGGTGAGTACATCAGCAATGGCTTTGAATTTCTAAAAAACAATTTCGGAAATATTTTGGGAGCGTTTTTATTGTGTATTCTGATGTGTATTATTCCCTTCTGCGGATTATTGGCAGTCGGTAATTTCTACAGATACTGCAGGGATCTGAAAGCCGGGAAGCCTGTAAGTGCGGGAGATATTTTTAATTTCGACAACTTTACGCCGTATTTTATCATGCAGTTAATTTTAGTCGGAGCAATTTTGCTTATCTATATTCCGATGCTTTTCATGTTACCTATGATGGCAGACAGAGATCCTTCTGCGGGGCCGCCATTACTTTTTATGGTTTATGCTTTTGTGATCTATATTGCCATTTTAATAGTTTCTTTGAAAGCATTTTATATGCCGGCATTAATTTCTTTGGGAGGAATAACAGACGTAAAAACAGCCTGGAATATGTCTGTTACAATGGGAAAAGGTAATCTGCTGTCTATCTTTTTATATTCTCTTGTCGTGGGAATTTTAGGACAGCTAGGAGTTATAGCTTGTTTCATCGGTCTTATTTTTACATTACCATTGGTATATGTGTGCAATTATTTTGCGTTTGAAGATGCAATGAAGCAGGTTACTTATGATGAAATTCAGGAAATTGGAATTAAAAATGAATTTTAAAATTAAAAATATCAAAGTTAAACAACCAGGTTTCTGGTTTTTATTGCTGTGTGTAGGAATTCTGAATTCCTGCTACAGTTTCACGGGATCATCTCTTACTGATGAAAAGACGATTCAGATCAACGAATTCCCGAATAATGCTCCTTTGGTGAATCCGACACTTTCGCAGCAGTTTTCAACCGATATTCAGAACCGGTTTTTACAGAGAACGACTTTAAAAGGAACGAAAGAAAGTCCCGATATTTTGGTAGAAGGAGAGATTACGGATTATTCCATTACCCCTACGACAATCAGCTCAACTACAGTGGCTACAACTTCAGGAGGAACAGTACAGGAATCTCAGAATAAGCTGACGATCACCGTAAAAGTGCATTATGAAAACAAAATTCACCCGGACGTAAGTTTCGACAGAACGTATTCTGATGAAGCGGTTTTTAACAGTAATTTGTCACAGTCAGAGATCGAAAGCTCTCAGGTGAAAATTGCGACCGACAGGATTATTAATAAGATATTTAACGACATTGTAGCGAACTGGTAAGATGAATCATAGAGTTTTAGAATTATTAAAGACCCCGAAAAACATACAGTCAGAAGATCTCCATCTTCTGGAAGAGGAAATTAATTCTTTTCCCTATGTTCAAAATATCAGAGCGTTATATTTGTATGGAGTGCATCTTTATGATAAGGATAATTATCAGAGAGTGCTTTCCACCACGGCTGCTTATACTACAGATAAGAAAATTCTTTATCAGTTGATTAACGGAAAAATTCAGCAGAAACCTAAAGCTGAAGAGCCGGCTGAAACGGTGAAGGAAAAGGTAATTCCCTCTGAAAATCCGCTTCAGCTTTTATTGAAATCCAAGGCTTCGGCTTTTCCTTTGAAAAGAGAGGATGATGCTGATGTTGAAGAGGTTAAAAGTAATGAGGCTGTTGAGGAGCAGACAGATAATGTCCAAAAAAGTGAAGAAAGTTTTGGAGTGCCACCTGTTCCAAAGCCTGAATTTAAAGAAGTTTTTGTTAAAGGAGAGCGCAACAGAATTTTATTTGAAGGAGAAGAAAATTTCCTGGAAGATGAAAGCGTGGAAACTATTGATCTTGAAGCTACCTTAGAATCCGGTTCTATCATTACGCAGAAAACTGAGAAAAGCGAACTGCCGCAATCTGATGAAATTGCTATAGACCTTCAGGAAGAAAGAAAGACCGAGATTCCGGAAGCAGAAAGCTTTACCCTTGAAACAATTGTTGAAGAAGAAAAAATAACTTTTGAAACCGAAAAAGAAAATATTCTTGATGAATCTGACCTGAGTTTCCACGAAACAGAACCTTTTCTTTCTGATATTCAGGTTCCAGCAAATCAATCTGAGGAAAACCTTGAAAAGAATACAGAAACTTTTACGGAACAAAAAGATTTATCTTTAAATACAGAAGAAACGGCAGATTTTACTCCCGAAACGATTATCAATGAAGATGAAATCTCATCGTTGAAAGAAGAAGAATCTGTTCGCGATAATGCTGAATTGAGTTTTCACGGCATGGAATCTTTCCTGCCCGAGGTAAAAATAAAGGCTAATAATACGGAAGAGAAAATACCGGAAATTCCTCAGCCAAACTTCAGTAAACATGAAGATGAAATGCGCCGTCTCATTGAAGAAGTTGAGAGAAAGATGAAAGAGAAAGCTGCTTCCGAAAAAACTCAAAAGCAGGAAGAGCCGGAAAATATTGGTCACGACATTAGTTTTGCAGAAACTCAAAGCTTTGATGTGAAACCGGTAGAATTAAACGCGAAGGATGAAACCAAAGAGATAAAGTCTGAAATTGAACAGCCTGAAATAAAGCCCAAAGATGAAGCGCCAGAAAATATTCAGGAGCCCGAACCCGAAGTAAATTCTGCATGGAAGCCTATGTCATTTGAAACGAACCTTCCTGATGCTTTACTCAGTAAACCTGAAGAAATCACTCAGCCTGAACCGGAAATATCTTTAAAAGAAACTTCCCAAGAACAGGTACAAAATGAAGTTCAAAACGATACTCATCCTGAAATAGAAAATCCTTCTGAACCATTGCAGGATAAGAATTCTGAAGATGTAGAACCATCAGAAAAAACACAGGAAGAAAACAACATTTTTGAAAAAACGGATGCAACTAAAGAAGAAGTACCTGTTATGAATGTTTCTTTCTTTGGTTCCGGCTGGTCGATTCCTCACCCTGAGAAAAAAGACGAACAAAAAGAAAGCGAGCAGATCATCAATGCAGAGGAACAATCTACCAAAGCTCCTTTAGCAAATACTGCTGAAAATAAAACATCCGGTCCTATTGACAGTAACGTTCCTGGATTCATCAACACATGGCAGAGCTGGCTGAAAATTGACCGCCAAGAGGAGCCTGAAAAGGAAAAAATAGAAGTAAAGAATAAGGTTATTGAAAGTTTTATTGAAAACAATCCTAAGATCAGTCAACTCAAAGAAGAAAGTAATTTCGTTGTCAGGGAAAAAGGAGACGACATTTCTCATTTGATGACAGAGACTCTGGCTAATTTGTATTTCGAGCAAAAGCTTTATACAAAGGCAATCAAAGCGTTTGAAATTTTAATTAAAAAAACACCTGCGAAAAAAGAGTATTTTGAAGAAAGAATTCAGGAAATTAAAGATTTCAGAACAAAAGGATAAATTCCTTTTTTAACGATTATAAAAAAATAACAGGCAGAAAAATTCTGCCTGTTATTTTTTATTATATGCAACGATTTCTTTTTGTATTTCAGCTTTTTTTCTGAGCTTGGCAAAGCTTGATGAACTGCTCTTCAACATCCTGAAATTTTTGCGGTATTTCAGGCGATACCCAGAAAAGCATTGCCAGTGTCTGATCTCCAAAAGCCTCTCTAAAAAGATCTTTATGAAGACGATAACATTCACGCAAAAGTCTTTTTTACTCTATTTCTGTGAACCGCTTTTTTTAAAATATTTTTTAGAAACTGAAACCGCAAATTTTGTGGCTTCAACAGGAGTTGTTGGCTTATTTTTAAGGATAATAATTCTCAAATTCCCATTCGTTCTCCATTTACCTTTTTCAAAAAGTAAAGAGATCTCGGAATTTTTCTTAAGCTTTTCGGCTTTGGGATATTTGAAGTTTGTCATTTACGGACTGTAAATATAATGCAATTTTTCATGTTTCTAATTGTGATACGCTGCAATAAGATTAATGGTTAATCTGTAGCAGCAACGGCAGAATGCATTTAAATAGCATAAATTTAATCTTTCTTAATTAAATAATTGATAACCTCTGAAGCAGCATATAATCCAAAAATGGCAGGCATATAGCTTATGGTGCCGTAAAAAGATCTCTTGTATTGAGTGCCGTCGGTCATTTTTAAACTATCTTCATCCTGAATATCATTGGCAAAAACACAGCGTACTCCTTTATCGATTTTTTCTTTTTTAAGCCTTTTCCTTACCTGCCTTGCGAGATGGCAGTGTTCGGTTTTGCTGATGTCTCTTATCATCACTTTGCTTGGGTCGGTTTTTCCGCCTGCTCCCATTGAGCTTACAATTTTTATTCTTCTTCTTTTAGCGGCAATAATCAGGCATAGCTTCGGCGTAACACTGTCGATACAATCCAAAACATAATCGAATTTTGCAGAATCCAGCACTTCATCCATTCTTTCAGGATTCAGAAATTCATTGATTTTTATTAAATTAAGGTCAGGATTAATGTCCAAAAGCCTCTCCGCAACAACTTCCACCTTGTGCTTTCCTACGGTCGAATGTAGGGCTGGTAATTGCCTGTTGACATTGGTGATATCTACTGTGTCGCCATCTACGATCGTCATACTCCCGACTCCGGCTCTGGCAAGAAATTCTGCTGCAAAAGAACCGACACCTCCTAATCCTACAACCAGAACAGTCGCTTTATTCAACTTTTTCAAACCTTCTTCCTTAATAAGAAGTTCTGTTCTTTCCAACCACTTTTTATCCATTTTTTATTGTCTCTAAATTTTCTGTAATTTGTTTATTTAAATTTTCCAGTGAAATGCCTTTTAGCTCAGAAACTTTTACGTACAACTCTTCGATATTGAAATTCTCGTTGTCGGTTTCCAGAAATATTTTATCTAAAGGAATCATTTTCAAAGTATTTTGCAAAGATAAATTATACAAAACTGCTTTTCCAAAACTCAGGTAAAAATTATTTTTCAACAAGTCTTCTGCAACACTTCCTTTTTTGTTAAAACCATGAATAATCATCGGCTGTTCCGCATATTTCTTAAACGAAATTACTTCATAAAATTTTCTCACACAATGGATGATGATTGGCTTTTTAATTTCATTGGCCAATTTAATCTGTTTTAAAAAAACTTCTTCCTGAATTTTCATATCCGTATCAACAAAAGAGTCAAGGCCGCATTCTCCGATGGCAAAGCAGTTTTCAGTAATGTTTGAAAGAAGCCAGTCGAATTGACTATCAATGTTTTCAGTATCAATATCTTTAGGATGGATTCCTATAGAATAAGGAAAATTTGTTGGTGTGCTTTTCCAGTTGAGGTTGTAGATTCCGCAAGAGTTATTTTTCTTATGATGATGAAAATCAAAAAAATTCATATTCAAAAATACTATAAATTTAGATTTAATATAAAATTCTTAAACGAACGTTTATAAATATGTTAAAAATTTCTTAACTTTACTCAAAGTGCAATTCATGAGGAAAAAATTTACAGAAAAACAAATACACATTTTAGACATTGCCGAAGAGCTGATCGCCAAAAAAGGATATGAAGGCACATCGGTGAGAGATATCTGCTCCAAAGCGAATATCAATGTTGCAATGATTTCTTATTACTTCGGTTCCAAAGAAAAAATGATGTCGTATCTCTATCAGTACAGAGTATTGAAAACAAGAGAAAATTTTTCTGAATTTGCGGATACCATTAAAGATGGAAAACCGGAAATGCAGATGAAAGAAATTATTAAATATATTGTTGCTCAATTATTTAAATACAATTATTTTCACGGATTTGTAACACAGGAACTTCGTCATACAGAAAATCTGAAAGATGAACTGATGGATTTTTATCAGCTTTTTGTTAAAAAGCTTGACGAAGTTATCAAAAAAGGGGTGGCATCAGGAGTATTTACCTTTACGCCAAAACCTGAAGATATTCTGACGTCTATTATTGGTTCTACTTTATTTGTTATCCGTAACAGAAATTTTTACGAGCTTTATGTACCCAACAAAGATGAAGAAACCTACGCTAAAGAAGCAGAAAAAAAAGTGAAAATGAATCTTTTAATGAGTGTTTTTGCCATTTTAGGATACGCAGCAGACTAAATTTACGTTAAATAATCATAAAAAAAAATCTATTGACAAAAAAAGTTATATTTTTGCAAATTAGTAAATCGGATGTAAAATCCGAAAACTGTTGAATTTTTTATATGAAAAAATATATTTTAGGACTTTTTGCTGTAGCTGTAGTAGCATCATGCGTAAGCAAACAGGAAAGAGCAATGAAAAGCGCGGATAAAGACCTCATCCTAAAAACCGCCAATGAAAATTTTGCTAAAAAGAAATGGAAAAATGCATTGGCACTTTATGACAGGCTTACAAATCTGGTAGCAGGAACCGATGATGTAACCAATGTAGGGTTCAATACGGCCTATGCCAACTATTATGATAAGAATTTCAGACTGGCAGGAAATCAGTTTAAAAATTTTGCTGTAAATTTTCCTAAGGATCCCAGAGCGGAGGAAGCGGCTTATATGTCGGCTCTGTGTTATTACGAAGGATCGATGGATTATAATCTGGATCAGTCTACCACACAGTCTGCCATCAACGAACTTCAGGAATTTCTGAACAACTATCCGAATTCTGAAAGATCTAAAAATATCAATACACTTATTGAGGAACTTTCTTACAAGCTTGAATTCAAAGCTTATGAGAATGCAAGACAATACTATAAAATGGGAGAGTATAAAGCTGCAAACGTGGCTTTTGAAAACGTACTGGAAGATTTTCCAAGTACAAAACTTCGTCCTGAGATATACGATTACATTGTAAAATCACGCTACGAGCTGGCAAACAAATCCGTGTATGATCTTAAAGATGAGCGTATTGAAAGCGCGCTTGCGTTTACAAGACAGATAGAAAAAGAAATGCCGAATACAGATGTTGCCAAAACTGCAATGGACATCAAAGAGAAGCTTGAAAAAGAGAAAAAAGATTTTGCCGTTGTTAAAAAGCAGACTGAAGCAAGAATCGCTACCTTAACTGAAAGACAAGAAAAAAGCTGGAAGCTCAGAATGCAGAAAAAACAAAAACAGAGCAGCAGATGAAAGATCAGGTAGATGCAGAGAAAAAAGCAACCCAGATCCGTAGAGATAGTGCAACGATTAATACACCTCCGCCGGCAGCGACTTTCAAAATTCAAAGATAATTCGTAAATTTGCGAACTAAATTAAAATTAATATTCTCAAAATGAGTGTAAAAGATACAAAAGCAGAAGTAAATACCATTACTTACGATAAGGATAAGATTGAAGACAAAGTAGGCTCAATCTACGAAGCGATTGTTATCATGGGAAAAAGAGCAGAGCAGATCAACGCTGAAATCCGTACGGAACTTCACAATAAGCTTGATGAATTCGCTGTGCACAATTCTACATTGGAAGAAGTTTTCGAAAACAGAGAGCAGATCGAAATTTCAAAACATTACGAAAAACTTCCGAAGCCGACTTCCATTGCGATCGAAGAATGGCTGAACGAAGATGTTTACTTCAGAAAAACTGAAGAAAGAAAATAAGAATCAATGTGTTTTTTATATATAAAGGTCATAAAGGAAATCTTTTCTTTATGACCTTTGTTGTTTGAACAGGTTTGTAAGAAAAAATAAGTAATTTAGTATTCTTAAAAATTAAAATTGAATGAGTCTTTCCGGCAAAAAAATTCTCATCGCAATTTCCGGAGGAATTGCAGCTTACAAAATTCACTTTCTCATCAGAGATTTTATTAAAAAAAGGTGCAGAAGTACAGGCAATCATGACGCCGGATGCAGAAAATTTTGTGACCAAACTAAGTATTTCAACATTGTCTAAAAGACCTGTGTATTCAGATTTTTATAGTGATAATGGAACATGGAATAGTCATGTTGAATTGGCTTTATGGGCAGATGTAATGATTGTTGCGCCTTGTACGGCAGGTACCTTATCGAAAATGGTTCACGGGATGTGTGATAATCTGGTTATAGCAACCTACATGTCTGCAAAATGTCCTGTTTTTATTGCGCCTGCGATGGATCTGGATATGTATGCACACCCTTCTACAAAAAAGAATCTGGAATTGGCCGAAAGTTTTGGTCATATTATTATTCCTGCAGAAAATGGCGAGCTGGCAAGCGGATTGATCGGGCAGGGCAGAATGTCGGAACCTGAAACCATAACCAAAACAATTGAAGACTTTTTTAATTCTAATACTAAAAAAACGCTGGAAGGAAAAACGGTTTTAATTACAGCCGGACCAACGTACGAGGCCATTGATCCTGTAAGATTTATCGGAAATCATTCTTCCGGGAAAATGGGGTTTTCTTTAGCGGAAGAAGCTGCAAAAAGAGGGGCGAAAGTTATTTTAATTTCCGGGCCGAGTTCTGAAAAAACAGATCATAAAAATATTGAACTTCATAAAGTAATTTCAGCAAAAGAAATGCTGGAAAAGGTTTTTGAATTCTATGATAAAGCTGACATCGGAATTGCAAGTGCTGCTGTTGCAGATTATGCACCCAAGGAAGTCGCTAAAGAAAAGATTAAAAAGAATGATGATCATTTAACAATTGAACTGGTTAAAAATCCTGACATTCTTAAAACTATGGGTGAAAAGAAAACCCATCAGTTTTTGGTAGGTTTCGCACTCGAAACTCAAAATGAAGAGGAAAATGCCAAAGCTAAATTACAAAAGAAAAATCTGGATATGATTGTTTTAAACTCACTTCGTGACGAAGGCGCGGGTTTTAAAAATGATACCAATAAAATAAAAATATTTACCCCAACAGAAAAGAAAGAATTTGATTTGAAATCTAAAGAGCATGTCGCCAAAGATATTTTGGATTTCGTTGAAACTCAACTTTTAAAATAAATTTAATAAATTTCCGTTCTCAATCTTTACTAGAAAAATGAAAAAAATTATAAGCATATTTTTACTTCTGTTTTTGTGTAATCTCAGTTTTTCTCAGGAGTTGCTGGCTACCGTTCAGGTGAATTCGCAGCAGTTGGGAGGGAGTAACCAGTCGGCATACAAAGCATTGGAGAAAAGCCTTCGGGATTTTATCAATAATACGAGCTGGACGGGAAAGAGACTTCAGAACTTTGAAAAAATAAAGTCCAATTTTGCGATCGTTATCAGCGAAAGAGACGGAAATCGTTTCAAAGGAACTATTGTTGTCCAGGCTGTACGCCCGGTTTTTAACACAACCTACGAATCTCCTCTTATCAATCTTCAGGATCAGCGATTTTCTTTTGATTACGTAGAAAATGAGAACCTGATTTTCAATGAAAGACAGTTTTCAGGTAAGAATCTTATTGATGTTGTCAGTTTCTATGTATATGTAATTTTAGGAGTTGATGCCGACAGTTTTCAGTCAATGGCAGGAACGCAATGGTTCCAGAAAGCTCAGCAGATTGCCCAGAACGGAGAATCGCAGAATACGTATGACGGCTGGAAGCAGATCAATGAGCCCAGAAGCCGCTCTATTTTAATCAAGGAAATTTTGAGCCCGAACTGGAGCCAGTTGCGTTCTACCAGTTATTCTTATCACAGAGCAGGGCTGGATAATCTTTTTAATCAGGATCAGACTGCCGCAAAGAAAGTGATTTTTGATGCTCTCATGCAGCTTAAACAATATGAAAACAGCTTTCAGCAGGCTTATTATTTCAATCTTTTTATGGATACGAAAGCTGATGAAATATTCAATATTTTCAATTCGGGGAATAATGGAGGAATTGTTCTGGCAGATCTGAAAAATGAAATGATCATCCTTTCCCCAAAAAATATAGAATCCAGATGGAACAAATGGAAACAGTAATCTTCGCTTGAATTCTGAAATCTAAAGTTCTATATTTGCAATAGCTAAATAATCGCTATTATCAATGCTTTCGAGAATCTATATTAAAAATTTTGCCCTGATCGATACTCTTGAAGTATCTCTTCACAATGGTTTACAGGTGATCACTGGAGAAACCGGTGCCGGAAAATCTATTATTCTCGGGGCTTTACGCTTGATTCTTGGCGAAAGGGCAGATGTGAAATCCATCTCAAAGGCGGAAGAAAAAAGTATTGTTGAAACAGAATTTTCTCTCAATAATCAATTTAAAAAATTCTTTATCGAGAACGATCTTGATTATGAACATCAGACCATTATCAGAAGAGAAATTCTTCCCTCAGGAAAATCACGCGCTTTTATTAATGATGTTCCGGTCACGTTGGATATTCTAAAAGAATTGTCTTCCCAATTAATCGATATTCATTCGCAGTTTGAAACATCCAATCTTTTTACCGCAGAATATCAGTTTAAAATTATTGACGGACTTTCTGATAATAAACAGATCATCAACGATTATCAACATGAATTTTCTGATTTCCAAAGTTTAAAGATTCAGCTTAAAAAGCTTCAGGCACAACTTTCGGAAGCTAATAAAGAAAGCGATTATAAAGCATTTCTTCTTAATGAGCTTGAAGAGCTTCACTTGGATGATATAGATTATGAAGAACTTCAGGACCAGCTTTCCATTCAGGAAAATGCTGAAATGATTTCCGATAATCTTGCGCAGGTATTGTCAAGGTTTCACCAGGAAGAAGTCGGGATCTTATCTTTCTTTAATGAGGCTAAAAATAAATTATCAAAAATTGCAGAAGTATCCGGCAGTTTTGCCGAGCTTGACGAAAGATTGGAAACCTCTTTTGTGGAATTAAAAGATATTATTTCCGAGCTTGAAGATGAGGCCGAAAAAATAGAGATCAATCCTGAAAATTTGGTATTGCTGTCCGAATTAAATAACAGAATCAATTCCCTTTTCCTGAAACATAATATTTCTGATATTTCTGAATTAAAACAAATCAGAGATCATCTGGCGAACGAGCAGCAGGGGGCTTCCGATCTGGAAACCCAGATTGCCGATATCACGAAGAATATTTCCGGGAAAGAAAAAACGTTGCAGAACCTTGCCGAAAAACTTTCAAAAAACAGAAAGAAAAACATTCCTGTATTTATTAAAAAAGCAGAGGAATTACTAAAAAAGCTTGGTCTTGAAAAAGCCAGGGTTGATATTGAATTGCAAAGCTCTCCGGAATTCAATCAGTTTGGGAAAGAAAATATCCAGCTATTGTTTCAGGCGAATTCAGGATTTCCTTTAAAGCCGATCCAGACAGCTATTTCAGGAGGAGAAAGATCTCGGGTAATGCTGGCGGTAAAGAAAATTATCGCAGAAAGTGATGAACTTCCAACCTTGATTTTAGACGAGATCGACACCGGAGTTTCCGGAAAAGTGGCTGAAGAAATTGGAAACCTGATGCGCGAAATGTCTGCCGATATGCAATTGATCGTCATTTCTCATCTGGCGCAGGTAGCCGCCAAAGGCAATAATAACTATAAAGTCATAAAACAGGATATTGCGGGAAGAACCCAGTCTACTATCGTGGCTTTAAATGACGAAGAAAAACTCAATGAAATAGCCCAATTGCTTTCAGGAAGCAAAATTACGGAAGCGGCACTGGCCCAGGCAAAAGAGCTGATAGGATAATTTTGTAATAAAAATATAATGAGGACTTTTGATATTTCAGAGGTCCTTTTTTATGCGTTAAATCATTCATATTCAAGTTGTTTGTCATTCTGTAGGAATTTTATATAATTAAATTAAAAATCTCCGGAGAGTACAAACAAATATGTTTGAAACCTCCGGAGATGTTCTTTGGTTTCCTGCAAATTGTTTTAAACAAACGGAGACTGCTTGAAGACGTAAGCAAGCTGTTTGCAATCTCCGGAGAAGCTGGGTGATTCAAAACAGAATTGTTTTTGATTATTGTAAAAATACATATTGATTAAAGTTAAACGTTGTAACAATTGTATCTTTACATGAACTAATGTAAAAAAGATAACTATGTTTTTAAAATTTCTCAGGTTAGAAATCAAGAGTTTTTTTCGTGGCAGTTCTTTAGGCATCAATCTGGCGATGAAAATTCTTCGTTTTATCGGGATTCTCTACTTTATGGTATGTCTGGTAGGCGGTGCATTCGGCGCTTTTTTCTATATTCAGGAGGAGGTCCATCAGGATCCGCTGAAGATCATATCCCGGTTTATGATTGCTGCCTGGGCGGTTGATCTTATTTTAAAATATATATGGCAGGAAATGCCTACTCAGAATATCAAGCCCTTCCTGACATTGAATATTTCTAAGAAAACATTGGTCAACTACATGTTTGCAAAGACCTTCTTATCGGCTTTCAGCTGGCTGAATTCACTGTTTTTTGTTACCTTTTCTATAATTGCCGTTTTTAACGGATATAGTGTAGTCGGTGTTCTGGGGTGGTTTGTTGGAATCTCTTTATTATTTTACCTGAATAATTTCATCAATATTCTTTTTAACGATAAAGAAACCATTGCTATTGCGGTAGGCTGTGTCATTGCAGTGATCGCCGGCCTTACTTACTATAACGTTATTCCAACGCTGGAATATTCTGAAAAGGTCTTTTATAGTTTTTATGACAGTCCTTATTTTGCGGTTATTCCCGCCGTTCTGTTCATTGCTTTATGGAAAGTTTGTTTTAATCATATCCGGAATGTATTTTATCTTGATGAAGGACTTGAGGCAAAGAAAACTGTCGGAAAAACCGAGAATATTGCTTTCCTTAATAAATACGGTGCTATCGGAACATTTATTAACAACGATATTAAAATGCTGAAGAGAAATAAAGTCACAAAAGGAATTGTCTGGGGAAGCCTACTGTTTCTTTTCTATGGAATGCTGATGTTTACTTCGCCTATTTATAAAACACCAGCTATGATGATGTTTATGGGGCTATTTGTAACCGGAGGTTTTCAGTTTCTGTTCGGGCAAAGAGTGCCTGCATTCGACAGTTCTTATTATCCGCTGATGATGACCCTGAATGTACCTTATAAAGAGTATTTAAAGGCAAAGTGGTGGTTGATGAATATTGTTACCGGGATTTCAATGATACTGGCAATTTGCTATGCTTACTTCGGGTGGGAAATGTATCTCACGTTTTTTGCGGCGGGAATCTATAATATCGGGGTGAATTCACAGTTTACCCTTTGGTCGGGAGCTTTCAATAAAATGCAGATCGACCTCAATGCTAAAGAAAAAAGATTCGGGCAAAAGAACAGCTTCAATATGAAGTCGTTGCTTCTGCTTATTCCCAAAATGTTTTTGCCGATGGTCGTATTCGGAATCGTGCAACATTTCTACGGAATTGAAGCAGGCGTTGTAAGTGTGGCGATCATGGGACTGATCGGATTTCTGATACGGGAGAAAATATTCGATATTATCGTTAAACATTATAAGGTAGAAAAATACAGTACACTGGAAGCATTCAAAAACAAAGACTAATATGATTACAATACAGAATTTATCAAAAACATACGGAAAAGCAACCGTTTTAAATATAGAACATCTTGAAATTCCTAATGGTGAAACCTTCGGGCTTGTAGGGAACAACGGTGCCGGAAAAACAACATTATTCAGTCTGATGCTGGATCTCATTCAGGCAACGACCGGATTTGTAAGCATTGACGGAATTAAAGTAAACGAATCCGAAGCCTGGAAAAACAAAGTTTCCGCATTTGTAGATGATTCTTTCCTTATCGGCTATCTGACACCCGAAGAATATTTCTACTTTATCGGCGAACTGAGAGGGCAGAATAAGGCTTCCGTGGATGATTTCCTTAAGCAGTTTCATGATCTTTTCAACGGAGAAATATTAAATTCGGGAAAATATGTACGTGACCTCTCGAAAGGAAATCAGAAAAAAGTAGGAATCGTAGGGGCCATTTTAGGTAGTCCCGAGATTATTATTTTGGATGAACCTTTTGCCAACCTGGATCCGTCGACTCAGATTAAACTTAAAAATCTTATTAAAGAATTATCAAAACAAGATGGTGTGACCTTCCTGATCTCCAGCCACGATCTTTCGCATACTACAGAAGTTTGCAACCGAATTGTTGTAGTGAATAAAGGTCAGCTGGTAAAAGACATTCAGACTAATCCGGAAACGCTGAAAGAGCTGGAACAGTATTTTGCAGATCAGATTTCGAAGCCTGTGGAAACGTTTACTGTAAGTGATAGTTTAAGTTAAACGCTTTTATTATAGAGATAAAAAAAGATCCTTTCAACTATGCGGCTGAAAGGATATTTTTATTTTTCTCTTTTGATTTTTTCAGGATTCTGTCTTGTGTCAAAAACGTCTGCAATTTTAATATGACATCTTTCTTCGTCAATGGAATAAATGATCTTATAATTAGATTCTAAGAGGTAATGATATTCAACATTACGTTGCTCCAATAAAAATTCTTTCTGACCAATTTTAGGATTATTCTTTAATTTTTCAGGAGCTAAAAGAATTTTTGTCACAATTTTTAATGCAACCTGATAGCTTTGGGAAGTTTGCTGATAATAATTAAAAATGTCATCAATTTGCTTTTCAGAAAATTCTGACCATATTACTTCATATTCCATTATATTTTGAAAGCAGTTCAGTTGTCGTTTTGAATTTTTTATTTTTAAAGTCTTCTTCAGACTTAGAAATTCTTTCATTCAATTCATCCACTGTAAATGGCTGAGGATTATTCTTTGGGTCTACACTTTTAGTATTTTTCATTAATTTTTCAAACTGAGCGATTGCTTCCTCGCTTTGAAGCTTAAGGAAATCCTGTATAAAATTTAGTTTTCTAGTTTGAATATCCATTTTAGAAATATTGATAATCAAATGTATAAAAAATATTTAAATTAAAATCCCTTCCAGAAATTGAAAGGGATAATATTTTATTTTGGAAAGTTTAAGTTTAAATGGTCGGTTTCCAATCCACCACCGCTCTGATGAACGCCTCTGCATTTTCCACCGGGATATTTGGTAAAATTCCGTGGCCTAAATTGGCAATATATCGATCTTTTCCAAAACGGTTGATCATTTCAGTCACCATTTTTTTGATCGTTTCAGGAGTTGAATGTAATCTTGCAGGATCAAAATTTCCCTGAAGGGTCATCGTATGATTGGTAAGCGTTCGTGCAAATTCCGGAGTGATTGTCCAGTCCACACCTAAAGCTGAAACCGGAGAATGTGCCATATCTTCCAGCGCAAACCAGCATCCTTTCCCGAAAACGACAACGTGAGTCAAAGGGCTTAATGCTTCAACAATCTGGTTAATATATTTCCAAGAGAATTCCTGGTAATCTGCAGGAGAAAGCATTCCGCCCCAGGAATCGAAAACCTGTACAGCAGAAACGCCTTTTTCAACTTTTCTTTTTAAATAAGCAATCGTCGTATCTGTAATTTTCTGCAATAATAAATGAGCAGCTTCCGGTTGCTGGAAACAGAAAGATTTGGCAATATCAAAAGCTTTACTTCCTTTTCCTTCCACGCAGTAGCAAAGGATCGTCCATGGAGAACCAGCAAAGCCGATCAACGGAATTTCGTTGTCTAACTTCTGTAGTGTTAATTCAATCGCATCAAAAACATAACCTAAAGTATCATTCACATCCGGAACCACAACGTTTTGAACCTGCTCCATCGTTCTGATAGGAGTATCCAGCCATGGCCCGACAGATTCTTTCATTTTAAAATCAATTCCCATTGCCTGCGGAACTACAAGAATATCTGAAAACAGAATGGCCGCATCCAGAGGAAATCGTCGGATCGGTTGTACTGTAATCTCGGAAGCAAGCTCTGGAGTCTGGCATCTTGTGAAGAAATCGTATTTGTCACGTAGGGCAATAAATTCCGGCAAATATCTTCCGGCCTGTCTCATCATCCATACCGGAGGTCTTTCTACGGTTTCTCCGCGAAGCGCTTTTAAATATAGGTCGTTTTTAATCATAATCTATTAAATAACATTGTTGCCAATCAACAATTATATATCAGTCTTTGTTTACAATTTTGTTTCGAATCAGTTTAAGAACGGATAAAAGATTGTTTCCCTCCGAAGTTAAAACCTTTTCTGAAGTGTGTTTTCTGAGTTCCCGGGAAGTCGTTTCGCCAATGGATATCAGGATCATATCTTCCAGTGAATTCTGCTTTGCAAAACTACGAACTCCGCTCGGACTAAAAAAAACAGCAGCATGATATTTTTCATTTATCTTCGGATTGATCTCTTCCGTTTTGTAAACGGTAATTTTTTTATATTTAATATTTTGCAGCGGAAGATCATTATCCAGAACACTTATGGCGAGGTTACCACAGAAATGCAGAAAGTTTTCATGCTGGCATTTTCCGGTGATAAATTTGGAAAGTGTATCGGCATTTTTCAATACTTTAAAAGTTCCGAAACCATGTTTCCGTACTTCTTTTTTTTGTTTTTTCGCCGACACAGTAGATCTTATTATAGTTTTTGGCTGTGAAATCTTCATTAGGAGTAAAGCCATTTTTAAAAAACGAATCTACGCCATTTGTGCTTGTGAAGATCAGGGATTTATCCTTTAGGTCAAAGGGTTTTACCTGTACTGGAGTTGTTTTAATTACCTCAATACAATCAACCACAATATCATCTCCTAATTCTTTGGATATCACATTGCGGTCTATATTTTTGGTAAATAAGATTTTCATTTTTTAGACGTTAAGCTTAAAGGTGGATGATGAAAGTTTTAAATCTGATTTTTAATTTCAGCCATCAGTTCTTTTCCTCCGTTCTCAAGAACAACTCTAGCAAACTTTTTCCCGAAATTTTCTTCTTCATTATAGATGAAATTTTCATCCGTAGCAATACAGTTTTTGCCATCCAATGAGCAAAGTGCTGCTTTAAAACGGATCTGGTCTTCAAAGATTTCGGCAAAAGCTCCAATCGGTGCGGTGCAGCCTCCTTCTAGTGTATTCAGGAAGTTTCTTTCCATTTCTACACAGATCTGTGTAGGTTTGTGGTTGATTGAACTCAGAATGTCATTGATTTCTTTTTTATCAGAATGGCCGACAACGGCAATAACGCCCTGAGACGGTGCAGGAATCATGAAAGGAATCATCTCGTAATCGATGTCCATTTTCATTCTTTTTATTCCGGCTAAAGATAAAATGGTGGCGTCAAAGTCACCTTCTTCCAGTTTCTTCAATCTCGTCTGGATATTTCCGCGAATATCTGAAAACTCTGCCTTAGGAAAATTTTTAAGCCAGAAAGCTCTTCTCCTTAAGCTGCTCGTGGCAAGTTTCAGTTCGTGAAACTCTTTATCTTTTGCAGATTCTTTTCTTATTAAAACGTCCTGAGGAAAGTCTCTTTCCAGATAGGCAACAATTTCAAGATTTTCCGGAAGATTGGTGGGTACATCTTTCAGCGAGTGTACGGCGATATCGATTTCATCATTTAATAATGCGATATCCAGATCTCGTGTAAAAACGCCCGTAATCCCAAGAGCGTAGAGTGGCTGATGAAGATTCTTGTCACCTGATGATACGATAGGAACAATGTCCGTTAAATAATTGCTGTTCTGAAGATGCCGCGCAACTTCTCTGGCCTGCCAAAGTGCCAATGCGGAATTTCTGGTTCCGATTCTAATGCTTTTCATTAAATTCGTTGTTTGGTTGTTCAACTAATATTTCGTGCATTAATTTACTAATTTCTTCGGCTTTTAACGGATTATCGATGATATATTTTGCAAAACGGTTGGTAATTTTCTGAATCATTTTATCAGAAAGTTCCATGTCCGTGATGTTTATGTACTTATTTTTTTTGTAAAAATTATGCATTTCGTTGCGTTCCATGTTCTTTAAAACCGCTTTGAAATGATGAATGTTGGGAGCCAGCTTTCTCTTTTTTTCCCACTCAAGGAAGTCTTTCATCAGTTCCTTGATGATTTGTTCCGCTTTCGGGATTTCTTTCTCTCTCTGCTGAATCGTTTCCTGAATCTGTTTGGAAAGTTCATCAACATCAATTAAGGTTACATTTTTATTATCCGTAACGTCTTTATCAACATTGTTCGGGATAGAAAGGTCGATGACCAGGGTTTCTTTTCCATTCGGAAAATGAGATTTATTGACGATCGGATGCCTGGCGCCGGTAGCTACGATCAGAATATCTGTCTGTTTCAGTTCCTGATCGAATTCGGCATAATCGATATGAGGAATATTATATTTTTCAGAGATCTTTTCAGCTGTTTCCTGTGTTCTGTTGGCAATTTTAATTTTAGGCTGATAGACGTGTTTTACCAGATTCTCTACCGTATTTTGGCCTATTTCGCCCACACCCAAAAGAAGAATATTCTTTTCGGTAAGTCTTTTCTGATTATTTAAAATATAATGAACCGCCGCATAAGAAACCGAAGCCGCACCGTTGGAAATTCCCGTTTCGTTTTTGATTCTCTTAGAAATCTGAATGGCCGCATTAATGGCTCTTTCCAGATAAGGATTGGAATTCTGTCTTTCTTTTCTGAATCTGCTGTATGCTTTTTTTGATCTGACCAATAATCTCAAAATCCCCGATAATCTGGCTTTCCAGGCCTGCTGCTACTCTGAAAAGGTGAATTAAAGCTTCTTCCTTAGTGAGAATGTTGGCAAACTGAAGAAAATCCATAAGATTTACGCCGATCGTTTTGCAGTATTCTTCAGCAACAAGAAGGTAATTGGGGGAAGTCGTATAGATTTCGGTTCTGTTACAGGTGGAAACAACAAATGCATCCCCTAAATCTTCATTATGAATCCGGGTCACAAAGTTTTTGATATTTTCATCAAAGAATGCGAATTTTCCCCTGGTTTCTACATCAGCCTTTTCATAACTAATGGAAAGCACAGAAAAATTAGACGTTTGATGTATGTTTGAATACTGTAACATAAGCGGGGCAAATTTACGTTTTTTTTGATAAATAGATTTCTGAAAATGTATATGATAATTATCGTGAAAAACTATTTTGGGATTATTCTAAATAATAAAATTTTCTACGTAGAATTTTCAATATGTAGCGTTTAATTTATGTTAAAAAAATTAAATCCATCCTGATCATTTTATGTCTTTTTCTGAACAGCCTATAATAAATCTTTTCAATTATGTTCCTGAAGGCAGCAGTTATCTTAAATCTGGTTGAAATTGAAGTCTGTAAATACTTAAACCAAAAGTTAATAAGGGTTTATAAATTTTAATAAAATTTTAACCAAATTATCTGCTCGCGAAATTTCTTTAGACGTCTTAAATTCATATCTTTGTAACTCTTTAAAAAAATCAGAACTAAAAGTATGAGTTTATTCGATATGTTTACGCAAGAGATTGCGATAGACCTTGGTACTGCCAACACCCTTATCATCCATAATAATAAAATTGTTATAGATCAGCCGTCGATTGTTGCCATTGAACGTTCTACTGGCAGACCAATTGCCGTGGGTGAACAGGCAAAACATATGCAGGGTAAAACTCACGAGGATATCAAAACAATCCGTCCGTTGAAAGATGGGGTGATTGCCGATTTCCATGCTTCTGAACATATGATTAAAGAGTTTATCAAAAAAATTCCGGGAATCAAAGGTAAATTCATTCAGCCTGCATTGAGAATTGTAATCTGTATTCCTTCAGGAATTACAGAGGTTGAAAAAAGAGCGGTAAGAGATTCTGCTCAGAAAGTAAACGCCAAAGAAGTCCGTCTTATTTACGAACCAATGGCTGCTGCCATCGGGGTTGGAATTGACGTTCAGAAGCCCGAAGGTAATATGATCATCGATATAGGTGGCGGAACTACAGAAATTGCTGTGGTTGCTTTGGGAGGTATTGTTTGCGATAAATCTGTGAAAATTGCAGGAGACGTATTTACCAATGATATTGCTTATTATTTACGGACACACCATAATCTTTACATCGGAGAAAGAACTGCAGAGAGAATCAAAATTGAAGTAGGTTCTGCTGTTGAAGATCTTGATGTTGACATTGAAGATATTCCGGTACAGGGTAGAGACCTTATTACAGGAAAGCCTAAGGAAATCATGGTTGGTTACAAAGAGATCGCAAGAGCTTTAGATAAATCCATCATCAGAATTGAGGATGCGGTAATGGAAACGCTTTCCCTTACACCTCCTGAATTGGCTGCTGATATCTATAAAACAGGTATTTATTTAGCCGGAGGTGGTGCTTTATTAAGAGGGCTTGCAGATAGATTGCACAAAAAGACAGGTCTTCCTGTGTTTGTAGCAGAGGATCCGTTGAGGGCTGTCGTTCGCGGAACGGGGATCGCACTTAAGAATATGGATAAATTCAATTTCTTAATTAAATAATTCTAACTTTTTACGATATATATCTGAATGGGATTTTTGCTGAGATTATTTTCCAAGAATGCGCTTTTTGTCTTCTTTATATTTCTGCAAATTATTGCTCTGATTCTGATATTCTCTAAAAATGCCATGCAGAGATCCTGGATCGCAGGGCAGTCTGCCGCTTTCAATTCCTGGGTTTCGGGGTATATTGATGAAGGGGTTTCTTATCTTAAGCTAAAACAGATTAATGATGATCTGGTGGCTCAGAATAAATCTTTGATGATGGAGCTGTACGGAAAACAGGGTGCGAAAAATCCTCAGTTCAGAAAGGTGCATGATACATTGGGAGGCGGACAGATCTATACATTTGTTGACGGAGAAATTGTTTTCAATAGCATCAACAGAAGAAATAACTACTTTACCATCAACAGAGGTAGAAGAGACGGTGTATTTCCACAGATGGGGGTAATGGCTCCTAAAGGTATTGCAGGAATTGTAATCAATTCTACTGATAGCTATGCCTTGGTGCAGTCGGTGTTGAGCGTAAATAAAATCCGTATCAATGCTGCTCTTAAAAACTCGGGATATTTCGGAACATTGACCTGGAACGGAGATAATTCCAGAGTGATGCATCTTGCAGACATTCCAAAATATGTCGCTTTGAAAGTTGGAGATACTGTAGTAACAGACGGTAAGTCTGCAATCTTTCCCAAAGGCGTAATGATCGGTACCATCGCAGGATATTCAGTAGATAATAAAACGGGATTTTGGGATATTTCAGTGGAGCTGAGTGAGAAAATGGGCGCTTTGAATAAAGTCTATGTTGTTAAAAATCTTAAAAAAGCTGAAGTGCAAAAAATTCAGGATACCATGCAATCTGTAATAAAAAAGGAAGATGATTAGCAGGACTTTATTTACGGACATATTAATCATGATATTTCTGGTTGCATTACAAATTTTTGTTTTGAACAGAATTACGTTTTTCGGAAAGTACACGCCGGTGCTTTATCCGGTATTTGTCATGTTTTATCCTTTCTTCAGAAATAAATATCAGTTTTTGGCTTTAAGTTTTCTGATCGGCCTGTCGGTTGACGCATTCCTCTTTTCTTGGGGGATTAATGCTTTTGCAACAACCCTGATAGCCTATTTCAGAACTTTGATTTTCAGAACCTCTACAGATACTTCAACCGATTTCTTCTCTTTTCAGTCCCTTCAATGGGCGCAGTTTTTGCTGTTTTTATTCACAAGTATCTTTTTACACCAGCTTTTGGTACAGTATATAGAGTTCTTTAAGCTGAGTAGATTTTTTGAAATATTATTTAATGTAGTGGTAACGAGTATAATTTCGTTTATATTTATAGTTATTTATGCATTAATATTTAAAATCAAACAAAAAGTTTGAACACACGTTATTTAAAAATTTTTTCTGTTATCATTGTAATCGCTGCGATTTTTGTGGCGAGGCTGGCTTATTTACAGCTTTTTACCGACAGATATGCGCTGAACGCGGCCAACACATCCATTAAAATTGAATATGTTATTCCTCAACGGGGAGTTATCTTCGATAGAAATGGTAAAATCATGGTGGGAAATCAGCCGGCGTACGAAATTTCTTTTACCCAGGCACTGATGAGGCCTGATTTTGATACTCTTGCTTTCTGTAACCTGATGAAAATTTCAAAAAATGATTTCATCAGAACGATTGAAAATATTAAAAAAGAAAAATATTACTCCAAGCTCACTCCTATGACCTTCATGAAGAATCTTAGCAGGGAAGACATTGCAAGGGTTCAGGAGATTATATTTAAATATCCCGCCTTCAGTATCGTTTCAAGACCTCAGCGACAGTACGAAGTTTCAACATCCGGAAATCTTTTAGGTTATACGAGTGAGGTAAACGAAAGGGAAATTAAAAAAAGATTCTGCCTATTATCTGCCGGGAGATTTCATCGGTAAAACAGGAATTGAAAAAGCTTATGAAAAAGAGCTTCGTGGGATAAAAGGAATGAAATACATTCAGAAAGATATTAAGCTGCGGAATGTAGGACCCTATAAAAATGGTTCTCTCGACAAAGATGTAGTTACCGGAAAGGATATCACTCTTACGATTGACTATGATCTTCAGAGAATTGCAGAGGAAATGCTGGTGAATAAACACGGAGCGATTGTGGCAATTGACCCTAATAACGGAGAAGTTCTGGTTGCTGCAACAGGCCCGGATATTGATCCCAATCTTTTTACAGGCCCGAATAAATCTAAAAATCTATACGCCTTATCGAAGGATACCATCTACGAAAATAAACCGACTTTCGACAGATCTCTTCAAGCAGCTTATCCGCCGGGATCTACCTTCAAATTGTTGACAGCTCTTGCAGCTATGCAGATGGGCGTAATGGATGAAAATACCATTTTCCCTTGCGGTGGCGGTTTTTATTACAAAGGAAAAAGAATCAAAGGCCATGGAGGTGCAGATCCGTTAATTCCTTCCATTCAGGTTTCCAGTAACTGTTTTTTCACATACGCCTTTATTGCTATCCTTAAAAAATATCCGGGAGATCCGTCAAGAGGGGTGGATGAATGGAAGAAAATCATGAGCAGTTTTGGGGTAGGTGAATTTTTAAATAATGATTTTGCGGTAGGTGCAAGGGGTAGAATTCCTTCAGGGGATTTCTATGAAAATAGATTTAAGGCCATCATGAAAGCCAGCGGCTCCAAAAGAACAGATTTTAAAAACTGGGACGAAATGTCTACAGGAGCGATCTACAACGGAATGGGTCAGGGAGATGTACTGGTAACGCCGCTTCAGCTTGCCAATTATGTTTCTGCGATCGCTAATAAAGGCTGGTATTATACGCCGCATATTGTAAAAGCGATTGATGGAAAACCCAATCCTGATCCGAGATTTAAAAAGAAACACCAGACATTGGTTGATAAAAAATATTTTGACCCGGTACTGAAAGGCATGGAGGCCGTAGTGTTGAACGGGACGGCGCGTGGTTTAAAATCGAGTGACTTTACACAGCTCGCAAAAACAGGTACGGCTCAAGTTCCTCAGGGGAAAGATAATTCAATCTTTGTGTTGATTGCACCTGCAGATAAGCCTAAGATCGTTGTAGCGGCAGTTATGGAACACGCAGGATTCGGAGCTACGTGGGCGGGGCCTGCAGCGACGGTGATTGCTGAAAAATACATCACAGGAGATGTAAAACGTGAACACCTCTACAAGAAAATGATCACCTCCAGTTTTATGCCCGAATATAAAAGACAGTGGATTGCCGACCTTAAGCGTAAAGGTCTTTATAAGCCAAGCGAAGACTCTATCAAACAGAAGAGAATTCAGGACAGCTTAAAACTGGTGAGGGAGCAGAAGGCGAAGATGCAGAAAAAAATAGACGAGGAGACTAAGAATTTAAAAAAAACAAAACCGGTTAAGCAATGAAATGGGCAGAAGGAATAGATAAACTCGGTCTTGGCCTGTATTTCCTGCTTTGCATTTTTGCCATCGCAAATATTTACAGTGTCGACCAGAAATTGGGAGAAAAACAATTGATTTTCTTTTGTATTTCCTTGTTTGTGGGGCTTGTAATTTTTGTTGGGAGAAGCAAGTTTTTCGAGAATATGTCCGGCATCATTTATATCGGAGGTGTATTGCTGCTTATTGGTCTTTTCCCTTTCGGAAAGGAAATTCTCGGACAGAAAAACTGGTACAAATTCGGAAGTTTCACCATGCAGCCTGTGGAGTTTGCTAAAATAGGAACAGCTCTCATGCTTTCCAACTATGTATCCGGGCCTGAATTTAATTTAAAAAACCGAAAATCTTTACTGACCACTCTGGCCATCATAGGTATTCCTGCAGTGGTTGTTCTGGCAATACCGGATGTAGGCTCTATGCTCGTATTTATTGCCTTTTTTATCGCCCTGTACCGGGAAGGAATGAGCGGATTATTATTCGGGATTGGTTTTCTTTTTGCCGGCGTTTTCCTGATTTCCCTTGCGGTCGATCCTATCTGGGTAGCTATTACCATTGTTGTAATTGTAGGAGCCTGGATTGCCATGAATTATTACAAAATGTCCTGGAACATCATTTCGATCTCAGGAATTGCGGGTTCTGTGGTACTGCTTTGCGGACTGGCATTTGGGTCACCTTATATTTTAGAAAAACTGCCCAAGCACCAGAGAGAAAGAATTGAAGTTCTCTACAAAGGCGAAAAAGCATTCAGGGATACATCCGGCTATAATTTATTGTATTCCAAAACAGCTATTGGGTCCGGCGGACTTTGGGGGAAAGGATACCGTGAGGGTTCTGTAACCCAGGGGAAATTCGTTCCGGAGCAGGAAACCGATTATATTTTTTGTACTGTGGGTGAAGAATGGGGATTTGCGGGAAGTGCAATACTTATTCTGTGCTATATGATCTTTATCGGAAGAATATATTACCTCGCAGAGCAGCAGAAATCCTCTTTCAACCGTGTTTTCGGGTATTGCTTTGCTTCGATCCTTTTGATGCACTTTACCATCAAT
This sequence comes from Chryseobacterium sp. POE27, assembly GCF_039727685.1. Taxonomy (NCBI): domain Bacteria; kingdom Pseudomonadati; phylum Bacteroidota; class Flavobacteriia; order Flavobacteriales; family Weeksellaceae; genus Chryseobacterium; species Chryseobacterium sp. POE27. The sequence continues at coordinate 2,943,860 of NZ_CP152475.1, forward strand.
TTAGGCATGGTTATGGGGCTTTTTCCTACCGTTGGGATTCCGTTGCCGTACTTCAGCTATGGGGGAAGCTCGCTGTTGGCTTTCTCGATCATGACTTTTATTTTCTTTAAATTAAATTATTCGGATAAAAACAGCTTGGTGTAGAAGAATGGAAGTCGTCTACGGTCATGCGCCTTTTCTATATTTAAAAATCTGCGCAATCTGAAAAATCAACGAGAGCCAATTTCTTTAATCTAAATCATTAGTCTCATGAAGGAAGCATACATTTTAGATCAAACTTTAAAAAATGCAGTTATTTCTCAGATTCAAAAAGGCGAATACGAAAACTGTACATTTCAGAACTGCAATTTTGAATATGCGGACCTTTCGGGTTTCAGTTTTAATAATTGCGATTTTACCGGGTGCAATCTCAGCATGGCGAAACTGGTGTCAACAGCTTTTCGTGATGTTCATTTTAAAGAATGTAAAATGTTTGGGCTACACTTTAATGAATGCAATGAATTCGGAATGACTTTTAGCTTTGATGGATGTTTTCTGAACAATTCAGTGTTTTATAAAACAACCCTTAAGAAAATCCTTTTTAAAAACTGTACCCTTACTGAAGTTGATTTTTCGGAATGTGATTTATCGAATGCTGTATTTAAAGAATGTAATTTGTCGGGAGCTGTTTTCGACTATACGAACCTTGAAAAAACAGATTTCAGAACATCCGTAGGATATTCAATAGATCCATCCAGAAACAAGCTTAAAAAGGCAAAATTTTCACTGTCCGGAATTCCGGGCCTCTTGCATACATTTAATATTGAAATTGATATAAACACTTAGAGACTGTTTAAATTCTAAATATATTTTTAACATTAAGAATTAAGGTATAATTTCTTAATCAACTTAATTTAAATCAATCAATTGATTTCTTAATTTTTCCCACTTAATAAACTGAATTTCTTAATGTTAAGAATAAACTTTGTTTATTTGAATAAAGCATATTAAGTGTAAGTCCATAAAATTATTAGATAAAATTTAACAGGCTCTTAGTTTTTTGGACAGAAAAGCAACTCTCACAATTCATATGTGAAATGCCGGATTCTTGTCGAGGATCTATTAAGATAATGCATTTTTGCTGAGCAGGAAATAAGAATTATTCCTTTTTCTCTGAAACTCTTTATTGATGGACTTTCCTGAGGGACGGTAGAACATCACAAAAAAAGTAGTCTAGGTTAGACTACTTTTTTTCATCTACAAATGTAAACAAATTCTCTTTACTTCCAAACATAAGATATTGCTTTCTAATTTCTTGCTTTTAAACTCATCATTAAAATTTTGTCGCAAAACAGTCGGAATTTCGCACCGTTTTTCATCTGTTTTTTACTATCTTTTACGGTGATTAGTTTCTTATGTAAAAAAAGTAGTCTAACCTAGACTACTTTTTTTACACAAAATAATGAAACTACAAATGATTCCCTCTAAAACCCTCTCCCTCAAACGCTTTCGCGTGGTGTTGCTGTGCTTTTTTTGTGGTATTAGTTTCATCATTGTTGAGCGCTCAAACCTTTTTACACTCCGATTCTGTAGTCTTTGTATCCGAAGACTCCTATTTGTATGCAGAATCTCCAGTATATATTTCCAGTCAAAACCTAAGAAAAGCATCTTTTAAGAAGTGGTCTGGGGTTTTGATGAAAACATCTTGTTCCAAAGTTTCCCATAAGAAGTCCACAAGTAGTCCAACAAATAATTTGTGTTATAAGAGTAGTCCAATAAGTAAACATAAGCTTGGACTTCTTTTCAATTCTTCACTTACAGCTATTATCGGAACTTCTTCCCCGGTAAAACTTCAGCATAAAATAATACCATCATCTTTTATTCTATTTATAAGCGCAAGAAGGGATCAGGAAATATGTATTCATTTCACTTCTCGCATTTTTCAAATTATACGCATTACCATCAATCATTTCGGGCGCCCTCCACCTGTGCTTTCGTCAATTCGAGTGTTTTTTCGTAACAAGGTGAAGAAAAAATGTATCGAGAATGAAATTATCCTCAAACTCACAAACTTCTCGATACGATTTCTTCAAAATCTACTCGAAGTGACGAGCCTGTCGAAGCTATTATTGAGTCGGAGGGTTTGAGAGTGGGAGGGTTTTAGGGTTGGAGGGTTTGAGAGGGGAAATAGTGGCTTCGAGTCACCTCAGCCACCAGGACTCTCCCACACTCAAATTCTAAAACCCTCCAACTCTAAAAACTCTGCGAGCTCCTATAAGTGAAACGCCTTCGTGAAACTTAAAAACACATCATAGATAAAAAAAATCTTAGTGTACTTCGTGTTCAACCAGCAGCGTGATCTAAGCACAAATAGCACTACTATTTTAGCGCAAATAGGCAGCAAGGCAACCAACATTCGTGAAATTAGTGAAATCCATTAGTGTCATTCGTGTTTACCCAGCGTGAGCTCCTATAAGTGAAACGCCTTTGTGAAACTAAAAACACATCATATATAAAAAAATCTTAGCGCACTTAGTGTTCAAATAACAAAGTCATCAAAAAGTACAAACAACAAACATAAATACAAAACAATGAAACAATTAATTACAACAGCTGTTCTGTTTTTCAGCATCACAGCATTCGCTCAAGTGGGGATTAATAATACATCTCCAAAAGCCACCCTCGACATCACCGCCAAAACCAACGGAACCAAACCCGAAGGATTGATCATCCCGCAATTAACCGGAGATCAGATCCGTGCAGCCACCACAGCTACACCCACACCGGTGTACGGATCAAACCAGAAGGGACTCATCATCTATGCAACCGTCGCCGATTCAGCTCCGGCAGGGGCAACGGTCAATATTACTGCTCCGGGATATTACTATTTCGATGGCAGTGTATGGCAGAAAATGAACGGCGCGGCAGCCGGTGATACCACCAACGATGCGTGGATCAATGATACCACCAACGGCTTGGTAAAACTGGGAACAAAAGCAGATGGTACAGCAAGAGCAGCAGGAACTGATTTTGTAGCCAAGGACAATGGCCAGATCGGAATAGGAACGAGCAGTCCGGATGCGAGCGCAGCACTGGATGTGACTTCCACTAATAAAGGTTTTCTTCCTCCAAGAGTAGCCCTTACCAGCAAAACAGATATCACAACTATTAGTTCTCCAACTACTGGATTATTAGTGTACAACACAGGTGCGGGAACTCTTAAAAGCGCCGGAATGTATTATTGGGATGGATCCCAATGGACAAGTCTGAAAGGAGATGGTGGAACTTCTTCACCTACGGATTTAAATATAGGAGAAACCAGGACCTCAGTAATCACAGTTCCCTCATCCTCATTTGCTGGAGGATCAACAGGTATTAGTCGCACATGGATGTATGGAAGATTACTTGCAAATACTACATCCGTCAATTATAAGCTTTTGTCGGATGCTGCAGGAAGTACTGCTAATTTTGTAAACTTTGGACCTAATGGAGCTTTAAGAATGGACTTTTCTTCTGGAGGATATGATGGCACTACTATTAGGACACCTAAAATTGTAAATACTTCTTCTTCTTCGATACTTTATACGCTTAATGCACTTTCAACATTTGATGCTAATTATCAGCAAGGTGCAGGAATGAGACTGGCTCCAGGAGCTGTTTGTTGGAAAATTGATGGGAGTGATGGTTTTGCAGTAACTAAAAATGGTGATACTGAATACGTTAATGCTAACATTCTTATTCATGACACTACTGATGGGAGTGTTCGGTTTTATATTGGAACGTGGTCTATTGCATGGGTCGATGATGGCTCAGGACACGATAATATATATGGATTATTTACCATTACCCGGTATAAGTAATATCGCGGAATACAATATAACAAATTAATAAACCCAACCCTCACAGGTTTCAAAACCACACTTCAATACATCAATAATTAAAAAATAATAAAGAATGTCCAATATATTACATAAAATAAAAGCCTATTTATACGATAACACTTTAACCAAAGACAATCCCAATGATTTCACGGCAAGAACCATCAGAGAGCGAAGCCTCAATGTCAAAAGAATCTGCCAGTCAGCTGCTAACCGTGGTGGGTCAGATATCTCGGCCTCAGCGATGGAGCATGCCACAGAGCTGTTCCTTCAGGAAATGGCCTACCAGCTTTGTGACGGGTATTCCATTAATACCGGGTATTTCACCGCTAGCACCACTATACGTGGCGTGTTCGACAGCCCTTCGGAGAAGTTTAACAAAGATAAGCACAGCATTATTTTCCAGTTCAACCAGGGAGAAAAGCTGAGAGCGGAGATCCCCAATATTGAAGTTGATATCCTGGGTTTGGCAGAAGCTTCTTCTGTCATCCTACAGGTGACGGATGTGAAGAGCGGTTCGGTCAACGACCTGCTTACTCCCGGTAAAAATCTTAAGATCGTGGGCAGTAAGATTAAAATCATGGGCGATGATCCTACGCGGGGAGTTTACTTTGTCAATACGGCTACCCAGTTCAGAACCCAGGTAGAAGCGTTCGACATTGTCGTCAACAATCCTTCGGAGCTTATCGTGGTCATTCCCGCATTACCCGCCGGAAGCTACACCCTGGAAGTATTGACCCAATACACGGAAGGCAGCCTGCTGAAGCAAACCAGAACGGCTTCTCTGGATAAATTGCTGACGGTAGAATAGCCATCATTGTACAGCCTTTCCAGATCGGTCGATCCCACAGGCACGAGTGGGTAGGTCCCACAGCCTCGGACCGGTTAGTGCCACAGGTACATGTGGGATGGCGCCACAGGCGGGAGGTGATTCTGATGTTTTGAAGAAAGGGGATTATTATTGGTTTTTTGACTCCGGTTTGGGTAATAGTATTCCAGACCGGAGTTTTTTTGAGGAGCGGTGTTTTGGAGTTATAGGGTATGAGTGTGAGAGGGTTTTAGAGTGTCGGAGTCTTGGTGGCTATCACCGAAGCTATGCACTCCTGTCACCCTGAGCTTGTCGAAGGGCCAGTATAATACTCACATCCTAATAACTAAGGCTTCGACAGACTCAGCCTGACACTGTGAACACAGAGCGCACTAAGATTTTTTGAAAGTATTGTGTATATAAGTTTCACAAAGCCGTTCCACTTAGAAGAGAACGCAAACCCCCCTATTGTAATGGCTGGCTGCAATTGATAATAAGCACAACTTCTAAATTCCCCTCCTTCGGAGGGGTGTAGAAAATTCAAAGAATTTTGAGGGGGTGGTTCTATAAGAGCTTCACAGAATGACCATCATTCTACCACTCGATTGTCATCCTGATTTCTGATCTTTAAACCCGAATCTTTCCATTTTGTTTTTTACCAGCTATGCCGAGATTCCTCCGGAATGAAAATGGGAGGGTGGAAGGTTCAAGAGTTTTAGGGTATGGGTGTGGAAGCAGCTTTTGAAGCTAAAAATAAAAAAACCATCAGGATTTGATGGTTTCATTATTTAAATCAATTATTTAAAATTAAAAACTTGTTCCGCTTGATGCCGGAGTGGTTGTAGCAAGATTATTGTAAGCTTCTCCGTTCTCCTTGATGATTCTTTTTCCGAACCTGTACTTCGGTCCCCAATAAGAGTCGTTCAGTGAAGAAACCATTACTCCTTTTGACGTAGCTGCATGAATAAATTTCACTTCTCCGTTATCATCTACGCTTTCTACAATACCTACGTGAGAAATTCTTCTTCCGTGAGAAAAGAAGATAAGGTCTCCTTTCTGTAAATTTTCTTTCTCTACCGTTTCACCTTCCTGAGACTGAGAAGCTGCTACTCTTGGTAAGCTAAGCCCTGCTGCTGCACCGAAAACAGAAAGAACAAAAGCTGAACAGTCGATCCCGTTTCTCGTCATGCCTCCGTATCGGTAAGGAGTTCCAAGATAAGTTTGGGCTTCTGTTAAAATATTGTCGATAGTTTTATTGTGCATGATTGCTTTTGCAATCTCAGAATTCTTAATGGAATTTTTAGCATTAGCCAAAGAAGCTGCCTTTTCGGCAAGAAATGAATTGATCAGTTGCTGCTTATCCTGCTCCATTTTGTTGATATCAATAGAGGCAAGTTTGGCATCTGTTTTGTATTCTTTAGCGTAAGTTGCTGGTTTTGAAACTACGTAGTTGGTAACACACGATTGTAACGATACAGTAGAGACTAAAGCAACTAGATAAAACAAAACTCTTTTCTTCATATATATTTGATTACCGTGTTAATAAGGAATAGTATTTTTCAAAAGCATTACAAAAATATGTATTCCCGCTAAAAGGACTCTGATATGGTTATTGCTGAGTTCTCTTTTTAACACATTTTAACATATTATTTAAGTATGTTAAAGAAAAATAAACCGCAACAGCCTGTTTCAGGTAAGTGTGCGGTTTTTTTTATTAAGATTCTTTAACAAAATTAATTTGTATATCACCTACTTAGTGTGGTAGATTGTAAATAACTCTAATTTTCACCTACGTTTTTTAGATGGTTTTTATAGTTTAGTATAAGTTCTTTTACAGGGAATTGCAAATGATAAATTGGTCATTCTTCTAACATAAAAAAACTCTCCGGAACTGGACTGTACCGGAGAGTTTAACTAATATGGAACTTTACAGATGTTACTTTGTAAATAACATTTCTCTATACTTGGTCATCGGCCAAAGCTCATCATCTACCATCATTTCCAGAGCATCTGATGCGTCTCTGATTACGTCAAATAAAGGCTTTACTTTATTACAGTAATCTTCCGCCTGCTTTTGGCTTTCAGAAACTGCTTTTGCTTCTTCTCTGGCCTGGATAAGATCTTCAACACCCAATTTGATCTTAGATACATTTTCAGAAATACTCGTGATCAAGCTCATCTGCTCTTTTGCAAGGCTTTTAAATTCCTTGTCTCCAAAGATATCTTTAAGACCTTTTACGTTTTCAATCAGTCTGTTCTGATAATTTAAAGCGGAAGGAATAATGTGGTTTCTTGCGATATCACTTAATACTCTTGATTCAATATCAATAACTGTTGAATATTTTTCTAATTTGATTTCGTTTCTTGCTTCAACTTCTCTGTGAGTGAAAATTCCCAGTTCTTCGTAAAGTGCTAAAAACTTCTCATCCATCTCCTGTTTAAGTGCTTCCGGAGTGGTTTTTAAGTTATTTAAACCTCTCTTTTCAGCTTCTTTTGCCCAGTCGTCGGAATATCCGTCACCTTCAAACATGATATTTTTACATTGTTTGATGTATTCTCTTAGTACATTGAAGATTGCTTCGTCTTTCTTAAGGCCTTTTTCAATTAATGCATCAACCTCTTTTTTGAAATCACGAAGCTGTTTTGCTGCGATGGTGTTCATTACCGTCATAGATTCTGCACAGTTGGCAGAAGATCCAACCGCTCTGATTTCAAATTTATTTCCTGTAAACGCAAACGGAGAAGTTCTGTTTCTGTCGGTGTTGTCCAACAAGATTTCAGGAATTTTTCCAACTACATTTAATTTAAGGTCTGTCTTTTCATCAGGAGAAAGTTTTCCTTCTTTTACTTTTTCAAGCTCTTCCAAAACTCTGAACAGCTGGCTTCCGATAAATACGGAAATAATTGCCGGCGGAGCTTCATTAGCACCTAATCTGTGGTCATTGCTTGCAGACGCGATACTTGCTCTTAATAGATCGGCATATTCGTGTACTGCTTTGATCGTATTCACAAAGAACGTTAAGAACTGTAAGTTTTTCTTCGGGTTTTTTCCGGGGCTTAAAAGGTTTTCTCCTGTATCTGTTGCTAAAGACCAGTTATTGTGTTTTCCGCTTCCGTTTACCCCTGCGAAAGGTTTTTCATGGAACAAAATATGGAAATGGTGTCTGTGAGCGATTCTTGCCATTACATCCATCAACAAAGAGTTGTGGTCAACAGCAACGTTTACTTCTTCAAACATCGGAGCCAGCTCAAATTGGTTTGGAGCAACTTCGTTGTGTCTTGTAGTAACCGGAATTCCCAATTTCATACATTCGATTTCCAACTCTTTCATGAAATTCATGACTCTTGTAGGAATTGAACCGAAATAATGGTCATCCAGCTGCTGTCCTTTTGCAGGAGAATGGCCTAACAAAGTTTTTCCCGTTAAAACCAAATCCGGACGAGATTGGAACAATGCCGAGTCTACCAGGAAATATTCCTGCTCCCAACCTAAGGTAGGCGTTACTTTCGTTACGTTTTTGTCAAAATACTGCATGACGTTGGTTGCAGCTTCGTCTACCGCATTCAATGCTCTTAAAAGAGGCGCTTTATAATCTAAAGTTTCTCCGGTGTAAGAGATAAAAATAGAAGGAATACATAAAGTCGTTCCCATGATAAATGCCGGAGATGTAGGATCCCAAGCTGTATAACCTCTCGCTTCAAAAGTATTTCTGATACCGCCATTCGGGAAAGAAGACGCATCCGGCTCCTGCTGGATCAATAAGTTTCCGCTGAATCTTTCGATTGCTCTTCCGCCTTCGATAGGGGTAAAGAAAGAATCATGTTTTTCAGCAGTGCTACCCGTTAAAGGCTGGAACCAGTGAGTGTAATGAGTCACTCCTTTGCTCATTGCCCAGTCTTTCATCGCTACTGCTACCTGGTCTGCGATGTGTCTCTGGATTTTCGTTCCTTTTTTCATCGCATCCAAAATAGAATTGAATGCTTCTTTTGTTAAATATTCTCTCATTGTTTCTTCTGAGAAAACATTTTGGCAGAACAATTCTGACAATTTTACGGGAACTTCAACGGAATTATCTCTTCTAAAGTCCTTGAATGGTAAAGTTTCTAACGCTTTGAATCTTAAAGTTGACATATTAGGTTTGATTTTTACGGGGCAAATTTACGAAAAAAATGAATAAAAAATATTTTTACCCTGAAAATTTAAGGGGTAAATTAAAATTTAACAAAAAATTTAAACAAGTATTAATATTTTTGAAGGGGTGAATGGGTTTTCTAGGTTAAAAATTAAATCAGGAAATATTTAAATGAATAACCGTGGAATAAAGATAAGCATTATTATGTTAAACCTTTTATTAAAAGATACTTAAAATAATTTGAGCGGAGATTTTGTATATTTGTGTGAAATTTATTTTATGACAAATTCTAGAGCAAGAGAAACAACGGAAGCAATCGAAAGATTGTATATTTCTATGAGACACCTCTTTTACAGAGGTTTTTTTAAACCTGCCGGTGTTTCGGGAGACAGTATCAGAAGTTTGTTGAAGACCATCAATCCGGAAATCTACGGAAGTATGAATGTGCCGAGTAAACTGGAACTGAACGGCTTGATGTATGTATTAGACAGGCTTCCTGAAGGAATTGAAGAATGTGCTTTCATTCATCTTACATCGGATGAAGGATTTGATAAAGGAAGTTTCGAGCCGATCGTGCCTAAAAAGAGAAGAAGAAACTGTTACCGGATTGATGAGCATCAGATGAATATTGAAGTTCTTCTGGGGCGTTCTGAAATCTATGACATTCTTACCCATTTAACATTCCTTTTTATAGAGGCAGATAAAATCAGAAATTTAGCATTCATACAGGATGAAAACTGGAAGCCGACACGTGCTTTCAAAATCATTGAGGAAGTGGTGAAAGGTGAAAAGAAGTTCAGCAGAAAGGAAAAGGAAGTAGCCTTAATTCACCTGTCTTCTTTAATAGGAAGAACATTTGATGAAACATTAAATGCATATAATACATTCGGGGAAGACAGTAATCCGGATCGTTTGTTTAAAATTATCTATAACCTGGCAAAAGTAAGTCTTGAAGATGCTAAACAGACGAGAGAACGCGAGATTCACTTCAGTGCCATTTTAAGGGAAAGAGTAGGACATCACTATTTCGGTGAAAAGTGGGCCAATAAAGTAAAAGAGGTCTTATATGAAAATGATCTTCATATGCGTCCGCTTCATATTATTTCTGCCAATATGCATTCGGTGAAAAATATGCTGTATGCCAATGAGGCTTTGAAGAAAAAGGATCATCAGGTAGACTACAAAATGTACGGAGAAATTTCGGATAAGAAAGAGCTTCGTGATAAAGTGTCAAAGTATGCTCTGGAGCAGGGCATGATCTACATTAATGATAAAAGCGGAAGTAATATCGATGTTCAGATCATTGATCTCAGCAAGACCAATCTTAAAAATACACCGTTTCAGGATATCAAATTCGGAGGCGATGACGTGATCATGGTTTTCGATTATGCTTTCGGAGAACAGGCTTTTGAAGTGATGGATGAGCTTCTGAGACCTTTTGAGCATAAAGGTGAAGTGTATATGATGAAAGTGAAATCTGTTTCCATCATGGGAAAAGCCGGGATTCTTGCCGGCGGAAAAGGAGATATTATGATTCCCACATCACATATCTTTGAAGGAACAGCAGACAATTATCCTTTTGAAAATGCTTTAAAACTGGAAGATTTTAAAGATGATGAATTACAGGCTTTTGAAGGTCCGATGATTACCGTTTTGGGAACTTCGCTTCAAAACAGGGATATTCTTTCTTATTTTATGAATACTTCATGGAAAGCAATCGGGCTCGAAATGGAAGGCGCGCATTATCAAAAAGCAATTCAGGTAGCTTCTAAAATCAGGCATCACATTACGCCGGATCTGTTTGTCATGTATGCTTATTATGCATCTGATAATCCTCTGGAAACGGGAAGTACGCTTTCTTCCGGTGGTCTGGGACTGACGGGTGTAAAGCCAACCTATCTTATTACATTAAGAATCTTAGAAAAGATCCTGCAAAGCGGAAAGAAAGAAATTTCTGCTAAAAAATAATTTAAAAATTATATTAGCGATATTTAATCCTTCAAGGTTTCAAAATCTTGGAGGATTTTATTTTCTACGATTTTCATAGATTGCATTAGGAATGTGCCGCATTTACTTATTAAAATATCCGCAATCATCTGCGTAAATCAGTGAGATCTGTGGTTTCTTTAGATAAATCAACACAAGCAAAAAATAATTATGTTTAAAAAAATAAACAAATGAGTACAACTTTACAATTGGCCAAAAGATTCAGAGAAGTATTGCTGGATGGCTTATGGATCGCCAATACCAATTTTAAAGACCAGCTTTCCGGTGTGACATGGGAGCAGGCCACAACGAGAATAGGTTCTCTGAATACGATTGCGATGCTTACCTTTCATATAGATTATTATATCGCGGGATTGATAAATGTTTTTGAAGGCGGTGATCTCGAAATAAGGGATAAATACAGCTTTGATCTTCCTCCGGTTGAATCTCAGGAACAGTGGGAAAATCTTAAGAATAAATTATGGAACGATGCCGAAAAATTTGCAATCCTGTTGGAACAGATGCCTGATTCTAAAATGAATGAATCTTTTGTGGATGAAAAATACGGAACCTATCTCAGGAATATTGACGGAATGATCGAGCATTGCTATTATCATTTAGGACAAATTACTTTGATCAGGAAGCTTTTGAGCTAAACACAAATTGCACAAATATCTTCACGAATAACACGAATTTTATTTGTGTTTAATATATCTCGCAGATCAAACAAATCGGGCAGATGTTTGAGTTGAAAATCTGCGTAATCTGCAAAATCAGCGGGAGAATTCAATAATTAAATACGTTAATGTAATCCAAAATCTCAACAATAACTCCACATTTGAGTTCTTATTTTAAATACATATCTTTAAAAAAAATAAAATTTTAAATGAAAAAATTGGTTGCAATCCTGTTTGCGTTTATCATTTCTCAGTTTCAGGCTCAGCAGGGGCTTTATTATCAGCAGAATGCGAAGTATAAGATGGATATTGATGTGAATGCTGAAAAATTCACTTATGAAGGTAAACAGACTTTAGAATATAAGAATAATTCACCGGACGAGCTTAATGTAGTATATTTTCATTTATACTGGAATGCTTTTAAACCTAATTCAATGATGGATCAGCGCGTGACTGCACAGGGAAAAAACGGTGATTCGCGATTGCAGAAAGATGGAATTTCAAGACTGGCTTCCATCCCAAAAGATCAGGAAGGCGCACAAAATATCCACTGGATCAAACAAAACGGTAAAAACCTGAAGTTTGAAGTTCAGGAAACCGTGATGAAAGTATATTTGGCAGAACCGATTAAGCCAAATTCATCAACAACGTTTACCCTCGAATGGGATGCTGTCATTCCACAGCAGATCAGAAGAAGCGGAAGAAATAATAAAGAAGGAGTGGATATGACGATGACACAATGGTATCCGAAAATTGCGGAATATGATTATGATGGCTGGGCAACCTTCGACTACATCGGAAGAGAATTTCATGCACCGTTTGCTGATTTTGATGTAACGATTAAAATAAATAAAGACTACGTGATCGGAGCAGGCGGAATTCTTGAAAATCCTGCAGAAGTAAAAGGATACGATGCGAATGCAAAAATTAAAGCAGATAAAAATAAAGCGACCTGGAAATGGACGGCAAAAAACATTCTCGATTTTGCCTGGGCTGCGGACAAAGATTATATCGTAAAAAGTTTTGATGTTCCCCAAGGTCCAAAAGTTTTCCTTGTGTATCAGAACAACAACAAAACAAAAGTATGGGAAGAGGCAGAGCCGTATCTTACAAAATATTATCAGTTAATGAATTCCCACTTCGGAAAATATGTTTATCCTACCTACGCATTTATTCAGGGTGGTGACGGCGGTATGGAATACGGAATGTGTACCATGATTTTGGGAGAAGCTAAAAATATCGAAGGATTAATGGGGCTAATGGCTCACGAAGGCGCACATTCCTGGTATCAGCAGATGCTGGCTACCAATGAACCGATGCGCCCATGGATGGATGAAGGATTTACCAGCTATGCAGAGGGGTTTGTGATGAACCAGTTGTTTCCTCCGGCAAAAGAACTTCCGAATCCTTTTGTGAATTCAATCAATGCCTACAGAAATTTTGTTAAAAAAGGAATTGAAGAGCCGGCAGTCTGGCTGGGAGATCACCACGACAACGGTACTTCCTATACGTATGCCACTTATGTAAAAGGAGAATTGTACCTGGTAGAGTTGGGGTATATCATGGGGGAGCAAAATTTAGCGGAAACATTAAAGCAATACTACGATCAATGGGTGCTGAAGCATCCTACCGACAGAGATTTCCTGCATATTGCGCAGCAGGTTTCAGGGATGGATCTGAAATGGTTTCAGCATTACTGGATCAATACAACTAAAACGATCGACTACGGAATCAAAGATGTGAAGTACGATGAGAAGTCTACCACCATTACATTGGTCAATAATGGGCAGATTCCGATGCCGATAGATTTCAGTGTGGTGACGAAAGATAATAAGCTGGTTAATTATCAGATCCCGATGAACATGACGCATACATGGAAAGAAAAAGATCTGTATGGAGAGTTCAAAACAATGCCTTACTGGCCTTGGACTCAAAAAGAATATACGATCACCGTTCCTTACAGCAAATCTCAGTTGTCTGCTTTAGTAATTGATCTTAGTCAAAGACTGGCAGACGTGAATCTGGAAGATAATGTTGTTGAAGTGAAATAGATTTTCAAAAATAGTAAATAATTGCCGGTCTCATAACTATTATGATTCTGGTATAAAAGTTTTTGATGAACCATTTTTTCGTATATAATTGCTACTGAAAAATTACAAGAAAGGCCGTCTTCACAATTTGTGAGACGGCCTATTAATTTTGACATAAATAATAAATCTACATATTATCCATGCGGAATTATATTATTTAGAGTTGATATAATGCAAAATTACAAGGAAATACAATATCTTTTAACGGAACTAGGGCATCCTATAACTGACATATATGTAAGACCTGGACCAGGATTTAATTGGCATCCCATAGCATACATCCCATCGACACATTCTTGTGTATATCCTCCCTGTACATTTCTAAGGCTTTCTCTTGAAAGTTTTTTTTAAGTTTTTCATAATTATTAATTTGTTTAATTTCCTACTCTTTGTCAAGCTTTTCGGATTCCGCTTTAATTTTTTTTCTAAATTAATGAATTTTACTTATAAAGCAAGCTGTTATTTCAAAAGTTTGTGATTTTTAATTTATATACAAAATCAAATAATTTTAAACATGAAGAGCCTGTTTTGATGATGATAAAAATTATTTTAGACAACCCACTGCTATATTAAACTACGGTGATTCTCTCATTAAAATATTCGAGATAAATTCGTTTTTCGCTTATATTAAAATCATTAAATTTAGAGCCTTAAATAATAGAGATTCCACTTTACAGTAAATAAATGAATTCGATCGTAATTAATGTAGGAAACAGCAATATCAGATTTGGTCTTTTTAATGATGACAACTGTGATATTTCATGGGTGATCAATACCAAACCTTACAGAACGGCAGATGAATTATATGTTCAGATGATGCTGCTGTATCAAACCTATAAAATTGAACCAAAAGAAATTGATAAGGTAATTGTAGGATCAGTAGTGCCTCAGCTTACAAAAGTAATGAGTGCGGCTATCCGTAAGATTCATGATATCAGCCCGGTGATTGTTGACCGGAATACTCCTTCCGGGGTTCAGGCAAAATCTAAACAGATGGGGACTGATATTTATGCCAATCTTGTGGCGGCTCACAATATGTATCCGGACAGAAAGAAGATTGTCTTAGACTTTGGAACGGCACTTACAGCGAGCTGTGTTGCAGAAAATGGAGAAACATTAGGGGTCATCATTGCTCCGGGGATTATTACGGCTTTAAATTCACTCATCAGTCAGACGGCCCAGCTTCCGGAAATCGAACTCGTAAAACCAAAAACGGTTTTGGGATTAGATACCGTAACCTGTATGCAAAGCGGGATGGTCTACGGATTTTTGGGAATGGTGGAAGGTTTTATCGACAGGATCAATGATGAGGTGGAAGACAGCTGTTTTGTAGTAGCAACAGGTGGAGTTTCTCATGTTTATAAACCTCTTACGGATAAAATCCATGTGATGGACAGGCTTCACACGTTGAAAGGACTTTACTTTTTAGGAAAAGATTTGTAGAGTGAGGTTGAGGCTAAGGTTAAAGCAAAGCTAATAAAATTGTTTTCTACGGCTGAATCATTTATACGAGTTACTAAATTTCAACCTCAACCTTAATCTAAATCTATCTTTTTGATTTAAAGAATTCTTTTACAATGGAAGAACATTCATTTTCCATAATTCCTGTTACGATTTCTGTTTTGGGATGAAGGGAAAGATGTTTATTGATAAATCCGCGCTGCTCGTCTCTTGCTCCGATCACTACTTTTGAGATCTGCGCCCATGATAATGCTCCCGAACACATTACGCAGGGTTCCAGCGTTACATAAAGCGTGCAATCTTTTAAGTATTTTCCGCCAAGAAAATTCGCGGCGGAAGTAATGGCCTGCATTTCTGCATGAGCGGTAACGTCATTTAATGTTTCGGTAAGATTGTGGGCCCTAGCAATAACACGATTATTGGATACTACGACACAGCCAATCGGAACTTCGTCCTTCTCCAGAGCGAGTTCGGCTTCGCTAAGCGCCATTTTCATGAAATATTCGTCGGTAAACATTTTAGTCAAAATTTAAATTAAGAGGAATCGGCTGAATGGTTTTAGGATCAAAATGAACAACAGGCGGATTTGATTGTATGTTAGCAAGCTCCGTTAAATATTCATCATTTCTTTTAAATTCCAGAGCATTTAACTCTTTTTCCTTTAGCAAATGAAGGGCTTTGAGCTCTTTTTTTTGAGAGTTTTACAGTAGTAATATCTTTGTATCTGGATATGATATTTTCAAATTCAGGAGCATATTTTTCCTTGATAAGCCGCAATCCCTCTGTTTGTTGTGAACTATAAAAACTGAGTATTAAGATAGAAAGGAAAGAGAAATATTTCTTCATAAAATTATTCAATATTCATCGTTAAAGGAAGCCTGAAACGATATCTCACCGGGTTGCCATTGACGATTGCCGGAGAAAACTTCTGCGAAACCGAATAAAGTGCGATTTCGGCCTGTCTGTTGAACGTGAAGTTATCTCCCTGCGCTTCAACATGAGTGATAGTACCATCTTTTTCAACGATGAAGGCTACGATTGCTTTTACGGTTTTAATTTCTGAATAGACGCCTCCGAGATAAAAAAGATCCGCAACCTCTTTTCGGAGTTCATTAATTCCTCCGGGATAATCTGCTGTTTTATCGATCGCTGATGACGTAATAATGGGAGCTTTCGCAGAAGAATCGGTTTTAATCAAGTTGAGTCTGGAAAGATCTTCCAGGTTTTTTGTCTTTAATAAAACGCCGGTCAGGGCAACATTTTCAATACTGTCCATCTTCTGCATGAAGAGCAAATAATCCTGTTTTATAGAAAATTTCCGGAAATTATCTGTCTCGGTATCAAACTTTTTCTTGAACTCGGTGCCCAGCATGGAACGGTGCTGGTTGTAGTATTGCTTTACGAGCCTGAAATCTTCGGTTTGCTGCGAAAAACACAAGGCAGGGATAAAGCAAAAAAAGATACAGAAAAAGGAGTTTCACTTGGATATATTTATGTAAATGTACTCAAAATATCTTACATTTTCAGTTTTCAAGATAGCTGTTCAACGACTCCTGCAAATGTTTTCTGATCTCATCAACTAAGCCTTTAGGTTCCAAAACCTGCACTTCTTTTCCGTAGGATAAAATTTCCTGCATAAAATCATACGTAGGATGCAGAAAGAATTCAAAAAACATCTCTTCCGGTGTTTCTTTTGTTTCTTTCTGAGACTGGTGAAGCGGGAAACTTTTAATATATTCTCCCTGATGTCTGCTGCATTTCAGAACAATTTTCTGAGGATTTTGAGCGGTAAGATTCATGACACCGAAAGCATTTTTAAAATGTTCTCTGAAATTATATTTATACTTTTCCCTGAACTGTTTGTCGCTTACATCAAGATAATTAATCCTGTCCAGTCCAAAAGATTTCAGCGCTTTATCTTTCGTGTCAATGGCGATGAGATACCATCTGTCTTTGGATTCTTTCAACGCTAAGGGATGAACTTTACGGGAGGTCATCAGCTTATTTTTGTAATTGTAGTGTTCAAAGGAAACAATTCTTTTGTTTCTGATCGCAAAAAACAGATCATAGAAATGTTCAACTCCGGTGGGCTTTCTGCTTTCAAAAAAGATAAAATCTGAAAAATCCGGATGAAGATTCAGGGCATTGCTTACCTGGAAAGATTCGAGTAATTTCTGGTTGTATTCGTCGACTTCCATAATGGGCCGGCTTTCGATATAATATCGGTTATCTCCCTTCTTTTTGTTGTGGATAGACAGGTTGAAAAGATCAGAAATCTCACGGATATCTCTCTGCAGAGTGCGGATCGAATAGCTTTTAATATCGGCATCCTGAAATTCGAAAGAGTTGAGCAGATACTCCTCCAGCTGCCCATACGTAGCAGGAGAACTTTCCAGTCTTTTGATGATTAAAGCATATCTTGTCAGGTAAAAGTCTTTTTTCATTATTAAAAGTTTCTGACACAAATATATGGGCTTAATGCGACAAAAGGTGTCGTGTTTTATTTTTGTGGATAAGTTTTAGAAGTTATTTTTGATAATTTTATCCTTTTGCGGTATTAACAAATAGGCTTAGGTAAGAACTGTAGGATGTGCGTCACATATCTTTCTCCAGAATATCATTTTTGAAATCTTCTCTGAAGAAATTTTCAATATCACTCAGGTAGTTTTCGTAATCTATGTCTGTGTTTTCGATCTCGGCCCAGTCGATGGTGTAGATATCTTCATTAAAAACAATATCTGAATTATGATTTTGTGTTTCCATAGAAAGAGTTTTGTATTGGGCTATAATTTTTTGTTTGAGGTAAGAATCAGACTCGGGACTGAGAGTATTATTTGATGTTTTCATGGTTATTAATTCTGATTCAAAGGTATAATCGGGTAGCGACAGAACTTGACGTGATAAAAAAAATAACTCAAAACTGAGTTATTTTTTAGGTAAAGTCGTTTAATTCTATTTCGTCGCTCATCAGCATAAGAATATCCATTTCCGAGAGTGATGATTTGAGTCTGACTGCGCCCATCCTGAGATCGTTGTCAGATAAAATATAAATCCAGATTTTCCTGATGAAATCTTCAAATGGGAGGCTTTGATCGTAAATCTGCGTGTGAGTCTGAGCGGTAAGTGCCAGTAGCTGCTTTACAATTTCCCGACAATCGTTCATCTTTTTCTCATAAGGCGTTAGTACGGTGAGTACGGTATTCTGGACATCATATAAAATTCCGGCGGCTGTTTTTACCTGATTTTTTTTGATGTTTGTCCCTCTTCCTTCTGTCATTCTTGCAGCAATTATTTTGCTCCTGAAACCCGCCAGTTCAGATACTTCGCTGATATTATAAGTAGAGAAGATGTCTTCTGAAGATTTCAGCCAGAACATTATTTTGTCGACGAAGTAAGGATCTTTTTTTTCAAGAGAAGAAACGATTCCGGGAAACTCCAGCAGTTTTTCTTTGAGCTGGCTTACCAAAATAAACTGTGATTTTCTCATTATTCAGGAATTAAAGTTTCAATAATATTTCCGTTGATATCTTCGTATCGTGACCATTCCATTCCGGATTCGCTTACACTCATTTTTGCATAGATGAGGTACTTGGGGTCGATGCTCATGAGTTTGCTTGCCTCTACGATGATTTCATTTTCTTCCACTTTTTCAATGATTTTTCTGGCTTCAAGAAGCGTGCGGTCTCTAAGGCTTTTCTGTAGTACCTCAGATTTTACCTGGTCCCATTTGAAATTTGGTAGACTTAAACAGAACTCCGTAATATATTCTGGAATGATATCGAATTTTTTTTCCTGTTCTGCAGTAAGAGTCGGGGTATTTTCTTTTTTTATTTGATCAATAATATCATCATAATACACTTCCATATCAATCAAAAAAGCCTTGAGTTTCTGATCATTTGAAGTATCAGAAGCAATGTAGCCCGTTTTCATCACTTTGGTAATTTCATCATAAGCGAAATCTCTCAGCTTGAGAATGGGCAAAACTCCACCTTGGGCAAAAGGAATAGTAAGGTCTACAGTTCCTATTTTCATTCTCGGGATTGAAAAATTTTTCAGCATGTCGTCTGCTGCATATTCTCTTGCAATCTCCAGTGTCTGCAAGTCGGCCATTTTTCGGGAAGAAGCAATTTCTGAAATAATTCCTCCCAGGTATTCATTTAATTTTGGCATGACGGTTTTTTTTAAGTTAATAGAATGATAGAAAAGGATGGCTGCATGAGCAACCATCCAAAAAAAAGATTAATTGTTGACTGCGGAAATGCTGTCTTCCAACATATCCATAACTCTTGCAAGCCCGGCCGGCAATTCGTCGTTTACCGCTCTTACATGAACACCTAAAGTGTATGTTCTTTCGGTTGTTGAAGTGCTTGATGAAGTTTTTTTGTATGATGCAGATGCATTAAACTTCACTTTCCAGAATTTTGCACTTATGCTTGCAGAACCACTGAATTCACTTGAAACATTCTGAGTTTCCACAGAGTTTAATTTAGCATTGAAATCAATGGTAAGTTCATCAATTCTCAGAGCAGGAATAGTAAGCATTGCCAGAAAAGGAACTTTCAGATTAACTTCTGAATCAATGAACGGGTTGCTTGCTGTCCCACTTGTTGCTGTTGAATCATAATCCGGATTAGGAACTGATTTTTTGTAATTAAAATCTACATACTTTAATAGATCAGGCTGTCCGCTGGTTCCCGGAGTGAAGCCTACTTCTTTAATGAAGTTCACCTGAGAGATGGATGCGTCATGTTGCGCTTTTACCGCAGCCTGTAACGGACCGCCGATATAAACGCTGAAATCCAAGCTGTTTAATTCTTGTACTAAATTTGTTGCCATAATGTTAATGGTTTTTTAAATGGTTAATAAATTGATTATATAGCAGTGCTAGCAAACTGATATGATTGAGTAATACATATCCTGTTCAGCTTTGGAAGCTGAATCTTAAGAATTGAATATGTCTGAGGTTTTATAGTCCGGGAATTCCGACTATTGAATTTTCTAAATAAAAACTACAGCGCTGTAGAATATTTTTCATGGTATTTAGTTTTTTGGTTATTGTTTTTAATCCTAATTCAAAAATACTTTACCGTGGCGACAGAACTTGACGTATAAAAAATAAAATTTTTAAAATTTAAATTATAAGGTTTATAGCTTATTTGTTGGGTTTATAAGCAAAAGGGCTTATATTTTATTTTTGATCAGCTTTTGAACGATTTGATTTAGGATCTCTCTGTTGTCATCAATGTAACTTAAACCTGCCTGTATAAGATTTTCAATATTTGATCTTCTTACATTATCCATTGCCGGAGAAGCGTTTTTCAACGAAGGATTGAGGCGGTAATAATTTTTCTGGTTTCTTTGCCCAAGTGTCTGGAACATCTGGCAAAGCTGATAATCTACTGTTTCTGCGTTCGCCGACATTAAAATGTCAATAATAGGATTTACCCAGCTTATTTTTCCGGCTTTTTCCAGCTTTTTGAAAGAATAAGATCTTGCTTCAATACCAGTTCCGATGGAAATAATAATCATGTCGTTCACTACAGGATGATTGGTTTTCTGATGATTTTTCAAAACCTCTGCAAAAGAAATTTTCCGGGCTTCGGCATAAGCACAGAGTGAAGGATTATTTGCAAACATTCCGCCATCAATCAGACTGAAGATCTGCCCGTACATCGACTTGATCTGAACCGGCGAAAAATAGGTTGGTGCTGCTGAAGTTGCCCTACAAACGTCTTTTACATAAAAGTTGTCCGTACTCAGGCTCGCCTTCCATGAATTGAATAGTTTTGCTCTCCTGTTCTCGATGTCATAGCTTGTTATTAAACAAGGTTTTATTAATTCCTTTAATTCTAAATTTCCAAAAAAATCATTCAGGTTTTTTTTAAGTGCTTCCTGAGATATCTTTTCATTAATCAACCCGAAAGGATTGACAAGTCTTTCCCAAAAAGAAACCTGGAATATGTCGCCACCTTTTTCAGCGTATAGTTCCAGCCCTTTCTGGATGGAATATTTTGCTTTCCGGTGTTCATCGGGACATAGAATAATAGACGCAATCAGTCCTCCTGTACTGCTTCCGGCAACAAAGTCAAAATAATCACCGAGTTTAGCGCCCGGCTTATCATGACTCTGCAGTTGTTCTTCTATGTAGCGCAGGATAATGCAGGTAATTATTCCCCTGATTCCGCCCCCGTCCAAAGAAAGAATGGTTGTCTTTTTCATTTGATTTTACTTTTTTTTGGAGAAATCCCTGACAATATTAGACAACTAAAACCAATAGATTCCGGAAGAAATGACTATTGGTTTTAATTTTTTATAGAGATTGTTTTGGTGTTTCTCTAAAGCAAAAGTAGGCGCAGAAAGCGACAGAACTTGTCGTGTTTAAAATAATTTCTCAAATAATGGAGAATTAAAATACCACATAATCATCTTTATCTCTTTTCATTTTAATAAGTGTTCTCCAACTTGTTTTGATGGTACCTTTTTCGGTAGACAAAGATTTTTTCTCGAAGTGAGGAAGGTCTTTAAATGTTTTCCAGTTTCCGCCCCAGTCCCAACCATATTTAGCGAAAATTTTTACACATTCATACCAGTCGGCTACTCTGTCATTGTCCCAGTCTTTAAAGGTATCCCAGCTGGCTGTTTTTCCGTCGATCATCAGACAGATATCAACGGCCAGTCCGTAATTATGAATGCTTTGCCCGGCTTTGGCATTGGTCACTTTTTTTCCGGTAGTAATTCTTCCGATAGCGTACAGTTTTTCCTGCTCTTCAAAGCTTCTAAGGCCTTGTGTGATCCTTATCTTCGCTCTTCCGGTTAATGCTGCGTTGCAATCTTTAATAATCTGTTTTACCTCTTCCCTTACCAAAGGGTGAAGCTTTTCAATTCTCTGTAATGTTATTTTATCCATATCAATAATTTTAAAGTTTTGAAAAACAAAATTATAGGCAGTAAGCGACAAAACGTGACGTGTTTAAATAAATTAAATTACTGTATATCAAATATTTAAATTTAATGTTAAAATTTCTATTAAACATAATATTATATTATAAAAGTTCTAATTTTGTGCATCGAACTGTCCCGTTTTTCATCATGTATGCTCTGGTAGATTGCAATAATTTCTTTGTTTCCTGTGAAAGGACTTTAGACCCTGCGCTTGAAGGCAAACCCGTTGTGGTACTTTCCAACAACGACGGATGTGTTGTGTCCCGAAGCAAAGAGGCAAAAGATCTCGGTATTCCTATGGCGGCGCCGGCTTTTAAATATAAAGAGCTGTTCAAAGAGCATGATGTTAAGAGTTTTTCCGCAAAATTTGAATTGTATAATTTTAAAAGTCAGCAGGTTATTAAGATTGCGAAATCATATGTGCTGAATCATGAAGTATATAGTATTGATGAGCTGTTTCTGGATTTCACAGGCTATAAATACATCAATATCCATGATTATTGTACTGAAATCAAAAACAAAATCAGGCTGGAGGCCAATATTCCGGTAAGCATAGGTATTGCACCTACAAAAACGTTGTGTAAAGTGGCCAATAGGATTGTGAAAAAATATCCTGAAAATTTTGACGGAGTATTTATATTAGACACCCCTGAAAAAATCGAAAAAGCTTTAAAATGGCTGGATATTGGGGATGTTTGGGGAATCGGCCGCAGGCTTGCCGTAAAAATGCATGATAACGGCGTTCATAAAGCCTGGGATCTGTTGCAGAAGCCTGAAATGTGGGTTCGTAAAGTGATGGGAATTCACGGAGTGAGAATGATTAATGAGCTGAAAGGAATCCGCCAGCTGGAGCTGGATGCTCCGTCGCCTAAAAAGTCTATTGCAGTGACCAGAAGTTTTATGGAAATGCTTACCAATAAACAAGATGTACGCGAAAGGGTAGAAACTTTCGGAATGTATTGCTCTGAGCGCCTGAGAAAACAAAATACATGTTGCAGGATGGTAACGGTCTTTGTGCAGACCAACCGCTTCCGGAAAGATCTGCCGGAATATAAAAATGCAGTCACACAGATTCTTCCGAACCCCACCAATTCTTCAATTCTTATAGGAAGGGTGGTGAATGAACTGTTTGAGGCTGTTTTCAAGGAAGGGTTTCATTATAAAAAAGCCGGAGTGATCGTTAATGATTTTGTCCCTGAAGATCAGAGATTAATTAATCTTTTTGAAGAAGATACACAAAACCAGCATCTTCCGGTAATGAAAGCGATGGATGCGATGAATAAGAAATTCGGGAAAGATAAAGTTCGCCTCGGAAGCATGAGCGGAGACAATACCTACGGCAGAAAACAGCTTTCACCGGAATACGAAGCTTTTCTTAAAAATAATACCTTCACGGAAGCCAATTTCAGATTTCATTAAACTACTGAAATAATCTTACCGTTTCATTTACCAGAAATTTCACCTGATCCGGCCTTCCTCTATCGTTTTTAGGGAGATTGTTGTAGTTTCCGGTTCTTACGATGACCATATTATGCTCCGGAATCATGATGATGTATTGTCCCTGCAAGCCTAAAAAATAGTAATGTTTAATTGGGTTATCGTTGTTAATCCAAAAGCCCATTCCGTAAATCTCTTCAGATTTTTCTGTCGGTGTCCGCATTTGGTTAATAAAATCAAGGTTTAAAATCTGTTGGAAATTCACTTTTCCATTATTTAAAAATAGCTGACCAAGTTTCGCAAAATCACGGGTGTTGGAATGGATGCAGCAATATGTTTTTTCCATTCCGCTTTCGTCGGTACTCCATTCTGCATTTTGCTCCATTCCCAATGGAATCCAGAATTTTTCTGATAAATAGCTTGCTAGCGACTTATCAGCAGCCTTTCTCACAGCAAATCCTAAAAGTTGTGTAGCGCCACTCTGGTATTCAAATTTTTCTCCCGGATTCTGTTTGAATTTTCTTGAAAAAGTAGCTTTTATAAGACTTCTTCCGTAATATGCTCTGGCATTCGGCAAAAAGGGATTTTTATAATTTTCTTCCCAGTTGAGGCCGGATTCCATCTGTGCCAGATTTTTCAGCGTTAAATTTTCTGTGAATTCTTTACCTTTAAATTCATTAAAATAATCGGAAAACTTATCGTCGATACTGCTGATTTTTCCTTCTTCAATGGCTTTTCCTAGCAGCATGACCGTAACAGCTTTTGCCATGGAAAAAGAGTTGGTTTTTGAGAATTTATCATAGCCGTTCCAATATTGTTCGTGAATGATTTTTCCATTACGGATAACAAGAAAAGAAGCTGTGTTGGAATGTGTTAAATCTTCAACTACGTTTTTCGGTAATTCTTTTTTATTGTATTCAGGATCTTCTTCCCACGGAACGGGATTTCCGGCAGCAATTACATTATGGGAGAAAAATTTGCCGTCATCGATATTGGCACTCATTTTCCCTTTCAGGTAGGTTTTTGATATCCCGTTGAAAATATAGCTGTATCCGAAAAGATAAAAAAGTGCTGCTGCAATGACAACAAAGGCCACAAAATAAATAAGAATTATCATACGAATTGATCTTGAAACAAATTTAAAATAAATTTGAAAATATGAGGCGAAATGGTTTATTTTTGTGATTTATGATGTGAAAACGATGAAAAAACTAATTTCCTTTTTATTGATATACTGTTTTGTCAGCACCTTTGGACAGGATTATAAACCAATTGATTCGGCAGATTACTTACAAAGAACGAGTTTCATTAGAAGTTTTTCCTTAAATACCGAAAATCTCATTAAAAATACCAAGGACCGCTATTCAGGAAGGCCGGGAAGTGAGCTTGCGAAAATTTATAAAGAATTAGGCAAAGATTTTGAAGAAAAGATAAAAGAAAAAGACTTTGTTTTTAATTCAGTTTTCGATTCCGAATTAAAAAATCTTATCGATCGTCTCCGTAAAAGCAATCCTCAGATTCCGCAGAATCTGAAAATTCTGGTTGCTAAAGATAATACCCCGAACGCCTATTGTTTTGCAGACGGAACTTTTGTGGTCAATATGGGACTTTTCAGTTGGCTCAATAATGATGATCAGTTGGCTGCGGTAATATCTCATGAATTGGGACATAAGATATCTGAACATACACTGAAAATTTTACTGGGCATTATTGATCAGAATAAAATGGACAAAATGGTAGTTCATGATATAAAATCAACGAGAGAAAATCGGAATGAAAAGGCTTTTGATGTTCTTAAAAACAGAATATACAGGAAAGGAGCCGAAAACAGAAAACAGGAAATGCAGGCAGATTCTTTGGGATATGTTATTTTCAGGAATAGTGATTTTAAGAAAAATGAATTTGTGAATGCTTTAAAAAGACTTGAAGATTTTGATACCATTTCACCGAGAGAGCTGAAAGTAGAAACTTACAGAAAATATTTTAATCTTCCCAATCAGGCATTCAAGGAAAAATGGCTGCAGAAGGAGGATTTTTCCCTTTATAATTATAATCATTTTAAAGAAAAACTCAATAAAGATTCGTTGAGGTCACACCCTGAAATTTCCTTAAGAATTGATAATCTCAAAAAACTTTTTCCTGAACTGAAATCCGAGGCTGCCGACGAAAAACCTTCAGCGTCTTATGTAAAACTTGAAAAGATTGCAAGAATGGAAACATTACCAAATTTCTATCATTCTGAAGATTACGGAGTGGGAATTTATACAAGTCTGCAGTTTTTGCAGGATGGCGAGGAAGAGAAATATTATCAGAGTTGGCTCGGAAAATGTTTTGCTAAAATCTATGAAGCCCGGAAAAACTATAATTTAAACCGATATCTGGATCGGGTAGATCCGAAAAACCAAAGTGAAAGCTATCAGCAGTTTCTGAATTTTATGTGGAATCTGAGTTTGGATGAAATAAAGAATATTGCAGATTACTATCAAACAAAAACATCCTGATCTTCACAATCAGGATGTTTTTGTTTATCTTAATAATTGAGTCTTTCCAGACGTACTTTGTTGAACTTTTCTTTTGCGTTGAATTCCCTTAGTAAAATGTAGCCTTCTTTAGCGATATAGGGCGTCACAACGTAATTGTCTTTTTCGGAAATGGTCACAACTTCCTGCTTGAACTCTCCTTTTATGAGCGTATTAATAAAAAGTTTCCATGCTTTTTGTTTAGTTTCTTTGTCTTTCTGATAATCTCTGAAAAAGAAAACCACATCATTTCCATCATTGATATACTGCGAAAAAAGATAGTCGCCAGTACTCAGAGATTTTTCTTTTTCAAAAATTTTCGCCCCTTTTATTTTAAAATCTTTATCTGTATAAATGTATACTAAATCTGTGGTTTTCGCCAGTCCGGTATTAAAATCAATTTTTTGTTTTTCGAGGAGCAGGCCTACACTTCCGTCTTTCATGAAAAATACATCACGAGGTTGCAAATGGTAGCTTTTTTCTACATATCCCAATCGGTCTATTCTTGGGATGTATGAAGAAAGATTAGACAAATAGTCTATTTTTTTGGTATTGACATCCAGCGTACTCTTATCAATAATCATCCGGGCAAATCCTGTTCCCAGTTTATCTTCAAAATTTCTGCCTACGATAACGATTTTATCATCAAAAGTTTTGTCACCATCTAAAATTCTTGTTGCTGATGAAAAGGTTGCAATATTTTCTAAAGTATCATCGGAAAGCCCTGTAATCGGTTGATTACTTATTTCTTTTCCGGTTTTCATATCCAGCACCAAAAGGGAGAATGCTTTTTTATCATCATTCACTTTTTTTAATATCCCATAGATGCGGTCGTCATCTTTTTCAAGAAGCTCTAAGGACGAAAAAACCTTTTTGTCACCATTGGTATTATAGCTGTATCTCCAGATTTCTTTTTTATTTTCATCAAATTTGATGAAGCTGTTTTTATTAATATACTTTCCATAATGATTATATTCCACAGCGAGATACCCACCTTCTTTAATTTCGCTGACTACAGAAATATAGTTGTAGCCTTTTTCTTTTTTCTCGGTACGACTTTCTTTTTTTCTTCTTTAAATGTTTTGGGCTGTGTAATTTCTTTAAATGTTCCATCCTCCTGATAATCGTAATATACTTTGGACTTCACCGTATTGGTTGTTGGGTCTATGACCATGGAAACAGGTGCAGCAGCATCCTTTGCGAAAGCCTGAGTATAGTTAAAGTCTGATGGGCGTAAAATAATCTGCCCTTTAAAATCTATATATCCGAAATAATCTGCCACTAAAAGCCCTGCTTCAAACTCTTTATTGGCTACAGGATTCAGATTTTTATCTAAAATTACATACTCAAATTTTTGCTTCCTGTCTTCTGTTTTTCCGTATGAATAAATAGAAACATAGCCATAAAGATTATCCTTGGTGTCAAAAAGTGCATTCATTCCGACGTTTTCGCCCGAGGCTAAAGAAGTTAAATCCTGTGTCTGAGCATAGAAAAAGACCTGAGTAAGGCCAAGTATCAACAATGTTATTTTTTTCATGGTAAAATTTGAAATTTAAAAATAATAAATTAACTGATAGTTTTAACGAAAAATAAAAGCCCTGATTTCTCAAGGCTTTCTGTCTATATTTTCGAAAGTAAATTTCTGAAACTTGTTTTCTCATCAATAATTCTTCTCAGTTCTGAAACCGGTACTCTTTCCTGTTTCATCGTGTCCCTGTCTCTGATCGTTACGGTATGATCTGTAAGAGAATCGTGGTCGATGGTGATACAGTAAGGCGTTCCGATCGCATCCTGTCTTCTGTAGCGTTTTCCGATCGCGTCTTTTTCCTCGTAGAACAGATTGAAATCATATTTTAAATCATTAAAGATCTGCTCGGCATATTCAGCTAAACCATCTCTCTTCATCAATGGAAGAATGGCTGCTTTAATAGGTGCTAAAGCCGGCGGTAAAGATAAAACCGTTCTTTCGGAACCGTCTTCCAATACTTCGTCTTTCAGACAGTTAGAGAACAAAGCCAGGAATAATCTATCCAAACCAACAGAAGTTTCCACCACATATGGTACGTAGTTTTCGTTTCTTTCAGGATCGAAGAACTGAAGCTTTCTTCCCGAGAATTTTTCGTGCGCTTTTAAATCAAAATCTGTTCTTGAATGAATACCTTCCAGTTCTTTAAAGCCGAATGGGAAATTAAATTCAATATCAGCAGCAGCATTCGCATAGTGAGCTAATTTCTCGTGATCGTGGAATCTGTAATTTTCGTTACCTAATCCTAAAGCTAAGTGCCAGTTCAGACGCTTTTGCTTCCACTGTTCGTAGAATTCAAGCTCTGTTCCCGGAGCTACGAAGAACTGCATTTCCATCTGTTCAAATTCACGCATTCTGAAAATGAATTGTCTTGCCACAATTTCATTTCTAAAGGCTTTTCCGATCTGTGCAATACCAAAAGGAAGTCTGTGACGGGATGTTTTCTGTACGTTTAAAAAGTTAACAAAAATTCCCTGTGCTGTTTCGGGTCTTAAATAAAGATCCATCGCAGAATCTGCAGAAGCACCCAGTTTCGTTCCAAACATCAGGTTGAATTGTCGTACTTCCGTCCAGTTTTTAGAACCGGTATCAGGATCGGTAATTTCCAGTTCTTCAATCAAAGCTTTTACATCCGCAAGGTCTTCATTTTCCAGAGATTTTGCCAGTCTTGAAAGAATGGCTTCTCTTTTGGCTCTGTATTCCAAAACTTTTGAATTCGTCGCCACAAATTGTTCCTTGTCAAAAGACTCTCCGAATCTCTTCGCTGCTTTTTCGATTTCCTTGTTTTCTTTATCTTCAATTTTGGCGCAATAATCTTCCACTAAAACGTCTGCTCTGAAACGTTTTTTAGAATCTTTATTGTCAATCAACGGATCGTTAAAAGCATCTACGTGGCCCGATGCCTTCCATGTGGTAGGATGCATAAGGATCGCCGAATCGATACCCACAATATTTTCGTTAAGCTGTACCATCGCTTTCCACCAATACTGTTTGATATTATTTTTGAGTTCAGCACCATTCTGTCCATAATCATAAACAGCGGATAAACCATCATAGATCTCACTCGAAGGGAAAATAAAACCATATTCTTTCGCGTGAGAAATCACTTTCTTGAAAACATCTTCTTGCTTTGCCATAATTTTTTAACGTCTGAAGTGCAAAAGTAGTGAAAAAGAGGGAAGTTGGGAAAAGGAAGCAGCAAGTTTTTAGAATGCAGAAAATCAGGAGCCGGGAACCTGCTTTCGCTACTCGCTTTTCTATTGATTTTGGCGCGGCGGCGGAGCCGCCACGCCAAAATCAATAGAAAGAGCTCAGACATGCCGCTCAATCAGGGCTAAAGATTAGTGAAAAATCTCTACTTTTGGCAAATGTTAGAAATTCTTTACCATGACGAACATCTCATTGCTATTAACAAACCGAGCGGATTATTGGTGCATAAATCTTTTTACTCCGGAGAAGCAGATACGTATGCGATTCAGGAATTGAAAAAGCAGATTGGACAAAAAGTTTTTCCTGTCCATCGATTAGATCGGAAAACTTCGGGCGTTCTATTATTTACTTTAGATAGAGAAACTTTGCGGGCGATGAGTGATCAGTTTGCAACAAGGGAAGTCGAGAAGAAATACATAGCCATCCTTCGGGGCTGGACGAAAGAAGAAGAAACCATCGATTATGATTTAATTAATGAAAATGAGGTAAAACAGAATGCCATTACTTACTATCGTCGTCTACAGACTTCGGAAATCGATTTACCTTTTTTAAAACATCAGACTTCGAGATATTGTTTAGTAGAAGCAATTCCTGAAACAGGACGATTTCATCAGTTGAGAAAACATTTTAAGCATATTCTGCATCCGATCTTAGGCTGTCGGAAGCATGGCTGCAACAAACAGAACAAATTGTTGCTGCAGACTTTCAATATGACCAAAATGACGCTTCACGCCTATCAACTCACCTTTAATCATCCGGTCTCTAACGAAAGAATTACACTGAATGCAACGATCGATGATGAGTTCAAGAGAGTAGGAGATATTCTGAATCTGGATTTGAGTGAATATGTAAAGGATGATGAAAGTTCGGTTTGTCAAGCAATTAGCTGATATCTTTTTGTGGTAAAATTAGTCACGCAGATTTTGCAGATAGCGCAGATTTTTTTATTACTGGATTTTTTGACACAAAGATGAATTATTCAAGCCGTTTACTTTAGTTGGCAAAGGCAAATAAATTTGCTGCGCGAAGTTCATACACAAGTTTATTCAATCAGCGGGCTGATTAATCTTTTTTCTTGAAATAATACATTTTTAAAAGAAATTCTTTGCGTTAAAAAACTACTATATTGGTACAATTTAATTCGGACAGTTGACCTTCTGTCTCTGTAAGCTCACATTTCCAACTAAAATCAATATCTTTGTATTCCAAAAAAAGGCATGTACAAAAAACTGATCCGCCCGATCCTTTTTAAATTTGATCCTGAAGAAGTACATTATTTTACTTTTTCAATGCTTAAAAATTTCTCTTTTTTTAGCCAAAATTTTTCTTCCGAAACCTATCGTCGACAGAAGACTGGAAAGAGAAGTGTTCGGATTGAAATTTAAAAATCCTGTCGGATTGGCAGCGGGTTTTGATAAGAATGCTGTGCTTTTTGAAGAACTTTCTGATCTTGGTTTCGGATTTATTGAAATTGGCACTTTAACGCCGAAAGGACAGCCGGGAAATGATAAAAAGAGATTGTTCCGACTGATGGAAGATTCTGCGATTATCAACAGAATGGGTTTTAATAACGATGGAGTAGATGCCGCGGTTGAAAGATTAAAGAAAAATAAAAACGTCCTGATCGGTGGAAATATCGGGAAAAATAAAGTGACCCCGAATGAAGAAGCTGTAAACGACTATAAAATTTGTTTCGAAAAACTTTTCCCTTATGTAGATTATTTCGTAGTCAATGTAAGTTCTCCAAATACTCCGAACCTTCGTGAACTGCAGGATAAAGAACCTTTAACACAATTGTTGGGAACTTTACAGCAGATGAATTCGGAGAAAGCAGTCCCAAAACCAATCCTTTTAAAAATTGCTCCTGATTTGTCGGATGACCAGCTTTTGGATATCATTGATATTGTAAAAGAAACAAAAATCGCAGGAGTGATTGCAACAAACACAACGCTTTCAAGAGAAGGATTAAAGTCAGAAAATAAATGTGAAACAGGCGGACTTTCCGGGAAACCTCTGACTAAAAGATCAACGGAAGTAATCCGGTTTCTTTCCGAAAAAAGCAACAGAGCTTTCCCGATTATCGGCGTTGGCGGAATTCATACCGCAAAAGATGCGATCGAGAAACTGGATGCCGGAGCAAGCCTTATTCAATTGTACACCGGATTTATTTATGAAGGTCCGGAGCTGATTAATGAAATCAATAAAGAGCTTCTGAAGAGAGCAAGCCGTTTGCCAAGATAATGTAATATAACCCTGAGTTTTAAGGAAAATATTCAACAATAATGGAAGTCAGAAATGGCTTCCTATTTTATTTTGATTTCGTAACCGTTGCGTTTTTAACGTCTACAATTAAATTATAAGCAGGAGAATCTGTTGTCTTTTTAATACTGAATTTCAATATTTTTTGATCTTTAAGTCTTGTTGATGTCGTATCATAGATGTTTTCAAGGCAGCTTTCAATCAGAAAATCTTCATAGCTTTTAAAATTCCAGTCATTGGTAAAATAGAGTATTCTGTAACCTTTCTCACCATCTCCCGCGCCGCACATTCCGCAGTAATTGAAGTTTGATAATTCCTCAAAATATAATAAAATGCGGTTTCCCGATTGATCTGATACATACGATACCAGATGATTTCCACCAAGCTTATTGATAAAGTCGTAGGTATTTATCTTTTTATGATTCGGAACGGTGATATAATTGTTGAACCGGTAGATTCTGGTGTCCTTCGTCTGTAGTTTTACCGGTAGATTTTTATTGCCCATATAGAAAGTTCCGGATGCCTCTTTGTCTCTTTCGCTACCTTTGATGTCGATTATTTCTTTTGCATTTAATGTTTTGGCAATGCTGTCTGATTTTTCGATGAGATCACGTTTTATTGTTTCTTTAAAAAGCCTGACCGCCTTTTTCTGTCCGTCACCAAAATTGAAGAGGTACAGATCTCCAAGATTGTAAATGCCCGTCAGCGGAATTTTCTTTTTGTATTTGTCATAGTAGTACCAGCCATCCACAAAATGCTGATATTGATGACAGTCGATTATATCATCATAATTGAGGTGTAGGGTTATGGGATTTCCGGCAATTTCACCTTTAAAAACCTGAAAAGAGTCTGTCACTTTCTTAAGCTCTACTTTTTGAGCAAAGGAATAAGTAAGACTCAGGATAAATAGTAATGACAATATTTTTTTCATGGTAAGCTTTTATAGAAAGAAATGAGAAATGGTATAGATAATTAATCCGACCAGTCCGCCGACCAGAGTTCCGTTGACCCTAATGAATTGAAGGTCTTTTCCCACTTCAAGTTCCAGCTTTTCGCTTAATTCTTTTCCCTGCCAGTTTCCGACGGTTGAGCTGATGAGGTTTCCGAACTGATGCGTGTTTTTAAGAATGTATTTGTAGGCTGTAACGCGCACCCAATCGTCGATCTTATTCTGAAGGTTTTCATCAGATTTTAGGTTTTCCGAAAATTCATTCAGGTTTCTGGACAGATAAATTTTTAATGTAGACTGTTCTTCCTGCAATTCATTTTTTAAAGTGTTTTTAATAGAAACCCAGATGTCATTTGAATATTCTTCCAGTTTATTGCCTTTTAAAAGATCGTTTTTAATGCTGGTGAATTCTTCATCCCATTTTGGATCTTCCTTTAAATCAACCGAAAATTCATGAATTTTTTGAGTGATCAATGTTCTGATTTCGTGCTGAGGATCTTCTTCGATTTCTCTGAAAAAATCTGAGAGCCCAACAGCGATTTTATCCGCAATCTTATTGTCGACAAATGATGGTATAAATGTGTAACTTCCTTTTTTCACACGTTCTTTGATCATTTCGTCATTCTCAATAATATAATTTTTGATTTGTGAAGACAGATTCGTTACCATTCTCTGATGATCATTTTTCTCGATAATATAGCCGATTCCGTTTCCGACTATTTTGTTGAGTTTGATATCATCGGTCATTTCCTGAACCTTTTTGCTGATAAAATGGCTCACTGCAGAATCATCAAGTTTATTTAAAATATCCAGAACAATATCCGAAAGATTTTTAATCAGAACTTCCTGATTTTTCTCTTTGCCCAGCCATTCTCCTAAAAATCCCGAGATTTTCAGTTTTTGTATATAAGGTCTGATGTTTTGAGGAGAAAGAAAATTGCTCACCACAAAACTCCCGAGATTGTCACCCAGTCGCTGTTTACTGTTTTCAATAAGGTTGGTGTGCGGGATAGGCAGCCCGAGAGGATGGCGAAAAAGAGCGGTAACGGCAAACCAGTCTGCCAAAGCGCCTACCATTGCTGCTTCAGAGAATGCGCGAACATAGCCTATCCAATGTGAATCGATATTTTTCTGTAAAAGAGAAGTAGCAATAAAAACCACTGCCATCAACAGAAATAATCCTGTGGCAAACGCTTTATATTTCCTTAACTGTTTTCTTTTTGCCTCATCATTCATATTCTCAAATTTAGTAAATTTGGTTGTGATGTAGTTCATAACAAAGATTCAGATGTTATAAAATATTTAAAAATATTAATTTAATCTTATATGAATCTTTTGTAGTTAATTTTAAGCCTTTTATTTAAAATACTAAAATAATTTTCATGGAAAACGAAGCAAAAAACAATCCATACTATTCGAGAACAGACAAGACTCCATTGAATATTTCTAATAATGAATGGAAAACAATACTTTCTTCTGATCTTTATGCTGTGGCGAGAGAAGCTGCTACAGAAAGAGCATTTACCGGGAAATACAATGAATTCGATGAGTTGGGTGAATATTACTGTGCTGTTTGTGGGAACCATCTGTTCCGTTCCGATTCCAAATTTTCGAGCAGCTGTGGCTGGCCGAGTTTCTTTGAAGCCGATAAGGATGGCGTTTATTATAAAAGAGATTTGGCATATGGGATGGACAGGGTAGAGGTGCTTTGTAAAAGATGTGATTCTCATTTAGGTCATGTTTTTGATGATGGGCCGAAGCCTACAGGATTGCGGTATTGTATGAATTCCGTGAGCCTGGAATTTGTTCAGGATAATGAAAAATAAGCTGTTTTATTCACAGAATCAGGAAGTTAAAGTTTCTTAAATTTGCGTTAAATTTTGTGGAGTTATTCTTTCAGATCGCTATGTTTTTATACATTTGCTGACTGAATTGGATTTAACATAATATTGAATGAAAGGATTGTATAGCTTATTAAGTATTGTTTACATGGTTACTACTTCGTTCTATCTGTCGCCCCGAAAGGAAATGGCAAAGAATGAAATCAGTACAAAAAAGATTGAAAGACCAACCGATATAAAATCGGTGAAAACCGCGGAAAATACTTCATCCTCAGCAGCAGAATTATACAAGTCTATCGCATTTGAACAAGGACATGAACTTAACGAAGAAGTTTTCTTCAAAGCCTTAACTGGTTTTGAGAATTTGAAGAAAGCTGGTTTGCTTAATCAGGAGTCGCACTTACTTACGGTTTGCGACTTTTCTATGTCTTCAAATACGAAAAGACTTTGGGTAATTGACATGAATGAGCGAAAAGTATTGTTCAACTCATTGGTGGCACACGGAAAAAATACCGGGGAAGAATTTGCTACAAATTTTTCCAATACCGAAAGTTCGCTTCAGAGCAGCTTAGGTTTTTATATTACGGATGCAACGTACAACGGGGACAACGGATATTCTCTGAAGTTACTGGGAATGGATAAAGGCTTTAACGATGCTGCCTACAGAAGAGCAATCGTAATGCATGGCGCCGACTATGTAAGCGATGAATTTGCAGCCATGCACAAAAGAATAGGAAGAAGCTGGGGTTGCCCGGCTGTACCGAGAGATCTTACACAACCGATCATTAATACAATAAAAGGAAGAAACCTTCTTTTTATTTATTATCCCGATCAAAACTATCTTTCTAAATCAGAATGGTTGAAAGCGTAAGTCGAAAATGGAACAGAATCCGGAATTTATTGAAGCGATAAGACTAATAAACGGTCCTGATGGAAACAGTCTTTTTTGAAAAAGGTAAAATTCCTGTTTTAAAACCAATACATACCACTTCTTTCTGGATCAGCAATACAATTGAAGAATGGGAAAAAGCTGAACATGCAGCACCAAGAAAACAGTTTGTTGTTACTTTAAAAGGAAAAATAAGATTTAAGGTAAGTGATGGTTCAACATTTATTATCAAACCCGGAATTATTCTTTTGGCTGAAGATGTAGAAGGAAAAGGGCACAGCTGGGAGCTGGAAGAAGGAGAAAAATGGGAAAGACTTTATATTCCGGTTGCTGATAATGGAGAAAGTTTTTTTATTCCGGATCCTAAGTAGAATTATTTTTTAATTGATTTATAAAAAGCAGTCATTTTTGACTGCTTTTTTCGTTAAAATTTTTGCAGGTATTCTGTCATTTTGTTTTTTGCTTCTTCAAGATTACCGCTGCTTCTTGCGATTATTTTACTTTAATTGCGGGCTAACTTACAAAAAACTCCTATATAAAAATCCCTGCGTTTTAAAAACACAGGGAATAAGATTTAAAATATATCATTTAAGCTGATTGATAATTAAGAAAACTTCTTGAAAATCACCGTAGCATTATGCCCTCCAAAACCAAAAGCATTACTTAAAGCGTAATTGATATTCTTCTCTTTAGCTTCTCCAAAAACGATATTGAGATCTTTCGGGATATTTTCATCAATGCTGTGAAGATTGATCGTTGGAGGTATAATTCCGTTTTCAATAGCTTTAATGGAAAGAATTGCTTCCGCAGCTCCGGCAGCACCCAATAAGTGGCCTGTCATCGATTTCGTAGCACTGATATCGAGGTTTTTACTTCCCTTAAATAATTTATTAATACCGTTCAGCTCTACAAGATCTCCCATCGGAGTGGAAGTTGCATGAGGATTAATATAGTCAATGTCTTCCATATTAATCTGCGCTTCCTTTAACGCCAGTTGCATGGCTTTTATGGCTCCGACACCATCAGGATGAGGTGCTGTCATATGATAGGCA
Organism: Chryseobacterium sp. POE27; assembly: GCF_039727685.1. Classification (NCBI taxonomy): domain Bacteria; kingdom Pseudomonadati; phylum Bacteroidota; class Flavobacteriia; order Flavobacteriales; family Weeksellaceae; genus Chryseobacterium; species Chryseobacterium sp. POE27. The sequence goes on from NZ_CP152475.1 coordinate 2,979,995, forward strand.
TCTGCTGTCATTGCGGCTCCTACAAGTTCTGCGTAGATTTTTGCTCCTCTTGCTTTAGCGTGTTCATATTCTTCCAGGATTAATGATCCTGCGCCTTCTCCCATGACAAAACCGTCTCTGTCTGCATCATACGGACGGCTTGCGGTGGCAAAGTCATCATTTCTTGTAGACATGGCTTTCATAATCGAAAACCCTCCTATGGATGCCGGCGTGATGGCAGCTTCAGAACCTCCACTCACAATAACTTTTGCTTTCCCGAGTCTGATATAATTAAACGCATCCATTAATGCCGTATTTCCTGTCGCACAAGCAGAGATTGTTGTATAGTTGATTCCCTGAAGCCCGAATTTCATGGAGATCATTCCCGAAGCCATATTGGCAATGAATTTTGGAACAAAAAAAGGATTAAATCTTGGTGTTCCGTCTCCTTTCGTGAATTCCATTACTTCGCTTTCGAAAGTCCACATTCCGCCTTGTCCGGTTCCCCAGATAACACCGGTGTCGAAAGGATCCATATTTTCCAGTTCAAGACCTGAATCCTTCAGGGCTTCCGCAGTTGAATACATCGCATACTGTGAAAAAAGATCGCTTCTTTTGATTTCATTGTGGGTTAAATGAACTTTAGGATCAAAATTTTTCACTTCACAGGCAAAATGCACTTTAAATTTTTCCGTGTCAAAATGAGTTATTTTATTTGCTCCGCTTACCCCGTTGATGCTGTTTTTCCAGAATTCTTCGACATTGTTTCCCAAGGGAGTTACAGCGCCGAGACCTGTAATGACCACTCTTTTCATTTAGTTGTTGATTTTGAATAAATTAGAGGTTCCTCTTGCAATCAGGCGAGTTTTGTCTTCGTTCCATATCTCGCATTGTGCATTTACAAATTGTTTACCTCTTTTAATAATTTTTGTTTCTGCTACAATATTATCATTTTCTTTTGCAGTTGAAAAATAATCAATGACATTATTGATTGTGGTGATGAAAGAAGTTTCATTTAAAGAAAACATAGTAGCTCCTATTATATCGTCTACAATGGCTGCGGTTATGCCGCCGTGGAGATTTCCGACAGGGTTCAGCCATTCTGCTCTTACTTTATACTGAAATTCCAGCTGTCCTTCCTTTGCAGAAAGTATAACCGGGTTGAGCCACCTCATAAACGGAGATGGGGATTGGGTAAACTCCTTTCCGATGAATTGCTGTAATTGTGCTAATCTGTCCATATCATTTTTATTTTTCTAAAATCATTGTAACACCCTGACCGCGTGCAGCGCAGATGGAAATAAATCCTTTTCCGCTTCCTTTTTCATTTAGCAGTTTGGCTAATGTTCCGATAATTCTGCCGCCAGTAGCTGCAAAAGGATGTGCTGCTGCTAAGCTTCCGCCTTTTACATTCAATTTATTGCGGTCAATTTTTCCTAATGCTTTTTCCAGCCCGAATTTTTTTGCCAGATCATTATTTTCCCAGATTTTTAAAGTAGCTAAAACCTGTGCGGCAAATGCTTCATGAATTTCGTAATAGTCAAAATCTTCAAGGTTCATACCTGCTTTTTTCAGCATTCTTTCAGCTGCGAAAACCGGAGCCAATAACAAATTCTGTTTATTTTCAACATATTCGATGCCTGCCACTTCCGAGAAAGTGATATACGCCAAAATTGGTAAATTATTTTCTTTTGCCCAATCTTCACTCGCCAGCAGAACTGCTGAAGCACCATCCGTAAAAGGTGTTGAATTTCCGGCTGTCAATGTGCCGTTTTGTTTGTCAAAAGCTGGTTTTAAAGTAGCTAATTTTTCTAAACTTGTATCACGACGAAGATTATTGTCTTTGTCCAGTCCGAAAGCAGGCGATATCATATCGTCAAAAAATCCTTCATCATAAGCTTTTGCCATATTTCGATGACTTTTAAATGCCAGTTCATCCTGTTCTTCACGGGATATTCCATAATACTTTGCAGTAATTTCTGTATGACCGCCCATCACCAGACCTGTTTTAGGTTCCTGACCTTTGTATGGAATCGGCATCCAGTCTTTTAATTTCGGAGCTAATAGTTGTTTTACTTTCCCAAAGACAGATTTTTCTTTATTGGCTTTTAATAAAGCTTTTCTTAAATTTAAAGACGTTTCAAACGGTATGTTGCTCATCGCCTCAACACCACATGCAATTCCACTTTCAATCTGACCTAAAGCGATTTTGTTTCCGATATAAACGGCCGCTTCAATACCTGTATCACAAGCCTGCTGTAGATCACAAGCCGGAGTTGCAGGATCAAGATCCGTATTCATAACAGTTTCTCTGATGAGATTGCTCTCGGAAATATGCTTGATCGTTGCACCTCCCGCAACTTCTCCTAAAAGTTTTCCTTTAAGGTTGTAACGGTCAATCAAACCATTCAAAGCAGGAAGCATTAGATCCTGATTTCCTTTGTCTGCGTAAGCTGTATTCATTCTGGCAAACGGGATTCTGTTGTATCCTACGATGGCCACTCTTTTTGTTTCCATAAAATGAAGTTTATGATGGGTGTTTGATTAGCTCGTTATTAATAATATTAAGAATTCTGTCTAAAGCCTGATTGAGAAATTTTTCTTCTCCGGTTGTTTTAGAAAGCAAAATGCCTCCCTCAACCAACATGACAAATAGTGAAGCGTATTCTTTGGCATCAGCAATTTCATTTAACTCTTCAGCTTTTTGTCCTTGTGTAATGACTTCTGAAATTTTGATCATCCATTCTTCAAAAGACTTTTTAACTTGATTTTTTAGGTCAGGGAAAGTATCATCAGCTTCGGTTGCGGCGTTCATCAAAGGACATCCTCCATTGATAAATACCGGTTGCCAGTTTTTCCTGTAAAATGAAACAAAAGCCTGCAGCTTATCAATGGCAGTAGGAAATTCTTCACTGAAAGAACGCGACATGTTTTGCTTTAATAATCTTGCATTGTATTTGTACACTTCAAGGGCGACTTCGTCCTTATTCTCAAAGTTTCCGTAAATACTGCCTTTCGTTAATCCGGTGACTTCCGTAATGTCTGATAATGTCGTAGAAATATACCCCTTGGTGTTAAACAAAGACGCTGTTTTCTCAATGATAAATTGCTTCGTCTTTTCTGCTTTTGACATTTTTTAATAAACTAGAAAACAAATATACATAAAATATACCAATCGGTATATTTTAATAAAGATTAAACATGATTTTAATTTATAAGCATGTGCCATTAAATGTAATGAAATGATTTTTAGGTTTCGGCTAAAGCCAATCTGATTGATTTTAAATGAAAAAAAACGGGCTAAAAGCCCGTTCCTACTAGTGATTTAAACTTTATAGTTTTAGTTCTCCAAAGTAGCCTCTAGAGTAATCTCAAAGTTAAACGCAGCACTTACCGGGCATCCTTCTTCGGCGATTTTAGCATATTTTTGGAATTCTTCTTCCGAAATTCCCGGAACTTTAGCGGTTAAAGTCAGTTCAGATTTTGTAATTTTTCCGATGTTAGGATCTAAAGTGATAACTGATTTTGTCGTTAGTTCTTCTGGAGTAAAACCTGCCTGAGAAAGTTCAGCGCTCAATTTCATGGTAAAGCATCCTGCGTGTGCTGCAGCCAGTAATTCTTCAGGATTTGTTCCTACACCGTCTGCGAATCGGCTGTTGAATGAATACTGAGTCTGGTTTAATGTAGTACTTTGTGTAGTCAGATGTCCCTTTCCTTCTTTGATGTTACCGTTCCAAACGGCTGTTGCGTTACGTCTCATAATGCTTTAATTTTTTTTGTTAATATTGTTTGTTTTGATGTTACAAAGATATATCAGATAGCATTCCAAATAAATACATAAAATGAACTAAATGTTGTACTTTTTTCCCGGAATGTAATTTTTCTTAAAATTTGTAGGCGTGCTTCCGGTTTTGTTGGTAAAAAGACGATTAAAATAGGCCGGATCATCATATCCCAGATCATAAGCAATTTCTTTAACAGGTTTATCCGTGTAAATAAGAAGTCTTTTTGCTTCTAATAAAATTCTGTTGATGATCAATTGATTGGGAGATTCAAGATGTAAGCTTTTAAATCTATGAGCCAATGTCTTAGGAGCCATATGAAGAAGATCTGCATACTCTGAAACATTGTGTTTTTCTCTGAAATGAATTTCCAGATATCTGCTGAAGTCCCGGAAAATATCAATTTCATTATTTGGAATTTTCAAGATATCATTATCAAGATTCTGTTTTTTCCAGTTTCTTGTAGCGCGTATAATGATCTGTTTTACGTACGTTCTGATCATTTCTTCTGCAGAAGAATCTTTCCATTCAAGTTCATCTTTAATGCTCTGAAATAAATTTTTAATAATGAAGTCTTCGCTTTCCTCAAGCTCTACAAAAGGGATTTCAAAAACATTATGGAAAAGAAGACCATCACACGCAACTTCCTTATCATGAATCTGGATACAGTAAAAATCACGGTTATAGTAAAGCAAAGTTGCATTTTCTTTAGTTTTTGAAATTTTTATGTGCTGATTGGTCAGGAAAAAAAAGACTTGGTTTTGCCGTTTTAAAATGATTAAAGTCTACAGCAATCTCAGAACCGGATGGAATATATAAAACTTTGATATCATAACGAAACTTATTTCCGTTGAAGGCATCAAGAAGATTTTCAGAAAGATTTTCTATACCGAGCTTCTTGTAATGATCTTCAAAAATAAGTGACTGTGACATAAATTTACTTTATGATAAATATACAAAAAAGCATGATTTTAATGAGTAAATTATTAAAACCATGCTTGTGTTAATTTGAAAATAACTCAAAATCTACAACTCTCAAACCCTAAAACTTAGAACGTCACATCCAGTCCGATATAAAAATTAGCTTTCATAATCGGAGCGTAAACCATTCCGCCGTCAAAATAATTTCCGAAAGGATTTTTTACGTCAACAATTGCATTTTTCTGATAATAAGAAGTTAGATTCTCACCACCCAGATAAGCTCTGATTTTTTTGTTGAAATTTCTCGAAATCTGAGCATTTAAAACAGCATAAGATGGCGAATATGAAGACAGCTGAAATTCCTCAGGATTTGATGACGTGTCGGGAAGCCTTTGTTTTCCAACTATATTCAAAGTCGTATCAAAGCTCCAGAAACCGCCATTATTATTTTTGTTTGTGGAATAAGCTACATTCACGAAACCTCTGTGTTTGGCCATGAAGGGAACTTCTCTTCTTCCGTTAAGATAATCAGCCTGCACATCATAATATTTGTAAGCAAGTCTTATATCAAAATTTTTGAAAGGTATAAAATCCCACTGTGTCTGAAAAGAATTGGCAAATGATTTTCCTTCCAGATTATAAAAAGTCAGTTGCTGAGGCGAGCGGTCGAGATCTACCATCATCTGATCCTGAAAATCCGTTCTGAAAAAATCTGCTACAATGGTTGATTTTCTTCCGAAGAGTTTAAATTCCTGTTGCAGGCTTGCCCCGTAATTCCATGCGATTTCCGGTTTTAATCCGTAAATATTTCCGCCGTTTTCAAGAATCTGGATATTCCTGTTGGAAGCAAAATACTGCTGACTTTCCGCAAAAATATTCGCTGTTCTGAAGCCTCTTCCGGCAGAAAGTCTTACAATGGTTTGAGGAGTGATATCGTATTTAAAATTTAACCTTGGTGTAAATTGAGTTCCTGCCAGATTGTGAAAGTCAACTCTTGCACCTGCGACTAAAGTATATTTTAAGCCCGTTAAAGTATATTCTGCGAAAGCTCCCGGAACAATTTCATTTCTTTTAAAGTTTCCGATTAAATAGTTTTCATCATAACCGTCATACATGAAACTCGCTCCTGCTTTATACTTGTGGTTGGTATTGCCTAAAATACTTTCAAAAATTAAATTTGAATAATACGTTTGCTGCTTTCCGGAATAATTTGTAAGACCGAAGAAACTGTCCTGCTGATGAAAAGTGTACTGATTCATCCAGCCTAAGCTTTGGTAAGGTTTTCCTTTAAAAACGTATCCTGTTTTATTCCAAACCTGAAATCGTGAAATATCAATCCCTACACCGTATAGTGACTGTTGATTCTGCGGAATTTTTTTATCAAATCCTGCCTGGCCTGCTGTTCTTTCATCTTTGATAAAGTTGATTCCGAAATGAGATCCGAATCCCGATTTTTCAAGATCATTATAATTGAGTAAATAAGCCGCATTCAGTTGTGTGCCTTTCGGCCTGTCCAAAAAGCCGTCATTATTCATATCTGTATCCCCAAAAGTTCCGTTACCGTGAAGAAGAAATGTCTGCGACCATTTGTCATCGATTTTAGAGACACTGGTGATATTAGCTTCCGTTCTTCCGTTGAAATCTGCAAAAAGATTGAGCGATGTTTCAGGTTTTTCTGAATTTTTTAATAATTCTGTATTAATTTGCCCTGTAATACTTTCGTAGCCGTTCGTCACAGTGCTTCCGCCTTTGGTGAGCTGAATGCTTTCGATCCATCTTCCCGGAATAAAACTTAATCCGTAAGCAGATGCCAAACCTCTTACTTCAGGCAGAAGTTCTTTTGTTAAGCTTGTGTATTTCTGGTCTAAACCTAACATTTTTAGCTGCTTGGTACCTGTTACTGCATTACTGAAAGAAACATCTACCGTGGCATTGGTTTCAAAACTTTCGGATAGATTACAGCAGGCCGCTTTGAGTAGTTCTTTTTTATCAATATTGAAAATTAATCCTGCTTCTTTTTTACTGAGTGAAGTTGATGCCTTTCCGCCCGTTATTGTAACGCCTTCAATGGCTTTTTCATTTTGATTTTCTGTGTTGATAATTCCATTTTTTGTATGTTCTGATTGACCATTTTCTTCTAAATGAACTTTCGGATTTGCTTCACCAAATGGGATTTCTCTGTCGTAAAGACAGCAGGAAGGCAAATTTTTATAAGTACTGTCGCTGGATTTGTACTTTTCATTGTCATGTCCTACATCAGCGATTTTCTTTAAAATTTTATCAGCTGAAGTTTTTCCCGCATCAAAATTTAATATGACAGTCTGTTTTTCAGCGTCCCATTCTGCAAAATCTGCTCCGGCATCTTTTGCTGCTTTTTCGATTCTTGCCTTACAGGATTCACAATTTCCCTTCACATAAAATTCATTCTCTTTTTTTGAATGGATATGATGATTTTCATTGGCAACTACTTGATCTCTGTCGTAATGACAGCAGGCGGGAAGGGCATTATAATCATTCTCGGAGGCTTTAAATTTCTCACTGTCATGCCCCGCTTTTGCGATTTCTTTTAATATATCATCTGTAGAAATAACGCCTTCAGTTTCTAATGTTAAAGTCTGTGAATCAATAGAATAGTCTGCTTTTTTAGCGCCAGCTTTTTTCGCAGTAGTTTCGATTCGTTCTTTGCACAGTTCGCAATTTCCTTTTACTTTAAATTGGTTCTGAGTAAGATTCTGCGCAAATATAAATGGTGTAAATAGTAAGAATATACCAAGAATAACCTTGGAAATATATAATTTCATTTTGTTTAAAATTTAGATTAATTTAATTAATGTAACAATTTAATAATGTAATAATTTAACAGTCATTGGTAGATTGATAAACTGGTACATTGTTGCAATTCTTTTTAATTAACCTATTTTCGGCGGTTGCCAGATTTCTTTTAAACGATCAAAAATATAAGGATCTGAATATTGAAATTGTAGATTTTTGTTGGCTTTATAATAGGAAATATCCATTTTAAAACCTTTGGAAAAAGGAGTTTCTATAAAGCTGTAGCAGGTAGCGCAAGATGAACAGCAGTCGTCATTGCAAGATTTTTTTTGCTTTTTGTGATGATTCTCTTTTGAGTTTTCTTTGTGCTGTTTTTTGCAGCAGTCACTTCCGGAGCTTTTCTTGCAGCATGATTCCTGCATGTTCTGAGCATAAAAATTATCCTTAGGAATAAGAAAAATTCCCAAGCAGAAAATAATTGTTATGATCTGAACTAATTTCATTGTTGCAAAAATACAAAAATTATGGTAAAGGTTCACCAACTTTTACGCCACAATTATGCCAGGGTTCACCATGAGCCGGATTTAAGGCTGGCTTAGGTCCTGTCGGAGCCAGAGTCGGATTTGGGGCAGGTGTGTTTTGGGCAATAACCTGCGTCGGTTGTGCAGCCGGAGCCGGCTTGCTGTTTAGTGGCTGTCCAACGGGAATGTCGCATCGGTGACCGGGTTCGCCATGGGGAGGGTTCATTCCTTTAGGTGTTTTTATATTCTTAGTTTTTCCGGTATTATCTACAGAGAATTTTCCCGGTTGTAAAGAATTAGGATCAATCTGAATGGGCTGGGTCTGATTTGTTGATGGATTCGGATTTTGTTGTGTTGAAACGGGTTTACTGCTTAAAGGCTGTCCCACAGGAATGTCACATCTATGTCCGGGCTGTCCGTGAGGCGGATTCATTCCCGGTGGTGTAACTGCTGCTGGCTGAGCATTCGGTGTTACGGACTGAACTCCTGCCTGATCCAGAAGGGACGGTTTGGGTGTTTGATTTACCGCAACTGGCTGCTGAACACCTGCTTCTTCTTTTAAGTAGGTTGCTCTTTCATCTTTTTTGCAAGAAATCGTCAATATGGAAATAGCAAGTATGCCAAATAATGTATTCTTCATATAAAACAAAATTAGCAAAACATTTTTAATTGCTTTGCTAATTTTATATTTAATAAGGATTTTTATAATTAATTTTTAACTAAAAGTCTGAATCCTTCACCGTGAACATTGATGATTTCCAATCCTTCGTCATCTTTCAATAATTTACGGAGTTTTGCGATATATACATCCATACTTCTTGCCGTAAAGTAGTTTTCTTTTTTCCAGATTTTTCGCAATGCTAAGTCTCTCGGCATGAAATCGTTTCTGTGAATGCAAAGAAGTTTAAGCAGTTCGTTTTCTTTAGGTGAAAGTTTATATTCGTTGTCACCGACTCTCAGTTGTCTCAACATAGAATCAAAGAAAATATTGCTGATTTTGAACTGTTCCTGCTCCTCATTTTCCAACGTAGAACTTCTCTGGAGAATTGCTTTTATTTTGTATAAAAGTAGCTCTGTATCGAAAGGTTTTGTTATGTAGTCATCCGCGCCCAGCTGATAACCTTTCAGGATATCTTCTCTCATATTTCTGGCGGTAAGAAAAATGATCGGTGTATTTTTATCAATCTTTTTTACGTCTTCAGCTAATGAAAATCCATCTTTCTTTGGCATCATCACGTCGAAAATACAGATGTCGAATTCATTCTCCGTAAACTCCTTTAATCCCTGTTCGCCATCCATGGCAAGTGTAACTTCAAAATTATTTATGGTTAAATAATCCTTTAATACTGCCCCGAAACTCTGATCGTCTTCTACTAATAATATTCTGTTGCTCATAATTTTAATAATTTAGAATTAAAATTTTAATAATAAGAATGATTGTATCACTCTTTTCTTCCTATATTTTGTTTATTGGTTTGATTTTAATTTAACTCATCGGCAGCTTTATGGTAAATGTGCTTCCTTTTCCTTTATGGGAGTCTACCAAAATCTGTCCTTTATGTAGTTCTACAATTTTTTTCACATAAGAAAGCCCTAATCCCTGGCCTTTTACATTATGGATATTTCCGGTTTCTTCCCTGAAGAATTTCTCAAAAATTTTCGTTTTATTCTGTGTTTCCATTCCCATTCCTTTATCAGAAACTTCAATGACGTACAAGTGTCCTTCATTTCTTGTTTTTATACTGATTTCAGGAGCTTCAGGAGAATATTTGTTGGCATTATCCAGAAGGTTCACCAGCATATTCGAAATGTGAAATTCGTCAATTTTAAAGTTGTATTCCGTTGCATTGAATTCCTGCTTAAGGCTTCCGTTTCTTTGCTGTACGATGAGATTGAAGGATTCTGTGGTCTTTCTGATTAATTCCCTTACATTGGTTTCTTTTAAAAATAATTTTACTTCGTTTCGTTCCAGTTTCGACATATTTAATACGTTTTCCACCTGCTTTTTCATTCTCAGGTTTTCCTGTTTTATCAGCTCGGAATAGTATTTTACTTTGTCTGGGTTTGTTGCAATTTTATCATTCGCTAAAGAATCTGTCGCGACAGAGATGGTGGCAAGCGGAGTTTTAAACTCGTGGGACATATTGTTGATGAAGTCTGTCTTTACTTCGGCCATCTTTTTCTGTCTCATCATATAATTAATGGAAATAATATAAATTCCCAATATCGTAAGCAGGGAAAGGAAAGTTCCCAAAAGCATCGGCCAGTTGTTCATCGCCAGAGAATATTCTTTTTTAGGAAAAACCAAAGCCAGTGTATAAAGCGTTCTTTCTTTTGAATCTGTAAAAAGCGGATAGCTGTAGGTATTGTTGTCTTTCTTTTCTTTATATAAATTATTAACGACGCTTGTCAGTTTGTTGTTTTTGTCGGTAATTCCATATCCGAAAGTTGCTGAGATGCCTCTGATTCTCAGTTCTTTTGTGATTACAGAATCAAGAACTTTTTCGTCTACTCTTTTGGTGATAGGCAGATTATTTCCGTTGACTTTCACAAATTCCTTCATGGCATAATCACCGTTTTCGATGTCACGGTTGATATCCGTCGTCAGAAGTTCACGATTGGTGGTATCTCTTTTTATTTTGTAAGCTGCTTCGTCAGAGTATAATGTAGTCAGTTTCAGCGAATCTCCTTTTGCGGAAATGGGAAGCTGATTTTTCTCAATAATACTTTTTGAATAGACAATCTGTCTCTGCGTTCCTGAATCTTCTACCTGCTGTATCGTGGTTAAAGAAGGTTGGCTGCCACTGGCAAGAATGCTGTTGCGGAAATCCTTGTTTTCAACATTCAGGTATTTGTCGACTTCCGCCTCACCGACGATTTTTGATGTATTTTCCAGCGCAGAATACACTTTAGAGGAGAAATCCTGATCCAACGCACCGTAATAACGTTTCAGCCAATAAAACTGCAGCGTAACGAAGACAATCAGTGAGATCGTCATAAACACTGATATTATTGGGATGAATTTATTATTCATTATTTATTTCAGTTTAAAAAATAGAATGTTAAAATTAAATATTTTATGACTACATAAACAAAAAACGAGCCATAAAATTGTATAATTTTTCTTAAAAAGCAGTTTTTTAACATTTATTTATAAATTATTAACTGCCTGTTGTGCAAAAAGGCTGTCCAATAAATAAAAAAGCGGATTTGTATAAATTAGTCTAATCATATTTTTTAACAAATGGATTTAATTTTTAATCAAAAATTAATCGAGCTTTTATTTTTAAAATAAAACGGTAGTGCTAAAAAAATGGAAAGTAATAGTACTCTCCATTTTTGTGATAATTTAATATTTAACGATCGATGTTTAATTTTCAAAGTAATTCCTCATCCTGAAAATACTGAATGATCGCCTTTTTCATTAAAAGTTGCTGTTCATTTGGCTTCAGTTCCGGAAGCTCTTCCAGTTTTTCAAAATGCGGATATCCGTCGTCGTCGTAATGCGAAAATTTATAATATCCGAAAGGTTCCAGCAGTCTGCATACTGCGATATGTATTAAATTTACCTTGTCATCTTTTGTGTATTTCTGCTGACCACTGCCCAGTTCCTGAAGACCGATTAAAAAAAGGTAGGTTTCTATGGGAGCATCTTTTTCCGTATCAAAATTTTCAATGAAAAATTGTTGTATTTTCTGCCAGTATTCTGCTTCGTTAATCATGTTTTTTATTTTCTAATTTTAATAAAAACACATATTCCAATGCATCTTCCTTCAAAGATTCAAATCTTCCGCTTGCACCGCCGTGCCCTGCGCTCATATCTGTCTTGAAAATGAGAATATTGTTGTCCGTTTTCAATTCTCTCAATTTTGCGGTCCATTTTGCCGGCTCCCAATACTGAACCTGGGAGTCGTGTAATCCTGTTGTAATCAGTATATTCGGGTAATGTTTGGCTTCCACATTATCGTATGGCGAATATTCTTTCATGTAGTGATAATATTCTTTATCATTCGGATTTCCCCATTCGTCGTATTCTCCCGTGGTTAAAGGAATAGTTTCATCCAGCATCGTTGTCACAACATCCACAAAAGGAACCTGTGCCACAATTCCATTAAATAAATTGGGTTCGTAATTCATCACAGCTCCTACCAGTAATCCGCCTGCACTTCCGCCCATCGCATACAAATGTTTTGAAGAAGTGTAATTTTCTTTAACCAAAAATTTTCCGGCATCAATAAAATCGAAGAATGTATTTTTCTTAAACAGCATTTTCCCATCTTCATACCACTCTCGTCCCAGATATTCACCGCCTCTGATGTGAGCAATAGCATAAATAAAGCCTCTGTCAAGAATTGATAATCTTACATTAGAGAAACTCGCATCTACTGTATGTCCGTAGCTTCCATAACCATACAAAAGTAATGGGGTATCTGCGGTTTTTTTTGTGTCTTTATGATAAACCAATGAAATTGGAATTTTGATCTTGCCATCACTGGAATCTGCCCAAATTCTTTCGGAAATATAATTTTCAGCAAAGAATTTTCCTCCCAAAACTTCCTGCTGTTTCAGGAGTTTCGTAGTCTTATCCTTCATATTGTATTCGTAAGTCGAGCCTGGCTGTGTCAATGAAGTATATCCATAGCGCAGAACTTCCGTGTCAAATTCAAGGTTTACGCCGATATAAGCGGTATAAGTAGGATCTGAGAATGGCAAATAATGCGATTCCTGTGTTTTTTCATCAATGATTTTAATCTGTAATAGGCCTTGTTCTCTTTCTTCAAGCACCAGATAGTTTTTAAAAATCTCAAAACCTTCCAGTAAAACTTCGGGACGGTGGGGGATAACATCTACCCAGTTTTCCATTCCGCAGTTGTCAATCTTTGTTTTTACGATTTTAAAATTGAAAGCATCATCTGCATTGGTAATGATGTAAAATTCGTCTTCGTAATGCTCTACAGAATATTCTAAATCATCTATTCTGGGCTGAATAATGGTCCAGTCTGCAAAAACATTATCAGAAGGAATAAACCTGTGTTCATCGGAGATCGTACTTGAACTTGCGATGAAGATATATTCTAAAGATTTTGTCTTAAAAACATTTACATCAAAAGTATCATCCGTTTCATGGAAAATTAAAACATCTTCCGACGGATCGGTTCCCAATTTGTGTCTGTAAACCTGAAAAGCTCTCAGGCTTTCATCTTTACGGATGTAGAAGACGTGTTCATTATCATTTGCCCAAACCGCTTTTCCGGTGGTATTTTCAATTTTATCAGGAAGGATTTCCCCTGTTTTTAAATTTTTAAAATTGATGGTATAAATTCTACGGCTTACATTATCGGAAGAGAAAGAAGCAAGTTCATTATTCGGAGAAACAGCGACACTTCCCACTTCGAAATATTCCTGTCCTTCTGCCAAAACATTCACATCAAGAATGATTTCCTCTTTATTCTCCAAACTTTCTTGTTTTCTGCAGAAAATAGGATATTCTTTTCCTTCCTCATAGCGTACGATGTACCAATATCCGTTGAAGAAATACGGTAAAGATTCGTCATCTTTTTTGTAGCGGGCTTTCATCTCTTCGAAAAGCTCTTCCTGAAACGATTCCGTATCTTTCATGATGAAATCTGCAAACGCGTTTTCTTCTTCAAGATATTTTATGACCTCAGGATTTTCTCTTTCGTTGAGCCAGAAATAACTGTCAACTCTTTTATCACCGTGTATTTCAAGTACTTTTTCTATTTTTTTTGCCTTTGGAGCTTCCATTCAATATTAATTCTTGTTCAAATTTAGTTAAAAAAAAACCATCTTTCCTTTATGAAAAGACGGTTGCTTTATTTTTATATTAAAGCTTACTTGTGAAGCGTTTTAACGTATTTTTCCAGTGCCATGGTCATAGAAGGCGTTTCCTTCGTAGGTGCCATTAGATCTACTTTCAGTCCGGCTTCTTCCGCTGCTGCTAAAGTTGTCGTTCCGAAAACACCGATTTTTGTATCTTCCTGTTTGAAATCCGGGAAATTCTGCTGTAAAGATTTGATTCCCTGTGGGCTGAAGAATATCAGCATGTCGTAATCCTTCACATTAATATCCGTAAGATCACTGCATACCGTTCTGTACATGATGGCTCTTTTCCAGTCTACATTAGAAGCTTCCATTGTTTTTACAATATCAGGACTCAGAACATCCGATGAAGGCAAAAGGTATTTTTCTGTCGGAAATTTTTTAAATAAAGGAAGAAGATCCGAGAAATTCTTTTCCCCGAAACTGATCTTTCTTTTTCTGTAAACAATATGTTTCTGAAGATAATTGGCGATCGCTTCCGACTGGCAGATGTATCTCATCGTGTCAGGAACCGCAAAACGCAGTTCTTCCGCTAATCTGAAGTAATGATCAATCGCATTCTTACTCGTGAAAATAATTCCGGTATATTGCGTAAGATCGATCTTCTGTGTTCTCAATTCTTTATTGTCAACTCCTTCGACGTGGATGAAAGGACGGAAATCAATCTTTATCTTTTCCTTCTTTGCAATATCCAGGTACGGAGACGACTCACTTGGCGCTGGTTGAGAAACCAATATAGACTTTATTCTCATCATTGACAGTATTAAAAAAACAATAATTTCCAAAGCAACAAAAGAGGTGCAATTTGGAGGGTGCAAATATACAAAAATTTATAATACCATTTTTCAGGTAAGATGTTGTTCTTGTGAAATAAATAGAAAAAAAGCTTGAAAATGAATACAAAAGAAAAAAAGTAAAAATAATACAAAAACATTTTATTTCTGTCAATTGGGAAATAATAGTGGGTTACACATAAAATTATTAACAGAAAAGACAGGATGAAATAAAATTTTGTAGAGGTAAAATAAAAAACAGTCCACTTTTTTCCGTCGCCAGTACTCTGGAAAAATAAAAATCCCAATCCGGACTTTACCATATAAAAAACGACAACGGCAATGAAGCAAAATCCAAATTTATTCAGCTGATATCCCAGAATCTGCATGTCTGCAATATATTTCGGAACAGTAGGAATATACTGTGAGATCAGTACGGATAAAGTGAGAGCGGTCACACATGAAGTGATCGCCCAACTCGGAAGATTATTGCTGGCATCAAAATATTTCTGAATCAGAAAGTCTCTCAGATTGGCTTCTCTTTCAATGATGTTCATCATAAAAAGGTATAAAAAGATGCAGGCCAACAATATAAAAATAACCCAATCGTTGTTCTCAGGTATTCTTACATGATTTATAAAATGTTGTGATATCGGCAAAGGAGTATTTTTTTTGCAAAATTATAGATTATTTTGTATAAAATAAAAAGGTTAAATAAACTATCTTTGCAAACTGAAATGAAAAAACTCGTCATCATTCCCACGTATAACGAAAAGGAAAATATTGAAAATATTATTTCCGCAGTTTTTGCATTGGAAGATGACTTTCATGTTTTGGTTGTAGATGATTCATCTCCTGATGGAACGGCCGATCTGGTAAAGGATCTTCAGAAAAAATATCCGCATTTTCTGCACCTGTCCGTCAGAAGAGTTAAAGATGGTCTGGGGAAAGCCTATATCCATGGATTTAAATGGGCAATCGAAAATAATTACGATTATATTTTTGAAATGGATGCCGATTTCTCGCACAACCCCAATGATCTGCCGAAACTTTTTGAAGCCTGCCTGAATGCTGATATGGCCATCGGTTCACGATATTCAAAAGGCGTAAACGTTGTCAACTGGCCGATGGGAAGGGTGCTGCTTTCTTATTTCGCTTCGAAATATGTAAGATTTGTGTTAGGGCTTCCGATTCATGATACAACGGCAGGTTTTGTCTGTTTTTCAAGAAAAGTGCTTGAAGAAATTGGTTTGGATAATGTGAAATTAAAAGGATATGGATTTCAGATTGAAATGAAATTCAGAGCCTTTAAAAAAGGATTCAAAATTGTAGAAGTTCCAATTATTTTTACCAACAGAATCCTGGGAGAAAGCAAAATGAATGGCGGAATCATTCATGAAGCGGTTTTTGGAGTTTTAAATTTAAAATGGAAATCTATCATCAACAGATTATGAAAAAACTGATCTTCATTTTCGTTCTCGTGTGCCTGTTTTCTTGCGGAGATTATGTCGATAAACCGAAAAACCTGATCCCAAAAGACAAAATGGCTGAAATCATGGCCGACTTGGCAATCAATGATCAGGCGACAATTATGTATCCGAATTCAAATCTGGAAGCAGGAACAAGATATGTCCTTAAAACACATAACGTAAAGTCAGCTGACTATATTGAAAGTTTCAAGTATTATGTGGTTAAAGAAAAAATGACGGCAATCGCTGAAGATGCACAGAAAATACTGGTAAAGAAAGATCCGAAAGCGGAAAAATATGTAAAGGATAAAAAAAGTAAAACGGAGAATAATCTTCAGAATCCTCCTGTTTTATCGAGATAATTTTAAGATGCAAAAATTTTTTAATATAGAAAAAACTTCTGAAGGGAAGGCAAGAGCGGGAGAGCTTACAACGGATCACGGTAAGATCCAGACGCCGATCTTTATGCCTGTAGGAACCGTGGCAAGCGTAAAGACCGTTCACCAAAGGGAGTTAAAAGAAGATATAAAAGCTCAGATTATTCTGGGAAATACTTACCACCTCTACCTTCGTCCCGGAATGGAAGCAATGCAGGAGGCAGGAGGTTTACATAAATTTATGAACTGGGATCTTCCTATTCTTACCGATTCAGGAGGTTTTCAGGTTTTTTCACTCTCAGGAACGAGAAAAATGTCTGAAGAAGGGGTGAAATTTAAGTCTCATATTGACGGAAGTGTTCATTTGTTCACTCCTGAAAAATCTATGGAAATCCAGCGACAGATCGGAGCGGATATTTTTATGGCTTTTGATGAATGTGTTGCCTATCCATGCGAATACAATCAGGTGAAATCTTCCATGGAAATGACGCACCGTTGGCTGAAAAGATGTATCGACTGGAATGAGAAAAATCCGGAATTATATGGTCATAGGCAAAGATTCTTTCCCATTGTTCAGGGGTCTACTTATTCAGATTTAAGAAAAATTTCAGCAGAAGTAATTGCGGAAGCCGGTGCAGAAGGAAATGCTATCGGCGGACTTTCTGTAGGAGAACCTGAAGAAGAAATGTACAGAATTACCGATGAGGTAACGGATATTTTGCCAAAAGAAAAGCCGAGGTATTTAATGGGGGTGGGAACTCCATGGAATATTCTTGAATCCATCGGATTGGGAATAGATATGATGGATTGCGTAATGCCGACAAGAAATGCCAGAAATGCCATGCTTTTCACCTGGCAGGGCGTAATGAATATGAAAAATGAAAAGTGGAAAAAAGACTTTTCGCCCCTCGATGAGTTTGGAACAAGTTTCGTAGACAAAGAGTATTCAAAAGCTTATGTGAGACATTTATTTGTTTCTAAAGAATATTTGGCGAAACAAATTGCTTCAATTCATAACTTAGCATTTTATTTAGATTTGGTGAAAGTAGCGAGAGAACACATCATAGCAGGAGATTTTTATCAATGGAAAAATTCTGTGGTACCTGTTCTTCGTCAGAGATTGTAAGATTAAACATAAAGTCGGGAAGTCCCGAAGGGAAGATTTGAAACAGGATAGGATGAAATCCTATTAATTTACATAATTAACGGAAATGGCGTGGTCATTCCAATTAATATAAATATAAAAACGCATTAAAAAATAGAATAATGCTGAAAATTATAGACAGATATATCATTAGAAAATACCTTGGAACGTTTAGTTTCATGCTGATACTGCTGTCTATAGTCGTTCTGGTGATCGATGTTCAGCAGAAGATCCCAAGAATTGAAAATGCAACCGCAATTGACCCGAAACTGAATGTTACCTATTTTCTGGTGCATTTCTATCCTTTCTGGATCGTCAATCTTGTGATGACATTCCTTTCCATTTTGGTGTTTATTTCAGTGATTTATTTCACTTCCAGAATGGCAAACAATACTGAGATTGTGGCGATTATCAGTAGTGGTGCGAGTTTCCATAGGTTTGCACGGCCTTATTTGCTGACGTCTCTTTTTATTGCAATAATATCTTTGGGGATTAATCATTTTGTTTTGCCTTGGGCAAATATTCAGAAAAATCAGCTGGAAGCTTATACCTACAATGCTACTAATAAAGAAAAAGTATTAGGAACGGCGCCGGTTTCTGCACAGTTGAGCAAGATGGAATACATTTTTATTAACTCCTGGAATAAACGCGAGAAAAGAGGTTCAGGGTTCGTTTATCAGAAATTTGATAAAAATAGGAAGATGACTTATGAGCTTAAAGCTTCGGATGTGTCCTGGGATAAGGATAAAAAACTTTTTGTCCTGAATTCCTACACCGAAAAGACGATCAATAAAGACGATACGGAAAAATTAGCCAATGGTTTTGATCTGAAAAAAAGTTATGGTCACGATCCGGAAGAACTTTTTCCTAATGAACTTTTAGGACAGAATAAAACAACGCCGGAACTTCTGAAATTCATCAAAAGAGAAACCGAAAAAGGAAACAGTAACCTGAATACGCATTTAAATGAACTTTATCAGAGAACATCTATGCCGGTTTCTATCGTGATTCTTACATTTCTGGCACTTTCCCTTTCATCACAGAAAAAGCGTGGCGGCTTGGGGATCAATCTTGCATTGGGAATCTCTCTGGCATTTGTTTTCGTATTTTCCTTTGAAGCTTTGAAAGTGGTTTCGGAAAATAAAAGTATGTCACCGGCATTGGCAATGTGGTTCCCGAATATCGTTTTCTCACCGCTGGCTTTATTCTTATATCTGAAAAGGGCCAATCAGTAAAGAAGTTTTATTTCTTTGTGATAAAAAGATTGTAAGCCGTCATTTTCGAGATCAATCCGGATTTCTCCGCTCCTTTCTGCATTTTTGATGATGCCATTTTGGCGTGTTCCGTTTAATTCAAAAACAGAAATCTGATCTTTCCGGAATAGATTATCATTAAAACAATCCAGAATTTCCTTCTCTGAAGGAATTTCCTTTAATTTTTCAACCATAAAATCATGGAGGGCAATAGTGAATTCATTAAGGTTAAAACGTCTTCCGGTTTGGGTTAAAAGAGAGCTTGCATTTGATATTTCATCGAATTTTTCCTGCAGAATATTGAAGCCTGCTCCAATGATGAAATAATTATTCTGATTAATTTTTTTCTTTTCTATCAGAATTCCGACGATTTTTTTATTTTTAAGGATGATATCATTCGGCCACTTTATTTTTACAGTGTGTTCAGTCAAATTGGCAAGAAAATCGCGGATAACGTTTGCGGTATAATAATTGAACATAAAATCAGAAAGCTTAGTGTTTTCCACATTTACGGCAAGGGTATAAGCTAAATTTTTTTCAGCGGATGATGACCAGATATTCCCGTACTGTCCCCTCCCTTTTGTTTGATTGAATGTATGAAGTGCAGTAAAATCCGAATTTTTATAAAGTAAAAACTTTGAAATTTCGTCATTAGTAGAAGAGCATTCCTTCAGGTAGAATAGTTGACTCATTTAAGAAAACTTTAAGACTTTCGAGGGGTAAAAGTAAGGCTAAAGTGAAAGAAAAACAATAAATTTGCAGATTATAGTATTTTTTAATGAATAAAACAGTAGAAAAACAAGCGCTAATAGATAAAATTGTAGAAGCTATTCAGGATGTAAAAGGTGAAGATGTCATGATCTTTGATCTTTCTAATATTGAAAATTCAGTAGCAGAAACTTTTATAATTTGTAGCGGAAACTCAAACACGCAGGTTTCTGCGTTGGCAGGAAGCGTAGAGAAAAAAGTGAGAAATGATCTTAAAGACAGACCTTGGCACGTAGAGGGTACGGAAAATGCAATGTGGGTGCTGGTAGACTACGTTTCAGTAGTTGTACATATTTTCCAGAAGCAGGTACGAGAGTACTACGATATAGAGGAACTCTGGGGTGACGCCGTCATTACCAGAATTGAAAATGAATATTAAATTTTAAAAAGTATAAATGAACAATAAAGGATTTAACTGGTTTTTTCCGATTGCGATCATAGCTCTTTTGTTATTCTTTATTCCTAATTTTTTAGGGGATAATAATGCAAAATCTATCGATGAAGACGGTTTCTTTAAAGAAATGCAGGCAGGAAAAATCCAGCGAGTTTTGATAGATAAACAGGCCCAGAAGGCTGACGTGTTTTTGACACAGGCTGCCAAAACAGCTACCGTAAAAAAAGACGATAAAGCAAACCCTTTTTCTGCCCTTTCGATGGCTCCAAAAGCTGATTATACGCTTAAATATGGAGATCTGAGATTGTTTCTGGAAAAATTTGATGCTTTAAAACAACAAAATCCGCAGCTCACAACATCTAAAGATTATGCGGAAGGAGAAAGCCCGTTGATGAGCATTCTTATTCAGGCTTTGATCTGGATCACGATTCTAGGATTATTTTATTTCCTTCTTTTCAGAAAAATGGGAAGTGGGGGAGGCCCGGGAGGACAGATTTTTTCTATCGGGAAATCTAAAGCCAAACTTTTTGACGAAAAAGAAAGAATTCAGGTGACATTCAAAGATGTCGCAGGTTTGGAAGGTGCTAAAGAAGAGGTTCAGGAAGTTGTAGATTTCCTTAAAAACTCAGAAAAATATACAAAATTGGGAGGTAAAATCCCTAAAGGTGTTCTTTTAGTAGGCCCTCCGGGAACAGGTAAAACGTTACTGGCGAAAGCTGTAGCGGGAGAAGCTAAAGTTCCTTTCTTTTCTCTTTCAGGTTCAGATTTCGTAGAAATGTTCGTGGGTGTTGGTGCTTCAAGAGTAAGAGATCTTTTTGCTCAGGCGAAAGCTAAATCTCCGGCTATTATCTTCATCGATGAAATTGACGCCATAGGACGTGCAAGAGGAAAAAATAATTTCTCGGGAGGAAATGACGAAAGAGAAAATACACTCAACCAGCTTCTTACAGAAATGGACGGTTTCGGAACTGATACGAATGTTATCGTAATGGCGGCAACCAACAGAGCTGATATTTTGGATAAAGCATTAATGAGAGCCGGGCGTTTTGACCGTTCAATCTATGTGGATCTTCCTGAATTGCATGAAAGAAGACAGATTTTTGATGTGCATTTAAAGAAAATCAAGCTTGATGATAATGTAGATCGTGAATTCTTAGCAAAACAAACTCCAGGGTTCAGTGGAGCAGATATTGCCAATGTTTGTAACGAAGCAGCGCTGATAGCAGCAAGAAATAATCATACATCCGTTACAAAACAGGATTTCCTTGACGCGGTAGACCGTATCATCGGAGGTCTTGAAAAGAAAAATAAAGCGATCAAACCTTCTGAAAAGAAAAGAGTTGCTTATCATGAAGCGGGGCATGCAACAATTTCGTGGCTGGTAGAACATGCGTCACCGCTCTTAAAAGTAACAATCGTTCCGAGAGGACGTTCCTTAGGGGCAGCATGGTATCTTCCGGAAGAAAGACAGTTGACAACTACTGAACAAATGCTTGACGAAATGTGTGCAACACTAGGAGGTAGAGCCGCAGAACAGGTAATCTTCAACAATATTTCAACAGGAGCACTTTCTGATCTTGAAAGTGTAACGAAAAGGGCTCAGGCTATGGTTACCATTTATGGATTAAGTCCGAATATCGGTAATATTTCTTACTACGACAGTTCAGGGCAGTCTGAATATAGTTTTGGTAAACCATATTCTGAAGAAACCGCGAAGAGAATTGATATTGAAATTAAAGGTATTATCGAGGCTCAATATGAGAGGGCTGTTCAGATTTTAGCTGAAAATAAGGATAAGCTGGATGCTCTTGCGAATAAACTTTTAGAAAAAGAAGTGATTTTCAGAGAAGATCTGGAAGAAGTATTCGGAAAAAGAGCATGGGATCCGGAATTAACGGAGAAGCCTGTGACGAATACGATACCGACGGCAAAAGAGCCGAATGAAGAAGTTATCATTAAAGATAAAGAGGAAGAAAGTGAAATTCAGGCACCTGAAAGTCCGACACAACTCTAAAAGTCTTTAAAATCAAATAAGTAAAAACCTGACAGTCCTTGAATTGTCAGGTTTTTTCATATTTATCAGCATGTTTTTGGATTTCTATGTGATTAATTTTATATTTTTGTATAAGTGACTAAAAAATAAATAAGTTGAGTTTATTCAAGAGGATTGTAAGCAAACTTACCAACCAGCCTGAAGAAGAAGAAAAACCAAGTCTGGAAAAGCTAGGAGATTCGCTTAAAAATGCGGATCTTGACTACAAATTTGCCCAATTGTTTACTCATTCAGGAGGATTTTTCAATTACTGCGCAGATGAAGCGGAAGCTTTACAGACTTTACATCAGATCATCAAAATAGAAGGAATCAGCAATGTTTTCTGTTGGGATAAAGATCTCCAGAATTTTTTAAATGTTGTGAAAGCTCCTTATACCGCAGAACTGAAAAGTGATAATGATGCGAGTTTCATCACTTGCGAGTATCTTATCGCTTATGACGGAAGAATCATGCTTTCTCACAACAATATTCTTCACTACCATTCTTCAAGGTTGCCTAATAAGATTATCATTATGGCAAATGTTTCACAGATTGTAAACAACCTGAATGATGCAATGGGAAAGATTAAAAGAAACGGAAATATCAAAAACCTTACTTCCATTAGCGGAGCTCAGTCAAAACTGGATACTTCTTCCAATAGCAACACCAAACTGTTTTTACTGTTGCTTGAAGATTAAGTATCAACTTATAAATTTTTAAAATCTTGGACAAAAATCTCATTCAAAGAACGTTATCGGGAATTGTTTACGTAGCAATCATTATTCTTTGTACTACACCGCTGGGAGCTCACTTGATCAACAGCATAATTCCGGACCTTGTAAAACAGGAATATCTTTATTACGGTTTGATTACCCTTCTTTTGGGAGTAGGCTCCTGGGAATGTTTTAAAATCATGAAGTTCGGAAACGGATACGAAAGATGGGTTGTTCTTCCATTGATCATTTTTATATTTTATATTTTCTCTAAACGATATTTCCACTTTGATTTTTATTTTGATTTCAGGATAAGTGAGATTCTGGCTTTGCTTTTAATTGTCATTGCTGTGGTCACTCTATTTAAATATCCGAACGAACTGTACTACGACAGCGGGAAACTGATTTTTACGGTTATTTACGTTGCACTGCCATTCAGTTTTGCATTAGGCTTACCAAAGTTTTCCAGATTCGATGACAGATTCTCTCTTGAGGTTCTTTTCCTTTTTATTCTGATATGGAGCAGCGATACATTTGCCTATCTTACCGGAAAGTTTTTCGGAAAGCATAAAATGGCTCCTAAAATTTCTCCGAAAAAAACCTGGGAAGGCTATATAGGAGGCGTAATTCTTACTTTAATATTATCCTATTTTATTGAACATTATTATCCAGGTCTTCGTGGAAACTGGATGGTTGTAGGATTTCTGGTTGCCGCTTTTGCTCCTGTTGGAGACTTGGTGGAAAGCCAGCTGAAAAGAAATTTCGGAGTCAAAGACAGTGGAAACATTATTCCGGGGCATGGCGGAGTATTAGATCGGCTTGATAGTTTTTTAATCTGCGTTCCTGTCGTATATTTGTACTTTATTTTAGAAAAATTTATTTAATCTCATGAAATTACACAGAGAATCGAAAGGAACAATCACTGTTGCCTCCTTATTGTTTATCATTTTGAGTGCATTGGCTATTTACTTCCTTGAAATGTGGTCACTGGTGATCATTCTGCCTTTGCTGGTTGTTTACAGTCTGGTATTTTGGTTCTTCAGGGTGCCAAATCGGGATATTCTGGAACACAGAGAAAATGTGATCGCACCTGTTGACGGAAAAGTAGTTATGATTAAAGAAGTAGAAGAGGATGAGTTTATTAAAGGAAAAGCAATTCAGGTTTCTATATTTATGTCACCTTTGAATGTTCATATCTGCAGATATCCGGTATCCGGAAAGGTTATTTACAAAAAATATCATCCCGGAAAATATCTTGTAGCGTGGCATGAGAAATCTTCTACAGAGAACGAAAGAACTACGGTTGCTATAGAAAGTTTAACCAATCATCAGGTTGTTTTCCGTCAGATTGCGGGATACGTGGCCAGAAGAATTGTTTTCTATTGTAATGAAGGCGATGATGCCAAAGCAGGCCATGAATTCGGATTCATTAAATTCGGTTCCAGAATGGATGTTTTTCTTCCTTTGGATACAGAAATTGTCTGTAAAATAGGCGATATTACAAAAGGCGGACTGGATGTAATCGCAAGAATGAAAGAGTAAAGAAGTTACTTAAAAAATAAGTAGGCCGTTTCGTGAGGAACGGTCTTTTTTTTATTTAGGATTAAACCGTATTGAAAAATTTGTATTAATATAGATATTATGTTAATTATTTTGATACTTATTTGATACTTTGTGGTATATAGTGGTGGCTAAAGTTGTATTTTTGATAAATTAACTTTAATCTTCATGAAAAAAACTTTACTTTATTTAATGGTCTTTACAGGGTTTTGTAAAACTATAGCCCAAACAACAGTGAATGTATTTTCACAGATTGTATTTTACGACGGATATGCAGCCAATGTTTCTAATCCGGTTCCTGCTAATACGATTAGGCTGGCTAATTTCAGATATGCTAAAAAATTAACGGATTCGGAACTGAATTCATTTCAGAATAAGATTCAGATGAATGTAACTATCGGAGCGCTTTGTGATAATTATGACAGAATCGGTGGTGTTCATATTGCGCTGGTTCCGAAGGGACAGTCCTCTTATACATTGAGTGATGCAAATGTAAAGAGAATAGAAATCGGAAGATATATTACCCCCCTTCATGAATAAGAATCTTTCGCCTACAGAAGTTCCTTACACTTATCAGGTGGATAATCTTTATTCCGTTTTCAGCGACACTGTTTTACGGAACGCTTACGATATCTGGGTAGAGCTTGATGTTTTTGGAGTGCCTTACGCTGCGAATACTCAGGTCGCCGGATGCGCTGGAAGAAATGATGTGTTCGCCGGAACACTTGACTTTGTTACTTATAATGACCCGTCAGTCAGTACAACCTATAATAACCTTCTTCCGCTTTTAGATTCTAACGAATTAAACAATTATAATAATACGGATCAGACGGGGCAAACCGTAAGACTTGTTAATTTTAATCTTACACAAAGCGCAAGCAATGCTAAATTTTTCATCGTGTCCACTCCTCACGGTGCAAACACCAACGGAGAAGAATATGTAAGAAGGCAGAACTTCATATCACTTGATAATAATCAGGTGCTGACATTCAAACCGGGAGGAATTTCTTGTGAGCCTTTCAGAGTTTATAATACACAAGGAAATGGTATTTATGGAACTTCTCCAAGGCCCGCTTCATGGTGGACTTCCTGGAATAACTGGTGCCCGGGTGATGCTGTCCCTATAAGAAGTTTTACGGCTGCTTCTTTGTCGGTAGGAAATCACACACTTAAATATGAAGTGCCAAGTGCCGTGTTTTACGGACAGGACGGAAGGATCGTTCTTTCAATGTACATGCAGAGTACAAGCCAGCAACTTTCTGTGAAAGATATTTCAACGGTTGATGTATCTGTTTTCCCTAATCCTACGACAGATTTTGTGAATATCCGGTCTGATAAAAAAACAAGAAGCATTTCGGTTTATTCTGCGGAAGGAAGAAAGTTGAATGAGGTAAAAGATTCTAAAGTAGATCTTTCGGGTTATCCTAAAGGAGTATATATTTTAGATATTCTTCTTGAAGGCGGAACTCAGTTTAAGCATAAAATTATTAAGAAGTAATCTAAGATCAATATTTTTAAAAATGAGAAGGAGAGACCTGAATGGTTTCTCCTTTTTTATTTAATGTGTTGTTTTACTTCTTTAATGAGGTTTAAAATGAATTCTAAAGGCAGGTCCTCATTCATATCGATTAAAAGGATTTTAAACTTCTTTCTGCCTTCACTGAGGAGTTCGGGATAATCTAATCTGTCGCCGTGATAAAAACTAATGTAATGTTGCTTGTATTTTTTGCTGTAATACAAATAACATAACATTTTCTTTTTATATTTAAAGAACGGTAATCCGAAACTTAAAGTTTCGGTGATATGTTCCGTATCGGATTCTAAGATTTCTTTGCGTAAAAAAAGGAGAGTACTTCTTTCAGGTTCTTCGATTCTGTAGAAATACTCTTGTATGGGATTCATTTTAAATGCTGGTTTAAAATAATTTTAATCAAAATTCTGCAACTCCACCAATTTCTGATACGTTCCTTTTTTTTGCGATAAGCTCGTGATGCGTTCCCTGTTCTACGATATTTCCTTTTTCCATTACGACGATCCAATCGGCTTTCTGAATGGTTGAAAGACGGTGAGCAATCACCAGGGAAGTTCTGTTTTCCATCATTTTTTCCAGTGCGTCCTGAACAAATCTCTCAGATTCTGTATCTAATGCAGAGGTTGCTTCATCAAGAATCATGATCGGAGGGTTTTTCAATACCGCTCTTGCAATTGAAACTCTTTGTTTCTGACCTCCGGAAAGCTTTCCTCCGTCGTCCCCGATATTAGAATCATAACCTTCCGGAAGCTGCGAAATAAACGAATCTGCATTCGCTATTTTTGCGGCCGCAATTACTTCTTCACGTGTCGCCTCAGGTTTACCCATAAGGATATTGTTATACACCGTATCGTTAAATAAAACGGATTCCTGGGTTACCATTCCCAATAGCTTACGATATTCTTTTAATTTTAAGTTCTTGATATTCTCTCCATCAATAAGAACTTCTCCTTCCGAAACATCATAAAATCTGGCGAGAAGGTTGGCAATCGTTGTTTTTCCGCTACCGCTCTGTCCTACGAGTGCTACTGTTTTTCCTTTTGGAATAATCAGTGAGAAGTTTTTAAGAATGGTATGGTCTTTATCATAGTAAAAACCTATATTGTTAAATTCTATTGAATTATTAAGAGTTGAAATACTTACCGGATTCGGAACTTCATCAATTTTTACATCGGCATCCAGGATTTCCAATACTCTTTCCAGGGAAGCTTCTCCTTTCTGAACATTTGAAATAGACTGGGATAAACTCTTCACAGGAGGTAAAATCTGGAAGAAAATTCCTAAAAACACAAGAAAATCAGCAGGAGAAATACTTTGATCTACAATAATCTGCTTTCCTCCGTACCAGGCAATAATTAAGAAGGTAACGGAGCCTAAGAATTCGCTCATCGGCGATGCGAGTTCTTTCTTTCTTCCCAGACTTATGGAACTGTTGATCCATCGTTGCATCGACTGCATAAACCGGTTGTCCATTATTTTTTTCAGCACTGAAGATTTTGATCACTTTCGTGGATTTCAGGGTTTCATCTACAACAGAGAAAATATTTCCCATCTCATTTTGTGCTTGATGAGAATCTTTTTTAAGGCTTTTCCCGATTAAAGCAATCATTGTTCCCATCACCGGTAAAACAAGAAGTGAGAAAAGCGTCATTTCCGTGCTTAAAAAGAACAAAGTCACCAACGTACTAATAAGCATGAAAGGGGCATTGATTAATTCCACCAAACTTCCCAAAATATTTCCTTCTACTTCTCCTACGTCATTCGACATACGCGACATCAGATCTCCTTTTCTGCTTTCCGTGAAGAAAGCAACAGGAAGGGAAAGTATTTTTCTGTACATTGCTCCACGAAGATCTTTGGTAACGCCTACGCGATAATTGATCAGCAAAAAAGATCCCAGATATCTGAAAATATTTCTCAGCAAAAACATGAATGCTGTAATCACACAGAGCCATGCCAGTACCGTAAGCGCACCATACTGTGTGACAAGATGCTGAACATAATAATTAGCATATTCTTTAGCATAAGAGAAAAAATCCAGAATTTCCCCTGAATACACCGGAGGGGTACTGTATTTTTTAGCTTCAATAGTCCCGAAAAGCATTCCCAAAACCGGCAGAATAGTTCCTAGTGAAGCAATCTGAAATACCGAATACATAAGATTGAAGAATAAACTTCCGTAAATGTATTTTTGATGAGGTTTTGCAAATTTGAGTATTTTAATGTACTGGTTCATTCAATGAAAAAATTGGATAGCAAAATTACGTAATTTAAATGATAAGACGTTTTTAATGGTCTTTTACTTTGTCTAATAGGTGTTACTTATGATCCATTTGTTACAAATGTCATCATTTAAAGATCATAACAAGATTTTTGATGTGGTTTCCGATTCCGAAGTAAATTAGGGGGGAGATAAGTGGTTTTTATTTGAATTTAAAAACAAAAAAAACAGCTCCAAAAAGGAGCTGTTCTCACTCAAAAAATCGTTGTAAGGTTATCGAAGTCTGTCTACAGATTTTACGAGCCTCTCATCTTTTTTTGATGTAAATGTTTGCAATAAACAAACATACAATCGCAATCAATGGAAACATTGGCTCAATACCCTTCTCAGGAATCTGCATTCCTCCGGATAATTTTAGTAACCAGTAAATCAATATACCAACCAACAAAACGTTTATAATGATGCTGATGTTATTCAGCAAAATTTGTCTTTTTCTGTTTTTATAACTGAATACACTCAGTAAACCAACCAAAACAAGGATCACACAGGCAGCATCCAATACCGGTAAACCATCTGAAATAACCACATCCTGACCCGCAATGAACAGAAATACAGCAGCTAAAACTGCTAAAAATATCCATATGGTCTGTATTCTTTGTATCATTACAATTAAATTCCAGGCAAAAATAACATAAATTTTGCACAATTCAAAAATAAGTGTAGATTTGCATTATACAAATGTACTTGAAAACAAAAGTCACCCGACTTACTTTTCTTACTCACAATTAATTACATTTTTTACATTAAATATGTTTAACATTGAAACGTTAAGGTCAAAATCCGTAACGGAGCTGACTAAAATCTTAAAGGATTTGGGCGTTAAAGTTGCAAGAAACAGCACTGAAAATGACAAAATCTTTGCAATTCTTGACTTTCAGGCTTCGAATCCCAAAGTAGCGAAAGAATATTTCAACGCCACAGAAAGCAGTATAGATACCGGAGAGGAAACCGCAGAAAAAACGGTAAAGGCACCTTCAAGAAAAGCTGCTCCAAAGAAAACAGCAGCCAAACCGAAAACGGAAGTAAAAGCTCCGACAGAACAAAAACCAAAGGCTGAAGAAAAAATAGAAACAGAAGAGAAACCTTCTGAAGAACCAAAGCAGGAAGAAGTAAAACCTGAGCAGGCAACCACTACAGAAGAAACTTCATCAGCTGCGGCGAAGAAAAAAAGAAAAAGGGTAACTCCGGCGAATACGGCTCCTACAGAGATTCTGCAAGAAAAGCAGGATGCCCCTAAAAACACAGAAACTCAGGAATCTGCTCCAGCAGAAGAAAGGCCAAATATCCCTCAGAATCAGGCCAGACCTCAAAGAGGACAACACAGCAATCCGCAAAACAACGGAAATCAAAATAAAAATCAGCATCAGAATCAAAACCAAAATCAGAATAAGCAGCAACAGCAGCATTCTGAGAAAAATGATGACCATCAGGATCAGAAAAAAGAATTTTCTTTCGACGGAATGGTTAGCATTGAAGGAGTTTTAGAGATTTTACCTGATAATTATGGCTTTCTCCGTTCATCGGATTTCAGCTATATTTCTTCACCTGATGATGTATATGTTTCTACCGCTCAGATCAGAAATTTCAGTTTAAAAACCGGAGATACTGTAAAAGGTATCGTACGATTACCTAAAGAAGGAGAAAAATATTTTTCCTTATTAAGACCTACTGAGGTTAACGGACGTGACCTGGCGTTCATTAAAGACCGTGTTGCATTCGAATATCTTACACCGCTTTTCCCTGAGGAAAAATTCAATCTGGCAGGAAAAGGATCTACGATTTCCACAAGGGTTGTTGATCTGTTCGCGCCAATCGGGAAAGGACAGAGAGCAATGATTGTTGCCCAGCCAAAAACAGGTAAAACCATGTTGCTGAAAGACATCGCCAATTCTATTGCAGCCAATCATCCTGAAGTCTATATGATGGTGCTTTTGATCGACGAACGTCCTGAAGAAGTTACGGATATGGAAAGAAGCGTAAATGCTGAAGTAATCGCATCTACCTTTGATGAAGCGGCAGAGAAACACGTGAAAGTGGCCAATCTTGTTTTGGCAAAAGCCCAGAGAATGGTAGAATGCGGACATGATGTCGTGATTTTACTGGATTCTATTACAAGACTCGCAAGAGCATACAATACGGTAACACCGGCGTCAGGAAAAGTACTTTCCGGAGGGGTGGATGCCAATGCGCTTCACAAACCGAAAAGATTCTTCGGTGCTGCAAGAAAAATTGAAGGAGGTGGTTCTTTAACGATTATTGCAACAGCACTTATTGATACAGGTTCTAAAATGGACGAAGTGATTTTCGAAGAATTTAAAGGAACCGGGAATATGGAACTTCAGCTTGACAGAAAAATTGCCAACAGAAGAATTTATCCGGCTATTGATCTCGTGGCTTCAAGCACGCGTAGAGATGATTTGCTTCTTGATGAGGTTACTTCACAAAGGATGTGGATTTTAAGGAAATATCTTTCTGAAATGAATCCTATTGAAGCCATGGAATTTGTTGATAAAAATATCAAAGGAACCATCAATAATGAAGAATTCCTTATGTCAATGAATAAATAAATTGATTTAATTTGTTAAATAGAAAGCACGGATCGTTTGGTTCGTGCTTTTGCTTTTTTTACTAAAATGAATAATTGTCAAACTTCTTGTTTCAAAATTTAATTCATTCTAAGTCAATATATCAATGTTAAAGATTTATTAAAGTAATACCTGATTTTTGAATATCGTTTTATTTATGGTTAAATTTGGGTTAATAACAATTAAAAAATAAAAATATGTCATTTGAATTACCAAAACTAGGATATGCATACGACGCATTAGAGCCGACTATTGATGCAAAAACAATGGAAATCCACCATACAAAACATCACCAGGCTTATATCGATAATTTAAACAATGCTATTAAAGGAACCGATCTTGAAGGAAAAAGCATTGAAGAAATATGCCAGACCGGAACCGATAAGCCTGCGGTAAGAAATAATGGAGGTGGACATTTCAACCATACTCTGTTCTGGGAAATTCTTACACCTGGCGGAAGCAAAGAGCCTGTAGGAAATGTAAAAGCTGCTATTGAAACGTATGGAGGTTTTGAGAAATTTAAAACTGATTTCTCTGATGCTGCCAAAACAAGATTTGGGTCAGGATGGGCTTGGCTGGTAAAAAATGCTGATGGTTCTGTTGCTGTTACTTCTACTCCGAATCAGGATAACCCATTAATGCCTGTTGCAGATGTAAAAGGAACTCCTGTTTTAGGACTTGATGTTTGGGAGCATGCTTATTATTTAAATTATCAAAACAGAAGACCTGACTATGTTGCTGCATTTTTCGATGTGGTAAACTGGGATAAAGTTGAGGAATTATTTAACAAATAATTATAAGCTATTTATAAAAAGGAAAGGTTCAGCGCAGTGCTGAACCTTTTTAATATCTCGTGGTATCACTTTCCGAAAGCCCATTCATTCTCAAGCCGTATTTCCAGTTTACATAAGCAAAAACCTGATATAGTTTATACTCAAATTTTAATCCGTATTTTTCTTTAGGGTCATAATCGATGGACGATTCTATAACGTTTCTGTATCTTCCTGAAGAATAATACGAATTCCATTCGGAAACCAATAAAGTGTTTCTGCTCTTTAAGTAAGATTCGGAATACTGGCTGATCGGTTTTGCAACAGCATTCAGAAAATAATCGAATTGCGTGTCAATCACTGTAAGGTCCCATTCGCCATCTTCATTTTTTGAAGGCTTCATTTCTGATTTTTCTTTGTCATTTTTAGAATCAGTCTGCGCCAGACAGCTGAATGGTAAAAGTGCTACAAGTAAAAGGAATACTATATTTTTCATAAGATAAATTTACGCAAAAAACACTCAAAATCAACATTTTAATTAAGGTTCTTTCTGAAGAATCACGAATGCCGGAAAGTGGTCGCTGTATCCTCCTGTAAACTGGTCGCCATTCCATGATCTGAAAGGATAGCCTTTGTAATTTCCTTCTTTATTAACAAGATATGGCGGTGCAAAAATTTCTGTCTTATACACGGAATACTCTTTTGTCACCTGATCTGATAGTAAGTTTTTAGAAACAATGATCTGGTCAAATAAATTCGGGGCATCCTGATAAGCCAGCGAAGCAACTCCTTTTTTGTACAAAGGATACATCAAATTAAGGTAAGGTGTAGTTTCGCTTAAATCTTTCGGAGAAGGCTGTGCCTTTAAGTAATTTTTCAAGCTTGAACTGACCGGATCATCATTAAAATCACCCATTGCAAAAAGTTTTGTCGTAGGATCTGTTGCTCTTATACTGTCCATTTGTTGTTTCAATAATGCTGCTGCTGCGTTTCTTTTAGCAAGTGAGACCTCTTCTCCACCTCTTCTTGATGGCCAGTGATTCATGAAAAACGCCACTTTTTCATCATCAAGAAAACCTGTAACTACCAAAATATCTCTTGTGTACTCTCTTTTTCCCGAGTCATTAAAAATTTTCAGTTCTTTTTTTAATGAATTCACAGGAGTAAATCTTTTCTTCTGATAAATCAGGGCAACATCAATTCCCCTGTAATCATAAGAATTGTAATGAATAATTCCATAATCATATTTCCTTAAAGCAGGCTCTTTGATAAGATCTTCAATCACCTGCCTGTTTTCAACCTCAATCAGTCCGACGATGGCAGGAGCTGTTTTTGTATATTGAGCACCCATTTCTGAGATCACTTTTGCCTCGTTGGCGAGTTTTGTTTTGTAAATTTTGGTGTTGTAATTTTTTGAACTTTTCGGGGTAAAATCTTCTGAGCCGTTTTGGTATTTTATAACTTTTTTTACCGATCAGAGCATTATCACTCCAGACACCGTCATATTTTTCTGATTCTAAAAATTGAATGGAATCAAAAGGAATACTTCGATGGAATGCCGGGTCTGTAGGGTCTTTCGTTCCGTCTATATAATCTGCTGAACGAATCGTGTCCCAAAGATTTTCAACATTTAAAAAGCCTACTGTGGCGACTTTTCTTAGTTTTCCCTGTTGCTGTGAAAAGGTCATTATTGAAATAAGAATAGTAACTAAAATTGAAAATTTCTTCATTATCATTGTGTTATTTTTAATGTTATTTACAAACTTTATTATTTTATAAATTAATATTTAGATATATTTAATTTTAAGGGTTTTTATTTGTGTTTTATTTTGAATTACATCTAAATGTTTGCAATATTATAAAAAATTAATATCAAAATAGTGTGAATTGTAAAATTTTATTAAATTTGTCGCCCAAAGCTTTCAGACTTCTTAAACTAAACACGAAAAGTGATTAAAAATAAATACTATGATGAAAAAATTATCGTTGGTCTCTTTATTTACTTTACTTCCGGCTTCATACTATTTTGCGCAGACCATTGTTTCTGCGTATCTTAAAGATGTGGATGGAAAGCCTATAGAAAGGGCGGAAGTAGAGATCAAAGGAAGAGATAACGAGGTAACAGCAGACAAAATTGGATATTTCCAGTTTGTGGATGTGATGCCTGGACATTACCAGATTGTTATTACCAAACCGAATTACGAAACAAAAGTAATGGAGTTTGAAGTCGAAGACAATGAGAAGAAAAAAGATTTAGGAATTATTACACTCTTTCCTGAACCAACAGCCGCAGATCAGGGGTTAGTGATTATTGATAACAGCAGTAGCGATGATGAAGAAGGCAGCGGCCAGACTTCTACAGTTGGTTTATTGCAGTCGTCTCAGGATGTTTTTAGTAAAATTGCAAGCTTTGATCTGGGATTTTACGGGTTCCGTCCAAGAGGGGTCGATGGCAGAGCTTCGGAAAATATACTCAACGGTATTTCTATGGTGAAATCTGATAATGGGAATGTTGATTTTTCCAACTGGGGTGGTCTTAATGAAATTGTAAGATACCCGGAAACTTCTGCCAATCATTCTCCTTCTGAATATGTTTTTGGTGGTGTCAACGGAACTATTTATAAAAATACCAAATCGAGTGAATACAGAAAAGGTTTTCAGGTCAGTTATTCTGCTACCAACAGAAATTACCGCCAGAGACTCACCTTAAGATATACCTCCGGAATGAATAAGAATGGATGGGCCTTTACCATAATGGGTGCAAAAAGATGGGCAGAAGAAGGTATTCAGGAAGGAACATTTTATGACGGTTATGGAACTTATCTGGGAATTGAAAAAAAGATAAATGACAATCATACAATCACTTTCAATGCCTTTGCTTCGCCCTACAGAAGATCTGTCTCGAGTCCCAACACTCAGGAAGTTTATGATTACAGAGGAATTCATTACAATTCGTATTGGGGATGGCAGAATGGCGAAAAAAGAAATGAAAGGATAAGAAAAGGTTTTCAGCCAATATTTCAGTTGCAGGACTTCTGGAAAATTAATGGAAAATCTAATCTGTGGAGTTCCGTTTCGTATCAGTCCGGAAAAGATAAAGGATCGAGATTAGACTGGCAGAACGCACAGAATCCTTCTCCTACTTATAATAAAAAATTACCGGGCTATTATTTAAACAGTATTACGTATAGTCAGCTTCATAATAATACACCGGCAGACCAATACGAAATGTTGCAGCAGGGATATCTTACTGCTCATGAAAACTGGGTGAATAATAATCAGGATGTCACACAAATCAATTGGAATGCATTGTACACGGCAAACCGCAACAGTGCAGACAAAAGCGCAAGGTATTTTCTGGTGAATGATGTAAGCGATGATAAAATTTTGAATGCAGCAACACATTATACGTATAATGTAAATGATACATCAAGATTCTTTTTAAATATTTCTTATCAGAATTTTAAATCGGAAAATTACAGAGAAATCAATGATTTATTGGGTGCAGATTATGCTTTGAATATAGATCCGTATGCCGATTCCAATAAACGTGGTTCTTCAGGATTATATAATGTAAATGATCCCGAAACGCATAAACAGGTTGGAGATAAATTAAACTACGATTATATTGTAAGAAAGCAGGAAATCAAAATAAATCCGGGATTTAAATTTTCCAAAGGACA
Source organism: Chryseobacterium sp. POE27 (assembly GCF_039727685.1). Taxonomy (NCBI): domain Bacteria; kingdom Pseudomonadati; phylum Bacteroidota; class Flavobacteriia; order Flavobacteriales; family Weeksellaceae; genus Chryseobacterium; species Chryseobacterium sp. POE27. The sequence continues at coordinate 3,015,144 of NZ_CP152475.1, forward strand.
TTTTGATATTTTTGTAAGTGGGCTGATCGCCTATTCAACATCCAACAGAGAAGGATTATTTCGAAATTATCTTTATCAAAACAATTCTTTCGGAAAAAGTAACGATTTTAATTATTTGAATGGAGGAATAAAAGGACAGCTCGTTTACAGACTGAACGGACGGAATTTCTTTGTTTATAATGGAGCTTATTTCTCGCAGGCTCCTTTTCTGGATGATATTTTCATCAATCCGAGAGCCAATAATTATTCCGTTCCGAATATTAAAAATGCTGTAATCAGTGCTAATGACATCAACTATGTTATTTCAACACCTTTTATAAAACTCAGAGCAACGGGCTATATCGTTGATGTGAAAAATGATACAAATGTTCAGCGTTTTTTTGCAGACGGATTGCAGATCAGTGTTTCAGATGGTACAAGTATTCAGGATAAAACGGCCAGTGCGTTTGTTACTCAGACAATGTCTAAAGTTGACAAAAGAAATATGGGTGTCGAGCTGGGAATTGATGTGAAAGTTTTGCCTGCACTTTCGCTGCAGGGTGCGGCGAGCTGGGGAGATTTCAGATATACAAATAATCCTGAGGTCTATATTTCATCAGATGTTATGGCTGCTCCTTACAGTGATCTGGGTACTGCATATATCAAAAATTTCAAAGTAGGAGGTACCGCACAGAAAGCTTTCTGTGCCGGATTTAGTTATAATTCTCCCAAATATTGGCGGTTCGGAGCCAGCTGGAATTACCTTGACGATAATAACCTTGATCCTTCTGCGATTCTCAGAACCGATGAATTTATTCAGAACAATAACAGCAATACTCCATTTGTAAATCTTGATGGTTCTAAAGTTGAGCATTACATAAAACAGGTTCAGTTTCCTTCGGCATTCTTCTTCAACGCGAACGTAGGAAAATCCTGGCTGTTCGGGAAGTATTATGTGTTGGTTTCAGGATCTGTAAATAATATTCTTGATAATAAAAGATACATAACAGGTGGTTTTGAGCAAATAAGGAGCGCAAATGGGGATGTGGATTTTGAAAATGATTTTAGCAGCAAGTATCCCAACTTTGCTCCAAAATACTGGTATCAGCAAGGGCGTTCTTATTTTATAAGCTTACAGGTCAGATTTTAAAATTTAAATAGAATATAAAAAAATGAATATAAAAAATTTCTTAAAAATTAGTTTGGGGATTACATTGTTAATAGCCCAGGTTTCATGTATCCACGATGAGAAATGGGATGCCCCGGAAATTGTATGTAACAATAAGTTTGATGCCCCTACCATGACGATGGCAGATGTTGTGGCATTGGCTCCTGCTACATCATCAAGTGTTTATACCGGGCAGATGTATAAAATTCCCGCTCAGGATGCACTTCATCCGGCAGTCATTTTCGATGGATATGTTGTCTCCTCTGATGCTAACGGAAATTTCTATAAAACCATTACGTTTCAGGATAAACCGGAAAATCCAACTGTTGGATTAACCGTGGGAATCAATAAATCTCTTAGCTACACTGACTTTCCAATCGGAGCTCATATAAGAATAAAGGCAAATGGAATGCTTATCGGGAAATCTTCAGGAGTGATTACATTAGGCGTTGAAGATCCCGACTATCCAATCGGAAGAATTCCTGAATCTATCATCGGGAGATATATTTCCGGTGTTTGCAACGGATCTGGTCTGGAGATTGTCAATATTGTACCCAGAGAAATTAACATTACTGATATTAATAACAGTAACAGTAGTTGGATCAGTACTTTAGTTAAAATTAAAAATGTTCAGTTCACGAAAACTGATATTGGTAAACCTATCGTGGGCGTTGATATTTCAGGTAATACTATTGATACCAACAGAAGTCTTGTAGATGCAAATGGAAATACAGCAATTATCCGTACTGATGCATTCTTTAAACCTTCTGCCTATCAGATTCCAAATGCAAACGGTGATATTACGTTTGTGATGAGCCGGTATAATGCTGCCTATCAGGGAGTAATTAGGGGAATCAATGATATTGATTTTAAAAATCCACGGTTTGCTGAAGGTATTATTGGGGGCACTAATATTACTTATTCAGGTTCTTTATCAGAAAATTTTGAAAGTTACGCCGCAGATAATGCATTATTCCCCAAGTATCTGAATTATGCATTTACCGGAAACAGATATTGGCAGGTAAAATCTTTCAGCAATAACAAATATATTCAAATGTCGGCCAATGGAGGAACTGCTAATACAACATATACGAACTATTTCCTTGTTCCGGTAGATTTTACGACGGCCAATACTTTATCTTTCAAAGTTAATGTCGGGTATTACAACGGTGAAGTGCTTAAAGTATATACAACAACGAATTATACTCAAGGAACGGAGATTACAACAGCCACCCTGAACGAAATCACCTCAAACTTCACGATTCCTTCACTTCCTACCAGCGGTTATGGAAACTTTGCATCATCAGGTACATACAATCTTCCCAATTCGCTTACGGGTAATGGTTTTATCGTATTTAAATATGAAGGAAACAGTTCAGGAATTACAACAACGGTACAGTTGGATGATATAATGATACAATAATGAACTTAAAAATATCTGTAAAAAGCTGTCACCAAAGACAGCTTTTTTTAATTGATAAAGAAAAAACCACCGCAATTGCGATGGCTGATATAATTTTATTTTACTCTAAAAAAGAAACCTCATTCACTTCTTTCCCCCGTTGAAAATTCATCGTTTTCTGCTTGCCTTTATAAGCAATATTCACGAGATTGATCTGCTTGGGAAAAGCACTCAGAAGAATGGTGTTTTTAATTCTTAAGGTACTGATATCTGAGACACCTCCTGTCTCAAAATATACCCATACTGTTTCTCCGCTTACCTGGCTTCCGGTGAATGTAAGTGTTTTTGGAGAGCCATTGACATACACATCAAAATTATTATTTACATATTTTTTTACTTCTGCTTCAAATCCTGCTGTATTAGGATTTATTTTAATAGCATCCGAAATATGGTTTGTATTCATTTTAGTGGTAAACTTCAATGTTTTACTTCCGTCAATATAATCCACCTTTGTCATTGAAGAGAAAAAGTCTACATACATGAAACTCATTAACACAAAAAGTGTTAACATTCCTGATATATAAAAATATTTTTTCATCTTAAATAATCGATTTACAATCATGATTGTTTATTAAGGGTGACAAATAATATGCCAATTAAAAATTCACATTTACAGAATATTTATCATAAAATGCTTTAATATGTGCTACTGCTTCATCAGCTGTATCTACCACACGGTAAAGATCGAGATCTTCTTCATGAATCATTTTTTCTTTGATTAAAGTTTCCTTAAACCAATCCAGTAATCCGCTCCAGAAATCGGAGCCCACCAGAACAATTGGGAATCTTCCTATTTTGTTGGTCTGGATCAGTGTGAGTGCCTCCGTAAATTCGTCCAACGTACCGAAACCTCCCGGCATTACAATAAAACCCTGAGAGTACTTCACAAACATCACTTTTCTTACAAAGAAATAATCAAAGTTCATGGAGTAAGATTTATTGATAAAAGGATTGAAATGCTGTTCAAAAGGCAGATCAATATTTAATCCTATTGATTTTCCCTGAGCATTGAAAGCACCTTTATTTCCGGCTTCCATAATTCCCGGACCTCCTCCGGTAATAATCCCGAATCCTAATTTCGTGATTTTTTCCGCGATTTCCACTGCCATTTTATAATACTTGCTCTGAGGCTTCAGTCTTGCAGACCCGAAAATTGAAACGCAAGGGCCGATTTTGGCAAGTTTTTCATAGCCGTCTACGAATTCAGCCATCACCTTAAACACCATCCAGCTGTCTTTGGTAATGGTCTCATCCCACGTTTTCTGTCGCAGGCTGTTCTGTAGTTTTGTTTCGTTGATATTAAGTTCAGGATTCACCAAACTTTCGTCTCTGCTTCCTTCAATTTCCATTGCAATTTATTTAAAATATTTTTCGGCTTCTTTTATAGATTCCGGTCTTCCTACATCTATCAAGATACTGTCGTGTACATATCCGTGTATTTTTTCTGTGTGCATCAGATCAAGATATTCTTCCATTACGGAAAACTTTCCTGTTCTTTTTATTTTTTCAAAAATGAGAGGATTTATGCAGTGAACACCACTGAAAGCTAAGGCTCTGAATCCTTTATTAAATTCTGCAAGTCTCTGTTCACCGGTCTGCACATTCAGCCAGCCCCTTAATACCAATTCATCATTGAAAAGCAGTTTTCTGGAACTTTCCCGATCTGAAACAGCTAATGTAGCGAAATCTTTTATCTTTTTGTGGTATTTTACAAAATCTGTGATATTGATATCGGTAAGAATATCGGCGTTCATGATCAGAAAATCTTCCCCATGATCGAGGAATTTTCTAGCAAAAATCAAGCCGCCACCCGTTTCCAGAAGCTCATCGGATTCGTCTGATATTTCTATTTTACATCCAAAATTATCATTTAGCTTTAAAAAATCAACTATTTGATTTCCAAAATGATGAATATTAATGACGAAATCATTTATCCCGAAATTTTTTAAATATCTGATGTTTCTTTCCAAAAGCGGAACATCATTTACTTTTGCCAATGCTTTGGGGTGATGATCGGTAAATGGTTTCAGCCGGGTTCCTTTTCCCGCCGCAAAAATAAGAGCTTTCATAGTCTATAATTGATAAGTGATGATTGATAATTTTCAAAGCGTTTAATAATCATTTATAAATTATCGCTTATCATTTATGAATTAAGTTGATGCTGCTCATCATGATGAAGGCTGATCTCCACTTTATCACCATATTTCTCCTCAATGAAATGAGCGATTTTTATTGCAGAATATACCGATCTGTGCTGTCCGCCCGTACATCCGAAATTGATCTGAAGATTTTCAAAACCTCTTTCCAGGTAATTGTCGATATTAATAGAGATCAGGCTTTTGATAAGCTCTAAAAATTTAGGCATATCGGTTTTTGTTTCCAGATATTCCTGAACACCGATGTCGTTTCCGGTCTGAATTTTATATTCTTCCACTCTTCCGGGATTCAGGATGCCGCGGCAGTCGAATGTAAATCCGCCTCCGTTTCCTGTTGTGTCCTTAGGAATTCCTCCCTTCTTGTACGAAAAACTGTGTATGTCGATGTGTAGCATTTTATTTATATTTTATTAAACCATTAACTTCTTAAACAAAATCTTAATGGTTCAAAATTTCCTCAATTTTCAAATTCGTACTATCCATATTCAATTGTTCAATTACTCTTTTAAGCTCGGGATAATGTTTCATATCATCCCAAGTTTCAGCGAATTCTGTGATGTTTTTGATTCCCTGCTCCAGACTTGCCATAAAATGCGGCTTTCTCTGAATCAGGCCCCTGAAACCATAAGCTCCCAAAACCTGCAGGAATCTCATCATCTGAAGCGGCTTTACCGATTGTCTTAGTTGAAGTTTTTTTTCATCATTATCAAACTGTTGAATGTAATATTCCAGCATTTCATGTTTAAAATCTTCCGGGAAATTGGCTTTAGCCTGAAAAAGAAAAGAAATTACGTCATACATCAAAGGGCCTTTTATCGCAGATTGGTAATCAATGAATGAAACCGAACCTTTTTCATCAACCATAATATTCCTTGACTGAAAATCCCGTATCATCAAACCTTTGGGCTGAAGATTTTCAATGAGTGTGGCGATCTTTTTAAACTCTTTCAGTAGGGAAGATTTATGATATTCCAGCTCGAGAATATCTGCCACGAAATTTTTAAAATAATAAAGATCATGAATCACCGGAAGCTCATCATAAGCTTCATATTCAAAAGTATTTTCAAAATCAATCTTGTTTTGGGTAAGAACCTGAAGCTGATAAAGCTTTTCTAACGTCTGCTTTACTAAAGTTTTTACATTTCCCGACAGCCCCTCTGCAGCAATAAAATCAGAAAGTGTATGCTCTCCCAGGAACTCCTGAATGTACATTCTCCGGTCTTCTGAAACGGCAAAGATCTTTGGTGTGCTGAGCTTTAGCTCTGAAAATACCTGTGAATAATATAAAAAACTTTCGTTTTCCCGGATATTTTCGTTGTAAGTGACGATATATTTTTCATCTCCGGCGATGGCCAGAAAATTCACCCTCGCAGAACCGCTTTGAGCTAAAGTGATAAACTCAGAAGATTTTTTTCCTGTATTGTTTTCAAAAAATCGTTTAGCGTTTTCAGAATTCATAGATGAAACAAATATAGTAAATTACGGTCTAATTTCTATCTTTGTAATATGTTAAAGGATTTTAAACCGGTTTTGAGTATTTTGCTGCGCTTCATTATTGTATATGTCGTGCTGCTTTTATCATATCAATTTTATTTAAATAGTTTTGCGCAGCTAGGGTTAGATCCGTTTTCTCGTTGTATTGCGGAAAAGGTAAAGGATCTTCAGAATTTTATGGGATATCCTACAAGTCTTTATAATGATATAAAAGGACAACAGATATATTTCAAGGTAAAAAATATTTACGCTACCAGAATGGTGGAAGGGTGTAATGCGATATCCGTGATGATCCTCTTTGCTTCTTTTGTTTTTGCTTTTTATAAAGGTAAAAAAACATTCATTTTTGTATTTTCGGGTCTCTTTTTATTATATGTGATGAATGTTTTTAGAATTGTTGGGCTCAATATCGTGATGACTGATTACGAGCAATACGGCAAAATGGCTCATGATTTTATCTTTCCGGCCGTTATTTACGGAACGGTAGTAGTACTTTGGTTAATATGGATTAAATTCTTTGCTTTAAAAAAATGAAAATTCTCAACTGGTTGCTCGTCATTGCAGGAATTTCAGGTCTTATCGGTGTAAGAGTTCTGGAAGACCATATTTTCTATGATCCCTTTCTCCATTACTTTCATGAAGCCGACAAGAATATGGCTTTTCCCGAATTCGAGTGGGGAGAATTGATTGTAAATTATCTTTTCAGGTTTATTGTAAATCTTTTCTTTTCCTGTGTGGTGATTCATTTTTGGTTTAAAAATAGAAAATGGACGGCTCAGGGTGCTGTTTTAATGCTGATCATTTTCGGCATCACCTTTCCGATTTACGTTTACTGTATCTACACTCAGTTTGAGGTCGGATACCTCTTTTCTTTCTATATGAGAAGGTTTGTGATACAGCCACTGATTCTTTTGCTTATTATCCCGATGTTTTATTACCGTCGATATACGTCTGAGAATGATATTTAGACGTTTAAGACCCATTCCTATACGTTTAAGATATACAATTATCTGTGTTAGACGTATTTGGTTTATTATAAAACGTAGACTGATGTATTTAAGACGTGTCTTTATATATGTTACACGTCAACGGATATATCTAAGACGTATAGCGAGGGATCTGCAACGCCAATCGACCTGTTTATAACCCCAACCATTTAAAAAAATAATATTATGATGAATAGAACATATCTTCGGAAAAGCAGTCATCCGCATCCTCATATAGGACAATTGGTAAAGAAGGTGATGCGGGATAAAAAGCTCAGCCAGGCTGAAGTGGCAAGACGGATGACGATCAGTCCTTCTTCTCTCGCCAATTATTTCAAACAGCCTTCGCTGCAGTTCGGGATTCTCTGGAATCTGGGAATTGCCATGGAGTATGATTTTCTCACCGAGATTACCGATTATTATCCACAAGATTTGCACCTCAATCCTGAATCTAAGATTATCAAAGAGCTGGATGAAAAAAACAAGCTGATTGCTGACCTTCAAAAAGAAATAGGCATTTATAAAAGAGCCTTGGGAATTAAAGAATAAAATTGCTATACTTTATTCTGCGGTGTGTTTATCCACGCAGGTTACATTCTCGGGTGTCCAGGTTATTCTTTTTACAAAATCATTTTCCCGTACGGGGCAGTCGGCGATCTGGCAGATAGAGCAGGAGATTGGTCTGCAGTCGTCCATATGAAAATTAAACTCTATGGTTCTATCAATGTTGTTAACAAGAAGAATGATCATCTTTTCCATTTCATTATGGGCATCACGGAGACTGTAATACCATGGAAGTGTAATATGAGCGTCGATATGAAGATGCGCCCCAAACTGCTGGATCTTCATGTTGTGAACATCGATCCATTCTGTGCGGCGGTTTTCTTCCAACACTCTGATGATCTGATTTAAAAGTTCGGGGTCCTGCTCATCCATAATTCCGCTTAAAGATTTTCGGACGATTTTGTATCCCACCACAATAATATATCCCCCAAATCCTAAGGCAACAACAGAATCCAGCCAGTAAATTTTAGTAAAATACACCACAATCAAACTGACAACAACACCGAGTGTTGTAAAAGTATCGGATTGAAGATGTTTCCCCGATGATATCAATACTAAAGAATTTTCTGCTTTACCTTTTTTAATGGAGATATACCCTAAAAGATAATTGATAATGGCAGTTGCGGCAATAATCCAGATCCCGAGATCGAGTTTGTTTAAAACTTTCCCGATAATCAGGCTGTGGACTCCTTCGTACATGATCATGAGTCCGGCAATGGCAATTAAGGCGCCTTCGATTCCGGAGGTTACGAATTCCACTTTTCCATGTCCGTACGGATGATCTTCGTCTCTGGGTTTGGCCGCAAGATATAGCGAATACAATCCCATAAATGCGCTGATGACATTGACGATACTTTCCATAGCATCGGAAAATACAGCATCCGAATTTGTGAGTTTCCAGGCAACGATTTTTCCGATAAAGAGAATAATTCCAAATGCAGCAATAAGCTTTTGAAAGGCTAATTTATCTGTATTATTATTTTTCTGAATGTTCATAGGTTTGATAAAAAAAAGAATCTCAATTCTGAGACTCTTTTGTATTTTGTTAGTTTAAACTAAGTTGTTGGCTGCAAGATATTCTGCGATCTGTACTGCGTTGGTTGCGGCTCCCTTTCGCAGGTTGTCTGCCACAATCCAGAGATTCAGGGTCTTGGGCTGTGAAAGATCCCGTCTTATCCTTCCGACGAAAACTTCGTCTTTACCTTCGGAATACAGCGGCATAGGATATTCGTTGTTTTTAACGTTATCCATCACCACGACTCCGGGAGTTTCAGATAAGATCTTTCTTACTTCGTCAAGATCGAATTCGTTTTCAAACTCGATGTTTACACTTTCCGAGTGACCACCCTGAACAGGAACTCTCACCGCAGTTGCTGTAAGGTTAAATGTGTCGTCCCCTAAAATTTTCTTAGGTTCTTTCATCAGTTTAATCTCTTCTTTAGTATAATCGTCATCTGCAAAAACATCACAGTGAGGAAGTGCATTCTTAAAGATCTGATAAGGATAAACTTTTGCGATAGTCTCATCTCCTGTAATTTCGGAATTCAGCTGATCTACGGCAGCTTTTCCGGTACCTGTAACGGATTGATAAGTAGAGACAATTACTCTTTTCAGATCGTATTTCTTATTTAAAGGCCCTAAAACCATTACCAGCTGAATTGTGGAACAATTCGGGTTGGCGATGATCTTATCTTCTTTTGTCAGCACATGGGCATTAATTTCCGGAACGACCAGTTTTTTATCAGGATCCATTCTCCATGCGGAAGAATTGTCGATCACGGTAGTGCCGGCTTCTGCAAACAGGGGAGCAAACTCCAGTGAAGTGGCCCCTCCGGCTGAGAAAATGGCAATATCAGGTTTGGCAGCTATAGCGTCTTTCATGCTTACAATCGTAAATTCTTCCTGTTTATACTTCACCTTCTTACCAACAGATTTTTCGGATGCTACCGGGATTAATTCTGTGACAGGGAAGTTTCTCTCCTCGAGAACTTTAAGCATAACTTGTCCAACCATTCCTGTTGAACCTACTACAGCTACTTTCATTGATTTAATTAAAAATTGTTTACGTTAATATATTTATGCCCCGAAGACTCTTGCCCAAGGGAACGCGAATGCGAATAAACCTGCTGCGATCAATCCCATAATCACAACGCCTAAAGAAATGGTAGGGTTGGTTTTTACTTTTTTGTTGATAATCGTCATTAAAACGGCAGCGATCAGCATAGAAAAAGGATGTTCTACATACTGGAATCTTGAATATGAGTCACTCATTAAAGTTCCTGAATCCAATGCAGCTTTAAAGCCTGGTGAGAAGATCAGTAACAAGCATATTCCTACTAAGAACTGAACATGAAAGAAAATCATTGTGAAGAGTGTGGTCTTCTTAAGGAACTTGTTTACTTTACCACTAAAGCCAAACATGACGGTTAAAAGAGCAATAATAAATAATGCCACTAAAACCAATTCCAAATACCCAAATCCTTTGTGGGCACTAAGAAAAATTTTGTAAAAATCCATAATTCTATTTTTTCTTTTCTAGGACACAAATATAACAAAAATCCCGGCGAAAAGCCGGGATTGATATGTATAAAATCTAATGTTTATTAGAAGTTGAAAGATAATGTTGTAGACCAAGTTCTTCCGAATCCGAAGAATACTCTGTTTGCATCAGCAAGACCCTTGTAAGTTCTTCCCGCTTCCTCATAAGTTTTTCCTTTGTCTGGATCGCTATTTGATGTGATCTTATCAGTTGCCTTAATATTTGTAGCACCATCTTGAATATAAGTTGTATCAAGCAGGTTATAAACATTAACACCAACGGTGAAATACTGATTTTGGTTCTTCAAAGGAATCTTATAAGATGCACCAACATTAAATAAATTAAAATTAGGTAACTCGAGAGCTTCATTGCCAGGACTTAGGAAATCAGCAACGTTAAGTGTTGAGTAAATTTTTCCTGTATATTGCCAAGTTCCATATACTTTTAGGAATTTAACCGGAGTAACTGTTGTTCCTAAAGATGCAGTCATTTGAGGAATACTATTATTACTGCTACCACCAACTTTCACCTTATCTAAATATAAAGTTGAAGTATTATTTCCGTTAATTGCAACCGGAGTATTGTCATCTAAGAAATTAGAGCCTGTTGCATTTCCTTTATATTGATAATCTCCCCAAGAAAACATTCCGTTAAATTCTACGAATTGGTTTAATCTATAGTTTGCTTCGAGTTCTACTCCTTGGTGAAGTTGAGTAATTCCGCTAACCTCTGAATAACCTGTGTTGCCATTTCCGTCGATATTTGCGATATTACCTCTTCTATAGAATCTGTCTTTCCATTCAGTTCTATATAAATTTACCTTTGCGTTAAAATCACCAGTTTTGAAACCATATCCTAATTCAACTGAAAAGATTTTTTCATTTGTCAAGTTAGGATTAACTACCTGCTGATTGCTTGGATATACAGCACTCATTAAAGGTTGTTTACTGTAATAACCAATGTTAGCAAATACGTTATTGTTACTATCTAAATTGTAGTTGGCCCCTCCTTTAATATTAAAACCAAAAAGATTTTTAAATCCTGTCTTTCTGTCAATAGTTTGTCCTTGCTGAGTTGATCCAGGAAGTACAAAGTCATCAATTCTTTGGTATCCTTGGTTAGAAACGGATCCTTGTACAAAGGCAGAAAGTTGTTCATTAGAATATTCTATCTGTCCAAAGCCGCTATACCAAAGCACTTCACCATCATTACTGAATGAAAGTCTTTCATCCATTGGTGCAGTAGAGCCTCCGAAAGGGTTCCAAGTAAGTTTTTTATAGTCGTATTCTCTTGTAACAAGTCTGTTAGGAGCGTTTTTGTTCGCGTTATCTTTATATCCTGAAGCTCCATAGAGATCTGAAAGCACCTGATAATGATAACCATAGTAATATCTGTCATCAGTACCTACTGAGAAGTTCCAGTTTTCATTAATTTTATGTTGGAAGTTCATTAAGATACCATACCAGTTGTGCGAATTAACACTCGCTGATCGTATTAAAGTACTATTAGCAGGAGCTGTTACAGGATTTATAGCAGCATTACCCGCGAATATTTGGTCATAATTGTAATGGCCCATGTTATCGTAGAATGTACTCATTCCTTTTCCTGCAATTCCACCTAAGTTTCTTGCTCCACCTCCACGTCCATTAGACATGTAGGCTACAGTACTTAATGTAGATTTATCACTTATTGTCCAATCCCAGTTCAACATCATTACTGGCTTGGCATAGTAATTCATTGCATTTGCAACAGCTACCTTATTTCCGTTTGAATCAGTATAGTATCCAAAATCTGAGTTATATTGTCTGTAAGGAGTATTATCGTGATCCGGGTTGAACTTTATATAATTTCCAATTGTTGGAGCGTAAGATCTCTGATCATGCCATTGTGGAGAAGACGTTATCATAAACTGTAAATTATGCTTCTCATTTGGCTGATAACCTAAAGCAAAGAAATAGGTATATGATTCGTAATCTGTATTTTCAACGTATGTGCCACCAGCTTGTCTTGACATTAAGAATGAAGTTGCCCATCCATTTTGTGATTTACCCGTATTATAGGCAAATGAAGTTTTTAAATAATCATCATTACCAATTCCCAATCTCACCACTCCGCCTTTCTTCATGTCTGCAGAACGAGTAAGGAAGTTTAGTGTACCTCCTACAGATGCGATTGCCAATTTCGAAGATCCGAGACCTCTTTGTACTTGCATTGTGCTGGTAACATCAGAGAGACCTGTCCAGTTAGAGAAATAAACTGTTCCACTCTCCATGTCATTTACAGGCATACCGTTAACCATTACTGCGATATTCTTACTTTCGAAACCTCGTATTGAAAGCTGGGAGTCTCCAAAACCTCCTCCACCTTTTGTAGCGTAAACCGATGGTGTCGTATTTAGTAATTCAACAAGTTCCTGGTTACCTTGTCTTTCAAGAATCTGTGCAGCTTTAATGGTAGATACTGCAACCGGCGTCTTTCTATCTTTAGCGATATCCGTAACACCTCTTAGAATTACCTCTTCAATGTCTTTGGATTTTGCTGCAGTGTCCTTAACCTCTTGAGCGTAATAAACACTAGCCGTAGATAGCGTGATCGCTACAGTTAGTATTGATTTGTTGATTAATTTCATAATCGTTAGTAATAGTTAGATTTAATTTTCTGCAAAATTGGTAAAATAAATTTTAACTAATATTAACTGTATGTTAATTTTTACTCGATCTTAATAAGTATTACTTTTCTGATTTACAATGTGTTGAATAATAATTGGTATTTCATATGAAAAAAATCACATTATTGAATTTTTAACAAAAAGCCTTTGTTTTTATTAAAAGTTTAACGTTATTTCACCGCTTTAAGGCTGAGATCCATATTTTCTGCGGAATGTGTCAATGCGCCCGCGGAGATGTAAGTAACGCCTGTAGAAGCAATTTCCTTGAGTTGCTCACGCGTAATTCCGCCTGATGCTTCTGTTTCACATGAGCCATTTACCATTTTCACTGCTTGCTTCATTGTTTTCACATCCATATTGTCAAGCATGATTCTGTCTACTTTTGCTTTAATGGCTTCTTGTACTTCTTCAAGATTTCTGGTTTCCACCTCGATCTTCAGTTTCTTTTTTATTCTTTTTGATATAATCCTTAGCCATTTTTACAGCATTGGTAATGCTTCCGTTGTAGTCAATGTGATTATCTTTCAGCATGATCATGTCGTAAAGACCATATCGGTGATTAGTGCCACCGCCGATGGCTACGGCCCATTTTTCACAGATCCTGAAATTCGGGGTTGTTTTTCTGGTGTCTAAAAGCTTGGTCTTAGTGCCTATCAGCCGGGAATCCCAGTCATAGGTAAGAGTTGCAATTCCACTCATTCTTTGCATACAGTTGAGGACAAGCCTTTCTGTTGACAGGATAGATCTAGCGCTTCCGGTAACAATAAATGCAATGTCTCCTACTTTCACGGCATCGCCATCTTTCACAAAAGTTTCTACCTTCAGGTTTTTATCAAAAGTTTTAAATATAATTTTAGCGAGTTCAACGCCCGCCAAAATACAATCCTGCTTTACCAGAAGTTTTGCGCTTTGTTCAAGATCTTTCGGAATGGTGGAAAGGGTAGAATGATCTCCATCCTGAATATCTTCTTCCAAAGAATTTTTGATGAAGTGTTTTAAAGCTTTATCCGTAACGTATGCGGGTCTTTTCATATTTTGTGATGCTTAAGCTAAATCTTTATTATAGAATGCTCCTTTATTCTCCTTCATCTCCATCGATTGGGTAATGATGAGGTGAGCGACGGTTGTTAAATTTCTCAGTTCCGAAAGTTGTGGTGAAAGAATGGAGTAGTGGTAGATTTCATTCACAGCGGCGGCGATTTCCTGATGTTTCTGAAGCGCCATATTCAAACGGCGGTTGCTTCTTACGATTCCTACAAGGTCGCTCATCATTTCCTGAAGCTGTTTTCTCAGATAAGAAACGATTACCATTTCATCCATGATTTTCATGCCTTCTTCATTCCATTCCGGGACAGCTTTCAGATCATCAAAATTAAAATTGTTTTCGTTTAATAAATTAACTGTTTTCATAGCGGCATTATGTCCGAAAACCAAACCTTCCAGTAATGAATTTGAAGCCAGTCGATTAGCTCCGTGAAGTCCTGAATTGGTACATTCTCCTACGGCAAAAAGATTTCTGATGGAAGATTGTCCGTCTTTGTCGACTTCAATGCCGCCCATGAGATAATGGCATGCCGGAACTACGGGAATCAGCTGGGTAAAAGGGTCAATTCCTTCATCTCTACATTTTTTATAAATATTGGGGAAATGCTCGAGGAATTTTTTATGATCCATCTCGCGACAGTCAAGTCCTACGTATTCATCACCAGTGATTTTCATTTCGGCGTCAATAGCTCTTGCGACGATATCTCTGGAGGCCAGCTCTTCACGCTCATCATATTTATACATGAACTTTTCACCTCTTTTCGTTCTTAATTTTGCCCCGTCTCCACGTACGGCTTCTGAAATCAGGAACAGCATTCCGTCGATTTTGCTGTATAAAGCGGTCGGATGGAATTGGTAATACTGCATATTCGACACTTTTCCTTTTGCTCTGGCAACGAAAGCGATTCCGTCTCCTGTTGCAATCGTAGGATTGGTGGTATTTTTATAAACATGTCCGGCACCTCCTGTAGCTACCAAGGTTATCTTTGAGGTAATTTTTTTAATTTTTTTAGACTTTTCATCTAAGATATAAGCACCATAACAGTGGATGTCTCCTTCGTTCAATTCTTTTCCAGGAACGTGGTGCTGGGTGATGATGTCAATAACATAATGATGGTCGAGGATTTCTATATTTTCACTCCTATTGGCTGTTTCCAGCAAGGCTCTTTCAATCTCGAAACCTGTGATATCTTTGTGATGTACGATCCGGTTTTCTGTGTGCCCGCCTTCTCTGCCTAAAGCAAATTCGCCGTTTTTCATGTCGAAGTTGGCACCCCATTCCACAATTTCGTTGAATCTTGCAGGAGCTTCGGTTACTACCATTTTTACAACATCGCGTTTATTTTCACCGTCTCCGGCACGCATGGTATCTTCAATATGTTTATCGAAATTATCATTTTTAGAATCCGTAACCACTGCAAGACCGCCTTGTGCGTATTTGGTATTGCTTTCATCTTCGTCAGATTTTGTTACGATAATTATTTTGGCATCGGGAAGCTGCTCAGAAACTTTAATGGCATAAGAAAGTCCCGAAATCCCGGAACCGATTACTAATACATCCGCTTTTATCATATCCTTAGTTTAAGACAATCGTCTAAATAATTAAATAAATTTAAACAATTTTTCGTTTGGTTTTCTTACTTTTTTTCATGTGCTGGAAATGATCTTCTTCCGAGCGGTAGCCTAAAGCGAGGGTTACGGTTACTTTTTCTTCGTCAGGATTTATGTCTAAAACCTCTTCGATAAGATTCTGGCGGAAGCCTTCCATCGGGCATGTATCTACACTTTCAATAGCGGCAGCGTACATTAAGTTGGCCAACACGATGTAAGACTGTTTTTCTGCCCAGTTGAAAATTTCATCCTGAGTTTTTTGATTAATATGCTGATTGATGCTGTTTCTGAAGGGATCAAGTTTATCTGCAGGCGTCTCTCTTACTTCTGAAATATGTCTGAAATATCCGTTGATGTAGCTTTCATCCAGTGTTTTCTTTGAAATAATAACGATCAGATGCGAACAGGTGGAAATCTGTGACGGATTATAAAATGCCGGAATTAGTTTTTCCTTCATTTCCTTACTTTCTACCACAATGATTTTGTAAGGCTGAAGACCCATAGAGCTTGCCGATAATTTCCCGGATTCCAGAATGTTGTTCAATGTTTCCCCGGGGATAATTTCGGTATTAAATTTTTTCACAGAATATCTTCTGCTTAAAGCTTCCAAATAATTCATATGACAAATTTAAGCATTGGGCTTGAATTAACTGAGAATATCTTTATTAATTATTAGCATGAATAATTGATATTTTAGGCAATATTCGTAACGGCGAAAGAACATTTTTTTTCTAATCTATTGTGTGGTTCGTAAGTGAATGTCACTTAGTACCGTAAGGAGATGCCGCTTAGTAATTACCTTGCAAGCCACCTTGCAAGATCCTTACAAGCTCCCTAACATACCTCTTGCATGCACCGATGCAATCGTTGTATAAGGTAATTAAATGCTATAAAAAACTTTCGGCGGCCTGAAAGGCCGCCGAAAGTTCGAATAATATATTAGTTATTAATCCCTGTTTTTAACCAATACCCATCCTGAGTATTTTACAGGAGTATTTTTCTTATCATTTTCATTCCAGGAAACTGAATACCAGTAGCTTCCTGTAGGAACTTTTCTTCCGCCCATGGTTCCGTCCCATCTGTATCGGTTGGATTTATCCGCTTTGTGGATCATTGCTCCATATCGGTCGAAAACATTAAATATAAGATTCTGTTTCCCTGCCAGCGCCGAATAATCAATTCCGTCATTAACACCGTCTCCGTTGGGGGTAATCACATTGATGATATTCGGAACGACTACCGTGATATCGATTGGCTGACAGTCGTATGCATCTTTTACATAAATTTTTAAATCTCCTCTCGGTATATTCTTAAATTCATTAGAATCCTGCCAGTTGACTCCATCTATAGAATATTTGTAAGGGGCAGTTCCTCCTATTGTATATACCGTAACCACATTATTAGATATATCGACATTGGAAATAACCGGCTGTTCCGAAGCATACACCTTTACCTCCTGCGTCGCCACACAGTTTCCTGTTTTCAGTTTTACCCAATAGGTACCAACTCCTACGTTAGAAATCATTCTGGTATTGGCGCCGGTACTCCATTCGTAGGCCGTAAATCCAGGTCCGGCATCCAGAGTCGTTGTGCTTTCCATACAAATGATCTTATCCTCAAGCACCGTAGAGAAAACAGGTGGAATCACTTCCAATGTTACTTTGGCAATATCAAAACATCCGAAACTATTACTTACCCTGATATAAATAACTCCATTGGGAGCAATGTAATTATTAGGATTCGGAATTTCATTCGTTTGATTCTGAGCATCCGTCAAAGAAGGATAATAGTTTTTAGTAACCCCGGATATACCTATCACCTGAGCAGTGGTAAGATCAAAATGTCCGGTGGAAGGATTGGTCTCCAGGAAGCATGTTCTTAGAGTTGCGTCCGTTGTTGTAACGGTAGGTGCTACCTTCAGAGAAACCGTAGCATCATTATTATCACACAATACCGAAGTGGGATCCTTGATTACCACGGAAATATTGGTATCCGTGCTGTACTGGAAATTAGTAGGATTGGCAATCGGCGTTCCGCTTCCTGTTACATAATAGGAGAAATTGTAATTACTTGGTGTTGCGGTAAGCTGAGAATTTAATGTTGTTAAATCGATCGTTGACATTCCTGTAACATCCGGACAGATATTTTTGGTGATCGCTGTCTGAAGCAGAGGAATCTTATCCACAAAAACTTTTACATTTTTAATAGAATGTCTTGATCTGTTTCCTCCGGTAGAAGCTGAGAACCCGAAATAGCCTACCGTCATTGCTGCAGCAGTTCCCGATGGGGCAAAAGATTGATTACAGATCACATTTCCGTTGATCGTAATTTTTACAATCCAGTTTGCCGGTGCAGCAGGATCTACCTCTGCAGTTACCTCAACATGCTTGTACGTTGTTCCCTGAAAAGGAAGCGTGGTATTCATATCCGGCGAGTGGAAAGAGCTTCCCGGAGTATTGAAGAACTCAACATTGTTATTATCCGTTGTGTTGGCTACCTGTCCGTACGCAACATGTACTTTACTCATTACAGCAGTCGTGGTATTGTTGTAGGTGTCAAAACCTACGATAAAGCCTACTGCATTCTGAGATACTCCAAGACCTGAACCCAGTACACTGGCAACTGGCGGATTAGCAAGATACCAGAAAGCAATACCATCACCATTGGCAGTCTGATTAGAATCCATTCTGAAATCAAACTCTACTCTCCATTTGTCGCAGTATTTCAGGTTGATAGGGTCGTTGAGACGTATCGATCCGGATTGGTTGTTGGTGTCCGGCGTCAGCTGTACAAAATCTGTATTCACTACGGTGGGCGCAACCATTGTCCAGCCTGTGGTATTCACAGGACTTCCTGCGAGCTGGTAGGTTTGTGAAAAAGCCTTGTTGTAAAATGAAAGTACAAAAATGAAAAATAAAAAAAGATAGTTTTTCTTCATATATTAAAGTGTATTAGTTTATGGTTTGTAAATGTAATTAAATTTTCAACGCATTCGTGGTATCCTTAGTGTTCATAGACCTTATGAGTAGATAATGTGTATCCAAAACCTCTTTTGTTTAATGAAAGACCACTTCAAAAAGATGAAGTGATCTTCACTGAATATATTTCAAATAATTAATCTCTGTTTTTTACAAGAATCCAGCCTGAATATTTTACAGCAGTATTCTTCTTGTCATTCTCATTCCATGATACGGAATACCAATAGCTTCCTGTAGGGACTTTTCTTCCTGCCTGTGTTCCGTCCCATCTGTATAGGTTGGATTTGTCGGCTTGATGAATCTTTGTTCCGTACCGGTCGTAAACATTGAATACCAGATTCTGCTTTCCTGCAAGAGCGGAATAGTCAATAGCATCATTAATGCCGTCTCCGTTCGGGGTAATAACATTAATCATGTTCGGAACGACAATGCCGATATCAATAGGGTTGCAATCATAGGCGTCTTTCACATAGATACGGCTGTCTCCTCTCGGCATATTTTTAAATTCATTAGAATCCTGCCAGTTGATCCCATCTGTGGAATATTTGTATGGCGCAGTGCCTCCATTTACATATACGGTAACTGTTGTATTGGAAATGTCAACACTGGTGATTACAGGCTGATCAGAGGCGTATACTTTCACGGTCTGAGTGGCCACGCAGTTTCCTGTTTTTAGCTTCACCCAGTACACGCCTACTCCTGCTGTTATTGTTCTGGTAGTGGCGCCGGTACTCCATTCGTAGCCCGTAAATCCTGGTCCTGCATCCAGAATTGTAGTGTCTTCCATGCAAATAATCTTGTCTTCCAGGGTGGTAGAAAATACCTGAGGAATAACGATTAAATTAACCTTGGCAACGGCATAACATCCGTTTGCATTTGTCACTTTGATATAGATCACTCCGTTCGGAGAGATATAGGATGAAAATGTTAAAATTTCATTAGTTCCGTTCAGGGCATCTGCTAAAGAAGGATAATATTTCTTGGTCGTTCCGGTCTGGGTGGTTACAGGAGCTGTAGTAAGATTGAATAGCCCTGTTGAAGGATTGGTTTCAATGGCACATGCCCGCAAAGTTGCTTCCTGAACTTCTACAACAGGAAACAGCGCCAGCGTGATCTGTGCAACGTCTGTACATCCTTGCGGTGTAGTAACCTGAGCATAAATCGTAGCTGCAGGCGAAAGATAAGTTGCAGGATTGGCAATAGGGTTGAGGTGATTATTCAGATCATACATCGTATTATAAAATACAGCCGTACTTCCGGGAACAGATGATAAGGCCGCTGAAGTAAGGTCAAAAATTGCCCCGCCTGCATTATTATTGTTGCACCCTGTCAGTGTTACATCATTTGCTGCAAACGGACTTGGTGTCAGCACAATGGTTCCATCGCCATTATCACATAGCGTGGAAGAGGGATCTTTTACCACTACCGTAATGGTAGTTGTGCCAGTAGAATATTGATAATTGGAAGGATTGGTAATTGGCGTTCCTCCCGGTCCGAAATAGCTAAAAGTATAGTTCGCAGGATTAGCCGCAAACTGATTCTGAAATGAAGTTAAATCCACTGTTCCGTTTCCGGTAGAAGGATTTACGCAGACAAAAGGATTAATGCTATTGGTTAAGATCGGAACTTTATCAATATAAATTTTTGCATTTTTAATGGAATGTCTTGCGCTTGCTCCTCCGGTTGCAGCGGAGAATCCAAAATATCCTGTTGTCATTCCTACGGCGCCTCCTGAAGGGGCAAAAGACTGATCCACAATCACGACACCATCTATTCTTATCTTAATGAGCCAGCTGGTGGGATTGGCAGGATCTGTTTCTCCGTTTACTTCTACATGCTTGTAGGTTGCACCCACAAAAGGCTGGGTAGGATTAAGATCAGGAGAATGGAATGTACTTCCTGCCGTATTGTTGTACTCGATATTGTTATTCAGTCCATTATTGGTTCCGTACAGAACGTGAATTTTGCTCATCTGCCCTTCCGTAGAATTGTTGAAGATGTCAAAACCTACCATCAGACCGCTGGCATTGGCCGGAATCCCAAGTCCTCCTCCCGAAACAAATCCTGTTGGCGGATTGGCCAGATACCAAAATGTGAATCCGTCGCCTCTTCCGTACTGTGCAGTACCGTTTCCGTCGATTCTGAAATCAAACTCTACTTTCCATTTGTCACAATATTTTAGATTAATCGGACTCTGAAGCTTTATCGCTCCGTACTGGCCTCCGACATCCTGTGTAAGCTGAATAAAATCTGTATTTACCGCAGCACTGGAAACAAGATCCCAACCTGTAGTATTAACAGGGTTTCCGGTAAGCTGATAGGTCTGTGCAGAAAATTTGCAGGACAGACCGATGAAAATCAAAAGTAGACAAGAAAGCAGGTTATTTTTCATGGAGTAGATGGTGTTATTTAGCTTTTTCTAAAAGTTTAAAAAAAAGACCACCCGCAAATCGGAGTGATCTTTTTGTGAAATTATTCTCTGTTTTTTTACCAATACCCAGCCGTTGTAAGTGGTATGAGTATTGTTTTTATCGTTTTCGTTCCAGGTAATGGTGTACCAGTAAGTTCCGGTAATCACTTTTTTTACCACCGCTGGTTCCGTCCCATGTGTAATTTCTGAGCTTGTCGGCTTCATACATTTTGTTTCCGTATCTGTCATAGATCGTGAAAACAAGGTTTTTCTTGTATGCGAGCGCAGAATAGTCAATATAATCATTTTTATTGTCACCATTTGGAGTGATGGCATTGAGAAGATTCGGAACGGTAATCTGTACATGAATCGGAGTACAATCGTAAGCATCTTTTACATACACTACCACTTCACCTCTTGCAAGCCCCGTGAATATATTGGAATCCTGCCAGTTTACACCGTCCAGAGAGTATTTATAAGGAGCTTTTCCTCCTTTTACATTAACGGTAATGGTATTGTTGGTAATATCGATATTCGCAATTACAGGCTGTGGCGCAGCATTTACCCTTACCATCTGCATCGTTGTACATCTTCCTGTTTTCAGCTGAACCCAATATAAACCAGGGGTTACATCCTGAATAGTCTGGGTGTTTTCTCCTGTACTCCATAGATAAGTGTCAAAACCTGCACCTGCATCAAGAGTTGTTTTATCATCGATACAGATTGTTTTATCCATTAATACTGAAGAATAAACAGGAGGCAAAACTTTCAGTGTTATTTTAACAATTATATAGCATCCTGCAAGATTGGTAATTCTGACATAAACCGTGGATGATGTTGAAATATAATTGTTGGCGGGTACAATTTCGTTGGTTTCAGCAAGTGCGTCAGCCTCTGTTTTATAATATTTTTTCGTAATACCTGATGCTGAAGTCACATTGGCCTGCGTCAGGTCGAAAGAAGCTGTTGTAGGCGCGCTTGCAATGAAACAAGATTCTATCGTTGCATCATTCGATACAATGGGCGGGAAAAATGCCAGTGTGATCGGTGCAGAACCTACACATCCCAATGGTGTAGTTACTTTTACATATACAACTCCTGCAGCGGATACATAATTTGCAAAGTTTGTAATTTCGTTGACGCCGGCGTTCAGATCATTCAATGTTTTATAATATTTCTTTGTTGATCCTGCAGGTTCATTAACGTTAGCCTGAGTAAGATTGAATGTTGCAGTTCCTGCATTGTTGTTATTACATGCCGTAAGGGTAGCCGGTGTAGCCGTAAATGGCGAAAGATTAAGTTGTATTTTACCATCAGGGTTATCACACAGAATTCCCGAATTATCTTTAATCAATACCGAGACCGTTGTATTGGCACTGAACTGAAAGTTATTAGGATTTGAAACCGGTGTTCCTGATACACTGTATGAAAACGTGTAGTTTGCAGGATTAGTTACAAACTGGCTTTGATAATTCGTTAAGTTTACCGTTCCCTGACCGGTAGAAGGATTGGGGCAAAAAGTATCTGTCACAGTAGCTTGATTAATAGCTACTTTATCAATATAAACCTTTACATTTTTAATAGAATGTCTTGATCTGTTTCCTCCGGTAGAAGCCGAGAATCCGAAATAGCCTACCGTCATTGCTGCGGCTGCGGCTCCTGCAGGTGCAAAAGACTGGTTGCAGATCACGTTTCCGTCTATCGTTATTTTTACGATCCAGTTTGCCGGAGCAGCAGGATCTACCTCTGCAGTTACCTCAACATGTTTATAAGTCGTTCCCTGAAAAGGAAGCGTAGTGTTCATATCCGGTGAGTGGAAAGAACTTCCTGCAGTATTGAAGAATTCAACATTATTATTATCTGTTGTGTTGGCTACTTGCCCGTACGCAACGTGTACTTTACTCATTACCGCAGTAGTGGTATTGTTGTAGGTGTCAAAACCTACGATAAAACCTACTGCATTCTGAGATACCCCAAGACCTGAACCAAGTACGCTGGCAATCGGCGGATTGGCAAGATACCAAAAAGCAATACCGTCACCATTGGCAGTCTGATTGGAATCCATTCTGAAATCAAACTCTACTCTCCATTTATCGCAATATTTCAGGTTGATAGGGTCGTTGAGACGTATAGATCCGGATTGGTTGTTGGTGTCCGGGGTTAGCTGTACAAAATCTGTATTCACTACAGTGGGCGCAACCATCGTCCAACCTGTTGTATTCACAGGACTTCCTGTAAGCTGATAGGTTTGAGAGGAAAAATATTGCGGAAAAAACAGCAGTAAATTCAGAAAAAAAAGGAGATAGATTTTCTTATTCATTTATTAGACACTTAAATTAGACGTGTCAAAGATATTAAATCCCAATCAATAAATGTATATTTAATGTTAATTTTGAGGGGATTGATGGTAATTTTACAATAAATGATAAGTTAAAAGGCAAAATACTGAAAACTTTTTAGCGGAGTTTAGTTTGGATATAAATTAAAATAAAGAATTATTATCCTGATTTTCAAAATACTCATCTACCTCCAAATTGGCTGATGCAGCAGCAGTTACTGCAAGTTTATCGCAAAGCTCGTTCTCAAAATGTCCTGCATGACCTTTGATCCAGTGCATTTTTGGTTTGTGCAGATTATACAGTACCACAAATCTTTTCCAAAGGTCTGGGTTCTTGACATTTTTCCAGCCTCTTTTGATCCATCCGGCCAGCCAGTTCTGGTTAATGGCGTCTGCCACATATTTGCTGTCAGTATAAATATGAATATCGTTTTCCGGAGATTTCAACTTTTCCAAAGCAGTGATTACCGCCAGAAGCTCCATACGGTTGTTTGTTGTTTTCCTGAAACCTTTTGAAAATGTTTTCTGATAGTTTTTTTCAGGTACGCGCATGAGAATTCCGTATCCGCCTTTTCCGGGATTTCCGCTGCACGCTCCGTCAGTGTATATTTCTATTTTCATTAAGGTTGAGGCTGAGATTAAGGCTAAGATTTAGACTTGTATCTTTAATCTAAATCCTGGTCTTTATTTTAAAAAGGGAAATCATCGTCGTCATCAAAATCATTCATCGAAGATCCTGATACCTGGGAATTATTCGGAAGATCAAATGCCGCTCCCGGCTGAATGGTCGTTTTGATTTTATCAAAACCGCTCGGTTCATTAGAACCGAAATTGGAAGGATATCCGCCGCCGCCATCAAAAGCTGCTTCCACATCTCCGAATTTAGCAAAATGCTTTAAGAAAGATAATCTTACATCGGCTGTTGCACCATTTCTATGTTTTGCAATGATAAGCTCGGCCTGGTTTTCGGTTGATGTTTCCTGGCCTTCTTCGTCATTATCCCAAACGGTAATTTTATAGTATTCCGGACGGAAAATGAAGGATACGATATCCGCATCCTGCTCGATCGCTCCGGATTCCCTAAGGTCAGAAAGCTGAGGTCTTTTTCCGGGACGTGTTTCCACACTACGGGAAAGCTGGGAAAGGGCAATCACCGGCACATTAAGTTCTTTTGCAATGGCTTTCAGTGAACGTGAAATCATAGAAATCTCCTGCTCACGGTTTCCGGTTCCTTTTCCACCACCACCGGCAGTCATCAGCTGAAGGTAATCGACCATGATGATTCTTACTCCATGCTGCATCACCAGTCGTCTGCATTTTGCCCGGAAATCGAATATTGAAAGGGATGGTGTTTCGTCAATATATAAAGGGGCATTTTCCAGTTCTGATACGTTGGAGAATAGCCGTTGCCATTCTTCATCGTCCAAAGTTCCTTTTCTTAATTTTTCTGAAGAAATTCTTGTTTCGGAGGCGATCATCCTTGTGATTAGCTGTACGGAAGCCATCTCGAGAGAGAATAGTGCCATTGGGATTTTGTGACCTACCGCAATGTTTCTTGCCATCGAAAGAAGAAATGCTGTTTTCCCCATCGCCGGACGTGCCGCGATAATGATAAGGTCGGAATTCTGCCATCCTCCGGTTTCTTTATCTACATCCCGGAATCCTGAAGGAACTCCGGAAAGTCCTTCTTTATCTTTTAATGATTTAATGGTTTCGATAGCCTGTTTTACCAATGAATTGGCGGTATCAAATCCTTTTTTGATAGTTCCGTTGGTGATTTCAAAGAATGACTGTTCGGCTTTGTCTAAAAGTTCAAAAACGTCGGTAGATTCTTTATAGGAAGCATCAATCACGTTTGCTGAAACATTAATTAAGCTTCTTAAGATATATTTTTCAAGGATAACACGAACGTGATATTCAATATGAGCAGATGAACTTACACCCATCGTAAGATCAATGATATAGCTGTCTCCTCCGGCCAGGTTTAATTTTCCGTCTTTCTTTAAATCCTGAATGATGGTCATTAAATCAACAGGCTGGTTCCCTTCATAGAGTTTTAAAATGGTAGAAAATATTACCTGATGTCGCGGATCATAAAATACTTCGGGCGTCAGCAAATCGATAGAATGATCGAGCCCTTTCTTATCAATTAAAAAAGTTCCGATAACCAGTCTCTCGAAATCCAGTGCGTTTGGAGGCATTTTACCATCGGCAATGGAGAGTTCTTTTGCAAAGTTTCCGTTCGTCAATGAAGATAGTGTTTCTTTCTGCGCCATAGTTCTGCAAAGATAGTTTTTTTGAAAAGCAATTAAAAAATAGTATTCAACAATTTATAAACATAAGGTAGCTTCGATATAATATCGGCGGGCTGTCGTGTTGATGTGCATAAAAAAAATCACCCCTTAAAAGAGGTGATTTTATATTTAAAATTAGACATTTCATTTATTCAATGTTCTTTACCAATACCCAACCGCTATATTTGGTTTCGGTATTGTTTTTATCATTCTCTGTCCATGTGATGGTGTACCAGTAAGTTCCTGTTGAGATTTTCTTACCATTGGAAGTTCCGTCCCATGTATAGTTTCGGATTTTATCTGCACGGTACATCATGTTTCCGTATCGGTCATAAACTGTGAATACTACATTTTTCTTATATGCCAGTGCCGAATAATCGATAAAGTCATTTTTGTTGTCTCCGTTTGGTGTGATCGCATTGATCAGATTAGGAACCGTTACCTGAACACTGATAGGATTACAGTCGTAAGCATCTTTCACATAGACTTTATTTTCACCTCTCGGAAGACCTGTGAAGACGTTTGAATCCTGCCAGTTGATTCCGTCAAGTGAATACTGGTAAGGTCCTTTTCCTCCATTTGCGGTTACTGTAAATGAATCATTATTGATTTCAATGTTAGTAATCACCGGCTGTACGGAAGCATTTACTTTTACAAGCTGTAAAGTCCAGCATTTTCCGGTTTTTAATTTAACCCAATAAGCCCCAGCTCCTACGTTGGAAATTGACTGAGTTGTCGCTCCTGTGCTCCATTCATAGCCATCAAATCCTGGTCCTGCGTCTAAAGTTGTCTTATCTTCGATACAGATGATTTTATCTTTCAGAACGCTGGATTGTACCGGAGGTAAAACTTTCAGGTTTATTTTAGCAATTGCATAACAGTCATTTTCACTTATTACTTTTACATATACAACACCTGTTTCTGAGATGTAAGCTTCAGCTTGAGAACTCAGGATTTCATTAACTCCCGCAATAGCGTTAGCTTCAGTTTTGTAATACTTTTTTTGTAATACCTGTTTGCGATGTTACATTGGCTTTAGTTAAATCAAACAAAGCGGATGTAACATTTGATTCGATAAAGCATTCTTCAATAGAAGCATCATTTACAACAACAACCGGATAAAACTGTAAGGTTATCTGATTATATCCTGTACAACCTTGAGGTGTTCTCACTCTTACATATACTGTTCTCGGAGCAATAGAAGTAAAAGTTGCAGGGTTTGTGATTTCATTGGTTCCTGCATTAAGATCTGCAAGGGTCGGGAAGTATTTTTTTGTAACGTTCGTTGATGTCGGGTAAACATTTGCTGCTGTCAAATTGAAAACTCCTGTTCCCGCATTATTGTTATTACATGCTTTTACTGTGGTTGGCACTACATCAAGTGCAGGCAAGAATTGCAGGGTTATCTGCCCAGTTCCTACGCAACCTTCTGAAGTAGTAATTTTTACAAATACTGTTTTTGGAGCAGAAGATGCATAGTTAGGGTTGGTGATTTCATTGGTTCCTGCATTAAGATCTGCCATGGTAGGATAATACTTTTTGGTAACGTTTGTAGGGTCGTAGACGTTTGCAGAATTTAAATCAAAATAACCTATGCCGGTATTGTCATAGTTACAGGCTGTAATGGTTGCGTTCTGTACAACGATATTACCTGACCTGAATTTAAACCTTCCTACCTGGAAACAACCATTCAGCGGATTGTTCGGATTAGCAGGATCCGTATATTTCAATCTGTAATAATATATACTTGTGGCATCTACCATTATAGGGGTTGTGATAGGTGCTGCTCCTGTAATGGCATCATTACTCAATAAATGATAAGTTACCGTGAAGTTGGGATTGTTATTGATAATTCCTGCAGATAATGTGCTGAAATCAAACATTGTAGGCAGGGCACACTTTAAAATTTCATTCGGGTTAGCCGGGTTTGCAGCCGGTGTTCCCGGAGTAATGAAAGGGTTTGGTGTCAACGCAGGGTCATTAAATACCGAAGTTAAAGAAGCTGT
Source organism: Chryseobacterium sp. POE27 (assembly GCF_039727685.1). Taxonomy (NCBI): domain Bacteria; kingdom Pseudomonadati; phylum Bacteroidota; class Flavobacteriia; order Flavobacteriales; family Weeksellaceae; genus Chryseobacterium; species Chryseobacterium sp. POE27. The sequence continues at coordinate 3,042,841 of NZ_CP152475.1, forward strand.
TCCTCCCCATGTCAATGCGAATCCGTAAGGATTGCTGGGAATATAATTATCAATAAGCAAATAGTATGTTTCTCCTGCAATGACATTCAGTGGAGTTTCCCATGGGGCTCCCGTTATTGTTGAACTCAATCCGGTAGCACCGCTTTCTCCGGAGAAGTTACATTTTATGGCATCACCAAAATCCCATGTGGCACAATCGATATTGGGTCCGTAAACCGCAAAATCATAGTCATAATGTGTTACACCGGGAACGGTGTTCGGATTAATTGTAAATTCAATAGTTCCTGAAGTGGCTGCTGTAAATTTATACCATACGGAAAAATGTTCATCGGCCAGACAGCTGCCGGAAGTTGCTTCCGGAACAGTACCTGAACTGCTTGGATTATAAGAAATATCTGAGTTTCCGCAAACCGGAATAGCCGAAATACAATCCGACTGTGAAAAAAACATCTGTGAGAAAAATAAAACAGTCAGTAGTAGTAATTTCTTCATTATAGATTCTTTTTATTATTTAATTAATTCTGTATGTGAAAAAAACCGCTTGAGAAAGCGGTTTTTCTACAATATTTAGTATTCTATTCTCTGTTTTTTACCATTACCCATCCTGAGAATTTGAATGGTGTGTTTTTCTTGTCATTTTCATTCCATGTTACGCTGTACCAATAGGTTCCGGTAGGTACTTTTTTTACCTCCTGTGGTTCCGTCCCATTTGTATGCGCTGAATTTATCTGCCTGTCCTACTTTTACGCCATATCTGTCGTAGATACTCAGTACTAAGTTTTGTTTGCTGGCCAAAGCTGAATAGTCTATCACATCATTTACGCCGTCTCCGTTCGGAGTAATAACATTTACCAGATTAGGAACAACTACAGTTATTGTAATAGGATCACAATCGTAGCCGTCTTTTACATATACTGTATTATCACCTCTTGGTACATTCTTAAATTCATTTGAATCCTGCCAGTTGATGCCGTCAAGAGAATATTTGTAAGGAGCAGCTCCTCCGATTACATTTACAGTAATTGTATTGTTTGTAATGTCAACATTAGAAACAACAGGTTGCTCGGAAGCATAAACCTTCACGGTCTGTCTTGTAATACAGTCTCCTGTTTTAAGCTCTACCCAGTAAGTACCTACTGTAACGTCACTGATCGTACGGGTAGTAGCGCCGGTGCTCCATTTATATCCGTTAAATCCGGGACCTGCATCCAATGTAGTCGTGTCTTCCATACAGATTATTTTATCTTCCAGAACATTTGAATAAACGGGAGGAAGAACAACCAGATTTACTTTAGCTACATTATAGCATTCGTTTGAATTGATCACTTTTACATATACTACGCCTGTCGGAGCAATATACGTCTGGAAATTCGAAATAATGTTGGTGCCATTTACCGCATCAGCAACTGAAGGGTAATATTCTTTAGTTACTCCTGTCATCCCTGTCACTGCAGCTGTCGTAAGATTAAACATTGCTGTAGACGGATTTGCTTCAATAAAACATGATCTTAGGGTTGCTTCATTTACTGTAACAATTGGGAAGAAATTTAAAGTAATTTTAGCAATATCAGAACATCCTAAGTTGGTTGTTATTTTTGCATATACTTCTCCGGTAGCCGAAGTGTAAGCCCATGGGGTTGTAATTTCATTAGTCCCATTATTGGCATCTGTAAGTGTTGGATAATACTTGGTAATATAGGTATATAATGGGTTTGGAGTATATAATGTTGTCGAAGTAAGATCATATGTTGCCACCCCACTATTATTGTTGCTACATTCTGTTAAAGTGGCGTCTGTCGCTGTAAAGGTTATGTCTTTAAACTTAAATGGATTGATGTTGAAGCATTTATTAGTCGGGTTATTAGGGTTGCTTGGATCCTGATAACGAATTGTATAATAATATGTATTTGTAGTATTTACAACAATTGGTGCTGTAATTTCATTTACATCAGATAAAGCATCATTGGATGTTCTATAATATTTTACAAAGAAATTCGGATTTCCATTAATAATATTGTTGCTATTACTTTGGAAATTGTATGGTGCATTAATATTACATAGTTCTATGATTCTTGGATCTGCTGGCGCAGCCCCGGGAATTCCGATAGGGTTAAACGGATTAGGCTGAATTGCCGGATCATTAAATGGTGAGGTTAATGTAGCAGTACCACCCCAAGTCATTGAAAAAGGTATTGCCGCATTTGCACCAGACCAGTTATCTACAACGAGATAATAGCTTTCACCGGCTATAACGTTCAATGCCGGTTCAAACGCACCGGGTGTACCTGGCGGCAGACCAACCTGTAATCCTGTTTGGTTTGGAAAAGGTTGTACACCTGCGTAATTACATCGTATTGGGGTACCTTTAGTACCACAGGTTTTATTGGGTCCATATACCGCAAAATCATAATCCGCATTATAAGGAGCCGAAGGAGAAATTACAAAAGTTAAAGTTCCGGATGTTGCAACTGTGAACTGATACCATACCGAGAAGTGTTCGTTCAAGTTCAAACAACTTCCGTTAGCATCTACCTGATCATCCACGTTTCCTGGACCTGTGGGGAAATAAGAGACATCCGAATTTCCACATACAGGTATTGCAGAAACACAATCAGACTGTGCAAAAAAGATTTGTGAAAAAGTGAGTAATAATATAAGGTAGATTTTTTTCATAATAGTCGAGTTTATCTTGATTATGATTATTTAAGAATAGATAGGTAATAGTTTGCATCTTCTTTTCCCCAGCTTGGGTCAAGATTGGATTTCTTACTATAAGATTTCAATTTAGCCAAGGCTGAATTGAAATACGTTTTTGCCAATTCTTTATCTCCTCCATTTTTTACCGGAGAATTTAAGGTAATTTCACCTTTAACCACATCAATTCTTGGGTTATTTTTGTCTTCTGACTCTGCTTTAGCCAAATATTCATTTGCTTTAGCCAGATAAGAAGCATGATCTGTCGGATTATTTGATGATTTTAATAGATAAATTTGTGATAAAAGAATATTTGCTTCTGCATTATTCGGATTTTTCACAAATATTCCAGCAATGTATTTTTCTGCTAGAGCTGAAGTTTCATCAATGTTTGACATTTTACCCTCCCGCTGAGAACTTATCTCAGCTCTTACTAATGATAAAGCTGTGTAATAATAAGCTCTCCAGTCTTCTTTTTTTGTTTCAGTACCTTTAGAGAGAGCATTGACATATTTAACAAAAAAATCTTTGGGCTGCTGAAAGTCTTCAGATTTTTTTGCAGACTCTAACTTAGCAATTTGAGTCGGCAGACTTTTTTCATAAGACGACTGAGCATAGCTATATGCTCCCACGGCTAACGAAAATAAAAAGAATAGTTTTTTTACCATAATAGAAAATATTTTATAAACAAAGATAAAAAATTATTAATTTTAATTTAAAGTTTTTAAGATTAATTTAAAAAAAATATATAAATTGTCCTAATATTGCATTTTTCTTAACTTCGGATTGGTTACTCCTACGATTAATGCAATCAGCACAGTCATCGTTCCTCCGAAAATCACGGAACGTACCACTCCCATTAATTTTGCCGTAAGTCCGCTCTCAAACTGTCCCATTTCATTGCTCGACATTATGAATATTGAATTCACACTCAACACCCTTCCTCTGATATGATCCGGGGTTTTCAACTGAACGATTGTTCCTCTGATGACCACGGAAATTCCATCCAGCATTCCGCTCATCATTAAAAACATGAAAGAAAGCCAATATAGTCTGGATAATCCGAAACCAATGATGCATAACCCAAATCCCGTAACCACAGCCAGTAAGATTTTCCCCTGATTTTTCCTTAACGGAATAACCGACAGGATGGTAATGATACACATTGATCCTATATCTGATGCCGCATTCAGCAATCCGAAGCCTTCAGCACCTACTTTCAGAATATCGGTAGCATATACCGGAATCATCGCAACAGCACCTCCGAAAAGCACGGCAAACATATCAAGACAAAGAGCTCCCAGAATTTCTTTGGTTTTAAAAATATAAGAAATCCCCTCCCGCATACTATCTATAACGTTAATATTCTCTTTTTTTGTATTCGGAATATTGTTTATTTAACTGAAAGAAAAATAGTGAAGCTAAAAATATTAATGAAATAATAACAATCAGTGTCCATTTTACGCCGAAATAACCAATCAGAAACCCGCCTGCAGCATGCCCGCAGACAGACGAAATAAGGAATGTCGCCTGGTTTAAAGTAACCGCATTCGGCAAATTTTCTTTTTTTACAATTTTAGGAATCATAGAAGGAACGATAGGGCCAATGAAAGCTCTGGCAATCCCTGTAAAGAAAATGACACCGTAAATGAAATAGGTAATCTGATGCCCCGAAAAATGAATTTCTACATTGAAAAATGCTGGAATCAGCAATAAGCCGATTAAAAAAATGTAAGTATAGTTACAGATTAAGAGTAGTCTTTTCTTTTCATTCATGTCGATCACATGACCGGCGTACAAAGCACAGCTTACCGCCGGAATCACTTCCGAAAGCCCGATAAGACCTATTGAAAAGGGATCTTTCGTTAGTTGATATACCCACCATCCCAATAAAGTGGCAAGCATTCTGAAAGCAAGAACAATAAAAAATCTTCCCGTAAGAAGGTTTCTGAATTCGACATTTTGTAATGTCTGTAACGGGGTAAACGAAATCATCTCGCAAAAATAGCCTCAAATATTGATTTAAGGCTATTGTTATGGTATATTTTTAAATGAAAAATTGTATGACTCCTAAAAGATAAAATCTATTTTAGTTGTCTGCGCGAGAAGCGCTTATCACTATTGCTGCAACACCGGCTGCTCCGATCACGGTAGCTCCTATTACCGTTTTTGCTTTTCTGCTGTCTCTTACTGCCGCAACGTTAGACTTTGGAATGGTAACAACTGTACTGTCTTTTTTGCCTGCAGTTCCGATCAAATTGTCGCCGTCAACATTCCGGAATAACATTTTTTTGATTCTTTGAGCCATCTCTCATCATCACAGTGTACATTTTGCCTGCTTCAAGATTAGAATAATCATTTTTTGCAGTATCCATACTGTATTTTGTGGTTGCACAAGATGAAATTACAAATAAAGATGTCAGTAAAGATGATTTTAAAAGTACAGATGCTTTCATTATTATTTTTTAGTTTTCCAAATTTATAATTTTTTTCGAATATACGTTTCCGGAATTGAAAAAATATGCTTAAAGTTTGTAAATTTCCAATAATTCTGCAATTTTCCTGTCATTGGCAAGTCTTGGTGTTTTATTTTGCCCGCCCAGTTTTCCCTGTGATTTGGCATATTCATGAAACGCGTTTTTCTTTAAATTCGCAATATGCAATTTCTGAAGAATATTTCCGGAGATAAGATCATCATAATAGCTATTGCGTTTTCTCAGCTGGTCGTCTAACTCATTTTTGAATAATTCTAAATTTTCAGGCTCTTTTTCAAATTCAATAAACCATTCATGATAAGGAAGGCCTTCCTTGGGATTTACATTCGGGGCAAGATGAAATTCGGTAATCTGTGCGGGATATTTTTCCAGGGTTGCTTTTAAGGCTTCTTCTACTTCATAAGCAATCACATGTTCACCGAAAGCAGATGTAAAGTGTTTCGTCCTTCCGCTCACTAGAATTCTATGTGGATTTTTATCGATAAACCTCACAACGTCACCGATAGAGTATGCCCAAAGACCGGAATTTGTTGTTAAAATCAAAGCATAATCTTTATTGATTTCAATTTCTTTTAAAGTTAATCTTCTAGCATCAGGTTTGCCATATTCTTCCAAAGGAACAAATTCATAAAATATACCATGATTGGTTAAAAGCAACAATCCTTCTTTCGTATAATCATCCTGAAATGCAAAAAAACCTTCCGATGCAGGAAAAGTCTGCACGATATCCACCTTACCACCCAAAAGTTCTTCCATTTTATCGCGGTAAGGCTCATAGTTTACCCCTCCGGTGACGATCAGCTGAAGATTAGGAAATATCTGCTTGATTTTTTTACCATGTTTTTCGACCAGTTTTTCAAAATACATGATGAGCCATGGCGGAATGCCGGAAATCAGCGTCATGTTTTCTTTTTCCGTTTCTTCTACGATTTTGTCAACTTTGGCTTCCCAGTCTTCCATAATATTGGTTTCCCAGCTTGGCAGCCTGTTTTTCTGCAGATATGTTGGAATATGGTGTGCGACAATCCCGGAAAGGCGGCCGGTTTTTATTCCGAAAACTTCTTCAAGTTCGGGGCTGCCCTGTAAAAATATCATTTTACCATTGACGAAATCTGCATTGTTTTTTTTGGATATATAATGAAAAAGTGCGCTCTGCGCTCCTTTTTACCTGATATGGCATTCCTTCTTTTGAAATAGGAATATATTTTGAGCCGGATGTTGTTCCGGAAGTTTTAGCAAAATATTCTGGAATATCTGTCCAAAGAATATTGGCTTGCCCCTTTTTTTACTCTTTCAATATAAGGTTTCAGATCTTCGTAATCTGAGATGTTAACTTTCTCCTGGAAATCGCGTACGGATTTAATATTTTCAAAATCATGCTCTCTCCCGAAAAGTGTTTTTTTTGCGGTATCTACCAGGGAAAGCAACAGCTTTTCCTGATTGCTTTCAGCGTTTTTTTTTAATTCTTCGGCTTTGCCTACATGATTTTTTGCCCACAGCAATGCTATATTTTTCTTTAGGAAGTTTACCATGCTTCAAATTTATAAATAACTGAAGAATCTGTAACAATTTGTACGACAATATCCAACAAAAAAACCGATGAATGAGTGGTCATCGGTTCTTCGAAATTTGATTATGAAAATAACAACTATTGTTGAGTCTTACTTGTTTTCCTTATGTTTTTTTATCGTGCTTTTCTTCTTTTTTTAAGTTTTTTACTTTCTTTGCTTTTGTTGTCATTTTCCTCCTTTTTCACTTTTGCTGTTGCAGCTTTCGCCGGTTTTGCAGTTTGATGAGGAGTTGGAGTTGTGTTTTGTGCTGTTGCAAGGCCAAGTCCTAATACGATGGACATTGCAGATAATAACTTTTTCATAAGAATTATATTTTCTTGTTTGTTGAGTCAAAGTTAGGCAAAATTGCGACCTGAAATCTCAATTTCAGAAACTTAACTAAAGTTTATCACAGCTTAAAAAAAGATTAAACAACCCAGTCTCAAAAGGGCATTACAAACAAAACCTGCTTTCCTTTATAAAGAAAAGCAGGCTCTGATATAATGTGTGAAAAGTTGGTTATCGTGTACAATTAGCGGTCCACGTTTTACCGTCTTTTATATACAATATTTTTAAGTCGTTATTATCAATTCTGATATACGATGTTGCCGTAGATCCTACTGATACCAGTGTATTATCACCTTGTTGGTTAAATTCAACTCCGTTAAGGTCTGGAATTCCGTTGGAGAAGGCGAAATTGTACTTTGTTCCGCTGGCAATTTTGGTTACAAACACACTTCCGTCATTTGAACTGATGTTGTTGTCTCCGTCAGTATATCCTACACTTCCTTTGTAAGTTCCTGCGAAAAAGTCGTTGTTGGCAGGGTCGTCGTCGTCGCTGCATGATGTAATTGCCGTGACTGCAAAAAATACTAAGACGAACATTCCTAAAATTCTGATTGCTTTTTTCATAATAATAATTTCTTTTAATTTTGGTAGTGTAAGGTTTCCAAACAATGTGCCATTCGGGGAAAGGTTATCTATTTTAACTTATTTTAGGTATAATATTAAAATGCAATTTATTTTTAGCAATGATCTAGATAAAGCTGCGCATTTTCCCGAAAAAAAATAAAGTAGTACCTTTGTGAAGATCAAACGGTTTCGGAAAACTCCCGAAATCGCTTTTGCCGTTTATATAGAATTATTTATGCAGTTAAAAACCATCAGCGAAAAGTTTCTTCCGGATCTGCTTCAGAAAGAGTTCGGGAAAGAAATTTTCATTCAGCTGGAAAACCATCAACATATATCCGTAAAAGGCAGCGCAGGATCTGCTGCCTCTGTCTTTGTAGCAGAGCTTTTCCTTAGCCGTAAAAAACATATTCTCTATATCATTGACGATAAAGAAGACGCATTGTATGCCAGTACGGAAGTAGAAGACCTCCTCGGAAAGGATAAAGTGCTGTATTTTCCTGCCACTCATCTCGAACCGTATCAGGTAGAAAAAACGCAGAATGCCAATCTGGTTTTAAGAACTGAAGCCATTAATAAGATTACCTCAGGAAAATCTCCGAAAGTCATTGTTGCCTATGCCGGTGCGCTTTCTGAAAAGGTTTTGAGGAAAGAAGATTTTAAAGCCATTTCGCATCATATTAAGGTTGGAGATCAGCTTGATTTTGATTTTGTTGATGAATTATTGAATCATTACAGCTTTCAGCAGACTGATTTTGTTTCGGAGCCGGGAGAATTTTCTGTGCGAGGAGGAATTGTGGATGTTTTTTTCTTTCTCTAATGAAAAGCCTTATCGTATTACTTTTTTTCGGGAACGAGATTGAAAGTATTAAAACCTTTGATATCGAAACACAACTTTCAGTAGACAAGGTCAGCGATTTTCAGCTGGTTTCCAATATGAATTTTACGGTAACCGGAAGCCGGGTTTCCTTACTTCAGCTGTTACCTAAAGAAAGTATAGTAGTTTCCAAAAACGGAATCATCGGTATGCAGAAGCTGAAAACCTTCTACGAAAAGGCGTTGGAAAAATATGAAACACTAAGTAAAGATATCGCCCACAGAAGTCCTCAGGAATTATTTATCTCCGATCAGGAATTTTTATTTGATTATAAAAAGTTTAAAACAGTAGATTTCGGAAGCGTTTCGATTGAAGGACTTATTGAGCTTGAAGAGATTAAAATAGACCAGGTGCCGCAGCCGTCTTTTCATAAGAATTTTGAATTGTTGATTGAAGATCTTGAAGAAAAACAGAACGCAGGTTTCGATACCTGGATTTCTTTTTCGGGAGAAAAGCAGAAAGAACGACTGGAGTCTATTTTTGAAGAGCTGGAGCATCAGCTTCCTTTTAAAAGTTTTAAATCTGAACTTCATGAAGGATTCGTCGATCATAATCATAAATTGCTGGTGTACACGGATCATCAGATTTTTGACCGTTATCAGCGATATAAAGCTAAAAACACTTTTGCCAAGTCGGAACAGCTTACGTTAAAAGATTTAATGTCTCTTAAAATTGGTGATTATATTGCCCATATAGACCACGGTATCGGAAAATTCATGGGATTGGTAAAAGTAAATAATGACGGTAAAATTCAGGAATGTTTTAAACTTACCTATAAAAATGGAGATTTGCTGTATGTAAGTATTCATTCTCTTCATAAAATCTCGAAATATAATGGCCCGGAAGGCCGTGAAGTGGTTTTAAGCAAACTCGGATCTCCAACCTGGAAGTCTTTAAAGCAAAAAACAAAAGCAAAAGTAAAGCAGATTGCTTTCGATCTTATAAGACTTTATGCACAGAGAAAAACCGCCAAAGGATTTGCCTATACACCGGATTCTTATTTGCAGAATGAACTGGAAGCGAGCTTTATTTATGAAGATACTCCGGATCAGGAAAAAGCAACTATTGATGTAAAAAAAGATATGGAAGCCGACACGGTGATGGACAGGCTCGTGTGCGGAGACGTAGGTTTTGGTAAAACTGAAGTTGCTATCCGTGCGGCTTTTAAGGCTGCAACTGACGGTAAACAGGTGGCTGTTCTTGTGCCTACGACAATTCTTGCTTTTCAGCATTACAGAAGTTTTAAAGAAAGACTCAAAGATTTTCCGGTGAATGTCAGTTATATCAACCGTTTCAGAACCGCAAAGCAGAAGTCTGAAACATTGGAAGCGCTTAAAAACGGAAAAGTTGACATCGTCATCGGAACCCACCAGCTGGCAGGAAGTTCGGTGAAATTCAAAGATTTGGGATTATTGATTATTGATGAGGAACACAAATTCGGAGTTTCGGTGAAAGATAAATTAAAAACACTAAAAAGTAATGTCGATACCTTAACATTGACGGCGACGCCTATTCCGAGAACGCTTCAGTTTTCTTTAATGGCTGCGAGAGATTTATCGGTAATTAAAACTCCACCGCCAAACAGGCAACCTGTTGATACGCAGCTTGTAGGCTTTAATGAAGAAATTATTCGTGATGCTGTTTCTTATGAGCTGCAGCGTGACGGTCAGGTATATTTTATTAACAACAGAATCGAAAACCTCAAGGAGATCGCCGGGCTTATACAGCGACTGGTTCCGGATGCAAGAGTCATTACCGGTCACGGACAGATGGAAGGAAAGCAACTGGAAAAAAATGTCCTGGATTTCATGGAAGGAAAATATGACGTATTGGTTTCTACCACAATCGTAGAAAGTGGGGTGGATGTTCCGAATGCCAATACCATTTTTATTAATGATGCCCAGCGTTTCGGAATGGCAGATCTCCACCAGATGAGAGGAAGAGTGGGACGGAGCAACAGAAAAGCATTCTGTTACCTGATCACACCGCCGTACGATATGATGACCTCGGATGCCAGAAAAAGACTGGAAGCGATTGAACAGTTTTCCGATTTGGGAAGCGGTTTTCAGATTGCTATGAAAGACCTCGAAATACGTGGAGCCGGAGATCTGCTGGGTGCCGAGCAGAGTGGATTTATTAATGAAATGGGATTTGAAACCTATCAGAAATTAATGCAGGAAGCTCTGGAAGAGCTGAAAGACGATCAGGAATTCGAGAATTTATTTGAAAATGAGGAAGAAAGAAATAAACTCTTCAAAACTACAAAAGACATCAATATTGATACAGATCTTGAACTGATGTTGCCTGACTGGTATATTTCCAATACAGAAGAAAGATTATTGCTGTATCAGAAACTGGCTGATATCGACAATGAAAAGAGCCTTGAAAAGTTTGAATCTGAACTGAAAGACCGATTCGGAAATCTGCCGGATGAAGCCATAAATCTATTAAAAAGTGTAAGCTTAAAATGGCTTGCAGCCGAGATCGGCTTTGAAAAGATCGTCATGAAAAACGGTGTGTTTTTAGGGTATTTCCCGGGAAATCCGCAGGATAAGTTTTATCAAACTGATAAATTCCGTCATATTATCAATTACCTCACCAAAAATCCTGCTGAAGCTCAGCTGAAAGAAAAAACAGGTAAGGAGGGTAATCAGCTGATGATGAGAAAAGACAAAGTGAATAATGTAGATGAGGTAAACTCTCTTTTAAAATCGATGCTTACAATGAGCTAATGTAAATGCATTTTCAATTTTAACTCTATTTTTATTGAATTCATTATCACGATTAATCTTTTAATTTCAGGCAAAAGTTATTTTTACTTATTGTGATTTTGATTACATTTGCAGTCATTATTATGAAAAGATATATATATAACATTGTAGCAGGATTCATTTTTGCCACTCACGGCAATGCGCAAGTGGGGATTAAAACAGCTTCACCAAATGCCACACTAGATGTGAATGGGACAACAACACTAAGAAAAGAGCTTAGAGTAGGTGGCACTTCGACACAAGTAGGGAATCCCGGGCTAAACGGGCAGGTTTTAGTTTCGCAGGGAGAAGGTTTGCCTCCCATATGGAAGTCTTTGAATGTACCCTTGGTGGAAGCAGGACAATACAAACTTACCAATTCTTATCTGTTTTCAGATCAGGTAGGTATTACTACTTTTCCAAATGATAGTAATGGGACAGTATATAAAAATAATGTAGGAGATGATATTGATGATACCAATACAGGTCTATGGGTCAAATTAGGCGCCCTTAGTAATGCCATCGAAATCAAAAATGGTAATAACAGGATTGCCTATCAGTTCCAGACAGGAGTTGAAATGCGGTCACCAACACCTACAGTTTCTGAGAATGTTACTTTTGCCTGCGGAATCTTCAGAAACGGAAAACTGGTAGCGGTTCGGGCTGATAAAGTTGCATCGACCAACAATGTAGGAAAAAACGGTCTTCAAGACTATATTTTTACGCTTAATTATACCGAAAAGGATGTTGTTATAGGAACTCATCAGATAGAGGTTGCTTGCCGGAAGATAATCTCTTCAAACACTGGCAGTGCATTCTCTATTGGGAGGAATTTAGCAAACCAGACTTCTGATCCTTATATTTCCAATCCATTTATTTTAGAATCTGAATTTAAAATGGACATTATTGAATTCATTACTTATTAACTAAACACAATCAATACTGCATGAGAAGATTAATTTTACTTTTATCAATTGTTTCAGGATTTACAATATCTGCGCAGATAGGTATAAAGACAGCGTCTCCAAAAGCTATTCTTGATGTGAATGGTGATATGAACCTCAGAGGAAAATTATCGGTATTAAATACGAACGATAATACAATTTTCGGGGGAACCAACGACCAGATACTGGTTTCCCAGGGTGAGGGATATCCACCTGCGTGGAAAAGCCTTCGTATTCCGGATTATGAACAAAATAAATTCTTTCTCATTTATAATAATTCCTTTTCAGACATGGTAGGGATTACTTTCAACTCTAATGAAGAACCTGCTACAGCTGCCGCATTATCCACATTGTCCTCTTTATTCGTAAAGAACACCAATTTCAGTTCATTGAATACATTTAAAAAAATCCCATTATTGTCACAGCAGTTTGAGGCATATAGTGCGCAGAGTAAAGTATATTTCCAGTTTGAGACGGTAGTTCAGGGTACTTTTGGTGCTAATGGAAATCCCGACAGCTCCATAGATTATGCCTGTGGGATTTTTATTGACGATAAACTGGCGAATATAAGACTCAGAAATATTAAGGCAAGCTCGGCAACAAATACATTTATCACCCATAATCAGATCGGAATGGCTCAAAACCTTTCTAAAGGGACACATACTATAAGTGTAGGCTGTAAAAGGCTAAAATCTTATAATACCAGCGCAACACTTGGTATAGGAACCAATGTGTACAGTAATATAAATAGCTTTATTGCACAATCATTCCTTAGAGTTGATGTCTATGAAATCCCTCAGGTATTTAATACAATCATAAATTAAATTATGCAAAGAATATTTATAATACTTTTATTTCTACTTTTTGTATATACCAATGCACAAATTGGTATTAAAAAAGCAAATCCCGTAGGCGCTTTGGATATTAACGGTGATCTTAACGTTAGAAGTTCACTGAGAACAGGAGGTACAAATACAGTACAGGGGAATGCAGGTGTAGCCGGAAGAATTTTTCATAACAATGCCGACCTTCCGGTAAACGACTGGAAAGAAATAAAAATTGCCGACGGACAAGGCAGTATGTCTGTGTTTTTCATTAATACAGCCACAGATCAGAATGGGGTTAGATTCACTGAAGATGGGAATTCAGTCCCATATACTGAAAATTCTGAAATTACCCCGGATTGGAAGGTATTGAATGACACAGAATATACATTCTCAGTAAGTAATGCCGTCAACAAAATTGTATTTACCTTTCAGACTACTGCACAGAAAATGGGGAATGGAAATTCTTCATCAGGATTTGCCTGCGGTATTTACTTAGATAATAAGCTAAAAGCTGTAAGAACAGATGTTTTATTGGGACCGGAGGGATCTTATAAAATCTTTAACCTGAATGCAACACTTACTAATATTCCTCCGAAAAATAATTATTCGGTAAAAGCAGCGTGCATAAAAAGAACGTTGAACGGCGGAACATTAGGCATAGGTACACCAGCTACTGATAACAATCCTTATCTCAATGCGACAATGTCACAGTCTATCCTTACTACCTCCGTACTGCAGTCTTATCAATGATTATCGGTTACATTAAAATTTAATTCCCTGATCGCAGAAAATCAATTATATTTGGACGTTAAAAATTAATAACTTATGTTTAAAAAGTACATCCTTTCATCTCTTGCTGCTATAGCGCTGAGCTTTGCTGTTTCCTGCGACAATACAACAGAAGATCCGCCTAACCAGAATAACAATAATAACAGTTCAACAGGGGCAACCATCACAGGGCCAAGGATTTTAAGTAAAATCACCAGCGGAAATGTGAATATTGAAGAATATATTACCAACTCCGGTTTTCTCTCTCAGGCTTTTATCAGAGATGTAGCAAGTAGCAACACCATTACCGCCACTGTAACCTATGCGGGTGATAAAATTTCAAAAATAAAATATCAGGATAATGTTAATCCGCATGTTATAGATAATCTTTATACCCTAACTTACGATTCCGGGAAGCTGTCCGGAATAACGATGGATCAGACCGCCATGTCGATCACGAACCACAGTGATTTCACAGTATATTACGATGCAAACGGGCAGCTGTACAGAATTGTGGAAAAAAAGAAACTGGGAAGTACTACGAACTACACCCATTATATGGAATACAAATTTACATTTGCTGCAAATAATGTTGCAAAGCTGGACCACACCACCATGCTGATGAGCGGAGGAAATCCTGATACTTCCACGGCAACGACAACGTCTTATGCGTACGATAATTATGATTCAAAAATAAATCCTTACAAAACATTACCCAAAGAATACTTCATCGTGACAGGGACATTATTTACTGTTAATTTTAGTTGGTTATCATCCAATAATCCAGGGAAAATCACTTTAATCAACCCTACAGGACAGCCAGTGAGTGTGCCGAAAGGTTATTTGTATGATACTCAAAATTATCCCGTTTCAGACCAGGGTCAGGCAATTAAATATGTATATAAACCGTTATAGGTATAAATTATGTTTAATAGTTTTGCCTTAAAAGCAATAAAAAGATGATTTTTATTCAAAAAAAAATTATATTTGTGGAAAAATAAATAATCCCATATCGGAATGAAACGACTTTTTTATTTTGTTTTACTTTTAGTAAGTGTTTCTGCAGTTCATTCTTGCAAAGACTTAGCAGATGAAGACGGAAATCCGCTGCTCGATACCAACACCAATAGCGGGCTGAACGGTAAACGCGCTCTTTACAGAGAAATTACAGATTCGGATACATTAGCTACGTACTATTACAATGGGCTTCAAATGTCAAAAGTAACGACAAGAGGAGCTTCCGTGAGAGATGTACAATATAGTGGCGATAAAATAAGCAGAATTACATTCAAAGGTTTTCTGGATTCCGATAATAACGGAACACTGGATTTAGACAGTACTTCTTACGAACAGCAGTTTACCTATGATGGGACTTCCAGATTAGAATCTATTTCTGAAAAACGATCTGTGTACAATAGAACTCCCGCTGTACCTCCTACAACTCCTGCAGGACCGTGGGTGCTTCTTACAAAAACGCAAAAACTTTATAAACTGGTTTACAGTTCAACGACCGGAAAGCTGAGCAAGATTACAATGATGACAGGAGACGAAGTTCCTGGGGCTATATTTAGCTTTACCGACTATTCCGAAACAACGTATGAATATTCAGGAGACAATGTATCTAAGGTTGTTAGAAGCTACGGGCCTATCATGCCGGGCGGTGCATTCGGAACAGCTACCGAGAAGCTTGGTTATGAGTACACCAATTATGATGCTCAGATCAACCCTTATACATTATTGCCTTTTGCTTATAAAATATCCTTTATTTTATCTACAAAATACGGTGATGACAAAAGTCTGATGCTGTCTCCGAATAACCCTGAAAGATATTCGGTCACAGACCTTTCGGTTCCTATTCCTGATCCGGATCTTTTCTCAACAAATTATAATTATGATCCTCAGACCTATATGAGAAAAGGGTTTGGTGTAAATTATATTTACAAGCCATTGTAAGAACAATCTTAAAAATATTATTAAACTCAATCTTTCCTTAGATTGAGTTTTTTGTTTTAATACCTTAATTTTGCAAAAAATTTCTCGATGAAATATTTAATAGTTGGGCTGGGAAACAAAGGCTCCGAATACGAAAATACACGCCATAATATAGGCTTTAAAGTAGCAGATAAAATTGCAGAAATTCTGGAGGTTCCTTTCAATACCACCAATTTCGGGTGGATGGCAGACGGAAAGTACAAAGGAAGAAGAGTATTGGTATTAAAACCGGATACCTATATGAATCTCTCAGGAAACGCCGTAAAATACTGGATGCAGAAAGAGAATATCCCTTTGGAAAATGTATTGATTATAACGGATGACCTGGTACTGCCTTTCGGAACTCTCAGGATGAAAGCGAAAGGATCTGATGCCGGTCACAACGGATTGAAAAATATCAATGAAGTACTCCAGACTCAAAACTATGCACGCCTGCGCTTCGGAATCTCTGCAGATTTTTCGGAAGGTAGACAGGTAGATTATGTTCTGGGAACATGGAACGAAGAAGAAAATGCCGCACTGCCGGAGAGAATTGAAAAGTTTACAAAAGCTTCCCTGTCCTTTGTATTTGCGGGGATTAACAATACCATGTCTGCATTTAACGGAAAATAATCATATCAGCCGGGAAAGATTAATTGCTTTACGGTTTGTAAACTGTAATATCTTTTATGATCTTCTTCTCAAGAAAGTTCTTTTCGCTCACCGTAAAACGGTAATTGTGTTCCTGCTCAAAAAACTCTAAAGGAGTCGTCGGAACAGCATCGGCTCTCCATTTGATAGCCATGGTAACCTCCTTTCCGGCATTAATATCTTTATCTGAAAAGGTAAATACCGTACTTGGAAGCGGATTGTCTCTGTCTTCCCGGATATCCGACTTTGCTTTCCTGGGCTGCATCTGAGCCATATCCTTTAATAAAAGGGAAAAAGGTTTACCAATGTATTTTTCTTTATTAGTTTCAAATTTCTTGGCATAAGCAAGTGTATCAGAGATAACTTTTTTTACCGGAAATCTCCTGAGCTTCTGCAGCTCCGAAGCATAATAAGAATACGACAGATAGTATATTGAAATTGATATTCATAATGAATATGTGATATTTAATCAAAAGTAGGTATTTTTAAAATGACTTAGTGTCTATGACAAAATTATATTTAATTAATCGGATTTTTATGTCATTTCGAGTAGGTTTTTTTGTAATGAAATGGAGAAAAAACGGATCGAAAGGTTATACGCAAGATGATCCCTCATTCTCAGAAATCATGTTTCAAAGCTTTTGGAAGACACCTAAACCCATTCTCTTTGACCAGCAATAACAGAAAAAAAGTAGTCTATCGTAGACTACTTTTCTCAGCTACAAATGTAAACAAATTCTTTTTACTTCCAAACACAACAAATTGTTTTCTAATTTCTTAGTTTTGTTCATCATAAAGTCTTTAAAGAAAAACTTGGAGCAAAACAGCCGGAATTTACACCCCGTTTTACACCTGTTTTTAAGAAGTTTTGCAATGGTGAGCCTTGTATGTAAAAAAGTAGTCTACGATAGACTACTTTCTTACAAAACATGAGACTACAAATGATATTTCCCTCTAAAGCCCTCTCCCTCACACGCAAAAGCGTGGTATTGTTGTGCTTTTTGGTGGTCTTGGTATCATCATTGTTGAGCGCTCAAATCTTTGTATCCTCTGATTCTGTAGTCTTTGTATCCGAAGACTCGTATTTGTATGCAGAATCTCCAGTATATATTTCCAGTCAAAACCTGAGAAAAGCATCTTTTAAGAAGTGCTCTAGGGTTTTGATCAAAACATCTTGTCCCAAAGTTTCCCATAAGAAGTCCACAAGTAGTCCAACGGAAAACACGTGTTATAAAATTAGTCCAACAGGCAAACATACCTTTGGACTGTTTTCTAATTCATCTTCAATAGCTGTTATCGGAAGCTCTTCTCCGGTAAAACTTCAGCATAAAACAATACCATCTTCCTTTTTTCTATTCGTAAGCACAAGAAGGGATCAAGAAAAGTGTATTCAAGTTATTTCTCGTCCTTTTCAAATTATACGCATTACCATCAATCATTTCGGTCGTCCTCCACCTATGCTTCAATCATAGGGCACAAGAGTTTTTAACACAAGTCACATAAGAAGCAAGATTACAACTTTGAAAACAAAAAGAACACATTAGTTTTTGAAAATCTTTGATTTTCCTGTGCAGCAAATGGTCATTCACTATCCACTCTGTTTGTCATCCCGTAGGGATCTCAGCAAAGAATTCCACATAACATTTGTGAATTGAGTGTTCAACCATTAGTGACATTCGTGTTTCGTCAATTCGAGTGTTTTTTCGTAACAAGGTGAAGAAAAAATATATCGAGAATGAATTTATCCTCAAACAAACTTCTTGATACGATTTCTTCAAAATCTACTCGAAGTGACGATAAACTCTACAAACTCTTATAAGTGTAACGGCTGATGCAGAGGATGTGACTTCGAGACCCTCAGTCACCGGCATTTTACAACTCTTTGTCATTGACTCCGTCGAATCTTCGATTTCCGTTAGGAATCTCGGCATAGCTTGCAATAGTAGCATTGAAAGATTCGGGCTTAGATCCTTTCAGGATGACAATCGGAGTGGTAAAGTGGGGTTTTTAAAAATTTATAGTGAGTGTGAGTCTTTACAATAGTTGGCTTGGTGTTCTCTTATAAGTGAAACGGCTTTGTGAAACTAAAAAACACATCATAGATAAAAAAAATCTTAGTGGGCTTCGTGTTCAAATAAACAATGTCATCAAAACATAAACAAACATAAATACAAAACAATGAAACATTTAATTACAATGGCTGTTCTATTCATCAGCCTTATTATTAAAGCTCAGGTGGGGATTAATAATACTTCTCCCAAAGCGACCCTTGATATTACCGCCAAAACAACCGGCAACACTACCGCTGAAGGATTGATTGCCCCAAGATTGGAGGGGGTTGATATCAAAGGAAAAGATGGAAAATATGATATACCTCAAAAAGGAGCTATTGTTTATGCCCTTTCGGCGGTTGCTTCTCCCAGTGTCAAAACTGCCAATATTACTGCCGAAGGCTATTACTATTTTGATGGCAGCGTTTGGCAGAAGCTTTCCAATTCTTCCGTACCTGCAGTGGTCGTTACATCATCTGCTCTTAACGGCATCTATAAAGCAGGGACAGCCATGACAGCTTCCAATACATTCACCGTTACCCTAACCAATAATTCTTTCAGTACGGCTACGATTGCTTTCAGTACATCAGATTTGGCTCTCTCAGGGGCTACAGGACTTTCGGTGGCTTCTGTAAGCACAGCTTCCAGTACTTTGATTGCTGGAGGAACGGTGACGGTAGCCTATACTTTATCAGGAACTCCGGCTGCCTGCGGAACACTTACGGCGACATGGACCAAACTTTCCTTAAACTCTGTCAAAACGTCTACGGTAATACCTAACTTTAATTGCAGTGGAGGATCATGGGCAAGCGTATTACCGGAATACAGACTTAATGGACTGATGAACGGAACAGCTTATTCAGGTAATTATACATTACCATATACTGCTGGAGGAAGTGCATGTGCTTACACAGGTGAAACCATTACCCAAAGTGGGCTCACCCTTACGCTTACCGCAGGTAACTACAGTACCAGCGGAAATTTAACTTATACTTTATCGGGAACCTACACCGGCACAAGTAATGGTTCAATAAGCTTTACAACAGCGGGAGGATGTACCATCTATTTGGGACCTTGTGCTACTTGTAAAGAAATTAAGGATAAAGGGCTAACAGCAGTGGATGGTATTTACTATGTGGATATTGATCAGGCGGGAACGACCTATTCGCCAATGAGGGCATACTGCGATATGAATACCAATGGTGGAGGATGGATGCTTATTTCCGTTAATGGATCAAGTCTTTCGGCGCCAACTCAGAAGACTGAAATGACAAGTCCTAACAGCAGTGGCTACCTATCTCGTACAGTTGTACAGCAGATTGCCAATGTTAGTACACAGGTTCAGTTAAGAGCTGGAAATTCTTCTTCAAGCTATGCCAATAAAATAACCTCTCAGAGCGGAGGTCCGGCTATCCTTGCTTTAAGAAGCTCAGATACTACGTTACTAGGACTTGGAACCTGGCACAGATCGGGGGGCGCCGGAAGATTTCAGTAATAATACAACAATTGCTCCTATAGGTACATGGATATGGTATGGTGCTAATTGTACAGGTACAACTACTACTGGATGGCCAACCATGTATCATGATTGTGGTAATACTAATGGAGTACACTGGTTTATGGGAGACCAAGTAAGCAACAGAACATCTAATGGAGATCCATGGGCATCTACATGGGTAAGATAGTATTTTAACTAACAACTAAACCTTCAAGGTATCGGAAACCTTGAAGGTTTAAACAAACAATAATTAAAACAACTACAATGTCAATATTACACAAAATCAAAGCGTATCTCTACGATAACGTTTTAAGGATATTGCCAGTCAACAACCTTGTCCTTAGGTCCGAGGAAGGTGTTTCCTTCGCTCGCGGTATGGCGTTTCCTTAGTACGTGAGTTCTGTAGTAATGAAATGAATACTATTACCCACAGGAACGTATCATCTGGAAGTGGTGACACAGTATGGAGGCGGTACTTTACTGAAGGATACGAGAATCGCTACCCTCGATAAATATTGACGGTAGCGTAAACAGCCGGTCTCTATTTTCCGAGAGACGCTTTCGTCGCCCGACGCAAGGGTCTCTCATCGGGCGTGATAAGGAGGTTATCTCGAGCGTGATAAGGTGTTCTCATCGGCCGATGAGAACATCTCTCGGAAAGCGACTCTTTTTACAGGATAGTTTTAATAGTATGAATGCACTCCGGTTTGGGAAAGGTTTCCCGGCCGGAGTTTTTTTGTGGGAGAGTTTGGAGTCGGAGAGTTTCAGGGTTTTAAAGTGGGAGAATTGGAGTGTTATAGAGTATATGAATATGGAATTTTCTATGGAACGACGAAAAGTAGTCGACTGGCGGGGCCTGAGGGTCTCGAAGGCCCGCGTACACTGGAAGGACTGGTGGCTTCGAGTCGCCTCAGTCACCATTGATACTGAGTGTAAGGATTGAGATTTTTAGAGTGGGAAGGTTTGAGAGTGGGAGAGTGGGGAATCTTGGTGGCTGAGCGGAGCCGAATATGCTTACGGTAAATGCCTCTTGCGAACGTTGCGCTAGTAAATACAGAGAGATTCTTCACTTCGCTTCGCTGTGTTCAGAATGGCAGTGTGATGTTAATAATGAATATCACATAAGAGTGTTGGTGATTTCATACAAAAAGACCACCGCAAGCGATGGCCTCTCTGATGTACTTTTAAGAAAGTAATTTCCAATTTATCTAACTATAACCTATTTTAATTGTTCTGCGTTCTGTTCCTAGACAGAAGGGGTAATGTTACAACCAGCTTACAACTCCGGTTTCCACATCATAATTGGCGCCTACGATTTTAATTTTACCGTCCTGCTCAAGCTTTCTGAGTGTTGAGCTTTGTTTACGGATATCTTCAATCGCACTTTTTACATTCTGATGATTCAGTCTTTCTAAAAGTGAACTGTTTGCTGAAGAACGCTCTTCTCCATCTTCCATCACTTCTTTGATGATTGGGTCGAAATGATTGATAAGATGGTTCAGGTTATCCATTCCCAGTCCTTCGATTTTTGCGGCATCAAGACCGCCTTTTAATGCACCACATTTGGTATGTCCCAATACAACTACCAGCTTGGAACCGGCTACATTACATCCGAATTCCATAGAACCCAGGATGTCCTGATTCACAAAATTTCCGGCAATTCTGATGCTGAAAACATCTCCCAGCCCCTGATCGAAAATAAGCTCGGCAGAAGTACGGCTGTCTATGCAGCTCAGGATCACGGCGAACGGCCATTGTCCTTCGCGGGTAGCATTTACCTGCTCCAGAAGATCTCTGTTGGCTTTCAGGTTATTGACAAATCTCTGATTTCCTTCCTTCAGAAATTCCAATGCTCTTTCAGGAGTAATGGTAGACTGAGTTTCGTGAGTATGTGCTTTCATATAATCTATTTATATTTTTAAAGTTAAAAAATTATTAAACAATAAGCCTACATGGCTCTTTTATGGGTGACTACGATATGAGAATCTTCGTCTCTTTCATAGTCTCTGTATGATGTTTTGAACCCTAACAATTCTACATTGATGTCTTCTTCTTTGGCCCTTATATTGGCGAAATCCTGAATCATCTCTAAGACATCGGTCGTGATATAGGACGTTCCTTTGGCATCAATAATTACGGTAGAGTTCGGTTTTATATTCTTCAATGTTTTTTTAATCGCAGCTTTGTTCAGGAATGAAACTTCCTCAGCCAGTTTGATAGTAATTCCGTCTGCGTCATTCAGTTTCTCTCTGCTGAGATAATACGCTCTTTTCATATTTCCCTGCAGGATATAGAAAATGGAAATCGCAAGGCCTATTCCTACTCCCTTCAATAAATCTGTTGCCACAACAGCAATAACTGTTGCCACGAACGGAATGAACTGAAATTTGCCCAGATGCCAGAAATGCTTGAAGGTCGCCGGCTTGGCCAGCTTGTATCCGACTAAGATCAATACTGCTGCCAAAGTTGCCAGAGGAATAAGATTTAATACAACGGGAATAGACAAAACACATAGTAATAAAAGGACTCCATGAATAATCGCCGATAATTTCGAGGTTGCTCCCGCATTGGCATTGGCAGAGCTTCGTACAACCACTGAAGTCATTGGAAGTCCACCGATAAATGAGCTTACCAGGTTTCCGATTCCCTGTGCTTTAAGCTCAAGGTTGGTATCCGTAATTCTTCTCTGCTGATCGAGCCTGTCTGATGCTTCAATACAAAGAAGGGTCTCAATAGAAGCTACGATGGCAATGGTCGCACCGGCAACCCATACTTTCGGATTGGTAAAGCCTGTAAAGTCCGGAAGGGTGATAAGATTCTTGAAATCATCCAGAGACTGCGGAACCGGAAGAGATACCAGATGCTGGGTCTGTATGGCCAGCGAGCTTCCTGTTATTTTAAAAAGTTCATTCAGGATAATTCCTGCGACCACAGCTACAAGAGCCCCCGGAAGCATTTTTATTCTTCTTAAAACATGAACTTTATCCCAGATGATTAATATTCCTACGGAAACAAGCGTCACAACAATCGCTCCCGGATGCACGGCTCCGAACAGTTCGGAAAAATAGCCGAAGTTCAGCCCGTTATCGAAGATCGACTGATGACCTTCATAGTCTTTATCAAATCCCAGTGCGTGTGGAATCTGCTTTAAAATAATAATAATCCCGATAGCGGCAAGCATTCCCTCAATAACGTTATTGGGAAAATAGTTGGAAATACTTCCTGCCCTTATAAATCCTAGGACCAACTGAATAACTCCCGCAATAATTCCCGCGCAAAGAAAAATATTAAATGCACCGAGATCGGTAATTGCTGTAAGAACGATGGCTGTTAATCCTGCCGCCGGTCCCGATACCGAGATGTTGGAGTTACTTATTGAGCCTATCACAAGACCTCCCACGATACCCGCGATAATTCCGGATAAAGGTGGCGCTCCTGATGCCAGTGCAATCCCCAGACAAAGGGGTAACGCTACTAAAAATACGACGAGTCCTGAAGGGAAATTCTCCTTTATTCCTCCTATTAATGATGTTTTTTTCATGATATCAAACTGCTGTGAATAGAACTGATTTATTATGGCTTCAATAAATCAATTGCATAAGATTGGAAATTTAAATTTTATAATAGTACATGGGTATCCGATATCAAAAATGATATGAATATGCATTAAAAATTCTGATTATAATAATTAAGCTTCCGGAGGCGGAGAAAATATGGTGAGTAAAGGTGACAGATGAAAGGAATCATCTACCAGCACAAAAGATCTTTCTTCCAGGGAGGTTTCGAAAAATTTAAGATAATCGAATACATCCAGAGGTTTTGGAAGTGTCTTTTCGTAAACAATAAAAGATGAAGGGTGAGAATGTGGCTCTTCTTCACTGATCACGACATTTGTTCTTGTGAGATCCCAGCCGAAAACCGAGGCAATACCCGGTAAAGCCGTGAAGTTCAGAAAAAACAGTAATGTAATAATACTCCAGAGTTTCATTTCACATTCTTTTTTAGAAAAACTATTTGGTCTTTCTGCTCATGACCCAGTCAGAACTTGTAAGGTTATAGATCTTCTGGATGTCTTTGAGGATTTTTTCAAAATCAATTTCCAGATCAATGATCTTACCTGTTCTGAGGTCAAATACCCACCCATGAACAACAGGATACTCTTCTAAGATATATCTTTCCTGTACACAGGCCATTTTTACAACGTTAATACATTGCTCCTGAACATTAAGTTCTACAAGCCTGTCATAACGTTTGCTTTCATCTTCGATAGAATCCAGCTCGCTTTGATGAAGTCTGTAAACGTCGCGGATGTTTCTCAGCCATGGATTCAGCAATCCGAGATCTTCGGGTGTCATCGCTGCTTTTACACCGCCGCAGTTGTAATGGCCACAGATAATAATATGCTTTACTTTCAGATGTTCTACAGCATATTGAATAACGGCTGTGGAACTCATATCCAAAGTATTGACGATATTGGCTATATTTCTGTGAACAAAAACTTCACCGGGCTTAGCTCCCATCAGTTCTTCCGCGGTTGCCCTGCTGTCTGAACATCCAATGTACAGGTAATCAGGATTCTGGGCTTTAGCCAGATCGTGAAAGAAATCCGGGTTGTTTTCCAATTTGGATTCTACCCATTTTCTGTTGTTTTCAAAAATAACTTCGTACGATTGTGACATAATTTAACTATTTATAATTATTTATTTCGTGTAAATTATTTTTAAAATCAATAGACTAAATCAATAACACTACAAAAATAGAATATTTGATGAAAAAGCAAATACATTTAACAAAATTTAATATTAAAATATGCTTAAAATCATGCTTTATATCTTATTTTTCGGCTAATTGCAATTGGCAAAATATACACAAATGGTGTATTTCGATAAAATTACGAACAATTCCTAAAAAAATCAATATTAAAATTACAAGATTAATTTTCAGATTTTGTTATTAATATATCCTTGTGTAGCTGTTTCTGAAGGATAAATGGTGCCAGGATTTCCCATAACAACAGAATGCGGCGGAATATCAAAATTAACATAAGCGTTCGGGGCAATCAAAACATTGTGACCGATGGTAATTCCCCCTACGATCACCGCATTGGTGCCGATCCAGACCTCATCACCAATTAACGGGAAACCCGCATTTTTTCCCCGGTTCTGCTGACCGATCGTTACGCCCTGCGCGATATTGCAGTTCTTACCGATCTTCACCTTCGGATTGATGACCAATGAGCCCCAATGCCCGATATAGAAACCTTCTCCGATTTCTGTTTCGGGATAGATCTGGTAACCATATTTGATCTGGTAATGTCTTAAAATTAATCTCCAAAATATACCGATCAACGGTGTTTTTCTGTATTTCTGTGCTTTTCTCAGCAGATAAATAAAGTGCAGATTCGGATTAATACATTTTGTAATGATCTGTATGCCGGAAAGCCATTTTCCGCTTTCACGGTAAAAATCTTTTTGGATGATGGAATAACCTGCCATTATGGATTTTTTTTAAACTTCGTCAATAATTTTTTGAAGATGTGCTACTGATTTTTCCAAAGTAAAAGGAAGTTCGGACTCTTTAATTCTCTTTCTGTATGCTTCAGTAACACTTTTCTCAGTAAGAAACATTTTCATGCCTTCATAAATTCCTTCTTCAGAATTTTTGGTGATGTTTCCTAGCATACCGTCCTGCAGAAGATCCCGTATTCCGGAAACATCAGTTGCAGAAATAGGCTTTTGGAAGATCAGTGCTTCTGCAATAACCGTAGGGAAACCTTCATGCCTGGAAGACGATACATAAAAATCTGCTTTTTTCAGGTAAGGATAAGGATTGCCGGTGAATCCAAACATTTTAGCTGTTTCTTTAATTCCTAACCTGTTAAGCTGATCCTGAATAGTATTAAAATCATAACCATCTCCAATAATTAGCAGCTGATGTTTCAATCCTTCATCGATCAGTCTTTTATGCACATTCAGCAGTCGGTCGTACCCTTTCTGTGGAAATATTGTACCGATGCTTATAAATGTGGGAAGGTTTTCTGTAAAAGGAAAATTATAAATTTCAACATCTGCTTTTCTCAGTGTTTCATTCCGGTCAATTGGGTTAAATATTTTGATAACTGCAGTTTTCTCATCTTCGTTTTGTGCCAGATCATACATTCCGTCGAGGATTTTATTTGAGATCACAAGAATCCTGTTAAATCTGAAAAACTTACGAATTATCTTAGGAGTATAACCTCGTATACTAAAAACGTCGTTATGCACCCAAATGATTTTTTTTGAATTTTTCTGTGGGCTTGAAAGTATTTCTTTATAAAGACCATGAATGCCTGCGATTTCCACGTCGTATTTTTTATTTTTTAAAATAAACCTGTAAAGCAGAAAAGGAAACCAAAGAAACATTTTCTCATATAGAACCCTGAAAGCTTTTATAGGAATATCTTTGGGTCTGTTGGTCGTGATCATTTCACCTTTTATCAGGTAGTGAAGATTTATCCAGGAAGGAACGTCCTTTATGTAGAGTCCGGAGTATAGATTCAGAAGAAGATCAATCTCATATTTATTCGGAGGAATATTTTTTAGGAAATTAATCAATACCTTTTCTGCACCACCATGGCGCAATGAACCGATTCGGATAAGAATTTTTTTCTTTTTCATCATTGTATTTTGAATTCCTTTATTAATCATTCCTGTTTTCGAGCCAATTCTTCGATGATTTCTTCAACAGCATCAAAAATCTTTTTATTGTCGAATTCATCCTCAATATCTGCCAGATTCATTTGAATATTTTCAACCAGATTTTTATTCGTCAGGAACTCCTTAATCCCATGATAAAGACCTTCCTGGGAATATTCGGTGAGATATCCGGTCATCTTATGATCGATCATTTCAGGAACACCGCCCACTGCTGTTGCTACGATCGGTTTCTGCAGAATCAGGGTTTCCGCAATAATTAATGGCCAGCCTTCACTTTCAGAAGGCATAATGTAGAAATCAGCATTTTTTACAAACGGATAAGGATTAATCAGTGTACCTAGAAGTCTGAAAGTTTTTTTTACTCCCAGTTCATCAATTCTTTTGGAGAGGATTTCGTAATCTTCCCCGTTTCCGATCACGTAAATATGATGAGCATATCCGTCTGCCAGAAGTCTTTGGTGTGCTTCCAGAAGAGTTCTGTATCCTTTTCTTATATCCAGTCGTCCCACTGAAACGAATGTAGGTATATTTTCAAATTCAGGTTTGAAAGCCAGCGCTTTTTCCTTAATCTCTTCAACAGGTATTGCATTGAGAATCACTTTTCCGGGAGGAAATTGTACATCGGGATACTTTTCTTCCAAAACATTTTTGCACTGCTGGGAGCCATAGATGATATAATCAAACTGCTTCATACTGTTGAAAATATTGTCACGGTAAGGATTAAAAGAGGGAAGGGTAAGATCAGAATGCAGCCACGCAATTTTTTTTGAGTTTTTATTGCTGGAATTAAGGACCGTTTCGTAAACTGAATACGTTGTTGCAATTTCCACATCAAATTGGTCCTGAAGAATACGGTCTGCAATAGAGGGATCTTTTCGGGCTTTATTAAGTTTTATCCATCGTATTGCCAACTGTAATCTTTGGATCAGTGGATTTTTTGAAAGATCTTCCTTGCCTTCTGCTATATATACTTTTCTGACGTGGGAAGGAAATTCGTTCCGCAGCTCACCCTGATTGATATTAAGGCATATTGTAAGCTCAAATTTTTCCCTGTTGAGGTTGTTAAGCATGTTCAAAACCACCTTTTCCACACCGCCCATTTCCATTGAGCGATGTCTGAACAGAACTTTTATTTTGTCTTTTTTAATCATTAATTAAAAATTTGCTGAATAACGATGATTATCTTTCTCTTTATTTTTGAAATCAATGTATTCTGGTATTCGAGGAGAGTATAGATTTCATCAGCATGTCTGAATTGTTCCGGAACAGGTCTTCCATTAATATTTTTTAAATTTCTCCGTTTCATCGCATTGAGAATCACTTTAGCAAAATATTCTCTTGATTTCTGTTTATTTTCATTTTGAGAAATTCCGCCAGAGTGCATTCGGTAGAGATAATTCGGTTCATTAATAAAATACACTTTTCCTTTTTCATACATTTTCAGATAGAGATCCTGATCTTCGGCAATTTTCATAGAGGTATCCATTTTTTTCCGTCTGGTTGTAAATATTTTTTTTAAACGTCACAAAATGAGCGATTTCAATAGGGCTGTTAAAAAAATAAGGAGATTGATTGATGATCTGTTTTCCGCCGTTGAAAACTTCCTGAGGTTTGAGATTTTCATCACATTTTGTAAAAAGGGAATAGGTAAGTACCACATCCGGTTTCTTTTGGTAAATTTCTATACTTGAAGATATTGCCGTCGACAGGATAGCGTCATCTGGATCCACAAATCCACAGATCTCTCCTTTCGCCAGTTCTATCAGTTTGTTTTTGGTAACTCCGACGCCACTGTTGGTTTCATTATGATAAATTCTGAACCGCTCGTCATTTTCCACTATTTTCTTAATAATCTCTACAGAATCATCAGTGGAAGCATCATCAAGAATAACGGCTTCCCAATTCTGATATTTTTGAGACAGAAGAGATTGAAAACAGTCTTTAAAGTATTTACCGTTATTATAATTGGCAATAAGTATCGAAAATTTCATTATTTGTGTTATTTATGGGATCATCTCATATGAGATTTTACGGATAATTTTGAAAAATAGAGTGTTGCGTTTTTCGTATAAATAAGCCGGAAGATTTTTGATCTCATCAATAGATTTATTAAAAACCTTTTTTATTCCTCTTCTTTTGAGTGTTTCATACAATACAATATGCCAGTTTTCATATAATTTTTCTTTTTTATTCTGATTTTGTGAAACCCCATTTTTATGAATACGATACAAATACAACCCTTTTTTTATGAAATGAAATTTTCCCTGATCATATAATTTCAGATATAAATCCTGATCGACAGAAGAGGTAAGGTGCTCATTTATTTTATCAGTTTTTTCATACCCTGTTTTTCGAAAGCTAAAAAAAGTGATTTACTTCAAAATCGAGATTCAGAAATTTTTTTTGCTTGTTTTTTACTTTTCTTGAGTTCGGAAACAGCTTTTGTGGAATAAGCTCGGAAGAACAGAGATAAAATTGAGAATAAGCCGCAATAATATTTTTATTTTTAAATGCTTTTATACTTTCCTCTAAAGCATCAGGAACTAATGCATCATCAGGATCCACAAATCCTAATATATCACCTGTAGCGAGATTTGCGCATTTTTTCTTAGTGTATCCTACCCCTTTATTATGTTGATTTTCATAAAAGAAAAATCTATTGTCATCCGCAATTATTTTTTTTATGTTCTGTTTTTCAGATTCTTTAGAACAATCATCAACGATGATCACTTCAAAATTGGAATAAGTTTGTTTTATGATGCTATTAAAACAGTCTTTAAAAAAGACGGCATTGTTATAATGAGCAATAAGTATCGAAAATTTCATTATTTGTGTTTATGATTATGAAATTTAATAATTCAGATAGAGCTTTTGCTTATCAATTCCTGGCGATTTATGAGGATGGTGTTCGATGGAACATCCTTATAAATCACACATCCTGCGCCTATAATGCAGTTGTCTCCTATGCTAACTCCTTTAAGAACAGTTACGTTGCTTCCCAGCCAGCAGTTATTGCCTATCGTTATCGGTTCTGTATTAAATTGATTAGGATGAATTTTAAAATCCGGTGTGGTTTCGTAGTGATGATTATGGTCATAGAGTTTTACATTTTCCCCGAATAAGGTATTATCACCTACGCTTATGCTTTCAAGGCAATTGATGGAGCAGAAATTATTCATGAAAAAATTTTTTCCAATCTCAAGCGATGCTTTTTTACCGACAAAAATATGGATGAAATTTCTTAAAGATGCAGCATGGTCTATTTTCAGGATTTGAATATCAGGGTCAATGATGAAATGGTTGTAATTCCCTAGTTTAATATCTTTAAAGGATACTTTTTTATGTTTTTTTAAGAAGAGAAATTTGATTTCTTCTTTGGATTTTCTCGAAAATATTGAAAGCCATCGGTGTAAATTTTTCGTCATATTTGCATTACAAATATAATAGTTTTGTGTAATTAAAAAAAATATATATTTTTGTTTTTAAATTTAACACAATGACTGAAATATCGAGAGTTCTCAAAACATTTGTAGCTTATCTTAAAAGGCCAGATCTCTATCCCGAGCTGGGAAGAAAAATCATTAAAAATACTGTAAACCGGGGAAGTTCATTCAAAGGAAAGGAAAAGACGAATTTCTGGGCTGCATCAGTAGCTGTTTCCCAGAAAGAGGCTGTTTCCAGACTTTTCTCTATGAATATTGATGATTTCAGAAGTCAGTTTGCTGAAATCTTACAGGAAGCAGACCGAAAAGAAAAAGAATGTCCCATAAAAATGGGTGGGCCAGGTGCGCTGGAGCTAATTTATTATGCCTGTGAATTTACTAAGGCAGAATGTGTTCTTGAAACAGGAGTTGCTTACGGATGGTCTTCTCTCGCAGCTTTACTTTCTTTAGGAAAAAGAAACGGAACACTGTATAGCTCAGATATGCCGTATCTTGCACAGGATGGGGATCAATTTGTAGGCTGTATTGTTCCTGATAATCTTAAGAAATACTGGAAATTATTCCGTTTTGCCGATAAAGAGTCCTTACCTAAAATTTTCGCTGAAAGTTCTTCGTTCGATGTGTTTCACTATGATTCTGATAAAAGCTATAATGGTAGAATGTGGGCTTATAATGAGGTTTATGATAGAATGAAGCCTGGTGCAGTATTTATCAGTGATGACATTGGTGACAATTCTGCTTATCAGGACTTTTGTGAAAAAAACAATATCGAAACCACAGTGGTGGAATATGAAGGAAAATACATCGGGGTTTTTGTGAAATAAAAACTTTTAGATGTATTTTTGGTCCGTGAAAATAGGTCAGATTACATTTACCCGGTTTGTCGCTGCTATAGCGATCGTTATTTCTCATTTTAATAAAGATTTATTTTTATATAAAATTCCTTATATCTCTGAGGTTTTCTTAAAGGCAAATGTTGGGGTGAGTTATTTTTTTATTCTTTCGGGTTTTATTATGATCATTGCATATCATAAAAAGCAAAGAATAGATTATAAAGATTTTTACAGGAATAGATTTGCCAGAATTTATCCTTTGTACGTGCTGGGATTACTGCTGTATCTTGTGACCAGATATTCAGACTTCAGTATTTATAAAGGTCTTTTATATCTCCTGGGTATTCAGAGCTGGATTCCGGGAAAAGCGCTGGTGCTTAATTTTCCGGGTTGGTCTATCTCCGTAGAATTTTTATTTTATCTTATTTTCCCATGGTTATACAACTATTTGTATTCAAAAGGGAATAAAAGCATATGGATTATTGCAATACTCATCTGGATAGGGACTCAGTTTTTTACAAATCTGTATGTTAATTCTCACGCTTATAAAGGGGCACATACGGTAAGTCATGAATTCAGTCATTATTTTCCTCTTTGGCATGTCAATGAGTTTTTAATTGGTAATCTGGCAGGCTTATTTTTTGTGAAAAACCGTAAAGAGAAAAATTATGATATTGGCATTGCTTTAATTTTTATCGCAATTTTATTATCCTTAATTTTTATTCCGCTGAATTTCCATAATGGTCTGATGGCAGTGCTTTTTGTTCCACTGATCTATTTAATTTCGTGCAATAAAGGGATTCTGACAACAATATTTTCGTTAAAACCGCTGGAATTTCTTGGAGAGATCAGCTATGCTGTTTATATTGTTCATATTCCTGTGTTGTATATTTTAAGATCGGTTTTATGGGATAACTTTCAGATATATCAGAGCAATACTGTATTTTGGATTTACATTTTAGTTTTGATGATTGTTTCAGCAATTTTTTATCGCTTTATTGAAAAACCGGCAAGAGATTATCTGAAGAAAATAAAAATCAGATAGCTTAAAGTAAATCCCGTCTGAAATTAATATTGTATAACCCGGAACGGATGCTCGGATAATCAGTGATCAGGTATTTTAAAATCATGAACCACTTCTTAAAAAACGGAGCAACAGCAATTTCAAAACTGCGGGTCATTCTCGTTATATGCAGTTTTATATCTTCCGGAATTGTGTCTTCATCTTTTGCCCATTCGTTGACTTCTCTCCATAGCAAAACCCTTGTAGTGGCGGGATTTATTTTTTTTGTGTCGACTTTTGTGATCCGATTGTTTTCATGGACGCCTCTTATGGCAATGGCTTGGTTTAATATTCCGGGATAAAGATTGGTATAAAAAGATAACCGGAAAAGAAATTCTGTATCCTGATGAAGCCGTAGTGTTTTTTTTAAAAAAGAATTCAGCTTATGTAATGCATTCTTCCGGATTGTTAAGGTATCCAGATGGATAAGTCCAAAACTTCCTTTCATACCCAGTTGACCGGGAAAAACATCTTCAGAACGATGCTTTTGATACACGGTAGTCAGCCGGTCACCAAATACTTTATAGTAATCGTTTCTGGCTTTTTCGGAATAATAATGAACGCCCAAAGCTCCATATACTCCTTCTATTGCAGGATCTTCAAAAAGCTCTCTCTCTGCATCAAATCTGTTGGGCAAATAATAATCATCAGCATCCAGAAAAGCGATATAATCACCCGTAGCTTTCTCAATTCCAAGATTTCTTGAAGGGCCGGCTCCGTGATTTTCTTTATCTGAATGTTGAAAAAGTTTTACTCTTTCGTTCTCTATAGATAATTTCTCGCAAACTTGTAAGGCATTATCCGGAGATTTATCTTCAATCAGAATAACTTCGGAAACCTCAGGGAACTGAAGAGCAGATTCTACAGCTTGGGTAACATACTTTTCTGCATTGTACACGGGAATGATAACGGAAATTTTCATTTGATATTGTACTTTTAAATTTTAAAATAGGATTGTTTTTTCTGTTTCTAGCAATACCCGGCATATTTGTTTTTTTACTGTAAATACATTGAATACAGCTTTTTCAGATATTTGTCCGGTTGTATTTCTGAAAAAAAATTTCGGTAAAACGGTTGAATTCTATTTTATAAAAAGAGCCTTCTTCTATTGTTTCATACACTGCTTTCCTGCCCAGGTGATTTTCCATCTGTGATAAAATTTCTTGTAATGAATACTGATATGGATACGCTAGATTAACAACCTCATTTTGGAAATGTTTTATGTTTTGATTAATAAATGATGCAATATCATCTGTACCAATAAGGATTCGTCTTGCATTGGTATGCAGTATAAGCTTATTTCCCGAAAGAATTGATTTCTTAAGAAAATTGATTAGTGCATTTGGGTTGCCGCCACGCCCTACTGCATTTCCCACCCTGAAGATGATAAAGCTTCTACACAATTCTGAGATCAGTTTTTCAATCTTTATTTTATGGATTACGTAAGGACTTTCTGTTTTCGTTGGGTCATACATACTACAGGTAGAAAAATAGATAAATTTTTTGTCCTGATTTTGGTTGATAACAGATTTTAAAAGTAGGGTTTCTCTCTCAAATTCAGAAGCTTTCTTTTCAAGAGAATTGGAAACTCCCGAGGCGAAGAAAACAACATCTTCTTTATCAAAATATTTTAAGGCATTTGCCATAATTCCATTACCTATAATCATAATTATTTTTTTACCATTTGTTATTTTTAAGACTTAAAAACGGCCGAATCTTTATTTGAAATTAGAAGTGGCAGGTCCTTTCCCTGGTTTTGTTTATCTTGCCAATCATTCAATAAATTTGGAAAAACCATTCAGTTTCCGGATAATCGGAATTGTTTATAAAAAATTTTTTCCTTTGTCAACAGATTGTTTTCTGTTATGGAAAATCATTTTCCAGTCCAGCGAATGACAGATCTTTATCTTGTGGTAATGCTCTTTAAAAGCTTTTAATCTAAATGTTATTAAAGATTTCATCATCATTTTACAATAATCTAGATATAATTTGCCTGTCGATTTTTCATTATTAAAAGGATCTGAAAACAGCATAATTAATTTTCTTTCATGAAGCAGAGCGGTATTATCAAAGTATTTATTTTCGGTTCTGTTTTCTCTGTCGTGGTATATCACAGCTTCTGGAGCAATACCTATTTTTAATCCATGATACAATACTCTTTGACAATAATTGCAATCTTCTGCATAATGGTAGAACGACGGGTTAAATCCTCCTACTTTTTCAATACATTTTCTTGTGACTAACCAGGCTGCTGCATTTACAAAATGTAATTCGTACAACGGAGCTGTTTTTTGTAAAAATATATCTGAATATAATTTGTTACATTTAAAAGGAACAATGTAATTAGAAAAACTAAAATCCAGTTCGGAACCACTTCCATTGAGGTGCATTGGGCTTATGATACCGAAATCCGGATTTAATTGTGCTACTTTAATCAGATAGTTAATAGTATTGGGTTCTATATACACATCCTGATTCATTAAAAAAACGTAATCTGCATCTTGCTCATCTGCTTTTTTAATACCTATGTTATTTGCATGTCCAAAGCCTAAATTGGCAGAAAGTTTAATAAGCTCTGCGCGAGGAAAATTTTGTTCAATAAAGAGA
The DNA here is from genome assembly GCF_039727685.1 of Chryseobacterium sp. POE27. NCBI lineage: Bacteria > Pseudomonadati > Bacteroidota > Flavobacteriia > Flavobacteriales > Weeksellaceae > Chryseobacterium > Chryseobacterium sp. POE27. The sequence continues at coordinate 3,077,467 of NZ_CP152475.1, forward strand.
ACACTATTGTCGGTAGAGGCATTGTCCACGATAATGGTATGATCAATCAATCCCGCCTGATGAATGGAAAATAAACAGCGAGCAATCCATTTGTCAGAATTATAATTTACAATAATTATCTTAACCATTTTTCAACATTTGATTTGAGTGATTTGTATCTTTTTAAAATATATTTCTTTATAATGTTTTTTTTTGAAAATTCATGATCTAATGATTTTTTCAAGGAATCGTGTAAATAATGATAATACTCATTATACAATATTTCATGGTATAAGTTATAATCATCAATTTCTGCTGTTTTATTTACATTAGTAGCCTGATTTTCATGAACTCTAAAGGCTGCCAAAGATTTATTTATTACGATAATGGGGTTGTCTTTTAGAATTCTGTACCAATATTCATAATCTAAAATCTGCTTAAGCCGGACATCAAATAATCCAATACTTCTCGTAATATCTTTTCGAAACATAACACAACTTGGTTCGCCGATTTTATTACGATGAGTGTCTAAAAAAGATGCCTCACCGAAAATAGTATTTGTTAAATAATACACAGAATCGTTAAATAATTCATAATCTATTTGTAGATCTTTATATTTTTCAACCCATATTTTAGTTTGTTCCGACTTCATGTTAGCTTCAATAATAAAATCTCTTTTGCAGGCTACTAATCCGATCCCAGGATATTTTCTATAGATTTCAACCATTTCCTCAATACAGGTGTCATATAAAACATCATCCTGAAATAAGAATTTAATATACTGACCTTGCGCTTTTTCAATACAATGGTTCCAGTTGGCGCCTATACCCTGAGGCTGATGAGAGTAAATAGTAACAGGAAAATCAACCTCTTTTTTTAAATTCATTAGCAATCTTTAACGTATTATCTTTTGACTGATCGTCACTGATAATAACTTCTATGCTTTTAAAAGTTTGCTTTTTAATACTGTCTAATGATTCTTTTAAATATTTTTCAGCATTATAAACAGGAATACAGACAGAAACATCAATCATAGCTAATAATTTTAGATTATTAATAATTTGTTTTTGATTTAACTGATTATCAATTCATTTTTGATTTGAAAAAATTAATTACGTTATTTTTGTTAAATTTTAAAAGTAAGGTGGAGATGCGTGGATTTATGTTTGTTTTTAGAGCAAATACCAGTGATTTGACTCTGAATGGATATTTATAATATTCATTCAGAACCAGGTCGGGGATTTTTTCCTTTTTCTTTAACTTGGAAAGAATAAAATGATAGGCCCGCATTCTATTAATACCCCATTGATCATATTTGAGTTTTAGGTACATATCTTCCACTACCATTTTGTCATGCTTTGTTGCCGTAATACCTGTCGGCAACACTCTGTAATAAGCCAGCTTCTTATCAATAAATAATATTTTTTTAATTTCATTTACTCTTAGCCATCTTTCATGATCTTCAAGAAGCATCCCTAAAGAATATTCTCCGGTGGCTATAAGAATATCTTTTCTTATCAATACGGTAGGGGAAATAATACAGTTGTCTTTTACCAGCTGATCTTTTTTTTAAAGAATTATCAGGATTAATGAAATCTTTTTTTCATAATTAAGAAAAATTTTAGCAGGCATATTATTTTCATCTACAGACCAGAAGTCTGTAAATACCATTCCGTAACCATTACCGGATTTTTCCAGTGCTGAAACACAATAATCAATAGAGTCCGGGTGAAGATAATCGTCTGCAGCAATCAGTTTTACGAAATCGCCATTTAAAAGCTTTATACATTCATTAAGCGTTGTGGCAAGGCCTGCATTTTTTGTATGAAAATTAATTTTAGCAGAGATCTTGTTTTCTTGAAGCCATTCTTTTATAACTTCTACCGAATTGTCTGTTGAAGCATCATCTGCCACAATAAGTTCCCATCTGGCATAAGCTTGGTCCTTGATGCTGTTTAAACATTCAATAACAAATTTTGAATGATTATAAGAAATAACGATAATGCTTACTAAAGGATTTTTCATCAGTACATATTTAATAATCCGATTACTTTTGTAACTTCATCATTCTGCATTACAGGAGAAATTGGCAGACTCAGTACCTCCTCATGAATCTTTTCACTGATAGGGAAAGATAAGCTGTTCCATTCTTTATAAGCTTGTTGCTTATGAGGCGGAATGGGATAGTGTATTAGGGTTTGAATGCCATTTTCAGTCAGATATTTTTGAAATTCATCACGGTTTTTGCTCCTCACTACAAATAAATGCCAGACGTGCTCCTTTTCATCAGCCGGGTTTTCCGGAAGAATTATTTTCGGGTTTGATATTTCAGAAATATATTTTTCGGCAATTTTTCTCCTTATTGTATTTTCTTCGTCAATATATTTTAATTTAACGACCAATACTGCCGCCTGAATTTCATCTAATCTTGAGTTAAGACCCTGATAAATATTGACGTATTTCTGATCAGATCCATAATTGGACAATGCTCTGATTGTTTTTGCTAAATTTTCATCATTGGTTGTAACAGCTCCCGCATCTCCTAAAGCGCCAAGATTTTTCCCAGGATAAAAGCTGAAGCCGGCAGCATCACCTAAACTACCTGTTTTTTTTCCATTCCATTCGGCGCCGATCGCCTGAGCATTATCTTCAATGATTTTTAAATGATATTTTTCTGCTAGTTGTTTAAGTTTATCGGAGAAAATAGTTCTGCCGTACAAATGAACAATTAGAATCCCTTTTGTTTTTGAAGTAATATTTTCTTCGATTTTTGTGATATCAATATTATAATTATTAAGATCTGGTTCTACAAAAACAGGAACTAACCCATTATCTGAAATTGCAAGAACGGAAGCAATGTAAGTATTGGATGGCACAAGGATTTCATCTCCGGGATTCATAATTCCCAGTTCGATATATCCACGAAGGATAAGACGCAATGCATCTAGGCCATTGGCTACGCCAATAGTGTGTTTTACTCCAATATATTGAGAGAAACTATTTTCAAAAGCTGAAAGTTCCTGCCCCATAAGATACCATCCGGAACGGAAAACCTGGGAAAGTTTTTTTTCAATTTCTTCCTGATGTTGTACATTGATTTTTTGGAGGTCTAAAAATTTAATCATCTTTTTGCTATTTATATTTGTGTTTTTCCGCAAGGAGCTGTTGTATTTTTTGTGATAAAATATCCTTATACTGTTCTGTTCCAAACAGCGTTAAATGATTGGTATCATAGATATACGGAAATTGTTTTGAAGATACTTTTTGAATATTTAAGCTCAATAAATCAATATATCTATTTCCTAAGTTGTGTTTTAAAAAAGTATTGAAATTTTCAGTTTCTTTGAATTTCTTTTCTTGCATATACATACCAGCATGATATTTTTTGTTTATGTAATAATATGTTGGATAGTCTATATTATAAATATTCGTCATACCAATATAAACTGTAGGAATATTATATTTTGAATAATATTGTTCGGTTATCCGGATATTGTTTTTTATTTCAGTTTCAGAATAACCTGAATAATTGGCATTGACAATAATAAGATCTATATTTTTATGATATCTTGGCAAGTATTCCCTGAATATATAATTGAAATAATTAACTGGATTTGAATAAATGCCTTTAGAATTTTCCATAGGATATGTTGCATCTGCAGTGATCTGGATAATGTTTGTATCTCTGGTATTGGGAAAAATATGGTGAAGTGTTTCTGAAAACATTCCTGCATGGCTGTCCCCTAAAAGAATAATGTTTTTTTTATCGGGGGCGGGTGCATTTAAATATTTTAAAATTGATTTCCAGTCTTTATTGTATAACAGATGCTTTGTATTAAACTTATATTGTTTTTCAGCGGCTTCGCTATACTTGTAATTTGAAGTAGTATTTATGAGATTATATTCTTTTGTATAATTTTTTGCATCAATTTTTGTGATAAAGAATGAGATGATAAATACAGTCATACTCATTCCTAAAACAGGTAAGGCTTTCTTAGAATAGTTTCGTTTTTCGATGAGTTCATAAGAAAAGGTGGCAAAAATAAACGAAAGCACGATCATTAAAATGCGATACTTTAAAATGGCATTTACTTCAAAAAATAATATAAACACATAAAAAGGCCAGTGATAGAGGTATAAAGAATAAGAAATATCTCCAAGATAGGTTACTGCTTGTTTTTTATATATTTTAAACTCATAATTCATACTGATAAGCAGAACTGTAAAAAATACCGGAATGATTGTATATACAGATGGCCATACAGAAATATGGAAAAGAAAAATAAAGCATCCCAAAACTGAGAGACAAGACAGGGCTACAACTAATTTTAGTTTTGGCGGAATTTTTTGTGCCTTTTCTTCCAATAGAAAAGCAAGCCCGCCCAACATCATTTCCCAGGCTCGGGGATAAAAAATGTAAAAGGAAAAATGCGTGTTAAAAGCATTATGGATTAACATCGAAATAAATGAAGTGAATGCCAATAATAAAAAGATTAAAATAAACCTGCTTTTTTTAATATTATATACTTTTTTTAGTAAAAGCAATATAATAGGATATATTAAATAGAACTGCCATTCTACGGAAAGTGACCAAGTGTGTAATAAAAAATTGTATTGAGAGGAAGCATCGAAATATCCATTGTTGAAATAATAATAAATATTTGAGAAAAATAGAATGCTCGAAAATGCACTTCTCAGAAAATTTACAATTTGCGGTTGTAAAAAAAAAGAATACTAATACTGAAAAGACAACAATTAAAACCAGAAGAGCTGGAATGATCCTGGTTACTCTTCTGCTGTAGAAATTCCATAGATTAAATTTTTCCTTATCGAAAGAGGATAGAATAATTTTGGTCATTAAATAACCTGATATAACGAAAAATATATCAACACCAATAAATCCTGATTTAAACCATTGGAATTTATAATGATAGAAAAGCACTGCGAGTACAGATAATGCCCGCAGAAAAGAAATGTCGTATCTGAAATTACTGGTTTTCAATTCCTTTATTTAATCATTTTCGTATCCGTTTTCTTTTTTCCATTGATCAAATCCTTCTTTTTCCCAAGGCAAACTTCTTGAAAAATTATACGGCCATGGATAATGTGATCTGTCTGTTTCCCTTGATCTCATTTCCCGAACATCTTTAATTTTTTTCCCGGGATTACCGACAATTAAAGAATAATCTTCATGGCTTCCTCCAACCAAAGATTGAGCGCCTATTAAACAATGTTTTCCGATTTTAGTTCCGGGCAATAAGACAGAGCCGACAGCTACCTGAGAAAAATCTCCGATTTCCGGACCTATACAAATATCTGAAGGAGGCGTAGGGTCATTCGTGAATACCACATAAGGGTAAATAAAAACAAAATTCCCAATTGTAGAGTTTTGTCCAATGTGGACATTGCTGTGAAGCCAGCAGTTATTGCCAAAAGTCACATGCCCCTGAATATCCGTAACAGTACCTAATCTGCAGTTATTCCCGAAAACAGAGTTTTCTCTTACAGTAACACGGTGTCCTGTGGAAAAATGATTGCCGAATTGGGAACCCGCATATAAGATCGTGTGACTTCTGATCAATGCATTTTCACCGATGATGGTTTCAGGGTTTATATAATTATCTTTAAAATAATAATCGTTTAGAGGTTCTCCGATAACACAGTCATTGGCAATAACAGAATTATCACCAATTACAACATGGTCATAAATTACCGTGTTGTCGCCAATTTTTACATTTTTGCCTATTACTGCTTTATCACTTATAAATACATTTCTGTTATTAAATTTCATATTGATAATTTTTAAAGTCCTGGTAATTTCGAAAATAGTCACTTTCATCGTACAGTTCGGATGCCAGACACAATAATACGGCACTGTGACTGAATTTTATATCGCGCCAGATCAGTCTTGGAAGGTATAATCCTTTTGAAGGAGAGTCAAGAATGAAGGTTTCTTCTATTCCTTCTAAATTGATGGTGTTAAATTCTATTCTTCCGGAAACTGCAAATATGAGCTGTTCTAATTTCCTGTGAGCATGGCCTCCTCTCGTGACATCCTGAGGAGTATAATACGTCCAGTACACACGTTTAATTTCAAAAGGTATATTTTTCAGACTCTCAGCCACGGTAATGTAGCCAAGGTAAGAATTGCCAATTTTATCTAAACTGAAATATTGAGGATCGTTCATTAGCTGATTATTTTAAAATCCAATTCCGGTCTTATAATCCCAGGAAGAATTTCCATATTTTTCCCGATTTTTATATTGTCGACCTCGAAGCCAATTATGTTTGATGCAATGTATAATGGGACCCTTTGGTTTTCCCCAAAAATCAGCTTGAAATAATAATTTCCTGCATTGAGCAGATTCTTAGGAATATCAAATTCAATACAGTATTCTTTAGCCTCTGAGTCGTTATTGGTCGTAATTAAAACACCTGTATGAAAAACAGCGACTTCCTCGTATGTTCTTAGCTCGAAGGTCGCATCCATATTTATTCCGGATTTATAGTTGAAGAATCTAAGTTTTACCGAAACTCCGGATTCGATATCTAATAATTCTCCCTGGGATGGCTGTACAGAAAATTCAAGAATTTTTATATTCTCGTTACCTAATGCTGTTTCAAAGGAACCTTCGTGAATATATTTATTCCGGATCTCAGAATTTTTTTGATATTCTACAATGGTGTCAAGAATACTGCCTTTGTAAATTAATTGTCCCTGGTTTAGAAGAATACCTTTATTGCAGAGTTCCTTTATTGCCGTCATATTATGGCTCACGAATAATATTGTTCTTCCTTCTCCTTTGGTGACGTCTCCCATTTTCCCTAAGCACTTCTTTTGAAAATCTGCATCACCAACTGCCAGCACTTCATCTACGATCAGAATTTCAGATTCCAGATGTGCTGCAACTGCAAAGGCAAGACGTACATACATTCCTGAAGAGTATCTTTTTACCGGTGTGTCAATATATCTTTCAACCCCGGAAAAATCAACAATTTCATCAAATTTTCTACTGATCTCTTTTCGGGTCATCCCCAGAATGGCCCCGTTAAGAAATAAATTTTCACGGCCCGTCATTTCCGGATGAAAACCGGTTCCTACCTCTAATAAAGAAGCTATTCTTCCTCTTGTATAAATTTTTCCTGTTGTAGGTTTTGTTACTTTGCTCAGTAATTTTAAAAGGGTAGATTTCCCGGCGCCGTTTCTCCCGATGATGCCCACAGCATCACCTTGCTCAATTTCAAAGTTAATATCACGCAGAGACCAGACATACTCAGATTCTCCTTTTATGGTTCTGTCATTAACTTCACCGATTTTCAGATACGGATCTTCTTTTCCTCGCATTTTATGCCAGAATCTGTTGAGGTCATGAGATAAGGTTCCGGTACCTACCTGTCCTAATCTATATTGTTTTGATATGTTTTCTGCTTTTAAAGTCAGCATTTTTCCAGTATTAAGATTAAAGGTTTTAAACAGTATCCATAAAGGTCTTTTCAACCTTGTTGAATGTAAGGGTACCAATCATTAACAGTAAAAGAATTATGATTGTACTGAAAATAAGCATGACTGGTGAAAAGCTTCCAATCCCAAGCCATGCGTATTTAAAGCATTCGAAAATTCCTGTTAAAGGATTATAGAATGCTAATTTTTTGAAAAAGCCAGGCAAGGCTGATGCAGGGTAGATGACTGGTGTTGCATACATATATAAGCTGACTCCAAACCCCAAAAGCATGCTCATATCCTTATACTTTGTTGTAAGTGCCGAAAAAATCATTCCTGTTCCCAAGGCGAATAGTGCCATAAGAATCACCAGAAAAGGTGTAGCCAACATCCATATATTGGGGTGTATTCCCTCTTTAGATAAATAATATATCCAGACGATCAAAAACAAAAGAAACTGTACTCCGAATCGCATCAGATTAGAGATTACAATAGAGAGAGGAGTTACCAGCCTTGGGAAATAAACTTTGCCAAAAATGCCGGCGTTTCCTGAAAATGTGGATGAAGTTGCTAAAAGACAGGCAGAAAAATAATTCCAAAGGGTAACACCGGAAAGATAAAATAATAATGGTGGTGCACCATCTGTAGGAAGATTGGCAATTTTTCCGAAAACGATAAGGTAAGTAATGGTGGTAAAAATAGGGTTAATAAAAAACCAGACGGGACCTAAAATTGTCTGCTTAAAACTCGATATGAAATCTCTTTTTACAAACATGTAAACAAGATCCTTGTATTTCCATACCTCTTTTAATTTTAAGTCGAACAAAGAATGTCGGGATTCAATTATTTCGGTCCACTGTTGTTGTGGTTCATTCATCTGTGTAGAGTTTGATGCAAATTTATATATTTTAATAATATCTTGTATTTTTTTCTTGAAAAAAATATTATTTAGTTAAAAATTAAATCATTAATACTGAAAATATAATATTTGTTGTAGCAAATAAAAAAAACTGACATAGTCAAATGTCAGTTTTATTTCGTGATTATGTCACTCTATTTTACCAGATTTTTGAGATACTCGCCGTAACCACTTTTTCCATATTTCTCAGCGGCTTTAAGGAGCTGCTCTTCGCCAATGAATTTGTTTCTGAAAGCAATTTCTTCAATACATCCGATTTTGAATCCCTGTCTTTTTTCAATCACGCGTACAAATTCTGAAGCATCATTAAGAGAATCAAAAGTTCCTGTATCCAGCCATGCGGTACCTCTGTCGAGAACGCCTACTTCAAGCTTGCCTTTGTGAAGATAAACGTTATTAACATCGGTTATTTCAAGCTCACCTCTTGCAGAAGGCTGAATGTTTTTTGCTATTTCTACGACTTCATTGTCATAAAAATACAAACCAGGTACAGCATAATTTGATTTTGGATTCAATGGTTTTTCTTCAATAGAAACGGCTTTAAAATCATCATCAAATTCTACCACACCATATCTCTCAGGATCTGAAACGTGATAGGCAAAAACGACTCCGCCTTCAGGATTTGTTTTATTTTTAAGCAATGTTCCCATTTCGGAACCGTAGAAAATATTGTCACCTAAAACCAATGCTGCGGCATCATCTCCAATGAATTCATCTCCCAGAATAAATGCCTGCGCCAGGCCGTCCGGGCTTGGCTGAACAATATACTGAATATTACAGCCTATCTGTGAGCCATCACCCAAAAGCTTGATGAAACCTTCCTGGTCATGTGGTGTTGTGATAATCAAGATATCTTTAATACCCGCCAATAAAAGTGTCGACAACGGATAATAGATCATCGGTTTGTCATAAATAGGCATCAGCTGTTTGCTGACCGCAATCGTAAGAGGATAAAGTCGGGTTCCTGAACCTCCGGCTAAAATAATACCTTTCATCTTTATCGTATTTTAATGATATTGTTTTTCATAATACTTCTGATAATCCCCGCTTGTCACGTTTTCCAGCCATTCTTTATTTTCAAGATACCAGTCAATCGTTTTTGCTAAACCTTGCTCAAATGTTACAGAAGGTTTCCAGCCCAGATCTTTATTAAGCTTGGTAGCATCAATTGCATAACGTTTGTCGTGTCCTGGTCTGTCTTTTACAAAAGTGATCAGCTTTTCAGAATATCCTTCAGGTCTGTCAAGCTTTGCATCCATCTGTTTGATTAATTCTTTTACCAAATCAATATTCTGCCACTCATTGAATCCTCCGATATTGTAAGTTTCTCCTGTTTTGGCTTCATTAAAAATCTGATGAATTGCTTTTGCATGATCGATTACAAAAAGCCAGTCTCTCGTATATTTACCGTCACCGTAAATGGGCAAAGGTTTTTCATTAATAATGTTTGAAATACAAAGAGGAATTAATTTTTCAGGAAAATGATTGGGGCCATAGTTGTTTGAACAGTTCGATACGATAAAAGGCATTCCATAAGTATTTCCGTAAGCTCTCACCAAATGATCCGAAGCGGCCTTTGAAGCAGAATACGGAGATTGCGGATCGTAAGCAGTAGTTTCCAGAAAAAATCCTGTTTCTCCCAAACTTCCATACACTTCGTCGGTAGAAATATGATAGAAAAGATTTTTTCTTTTTTCATCAGGAAATCTTCCATGTGTGTGATCAGGATTGAGTGTCCAGAATTCTTTGCACAAATTCAAAAGATTAGCGGTTCCGTTTACATTCGTGTTGATAAATGCCATCGGATCCGTGATACTTCTGTCAACATGACTTTCTGCAGCCAGATGAACAACGGCATCAGGATTATATTTTTTGAAAATTACTCTTAATTCTTCAGGTTTTGTAATGTCTGCTTTTTCGAAAACATAGTTGGATTCATTTTCAATATCCTTTAGGTTTTCAAGATTTCCGGCGTAGGTGAGAGCATCTAAGTTGATAATCGTGCTGTCAGGATTATTTTTCACAAACTCTCTTACAACGTGTGAGCCGATAAATCCGGCGCCACCTGTAATGATAATATTTTTCATTTTTTTTAATTTACAATGGTTCTCCGGCCAATACTTTTATAGTAAAATCCGTTTTGTTCGGGTATTTCCAGAGGGTACATATTTCTTCCGTCAAAAACAGCTTTATTTTTCATCTTTTTGGCCATCATTTCAAAATTAGGATTTTTGAATTCCGGCCATTCCGTTGCGATGAATAAGGCGTCTGCATCTTCCAGTGCTTCATACATGGTTTTGGCAAATTGTATTTTATCTCCCAAAAGTTTTTTAACATTATTTTCTGCAACGGAGTCATACGCTACAATTTTTGCACCTTTCTCCAGTAAAATAGAAATATTGTCAAGCGAAGAGGCTTCGCGAATGTCATCGGTATTTGCCTTAAAAGCCAATCCCCACATCGCAATGGTTTTTCCTTCAATGTTTCCGCCAAAATACTTTTCGATTTCAGAAACTAAAATTACTTTTTGCGATGCATTTACATTTTCGGTTGCTTCTAAAATTTTGAAATCAAAATCTTCATTTTTTCCTGATTTTATCAAAGCTTTCACATCTTTAGGGAAGCAGCTTCCGCCATAACCGATTCCCGGAAAAAGGAATCTGTGCCCGATTCTGTCGTCGCTACCCATTCCCAGCCTTACTTTATCTACATCTGCGCCTACTTTTTCGCAATAGTTGGCAATTTCATTCATAAACGTGATCTTTACAGCAAGGAATGAATTCGCCGCATATTTTGTAAGCTCCGAAGATTTTTCGTCCATGAAAATAATAGGAACACCGGTATTAGTAAAAGGCTGGTAAATTTTTTCCATGATCTCCTTTGCCTTCTCCGAACTAGATCCTACAACTACTCTCGACGGATTCATGGAGTCTTCAACGGCAAAACCTTCTCTCAGGAATTCCGGGTTAGAAACCACATCAAAAGGAATTGTTGTTTTGGATTCGATCACTTCTCTCACTTTATCAGCTGTACCCACCGGAACCGTACTTTTGTTGACGATGACTTTATAGTCTGTCATCATTTCTCCGATGTCATTTGCAACCTTGATTACATACGAAAGGTCTGCAGAGCCGTCTTCTCCGGGAGGCGTTGGCAAAGCCAGGTAGATGACTTCGCTTTTATCTAATGCTTTTTTTAAATTGGTGGTGAAAAATAATCTTTCAGACTGGATGTTTCTCAAAAACATTTCTTCAAGGTTCGGCTCATAAATGGGAACTACGCCGTTTTTCATACCTTCTACTTTTTTTTCATCAATATCTACACAGTATACTGAATTTCCAAGTTCTGCTAAAGTCGTTCCTGTGACTAATCCTACATAACCTGTTCCTACAATAGTAATATTCAAAATGTATGTTTTTTTTTAAATTAATACAAAAGTAATAAAAATACCATCATGGTAAACTTTTAAATAATAAATAACTTATCCTGTTGATAATAAGTTATTTTGCTTTTTTAATAAATATTCGTATATTTGCAGTGGATTTACGGTAAACATGCAAAGGCCTTCGGAAGAAAGCCTTTTTTTCGTACGGGTAAATCAGTATTTTAAATAACGTATGGAGTTTAGAAAAAGAATTGAAGAATTATTAAATGAGTTCCTGGAAACGAGAACAGATCTGTTTCTTATAGATCTTAAAATCTCTGCCGGGGATGATATTACGGTGATTTTGGATGGTGATAACGGAGTTTCTCTGCAGGACTGTCTTGATGCAAGCCGCGCCATAGAATTTAATATGGATCGCGAAGAGCATGATTTCAGCCTTCAGGTAATGTCTGCCGGATTAAGCGAGCCTCTGGTAACTCCGAGACAGTTTGCCAAAAACCTCGGAAGAGAAATTGAAGTATTGTTGAATGACTCTACTAAAATTGAAGGTGAGCTGGCAAAAGTAGATGAAGAGAAAATCACACTGATACTTCGTTACCGAAAACCAAAAGATATCGGTAAAGGAAAAGTTGATGTGGAAGAGGAAAAGGAAATCTTTTACTCTGAGATTAAAAAAGCATTAGTAACAATTAAATTTTAAAAGAAAAAGAATAAATGGACAATATAGCGTTGATTGAATCCTTTGGTGATTTTAAAGACGAAAAAGGGATCAGTAAGATTGATCTTATGGCGATTATTGAAGATTCACTGAAGACACTTTTGAGAAAAAGATACGATTCTGATGATCATTTTGATGTGATTGTGAACCCTGATAAAGGAGATTTTCAGATATTTTTAAATAAAACGATCGTTGAGGATGAAATGTCTGAAGATGATGATCTGGAAATCGAAATCTCTGAAGCTAAAAAGATTGACCCTACTTTCGAAGTTGGTGAAGATTTTACAATGGAAATTCCTGTTGCACAGTTGGGAAGAAGAAATATCCTTACTTTGAAACAGATTTTGGCTACGAAATTGCAGGAACACAACAATGCCATGTTGTATGAGCAGTTTAAAGACAGAATCGGAGAGATTGTTGTGGGAGAAATTCACCATATCCGTCACAAACACGTAATTTTGCTGGATGATGAAGGGAATGAATTTATCTTACCTAAAGAAAATCAGATTCCATCCGATTTCTTTAAAAAAGGTGAAAACATCAGAGCTATTGTGGAAACGGTAGATTTCAAAGGTTCAAAGCCGCAGATTATTATTTCCAGAACTGCACCTAAATTCCTTGAGAAATTACTTGAGTTGGAAATTCCTGAAATTCAGGACGGAACGATTATGCTGAAAAAAGTAGTGAGAATTCCTGGTGAGAAGGCGAAAATTGCCGTTGATGCTTACGATGACAGAATTGATCCGGTAGGAGCTTGTGTTGGTGTGAAAGGATCCAGAATTCATGGCGTCGTAAGAGAGCTGAGAAATGAAAACATTGATGTTATTCAGTGGTCGAAAAATCCTGAAATTTTGGTGAAAAGAGCATTAGGAAATGTTACGATCAACAAAATTGATATCAATGAAAACAGTACATACGCTTTGGTTTATACGCCTGTTGAAGAGATCTCGAAAGTGATCGGAAAGCAGGGACAAAATATCAGACTTGCTTCTTGGTTGACAGGTTATGAGATTGATGTACACAGAGAAGCCAGCGAAGATGATGATGTTGAACTAAGAGAATTCAATGATGATATTGATCAGTGGATTATTGATGAATTCAAAAAAGTGGGTCTTACGACTGCAAAATCGGTTCTGGATAAGGAAACTGAGAGTTTATTAAATATGGTAGATCTTGAAGAAGAAACCATTGAAGAAGTGAAACGTATTCTGAGAGAAGAATTTGAAGATTAAGATTTTAATTAAATTTTAATAAACAGTAAAAAAGAAATACTTTAATTTTAAGAATTAAAAAACAGTAAATAATATAGATGCCAAAAATAAGATTAAATAAAGCGGTTAAGGAATTCAATATTTCGATGTCCAGATTAGTGGAATTTTTACAAGCTAAGGGTATCGAGGTTGAAAGCAATCCTAACGCTCAATTAGAAGAAGCGGCATATTCTGCATTGGAGGCTGAGTTTGCCAAGGACGGCGAACAGCGTAAAGCGTCCCATGAGGTGGTGATCACCAAGGTTCCGGAAGAAAAACTGGAAATTGAGGAAAAGAAAACCCCTGAAGTAATAAGAGCTAAAGCAAACAAACCGGAAACTAAAATTTTAGGTAAAATAGACTTAGAGCCTAAGAAACCTGAAGTAGAAGAAACTTCTGCTCCGAAACCGGAACCTGTGGTGGAAGAGAAAAAAGAAGAAGTTGCACCTGAAGTGAAAGCAACTCCTGAAAAACAGGAATTCAAAGTCCTGGATAAAATAGATTTGTCCCAGATCGAGTCCAGAAACAGGCCCGTAAAAAAAGACAAACCAAAAGTGGAGGATAAAAAAGCAGAAGAAAAGCCTGTTGAAAAACCAGCTGCAGTGGAGTCTGTAAAAGAAACTCCAAAACCTGTTGCAGAAGTGCCCGTACCTGAAGCTAAACCGGATGAAGTGAAAGTAACAATGATAAATACTCCGGATGAACCTCATGAATCTCAGAAGATTGAAACCGTTTACCAAAAACTTGACGGTCCCAAAATTGTTGGTGAGAAAATCGATTTAACACAGTTTGCCCCTAAACAAGGCGCGGGTGCTAAAAAGAAGAGAAAAAGAATTGAGAAACCCGGAGGTCAGAACCAGCAGGGAGGAAACAACAATCAACAAGGCGGAAATAATCAGGGTGGACAAAACCGTCCTCAAGGTCAGGGTGGACCAGGTGGTCAAAACCGTCCCCAAGGCCAAGGTAGCCAGGGTGGAAACCGCTTCGGAAACAACAGCCAGGGTGGTCAAAACCGTCCTCAGGGACAAGGTGCCGGACAAGGCGGAAACCGTTTTGGAAACAATAACCAGGGCAATCGTCCTCCAGGGCAGGGTAACCGTCCACCAGGACAAGGTGGAAACCGATTTGGAAACAACAGACCCGGACAAAGAACAATGCCTGTTGAGCTTACAGATGAGCAGGTGAAAAATCAGATCAAGGAAACCCTTGAAAAATTAACCAATAAAGGAGGTAAATCAAAATCTGCGAAACACAGAAAGGATAAGAGAAACTTCCGTAGAGAACAAGACGAACGTCAGCAGGAAATTGATGCAGCAGACAGAACATTAAAAGTAACGGAATTCATCACAGTAGGCGAATTGGCAAGTTTAATGAACGTATCTCCTACAGAAGTAATTTCAGCTTGTTTCTCATTAGGGGTAATGGTTACCATGAATCAGAGACTTGAAGCTGATACTTTATTATTAGTGGCTGATGAATTCGGATATAAAATTGAATTCTCTGATGCAGATCTTGAAGAAACAGAAGCTGAGGACGAGATCGACAATGAAGAAAATTTAGTATCAAGAGCGCCGGTAGTTACCGTAATGGGACACGTTGACCACGGTAAAACCTCATTATTGGATTATATCAGAAAAACTAACGTTATTGCAGGAGAATCCGGTGGTATTACCCAGCATATCGGGGCTTATAATGTGAAACTGGAAAATGGTCAGAGAATTACATTCCTGGATACCCCTGGTCACGAAGCCTTTACCGCAATGAGAGCGAGGGGTGCACAAATCACCGATATTGCAATTATTGTAATTGCTGCTGATGACGATGTGATGCCTCAGACAAAAGAAGCGATTGCTCATGCTCAGGCTGCGCAGGTACCAATGATTATTGCGATCAATAAGGTTGATAAACCTAATGCAAATCCGGACAATATTCGTCAGCAACTTTCAGGCTTAAACCCACCGGTTTTAGTGGAAGAATGGGGAGGAAATGTTCAGGCTCAGGAGATTTCAGCTAAAATGGGTAATAATATTGATCTTTTATTGGAAAAAGTATTATTACAGGCAGAAATGTTAGAATTGAAAGCTAACCCTGCACGTTCTGCAAATGGAGTTGTTATTGAAGCATCACTAGATAAAGGAAGAGGTTATGTAGCAACTATGTTGGTGCAATCCGGAACTTTAAAAGTTGGTGATTATGTAGTAGCCGGTAAAAACCACGGTAAAGTAAAAGCTTTACTTGATGAAAGAGGTAAAAATCTTGAAGAAGCGGGACCTTCAATTCCTGCAACGATCTTAGGTCTGGACGGGGCGCCTACGGCGGGAGATAAATTCCGTGTATATGCTGATGAAAGTGAAGGTAAGGCTATTGCCAATAAGAGAGAGCAGCTTCAGAGAGAATTGTCGATCAGAACTAAAAAACATACAACGCTTGAGGAATTAGGAAGACGTATTGCTTTAGGTGAATTTAAGGAATTGAATATCATCCTTAAAGGTGACGTAGATGGTTCTGTAGAAGCACTTTCTGATCAGCTACAGAGATTATCAACAGAGGAGATCAGTGTGAAAATTCTTCACTCAGGTGTAGGACAGATCACAGAATCCGATATCAACCTTGCTGCGGCTTCTGATGCTATTATCATTGGTTTCAATGTTAGGGCTGGTGCTAATGCAAAAGATCTTGCTGACCGTGAAGAAATTGAGATCAGAACATATTCTGTAATCTATAAAGCAATTGATGAGGTAAAAGAAGCGATGGAAGGAATGCTATCTCCGGAGATCCAGGAGCAGGTGATTGGTAACGTTGAAATCCGTGAAGTATTTAAGATTTCTAAAGTAGGAACAATTGCCGGTTGTATGGTTCTTACCGGTAAGGTTACAAGACAATCAAAAATACGTCTATTGAGAGATGGTATTGTTAAATTCGAAGGAGAACTTGAGAGTTTAAAACGTTTCAAAGACGACGTAAAAGAAGTAACAAAAGGCTACGAATGTGGACTTAACCTTAAAGGATATAATGACATTGAAGTTGGAGATATTCTTGAGGTGTATGAGGAGGTTGCTGTGAAGAAGAAGTTGAAGTAAAGTATTACTTTCTACATTATAATTAACCCGCTTTTCAAAAAAGCGGTTTTTTTTGTGATGAATATAAATTTAGAATGATTCTAAATTGAATTTTCGTAATTACTCCATATATGTTAAAATTTTTAATTCAATATTGTTTATGAATTTAAAACAATAATCATATGCATAATAGCATAATGAAATAGCTTTATTTTATGGCAATAGATGGGCATAAGGTTATGTAGTTATGAAATATTTAAATATAAAAATTGCTGATGTTAAAATTTATTAACATATTTGTTTACTTTTTTTAAAAATATTAAAATTTGTTAATATGAATGTGAAATTACGTGTATTAAGTGTGGGAGCTTTGTTCTTCTTAGGACAAGCTGCTTTTGCGCAAAAAACTAAAACAGACACGGCTGCTAACGAGACTCAGATTGAAGAAGTTGTTATGGTTGGATTCGGTCAAAAAAGAGCAGTTCAAGAAATTACCGGTTCAACGTCTACAATGAAAGCTAAGGCTATTGAAGATATTCCTGTAGCTTCTGTGGATAAATTACTTCAGGGTAGAGTAACTGGTGTGCAAACGGGAGCTGCTTCAGGTCAGCCTGGTGGGTTTGCTTCTGTAAGAGTTAGAGGGGTTGCTTCTATTAACGGAGGTGTTACTCCTATTTATGTTGTAGATGGTGTAAGGGTTGCTTCTGGAGACCTGACTGGGAACAGTACTTCTTCCAATATTCTTGCAAGCATGAACCCGAATGATATTGAAAGTGTTACGGTACTTAAAGATGCTGTTTCTACTGCTGTTTACGGTGCAGATGCTGGTGCCGGGGTAATTATTATTACAACGAAATCTGGAAAAAGAGGAAAGCCAAGATTTAATTTAAGCTTTAACCATGGGGTAAGTGATAGGGCTGTAGAGGGGTATAGAGGCCTAAGTGCTCAGCAATATCAGGATTTAGTAGCTGTTCAGGTTTTGAACAGGTATCCTCAGTTGGGTACTATTGAAGATACAAAAGATGCGTTAGCGGGTGGAGCGCTCGGTGCTTCGGCTGCTGCTATCTATAATACAGGAGGAGACACAAATTGGAGAGATGCCGTATCTCATAAAGGAGGTGCATATGTTCAGAATGCAGATGTAAGTATGTCTGGAGGAAATGAACAAATATCATACTATAACTCAATTAACTATTTTGATCAAAATAGTATTATTAAAAATTCATCATTTAACAGACTAACTTTTACAAATAAGCTTGATATAAAAGCTACGGATAAGTTTAGATTCGGAACGAATCTTCAAATGTCCTATAGCAAGATTAATACATTGCCAAATGGTGGAGGTTTTGCAAATCCTATTTTAGGAGAATATTTTTTAAGACCTACCGATCCTCTTTATAGAGCAGGCGGAAGCTACTATTGGGGTGCGAACGGAAGAACATCAAACGGTCTTTTTAATAATGCGGCATTATTAGATTACAATTCTCAAGTTGGTAAAACAGCAAGAGTTTTTGGTAACTTATATGCTGAGTATGATATTTTGAAAAATTTGAAATATAGATTTGTATTCGCTCCAGAATATATAAATATTGAAGAAGATGAGTACAGAAGTCCACTCCATGGTGATGGAACCAATTACAATGGACTGGCTGTTTCAGGAACCAGAAGATATTTTAATTTCAACGTACAGAATATCTTAAGTTATAACTTTAGCCTTGCAGAAAAACATAACTTTGATTTCTCAGCAATTCAAGAAGCTTACAAATCTGATTTCAGAGATTTAACAGCAAATGCATCTGCAGTAGGTAGCCTGTCACTGACAACAATTTCCAACTTTGTTAAAATGCAGTCTATTGCCGGAACAAAATCTCAAAATAGCAGATATGGATATGCTTTAACTGGACATTATGACTTTCAAAAGTTAATTTTACTTGATGCATCATACAGAAGAGACGTTTTATCTTACTTTACACCAGGGCAAAAAGGAGGTAATTTCTGGTCTGCAGGTTTAGGGATAGATTTAGCTAAGCTGGATTTTATTAGAGAAGTGGACGAAATTTCAAGTTTAAAGTTCAGAGCATCTTATGGTAAAGTAGGAAATCAGATTTTTGCAGTTCCGTATGCTACTTATTCTTACTCGACAAATTATGATGATTTGGCTGCTGCTACTTATAAAGGATTTTATAACCCGAATTTACAATGGGAAACTATTAAACCTTTCAACGTTGGACTTGATTTCGGATTCTTTAAGAACAGATTAACTGTTAGTGCAGAGTACTATAATAAAAAGACTGAAGATTTAATTTATAATATTCCATTATCTTCAGCGCAAGGATTAGCAAGCTATGTAGATAATGTCGGTGATCTTGTAAACAAAGGTTTTGAGTTTTCAGTGAATGGTGATATCTTTACAGGAACAAGAGATGAGTTCAATTTAAGCTTAGGAGCAAACTTAAGTACATTAACTAACGAAATCACTTCTTTGTACGGAGGGGATGTTAATACAGGAACTACAACTTTAAGAGTTGGAGAAGGTGTTAGAACTTGGTATCTTAGAAAATGGGCGGGTGTAGATCCTACCAATGGTGATCCTCTATGGTATGTAAATGGTGTTGACGGTGAAACCACTAATAATTATAATCTGGCTAAACAGGCTGTACAAGGAAGTTTCTTAAGCAAAGTATTTGGAGGTGCTAATATTAATATGTCTTATAAAGGTTTTGGTCTTGATGCACAGTTTACTTACGGATTCGGAGGAAAGGTTTATGATGATTGGGCAAATTACACAATGAGTGACGGTCAATATACTCTAAACTATCCTGGATATGCAGATCAGATGGATTACTGGACGCCTGATAATCCGAACGCAGCAAATCCAAAACCAATTTATGGTGGAAACAAGCGTTCAAATCAGGCCTCTACAAGATTTTTATATGACAGTGATTATATCAGATTAGGTAATGCAAGACTTTCATATACATTCAATAATGAAATGTTGAGAGGCTCAGGATTAAACTCTGTTCAAATTTATGTTATGGGAACCAATATTTGGACTCATACATTTGATGATAGATTAAAACTAGATCCGGAAATTAACTTAGAAGGAACTTCAAATTTGAATTTACCTATTTTGAAGACGTATAGTATAGGTGTTAATATAGGGTTCTAATTATAAATAAGATGAATATTATGAAATTAAATATTTTAAAAACAATATTGTTAACTGCTAGTTTATCCACTGCAATTGTTTCTTGTAGTGAAGACTTTGTAGAAACTAAATTTTTTCAGGATGTAGAACAGGCGCCGCTTACAAGTTTGACTGAAGTAGAGTCGTTCGAGAGAGGAATGTACACATCAATGAGATCAGAAACTTATTACGGAAGAGATTATACCGCATTTGCTGAAGTAAGATCTGACGAAATGTACAGTAACCTGTATGCAGGATATTTTACGACAGTATACAATTATCAGATGACGTCTGCGGATGCTTATGCAAGAGATACTTACAGACAGATTTATACGGCTGTAGCGAAAGCAAATATCTTAATTAATACTGATGTAAACGGTATTCAGGGAACAGCAGCTGATCGTGATGCTGTCAGATATCATATCGGACAGGCTTACGTATTAAGAGCATTATATTTCTTTGATCTTCTAAAATTATACGGGCAGAAATACACTGGTGGTAGTTTAGGTATTGTTACTCCATTGAAATATGATCCTAAAGCTTTACAAGCAAGAGGTACAATAGCCCAGAATGAAGCTCAGATAGAATCTGATTTTACCACAGGGTTGGCCATGATGGAGCAGTATGATTTGGGAGTTACAGATCGTGTATATTTAAATGTTTACGGAGCCAAAGCATTAATGTCTAGATTTTATCTTTATAAAGGAGATTATGCTAAAGTGAGAACATTAGTTGCAGATATCGTTAATAGTGATTTATATCAGGTAATTCCGGCTGCTTCTTATGCGGGTTCATGGAAATCTTCTAAGCAAAATAATAGCATCTTTGAACTTGCTGTAGGTGTTGCAGGTGCTAATGGTACAAACTCACTGGGATACCTTTACAACTATAATGGGTATGGAAATACTGTGGTAAGTTCTGGTTTGTATAATCAATACAGTAATAATGATGTAAGAAAGAGTATAATCGAGCTTACTGACGGCGAATATTATTTATATAAGTATCCAAGCTTGGAAGGAGCTGATAATCTTAAGCTTATTAGATATGAAGAAGTTCTTCTAAATGGAGTTGAAGCAGAGCTTAATGGAGGAAGTGCTGCTACAGCCCTAATTTACTACAATCAAATTGTTCAAAACAGAGGTCTTGCTGCTGCATCATCTGTAAATATGACCACTCTAAAACTTGAAAGAGCTAAAGAATTAGTAGGAGAAGGATTCAGACAGTGGGATTTGCTAAGATGGGGAGATCCAGTTCCTAGACCTTCTGTTGCAAGTACTGATATAAGACTAACAGCTTTTCCTATTCCGAGAGTAGAAACTGATATTGCGGGAACGCCAATTGTATCTAACCCTGGTTACGATAACTAATAATTTTTAAAATAAATTATAATATAAACCGCCTCGTACGAGGCGGTTTTTTATTTGCCTAGACTAACATTTTTTTGAATCATAAAGTATATGAAAATTACTACTCCTAATTTATTGAAGAAACCATAATGAAATTTAGAATAATTCTAAATAATTTTCTTATGTTAAAGAAGTCTAGTGAATAAAATTTTGGAACAAATTTTTTTTCTTGAAAATCGATTATGAAATAAAATTTTTAATCAAAAATACTGTTTTTACGAATTTATACATTTGATTATCAGTTTGTTATGTATTTTTATTTTTTGGATATTTTAATATTTATTAACATATTTGCCATTATAAATATTAAAATTTGTTAATATGAATGTGAAATTACGTGTATTGAGTGCTGGTGTTTTGTTTTTTATTGGTGGAACAGTTATAGCCCAAAAAACTAAAAGAGATACTGTTCCAAAAGAAAAGCAAATTGAAGAGGTTATAGTAATGGGATCTTATGGTATAAAGCAAACTGCAGAGCAAATTACTGGAGCTAGTGTAAGGATAAAATCGGATCAATTGGAAAGACCTTCTGCGGTATCAATTGAAGGTGCTTTGCAGGGCCAGGTAGCGGGGCTTATGTCTACAGCAAGCAGCGGTCAACCAGGTGCTAATTCAATTACTTTAATTAGGGGTATTGGCTCTTTGACTTCTGGAAATAATCCATTATATATTATAGATGGAGTGCCTATTCCAGCAGGAGATATATCAGGGTTATTAACTACACAAAATGCATTGTCTCTAATCAATCCTGCAGACATTGAAAATGTAGAAGTTTTAAAAGATGGTGTAGCAACAGCGGTCTATGGCTCTAGGGGTGCTAACGGAGTTGTTGTAATAACTACCAAGTCTGGAAAAAAAGGCAAATCTGATATAAATTTCACTACTGAAATTGGTGCAGGTGATGTCGCTTTTGAAAAATTTAATATGCTTAATGCCGAAGAATCTACAAAATTATTTGGTTTAAGCTTATTTAATGCTGGTCAAGCTCCATCTTTACAAGATGGATATGATATAGCCAAATCTGAATATGGTTGGGATGGAGTTTCTAATTATGACTGGAATAAAGTTGTAAGGAGATCTAATCCTGCTTTTAGTAGATACAATGTAAATTATTCTGGAGGTGTAGGAAATTTTTCAATTTATGCCTCTATGGGATATTTGCAACAAGAAGGAATTTCCAGAGATTCAAAATTTGATAGATATAATGGAACTTTAAGAGCGGACTGGAAAGCTAGTGATAGGCTTAAGATGAACATGTCAATTAACTTATCACGCTCTGTTCAAAATGGATCAGCAGACGGATCAGCATTTGGGAATCCAACATTTACAGGAAGGTTGATGTCTCCAACACAGCCAATCTACAATCCTGATGGAACTTATAATATAAACCTATATTATATAAATTCAACTTTTAATCCGGTAGGTATTCAGAATGAAAATTTAGAAAAAGGTATTTTCAATAAAATTATTACAAGTATTGGTGCTGATTATCAGTTTTTACCAAATTTCAGATATAGTTCTAATTTTGGCTTGGATTATACATCAAGTAATGAATTGGTATATTGGAATCCAGACTTTGGTGACGGTTTAAATCTTGGAGATACGAATGGAAACGGTAATCTTTTTAAAAATTTTAATAATTACCTGACATGGAATTGGTATAATTTTTTACACTATAATAAAATTTTTGCAGAAAAACATGATCTTTCTGTTTCAGTCGGATTGGAGGCTACTAGGACAGAGCGTGAATTTTATGGATATCAAAAACAAGGTTTCCCTGCAGGTACAAGAATAAAGTATGCAGATGCGGGAACTAATGCTGTTGACATCACAGGTAGTGCGGATTTTAGAAGTTTGGTCGGATATGTGGGACGAGTTTCATATACCTTTAACAAATATTTAACTGTAGCCGGATCTTTTAGAAGGGATGGCTATACTGGATTTACAGATTATTATGGCAATTTCTGGGGTACTGGATTGAGCTTTGATTTTGGAAAGGCTGGTATATTACCGGGGTTTTTTAAGAGCTTAAAACTAAGAGCTAGTTATGGGCAGAATGGAAATCAAGCGGCTGGTCCATATGCAAAAATTGACCAATATTCCTATAATGGGTCTTATATTTCAAATAATGCTGGCTTTATTTCCAATGTTGCTCCAAGTGAGGGACTTTACTGGGAAAAATCAGATAAGTCGAATATTGGATTAGACTTTACTTTCGGTAAAAATGGACTAATTTACGGAACAGTTGAAGTTTATAAGAATAATAATAGTGATCAAGTATTTAATGTTCCAAATCCTCCTTCTACAGGATTTAATCTTTTAACTAAAAATTTAGCTGACTCTTACTCTAAAGGATTAGAAGCTACTTTAGGATTTAGAGTAGGAAATGGAGAGGGGCTGAATTGGAATACAAAATTTAATTATTCTTATAATGATAGTAGAATCAAAAATTTGAATGGGGAAACAAGCCCAACTATTATTGATGGAAACAAAGCTTGGTTGCCAGGACATAATCCTACTGAATTTTATATGAGATTATGGGCAGGTGTTGACCCGAAAAATGGAGATCCACTTTGGTACACAGATGACACAAAGACTGCAACTACAAATAATTCAGGGTTAGCTAAGTTGTCTTTCACAGGAAAGCATGCTCTACCTACTCATATAGGGAGTTGGTATAATGAATTAAATTACAAAAATTTTAAATTATCTTTCTTAATAAATTATCAAGGTAATTATTCGGTATATGATAGATGGGCATTTGTCTATGATTCAAGCGGACAGTATGGATATTTAAATCAATTATCTTCTGCTTTATATGATTCTTGGACTAGTGAAAACACAAGTGCTTCTCAACCAAAATATGTATATGGTGGTAATAAAAATGCTAATGCAACATCCACAAGATATTTATTTGATGGAGACCACATAAGGTTGAGAAACGTTGAATTTGGATATAGATTTACTAAAAAGACACTTAATATTAATGGGATTAATGGCATATATGTATATGCTAGAGGTATCAACTTATATACTTATGCTTTTGATAAAAGTCTTTATTTTGATCCTGAATCAAATTCAAACGCATTTGCCTATACTGCTTCAAATCTAGGTATATACGATCAAACACAACCTAACTTAAGACAATATATGTTAGGATTTACTATAGATTTCTAATAATAAATAATTATCAAATGAAAAAAATTAAATATATAATTGCTTCTTTAGCTTTTACTTCTTTTTTTACATCTTGTAGTGAGGAATTTCTGGATGAGAAACCTCAAGTTAATGTAGAACTCAGTCAAGGTATTACAAATGAAAAGACTCTTGAAATTGCAGTTAATGGATTGCATAATTCAATGCAAAGTACAAATTCATATGGAGCTTTAATTCCTACACTAAATGAATTATTGGCAGATAATAGCTTTGTAAGTCTTAGAAATTCTAATAGATTTGCTGGAACAAGACAAGCTGATTTGTCATATTATGTAAGGCAACAAGGCGATTTTACAAATCTTTGGGGCAGTTTATATTTTATTGTCTCAAACGCAAATTTTGTATTAAGTTATGAAGGGCAAATTCAAGATGATATTAATACCAATACTACGCCTGAAGGTTTATTTGCACAAGCACATGCTGTGAGGGCTATGGCTTTTTATGATTTGGTGACTCATTTTTCAGAAGTTTCAGGAAATGGCAACCAAGAATTAGGTGTTCCTCTGCCTTTAAAAGTAGATGTAAATGCAAAATTGCCTAGAGCTACTGTGGCTCAGGTTTATAATCAGATTCTTGCTGATTTGAAAGCAGCTGAAGGGAAAATCCTTAATCAAGACAAAAGATTAATAAATAATGTTGCCGTAGATATGTTATTCTCAAGATATTATCTCGCGGTAAAAAATTATGAGATGGCTGATACTTATGCTCAAAAAGTTTTGAGTAGTAGTTTTTCTACCATTGCTACCACAACATCAGCTCCAACTATGTTTTCCACTGCTAATGAAGGAAGTAATCCTGAGACTATTTTCAGGCTTGAATTTAATGATAAGGATTTACCGGGTTCTAATGATGCTATTATAGCAACCTGGTATTCTGGTGGAACGTATAGACAAAATTTTGCTACGAGAGCATTTTATAATAAACTGTCAACAAACGATGTTAGGAGAAATACGTGGTATAAATTAACAGGTGTTGGTACTCCATCTCTATCTGCTTTTCCAGATAATCCTAAGCCTGTAGATGTTGCTAAATATACAGCAATTGGTACAGATGTTATATTAATGCGAAAGTCTGAAGCAATATTTAATCAATTAGAGGCTTTATACTATACTAATCCTACTTCTGCTTTAGCTAAGTTGAATGCATATATTTCTACTTACAGAGTACCAGGTTATGTATTTACAGGTAGTGGACAATCTTTACTGGAAGAAATATTATTCCAGAAAGATGTTGAGTTATTTTTAGAAGGATTTAGATATCGAGATTTAAAAAGAAATAATTTAGGATTTACAAATCCTCAAACTGGAGTTACACTTGATCCAAGTAAATATCAATTTAAAGCATTTGCTATTCCTCAAGGTGAAGTTTTGAGTAATCCTAATATTTCTCAATTTCCTGGTTATTAATATCAATTTAAATTGATTATTTTTATTAGATCCCGTACATTATTGTGCGGGGTTTTTTTATTCCCCATTATTTCTTATTTTTGCTGTACAAAAAAGAATAATGAAGTATATACTTTTCATAATAACTTTCTTCGGATTTATAACTCATGCTCAGGTGGTTAACAAGACAGATTCGAACAGGCTGGATAAAAAGTTAGAGGCAAAAGACACCCTGGTCATCGACTCCGGAAAGAAAGACTCCTTAAAAATATTCAAGCCAACCATTAATGATTATCTGTATCAGACTCAATTTTCAGAAAAGAAAGTCTTTGATACGGTGATGACATTTGATAAAACCTATATCTTCTCACAGTACAATAACAGGGATAATTTCGGTAGGGTACAGGTTGCCAATATTGGAGCAGGATTCAATCCCATTTCTTATGAGTTCAATTCAGAACAGAATTTGGCATTATTACCTACCAACAAGTCATATGGCATTCTCGGAGTAAACGATATCCATTATTACGATGTCAAAACGCCAACCGCTACCTTCATTTATCATAACGCAATGAAAAACGGAGCGGCTTTAAGATCATCTTATACTCAGAATATCGGAAAAAGATTCAATTTTTCGTTGGAATACAGTGGTTTACGCTCTCAGGGCATGTACAGGAATTCTTTGGCTTCTAATAACAATACACTATTTTCGGGACATTATGTTTCCAAAAGTGGAAATTATGAATTGTTTGCCCATTATCTACATCAAAATATTAATAACCAGGAAAACGGAGGAATTGCAGTAGACAGTCTCTTCCAGAATGGCAACAGTGATTCCAGAAACAGGCAGAATATGCAGGTCAATCTGGCCTCTTCAAGCTCCCAGTTTTCTTATCGCAGATATTATCTTACGCATCAGTTTGCGCCTTTCAATTCAGAGAAAATACCTTTTAAAATCAGACATACAATTTCTCATCAGGGAAATAAATATTATTATACCCAGAGTTCGCCTGAAGCGTTTTGGTATGAGGCTCCGCAACAACTTGTAACAGACGGACCTGTTTCATCAAAGAAATACTCTGATAATTTCAGCAATACGGTAAGCCTGGTTTGGGACAATGAGAAATTTAAGCTTGATGCGGGAGTTCGGTATCAGATGTTGAAATTAGGAACGAGTGAGGTCATTTTGCCCTTACTTGAAATTCCTACTGAAATCAAAGAAAACAGAATTGGAGCGGTTGGCAATCTGCAGATCAGACTTTTTGATAAATTTCAGCTGAATTCATTTTTAGAGTTTTCAAATGGAAGCCAATTCGGAAATTACCTGAAAACTACAAATAATATTAAGTTTGAACCTGTAAAAGATTATTTCGTAAATGCTAAATTAAATTTTCAGACCGCTTATCCGTCATTCAATTATCTGCTGAATACGTCAATTTATAATAATTTCAACTACTATTTCCAGAATGCACAAAACCAGACGGTAATGGAGGCAGGCGGAAGTCTTAATCTGAAATGGTTTAAAACAGAATTGTTTGCCAATTATTTCAGAATTGAAAATTATACTTATTTTGATACGGCTGCGATGCCAAAACAAAGTGAAAGCTCGGTTAATATTTCCCAGATCGGAGGTGATGCCACTTTCAGCTATGGAAATTTTCATTTAAATACAAGAGTACAGTTCCAGAATGTGCTTACGAACAAAGATCTTTTGCCTCTGCCGGATTTCATTGGAAGGGCTAATTTCTTTTATCAGTCAAAAGCGTTTAAAAATGCAGCAGAAATTCAGGCTGGAATAAAAGTATATTATTTCTCAAAATTTGCATCCAGAGAATATTTTCCGATTCTTAATGAATATATTTTACCCGGAGCCAATTCGTTCTCAATCGGAGGACAACCGATCGCTGATGTGTACTTCAATATGAAGGTTAAGAAAATGTTCTTCTTCATCGAGGGCCAGCAGATCGGAACTTTTATTTCTCACAATAAAGCTTATGCATTTCCGAGTTATCCGGTCTACGATTTCAGATTGAACCTCGGAATTGTGTGGTATTTGTTCAACTAAAAATTATAGGGTTGAAAACAACTAACAAGATATCATTTCAAGATATAGAAAGTATTCCTCAGCTGATAAAAGATTTTTTAAATCAGAAAATTGAGGGTTTTGAAGAAAGCACATTTTCTTTAGATCATTTTAAAAAGAGTCTCCATCAAAAGCAGAACTCCTTCACATTGCAGCAGAGAGAAATTCTTGCTGACGCATTGGAAAATCAGCTTTCAGAACTCAGGCTTTCATCCAAGCAGAAGCAGAATTTGAATGATTTAAAGTTTAAAAACACGTTCACAATTACTACAGGCCATCAGCTGAATCTCTTTTCCGGACCTGTTTTTTTTGTGTATAAAATTTTACAGACCATAAAAACGTGTTCTTACTTAAAAGAAAATTTCCCGGAATTCAATTTTGTTCCTGTTTATTGGATGGCTTCGGAAGACCACGATTTTGCGGAAATTAACCATTTTAAAACTGAGAATAATTATTACGAAATCAATGAAAAATCCGGTGGAGCAGTAGGACGAATTCAGATTACCGATACGTTTTTCATTTCAGAATTTGAGAAAGAATTTAAAGATTTTGTTTTCGGAACTGAATTGATTTTGATGCTAAAAGAAGCCTATAAAGCTGGAAATACTTTAACGGAAGCTATTCGGATTTTAGTTAATCGATTGTTCTCCGACTTTGGCTTGTTGATGTTAGATGGAGATTCTAAGGAATTAAAAAGCCAGGTAAAGGAAACGTTCAAAGATGAGCTTCTGAACTTTACTTTACATAAAACCTCAAAAGAAAAAGTATATTTCTTAACTGGAAAATATGGTAAAGTTCAGGTTAATCCTCGTGAAATCAATCTTTTTTATCTCACGGATACAAGAGACAGAATTGATTTTGATGGGAAGAAATATAGTATCGTTGATAAAAATATACAATTTACAAAAGAAGAAATTCTCAGCGAACTGGAAAGTCATCCGGAAAAATTCAGCCCTAATGCGCTGATGCGTCCTGTCTATCAGGAAACAGTACTGCCTAATCTGGCGTACATCGGTGGGAATGCAGAAATCATGTACTGGCTGGAGTTGAAAGATTACTTTACAAAAATAAATATACCGTTTCCAATTCTGATTCCAAGGAATTCAATGTTATTTTTAAAGGAAAAAACAGTAGGTAAAATTGAAAAACTGCAATTAAAAATTGAAGATTTTTTCCAAAATTTCACGACAATTACAAATAATAAGATCTTAGATAATAGTGAAATCTTAAGATTGCTTGACGAAAAAGAAAATCTATTAACATATCAGTTTTCAGAATTAAAGCGAGCTGCGGAAACCACCGAGAAATCTTTCGGAAATATGGTGAAAGCCGAAGAGGTAAGGCAGATGAAATCCTTTAAAAGAATGAAAAGACGCCTGCTGTATGCTGAGAAAATCAAACAGAACGAAATGCTCGAAAGGCTTGAAAATTTGTTTCTTGATGTTCATCCCTCTAAAAACTGGCAGGAAAGAGTTTATAATTTCAGTGTCTTTTTTGCGGATCAGGGGTATTCGTGGCTTGAGACTTGTTTAGAAGAAATGCAAATTGACGAGTCGAAATTAATAATCCTTGCCATTTAATTTTAAAGAAGTATTTTTGTACATATAATTTTCCAATATGATAAAGAGGTTTTTTATTCTGTCCAGTTTATGCATGGTTTTGGGGGTGTCTGCTCAGAAATCGCACACCGTTGTAAAAGGCGATACTCCTTATAATATTGCTAAAAAATACGGACTTACTGTAGACGAATTGCTGAAGCTCAATCCTTCTGTAAAAGACGGAAAGCTGGCGATAGGTGAGATTTTAACGGTTAAAAATGATAAAGCAACAGCCTCATCAAGGACGGCCGTTCAGACAAAATCTTCCGGTAATGCTCAGTTGGGGAAAATTGTTCTTCAGCCAAAACAAACGATCTACGGAATTACAAAACAGTACAGAATTGCAGAAACTGATCTCAGAAAACTGAATCCTGATCTGGATTCTCATATGAAGATCGGCGACGAAATTACGTTACCTCTTGAAAGTATTAAAAAATATGGGGGAAATCAGCAGGCAGTCGCGCCAACCGTAAAACCTGTGCAAACAATAGCTGAAACACCGGCTGTAACTGCTTCTGAAGGAGAATACATCATTCAGCAGAAAGACAATTATTATAGAATTTCAAAACAGTTTGACATTACCAAAGAAGAGCTGTTTGCTTTAAATCCTGGTTTGGAAGAAAAAGGATTGAAACCTGGTGAAAAAATTTCAGTTAAAAAATCAAATAACGAAAGCAATTCCGGAACAGCAGTTTCTGAAGAAACAGTCAATTCAAAAACAAAGGTAGATTCCGGAAACGAAAGATCATCAGTCTCTGTAAATGATGTTGCTGCCGATGATTATGTTACCTACACTGTTCAGCAGGGGGATACTGTTTTTTCGATCGTTAATAAATTCGGGATTTCCATTGATGAATTAATCGCACTGAACCCTGAATTGTCTAAAGGATTAAAAGCAGGAATGGTTCTTAAAATAAAAAAAATGGACCCTGCTTATGTTAAGAAAAATGGAGATGCATTAAGTGTCGTAGTTATGTTGCCTTTCGGATATAGTACCGGAGAAACCCAGTACAGAACGATGGCGATGGATTTCCTGACTGGAGCGAAACTTGCCATTGAAAGAAATGCAAGAAACGGACAGAAACTGGATGTAAAAATTGTAGATTCAGGAAATGAAGCTTCTTTCAGAAACTCATTGACACAGATAAATCCCAACAATACAGATTTGATCATTGGCCCGTTCTTTAAATCGAATGTTGTTGATGTTCTTGATTTTACAAAAAATCAGAAAATTCCTATTGTAGCACCTTTCGCCAACTCTCCGGAATTGTACAATTACAGCAACCTGATTATCGTTGAAACCAACGACCAGACCTATGCCGATAAAATTGTTGAAGAAGTAAAAGCTGCATATTCTGATCAGAAAATATATATCCTGCCTGATGCTAAAAAAGAAAATGCCAATTACATCAAGGCAGGCCTTGAAAAAGTACTGAAAAATCCTAATGTTACGATTGTAAATTCGGCTGCAGATATTCAGCTGGATCAAAATATGATGACCGGACAATCTGCTCCGGTAATCGCTATTCTTGCAAGTGATAACGATGCTATCGGCGAAGCTTTTGCCAATAAAGTGATTGCTTTATCTAAAGAAGTTCAGGGGGTAAAAGCATTTAGTATGAATTATGTTCCGGTTTTTGAAAAGAAAGTAGATGATCTGAGTCAGGCCAATTTGGTTTATCTGATGGACAGAAAAATCAATACAGAAGGAAATTTTGAAAAAGAAATTCTTGCCGCTTATAAAAGTAAATACTGTAAAACTCCTCCAAGATATGCTATCATAGGTTTTGATGTGGTTAACGATATGCTGACCAGAGAGAACAAAAAAGGGGAGATTTTTAAACAAATGAATAAAGTACAGACGCAGTTAGCCACCAAATTTGAGTTTGTAAAATCTAAAGCAAACGGAGCATACGTAAATACAGGCTACCGTGTTATCAGACTGGTTCCATAAATCATCTGGTCACTTCTTAAGAATATTATTAACATTATATTTATATTTGCAAAATATTTTAAATTAATACATGAAAGCACTTGTGTTTCCTGGGCAGGGTTCTCAGTTCGTAGGAATGGGAAAGGAATTATATGATTCTAGAAAAGACATCAAAGATCTGATGGAATCTGCCAACGAAATTTTAGGATTCGATATCCTTTCTATCATGTTCAACGGAACAGATGATGATCTAAAAAAAACCGAAGTTACCCAACCTTCAATTTTTATACATTCTGTTGCTGCATTGAAAGCAGTAAATGGTCTCGGCGCAGAAATGGTTGCGGGACATTCATTAGGAGAATTTTCAGCATTGGTTGCCAATGGTGTTCTGTCGTTTGATGACGGTTTGAAATTGGTTTCTGAAAGAGCAAAGGCTATGCAGGCAGCATGTGACGCCAATCCAAGTTCCATGGCGGCAATTTTAGGACTGGAAGATGCTAAAGTTGAAGAAATATGTTCCCAAATCAATGGAATCGTAGTTCCTGCCAATTACAACTGTCCTGGTCAGCTGGTAATTTCCGGCGAAACCGCAGCAGTTGAAGAAGCGTGTGTGAAATTAAAGGAAGCAGGTGCAAAGAGAGCTTTATTGTTACCGGTAAACGGAGCATTCCACTCTCCTTTGATGCAGCCGGCACAGGAGAGACTGGCAGCAGCAATCGAGCTGACAAAATTCAGAAAAGCAACCATTCCGGTATATCAGAATATTACGACAACGGCGGTTTCTGATCCAGATGAAATTAAGAAAAACCTGATTGCACAGCTTACCGGTCCTGTAAAATGGACTCAGTCTGTACAAAATATGATCAAAGACGGTACAACCAATTTCGTAGAAGTTGGACCCGGAAAAACATTACAGGGACTGATCAAGAAAATTGACAGTTCTGTTGATGTCGCTTCTGCAATCTAAAATGTAATAAATCATGGGCGAGATATTTTCACCGGGAAAGCTGATGCTTACTTCAGAATATTTCGCAATAGACGGAGCTCTTGTCCTGGCAGTACCAACTAAGCTGGGACAAGAGTTTTCTTTTAAAGAAGAAAATGATGAGAAATCCCTTATCTTCTGGGAGGCGTATCATCAGAATAAATTATGGTTGAAGGCTGTCATCAATTATCAGGACTGGCAGATTTTGGAAACCAATATCCCTGTAAGCGCTGAGTTTATTTTAAAAACATTAAAAAACGTTCAGTTGCTTTCCAATACAAAATTCAAAAGCAATTTTACTTACCATCTTTCGACCAATCTTCAGTTTCCGGCAGATTACGGTTTAGGAAGCAGTTCTACTTTAATGAACAATCTTGCAGAATGGGCAGATATCGATCCTTTTTATTTAAATACGATAAGTCTTGGCGGAAGCGGTTATGATATAGCCGTGGCAAAAGAGAAATCTGCGGTGCTTTATCAGAGCAAGCCGGAGATCAAATATGAAAAGGTAGACTTCAATCCTTCTTTTAAAAATGAACTGATTTTTATCCACCTTAATCAGAAGCAGGACAGCCGTGAAGGAATTAGCTTTTATCGGTCAAAAAATAAGTCTCAAAAACTGGTCGATGAATTTTCGGATCTTACAAGAAAAATTTTATTATGCCATGAATTGGAAAATTTTTCAGACTTAATGTTGTTTCATGAACAAAAAATATCGGAATTTCTTGAAATTCCTACAGTTAAGGATCGTTTTTTCGCAGATTGTCCTGTTTTTGTCAAAAGTTTGGGTGCCTGGGGTGGAGATTTCGTCATGAGCAGAAAATTTGACGGCTTTGAGGACTATTTTTGGGGAAAAGATTTTAACACTATTTTTGAATGGTCAGATATAATTAATTTGTAATCAATACGTTATAAACTTGTTTTTTTATTTGCCATTCTGACTTATATCATTATATTTAAACCACTTTTAACAATTAATTAATATTAATTTTGTTAAACCCCAAAAAAGAAATAGAAAATATAAGTAAAATGAAACACGCTAAAATCATCCAGGATTTAGAAAAATTAGGGATTAAAGGAAACTATGAAGTCGTCTATAATCCTTCTTACGAAGAATTGTATCAGGCTGAAGTTTCTCCTGAAAATCAGGGCTTTGAGAAAGCTGAACTTACGGAATCTGGTGCAGTATCAGTAAAAACAGGAATTTTCACAGGTCGCTCACCTAAAGACAGATACATTGTTCAGGATGATGTTACAAAAGACACAATTTTTTGGGACGGTAAGGTAAACCTTCCGACAACTCCGGAAATTTTCCAATTTTGTAAAGAATTAGTGCTGAATCAGCTTTCAACATCAAAAAAAATCTATGTGGTGGATGCTTTTTGCGGAACCAATGCAGATACGAGATTAAAAGTGAGATTCATTGTAGAAGTTGCGTGGCAGGCGCATTTCGTGACGAATATGTTTATCCGCCCTTCCCATTTTGATCTGGAAAATTTTGGAGAACCGGATTTCACCGTAATCAATGGTTCTAAAACTACAAATCCGAACTGGGAAGAGCAGGGATTGAATTCTGAAAACTTTATCATGTTTAATCTTACTGAAAAAATTCAGATTATCGGAGGAACATGGTATGGTGGTGAGATGAAAAAAGGAATGTTCTCAATGATGAATTATTACCTCCCGCTAAAAGGAATGGCTTCCATGCACTGCTCTGCAAACGTTGGTGAAGACGGTGATGTAGCTCTTTTCTTTGGGCTGTCCGGAACCGGAAAAACAACGTTGTCTGCCGATCCGAAAAGATACCTTATCGGGGATGATGAGCACGGTTGGGACCATAATGGAGTTTTCAATTATGAAGGCGGATGTTATGCAAAAGTAATCGACCTTTCAGCGGAAAAAGAGCCGGATATTTTCGGAGCCATCAGAAGAGATGCGCTTCTTGAGAATGTGGTTGTGAATAATGGCGTTTCTGATTATACAGACAATTCTATTACAGAAAATACAAGGGTATCTTATCCTATTTACCATATCAATAAAATTGTTTTACCTTCAAAGGCAGGACACGCCAAGAAGATTGTTTATCTTTCTGCAGATGCTTTCGGAGTATTGCCTCCGGTTTCTGTGTTGGATGAAGACCAGGCTCAGTATCATTTCCTTTGTGGTTATACCTCAAAATTAGCTGGAACAGAAAGAGGAATTACCGAACCGGAACCATCTTTTTCACCGGCATTTGGAGAAGCTTTCCTTACATTACATCCTACCATGTATTCGAAAACACTGATCGGGAAAATGAAAGAAAACGGGGCAAAAGCTTATCTGGTAAATACAGGATGGAACGGAACCGGAAAAAGAATTTCATTAAAAGATACGAGAGCAATTATTGATTCTATTATTGATGGTTCTATAGAAAATGCCCCGAAAACAAGAATTCCGATTATGAATCTGGAAGTGCCTACTTCATTGCCAAATGTTTCTGAAGGCATCCTGGATCCGCGAGATACGTACAGCAATGTTGAAGAATGGGAAGAAAAAGCAAAAGATCTTGCTGCAAAATACATCAAGAATTTTGAACAGTATTGCAATTCGGACGAAGCTAAAAAATTAGTGACTTCCGGTCCTCAGTTACAGGAACAGACAATTTAATAAATGTAAAAAAACCTCATCATTTGATGAGGTTTTTTTATATAAGCTATCGAGAACTCTAAAAAGCATTATACTTGCACATTATGTGTGAAAATTCGTGCAATCTGTAGTTATAGGCTAGCTTAAGCAGAAATCAGACTCAACAAAGCCAGCCTGTATCCATCCATACCAAAGCCAGATAAAACTGCATCAGTATTTGCTGCCGTTACAGATTTTTGACGAAATTCTTCCCTTTTGTAAATATTACTGATATGAACCTCTACTTTAGGCTTACCTATATTCTTTAAACAATCGGCAATAGCGTAAGAATAATGGGTAAATGCACCCGGATTAATTACCAGAGCATCAAAATCGTCCTGCTGCAGCCTGTTGATAATTTCACCCTCAATATTGGACTGATAATAATCCAGTTCATGAGATGGAAATTGAGACTTTAAATTTTTCAGGTAATCTTCCATTGATGTTGTACCGTAGACCTCCGGTTCGCGAGTTCCCAGCAGGTTAAGACTTGGGCCGTTTACAATTAAAACTTTCATAGGATAAAATTAATGGTTTTTACAGTATGGCAGGATAATTTTGCAAAATTTTATTTTAATTAATCTCTTTATAAAAAAAGCTTTACATTTGTTCGGATGAACCTGTTAAGATTAATACTTGCATTTTATTTCGTGGCATTATCGCTGATGCCTTGTGAAGATATGCAGAAATCACACGGTTCAGATCAGCTTCGGCTTTCTTTTATTGCTGATAATTCTCATTCAAAAGATCATGGAGATATCTGCTCTCCTTTGTGTGTCTGCAACTGCTGTCAGATTACGGTAGCAGCCTTCAAACTGGATGCGCTAATCGATATTCCGGAACAAATCCGGGTGTATTTTTCAAAGAAAATTCTTTTCCAGAAGAATAATTTTGTCTACCAGATTTACGATCACATCTGGCAACCTCCTAAAATTTAATTTTTGATTTAACATTCTGAAACTTTGCAATTCCTTTGCAGAGTACAAGAATATATCTTTGAATCTGTCATTCAGGATGACAGAATTTTAATTATTTCAATCATATTAATGACTGTATTTTCTTCATTTTGCTGAGTGAACGTCTTAGCGAATACGCAATAGTTTTAAAAATATTATGTGGTGAAAGATAAAAAACAGTCACCCATTAAATCTTAGTTTGTGTTAGATAAAATCATAGAATTTAGCATCAAGAACAAAATTGTCATTGGCATAATGACATTGTTTTTGATTGTCTGGGGCATTTGGAGTGCAACCAGATTATCGGTAGATGCGGTACCGGATATTACCAACAATCAGGTTCAAATTATCACGACGTGTCCTGCGCTCGCAGGGCAGGAAGTGGAACAGCTCGTTACGTTTCCTATTGAACAGAGTATAGCCAATATTCCGGATATTGAAGAAACCAGAAGTGTTTCCCGGTTTGGATTATCGGTGATTACGGTTGTTTTCAAAGAAAAAGTGGATATATATTTTGCACGCCAGCTGATCAGTGAAAAACTGAAAGAAGCTGCCGAAGAAATTCCAGAGGGGATCGGCTCTCCGGAACTTGCCCCTGTAAGTACAGGTCTGGGTGAAGTGTATCAATATATTCTCCATCCTAAAAAAGGAAGTGAAAAAAAATATGATGCCAAAGAACTCCGAACAATGCAGGACTGGATCGTCAGAAGACAGCTTAACGGAACTCCCGGAGTGGCTGAAGTCAACAGTTTTGGGGGACAGCTGAAGCAGTATGAGGTTGCCATTGATCCGAACCGCCTGAAAGCGATGGGAGTGAGCATTACCGATATTTTTACAGCGCTGGAAAAAAACAATCAGAATACAGGAGGCGCTTATATAGATAAAAAGCCCAACGCTTATTTCATCCGTGGAATCGGAAGGGTGACGTCTCTGGATGATGTTAAAAATATTGCGGTGAAAAATGAAACAGGAAGTGTTCCGATCTTTGTGAAAGATGTGGCAGAGGTTCATTTAGGAAGTGCCGTAAGGTATGGAGCAATGACATACAATGGTAATGTGGATGCCGTAGGTGGAGTGGTTATGATGCTGAAAGGTGCCAACAGCAATGACGTTGTCGGCAATATCAAGGCAAAAATTCCGGTAATACAAAAGTCGCTTCCTGAGGATATCGTGATAGAACCTTTTCTTGACAGGACAGATCTCGTAGGCAGAGCTATGAAAACAGTGGAGAAAAATCTTATTGAAGGCGCGCTCATCGTTATTTTTGTTCTCGTTATTTTCCTTGGGAATCTTCGGGCAGGACTGATTGTTGCTTCTGCGATCCCGCTCGCTTTATTGTTCGCTTTAGGAATGATGAATGTATTTGGCGTAAGCGCCAATTTAATGAGCCTGGGAGCTATTGATTTCGGATTGATTGTCGACGGCGCAGTGATTATTGTTGAGGCAACCCTTCATCATTTAGGCTTGCGAAAATCCGTAGGGAAACTCACCCAGGCAGAAATGGATGAAGAAGTTTTTCTTTCTGCGTCAAAAATCAGAAGCAGTGCCGCTTTTGGAGAAATCATTATTCTGATTGTCTATATTCCCATTCTTACACTCGCCGGTGTAGAAGGAAAAATGTTTACACCAATGGCCAAAACGGTGGGGTTTGCTATTCTGGGGGGCTTTGATCTTATCATTAACGTTCATCCCTATGATGAGCGCTTTATTTCTTTCTAAGAATATATCTCATAAAGAAAGTTTCTCCGACAGAATGATGGGAAAGCTTCAGAAAATATACCAGCCTTTGTTAAAAAAAGCGATCAGTCTGAAATATATCATTGTCTCTGCAACAATTGCCGTTTTTGTTGTTACAGTGTTCATTTTTAAAAATATGGGTGGTGAGTTTATTCCTCAGCTGCAGGAGGGCGATTATGCATTTCACTGCATTTTGCCACAAGGCAGCTCATTAAGCCAGAGTATCGAAACATCCATGCAGGCTTCAAGGATTATCAAACAATTTGATGAGGTAAAAATGGTGATTGGGAAAACGGGCTCTGCAGAAGTTCCTACCGATCCCATGCCTCCTGAAGCTTCAGATTTAATCGTTGTTTTAAAACCTCAGAAAGAATGGAAGTCCAATAAAAATTATGATGAACTGGCAGATGAAATTATGGAAAAGCTCGAAGTCATTCCGGGAGTTTTCTTTGAAAAGAATCAGCCGATCCAGATGCGGTTTAATGAGCTGATGACAGGAGTTCGCCAGGATGTAGCCGTCAAAATTTTCGGAGAAAACCTCGATTCGTTATCAGTATATGCCGAAAAAGTGGCGAAGGTCATTCAGTCTGTTGATGGCGTGACAGCGCCACAGATTGAACGCGTGGGCGGTCTTCCCCAGATTAATGTAGAATATGACAGAATACGAATGGCTAACTACGGGCTCAATATTGAAGATGTTAATACTGCCGTAAGCACCGCATTTGCCGGAAAAAGTGCCGGGCAGATTTTTGAGAACGAAAGACGTTTTGATCTGGTGGTGCGCCTCGACAGCCTTCACCGCACCAATATCGATGATGTGAATAATTTAATGATATCTACCGGTACAGGAACGCAGATTCCGCTTTCCCAGGTGGCAAATGTCGGTTATAAACTTGGTCCCGCGCAGATCAGCCGTGAGGAAGGAAAACGGAGAATTGTCATTGGGTTTAATGTAAGCGGCCGCGATGTAGAAAGCGTTGTGAAAGATATTCGTACAAAGTTGGATCGGGTAAAGTTGCCGCCCGGTTATTACTTTACCTACGGTGGGCAGTTCGAGAACCTGCAGGCAGCAAGCAAAAGGCTGATGATCGCAGTTCCGGTTTCATTGTTGTTGATTTTTATGCTGTTGTATTTTACTTTTCATTCTTTGAAGCAGGCAGCATTAATTTTCTCAGCTATTCCAATGAGTGCTATCGGAGGTGTGTTTGCATTGATTTTGCGGGATATGCCTTTCAGCATCAGTGCGGGGATAGGCTTTATTGCGCTCTTCGGGGTAGCCGTACTGAACGGAATTGTCCTGATCGGAACCTTTAATCAGCTGGAGAAAGAGGGCGAAAAAGATATCATGAAAAGAGTCCTTGAAGGCACAAAAATCAGGTTGCGACCCGTTCTGATGACAGCAACGGTGGCATCATTAGGGTTTTTGCCGATGGCCATTTCTACAGGAGCCGGCGCAGAAGTGCAGAAGCCACTCGCCACAGTTGTTATCGGAGGGCTCTTGTCGGCAACTTTCCTTACTTTATTTGTTTTGCCGATGCTGTATATCATTTTTAATTCAAAAATTAAAATGGGAAATCTGAGAATGAAATCCATAAGTCCGATTCTGGTGCTGGGATTCATATTTTTCGGTGCAAACACAAATGCTCAGTCCAGGAAGCTTTCCATTGATGAGACTATTGAAATGGCCATTAGCAATAATTTAAATATAGAGTCAAAAGATTTAAATATAAAATCTGCTGAAGCATTGAAAGGAACTGCAAAAGAACTCCCGAAACTTAATGTTGATGCCCAGCTCGGACAATACAACAGTCCGAAATTCGATCAGTCGTTCTCCATTTCACAAAGCATTCCTTTCCCAACATTATTTAAAGCAAGAAAAGAATTGATTAATGAAAATGTGAAGAGCAGGCAGATTGAGAAGGAGATTTCCGTGAATGAACTGATAAAGCAGGTACGCACGTATTATTATCAGATCGAATATTTGCAGTTCAACGAATCGAAGCTGAAAAATCTCGACAGTCTGTATCAGGATTTTATCAGGATTGCCACGGTAAGATTTAAAGCGGGAGATATCAAAAAGATTGAAATCAATACCGCAGAAACGCAGAAAGGTGAAATTAATTTGTTGTTGAAGCAGAACGAAGTGTATTTACATAATGCCTACAACAATTTAAAAACGATCCTGAATACTACCGACGATTTCGAAATTCCCTTCAATAATAATTATGAGCCGTTAAAAGCAGAAAATATTCTGGACAGCAGCGTAATTGCCGCACATCCGACCGTAAGAGCATTCTATCAGGAAATAAGTATTGCAGAAAAGAATAAAAATGTTGAAAAGTCACAGGGACTTCCGGAATTCAGTATCGGATATACCAATCAGTCACTGATAGGATTTCATACAAAAAATGGGCAGGAACAATTTTACAACGCCGGCGACCGTTTCAGTTCTCTGAGTCTGGGCGTGGCAATACCTTTAACTTTTGGAGCTACCAAAGCAAGAATACAGTCCTGGGAATACCAGAAACAGGCAGCTGAAATCAATGCCCGGCATCAGGAAAAACAGTTACTGGCGCAGTGGGAAAATGCTTTTAACCAATATAAACACGATCTCCAGCAGTATGAATATTACGTAAGTCAGGCTGTTCCGAATGCCGATAAAATCGTAAAAGCTGCTCAGCTAGGATATACCACCGGCGAGATTTCTTATGTCGAATATCTTTTTGCTTTACAGACCGCTACGAATATCCAGCTAAAATACCTGGAATCTATTCAGCAGGTTAATCAGTCGGTCATTATCATTAATTCACTTATTAATAAATAGCATGAAATTTAAATATAACATTATATCCCTTTTCATCTTTGCTACCCTTACAACAAATTGTAGTAAAAAAAGAAACCGCTGCTGAAAATCCGGATAATACAACGGAGCAGCAGAATCATCATGAGGAAGCTCCGACGATCGCTTCTTTAACGCAAGAGCAGATCGGTACTGTTGGTATTACCCTGGGAAATATTGAAATGAAGGAACTTACTTCCACCATCAAAGCCAACGGATTGCTGCGGGTTCCCAACAATAATAAGGCAACGGTGACTTCTCTCTATGGTGGAATTATAAAAACTCTACCGATTCAGGTGGGCAGCTTCGTGAAAAAAGGACAGGTAATTGCAACAATTGCCAACCCGGAATTCATACAGCTTCAGGAAGATTATCTCACCGTAAACAGCAGGATGGCGTATGCAGAACAGGAATACCGCAGACAAAAAAGAGCTTTTCGACAATGATGCGGGAGCAAAGAAAAATCTGCAGAGCGCTGATGCCGAGCTTAAAACACTGCGAACCCGCAAAGCCTCACTTCTGAGGCAGCTTCAGATGATGGGAATAAGCCCGGAAAAAGTAAATAACAGCAGTATGCGGTCGGGGCTTTCCATTACGGCACCGATCAGCGGGACGATCAGCAGTATTTCTTCACAGATTGGCAGCTATGTAGATATTTCCGCACCGGTGGCAGAAATCATTGATAATAATTCCATCCACCTGGATCTGCAGGTTTTTGAAAAAGATCTGCCGAAGATGAAAGTAGGACAGATTGTTCATTTTAAATTAACCAACAATCCCGGAACGGAATACGACGCGGAAATCTACAGCATCGGCTCTTCCTTTGAGAACGACAGCAAAACCATTTCCGTACACGCCAATGTGACGGGTAATAAAGCGGGGCTGATCGACGGAATGAATATTACCGGTATCGTAAGTCTCGACAAAACAGTAACCCCGGCAATCCCTGATGAAGCGATTGTGGAAGCCGATGGTAAGTTTTATGTTTTTGTTCAGACGGATAAAATGGCCGATGAAGCTGCCGGGGAAAGTCATGAAAAAGAAAAGATTAATCACCCTAAAACCATTACCTTTGAAAAGGTGGAAGTCGTAAAAGGATCATCGGACATGGGCTACACCGCCATAACTTCCGTACAGAATATTGCACCTGATGCAAAGATCGCCGTAAAAGGAGCGTTTTTTATTAATGCGAAACTGACAAATTCAGGGGAACACGAACATTAATTCAGCAAGATCATGAAAAAAGATATCGAAAATAAATTAATGGATAAGAATACCAAGCCCACCAGCATGAGGATTCTGGTGTATGATTTTCTGAGTTCTCAGGAGGCAGCGCTCTCTTTGTCTGAAATAGAAAACTACTTTGACAATGCAGACAGAACAACCATTTACAGGACTTTAAAAACATTTGAAGAAAAAGGGATTGTCCATAGTATTCAGGAAAATACCACCACCAAATACAAGCTGTGTCATGATGGCTGCGACGAAAATACACACAACGACTGGCATCTTCATTTCTACTGCAAGATCTGCAAACAGACCACCTGCAAAGAAGATATTTCTTTCCCTGAAGATGTTACAACCAATTTCAGGATCGATGAAATAAGACTCTTTGCCAAAGGAATCTGCGAAAACTGCCTGGAAAGTTTGCAATAGCATTGCATCGGGCTTATGTATAATTTTGGTTAAAAGTTTTAAAGTATGGAAGAATGCTGTAGTACAAAATCGAAACAGGAAAAATCTCATGACCATAACGGTCACGATCACGACCATTCTCATGGAACGGAAAATCAGTCGGTATTTAAGATGTTTCTTCCGGCGATGGTGTCTTTTGGATTGCTTCTAGTCGGTATCGTGCTGGATAACCTGATAAAAGCCGATTGGTTTACCGGCTGGATTCGTCTGGTCTGGTATCTGATTGCCTATATTCCTGTAGGATTACCCGTATTGAAAGAAGCCTGGGAAAGTATTACCCATGGAGATGTATTCTCAGAATTTTTTCTGATGGGCATTGCAACAGTCGGAGCCTTCGCGATCGGAGAATATCCGGAAGGGGTTGCCGTTATGCTTTTCTACTCTGTAGGGGAAGTGTTCCAGGGAATGGCCGTGACAAGGGCAAAAAGCAATATCAAGTCCCTGCTCGACCAGCGTCCCGATGAGGTAACGGTTATAAAGGACGGAAAACCACGGACTGTAAAAGCACAAAACGTACATATCGGAGAGATCATCCAGTTGAAATCCGGTGAAAAACTGGGGCTGGATGGAGAGCTCTTATCTGAAACCGCCTCATTCAATACAGCGGCACTGACCGGTGAAAGTAAACCCGACACCAAAATAAAAGGAGATACCGTGCTGGCGGGAATGATTAATTTAAATATGCTTAGCCAGATCAAAGTGACCGCAGCCTATAAAGACAGTAAGCTGAGCAGAATTCTCGAACTCGTGCAGAATGCAACCGCCCAGAAAGCACCCACTGAACTTTTTATCAGGAAATTTGCAAAAGTATATACACCTATTGTTGTTTTTCTGGCTGTCGGCATTACCTTTTTACCATACTTTTTCGTCGGAGAATATCATTTCAGAGATTGGCTCTACAGAGCATTGGTATTTCTGGTGATCTCCTGTCCGTGTGCGTTGGTGATTTCCATTCCATTGGGATATTTCGGAGGTATCGGTGCAGGCAGCCGCAACGGAATTTTATTTAAAGGAAGCAATTTCCTGGATGTGCTGGCCAATATCCAAAATGTCGTAATGGATAAAACCGGAACGCTGACAGAAGGTGTATTCAAAGTACAGGAAGCTGTTTTTAAAAATGAGCTGGATAAAGATGAAATTCTTAAACTTGTTAATGCCCTGGAAAGTAAAAGCTCACATCCTGTAGCAACTGCTATCCACGAATATGTGGGAGAAGTTGATCATTCTCTTCAGCTGGAAAGGGTTGAGGAAATTGCCGGACATGGCCTTAAAGCATTAATTAATGGTAAAGAACTGCTGGTTGGGAATCTGAAGCTGATGGATACATTCAACATCCATTATGATATTAATACTGAAAATATAGTATATACGCTTA
This sequence comes from Chryseobacterium sp. POE27, assembly GCF_039727685.1. NCBI lineage: Bacteria > Pseudomonadati > Bacteroidota > Flavobacteriia > Flavobacteriales > Weeksellaceae > Chryseobacterium > Chryseobacterium sp. POE27. Next base: position 3,121,277 of record NZ_CP152475.1, read on the forward strand.
TCGCGGTGGCTTATGATAAAAAGTTTGCCGGGTACCTTACGATTGCTGATTCTGTAAAACCTGATGCGCAATCTGCAGTCAACAAATTGAAAGCTCTTCATGTAAAAACGACAATGTTGAGTGGTGACAAAACTTCAGTGGTAAAGCATGTGGCAGATCAGTTAGGAATTCTTAATGCATACGGAGATCTGCTACCGGAAGATAAAGTAAACAAAGTCAAAGAAATAAAATCAAAGAGAGAAACAGTTGCATTTGTCGGAGACGGCGTGAATGATGCTCCTGTTGTTGCCCTCAGTGATGTCGGAATTGCCATGGGCGGACTCGGAAGTGACGCGACGATCGAAACGGCTGATGTTGTAATACAGGATGATCAGCCAAGTAAGATTCCGATGGCTATTAATATCGGAAAGCAGACGAAAAAGATTGTCTGGCAGAATATTATGCTAGCCTTTACGATCAAAGCGGTTGTTCTTATTTTAGGTGCCGGCGGTTTAGCCACGATGTGGGAAGCGGTCTTCGCAGATGTCGGCGTTGCTTTATTAGCGATTCTGAATGCGGTGAGAATCCAGAGAATGACTTTTACTTCCAAATAAAGATCATCAAAAAAAGAACTTTATTTCAATAGGAACGAGCTTTAGCCCGTTTTTATAATTTAAAGATTTGACTTCAGCCAAAATTTAAGACACTCTCCCACGAAGTGTGTAAGTTAAAAAGTTAGGGGCTTGGATTTTTATAATCTGAGCCTTTGTTCAAAAATAAGCATAAACTGGTTAAGAACAATACCCCAATTTTGAATTGGCATGGTCCATTTTTTAGTAGCTTCTTTTAAAGCGAGATACACTGATTTCATTACGGCATCATCGGTAGGAAAAGACATTTTGTTTTTGGTGTATTTTCTGATTTTCCCGTTGAGATTTTCAATTAAATTGGTGGTGTAAATGATTTTTCGGATCTCTAAAGGAAATTCAAAAAATACAGTCAGCTCATCCCAATTATTCCGCCAGGATGCGATAGCATAAGAATATTTGCTTTCCCATTTTTCTGCAAAATCACCCAGAGCTGCTTCAGCTGCTTGTTTTGTTGGAGCAGTGTAAATATGTTTCATATCGGCAGAAAAGTCTTTTCTGTCCTTCCAAACTACATATTTGCAGGTATTTCTGATTTGGTGTACAACACAAATTTGGGTTTGAGATTCAGGAAAAACAGAACGGATAGTCTGGGTAAATCCGTTTAAATTATCGGTGGCGGTGATGAGAATATCCTCTACACCACGAGCTTTTAAATCTGTGAGAACGCCCATCCAGAAAGCTGAACTTTCATTTTTTCCAAGCCACATTCCTAACACCTCCTTTCTCCCGTCACGGTTTAATCCCACAGCCAGATAAACTGTTTTATTAATGACTTTGGAGTTTTCTCTTACCTTGAAAACAATGCCATCCATCCAAACAATGAGATATAAATCTTCAAGCGGACGGTTTTGCCAGCTTACCACTTCACTGGCAACAGCATTGGTGATTCGTGAGATGGTAGAAGTAGAAACCTCAAAATCATACATCTCTTTAATTTGCTCTTCAATATCACTTACACTCATTCCCTTAGCATAAAATGAGATGATAATATTTTCCAAACCTTCGATGATGTTGTGTCTCTTTGGGACTAATGCAGGTTCAAAACTACCTTCTCTATCTCGGGGAACTTTAATTTCAGATTCGCCAAATGAGGATTTTATCTTCTTGGTCCCGTGTCCGTTTCTGAAATTTCCAGTGATGGATTTCTGATGCTTTTCATTATCCAGATGGGTGTCCAATTCTGCATCAAGCATATGTTCTACAGCTCGTTTATGCATTTCTTTGAAGAAAGAGGTTAGGTCTTCTCCATTTTTAAAGGACTTATAGAAATCCTTGTTGTTTAATAAGTCTTCTTTGTCTATCATAACTATGTAATGATTAAAAATAATAAAAAGTTATTTCCGTAAAATTTTTTGAGCTATGAGGGCTCAAAATTTTCCAGAATAACTTTTTAACTTACACAGTTAGTGAGACACTACCAAATTTAAATAAATACCACACATTTTCGTTCCACCAGAAAGTTTCAAGCAAGGGTGCAACGGGTTTTCTGGTACTCCAGAAAGTTTGTCGCAAGGGTGCAACAGGTTTTCTGGTGCTCCGGAAAGTTTCCTGCAGGCTGCAGCACATTTTCTGGTATTCCGGAAAGTTTAATGCAAGGGTGCAGCGGGCTTTCCGGAAATATCAATGACTTCCATCATAATTGTCATGTAAGAAGATTTTAAGTTTTTATAATCGACTGAACGATTTGGCTTCATCCAAAATTTAAATAAATACCACACATTTTCCTTTCACCCGAAAGTCTCTTGCGAGGGTGCAACACGTTTTCGGGTGCTCCCGAAAGTCTCCTGCAGGTTGCAGCGCGTTTTCGGTAAGTTCCGAATGCTTCCTGCATGATGCAGCAAGGTTTCGGGGAAATATCAATGACTTTCATCATAAATGTTTTGTAGGACGATTTTCAGTAGTATATTTGTGGTAACAAAAAGAAGTTGAAGTTTTTCATTTCCATATTCATCATATTTACCATTGCATTACGCCCTGTTCTGCCATTGCTGAATTATGCCATGAACTATGATTATATCGTGAAAAATCTTTGCGAAAACAGAAACATCCCCCAATCTACCTGCAAAGGAAAATGCTACGTTGCCAAAGAACTGGCCAAAACGGAAAAGCAATCCAACAACAATCAGAATATAAAGATTGGCAGTGTAGATGTATTTCTTTCCAATGAAATTCTTTCCTTCTCAGCAGGAAACGAATTTCCTTCTCAGCTCAAAAATCCAACTCCGGATTATAACAGTTTTAGAACTTCAGAATATTTTTCCAGAATATTCCATCCTCCTTTAGCATAACCTGTTTTTAAACAAATTTATATTCATTTTAAACTCTTGAGAATTAATTTAGTTTTAAGACTATTAGGAAATTGCTTACATTAAGTTGAAACTTAAAAATTTGTATGATTTCTTAATTAAACTTAACTCCTTCAATATTCTTAATGGTTCAGAAACTTTTTATGATATTAAATTTAGTTTAAGAATCAATCAATTTTTATTCAATACAATTATTAATTTTAATCTCAATCAAAATGAAATCTAAAGTTATTGTCATGGCATTATTGTCTGTCTCTTTGATGGCGTGTGCCCAGGAAACCCCTAAAGTAAAGCATAAAAAATCAAATACAGCGGCAAAGTCTAATGTAAAATCAGTAAAATTTGCCAATGCAACAGACCCGATCTGCAACATGCCGACCGAAGCCGATATGAAAGATACGGCAGTCTATAAAAATAAAACGTACGGTTTTTGCAGTGCCTACTGTAAAGACGAATTCAAAAAGAATCCTGAAAAATATGTCAAGAAATAAAAAAAGGAACCAGCTCGAAAACAAAGATCATTGTTCCGATTGTAGTTATTGCCTTGCTCTTTTTAGGAATCGGCGTAGGCATGGGATACTTTAAAAAAAGTCTTTATACGGTAATGAAAGTTCCGGCTTTTGAGCTTACCGACCAGAATAATAAGAAGATCACCGATAAAGATATGCTGGGGAAAGTATATCTGGTGGAGTTTTTCTTTAGTAAGTGTCCGACAATCTGCCCAGTAATGAACCGGAATATGCGGGCTATCGAAGATGAGATCAGTAACCCGGACTTTGGAATTATCTCTATCAGCATTGATCCTGAAAATGATACTCCTGAATTGCTCAAGCATCATGCAGAAAGTATAGGCGCAAAATCTCCAAACTGGCATTTCCTGACGGGGAATAGAGATTATATCGGTAAGCTGGCAGATCAGTTTAATATTTATGTCGGCGATAAGGAGGATGAAAGTGAAAGCCTGAACCACAGCGGAATGATCGCCCTTGTGGATAAAGAAGGAAATATCCGTTGCCGGTACAATAAAGAAAATATGCCGATCCTGTATTATTCAGGGTTGAACTATGAAGATCCGGAAGGAAAAGTTCCGAAGCTGACAGGAAAATATCATCCTGACAGGGAAATCCTGATTGAAGATATTAAGAAATTGTTGAAGTAAAGAATGGAAGTTAGAAGCTGGAAGTTTGATGGTGTTTAGAATAACTTCCATTCTTCCGACCTCCATCTTCCAGCCCAAAAAATATTAACCATATATAAAAATAGGAAAGTATGAAAATTATGAAAATTGCTGCTTTGACAGCAGTATTTGCGGCCCAGTTTGCTATGGCACAATTTAAGCAGACGCCTCTGCCGTATGCCTACAATGCACTGGAAGGAAACATTGATGCACAGACGATGGAAATTCATTATTCAAAACATGCTGCAGCGTATGTAGCCAATCTGAATAAAGCGATTGCCGGAACACCACAGGAAAAACAAACCTTGTTTGAGATTTTGTCGAGCGCTTCAAAAATGAGTCCTGCAGTAAGAAACAATGCGGGAGGTCATTACAATCATGAGTTGTTCTGGACGGTGCTGACTCCTGAAAAAAATACCCAGCCTTCAGCAAAATTGACTAAAGCAATCAATGATGCTTTTGGCAGCATGGATGCTTTTAAACAAAAAATGAGCAAGGCGGGAGCAGACCGTTTTGGTTCAGGATGGGCATGGCTTTCGGTAGATAAGAATGGTAAGCTGTTCGTTTCTTCAACGCCTAATCAGGACAATCCTTTAATGGATGTTGTGGAAGAAAGAGGAACACCGATTTTCGGAATCGATGTTTGGGAACATGCTTATTATCTGAAATATCAGAACAAAAGAGCAGATTATTTAGCCGCTATCTGGAACGTGACCAACTGGAAGGAAATCAGCAGAAGATACGAAGAAGCTATCAGTAAAAAATAATCTGATTTCATGAATTATATTTGCAGCATATTCCTCACCTTATTTGTGGTATTCAGGCCTCTGGTACCATTGGCGGAGTATGCTGTAAATTATAATTATATATCTGAAGTTTTATGTATCAATAAAAATAATGTCGAGCTGCACTGTAACGGAAAATGTTATCTCCGGAAACAGCTTTCCAAGGTTAATGATACAGATTCTTCGCCTTTAAACAAAACAAAAAATTCAGGGCAGAAATTGCTTGATATCTACATTCTTCCTGATATAGCCGGAATCAATACCACAGAAAATACTTTCTTTTTACATTTCAATTTTCTCTTCAAATCAGAATATTCTTTTCTGTTTCTGAAACATATTTTCAGGCCACCTGTTTTAAGTTAATTTTCAAACCTTATTAATTGTAAAAGTTTACGCTTTTTATTGCTTGGTTGTCATTCTGTAAGAATCTCAGCAAAGTATTTAATGTCATTTCCAGCCTAAACTTTTCAGTCCTAATCGAATGAATGTACGGTCATTCGATCAACAATTCTATTTAAAAAACTTAACTTAAAAAATCAACAATGAAAATTTATAAATTTTTATCATTATTCTTTATTGTATGTACACTATTTACTCTTTCATCATGTAGCAGCAATGATGATGATGAGGTTCAGGATGCTACTCCGGGAAATCTTCAGATAAAGTTTGAAAACGGATTTAATAATCTTGGAGATATTGTGTTAAACCAAACAACGCAGACTTCTTCTAACGGACAAAAATATCAGTTTTCAACTTTAAAATATATCATCAGCAATATCACTTTAATTGATGAAAACGGAAATGAATTTAAATATCATAATAATGACCCTGACAAAGGAGCTTTCATCATCGATCAGGCGGAAGCTGTGGCAGGAATTAATTACGTCAACCTTACCGAAATTCCAAAGAATAATTATAAAAAAGATAAAATTAGGATTGGGCATCAGTCAGAACGCTTACCTTATCGGCCAGGAAGGGCAGGGGATATTCTGGCAAAAAGCAAAAACTTCCGGAATGGCCTGGTCGTGGGCGGCAGGATATGTTTTCACGAAACTCGAAGGAAAGTACGGAACTTCTGCACCGACCAACGAGTTTATGAATCACTGTGGAAATATGGGAAATACTTCTGCAAACAATACGCCTGATCTTTATCGCGAGATTACACTCGATCTGCCAACTACAGCGAGAGTGTCAAAAGAAATTACGCCTTCCATCCATATTTTGGCAGATCTTAATCAGTATCTGAGCGGGCAAACTGCTTTAACACTTGATAATACCAATGATATGGCGATGGGTTCCAGTCAGCATCTGGTCAATGTTACCAATAATATTTCAAAAATGTTTAAAGTAGATCATGTTCACAATGATTAATCCATTCATAAGATTCGGAAGAGGGCCGTTCAGCGCTCTTCTGGTTTTCTTTATTGTAAGTGTGTTCATGCTTTCATCGTGTTCTGACGATGTTATCGAACCTTTAGAAAAAAATGAAGCCTACCATCTTGATAAGCCTGCCGGTTTTCCTGATATCACATTTGACGTTACAGGAAATCCTATCACCGTAAACGGAATTGCTTTGGGCAAGAAGCTTTTTTATGAAGGTAAATTATCACGAAATAATACGATTTCATGCGGGTTCTGCCATATTCAGGAATATGCTTTTACACATCACGGCCATAATGTAAGCCACGGAATAGACGACAGACTTGGAATCCGGAATGCGCCGCCGATACAGAATATGGCTTTTCTGAAAAATTATACCTGGGACGGAGTAGGACATAATCTGGATGAAAGATCTTTGGTTCCCATTACAGCAGATTTTGAAATGGACAGCTCCCTTCCCGAAGTGGTTGGAAAACTTAATGCTGACAGCAATTACAAAAAATTGTTTAAGGCAGCATTCGGAGATGAAAATATTAGGGGAGACCGAGTTTTAAAGGCGATTTCCCAGTTTATGGCTACGCTGGTTTCAGCAGATTCTAAGTACGACCGTATGAAAAAAGGAACGGCTGTTTTTACCAGTGAAGAAAATCAGGGAATGAATTTGTTTCAGAATAAATGTGCTTCCTGCCATTCGGGAGATTTATTTACCGATGAAAGTTACCGGAATACCGGGATGTATTACAACAGCCAGTTTGATGATAGAGGAAGATACAGAGTGACGTTAGACTGGAATGACAATATGAAATTCCGTGTGCCAAGTCTCAGAAATGTAGAATATACTGCGCCTTACATGCATGACGGAAGATTTTATACCCTGGATGCCGTCTTGAATTTTTATTCAGACAATGTGGAGAATCAGTCAAATCTTGATCCTCTTTTGAAGCAGAACGGACATCTGGGCATCCCCATTAATACACAGGAGAAACAATATATTATCGCATTTTTGAAAACCTTAAGTGATCAAAATTTCATTGCCAACCCAAAATTTGCCGAGTAAGCCATGATGAAAAAAATATTTTTATTAATGAACCTGATGTGTTTTTATATAAATCAGGCCAAAACGAACAATGACAGTCTCTACGTCCCCCGCAGTTTCACCAAAGTTATTTTTTATGACGATTGTGATGCCTGTGGTTGTGCTGCCGGAAACGGTTCTTCCGGATTTGAATCTTTACTGAATCCACAATTTATCGGGATTAAATATTTTGCACAGCATTATAAGGCTAAAGAAAATCTGTTTGTTAATAATCTTACGCAGGATCAGTATTTCAATACCATCCAGCTTTGGGGAAAAATTCCACTGACTGAGAAGATAAGTGTTTATGCCAGTATGCCTTTCCATTTTCATGAAAAGAAAACATTACAGGGAGATGTAAAAATGCAGGGTGTTGGGGATGTAAACCTGATGGGAATTTACCGGCTGATCAACTCAAAAGAGAATATTCATCAGCTGAACGGCGGGTTTGGAGTGAAAATTCCGCTGGGTAAGTTTGATGAAAAAGGAGTGTCGGGAGTTAACCCGAGCTTTCAGTTGGGAACGGGAAGCTGGGATTATCAGCTGGCTTTAAATTATAAATTCCAAAAAAATAAAATTGCCGTTTTACTGAATACGGATTATACCATAAAAACCGAAAACAAAAAGCATTACCGTTTCGGAAACCAGTGGAATTATTCTGCGACCGGATTTTACAGGATTGTTGGCAATGATACATTTATTGTATCCGGGAAGGCTGGTTTGCAGGGCGAAGTCTATGATACCAATCGACAGTTTAGTGAGATTTTGCCCAATACTTCAGGAAGTGCTCTGTACGGGAAATTGGGATTTGAAATATCTTACCGGAAAATAAGTCTGGGAAGTGAAGTAATGCTTCCTGCATATTCCAATTTAGCCGGGAGCGATATTGAGGCGAGATCTCGTTTCAGTGTTTTTGTGAACTTTGGAATTTAAACTTTATTAATTTTAAAAAGAAAGTATATCTCTTTTAACATCCGTTTTTTTTGGCTTTCACAATTATCAAAAGTGGAAGCCTTTTTATTTAAGCTATAAAAATGAAATATATCTAAGATTGCTATGAATTTAAAACAACTCAATGATCTTAAATTTTCACAGTTTCATCAATTATTTTAGCTTTAAAGAGGTAATAGTTACTGACGCATCATGAAGGGAAAGTCGAATTTGCAGATAAGCAGTGAGGAGTAGGGAGAATACAACGAAAAAAGAGACTCATGTAAATGAATCTCTCTAAGTAGCCCGTAGGGGAATCGAACCCCTCTTACCAGAATGAAAATCTGAGGTCCTAACCGATAGACGAACGGGCCAGCTATCTTCCACTGTTTCCTGTGTGTTAGTTTTTGTTTTTATAAGTTTCAACTCTTATTAATAATCATCAGGTTAGATCATGATTATTTTGTAGCCCGTAGGGGAATCGAACCCCTCTTACCAGAATGAAAATCTGAGGTCCTAACCGATAGACGAACGGGCCAACTATACTTATTAAGCTAGTTTATTAACGTGCTTAGTTAATTTGCTTTTTAAGTTAGCTGCTTTGTTTTTGTGGATAATATTTTTCTTAGCTAATTTATCCAACAAAGAGATAACTTTTGGCAATTGTTCTGCAGCAGCAGCTTTGTCTTCTTCATTTCTTAACACCTTCATTGCTGTTCTAGCAGTCTTGTGGTAGTATCTGTTGCGAAGTCTTCTTACTTCGTTTTGTCTAATTCTCTTTAATGCTGATTTATGATTTGCCATATCGTTCAAATGTGAGTGCAAAAGTATAAACTTTTTTTTATCTGCCAAATTAATTTTTAAAAAAATTAATTTTCTTCTGATAAATATTTTCGGAGTTTATGAATTGCCTGTTCTATTTTAATATTCTCTTCTTCTCTTTCTAATTTTTTGATGGTACTCGTAAGCATTACCATCGCGTTGTTCCATTCTCCAGTGGTATTGGTGAAGGTAAGTCCGTCAATTATTACTTCAAAATCGACCCTTTCTCCTGTCCTGTAAAGTCTGAAACTTATTTCATCATCACTGCCCGTAATCCCGCCTTCATTGATTTTTAAATCGTAACTTTTTGGGTTAGAGTGGATTTTTTTAAAAAGCAATTTCGCTTCTTGTATTTTTAAATCCGGCATGATATATATTTGTGGCTTTATCAAGAATAACCATTCTCTGCTAAAGCGGTGCAAAGATAATATTTTTTTCTTTTAAACAAAATATGCTGCTGATTTTTGAATGTGCTTTTGTTAAGATATTAGTAATTTTCCTGTAATTGTACAGTTTGCTTGTTATAACGATGACCTTGTACTAATAGTCTTAGATCTGGTACAACCAATATTCAATGAATTCTTTCAATTGGAAATAGCTTATTTGATTGTGATTTTATATTCTGTAAATATTATGAGAATTTTTCTTTTAAATAAACAGAAAATAATAATTTAGAATGAGTATAAATTTATTCAACAAATAGAGAGATATTGGTTTAATTCTTATTATTGTGATAAAATTATGTGTTATGAAAAAAATAAACAAGAGTAAAATTAAGCTGGTTTTAACAGGCTTTGAGAAAATCTCAGAATCACAAGAGAAAAAAATATTGGGAGGGTTTTCTAATGTAATTTCAGATCCTACTACTGGCATTGATGATGGTACTACAAATAATTGCCAAGGAGGCAATTGTAGAGCAGGATGTGGCCAAGGGCAAAACTTAAACTGTGTTCAATGTGGGAAATAAATACCTTTTTAAAAGGTCTCAAAATTTACTTATCTAAAAATATTCAGGTTTTAGAGAGATAATATTCAGGTATTTCCATTAAGTTAAATCTCAACTGTATCTGATTTATAACGAGAAAATACTTCTTATTTTATAGTTTTAGACATTTTAAAGCTTATAAATAATCTTTATTAATAATTAAAATAAATCTTTTTATGAAAAAAGTAATCAAAAGTAAAACCAAGTTGGTTTTAACAGGTTTTGAAAAAATTTCAGAATCGCAGGAAAAAAAATTATTGGGAGGTTTTTCCAATGCTATTCTAGGTCCGACTACAGGAATTGATGATGGTACTGGCACTACAAATAACTGCCAGGGAGGTAACTGTAGAGATGGATGTGGACAAGGGCAAAATGTAAACTGTATTCAAGGTTGTGGTGGATAAAAGTGTTAGAAATATTATTCTAAAAGTATCTTATAGGTATTTTATGGATAATCACAATATAAACCTTAACTAGATCTTGACTTATAATAAATAGATAAACACAATAAAACAATAAGATCTACTAGTTGTGAAATGTCCGAAAGTATGCTGTGGACTCATATAAACTTGTATTCAAGTTCTTTATTTATTAACAAAAAAATACAAGAGACTGTATCAAAAGTATTCTTTTTCGAACCCCTAAATTTTAAGAGATATTTACTTTTGGTACAGCCTTTTTTTAAACACTAACTATGAAATATAGCCAATTTAATTCTATTGTATATATAGATGATGAGTATTATCTATATAATTCATTTAATCAAAAATTTTTAGTAATAGATCCTATACTTAAGGATTTACTTGAAGCTTCAAAAAACGAAAATATAGAAGATTTGGAAGAAATCCATCCAACCTTTTATCATTATTTAATTGCAGAGGAATTTATCATACCTCTTGAAATTGACGAAATTGAGAAAGTAAAAAAAATTGCAAAAGCTGTTGATGAAAATCAATCTAACTTTTTACTTACAATTAATCCAACGATGAATTGTAACTTCAAATGCTGGTATTGTTACGAAACACATGTGAAAACCTCTAAGTTTTCTCAAAGTATGATTGAAAAAGTGGGGAAATTTATTGAAAAAACAGCAATGAAACCTGCGATGAGCTACTTTCAATTAGCTTTTTTTGGAGGAGAGCCGCTGCTTTATTTTAAGAAAGACGTAGTTCCTGTCATTATAAAGCTTCAGGAAGAATGCGTCAAAAACTCTGTAGACTATTCCGTTAGTTTTACGACAAATGGATATCTGATAGATGATTATTTTATTGATTTCTTCAAATCACGTAAAATAACTCCTTCGTTTCAAATTACACTGGATGGCTATAGGGAAAAGCATGATGAGGTAAGATTTGTAAGTGCAAAGAAGGGCTCTTATCATGAAATAGTCAAAAATATAAAGCGACTTATAAATAATTCCTTTTTTGTAAGACTTAGGGTGAATTATACTTCCGAAAATATTACTGATACTTATAAAATATCCGAAGAATTTAATGATATTCCGGCTGATATCAAGCAAAAATATTTGTTGATGGATTTCCATAGAGTTTGGCAGGATTCACAGAATGATAACATCAATGAAATTGTGGATGAAAATACAGACAGGATCAAAGAAAATGGAATTCAGGTTAAGCACATGACTCCAGATAATGTACGGAATTCGTGCTATGCAGATAAGAGAAATAGTGCTGTTATTAATTATAACGGAGACTTATTCAAATGTACAGCCAGAGATTTTACTACTGCTAAGAGAGCTGGATATATCGATGATGATGGGGATTTGATATGGGAAGACAATTATCTTGAACGAAGAATGAATACTAAATTTAAAAATAAACCATGTTTGTCTTGTCGATTACTTCCTATTTGCAATGGTGGCTGTTCTCAGCACGCTATGGAAGCAGAAGAGAAGCAAACGGAATACTGTGTTTATTATGGCGACGATCAATTAAAGGATGAAGTTGTAGTGTCTAAAATTAAGGAAGTAGTTGAAGCTTTAGTTTTAAATGAAGTTTAAATTTATTAATCAACTTGAAAGCAATGACTGTGGACCGGCTTGCTTATCAATGGTCCTTAACTCTTATGGGCTAAATATTCCGGTAAAGAAATTAAAAGAAATTTGCGGAATAACAAGAATGGGAGTTTCAGTGAAGGATATTCTATATGGTGGTGAAAAATTAGGTTTTGAATCCCATGGTTTAAAGCTTACTCTAGATCAGCTTGAAGAAATACCCTTACCTGCTATTTTATTTTGGAAGCAGGATCATTATGTTGTTTTATATAATATCATTACTAAGAAAGGTGAAAAAAAATATTATATCGCCGATCCTGGTTATGGTAAGATTAAAATTGAAGAAGACTTAATAATAAGAGAATGGCTGGGAAATGAGGCAAAAGGTGTTTGTCTTATTTTTCAACCTAAAGATGATTTTGAGCTCATTAATGAAAATGTTAATTTTAAGGAACCTCACGGTATTAGCCTTAGAAATAGTACCGTTATTAATCATTTAATCACTTTTGTTAAGAGATATAATTACAAGTATATATTTTCTACATTATTATTAATTGCAGGATTGGCTACCAACTGGTTCATTCCTATTATATTTAAAAAAATAATTGATGAAGGTATTATTGCAAAATCCCTTAATTTAGTTATTATCCTCTTATTGGCACAGTTTTTATTATTCATGGGAAATTTTGTGTCGCAGTTTTTAAGTGATTTTATATTAACAAAATTAAACTTTAATCTATCCATATCTCTTAAAGAAAAGTTCCTTAATAAACTGATAAAACTACCTGTAAACTATTTCGATACTAGGCTTAATACTGACACATTATTGAGATTAGGGGATTTATCGAAGCTACAAACATTTTTTACATGGAAAGGAATAAGCTTTTTTATTAATATTCTTAATTTGATTGTTTTTAGTGCTATATTATTGACTTTAAATACAATAGTATTTTTAATATTTGTTGTGCTGAGTACTTTATCCGTAATATGGATTTCCTTTTTTCTTAAAAAAAGAGCAGCATTAGAATATTCATTGTTTATAAAGCAATCTGACAATAGTAATAATTTATATGAATTTATAATGAATATGCCCGAAATAAAAGTAAATCAAGCGCATAATACCATTATATCAAAAATTCTAAGGTTGCAGCGAAGCCTAAATGAATTAGAGCTGAAGTCTTTATATCTGAATACATATCAGCTATCTGGAGCAAATTTTCTTTTAAAATTTAAAGAAATAACTATAATTGCTGTTTGTGCATATTTTATAATAAATTCACAGATGACAGTAGGGACATTACTAAGTATTTCCTTTATCATAGGCCAACTAAGTGGTCCGATTATAAACTTGATAAATAATATTAAAGATGCACAGGATGCTCTGATATCACAAAACAGGATTGAGGATGTCTTTACAATAAAGAATGAGGCTTATCAGGAAAACTCTAAAAGTATTGCATATATAGAAGATATAAGATTAGATAAAGTATCCTTTAAATATCCTGGAAGTTTTAATCCGTTTGTGATTAATAATTTATCTTTTACAATACCCAAGAATAAGATTACTGCAATTGTTGGGACGAGTGGGAGTGGTAAAACAACATTGATGAAGCTGCTGATGAAATACTATTTTCCAAACTCCGGAGATTTATTTTTGGGAGAATATAGCTTTTCTGAATTAAACCCTGATGATTGGAGGAAGAAATGTGGAGTGGTACTTCAGAACGGACATGTTTTCTCAGGAACAATCAAATACAACATTGCTCTTTGTGAGAATGATGCTATAGATATAGAGAGACTTGAAAATGCAATCAGAGTGGCATGTTTAGATCATTTTATTGAAACTTTACCCCTAGGGTCGGAGACAAAAATAGGTAACGTTGGAATGCAATTGAGTGGTGGGCAAAGCCAAAGGGTTTTAATAGCAAGGGCGGTATATAAAAATCCTGAGTTTTTATTTTTTGACGAAGCTACTAGTTCATTAGATGCCAATACAGAAAAACAAATTTTAAATAATTTAAAAGATTTCTTCGTTGGTAGAACTGTAATAGTTGTAGCCCATCGTTTAAGTACCGTTAAAAATGCAGATCAGATTATTGTTATGGAAAGAGGGGAAATAACTGAAAAGGGGTCTCATGAAGAATTAATTAAAATAAGAGATAAATATTATTCATTAGTAAAAAACCAGTTGGAATTAGGAAATTAATTTCTTATTTCAACTTAAAAACGCCAAATCTAATCGTATTATCTATTCAATATGAAAAAAATTGTTAATTTATTTATTTTCCTGATTGGAAATATATTTATTTCGCAAATATATGCGAAGTGTCCTACGAATGATATATCAATTAATATAGCAGGAATTGTTTTTGATTCAAAAACCCTTCTTCCTTTACAGGATGTTAATATTTATGATGAAAAAGGAGAGCATATTGCTAAAACAGATACAAAAGGCTATTTCAAAGGTAAATTAAAAGGTGACAGATCAAATAATAGTTTAAAGTTTAAAATCAGGCTAGAGAAAAAAGGATACTTAAAATTTACCCAAACGGAAAATTGGGCAGATAGCCAAAAAGAGCAAATTAATATTAACTATTATTTTGGAATGACAAAAACCAATGAGCCTTCTGAGGCAGAATCTTTTTCACAATTTTTTTTAAGTAGAGATAATTCATTTGAGGCTATCTCTAATGGCTTAAATAAAGTCTTAGAAAAAATAAAATTCAGAAATACAATTAATAATCTAAGAAAAGAAAACCAAAATAGTTTTTTTGAGCTTGACCACTCTTATTATATAATTAGTGATACAGGTTGGCTAAAATTAGATTCTCCCCAAACTTCAATTATCGTTGATTCTAAAAAAATCATATCTAAAGATATCAATTCATATTTAAAACGGAGCGAAATAAGAGATATTATTCATACGGAAAACGGGGAGATAAGAATTGTAACCTACAAAGGTGGAAAATAATTGCTAAATCATATAAGATAGAAATAATGAAAATTAGAAATCTCTGTTCCTTGCAGGAATCTTAAGAATTTAATTTATATTCATTTTTAATAATTATTACTAACAAATTTAAAAAATCTTACTTATGAAAAAAAACGTCAAAAGTAAAACCAAGTTGGTTTTGAAGGGTTTTGAAAAAATTTCAGAATCACAGGAGAAAAAATTATTGGGAGGTTTTTCCAATATTATTTCGGGGCCTACCACGGGCATTGATGATGGTGTCGCAAATAATTGCCAAGGAGGTAACTGTGCTATTAACTGTAGCATACATCAGAATCTTAATTGTCAATCAGCGTGTGGTTAATTAAATCATGAAAAGCCTTAATAATAAAAGAAACTGTGTAAATATTGATCGTTTGAAATATCTAATAATTTCTACCACGATTGAAAAAGATAAAACTATTGATAAACTTGTCGGTGGTTTTAGCCAATCTTTGTCAAAAGGAATTGAAGATACTATTTCTGATGGGCAATCTAATAATTGTGATGGAGTAAATTGTCGTAAATATTGCGCTGGCGATATATATTCATAATTCTCCAATCATTTTCAAATAACATATCGCTTAACCTGAAATTAAAAAAATGAAAAACTTTAAGAATAAAAATGCTAGTTTAAAGATTGATCGTTTAACACATCTGATAGCCTCTGCAAAAATTGAAAAAGATAGATCTATTGATAAGCTTATCGGTGGTTTTAGCCAATCTATATCGATCGGAATTGATGATACTATTTCCGATGGACAGACTAACAATTGTAACGGAGCAAATTGCCATAAACAGTGTGGCTTTTATCCTCCGGATACTCCGGTAGGGCCAAATACGGTTTGTCTTTTCTAATAAAATAGATTAAAAGTCTTATGAATATAAAGAATCCGCCTTATAATAGTAAGACGGATTCTTTTTTGTTATTACTATAATAAATTCTAGAGAAAATCAATATCCCGAAAGTACTAAAAAGACTATCAGAAAGTTATTGCAGGTGCAGGATTATTGTATAATTTCCTGTTGATCTCATTCTTTTTACCCTTAGCAAAATCATACCCAATCCCCAAGATAAACATATTTTTGTTATTGTAAATATTGGTGACCCCCGAATAGTTTACCAAACTTTCATCAAGTGTTTTAGTCTTATATCTTGATGGCATCCCCAGCCAGTACATTCCGGTAGTAAATGTCCAGTCTTTGAGTTTATAATTTATGAAAATATGATTTTGATTTTCATTAGTATTTAAAAATGCACCACTTAAGGTATAAACCGGAATGTTAAACATATAGGTTAGGCTCAGATTTTTATATTCGGAAGAAATCGTAAAATTGTTTCCGAAATAATTGTTTTTAAGCAACGCCCCCGAATTTGCCTTTACGCGTTGCATCGTTGGATAAATATTCGCCTTAATAACCAATAATCTATTTCCGAAAGGTTTAACTGATCCTGTTAGCTGAATTCCGGTACGTGAGCTATATTTTGTATTTTCATAGGTTAATGCATATTGAGTATTGTTATTGTACAAAACATATATACTGTTAATTGCATTATCTATGTAATTATAGAAAATATTAGCATTAAAATCAAAAAACTTATTATTATAAGAATAGTTTAAATTATTGTTCCAGGCTTTTTGTATGGTAAGATAGGGATTTCCTGTAGATACAATATTGGGAACTACCTGATTAATATTCGGACTTAATGCTGTGCTTCCGGGGCTATAAGGAGTATAGCTGCTTGTCAATCGTAAACTATGATTCTTTTTAAGTTCATATCCTAAAATAATTTTAGGAGTAATTGTCCAGTCATCATCATTAGCTGTAGCAGTTTTATTATTAATATTAGTTACACCTAAACCTAAACGATACATCAGTTTTTTACTTTTACCCGCAAATTCGGAGTATAAATATTGGGTCAGGTAATTGACGGAAAAATCAAAATTCCCGGCTAAATTTTCTAAAGTATTATTGACACTATTGTTATCAATTCGGTATCCTGTGCTTAATTTTCCTGCTTTAAAATCATGTGTATAGGCAACCTCTCCAACAATGCTTTTCTGTTTTGCGTCTAAATTCATATCGTTATCGAAAACAATATTACCAGAGCCGATTACCCATTCTTTACCCACCTCAAAACTTTTACTCGTATAAGCAGATCCTACAATATTAAAACTTATTTCATCTTTCTTACTCAGTTTCTTAGAAAAATAAAGATCAAGCGTAGGCGGATTATACTTTTTTCCACTGTATTGTGAAGTCCCATGCTGTTCTGTAGTATTGTCTTTTGTAAAAATACTTTCTCCATTTCCTTTAGAGAAATCATTATAGATGTTCATTGAAAATTTTGCCTGAAATACATAATTATCCGACAAAGAATTGGTATATCTTAAGGCAACATCTTGATAGGTGTAGCCAAAATGATCTTTTTTATTTTCGTTGGTATTATAATGCGAGTTCTGTAAAGTATAATCATAAATTCTATTTACGATCCTGTTATCATAATCTCTTAAATTAATGGAATACTCAAGCCCTAGATTATTTCTTCCATTGGTATAGTTGGCGTAGGCTTGCCCGTTTACAAAACCAGTTGTCAATGCTGTACTTACGGAGGTTCCGGCAGCAAAACCCACTTCAGGATTTTTAGTGATAATATTAACTACTGTATCTGCCCTGTTTGCCCATCGTGTAGGAGGATTGTCATAATACTCTACTCTTACTACATTTGCTGGACGAATACCTCTTGCCTGCAATTCTGTTGATTCAACACCATTGATTAAAAGTAAAAATTTACCTCCCTTAATACTGGAAATACTGCTGGAAATAGGGTCAAATTGAAGTTCTGGTAATGTTTGCAATAAATCATTGGCATATCTGGCTTTCTTTAATGCCTCCTCATCAAAACTGTAGACGGCTTTGTCTACAAATTGTTTTTTTCGTTGCGCTTTTATAAGAACTTCCTGGATATCTTTTACATTTTGGACTGAATCTTGAACCGTTGAACTCTTAATCTCCTGAGCAAAATTAAAGCTACTAGTCAACAAAAGAGCTAAAATTATCTGTTTTCTCATTATTTACTTATTGGGAGCAAATTTAAAATTAATAGGAAGTTTCCCAAAATAAATATCACTTTATTTTGAAAAAAAAGTGCAAATATCTGTGCGTATTTTTTTTATTTGATTAAAAAAAATCCCTGAACCTTGTATTGATCAGGGATTGAGGTGTAGTTTAGTAGCCTATAGGGGAATCGAACCCCTGTTGCAAGAATGAAAATCTTGAGTCCTGACCACTAGACGAATAGGCCAAATTTTGAGGTTGCAAAAGTAATCATTAACTTTTTAACTTCAAAATTATATTACATTATTTAAAGACTTTCTGAATCACGGTATTCTTAATGCCTTTAGCTTCAAGATCTTTCTGAAGTTTTACCGCATCTTCGAGCGTAAATACCTTTCCGTATGTGTAGTAGAAGACCCCGTTTTCTTTATTTCTTTCCACATTTTTCAGAGTCTGAAGAATGAATGAATTTCCATTCAGTTTGTCTCCTGTATAAACTTCAATAGTATAATAGCCCGTACTAAGTTTCTGATTTGGCATAAATCCTACGGCATACGCATTCCTGAATCCCGCATCTTTGGCAGTTTTAATATTAATATCTCTTACGGAAGCCAGGTTCGTTACTCCATAATAATATTTGTATTGGCCGTTTTCTTTAAGAGGTAAAATATAGTTAAGACCTTTTAATGCAGGGTCGCCGTCATTATATTTTGTCGGAGAACTAAGCAGAAGTATTCTGAAATCATTTTTCAAGGCAACTTCCGCAGGTTTTTCTGGTTCCGGTTTTCTGGTAGATGCCATATATCCTGATTTACGGTCGATCGCTTTTTTATAATCAATAACTGCTTTGTATATACTTTCTGCGATTTCGTCCTGTCCTTTCTCCGAAGCCAGATAATGGCTCTCTTCAGGGTGATTGATGAATCCGGTCTCAATAAGTACCGATGGCATGGCATTCATACGGAGTACGTGAAGGTTTTTCTGCCACACGCCTCTGGATGTTCTTTTATCTTTATTTACAAAATTTTCTTCAACCAAACCTCCCAATAGAAGACTCGATTCGAGGTATTTACTTTGCTGAAGCTTCAGCGCAATAAGAGATTCCGGGGAGCTGGCATCGTACGAGCCGAAGGTTTGCTTATCTTTTTCATCTAAAAAGATCACGTCGTTTTCCCTTTTTGCAACTTCCAGATTGGTGTCATTTTGATCAGGCCCCTGTACAAAAGTTTCAGTTCCGTAAGCTGTCGGTTTTTTAGAAGAGTTGCAGTGAATGGAAATAAAAAGGTCTGCCTTGCTTCTGTTGGCCAGATTTGTTCTGTCTGACAGAGAAGGGTATTCATCTATTTTTCGGGTATAAATTACTTTGAAGTCTTTATTTTTTTCGAGCATTGCCCCTACTTTTAAGGTAATGGCAAGAGTGATATCTTTTTCAGCAATTCTTCCTATGTCTGCATAGGATCTGTTAGCCCCATGATCATTTCCTCCGTGTCCTGCATCCAAAACAATGGTGAATTTCTTTTGCGAAAAAATAAAGTTGATCGACAGAATAAGGAGAAATGATAAAATTATTTTAAAATTTACTTTGTGCATCCTACAGTTTTAAAAATTATATTAATTTTGAGCCTTAATTGTATATTCATAAATATAATAAATAAATTGGCCAAAACCGTCTCCAAAAATATATTACAAATTTTAATTATCCTAATTTTTAACAGTTTTTTAGCACAGCAAGCTCCTGAAAAACTGAATAAAAATACGGCTAATGATACTATTCCTAAACAAGATACGATCGTTCTGAAAAAAGAACCTCTCGAAAGTGTTCTTCAGACGAAGGCAGACTATAATCGCAGAGATTTTCAGAAAAAAATGATTTATCTCAACAAAAACGCCCAGGTAAAATATCAGGATGTTCAGATTGATGCAGATTATATCTCCATAGATGAGTCTAAAAGTCTTATGTACGCCCGCGGAAAACAAGATTCTTCCGGTAAGTATATAGAACCTGCTGTTATTACACAGGCCGGGAAAAAGTTTGAGACCGATGAATTTCAGTACAATACAAAGACCAAGAAAGCTATTGCTTTCAATGCCAGAACCGAAGAGAATGAAGGCGTAATTGTCGCTGAAAAAACAAAAAAGTATAATGATTCCGTTTTTGCGATGAGACGTGCCAATTATACAACGGATGATTATTTTATAAAAAAGAAAGATACTGCTGCGGATTATCATTTGCGTGCTTCTAATATTAAATTGGTTAAAACCAAAAATAAATCCTCCATTATCTCAGGGCCTATTCAGATGTATATCGAGCAGGTTCCGACTCCGTTGATTATGCCTTTTGCCATTTTGCCCTTTTCGGATAAAAGGTCTGCGGGTATTCTTATTCCGAGTTTCGGAGAAAGACAGGATGTCGGTTTTTTCCTGAATGGGCTAGGCTACTATCAGCCGATCGGAGAACATTTTGACCTTAAAATTCTTTCAGATATCTATACCAAAGGAAGCTGGAACCTGCGCCCAGAAATGAATTACATGAAAAAATACCGCTATTCGGGGAACTTTTCTGCAGATATCGGAACGGCGGTGCGGGGTATCAAAGGTCTGGATGATTATGGAAAAACAAGCACTTACAGAATCGCATGGAGACATACGCAGGATACTAAAGCCAATCCGTTTCTGAATTTCTCGGCTTCTGTAGACATCGTAAGTACCAAGTTCTACAACAATACGCTGAACAATAATTATATCTTAAATCAAAACGTATTAAATACACAACAAAACTCTACGGTAACCATTACCAAAAGATTCCTGAAGCTGCCGGCGACGATTACAGCAACAGCTTCGTATTCTCAGAATTTTGCGACCGGATTATCAGATCTTCGACTGCCACAGATGAATGTTGCCATCAATCAGTTTTATCTTTTTAAATCTAAAACCGGAACAAGAACTGGTTTGCTGGAAAATATTACAGTGAATACAGGGCTTAACCTCACTAATTTCGTGCAAACGAACGAAGGAGAGCTTTTCACTGCTGCCATGTGGGATAAAATGCAGACTGGCTTGAAAAATAATATTGCTTTAGGAACCAATACAACGATTGCCAAATATTTTACGTTCAGCTTGGGAGCGAACGTTGATAATGCCCTGACTACAAAAACGGTGAATAAATTTTACGATCCGATTCAGAATGCAGTGGTCACGGAAACTAACAAAGGAATCGCGGGATACTCCACTTTTTCCACAACGGCAAGCCTTCAGACAACATTGTACGGAATGCTGAAATTTAAAAAAGGATCAGCTATTGAAGCTATCAGACATATGATGACGCCGAGTATCGGATTTACATACTCTCCTGATTTCGGGGGCTCAGGTTTCGGATATTATAAAAATTATTATGATGCAAGTGGAGCTTTAACGCCTTATTCTATATTTGATGGAGGAATTATCGGAAGCCCAAGCAGCGGAATGGTTGGCGCATTAGGATTCAATATCGGAAATAATATTGAA
Source organism: Chryseobacterium sp. POE27 (assembly GCF_039727685.1). NCBI lineage: Bacteria > Pseudomonadati > Bacteroidota > Flavobacteriia > Flavobacteriales > Weeksellaceae > Chryseobacterium > Chryseobacterium sp. POE27. Next base: position 3,142,930 of record NZ_CP152475.1, read on the forward strand.
ATGAAAGTAAAGTCTAAAAGTGATTCTACGGGAGTAAAGAAACTAAAGATTTTTGAATCATTAAACCTTTCCGGAAGCTACAATTTTGCTGCAAAAGATCATCCTTTTTCTATCATTACAATTAACGGGCAGTCTTCATTTTTCAATAATAAATTAAACGTCAATACGAGTTTGTCATTAGATCCTTATAAGATCGTTTATCTTCCCGGCCAGGATGCGGGAATCAGAACGGAAGATCTTGGAGGCTTCAGTATTCAGGGATTTAATGTTCAGCTTTCTTATCCTTTAAGTAGCGAAATTTTTGGTGAAAAAACGGATTTCGCAAAAAAATATAAGTCGAAAGGGGAGGTGAGAAATGAAAATTATTATTTTGACGATGACAATTATGCCCACTTTGATCAGGCGTGGACGTTAAATGTAAATGCCAATTATGCCTATACCAAAAGCTACGCTTCCAGAACTCCGACTAGGCTGGCTTCTGTCGGGCTGGATGGAAGTATAAAGCTTACCCCATACTGGAATATCAATGGAAGCACACATTACGATATGGTGACAAAACAACTGGCATACACCAGAATTGGTTTTTCAAGAGATCAGCGAAGTTTTACCATTAATTTTAACTGGGTACCTTTCGGCCAGTATAAGGTCTACGACTTCTTCATCGGAATCAAAGCGAATATTCTGAGTGATGCTTTAAAATATAAAGACAGAAGTTTTACACAACCGAATGCACCATTCTAGCATTAGATTTGATATTTGATTATAGAAATAGAATATAAATTTTATATTTGCACCCAAAATAAATTCTAATGAAAAAAATAATCAACACTGTAAATGCTCCTGCAGCGATCGGACCTTACTCACAAGCCAACATGGCCAACGGAGTTTTATATATCTCCGGCCAGATCCCTGTAGATCCTGCAACAGGCAAATTGGTGGAAGGAATTGAAAAGGAAACGCATCAGGTAATGAAAAACCTTGAAGCTATTCTTACAGAAGCAGGAATGACGTTCAGAAATGTTGTAAAAGCTACAATCTTTCTTAAAAATATGGATGATTTTGCGGTAATGAATGATATTTATGCTTCTTATCTGGATGCAGAAAGCTTTCCGGCTCGCGAAACAGTACAGGTTTCTTGCCTGCCGAAAAATGTGGATATCGAAATTTCTATGATTGCTCATCAGGATTAATGAATTTTATAAGAAATACAATTGCGCTTATCGTGGGATTGGGAATTGCCGGCCTCACCATTACTCTTGGAATAAGAGTATTTCCGCAATGGGTTACTTTCGATGCTTTTGCGCCGTTTGAGCACTGGCAGAGATTTCTTCAAAGTATGCAGAATAATGATGCATTCTTTGGGTTTCTTTTATTTATTTCCGGATTGGGAACCACGATAGGAGGTGTTGCAACAGCAATGATCGTTAAATACGCTAAAGTTGCCTATGCTATTCTTATCGGGTTTATAATGCTTTTTCTGGCCATGCTGGATGTTATTATTTTTCCTTATCATCCTACATTCTATAAAATATCGATTTTCCTTACTTTCTTTCCTTTCTCCTGGATAGGCGGTAAAATTGTCGAAATTATCTATGAGCGCCAAAAGAAAAAAAGAATCTCCGAAAAGGTGAATCAATCCTAATAAAAAAATCGCTGCAACTCTGCAGCGATTTTTTGTTGATATGGAACGTTTAAGTTGATTTCTCTTAAGGCATTTTGAATCCTCTGGTGTAGATCTGTCCATAATTATCCACAAATTTTACCGATACATTTCCTGAATATTTATCAAGGATTTTATCAACGTCTTTTTGTGAATTGACAGGCTTGCCATTAATTTCCATAATAATGTAGTCATCTACAATTCCAATCTTAGCAATCTCACCACCTTCTGCAACATTTTTAGCAGTGACCCCACTACTTAGACCATAGTTTGTTTTAATTCTATCGTTAAGCGGTTCAAATTCTGCCCCGATTTTTTCAGTTACACTAAGATCTGCCTTTGTTCTTGTTGATGTTCCTCCTTTTTGATCTTTAAGGGTAACGGTTGTTGTTGCTGATTTACCATTTCTCAGATAGGTCACTACTACTTTATCACCAGGACGTTTGCTTCCTATAGACATGGAAAGATCTGCAAAGTCTGTAATAGGTGTATTGTCTATATTTGTAATGATATCCCCTGTTTTTAAACCGGCATCTTCAGCACCACTTTTTTCACCGAACCCGGTAACTAAAATTCCTGAACCTGCTTTGATATTCGTTTTCTTTTGTTTATTATACGCTGCCACCAACTGGTCATCGGATAGATCTAAAGAAGTTACCCCAAGGAATCCTCTCTGTACAATACCGAATTTTTTGATATCTTCAACGATCTTTCTTGCCAGGTTAGCAGGAACTGCAAATCCATATCCCTGATAATATCCTGTTGTAGACTGGATTGCCGAGTTGATACCGATCAGGTCTCCGTTTGTATTCACAAGTGCGCCTCCTGAATTACCAGGATTGATCGCTGCATCTGTTTGAATGAAACTTTCAATAGGGTTTGCAGCTTTACCTTCATTTCTTAAAATTCCGATCCCTCTTCCTTTCGCAGAAATAATACCTGCTGTCACGGTAGAGTTCAGCCCGAGTGGATTTCCTACTGCAAGCACCCATTGTCCGACTTCAATATTGTCAGAATTAGCAAAATTCAGATAAGGAAGCCCTTTTTCTTCGATTTTTAATAATGAAATGTCTGTGTTAGGATCTGTGCCAATTAGCGTGGCGATATAAGATTTTTTATTGCTTAAAACGACTTCCAGTTTATTGGCGCCTGCTACAACGTGGTTGTTTGAAATAATGTAACCGTCAGGCGAAATAATAACTCCAGATCCCATTCCCGAAGGCATATTGTCCGGTGCCTGTTGCTGCTGTCGCTGCCTTTGTTGTCCTCTTCCTCCAAACGGATCTCCGAAGAAGAAATCAAAAAGATCCTGCTCCGAGGCACGGCTGGTTGTTCTGGACTGGTAATTTTTAATTGTAACAACGGCGGGAACAGTTGTTTTGGCTGCTTTCACAAAGTCATCACCTACTGCAGAAGAATTCATCCCTGCAAAATTGACATTAGCTGCTGATTTTGTAAAATAAGACTGGTCCGTACTATTGGCATCGTGGTTGAAATATTGTAATGTTCCAACGGTAGTAGCTCCTGACATCACTCCTACTACGGCAAATGGTAATAGTTTTTTTAAAGTACTCTTCATTGTATATCTTTCTTTGTTATTTATTTTAATTAATTTTTTCGTTTTTATTGTAAACAAATTTAATGCTAAATAGGTATGCACTTAGTATGTAATGTTTCATTTTTAACTAAAATTTAACAGGAATAGGAATACTTTATGCATTAAGTCGTAATTTGGTATCTTCATTAACATTTCTTAAAATATTATTAAAGACAAAATGTCATATTCATAAGATGAATTTTTATTTTTTAAGTTAAAAGGCTTTCATAGAGGTTGTGATTTTACCTGATAAATATACTCAATTGAAAATTGTTTATCTTTGCAAAAATTTTCTCAACAAGAAATGACAAAAAGCGGAAAAATAGAACTGATGTCTCCTGCAGGCGATTTTACATCCCTTCAGGCGGCTATAGATAATGGAGCAGACTCTGTGTACTTCGGAGTAGAGCAGCTGAATATGCGTGCAAGAGCAACGATGAACTTCACGATAGAAGACCTGCCGGAAATCTCCAGAAGATGCACGGAAAAAGGAGTAAGAACGTATCTTACGCTGAACACAATTATTTACGATCATGACCTTTCTATCATAAAAACTCTTCTTGATAAAGCAAAAGAAGCCAATCTTACTGCAGTAATTGCTATGGATCAGGCGGTTATAGCCTATGCGAGACAAATTGGCATGGAAGTGCACATTTCGACGCAAATCAATATCACGAATATTGAAACGGTGAAGTTTTATGCTCTTTTTGCAGATACCATGGTGATGAGTCGTGAATTAAGTATTTCCCAGATTAAAAAAATCTGTACCCAAATTGAAAAAGATCAGGTAAAAGGCCCATCGGGAAATCTTGTTGAAGTTGAAATTTTTGGACACGGCGCGCTTTGTATGGCTGTTTCAGGGAAGTGTTATTTAAGTCTTCACTCTGCTAATTCTTCTGCCAACAGAGGGGCTTGCAAGCAAAACTGCCGTAAGAAATATACAGTGATTGATCAGGAAACAGGTTTCGAGATCGAACTGGATAATGAATATATGATGTCACCAAAAGATCTTTGCACCATAGGATTTTTGGATGAAATTGTAGATGCCGGTGTTAAAGTTCTTAAAGTAGAAGGAAGAGGAAGAGCTCCTGAATACGTAGCGACGGTTACAAAATGCTATAGAGAAGCGATAGATTCTATTGCAGATGGTACTTTTTCTCAGGAAAAGGTTGCTGAATGGATGACCCAGCTGGAAACGGTTTATAACAGAGGCTTCTGGAGTGGGTATTACCTTGGTCAGGAATTGGGAGAATGGTCTTCAAATTCAGGTTCAAGTGCAACACAAAAGAAAGTTTATATCGGAAAAGGGAGACATTTTTACCCAAAATCCAATATCGCTGAATTTTTAATTGAAGCCTATGATCTTAATGTTGGTGACAGTGTTTTAATTCAGGGACCGACAACAGGTTCTCAGGAAATGGTGATTGAAACGATGATGGTAGATGAAAAAGGAGATTCTGAAAAAGCTACAAAATCAGACGTGATCACATTCCCTACAAAATTCCGTGTGAGGCCAAGTGACAAACTTTACAAAATTGTAAAAGAAGTTAATTAATGGTCATCGTTACGCTTCAGAGGGATAAATGTATAGGCTGTAATTATTGCGCAGAATTTGCTCCGGAATATTTCAGGATGTCTAAAAAAAGACGGAAAATCGGTATTGCTGAAAACCGTTGATAAAAAAGGTTTTTATACGCTGAAAACGACGAATCCCGAAGCTTTGGAACCTTGTGATAAAGCAGCGAAAGCTTGCCCGGTAAAAATTATTTCAGTAAAAATGATCTGATTACTATGCAAAAAGCTGAGCTTAGAAAAAAATATATGCAGAAAAGAAAAGCCTTGTCAGATGATGAGGCTTTCTTGTTATCCCAAAAGGTTTTTAAGAATTTCGTTGATTATTTTAAACCTGTATCTGGAGATAAAGTTCATATTTTCATCCCTGTTATTAAATTCAGGGAAATTGACACACACTTATTAATTGATTATTTTTTTAGCCGGAATATCAGGGTTTTTGTTCCGAAAATAGTGAATACGGAATTGATTTCCGTAGAGATTTTTAGTAATACAAAATTTGAGCTTAATCAATGGGATATTTCTGAGCCTGTTTCAAATGAAGATTCCGGAGTTTCCGATTTTGACTACATCATTACGCCGTTATTATATTGTGATAAGAATGGAAACAGGGTCGGTTATGGAAAAGGTTTTTACGATGGTTTTTTTGAAAATATTTCTAAGCAACCAAAGAAAATCGGAGTTAATTATTTTAACCCCGATGAAAATATCGATGATGTCTGGGAGAATGATATTCCGCTGGATTATCTGGTAACTCCTACAGATGTACTGTCTTTCTTTAATAAAGGATTGGAATAAAAATTTAGAAAGAAAAATTTGAATTCTTTTTTTGTATTAGGAGTAGAAACAAGAATGTATTGTGCGTTCTTCTCAAAAGTTCCCAACGATTTATTCTTATTGTCGAAATATTCAACATTAAACTTGGCAAAATCCAGTGTATCCTGATTCTGCAGGTCTTTATAAACTTCCAGATTATTTACTTTTACGGATTTTACCTTTAAGCTGTCAAGTTCATGAAACAGGTTCTTAAAAGTCAGGCTGTCAGGTTTATGAAAATAACTCTGCATCTGGGAATAGATAACCGTATCAATTTCCGTATTTCTGTTTCCGGATAGATAAAGTGTCGACAGATCAAGGAGTTCCTGAACCTTTTGTTTTGTGATGAAGTTGATTGCCTGTGCGCTGTCCATTTGCACGGCAGGATACGTTTTGGTATTATTGCTGTTTCTAAGCTTGTCCAGATCACTTATTTCTGTCTTTTTGTTGTTACAGGAAACAAATGCAAGAAGCAATAGGGTAAAAATTAAAAAGTTATTTATTCTTTTCATCTGTTGCAATTTTAAATTTGATGGAGATGATCTTTCCGTTGTTATCTTTTTTCATTTCTATTACACTTAGATTCTTCAATGAAGTGGTTGGAGTGGTAACCAGTGTAATGTATTTCTGTTTGTCGAGTCTTTCTATTCCGTAGATATTATTGTCATATATCTGATAAATGATGGCGTTGTTGCTGATAAGGCTTTCCAATTGGTTTCTCTTTCTTTTAAGCTCTTCAGGATCTCCATTCGCATCTTTAATCGAGAAATAATAGGCCGCCATTTTATAATCATCAGGCTTTAACTCTATAATTTCTTCATCCGGTGCATTTTCAAGGCTTCTGCTGATCTCCAGATATTCATAAAAAGGAGAGCTGATCTGCATTTTCAGGTTTTTGTCCTTTGTAGAATAATAAAAGCATTCTCCCGGTTTTATCTTATAAAGGATAGGAGACTCATTTTCCTTGATCACTTTTATTTCAAGAGTATTGACAACACCTAATCCCCGGTCTGCATCAGTAAAACAATATTTATATGTTTTTGAAAAAAGAACGTCTTTAAAACCTAAAAGACCTGTAAGAACAACCAAAACAGAAGTTATAATAGCCCAGACATTCTTTCTGATGAAATTTTTCTGCGGCTTCAGCTCTTTAAAGTTTGCTGTTGAAAATGATTCTTTATTTTGGTTAAATGTTTGATTTTCAGTAATTGATTTTTGTAAATCTGTATTTTCATCAGGTTTTTCGTCCTGTTTTTTAAGCGAATTTTCATTCGTAAGGAGATCCGGTGCTGCGGAAACTGTTTTTTCAATTTCCTCAATATCTTCAGCATTTAAATCTTCATCATCCCGCAATAGTTCTCCTGTAAAAAGATGTTGTTTTTTAAATTCATACCAAGAATCGTAACCTGCATAAATACTCAATAAATTGAGCATATCAATCCTTGGTAATTTAGTGACAGGTGAATTTTTAAAATAAGTGTAAAAAGATTTTTCGCTAATGTTCCCCTTAGCTTTTTTCCGAAGATCTTCCTGAAAATAGATGATGTCGATTCCCTTCCATTTAGATATATCATCATTGGAAGGGGTGTATTCTTTCAAGTATTGAGCCTGGACATCCTTTTTTAGCTGCTCAAAGTGTAATATATCTAAATCCGTCAATGTATTTTGAAATGATTAAATTATTGATTATCAGTTATATTAATTTGTAAATCTATTTTACAAAGGTATTACAATTATTTTTCCTACACAAATTTTCTATCTGCTATACCTTTGTCTTGTTCAAATAATAGAACAGAGAAAAGATTTTATAAAACAATATTAACAAAATTAAATTTAATTTATTATGAAAAAGTCATTATTCGTAGCTGCTATCGCTGCAATCTCTCTAGTTGCTTGTAAAAAAACTGAAGCTAACTCTACTGAAACTGCTACTGATTCAGTAAACGCTACAGCTGATTCAGCTACAACTGCTATCGATTCTACTGCTAACGCTACTGTTGATACAGTAAAAGCTAACGCTGATGCTGCTAAAGATTCAGTAAAAGCTGACGCTAAAGTAGCTAAAGAAGAAGTAAAAGCTGAAGCTAAGAAAGAAGAAGCTGCTAAGAAATAATTCAAGCAAGCTTTAAAAATAAAAGAACCGCTCACTCAGTGATGCGGTTTTTTTATGCTTTTAAGTGTAAATGATTATTATTTAAATTCTTTTCTGTCTCAATGTTTCATAACAAGTAATTGCAACGGCATTACTCAGATTTAGAGAGTCTATACTGCCTGACATGGGGATAAGCGTGTTTTTTCCTTTCCCGATCCAGAAATCACTCAAACCTGAATGTTCTGTCCCGAATATTACGGCGGATTTCTGCTTAAAATCTCTTGTGTAAAGATCTTTTGAGGTTTCATCCATAATGGTGGTATAAACGTGATAGCCGTTTTTGTTAAGAAATTCTAACGTCTGTTGGTTTTCTGCCTGAAATACCTGCATCCCGAAAAGACAGCCAACACTCGATCGTATAACATTCGGGTTGTAAAAGTCTGTCTTTCCGTCGGAAACGATTAATGCATCAATCCCGAAGGCCTCACAGCTTCTTAAAATGGCACCAAGATTACCGGGCTTTTCTACACCTTCAACAACAATAATGGTAGAATTTTCTTTGGGAGTAAATGAAGATAAATCTGCTGTTTTTGTTTTATAAATCCCGATAATTCCTTCTGAGCTTCCGCGATAAGCTATTTTTTCGTACACTTTGTCGCTTACCAAGTGAATTTTTCCTTGTGGCAATTCTTTCTGAAAGATATTTTCACAGATGAAAAATTCAACGGCTTCGAAACCGAATGTCTGCGCACGCTCATTTTCCTGTTGCCCTTCTACTGCAAAAACATTGGCTTTTTTTCCTAAACCTGTTGTCTGTAAGGAGTTTGGTGATGTATTTTACCTTTTCGTTCTGAAAACTTTCTATTAACATTCCACAAAATTATGTAAAATTATTTTTTAAGAGCATTTAAAAACTGATTTTAGAAAACAAAAAACTCCGAACTATTGAACGGAGTTATTATTTTAGATTTATTCAATTGAGTTGTCCAAGTAGAGCTGAGAATTGTCTATAAGACTTTGTGGGACGTCTTTTTTTGTTTTTAATACCCAGGGATTTTAATTTCTGAGTCTGTATGACAAGATTATCATTTCCTGTGAAAAGCTGTTTGTACGCTTCATTATAAACATTTTTTGCCTGATCAATATTCTTACCCACCTTTTCAAGATTTTCTACAAAACCTACAAATTTATCATAAAGCTTGGCACCTCTATCAGCGATTTCCATGGAATTTTTGTTCTGATATTCACGTTTCCACAGGTCGGCGATCAGTTTTAATGATGTAATCAGATTGCTTGGATTAAGCAGTAGAATTCTTTTTTCATAGGCATAATTCCATAGGTTTTGATCTGCCTGCATAGCTGCAATATACGCCGGCTCACTTGGAATAAACATCATCACAAAATCCAGAGATTTTCCATAATCATCATACGCCTTCTGGCTAAGTTGTGTGATATGATTTTTAATGGAAGATAAATGCTGGTTGAGCTTCATGAGGTAGACATCCTGATCGGTTTCATCCACAAGTTCTGTAAAAGCTGTCAGAGAAACTTTGGAATCGATGATCACATTTCTTTCATCCGGATATTTTACAACAGCATCAGGACGCATTTTTTTTCCTGAAAATTCCGAAAACAAAGCTTTATTGTCTTCATCGCGCAGCTCGTGTTCCAGGAAGTATTCCCTTCCTTTTACAAGGCCTGATTTTTCCAGAATGCTTTCCAGAATCATTTCGCCCCAGTTACCTTGTGTTTTGCTTTCGCCTTTTAAGGCGCGGGTTAGTTTTTTGGCGTCTTCTGAAATCTGCTGATTCAGTTCTGCCAGTTCTTTTACCTTTTCCGCCAGAGAAAAACGTTCTTTATTTTCTTTCTCATAAGCTTCATTGACACGGTTTTTAAGGTCTGTTATTTTTTCCTGAAAAGGTTCTAGAATTGTTTTAAGGTTATTCTGATTTAAAGTGGTGAACTTTTCTGCTTTTTCTTCCAGAATTTTATTGGCAAGATTTTCAAACTGTAATTTAGATTCTTCCTGAATTTTTATTATTTCTTCTTTTTGGGTCTCAAGAGATTTTTGTAAGCTTTCATTAATGGCAGAAAGTTCAGAATTTTTTGCAAAAAGAGATTGCTTGTCATCAGTCAAAGCCTCAATCTGAAGAGCCTGTTTTGAGTTTAATTGTTTTTGTTCAAGAAACTGAGTCTGCAAAGAAGCGTATTCTGCCGAGATTTTCGCAAATTCATTTTTTAGATCATTAAGCAGATCAGATTGTTGCAGATTAAGCTCTTTTTCTTCCCTGAGAGTATTTGTTAATTCATTGATTTTCAGATTTGAATTTTCCAGATCAGAATTGTTTTTAATATATAAATTATTCAGCTCGTTGTAAGAACTTCTTGCTACCATCGAGGATTTTAAGGCAAAATACAGGATGATTGTTCCAATGATTCCTCCTGCAATGCATCCGATAATTAAATAGGTCATCTCCATATTTCAAAATTACAAAAAAGGAAACTTTATTTTTTACGGAAATCCTTAAGTTTTATATTTTCGGTTTTTGTATTGTAAATTCAATTTGTTTTTCGTTATTTCAGGTATTCAAATATTAAAATCAGATTTAATGAAATTTTTAATCTTTTCAGCCATTATGTTTTCAGCTATAGTATCAGGACAGGATTTTGCCAATTACGCAAAATATGAAAAGCAGAATAGTGAAATAGTATCTAAAAATATAGCTCCAAATACGGTTTTCATGGGAGATTCTATTACTGAGGGATGGTTTTCTACAGATCCTGCATTTTTTACGAAAAATAACTTTGTGGGAAGAGGAATCAGCGGTCAGGTGACTTCACAAATGCTTTTGAGATTCAGGGAAGATGTTATTAAACTGAAGCCAAAACGTGTGGTAATTCTTGCGGGGACTAATGATATTGCAGAAAATCAAGGGCCAATTTCTTTGGATAAAGTTTTTGGAAATATTGTTTCTATGGCTGAACTTGCGAAAGCAAATAATATAAAAGTTGTTCTGTGTTCCGTTCTTCCGGCTTATGATTTTGGATGGCGAAAAGATATGCACCCGGCAGAGAAAGTAATTGCCCTCAACAAAATGATTGAGGGCTATGCAAAAAAACAAAATATTCCTTATGTAGATTATCATTCCGAAATGAAAGATGCACGAAACGGACTTGATAAAATTTACACGGAAGACGAAATTCACCCGACTGCAAAAGGCTATGAAAAAATGGAAGCTATATTGATGAAAAAACTGAATAAGAGTTAATTTGAGATTTTACTATTTATGACAATTCTTTGTTAAATTACTGACAAAAGCTTCCAGTATTAGGATTAACTTTTTATTCTTAAAAACTCTTTTGCCAATTCAATCATCTTCGGATCTCCTGTATATTTTCCGTGTTCGTCGGACAGTTTTACAGTAGGGATCCATTCCTTATTGGGGGCTTGAACGCCAATAAGTTTCATTACAATATTCATTGGCTTTAAACCCACATCATTGGTCAGGTTGGTTCCGATTCCGAAAGATACTCCGATTTTACCTTTACAGTAATTGGTGATTTCTTCTACCTTTTCTAGATTTAATCCATCTGAGAAAATAATATATTTAAACAAAGGATTAATACCGTGTTTCTGATAATGAGCGATCGTTTTATCTGCAAATTCGAGAGGGTCACCGCTGTCGTGACGTACACCGTCAAAAAGCTTGGCAAATTTTTTATCAAACTGCTGGAAAAAAACATCTGTTGTGTACGTGTCGGAAAGCGCAACTCCCAAATCGCCTCTGTAAACGTCTACCCAATGTTCTAGGGCCAGTTCGTTGGCCATTTTGAAACCATATTCCGCGGCATGGAACATGAACCATTCGTGGGCATGCGTACCAATAGGCTTTACACCATATTTCATGGCGAAATGAACATTTGAACTTCCGATAAAAGTAGAGTCTTTTTTCTGTGTCAGCGTTTCCATCACCAGGTTTTGCACTTTATAAGAATGTCTTCTGCGGGTACCGAATTCAGCAAAATTTACTCCTAATTTAGCAAGAGTTTCCGTCTTTTCAGATGTTTTACTGATTACCGCTTCGTTGGAATCTCTCTCCATATGGTTCATTTCGTAATGGAGTTCACTGATAAGGGCGAGCAAAGGAACTTCCCAAAGAATTGTTCTGTACCAAAGCCCTTCCACGATTACCGACAAATCATTTCCTTCCTGGTGAATCTTTACTTCAGACGGATCATAGTGATAGCCTTCCAGGAAATCCAGATAAGGAAGATCAATGTAAGGACAAGTCTTCGCCATGAATTTTTTCTCTTCTTTGGTAAGTTTCAGTTCGGCCATTTTATTTACTGCTTCTCTCAAGGCAAGATCAAAACCTTCAGGAAACTGATGTTTTCCCCTGTTGATAAATTCATATTTTACTATTGTGCCTGGGAATAATTTTACCACGGCATTCTGCATGGTTATTTTGTAAAAGTCATTATCCAGAATAGAATTCAATCGTACGATATGCATAATTGTGTAATTTATACGCAAATTTAATTATAAAAAATAAAATCACCTAAATGTAAGGTGATTTTTTTAATTTTTCTGTCAAAATATTACTTGCCAAGGTAAGAATTGTACATCCATACTTCTTTTTCCTGTTCTGTGATATAGTCGCTCATCTGGGAGTTGGTGCCTTCGTCTCCGGCTTTTTCTGTAATGTCTAAAAGTTCTCTCTGTAGATCGATCACAACTTTAAATGAATTTAAAATATTTTCCACACTTTTAGTTCCGTCGCTTACTTCCTGGCTTTCCTTAATGGTAGCTACTTTCAGATAATCTGAATAGTTGTGTGCCGGCGTTGCACCTAATGTTAAAATTCTTTCTGCAATTTCGTCGATTTTTAAAACCAGACTGTTGTACAGCTCCTCAAATTTCGGATGCAGGGTGAAAAACTGATCTCCTTTTATATTCCAGTGTGAGCCTCTTGTATTTTGATAGAACACGGAATAGTTGGCCAATAGAATATTTAGTTTTTCTGAAATTTTTTTTGCAGTCGTCTTCGTTAAGACCGATAATGTTCGCATTTTTCATATTATTTCGTAGTTTATTTCTATAACAAATTTAAGTAAATATTATACCGAAATCAAGCAAATGTAATTGATGATAGCTATTGCAAAATTTTTTAAATAAGTTTACCTATTATTGTAGCTAAGAAAATTAATGCTATGTTGAAATATAAGATTTTGGCGGTCATAATAGTTGTTGTATATTTTTTTCAGACTTTCTTCATTTCTTTTGGCGGAATTGGTGCTGACAGTCTTTCGTATTTTGGAATTGCCGCGGATCTTCCTCACCCTGAAACCAATCTTTTCCCTTTGGGATATCCTATTATGTTGAGGATGGTTCATTTTTTATCTCAAGATTACTTCTGGGCTTCAAAGATTCTGAACGGATTATTTTCAGTTATCATTTTATTATTTTCTTATTATAAAAAATTTTATTTCCGAGAGACGGTTCTGCTCTTCGCGGGAAAGACATTTTATTTTGCCTTTTTTGGTGCCATGTCAGAAGGTCCTTTTATTTTCTTCATGTATTTCTTATTTTATTTTTTACATCAGCTATTTTCTGAAAATAAAAATCTGTACATCAATGCTGTAGGAGCATCAGTGGTAATGATCTGTATATTTTTTACCAGATATTCAGGGATTTATATTTACGCGGCAGTTGCATTATTTGCTTTCCTTTTCTTTTTTAAATTAAAAGAAAAACCGTATTCTAAGGCTTTATTGTTGTTTCTTGTTATTTCCGGATTGGGAATAGGAGGATATCTTTTATTCAATTATCTGCATTTTGGAAGTTTTACCGGGGAAGGTCTGAGGGGGGAAAGCCGGTGATCATTCTTTTATACAATTAATAAGAAACTTGTTTGGTCTTGTAAATGCTGTTGATCCTTTTATCGCAATAAAACCGATTTCCAGTAGCTTCGGAAGTATGGCTTTTCAGTCTATAGTTTTTATTATTGACTTGTTTATTTTTCGTTATCTGCTTCAATATTATAAAAAGGCAAAGGACACTTCATTGTATTACTTTCATATTCTTTTATGGATTATGGCAGGATTTTATGGTGTTGCATTGTTGATTTCGGGATGGTTTCAGCAAATTGAAGAAATGGGAGTAAGGCTTATGGCTGCTTCTAATTTTTGCCTTTTCTTTTCATTTCTCATTTTATATTTCCAGAAGAATAGTTCGGATAAACTGATTTGGAGAGTGAACTGTTTCTTTTTCGTTTTTCTTGTTTTATATGGTTTAAAGGATCCGGGTAATTATCTGGAAAATAAGGATAAGATTGAACCTCAAATGTCTAAGTTTACTAACAAGAAATACCTTTATAATAATGAAAAAAATCTTGTAACGGTTACGACCTATTATTTTCCATTAATCAATAAGTCTTTCAAATACAATCATACCAATAACCAGAAAGGTAAACTTAAAGAAAGTATTGCCGGAACGCTAAATCCTAAAATAAAATGGATAAAAGAAGATACCGTTCGGGATAAGTCTACAGTTTTGTACACTTCACAACTGAAGCTTAATTGACTGATTAAAAACTGATTTCATTTAAGCTCCTTATTGATGAGTTATTGTCGATTAAAATTTAATAAAAGATTATATTTCTACATAACTGCTTGTTAATTAAAAAAATATTATTATTTTTGCACCCTAAAATAAAAAGCAATTAAATGCCTACTATTCAACAATTAGTAAGAAAAGGAAGAGCCACGCTTGCCAAGAAGAGCAAATCGGCTGCCCTTGATTCTTGTCCACAAAGACGTGGTGTATGTACGAGAGTATATACTACTACACCGAAGAAACCTAACTCTGCACTTAGAAAAGTTGCAAGGGTAAGACTTTCTAACGGTAAAGAAGTTAACGCCTACATCCCGGGCGAAGGACATAATCTTCAGGAGCACTCGATAGTATTGGTGAGAGGCGGAAGGGTGAAAGACCTACCGGGAGTACGTTACCACATCGTAAGAGGTGCATTAGACACTGCAGGTGTAAATGGAAGAACACAGAGAAGATCTAAGTATGGAGCTAAGAGACCTAAGCCAGGTCAGGCACCTGCTGCACCAGCTAAAGGAAAGAAAAAATAATCATTAAATAAGGTACAGAAACAATGAGAAAGACAAAAGCGAAAAAAAGACCGTTGTTACCAGATCCGAAGTTTAATGATCAATTGGTAACAAGATTCGTAAATAACTTAATGCTTGACGGTAAGAAGTCAATCGCATTCAAAATTTTCTATGATGCATTAGATATCGTAGAAACTAAAAAAGGAGATACGGAAAAAACAGCCCTTGAAATCTGGAAAGATGCATTAACTAACGTAATGCCTCACGTAGAAGTACGTTCCAGAAGAGTAGGTGGAGCAAACTTCCAGATCCCGATGCCAATCAGAGCTGACAGAAAAATTTCTATGGCAATGAAATGGTTAATCAAATATTCTAAAGCTAGAAATGATAAGTCTATGGCTTTGAAATTGGCTAACGAAGTTGTAGCTGCTTCAAGAGAAGAAGGTGCAGCTTTCAAAAAGAAATCTGATACTCACAAAATGGCGGAAGCGAACAAAGCGTTTTCACACTTCAAATTCTAATCTGAAATGGGAAGAGATCTTAAATTTACAAGAAATATTGGTATTGCTGCTCACATCGATGCAGGGAAGACTACCACTACAGAAAGGATTTTATTCTATACAGGGGTAAACCACAAAATTGGAGAGGTTCACGATGGTGCTTCTACAATGGACTGGATGGAGCAGGAAGCTGAAAGAGGTATTACCATTACTTCTGCTGCAACTACTTGTTCTTGGAACTTTCCAACAGATCAGGGTAAAAAATTACCTGAAACAAAACCTTACCACTTCAACATCATCGATACACCGGGACACGTTGACTTCACTGTAGAAGTAAACAGATCTTTGAGAGTATTGGACGGATTGGTATTCCTTTTCTCTGCCGTAGACGGTGTAGAGCCTCAGTCTGAAACCAACTGGAGACTTGCTGACAACTACAAAGTTGCGAGAATGGGATTCGTAAACAAAATGGACAGACAGGGTGCTGACTTCTTGAACGTTGTAAAACAAGTAAAGGAAATGTTAGGATCTAATGCAGTTCCAATCGTTTTACCAATCGGTGCTGAAGAAGATTTCAAAGGGGTTGTAGACTTAATCAAAAACAGAGCGATCATCTGGGATGAAGCAGGACAAGGTGCTACTTATGAAGTAGTTCCAATTCCGGAAGACATGAAAGATGAAGTTCTTGAATATAGAGAGAAATTAGTAGAAGCTGTTGCTGATTATGATGAAACTTTGATGGAGAAATTCTTCGAAGATCCGGATTCAATTTCTGAAGAGGAAATCAACGAAGCACTTAGAAAAGCGACTATCGACCTTTCTATCATCCCAATGACTTGTGGATCTTCTTTCAAAAACAAAGGAGTACAGTTCATGCTTGATGCTGTTTGTAAATATCTTCCTTCTCCACTGGATAAGGATAATATCGCAGGTACAGACCCAAGAACTGACGCTGAAATCGAAAGAAAACCATCTGTGGATGAGCCATTCGCTGCATTAGCTTTCAAAATTGCTACTGACCCATTCGTAGGTAGATTGGCATTCTTCAGAGCTTATTCAGGTAGATTGGATGCCGGTTCTTATGTTCTTAACACAAGATCAGGAAACAAAGAAAGAATTTCCAGAATCTATCAGATGCACGCAAACAAACAAAACCCGGTTGAATATATTGAAGCTGGAGATATTGGTGCTGCTGTAGGATTTAAAGATATCAAAACAGGGGATACATTATCTGATGAAAAGAACCCAATCGTTCTTGAATCTATGATCTTCCCGGATCCGGTAATCGGTATCGCTGTTGAGCCTAAAACGAAAGCTGACCAGGATAAAATGGGTAACGCTCTTGCTAAATTGGCAGAAGAAGACC
Source organism: Chryseobacterium sp. POE27 (assembly GCF_039727685.1). Classification (NCBI taxonomy): domain Bacteria; kingdom Pseudomonadati; phylum Bacteroidota; class Flavobacteriia; order Flavobacteriales; family Weeksellaceae; genus Chryseobacterium; species Chryseobacterium sp. POE27. Next base: position 3,159,652 of record NZ_CP152475.1, read on the forward strand.
CAACGTTCCAGGTTAAAACTGACGAGGCTTCAGGACAGACAATCATCTCTGGTATGGGTGAGCTTCACTTGGATATCATCGTAGACCGTATGAGAAGAGAGTTTAAAGTTGAAGTTAATCAAGGACAGCCACAGGTAGAATACAAAGAAGCACTTACACAAACTGCCAACCACAGAGAGGTTTACAAAAAACAATCCGGAGGTAGAGGTAAGTTCGCAGATATCGTATTTACAATTGGTCCTGCAGACGAAGGTAAAACAGGTCTTGAATTCATCAATGAAATTAAAGGTGGTAATATTCCTAAAGAATTTATCCCTTCAGTTGAAAAAGGATTCAGAGAAGCGATGAAAAACGGTCCATTGGCCGGATTCGAAGTTGAATCAATGAAAATCGTATTGAAAGACGGATCTTACCACCAGGTTGACTCGGATCAGCTATCTTTCGAATTAGCAGCTAAAATGGGATTCAAAGAATCTGGTAGAGCAGCTAAAGCGGTGATCATGGAACCAATTATGAAACTGGAAGTAGTAACTCCGGAAGAATATATGGGGGATATCGTGGGTGACCTTAACAGAAGAAGAGGTACTGTAAACGGTATGGATGATAGAAACAATGCTAAAGTTATTAAAGCTTTTGTTCCGTTATCTGAAATGTTTGGTTATGTAACTTCTCTTAGAACATTATCTTCAGGTAGAGCAACATCTTCTATGGAATTCGAGAAATACGAAGCTGCTCCTTCAAACGTTGCTGAAGATGTAATCGCTAAGGCTAAAGGTTAATATTAAATTAGATTAAAATGTCACAAAGAATCAGAATAAAACTTAAATCTTACGATTACAACCTGGTAGATAAATCTGCAGAGAAAATCGTAAAAACGGTAAAGGCTACCGGTGCTGTTGTAAACGGACCAATTCCATTACCAACAAACAAGAGAATCTTCACTGTGTTGAGATCTCCACACGTAAACAAGAAAGCAAGAGAGCAGTTCCAATTATCAGCTCACAAGAGATTGATGGATATCTACTCTTCTTCTTCTAAAACGGTTGATGCTCTAATGAAATTAGAACTTCCTTCTGGTGTAGACGTAGAAATTAAAGTGTGATAATTGCCTGAGACCTAAAGTCTTTAACGCAAATCAACTTTGCTATGATAATAAATCCCTTTTCGAAAGAAGAGGGATTTTTTTATTACCTTAAGCTTCAATTATATTGATTTTAATTAACTTAGACTACGAAACTCTGCTTTTCGGCGGAATTTTTGATGCTGATTCATTGTAAAAAAAAGAACAAAATGTCTAAAACAAATCAAAGTGTATTTGAAAGATTTTCAAATTGGGCGACAAAATTCACAGGAAGTTCTTATGCCTTTATAGGAGCAACAATCATAGTTGTCTTATGGGCTGTAACCGGCCCGGTCTTCAAATACTCCGAAACATGGCAACTCGTCATTAATACCGGAACGACGATCATCACTTTCCTTATGGTCTTCCTGATACAGAAGGCTCAGAATAAAGATTCAAAAGCAATCCAGATCAAATTAAATGAATTGATTGCGGCCAATGAGAAAGCCAGCAACAGAATTGTTGATATTGAAGATTTAACGGAAAAAGAACTCGATCAGCTTCACTGCTATTATGAGAAACTGGCAGATTTTGCCGAAGAAGATTATGATATTCATTCATCACATTCCATTGATGCTGCACAAAGAAATCAGGATCATAAGGATCGGCTTTTCAGAAAAAAGCATGAAGAGTGGCTACAGGAACAAAATCAAAAAAAGGAATCAATTTGATTCCTTTTTTTATTTAAATTACTTCATAAAAAAGCTAAAATAAGTGCAGCTTCCTAATAGGTCTTTCGCAGTTTCCGTATCTGCATATTGAGATTTTAGCATCGCAAAATAGGTTCTGTATTTCTGATTTTTTATCTGATCAAGATGAGCCTGGTAAGCATCACTTTTTTTCACTGTATTTAGGATCAGAGTAATCGACTTTTGAAGGATTTTTAGCTTCATACTGATAATATTTCCCCTGTTCTGCACTTGCCATCTGGAATAAAATTCTTGCTTTCTGTTCTTTATTGGCTGAAAGGTTTAATGCTTTCTTGTAATAATCGATGGACAAGTCAAAATTATCCGGTTCGATATAAGTTCTGTCCAGGAAATTTTTATAATAATATTGATAAGGATTTTTATGGTCTGTACTTTGGAAATCATATTTTCCGCCGTTTGTGTTATCTATATCCATCACAAAAAGTTGTCGGTAATATCCTAAAATAGAAGTGTTGTAAAGAAGGTTTCCAATAAGCTGATTGGCTGCCGCAGCGGTTTGATTTTTTCCTTCACCGATCTTCTTTAACTGGATTAAAGCTTCTGATAATTCCAATTTATCCATAGTAGGTTTTATAAACGGAAATGCTGAGTAATCTTCTTTTTTCATGCTTTCTTCCGGCGAACTCTGGAAACTTTCCCAAACGTTATGTCCAAAAACAAGATCAGAAATATTACTGAATCCATTGTATGCTCCCGGAGAATATTTCAGAACAGTGACTTTTTTCTCATCATAGTTCCATTCAGATCTTGGAATTCCCGAAAAGTTTTGTGCCTTCGCGTAGTACGATTTTGCTTTGTCAAAATCTGCCTGTCTCATCGCTCTGTCGCCATAGATCACGGCAAAGAACGCATCAATATTTCCTACGTCATTAATGTTTTTAGCAATAATTTCCTGTTCAAATTGTGTCTTATTGGGCTTTCTGTAAAAATCTTCCACACTTTTCACCAGGCTTGAATTCGGATTGTATTGAAGATCAGAAAGTTTATTATTCATAAGGAAAGACTTTCCGTCTTCACCCTGAAGGAAATAACGGTTTGCCAGAACGTCTTTAAGAAAATCTGCCGTAGAAGGAACTTCACCATAATAATCATACTCATCTGTTTCAGCACTGTCTTTTTTCGCAGCGGGTTTTTCAATAAAATATTCAGGATAGTCTTTCATTAAATGATCTTCGTATTCTGCGTCGATTTTCGGCTGTGAAACAATATCATTCAGCACCTTCATCCTTTTGATCTCTTCCAGATATTCAGGATTATTGGTTTTTATATTTTCTAAAATTTCGGTGCTGGATGTATAATCTTTTTTCAGGAATTTTAAATAAGCATCCGCAATCTGCCAATATTCATCTTTGGATTTTTCTTTTGCTTTTGAGGTGAATTTTTCCAGGTCATCCAGAAAATCCTTGGTTTTGTCATCATACCAGTAATTGTTTTTTGAGAAGACCGGAATTCTGTTTGGATTTTCGAGAAGTTCATCGTCGCTCTGATCAGCTTTGCTGTCACCGGAACTTTTATCTTTCTTGCTGCTGAAAAGATTTTTAAAGAACCGGATAATCTTCTGCCAGAAAGAAAGCTCTTCTTTTTTTAGTTTCGGTGGGTTCTGCTTTACTTTGACCCGATCCGGAATCGGTTGCGTTTCTTTCTGCACTTACATTGTTATCATCTGAATAATAGTAAATCGGAAGATAACTCCTTTCAAGCTCGTTGATACTTCTTACCGCCATTACTTTCAGAATTTCTGAATCAGGGTTGATCTCATACATTTTTTCCATGACAGGAATAGGGTTGTTGAAATCTTCATAACCTAAAAGAAAGTAGGCCATATTTTTGTCTTCGTTTGTTGCCGCACGTTTCAAAATATTATTGAAAGATGCCGTATCCGAAAGTTTCATCGATACAAAAGCAGATTCCTTACGGCTTTTACTGTCTTTGAAAACCTGAAAGAAATTCCAGTTCGCTTCACTGTTCATTCCTAAACCTCTCTGCGCTCCTGCGAGCTGGTCAAGTGCCATAATGTAGGGGGGCGCCTTTCAATCTTAAAGGTTCTACGTACGTTTTGAAAGCTTTCAGCGCTACGTCATAATTTCTTGTATAATGATTAAACCTGACAAGCTGGTAGCCATATCTCTGCTTAATTTCGGGGTTTTTTGTAGCGTTGTATAGTGATGTAAGTGCAGAAATTGTTTTGTTGTAATCAAGATTAGTCGCATTTTTTCCTGTTCCCGGCTCCGGGTGATAATAAAATGAATCTCCACTTTCGATATAGTTGATCTTCATATAAGGTTCAAGATATTTTGCTTCTATCAGATAATCGATTCCTTCACGGTATTTGTTATAAAATCCGGGTCCTAATGTTACCAAAAGCTGGTTGGTAGGAGTTCCTTTTTTTAAAGCGTTAAGATCATTAATATTCATCTTGTTTACCAGATATTCCGTCTGGGAATAACTAAGCTGATTATTAAAATATCTTTTCCAAGAATCAATATTTTCATCAGGAATGGCGGAAGATTTAAAATCCGTATAAAATCTTGTTGAATAGCTGTGAAGAAAAGGCAGATAAGATTTATCTTTGATAATACTTTGGGTAAAAAGATTAAAATACTCATAATCCGGATCCGACCATGCGCAGGCCTCAGATTTGGTATAAAAAAAGCGAAAAAAACCGCAAGCGAAAGAAAGTACTTTTTCATTTTATGATGGTGTTTTTAGTTGACAATTTTAATGAGTCTATAATTATAATTTTAAAAATTAAAATTCTGTCCTGTAACAAATTTACTGTCTAATTGATAATAAATGATGTTGAAATGCTGTATTTTTTTCTCCAGGAAACTGATCACCTCTGTAAGTTGTTGTTGCGAGACTGATTCAATTTTGATCCTGAAACCTTTATTCATATAATTTCCGAAATAGAAGCCGTCTTTAAGTATTTCAATTTCATTGTCTGAAATCTTTTTAAAGTTTGCGTTTTCAAGATCTTTTTCAGATAAAGCATTGATGAGCTTGTGCTTTCCGAGATAATTGGTTACAATTCCCCAGGAATATATCGGAAGGGCAACGTCGATTTTCTTAATGGGATATTCATCAATATTTTTTAGATAGCTTTTCAGTGTATTTACATCAAGAATTGAGTTTTTATCAGAATTCTCCAAAGGCGACGACGTAGAATAGCACATAAGGTACACTTTCTCCACCGGAGGAATTCCTGTCAGTGCCTTATCCTTAACTTGGTGAAGTCGCAACGTGCAGGTAATTTCTTTCCCTGAAATTTTTTTTAATTCTTTTAAAAATTTGAAATAATCATCCCTGGTTCCGGCAGTCCAGTCGCAGTCGATTTGGATTTCCGGCGCGGTATTCAAATGATATTCTGATTTTTTTTTGTTGATAAGTTCACTGATGCTCTTGGCCAGAAATGTAATTTCATCGTTTTTTATATAAAGAAATGTCCGGTTGGTAATGAAAACAACAGGAACAATTTTTTGACTGAGGTTGAAACTGGTGTCTTTGATAATGACGCCTATGGGCTGAAACTTTCCACTTGATTTGTCTACATCAAAAAATCTTGTGTAGAGCAATGGAAGAGTGGTTTTATTCAAAACTTCTTTTTCTTTGGTGTTAATTGAAAGTTTTGTTTTCCAATAGTAAAACGTGTATGGATGATCTTCTTTTTTATTGCATGAAATAATCAGCAGAAAGATCCATAAAAGCTTAAGAGTTTTCATTAACGGTCTTTAGCGTTTACAGTTGATGTTGGGTTTGATTTCCGGACGAGAAGTGGAGTGTCACAATAATCTGCTATTAATGACTTCATGGAACAATTCTCTATTTTCATAAGGCTATTAAATGAAATTTAAAAATACCTTATCAAAAATTAAACCGCAAATTATGGTACATGAACCATAACAGAAAATGAAATCGGATGTGATTTTGTTTTTTGAATTAAATATTAATTGATCTTTTAGGTTTATATTACATAATTACTCATTATGAATGCTTTAAATTTTTACGATAAAGAAAGAACCAGATAAAATATATAGTTTGTTCGTGGTTTTTATTATTCATTCAGATTTCGTTCATTTATTTTCTCGGAATTCTGCAAAAATGATCTAAATGATTAAAAATCAAAATATTTACTACAAATATTTGTCAGATTAAATTTTATTCATAAATTTGCACACTCATTTTAGGGACGTAGTATGCCTACATCAAACGTAGAAATTACTTCAGACTTCCTGAAAAAGGTGATAAATAAAGGATAAATTTTATTATAATATAAACAATGTCAGGTATTATTGGTAAAAAAATCGGTATGACATCTTTGTTTAACGAAGAAGGGAAAAACATTCCTTGTACAGTTATTCAAGCTGGTCCGTGCTCGGTTTTACAGGTCAGAACCATTGAAAAAGACGGTTATAAGTCAGTTCAGTTAGGTTTCGATGACAAGAGTGAGAAGAACGTTGGTAAAGCGTTAGCTGGCCATTTTAAAAAGGCTGGTTCTGCTCCTAAAGCTAAATTGGTAGAATTCTACAGAGAATTCGTTGATGAAGTAAAAGTAGGAGAGGAAGTAAAAGTAGACTTGTTCAACGAGGGAGAATTCGTAGACGTAACAGGTACTTCTAAAGGTAAAGGTTTCCAGGGTGTTGTTAAAAGACATGGCTTTGGAGGTGTAATGCAGGCAACTCATGGTCAGCACAACAGACTTAGAGCTCCAGGTTCTATCGGTGCTGGATCAGACCCTTCAAGAGTATTCAAAGGGATGAGAATGGCTGGAAGAATGGGAGGTAAGCAGGTAACTGTTCAAAACCTTCAGGTATTAAAAGTGGATCAAGAACAAAATCTTTTAGTAGTAAAAGGTGCTGTTCCGGGAGCTAAAAAATTCTTATGTAATTATCAGAAAATGGAACTAGTAGTATTAAATACATCAGGAAAAGAGACCGGACGAAAAGTAACTCTAGACGAAACAGTATTCGGAATTGAGCCAAATCAGCACGCGGTTTACTTAGAAGTTAAACAGTACCTTGCTGCACAAAGACAAGGAACTCATAAAGCAAAAGAAAGAAGCGAAATTACTGCTTCTACTAAAAAACTTAAGAAGCAAAAAGGATCTGGTTCTGCTAGATACGGGGATATCAAATCTCCAACTTTCAGAGGTGGAGGTAGAGTATTCGGACCAAAACCGAGAGACTACAGATTCAAATTGAACAAAGCTCTTAAGAGATTAGCTAAAAAATCTGTTTTATCTCAGAAAATGAGAGATAACAGCATCAGAGTTTTAGAAGATGTGAGCCTTAATGCTCCTAAAACTAAAGATTTCATTACTTTATTAGATGCATTAACATTGAACGGTAAAAAATCTTTGTTTATTCTTCCTGAAGCTAACAAGAATGTGTATTTATCTTCAAGAAACTTACCTAAAACTAAAGTAATGAACTTCAACGAAGTAAGCTCTTACGATTTAGTAAATGCAGGTGAGATCGTATTCTTCGAAGGTGCAGTTGAAAAAATTCCAGGAAAATTTAAAGAAATAAATCATGTCTATTATCATTAAACCAGTTATCTCAGAAAAGGCTAATTACCTTACGGATTTAAGAGGTTCCTATTCTTTCTTGGTAGATACTAAGGCGAATAAAATCCAGATTAAAAAAGCTGTTGAAGCGGCTTATGGTGTAAAAGTAGCAGACGTTAATACAATGATTTATGCTCCGAAGGTTTCTTCGAAATACACTAAAAAAGGTCTTCAGGTTGGAAAGACAAACAAATTGAAAAAAGCGGTAATCAAACTTGCTGAAGGTGAGGTTATCGATATTTTTGCTGTAAATTAATTATTAATTATAAATAATAGTAATGTCTGTTAGAAAATTAAAACCTATCACCCCGGGACAGAGATTCAGAATTGTAAACAATTTTGAGGAAATTACTACCAACAAGCCAGAGAAATCTCTAACAGTTGGTATTAAAAAGTCAGGTGGACGTAACCAAACTGGTAAAATGACCATGCGTTACACCGGCGGTGGACACAAAAAGAAATACAGAATTATTGACTTCAAAAGAAACAAAGCAAACGTTGAAGCCACTGTAAAATCTGTAGAATACGATCCAAACAGAACTGCATTTATCGCTTTATTAGAATATGCTGACGGAGAGAAGAGATACATCATCGCTCCAAACGGTATCAAAGTAGATCAGAAAGTAGTTTCAGGTGAAAGCGTAGAACCAAATGTAGGGAACGCAATGAAATTGAAAAATATTCCATTGGGTACTGTAATTTCTTGTGTTGAAATGAAGCCTGGTCAAGGTGCTATTTTAGCAAGAAGTGCTGGTTCTTCAGCTCAATTAACATCAAGAGACGGAAAATATGCAATCATTAAATTGCCTTCAGGAGAGTCAAGAATGATCCTTATTGAATGTATGGCAATGATTGGTTCAGTTTCCAACTCTGATCACCAATTAACAGTATCAGGTAAAGCTGGTAGAAGCAGATGGTTAGGTAGAAGACCAAGAACAAGAGCGGTAGTAATGAACCCTGTAGATCACCCAATGGGTGGTGGGGAAGGACGTTCTTCAGGAGGTCACCCAAGATCTAGAAACGGTATGCCGTCTAAAGGTTACAAAACTAGAAAGAAAAACAAAGTGTCTAACCGTTACATCGTATCTAAAAGAAAATAATTATGGCAAGATCACTTAAAAAAGGACCGTTCATTCATCATACTTTAGATAAGAAGGTTCAGGCAAATATAGAGTCTGGTAAGAAGACAGTTATCAAAACTTGGTCTAGAGCATCGATGATCTCTCCGGACTTCGTAGGACAAACTATTGCTGTACACAATGGAAAATCTTTTATTCCTGTTTATGTTACAGAAAACATGGTAGGTCACAAGTTAGGCGAATTTTCTCCAACAAGATCTTTCAGAGGTCATGGTGGTAACAAAAACAAAGGAAGCAGATAATCATGGGATCAAGAAAAAGAGAAAGTGCATTAGCACGTAAATTAACAAATCAAGATGTAGTAAAAGCATTACATAATGATTGCCCGTCTTCTCCAAGAAAAATGAGATTAGTAGCTGATATCATCAGAGGAGTAGAAGTAGACAAAGCTTTATACATTCTAAAATATTCTAAGAAAGACGCATCTAACAAGTTAGAGAAAGTCTTACTTTCAGCAATGGCCAACTGGCAAGCAAAAAACGAAGGGGCTGATATCGAAGAAGCAAACCTTATCGTTAAAGAAATTTTTGTAGACAGTGCAAGACAATTGAAGAGACTGAGACCAGCTCCACAAGGAAGAGGGTACAGAATCAGAAAAAGATCAAACCACATTACGTTAATCTTAGGTACAAAAGAAAATTAATCAAGGTATGGGACAGAAGACAAATCCAATTGGTAATAGATTAGGTATCATCAGAGGATGGGATTCTAACTGGTTTGGTGGAAACGATTATGGAGACAGAATCGCGGAAGACTACAAAATCAGAAGATACCTTGAAGCTAGATTATCTAAAGGTGGGATTTCAAGAATTTATATTGAAAGAACATTAAAATTAGTAACAGTTACGATCACTACTGCTAGACCGGGACTTATCATCGGTAAAGGAGGTCAGGAAGTTGATAAATTGAAAGAAGAGTTGAAAAAATTGACTAAAAAGGATATTCAGATCAACATCTTCGAAATCAAAAGACCTGAGCTTGATGCAGTATTAGTAGCTGACAGTATTGCTAAGCAAATCGAAAACAGAATTTCTTACAGAAGAGCTGTGAAGATGGCGATAGCAGGTACAATGAGAATGGGAGCAGAAGGTATCAAAGTTCAGATCTCTGGTAGATTGAACGGTGCTGAAATGGCAAGATCAGAATCTTTCAAAGACGGAAGAATTCCATTGTCTACTTTCAGAGCAGATATCGATTACCATATCGGTGAGGCACTTACTCAGTACGGAAAGCTAGGGGTAAAAGTTTGGATCATGAAAGGTGAAGTTTACGGTAAAAGAGAACTTTCTCCGCTAGTGGGACAACAGAAAAAAGGAGGTCAGTCAGGAGACAGAGACAGAAACAACAGAGGAGGAGACAGAGACAACAGAAGACCTAGAAAGAACAATAACAATAATAACAATAATAATTAAAAATTTTAGATTAGACCATTTTGAATTTTAAATTACCGTTACTTTTTTAAAATAAAAAACAATCTAAAATCTAAAATCTAAAATCTAAAATTTAGAAATTATGTTACAACCAAAAAAGAACCAAGTTCCGTAGAGTACATAAGATGAAAATGAAGGGGAGTGCCCAGAGAGGTAGTCAACTTGCTTATGGAACTTTCGGGATTAAGGCGACAGAAGGTGCTTGGATCACTGCAAGACAAATTGAAGCTGCTCGTATCGCTGCGACAAGATATATGAAAAGAGAAGGTCAGCTATGGATTAAAATCTTCCCGGATAAGCCAATTACCAAAAAACCAGCTGAAGTAAGGATGGGTAAAGGTAAAGGTGCCGTGGAATATTGGGTAGCTGTAGTAAAACCAGGTAAAATTATGTTCGAAATCGGAGGTGTACCTTACGAAATCGCTAAGGAAGCTCTTAGACTTGCTGCACAAAAATTACCGGTAGTTACTAAATTCATCGTTGCTAACGATTTTGTTAAACCTCTTTAATCTTTGAATACAATGAAAAAAGCTGATATTAAAAATTTAAGCGCGGGTGATATTCAAGCTCAATTAACTGAAGCAAAAGCTCAATATTCTAAATTGAAATTGGCTCATGCAATCAGCCCAGTTGAAAACCCGATCCAAATCAGAGATTTGAGAAAAACAATCGCTAGACTAAATACTGAGTTAACTAACAAACAATAATTTCATTTTACAATGGATAGAAATTTAAGAAAAGAAAGAATCGGAGTGGTTTCCAGCAATAAAATGGAAAAAACTATTGTTGTTAGTGAAACTACAAGAGTAAAGCACCCGATGTACGGTAAATTCGTTTTGAAAACGAAAAAATATACTGCACACGACGAGAACAACGAATGCACAGAAGGTGATACAGTTCTGATCCAGGAAACTAGACCTTTGAGTAAGAACAAGAGATGGAGATTAGTAAGAATCATTGAAAAAGCTAAGTAATAATGTTACAAACAGAATCAAGATTAAAAGTTGCTGATAACACAGGTGCTAAAGAGGTATTGGTTATCAGAGTTCTGGGAGGAACCAGAAGAAGATATGCTTCAGTTGGTGATAAAATCGTTGTTACTATCAAAGATTCTACACCATCAGGAAACGCTAAGAAAGGTCAGGTATCTAAAGCTGTAGTAGTAAGAACTAAAAAAGCGGTTAGAAGAAAAGATGGTTCATACATCAAATTCGAAGACAATGCTTGTGTATTGCTTAACGCAGCAGGAGAAATGAGAGGAACCCGTGTTTTCGGACCGGTTGCCCGTGAGTTGAGAGACAAAGAATATATGAAAATCATTTCATTAGCTCCTGAAGTACTTTAATATTTAAAATTTTAAAAAAAATGTCAAAGTTAAAAATAAAAAGAGGAGATAACGTAATCGTAACTACCGGTAAGAAAGGTCTTAAAGGTGGTACCGGTGAAGTTATTGAAGTGATCAAAAAAGAAGGAAGAGACCCTAGAGTTATCGTTGCAGGACTTAATATCGTTAAAAAACACGTTAAGCCTTCAGCTTCTAACCCTCAAGGAGGAATCACTGAGAAGGAAGCTTCTATTCATATCTCAAACGTAGCTTTAGTTGGTAAAGACGGAAAAGCTATCAAAGTAGGTTACAAAATCGAAGGAGATAAGAAAGTAAGAATCAACAAAAAAACGGGTGAAACTTTATAATTTTAAATAACACATGGAATATATAGCAAGACCCAAAAAAGCATATAAAGAAACGATTATTCCTGCAATGATGGAAGAATTCGGATACAAATCTGTAATGCAGGTACCTAGACTGGAGAAAATTATTTTATCTCAAGGTTTAGGAGATGCTACTGCAGATAAAAAAATCATCGATTATGCTGTTGAAGAATTAACGAACATCACTGGTCAGAAAGCTGTAGGCACGATCTCTAAGAAAGACGAGGCTGCTTTCAAACTAAGAAAAGGAATGCCTGTAGGTGCTAAAGTTACGTTGAGAGCTCACAAAATGTATGAGTTCCTAGACAGATTAACTTCTTCTGCATTGCCGCGTATCAGAGATTTCTCTGGGATCAAGGCTGATGGTTTCGATGGTAGAGGTAATTATAACTTAGGGATCACTGAGCAGATCATCTTCCCTGAGATTGTAATTGACAAAGTGAAAAAAATCCAAGGGATGGACATCACTTTCGTTACTACTGCGAAAACAGATAAAGAGGCTAAAGCATTATTAACTCACTTCGGTTTACCATTCAAAAAGAACTAAGAAATGGCTAAAGAATCAATGAAAGCGCGTGAGCGCAAAAGAGAAGCGTTAGTTGCTAAATACGCTGATAAAAGAAAAGCTCTAAAAGAAGCAGGTGACTATGAAGCACTTCAGAAGTTACCTAAAAACGCTTCTCCTGTAAGATTACACAACAGATGTAAGCTGACAGGAAGACCAAGAGGGTATATGAGAACGTTCGGTATTTCCAGAGTAACTTTCAGAGAAATGGCAAACAACGGTCTTATCCCGGGAGTTAAAAAAGCTAGTTGGTAATAATTACTAATTAAAAATTCGGGACAATTAAGTTGTCTGGATACTAAAGAATACAAAATATCAGGCCAAAGTTTCTGAGGCCTGATATTTTACTCTTCAAGTCCTTACAATACTGATTGTTCTTTAACCAATAATTTATAAAAGAAAAATGGTAACAGATCCAATTTCAGATTTCCTAACAAGAGTAAGGAACGCACAAAGCGCAGGCCACAAAGTGGTGGAAATTCCTGCATCGAAAATCAAAAAGGAGATTACTAAGATTTTATTTGATCAAGGGTATATCTTAAACTACAAGTTTGAAGATAGCGCTGTTCAGGGTACGATCAAAATCGCTTTAAAGTACGACAAACAAACCAGCAAACCTGCTATTAAATCTATCCAAAGAGCTTCTAGACCAGGTTTGAGACAGTACAAAGGTTCTACTGAACTTCCAAGAGTACTAAACGGTTTGGGTATTTCTATCATCTCTACTTCTAAAGGAGTAATGACTGACAAGAAAGCCAGAGAAGAAAAAGTAGGCGGTGAAGTAATCTGCTATGTTTATTAATTTTTAATCACAGGAAAATGTCAAGAATTGGTAAAGCAATTATAACAGTTCCAGCAGGAGTTACAATCACTGAAAACAATGGTGTGGTAACTGTAAAAGGTCCTAAAGGAGAACTTTCTCAGGAGCTTACAGCAGGAATTACTATAGAACAGAAAGATGGTGAACTGAACGTAAACAGACCATCTGAAGCTAAACAACACAAAGCGCTTCACGGTTTATACAGAGCGTTAATCAACAACATGATTGTTGGTGTAAATCAAGGTTTCGAAAAGAAACTGGAACTAGTAGGGGTAGGATACAGAGCATCACACGCAGGTCAAAAACTTGAGTTGGCTTTAGGATTCTCTCACGGTATCGTATTAGAACTTCCTAGCGAAGTAAAAGTTGATACATTGACTGAAAAAGGTAAAAACCCAATTATTACTTTAACGTCTCACGACAACCAACTTCTAGGGATGGTAGCTGCAAAGATTCGTTCTTTCAGAAAGCCTGAGCCATACAAAGGAAAAGGTGTAAGATTCGTAGGAGAAATTGTTAGACGTAAAGCTGGTAAATCTGCTTAATAAATTATAAGTATTATGGCATTAAGTAAAGTAGAAAAAAGAATAAGAATCAAAAGAAGAGTAAGAGGAAAAATCTCCGGATCTTCTGAATTGCCAAGATTATCTGTATACAAAAGTAATAAGGAAATTTACGCTCAGTTAATCGACGATAACAGTGGAAAAACTTTAGCTTCTGCTTCTTCAAGAGAGAAAGGCGTTGAGGCTAACGGAAATAAGACTGAAGTTTCTGCTGCTGTAGGTAAAGCTATTGCTGCTAAGGCTATCGCTGCAGGAATCGAAAATATTGTATTTGATAGAAACGGATTCGTATATCACGGAAGAGTAAAAGCTCTTGCTGACGGTGCGAGAGAAGGTGGACTTAAATTCTAATCATTAAATTTCGGAAAATATGTTAGGACTAGATAATATAGAAAGAGTAAAACCGGGAGGATTAGAACTTAAAGATCGTCTCGTAGCTGTTAACAGAGTAACAAAAGTAACTAAAGGAGGTAGAGCTTTCGGATTTTCTGCTATCGTTGTAGTAGGTAACGAAGAAGGTGTTATCGGTTACGGACTTGGAAAATCTAAAGAGGTAGCTTCTGCAATTGCCAAAGCAGTTGAAGATGCTAAGAAAAATCTTGTGAAAGTTCCTGTAATGAACCATACGATTCCTCACCAGACGACTGCTAGATACGGAGGTGCAGATATCTTCTTAAGACCTGCTTCTCACGGTACAGGACTTATCGCCGGTGGTGCGGTAAGAGCCGTATTGGAGTCTGCTGGTATTCACGATATCCTTTCAAAATCTAAAGGATCTTCTAACCCTCACAACGTGGTGAAAGCTACTTTCAAAGCGTTATTGGATATCAGAAGACCTGAAGAGATCGCTAGAATGAGAGGAGTTTCTCTAAGTAAAGTGTTTAACGGTTAATATATAAACAATGGCAACAATCAAAGTAAAACAAGTAAGAAGCGCTATTGGAAGAACAAAAACCCAAAAGAGAACGCTTGAAGCATTAGGATTAAAGAAACTTCACCAAGTTGTAGAACACGAAGCTACTCCTTCTATCTTAGGAATGATAGCTGCAGTTAGTCACTTACTTGAAGTTCAAAAATAATTTTTAAAATAATTTTAAAATGAATTTAAACAACATAAAGCCAGCTGCAGGATCAACCTTCAATTCAAAAAGAATTGGTAGAGGTCAGGGTACTGGAAAAGGAGGTACTTCTACAAAAGGTCACAAAGGACAGAAAGCAAGAGCCGGATATTCTCAGAAAATCGGTTTTGAAGGAGGTCAGATGCCTTTACAAAGAAGATTACCTAAATTCGGATTCAAAAATGTAAACAGAAAAGAGTTTAGAGGAATTAATCTTGATACAATCCAGACTTTAATTGAAAATAAATCTATCACAGGAGATATTACAAGAGAAGTTATGATTGAAAACGGTTTAATTACTAAAAACGAATTAGTGAAAATTATGGGTAGAGGAGAATTGAAATCTGCGGTTTCAATCTCTGCTGACAAGTTCACTAAATCTGCTGAAGAGTTGATCTCTAAAGCAGGTGGAAAAGCAATTACCTTATAATAATTACTAATGAAAGAATTTATACAAACCCTCAAAAATATTTGGAGTCTTAAAGAACTTAGAGATAAAATTATCTTCACTTTAGGAATTATCCTTGTGTATAGATTCGCATCTTATATCTCTTTGCCTGCAATTAACCTTGCAGAAGTGGGAGATCTCTTAGAGCATTATAAAAATCAAGGCGGTAACAAGCAAGGAGCAGGTCTCCTTGGCTTGCTTTCGTCGTTTACGGGAGGAGCTTTCAGCCACGCTTCCGTAATGGCGTTAGGTATCATGCCTTATATTTCTGCTTCTATTATTGTTCAGTTGATGGGGATGGCTATTCCTTATCTTCAGAAGCTTCAGAAAGATGGAGAGTCAGGTAGAAATACATTGAATCAGATAACTAGATGGTTAACAATTGGCGTTTGTTTAGTACAGGCACCTTCTTATTTAACTTCTATTACTCAATTATTCTTACCGTATGCTCAGTTCTCATCTGCATATTATGTAGAGCCAAATTCTATCATGTTCTGGTTGCCAAGTATTGTTATTTTGGTTGCCGGGTCAGTATTCGCAATGTGGTTGGGTGAGAAAATCACCGACAAAGGTATTGGAAACGGTATCTCTATCCTTATTATGGTGGGGATTCTTTCAAGATTACCTGAAGCATTCGTACAGGAAATGGCGGTTCAGAACGGAAAAGGAGGAATGGGATCAATCATGATCCTTATTGAAGTAATTTTTTGGATGGTAGTGGTTCTTTTAGCGGTGGTATTGTCCGTTGCTGTCAGAAAAATTCCTATCCAGTATGTAAGCAGAGCTCAGGCAAGAGGAGGTGTAAACAGAAATCTTATGCAGGGAGCGAGACAGTGGATCCCATTGAAAGTAAATGCTGCCGGTGTAATGCCAATTATCTTTGCTCAGGCATTGATGTTCGTACCGGGATTATTAACTAAAGTGGATGAATCTAATACTTTTCTTGCAGGTTTCAAGAATGTTTTTAGCTGGCAGTACAACGTATTGTTTGCATTATTGATTATTATCTTCTCGTTTTTCTATACTGCAATTACGATTCCGGTAAACCAGATGGCTGATGATTTGAAGAGGAATGGAGGCTTGGTACCGAAAGTAAGACCAGGAAAAGAGACGGCTGATTATTTAGATGATATTTTATCAAAAATTACCTTGCCAGGTGCAATTTTTTTATCTATCTTTGCAGTCCTTCCGGCAATTGTACACGGAAGCTTTGTTCAGACAGATGCGTTCGCCTTATTTTTCGGGGGAACATCACTATTGATTATGGTTGGAGTAATTTTAGATACTGTTCAACAGATTAATACTTATCTGCTGAACCATCATTATGATGGCTTAATGCAGTCTAAATTATCAAGAACGACTGGATATTAATTTATGGCAAAACAAAAACATATTGAACAGGACGGCGTTATCACGGAAGCACTTTCGAACGCTCAGTTCCGTGTTGAACTGGAAAATGGGCATGTTCTTATTGCTCATATCTCTGGTAAAATGCGTATGCACTATATTAAGTTATTACCTGGTGATAAGGTAAAATTAGAAATGTCTCCTTACGATTTGTCGAAGGGGAGAATTACATTTAGATATTAAAACAATCTGCCAAATGGAACACGCGTTTCATTTGGCTGTTGTTAAAAAATAAATACGATCAAAATGAAAGTAAGAGCATCAATTAAAAAAAGAAGCGCTGATTGCAAAATCGTACGCAGAAAAGGTGTACTATTCGTAATCAACAAGAAGAACCCAAAATTTAAACAAAGACAAGGCTAACATTAAATTATGGCGAGAATTTCAGGTATTGATTTACCAAAAAACAAAAGAGGTGTTATCGGTTTAACTTACATCTACGGAATTGGAAGAAGTACTTCTTCAGAAATCCTTAAAGCTGCCGGTATCAGCGAAGACAAGAAAGTCAACGAATGGAATGACGATGAATTGGCTGCAATCAGAAACTATATCTCTGAAAACATTAAAGTAGAAGGAGAGCTTAGATCTGAAGTGCAATTGAACATCAAGAGATTGATGGACATAGGATGCCAACGAGGAATACGTCACAGACTTGGATTACCTTTAAGAGGCCAGAGAACGAAAAACAACTCTAGAACCCGAAAAGGAAAGAGAAAAACTGTTGCTAACAAGAAAAAAGCTAGTAAATAATCGTTAGGAATTATGGCAAAACAAACTAAAGTAGTTAAGAAAAGAAAAGTAAAAGTTGAAGCTATTGGTGAAGCTCATATTCAGGCTTCTTTCAATAACATCATCATTTCTTTAACAAATAAAAACGGAGAGGTTATCTCTTGGGCTTCTGCCGGTAAAATGGGTTTCAGAGGTTCTAAAAAGAATACTCCATTTGCTGCTCAGATGGCAGCTGAAAATTGCTCTGCTGTAGCTCACGAAGCTGGATTAAGAAGAGTAAAGGTGTTTGTGAAAGGGCCAGGTGCAGGTAGAGAATCTGCTATCAGATCTATTCACAATTCAGGAATTGAAGTTAGCGAAATCATTGATGTGACTCCTATGCCACACAATGGATGTAGACCACCAAAAAGAAGAAGAGTTTAATTTTTAGAATTTACCCCATTATGGCAAGATATATTGGACCTAAAACTAAGATTGCTAGAAAGTTTGGTGCTGCAATCTACGGAGATGACAAAAACTTCGAAAAAAGAAAAAACCAACCGCCAGGACAACACGGTCCTAACAAAAGAAGAGGTGCTAAAAAATCTGAATATGCAGTTCAGTTGGCTGAAAAACAAAAAGCTAAATATACTTATGGTATTTTAGAAAGACAGTTTGCTAACTTATTCGACAAAGCACACAGAAGTAAAGGTGTAACAGGTGAAGTTTTATTACAACTTTGCGAATCTAGATTGGATAACGTAGTGTACAGATTAGGTTTTGCTAAAACAAGATCTGCTGCAAGACAATTAGTTTCTCACAGACACATCACTGTGAATGGAGAGATTCTGAACATTCCTTCATATTTGGTAAAAGCAGGTGACGTAATTGCTGTAAGAGAAAAATCTAAATCTCTTGAAGTTGTTACAAACGCATTGGCTTCTAAAGCAAATTATGAGTGGTTACAATTCAACGATGAGAAGAAAGAAGGTACTTTCGTTTCTGCTCCTGAGAGAATCCAAATTCCGGAAGACATCAAGGAACAGCTTATCGTCGAACTTTACTCTAAATAATTTTTTAATCAAATTTTTGCTCAACCCAATAATATGGCAATTTTACAATTCATAAAACCCGATAAAGTAATTTTACTTAACTCTGATGATTTTAGAGGTCAGTTTGAATTCAGACCACTAGAACCAGGTTTCGGGCTTACAATCGGTAATGCTTTGAGAAGAGTGTTGCTTTCTTCTCTGGAAGGATACGCTATTTCATCTATCAAAATAGAAGGTGTAGAGCACGAATTTTCAACTATTCCAGGAGTAATCGAAGATGTTACCGAAATTATTCTTAACCTTAAGCAGGTAAGATTAAAAGCTACAGCAGAAAACCAGTCTAATGAGCAGGTTGTTGCTAAGGTTTCGGGTCAAACGGTTATTACTGCTGGTGATTTAGGTAAATCTATCAACGGATTTGAGGTATTAAACCCGGATTTAGTGATTTGTAACCTAAACAGTGATGTAACTTTCGAAATTACTTTCAACATAGAAAAAGGAAGAGGGTATGTTCCTTCTGAACAAAATAAGTCAAACAATGCACCTGTTGGTACTATTGCCATCGACTCTATTTTTACGCCAATCAAGAAAGTACAGTACAGCATTGAAAATTATCGTGTAGAGCAAAAAACAGACTACGAAAAACTTGTATTAGATATAGAAACTGATGGTTCCATCAGTCCTCAAAATGCTTTAACAGAAGCTTCTAAGATATTAATTTATCACTTCATGTTGTTCTCTGATGAGAGAATCACACTTGAAACAGAAGCTGTAAAAGCATCTATCCAATACGACGAGGAAACTCTTCATACAAGACAACTACTTAAGTCTAAATTAGCAGATATGGATCTTTCCGTAAGAGCCCTTAACTGTCTGAAAGCTGCTGAAGTAGAAACTCTTGGAGAACTGGTTTCTTACAGTAAGTCTGATTTGATGAAATTCAGAAATTTTGGTAAAAAATCTTTGACAGAACTAGAAGAATTAGTGCATTCAAAAGGTCTTAACTTCGGTTTCGACGTTGCAAAATATAAGTTAGACGCTGATAAATAATTAATAATGAGACACGGTAAAAAATTCAATCACTTAGGAAGAACAGCTTCTCACAGAAGTGCTTTACTTTCTAATATGGCTTGTTCTCTAATTGAGCATAAAAGAATCAACACTACTGTTGCTAAAGCTAAAGCTTTAAGAGTATATGTTGAGCCTCTATTAACTAAAGCAAAAGAAGATACTACACACAACAGAAGAATTGTTTTTTCATATCTTCAAAACAAGGAAGCGGTTACTGAATTATTCAGAACAGTAGCTCCTAAAATCGCTGAGAGAAACGGTGGTTATACAAGAATCATCAAAACAGGTTTCAGACCAGGTGATGCTGCTGATACTGCTCTTATCGAATTGGTAGACTTCAACGAGCTTTATAATCCTAATGCTGAAGAGAAAAAAGCGACAAGAAGAAGCAGAAGATCTACAACTGCTAAAAAAAGAAGCTGTCGTTGCTGAAGCTCCTGTAGTAGAAGAAAAAGCTGCTGAGCCAACGGCTGAAGCTGCTGATTCTACAGAGGAAAAAACTGAAGAATAATATTCTCAGAATATAAAAAGAAAAACCGTTCAGATTGCTGAACGGTTTTTTTATGTTAAATTTTCGTCCTTACGAGTTGGATAATATTATTTTCCTGATCTAAAATCAAACTATCTCCTTTTACGGTGGCTTTCATATCCATTTTTTCGTAAGTCGTTTCGTTTCCTTTAGATTCTACTTTATTCAGAATAAAAGTCTTATTATTACTTCTGACACTCATTGTTTTTTCTTCGTAATTAAAAACTACTTTTACCAGGCTTCCATCAGTGGCTTTGTAAACGTAATCTGTTTTTACATATTTTTTTCCGTTGACATCAGTTTGATATTGAACGGTAGAATCTACTTTACCGTTATCTGCCAATATTACTCCTGAACTGTCTGATTTTAGTACACTTTTATTTCCGCTTTCACTTTTTTTTACAGCTTATTAGCGATAATGAAATCATTGCAACTGCGATGAAAATTCCCTTTTTCATGATGTTAATTTTTTTTAATGTAGTGATTGTTAATTATTTTAAAAAGTAAAGTAATTTTCACTAAATTTAATAAAAACAAAAACTAAACCAATAAAAGGAGACTCAAACTTTTAAAATTACACAAAAGAGTAATTGACTTTTCTCTTTTTTCTGGTGAAATTTGCTTTAAACAAACCAAAAGCATGAGCATTTCCATAGCCATAGTAGAAGACGAAAAGAACTACAACAATGCGTTGAAGAAAGTCATCAATTATCAGGATGATATGAAAGTTGTTGCCCAGTTCTTCAATGGCAATGAAGCGCTGAAAAATCTTTCTGACATTTCTCCGGATGTCGTGATGATGGATATTCAGTTACAGGATATGCTCGGCATTGAAATTATTGAAAAGCTAAAAAAAGAACTTCCGAATACCCAGTTTATTATGTGTACAAGTTTTGAGGACGACGACAAGGTGTTTAGTTCTCTTAAAGCCGGTGCAATGGGATATCTTGTGAAGGGCGAAAGTATGGATAAAATACTTACTTCTATTCGTGACGTCTACAATGGCGGTGCGCCCATGAGCTTTTCAATTGCCAGAAAGGTATTAAGTCACTTCGAGAGAAAACTTCCCGAAATAAAAGGTTTTGATGAGCTAACAGAAAGAGAAAAGGAAATTCTGGAGCTTCTTTCTCAAGGGTTGCTTTACAAAGAAATCGCTGATAAGAAATTTATCAGTATTGATACCGTGAAAAAACACGTCGGAAACATTTACAGAAAACTCCACGTCAATAACAAAGTGGAGGCTATTAATAAACTTAACCATTTTAAAAACTAATAACTTATGGAAAACATTGAGAAAAATGAACAATCTTGTATGGATTTAAAATTGTGGCTGATTACTGAAATTTTAAATGCAAGTTGTGATAACAATAAATCTTTAGATTTTTTAAATGAAGATTGGCTCGAGCAATATTTAATGTATAAGCCGCTGACGCTGGAAATGTATAAAGAATGTAAGAAAAGATTTGACAAACATTTTTTTAGTAAACAAGGCTATAAAGTAGAGAATAAATTCACTATTTCTAAGAATGAAATCAATAGGATAGTAAATGATAATGTTGACAAAACCTACATGCATATTTTTTTCATAGATGATAATGGTAGCCTTAATATCATATTTAGATTTTCAGACTTAGAAGAATTTGATAAAAGTGATGGGAATTTAAACTTAGGTAATGATAAAGCATATTGGTTACAGAGTGATGGCTCTGTTCGGGATGTAGCGGCAACTCCAAGTTTTACGAGTATAGTCGATATTTACAGAAAAGGTGCTGTGAATAATCTGGTAACAACAACACTTAATAATAGTAACGCTACTGAATACATAGTATATAAAATGGAGGCTATAAAAAACTTTAAAGATTTTGAAGATGATCTTGAATTTGAAACAATAATACCCAAAGAAAACAGATTAAGTCTGGCTGTCTATATAAAAGATTCAGATAGAATTCATCATATTGAAGTTGATGAACAAAGTAAACTTATCCCGGTTCATGACGGATATTACGATTTAGGTAACCTAAAACCATAGAAATTGATATTAAATTTTATATACAACATAGTATTAATTGTTGTTTTTTTCAAATCTTTTATTCTGGGCAGGAAGTATGGTCTTTCTGCTCAGAATAATTTGCTAATATACCTTTTAGTAACAGTAATAGTTGAAGTATATTCGTTCATTATTGATAAAATTGACAAAAATATATTGATAGGATTACAATACAATTTATATTTAATTTTTGTTTCTATTTTTTTTTATTCTTTTTATTCTAAAATTTTATATAAAAAAGTTCTCAAAACTTTGTCCAAAATATCACTTTTACTTTGTTTAGTATTTATAATATTTTTCACAAAATTTTTGGGATTGGATTTCGATGAAAAAGTAGCTATTGCAGTGATGTTGTTCTTGATATGTCATTCTATTCTTTGGTATTCTAATAAGATTTTAACAGTAGATGACACTAAAATTTTTAATGATCCTAACTTTTGGATTAGTTCAGGGTTATTAATTTGGAGCTGTTTTGGTATTTTTAGATGTTTACCTATGTATTATTTTTATTATAACGATAAGGAATTTTCAGATTTCATTAAAAGTAATTTTGATGCGGTAAATATCCTGTTGTATTTAATGTTTTATATTTCTTTATATAAATATGAGTATAATTTTAAAAGAAGAATTGCCTCAGATTATTAGAAGTACTTATATAATAGCAATAGCCATAGTACTTTTATTTGTTATGTTTATAATTTTCGTTGTTTTAATGTACAACCGAAAGCAACTTCTATACATTAAAGAAAAACAACTCAAAGAATCCGAATACCAAAACCAACTCCTTCAAAAAGAACTCGAAAAACAAAGATCAATAGAAAAAGAAAGGGAACGAATTTCCCATGATATGCACGACGATCTCGGAGCGGGTATTTCGGCTTTAAAGCTGCAGGCAGAGTTTCTAAAACAGCGCGCTGAAAATGAAGATCTAAAAAATGATATCGATGAACTTCTGAAAACCTCCGAAGAAATGAATATTTCCATGAGAGAAATGCTTTGGAGCCTGAATTCAGGGAATGATACACTGGGAAGTTTTATCGATTATGCTAAAATGTATGCACAAAATTTTCTTAAGAAAACAACAATTCTAATCATTACAGAAAGCGAAAATATAACTGAAGAAACAACCATTTCAACCGAACAAAGAAGAAATTTATTCTTGTGTTTAAAAGAAGCTCTGAATAATATTTATAAGCACAGTCAGGCCAATCAGATTATCTTGTCATTTCTTCAAAAGAATAACAAATTCATCATGAAGATTTCCGACAACGGAATTGGAATTAACAATGAAAATCCGGAAGGATACGGCCTTCGCAATATGAAACGAAGAATGCAGGAACAGAACGGACATTGTGAAATTACTACTGAAAACGGAACACATCTGTTTTTCAGGATGGATTTGTGAGAAAGCAAAATTTATCATTAAAATATCATTTTAATTGCATTTTTTCATAAATCACCTTTTAGTGTAATTGACATAAGTTACTTTTTTTAAATAACTTTGAAGTATAAATTAAAAATTAAAAACCATGAAAATTTTATTCGAATATGTTCTTCCTGTAGCCATTTTTATATTCGGAATGTGGCTTGCTGTTAAAACGGATTTATTAAAAGACAGACAGGTCGATAATGGGTCAGACAAAACATTTAGCTTTTCCAGAAGCCAGTTGTTTTACTGGACAATGATTGTAATAATATGTTTGTGCGCTGGTATAGGAAACAATGGTAACTTTGATTTGCTTTTGAACCTAAAAGAACCTTCAATTTTACTTTTATTAGGAATCAGTGTGGGGACTGCAAGTGTGGCAACATATATTGATAATGAAATACCAACCTCCAAAAAAAATACTGAGAGTAAGAGTTTTATAAAAGATATATTATCAGATGCCGGCGGAATAAGTGTGCATCGTTACCAGGCTTTATTGTTTAATATTATTTTCGGTTTAGTATTTGTCTGCCAATTCATTACTAATACTACAGAGTTTCCTGTTTTTGATAATTATGCTTTGGCTTTAATGGGAACAAGTAGTGCGGGCTATTTACTTATTAAAACAAATGAAAAACAGAAAAAAAGTGTTTCTTAATAACGCATTTATATGATTGCTAGCAAATACATTTAAAAATAAATACTAATTAACTTAAAATAAAATGGACCATGAAAATAATTGTTGACTATTTATTAGAATGGAATATAACTTCAAAAAAAGGGAAGGTTATATTAAAGCTTAAAGATACAGATCCTGAGATTATAGATGATTTGGACTTTCAGGAATTTTCAGCATTAGCAATAGTGCTTGAAAAAGGAAATGTAAGATTTAATGAAAAAGAAAATTCAATTTATAATGTAATGCCATGAAAATAGTTTTTTATCTATTCGTAATTGTGTCATTAATGTCATGTAACATAAGACATAAAGCCACGTTGAAGGAACTGGAAAATAAAGGGTCAAATTATCAGATGTCGTATGATGCTACTCGCAGAGGAGCTGTTATAAGTCTTGATAATAATGGTAAAATTGATAAAATTTTATCAGAAGTTCAGCCGGATGCCGCTATAGCGACTACAACGGATATTACCAGTAAACTTACAGGTAAACTGAAATCAGGAGACAGTGTTTCAGCTGAACAAATAACAAAAATAGCTGAAACATTATCCAAATTAGGAGAAAGAACAGCGCCGGTAAATATGCTCAGAGACGCATTGTATAGACTTGAAGAACACTGTGTTAATTTTCCTGAGCAATGTAAAGATGATAGTTATTTTAATAGCTTTGATAAGGTTGTAGATTTAATAGTCAAACTGCAGGAAAAAATTTCTGAAACAGCCGCAAGTGATGCTAAGGCTGAAGAAGCAAAGACTTTAAGAGCTCTTACCCCTGACGAGAGAGAAAAATATAATTTAAAATAAATTATCACAATCCTAAAATTAACTAAAATTTAACTCAGAATAAACGTATAAATTGGTTCCTCTGTGCTTTGAAAAGTTAAAAATTGATTAAATTTGTCTAAACTATAAAAAAAGAACAATGAGTTACATTTCTTACATAGAAGCGAGACAAATTTTAGATTCAAGAGGAAATCCTACAGTTGAAGTAGATGTATTCACGGAAAGCGGTGCGATGGGTCGTGCAGCAGTACCTTCAGGAGCGTCTACAGGAGAGCATGAAGCCGTGGAATTGCGTGATGGCGGTTCAGAATACATGGGGAAAGGTGTTCTTAAAGCTGTTGAGAATGTAAGAGAAGTAATTGCACCTGAATTGGTAGGGCTTCCGGTTTACGATCAGAATCTTATCGATCAGATTATGATTGATCTTGACGGAACGAGCAATAAAGGAAATCTTGGTGCCAATGCAATCCTTGGTGTTTCTTTAGCTGCAGCCAAAGCAGCGGCAGCAGAGTTGAAAATGCCTTTATACAAATATGTTGGTGGTGTTAATGCCAATACACTTCCTGTTCCGATGATGAACGTGATTAACGGGGGTTCTCACTCAGATGCGCCGATTGCGTTTCAGGAATTTATGATTATGCCGGTGAAAGCAGATTCTTTCTCTCACGCATTAAGAAAAGGAACTGAAATTTTCCATAACCTTAAATCTATTCTTCACTCAAGAGGCTTATCCACTGCAGTAGGTGATGAAGGTGGTTTCGCGCCAACTTTTAAAGGAACTGAAGATGCTTTGGACACATTGCTACAGGCAATTGAAAAGGCAGGTTATAAGCCGGGTGACGACATCATGTTAGCGCTTGACTGTGCTGCTTCAGAATTCTATAAAGACGGAATCTACGATTACAGAAAATTCCAGACTCCGGATGCCGCTCAATTTACAAGCAGTGAGCAGGTTTCTTACTTGGCAGAATTAGCCGCAAAATATCCGATCATCTCTATCGAAGATGGTATGCAGGAAAATGACTGGGAAGGTTGGAAAATGTTAACCGATAAAATAGGTGACAGAGTACAGTTGGTAGGTGATGATTTATTCGTAACGAATGTTGAAAGACTTTCAAGAGGAGTAAAAGAAGGAATTGCCAACTCAATCCTTGTAAAAGTAAACCAGATCGGTTCTCTTTCTGAAACAATGGCCGCTGTACAAATGGCGCAAAACAACAGATTCACTTCAGTAATGTCTCACAGATCTGGCGAAACAGAAGATTCCACAATCGCTGATTTAGCAGTAGCAATGAACTGCGGACAGATCAAAACAGGATCTGCTTCAAGATCAGACAGAATGGCAAAATACAACCAGTTGTTGAGAATTGAAGAGGCGTTGGGTGAAACAGCAGTGTTTCCAGGCTTAGATGCCTTTAAAATCAAAAGATAATTAATCGAATTTATAAATAACGGCAAGCGAAATTTTTAGTTTGCCGTATTTTATAATAAATAGTATATTTAGAAAAAAAATAAATAATGTCAGACAACAAAGTAATATTGAATTACGACGGTAATTCGTATGAATATCCAATTGTGGATAGTACTATCGGAGACAGAGGAATTGATATTTCAAAATTAAGAGACCAGACGGGTCTTATTACTCTTGATTTAGGTTACAAAAATACCGGAGCTACCCTTAGCGACATCACTTACTTAGACGGAGATAAAGGAGAATTATTCTACAGAGGGTATCCAATCGAGCAGATTGCTGATAAATCAAACTTTACAGAAGTAATGTATCTGTTGTTAAACGGTGAATTGCCTACTCAGGATCAGTACAGTTCTTTCGAATCAAACATTAAAAAATATAATTTCGTAGCAGAGGAGATGAAAAAGATCATCGATGCTTTTCCTCGTTCTGCTCATCCCATGGGAGTTTTATCTTCATTAACTTCTGCTTTGACGGCTTTTAACCCAAAAGCCGTTAATGTAAATTCTAAAGAAGAAATGGATCTTGCTGCAGAATTAATGATTGCCAAATTCTCTCATCTTTGCGCATGGACGTATAGAAAAACTCAGGGATTACCGCTTAACCACGGAGATAACAGTCTGAATTATGTAGAAAACTTCTACAAAATGACATTCAGAATGCCAAACCAGGAGTTTGAAATTGATCCTGTGGTAGTTCAGGCTTTAGATAAATTATTAATCCTTCACGCAGATCATGAGCAAAACTGTTCTACATCTACCGTAAGAATGGTTGGTTCTGCTCATACAGGCCTTTTTGCTTCTATTTCAGCAGGGGTTTCTGCACTTTGGGGGCCACTTCACGGTGGTGCAAACCAGGCAGTAATCGAAATGCTTGAACTTATTGAAAAAGATGGCGGAGATGTGAATAAATGGGTGGCTAAAGCTAAAGATAAAAATGACAACTTCCGCTTAATGGGCTTCGGACATAGAGTGTACAAAAACTTTGATCCTAGAGCAAAAATCATTAAGAAAGCGGCAGATGACATCCTTAATTCACTGGGTATTCATGATAAAGCGCTTGATATCGCAATGCAATTGGAAAAAGTAGCTCTTGAAGACGAATATTTCGTAGAAAGAAAACTATATCCGAATGTGGATTTCTACTCAGGAATTATTTACAGAGCATTAGGAATTCCTACGGAAATGTTCACCGTAATGTTTGCATTAGGAAGACTTCCGGGATGGATTTCTCAGTGGAAAGAAATGAGACTGAAAGGCGATCCTATCGGAAGACCAAGACAGGTATATCAGGGTGCTCAGAAAAGAGATTACATCGATATGGTAAACAGATAATACAAGATTAATATCAAGTAAAAACTCCCAATTTTTGGGAGTTTTTATATTTAATCAAATTATTTATATCTATCTTTTATAAAGAAATATTTTCTAACATTTCTTGAGCTGTCAAAGATAATTGACGAAAAATAGCCAGTGTCAAAATTAAACTTATTTTTAATTTTCCATTTTGGAAAGCTTACAATTGGATTAATATTTTACCCTGAATTAACAATAATAATAGCAGGAGGTTGTTTACTTTCTTGCCATCATGAATAAATAGAGTTTATGAAGAATATAATAGTTTATTATCTATGTATATTATTTCCGTTGGTTATAATGCTTATAGTCGCAAAACAAGGGTATTATAATATGTTTGCTTTGTTGGTACTTCTGTACTATTTTTATCGTGAAATCACAGATTTTTATAGACTATATCAAAAAGGTATTATAGATAAAAATACTTTTTGGAAATTCTTCATTCCTTTTTGGAGAACACAATATTTTAAAGAACTTTATTTTCAAATCAAATAAAAAATCCCAAAGCTTGCTTTGGGATTTTTTTATTTCACGGAATTGTAATGTCCTGAAAAAATGAAACAGGATTAAACACAAAGAAATATTTTATAAAAAACCGTCTCACAATTCGTGAAACGGCCTTTTAATTTTTATTTATGGACATTGACATCTGTCACACGTCCAAAGAGTACATGCTCCGGTTTCAAAGTCAAACTCGCAACAGCGTCTCGCCGCCGATGCTCCTCCAATAATAGATTTTTGCTGATCTCTCCCAAGTTTTTGTGCTTTTTTTAGCACAGGATTTTTTGTTTTCATAATGTAATGATTTTGATGATTGATTTTTAATGATTTAGGTTGATTAATATATCACTAATATAGGAAATTAAATTGAATGCTATTTAAAAAAAATTAAAAATTATTGATTAAAAAAATATCTGTGAAAATCCATTAACTAAGCAAACAATTATTTTAGTCTATTGATTGACTCGAGTAAAAAACTGCAATAAGAATATTTTTCAGATTAATATTGCGGCCTGCCTTTAAAAACGCGTCAAAAGTTTCCCAGATACAGACCTTTACTTATATTTGTAGCATTGCATAAATCTTTATGAATCTAAATATTAAAAACGAAACAGGAAGGCTGAAATCAGTGGTTTTGGGACAACCTAATTCAATGGGAGGGATTCCTACACTTGAGGAAAGCTACGATGCTAAGTCATATTATTCCATCCAAAACAATATATATCCGAAGGAATCAGATATCATCAGTGAAATGGATGCTTTTGAAGCAGTACTCAAGAAATATGATGTCGAAGTGCTGAGGCCAAGCATTATCGAAGATTACAATCAGGTTTTCGCTAGAGATGTTGCGTTTGTGATAGATGATAAAATGATTATCTCTAATGTTATTGCCGACAGAGCGGATGAACAGGATGCGTACAGAAATATTTTTGAAAAAGTAGAATGGCGGAAAATAATCAATCTCCCGGAAACTGCCCATATTGAAGGAGGAGATGTCATTGTATGGGATGATTTCTTATTTATCGGAACCTGTTTCAGCGAAGATTACAGAAGCTATAAAACTGCCAGGACCAACGAATATGCGATTGAAATTCTTAAAGAATACTTTCCTAAAAAAAGAATTATCGATCTTGAATTAAAGAAAAATGATAAAATTCCTTATGAGGGTATTTTACACCTTGATTGCACGTTCAACCCGATCGGTAAAGATAAATGCATTATCTATAAGGATGGCTTTGTGGATGAAAGTGATTACCGCCTCATCATTGATATTTTCGGCGAAGAAAACTGCTTCCATGTAACATCAGAAGAAATGTTTGAAATGTTTCCGAATATTTTCTCGATCTCCCCTGAAGTAGTCGTTTCTGATAAAACTTTTACCAGAATGAATAACCACCTTAGAAACGAATGGGGAATGACCGTAGAAGAAATTCCGTATCGCGAGATTTCTAAAATGGGAGGATTGCTGAGATGTTCTACAATGCCGCTTGTGAGAGAGTGATAATGTTTGAGTGGTAGAGTTTTAGAGTCTGAGGGTTTTAGGGTAACAGAGTTGTGTTTGTTTAAAAAGTTTTATATTTTTAAATTAAATACAAATGATTATGCCTACTATAAAATTTCATCAGGATTTGAAGGTTTTTCAAAAGTCAGTAGAATTTGCAATGGCGATTTATGAACTTTCAAAATCCTTTCCAAAAGAAGAACTCTATTCTCTCACAGACCAAATCAGACGCTCATCAAGATCAGTTTCTGTTAATATAAGTGAAGCCTGGGGAAAAAGAAAGTACGAAAAGTCTTTCGTTGCCAAGCTTACAGATTCAGAGGGCGAAGCAAGAGAAACTCAGACATGGTTACAATTTGCGATCGCATGTCAATATATTAACGAAGATCAATTTATTATTTTAAACAATCAATACAACCAGATAATAGGAATGTTGGTGAATATGATGAGTCAAGCAAAAAGCTGGTGTACATTTTCCTCAACAAATGAATAGTGAATAAATTTGCACTAAAACACTAAAACACTAAAACACTAAAACACTAAAACACTAAAACACTAAAACACTAAAACACTAAAACACTAAAACACTCAGACTCTCAAACCCATCAACCACAAACTAAAATTATGCAGACAACAGATACCGTATTAATGATAGAGCCGATTGCATTTGGCTTTAACGAAGAAACCGCAAAAAACAACTACTTCCAGACTGAGCAGAAAGGTTTTGATATTCAGTTTAAAGCTTTATCGGAATTTAAAATGTTCGTGGAAAAACTGAGAAGCAAAGGAATTAATGTAATCACCATAAAAGATACATTGGATCCACATACTCCGGATTCTATTTTCCCGAACAACTGGGTAAGTTTCCATAAAGATGGGAAAGTAGTTTTATATCCGATGTTCGCGTCCAACAGAAGAGTGGAAAGACGTGATGATATTATCGAAACCATCAAAGAGCAGGGATTTGAAGTTGCTGAAATCGACGACTGGTCTTTCCCTGAAACACAGGGACATTTTCTGGAAGGAACCGGAAGTATGATCTTCGACCACGACAATAAAATTGCTTACGGATCCGTATCATTGAGACTGGATGAAAACCTGTTCCGAGAATTTTGCGAGAAATACGGATTTACTCCGGTGGTTTTTCATTCGTTCCAGACAGTAGGAGAAGAAAGGCTTCCGATCTACCACACCAATGTGATGATGTGTGTCGCCGATAAGTTTGTCGTGATCTGCCTTGATTGTATCGATGATGAACTGGAAAGAAACAAGGTAATCGAAACCATTAAAAATTCGGGCAAAGAAATCATCGAAATTTCTGAAGAGCAGATGCAGCAGTTTGCAGGAAATATGCTTCAGGTTCAGAATAAAGAAGGTGAGAAATTTCTAGTAATGAGCGAAACCGCCTATAAATCTTTACATCCTGACCAGCTTGCTGCAATAGAAAAATACTGTGAAATTATTTATTCAGATCTCAATACTATTGAAGTAAATGGTGGAGGAAGCGCACGCTGTATGCTGGCAGAAGTTTTCCTGCCGAAAAAATAAGATCCGATCAAATAGTGATCACCTTTAATGAATAAATTAATCTGACTTTGGAAACAGGGTCAGATTTTTTAATATTATAAATTAAATCAGGATTATAAAGATTCTAAAGGACTTTTGATTTTGATTTTACTGACATCCGTAACATGGGTGTATATTTCTGTGGTTTTGATATTCGTGTGTCCCAGTAAATCTTTTACAATTCTGATATCTGTTCCGTTTTCCAGAAGATGGGTGGCATAAGAATGTCTGAGGGTATGAACGGTGGCATCAGAAATAATATGCGCGTCCCTCAATGCATTTTTGAGAATCTGCTGTACACTTCTTTTGGAATAGGGCCCTCCGGATTGCCCTTCAAAAAGATATTCCCCGGGGCTGTATTCTCTGTGGTATAACCTCAGAAGCTCGATGAGTTTCGGAGACAGACTGACCACCCTGTCCTTCTTACCTTTTGAATGTCTTATCAGAACTAGAGCATCAGCAAATTGGATGTCTGAGATTTTCAGTTCCAATGCTTCGCTGAGTCTCAGGCCGCAGGCGTAGATCGTGGTGAGAATGGTTTTGTGCTTTAGGTTTTTCGTGGAATCCAATAACTTCTTTATCTCTTCTTTGGTAAGAAACTTCGGCAGCGTAGATTCATTTCGTTTTGGGAAAAGATGTCTCAGATTAAGATTCTTATTATACAGCAGTTTATAAAATTTAACAATGCTGGAAAGGATAATCGTCTGATGAGATGCAGAAACTTTGTGTACATTTTTTTTCCATAACACAAAATTCTCAATATAGGCCGGCGATATGGCTTCCGGGTCAGAATACCTGGCGGAAGAAATCGTAAGAAAATGCTGAACAGCACTGCAGTAATTTTTAACCGAAGACAGGCTGTATCTCTGAATGAGGAGTTTCTCTCTATAGATATCTAATAGTGAGTTGATTTTCATGGTAGTTTTTTATAAATGTATGAAAATTATTCGCCCATACAAAAAAAATGTGGTATAATATTCTGATATATATGGTATTAATAACCGAATTGTATCTTAAATAGAAAATATGATTGGCGCAGGTTGTAAGGATGGCATTGATGCAGTGCGTAAATTTGGATTGACATTAATCTTAAGCGCAGATATCGTTTCGTCAATCCCTGAACTAAAACTGTAATTTTTAAAAGATAACATAAAAAACTATTAACTAAAAAAACTAATTAACATGAATACAATTCAATTTGGATTAGCAGAACAGTATGATTCTGGTCGTAATTGCAATGTTGCTGTCAACAGTCAGTTTGCAGTAGAGGTACACAATTCAGAAGCTTCTTCTGATATGTGGTATCATGTAGGAAGTATGAATGGGGCTACGATCAACTGGGGAGCAAGCCATAAATACAGCAGTGGCTATCATCCTTCCGTAGCGGTCAATAGTAACAATGTAGTTGTAGAAGTACATGAAACGAGTAATGCTTTTACCAACAGTATGTACTACAAAGTAGGAACCATCAATGGAGATACCATAGATTGGGGCGGAGATGAAAAGTATGACAGTGGCAGACAGCCCTCAGTATCTGTTAATGACCAGGGAGTAGTTGTGGAAGTACACAAATCCCAGTCGTATGATTCATTGTATTATCGTGTTGGTCAGATCAAAGGCAAAAAAATAGAATGGGGAGACAGTCATAAATATGATGACGGAGTAACCCCGTCCGTAAGCATTAATAATGATGGATTGGTGGTTGAGGTACACAAGTCTCAGGCATACAATAAACTTTGGTGCAGAGTAGGTAGAATTAACGGTAAAAGCATTACCTGGGGAAGTGCACATGAATATCAGGATGGTATAGCGCCGAGCGTTGGCCTTACAAACGATGGGACAGTCGTAGAGGTTCATGAGTCACAAGGATTAACAGGTTTATGGCAGCTTGTAGGAAAAGTAAATGGAAACGAAATTACCTGGGGAGGTTCTTCTAATTTTGATTCCGGTGCCAATCCGCAAGTAGGTGTATCTCTTAATGGTAACGTAGCTGTTCAGGTTCATGAAGGAAGTATGTATCAATTATGGTATTCCAATAGTAAAGTGATGGACACTGCGAACTTTATGAAAAATATGTTGCCTGTTATCAGCAATTTGCCGTTGAAAAAAATGGTGCTTCCCGCTACCCATGATACAGGAATGTACGCAGGCGGACTGGCAGGAAGGACACAGGATCTGAACTTATATGAACAACTAAGCTCCGGCTCAAGATACTTTGACTTAAGGTTGGATGGCAACTTAAATATACGTCATGGAATTGTCTATGGTCCTTCACTCGATTCTGTGTTAAAGAATATAAAACAATTCTTTGATGAAGGGCATCAGGAACTAGCCATCTTAAAGTTCTCGCACTTTGATGATTTCTCACAAACAAGTTATCAGAATATGAGAAATCTTATCAATTCATATTTAGGGAACTGGCTTTTTAAAACTTTGCCACAAGGTGTTTCCAGATTAGCGGATGTGTCTATGGGTACTTATTTAAATGCCGGTAAAGGAGCTGTTTTAATAGTGGTTGACGGAGATTGGGCGATAGATTATCCTGAAGCAGGCTATTGGGTCTACAGAGACTGGAATTCCGGTTCTCCGGCAAAAGGAAATCTTACCGTTTTTGATCAATATTCTGATACAACAGATTTAGCAAAAATGGAGAATGACCAATTCGAGAAACTTAGAAATTTTAATGGAAAATGTAAAAACGATCCACAGGTTCCATGTGATTTATTCCTGCTTTCCTGGACACTTACACCAGTAACGGCTGTGTGGTCTTATGCGCAGGATGCCAATAGAGTATTAGGAAGGAAAATGATGTCACAAAGACAACCTAATCAATTTGGCTATTTTTCCAATCTATTGTATCTGGACTATTTTCAGTATGCCAGACCTGTATTTATCGCTGATATTTTGTTTAAAAGCTACAATAAAATATAAAGAACTCTTTAACCAAAAACTAAAAACCAATATAACCATGAAAACAGTAACAAAACCAGAAACCCAAAGCAATTGGGTTTTATTAGAGTATTTCACATTCACAGATGGGAATGACGTAGACCGTACCGTTTGGGAAAGTCCGCAATGGCAACAAAACAACAACCCCGACTTTTTCGGACGAACCAATATCCGTAACCCGGTTGACTATCCCGCTCCAAAACCTGGGTATGTACCTGTCATTAATAGTGTAGCACAATTATACCTGGGCACCAATGATCCGAACAATTCCAACAACACGACTTTCCTTGGCGCACAAATAGGCACCATTCAAAAATGGGGACTCGCTTCCTACAATAGTGTTGCTTTTGAAGCGGAAGTCATTTTACCAATATCGGGCGAAGGGGCAGCTCCCGGAGGTGTAGTTGCAGCATTATTTGCCTATAATTTAATATCCTCAAGTCCGTTTTTACATGATGAAATCGATTTTGAAATTTCATCCAACTATTGGCAAGACAGTGGAGAACAGATTAATACCAACGTATATGTGGTTACGGATGGCAGCATGAATAATTTTGACCAGGTGGTAAGTAATCCCACTCCGCCAAGCTTGTCAGGAACAGTAGTCCTGCGTATAGAATGGTCGGAAGAAGGCGTAAAATGGTACATCAATAAAGATAAAAATCCCACGCCTTTTTACACAGAAACCAATGTTCCGCAATCCGATATGAGTCTGGTCCTTAATTTCTGGGTTCCCGCTTCCGGCTGGAGCTGGGCTTACAATGCTAAGTTACAACCTACCGCTGCTCCCGGTACAACATGGGTTTACCAGGTAAATTGGGCAAAAGTTTGGGTAATAGAAAAGACCATGAATGTAACGGTTGAAGCAAACCAGACATGGCAAAACACAGGTTTAACAATAGTACCGGGCGATACCATTTCAATTGATTACCAAAACGGCTTATGGACAGCTGATCCTAATACAGACCATCGCGAATTGTATGATGCTAACGGATTTTCAGGGATTATAGTAGACCAGCCCGGATACACCCTGCTTGGAGCAAACATGGGAGCTTTGTGCGGATTTATAGGTGAACAGCCTGTTGGAGACGGATCTGATAACGCATTTCTTGTGGGGGATAGTTACAACGGAACCAGCCAGACAAGCGGACAGCTCTGGCTTTGTATCAATGATGATTTAAAAGGATTATACGGGGAAGGCTTAAGGGACAATATAGGAAGTGTAACTGTTACCGTAGCTGTTTCCTGAACTTTATAATTTAAGTTCGGGATAACAGAAACACGAGCGCATCAATAGGATTGGGCTTTAGCCCAATCTTAATAGGCAAAAGAATGTCGGGCTTTAGCCAAAATTTAAAATACATCTTGGCTAAAGCATTTTATAATTTAAAAACGGTACAGAACATTAGACATTAATCATAAATCTGACTTTGGAAACAAGGTCAGATTTTTTTTATTCCGGAGATCCGGAATTATAAAACTTAAGGGAATATAGCTCTACCCAAGATAAGTAGACCAATACTCAATGTCACTAAACTTATACCCGAGGTAAGTAGACTCATACCCAATGTCAGTAGACTTATACTCAAGGTAAGTAGAGTTTTACCCGAGGTAAGTAAGGCTATACTCAAGGTCACTAAACTTATACCCGAGGTCAGTAGACTCATACTCAAGGTAAGTAGAGCTATACCCGAGGTAAGTAGACCCATACTCAGGGTAAGTAGACTTATACCCGAGGTCAGTGGAGTTATACTCAAGGTAAGTAGAGCTATACCCAAGAAGAAGATAAAAGACAAAAAGTTCAGGAAATGAGGCATGATACTGACAGGATCAGATAATCCCAAGGATGGTGAAAAAAAATGGTAAAAATTTTAGAAACTGCAAAAAAATATATATTTTTATCCCGATTAAAAAAAATACAATTTATGAAATTACAAAAAGAAGAGTATGTTCCGATGTCGGATGCATTACTCAGGAGCTTAAGTAGGGATTTGTCTTTATTCGAAGCAGAGAATCATTTATTCAATTCCGGTTACCTGCAGGCCATGCAAAGCAAAACAGATGAGGTGCGTGCCAAAGAGGCTGCTGACCTGGTGCTTGTGCAGCAAAAGCAGACTACTGAAGATCTTTACATCCTGGGAAATCAGCTCAGCAAACCTTTGAAGATTCTTAACATGGCCATTAAAAAGGCGAATGTAAAAACATCTCTCGCCACCGATGTGCTGAAAAAAATCAAAAAAAGAAACTTTGAAGGGGCACTAATGTCGCTTAATTCCCTGAAGCAAATCGTTTCTGCACAATCAGCATTATTACAGGCCAAGGGAATGAAAGCCGATATGCTAACCACCCTGGAAGATGCCTTCACGGCGATTACCGCGAAAAGTAATGAGCAGACCGCTTTTCAGCAGCAGCGTAAGACATTTACGTCGACGAACAATCACCTGTACAAGGAGCTTTACCAGTACATCAGCGAAGTGGCTCAGCTGGGAAAGATTATTTTCAGCGGTGAGCAAAAAGCCTCGGAGTACACGATTGACCACATTCTTCCGATGCTTCATGCTGCAAAAAGAAACGGCAGTACAGATTCTTCTTCGAAAGGAGAATCTTAAATGGGAGATTTAACATGTGATTTTTTTTCAGCATAAGCTTACAGATATCTGAAATGAATCTGCTAAGCTTATGTTTTTTTCTTAAAGCCGGTTTCATGATATAACACGACAGGTTTTGTCGCAGTACAGCAATACCTTTGCTTCAGAAATAATGAATATTAGATTTAAATAATAACTAATTATGCATTTTGCAAAATTTTGGTATTGGGTTCGTCAATTCGAGTGTTTTTTCGTAACAAAGTGAAGAAAAAATGTATCGAGAATGAAATTTATCCTTAAATCAAAAACTTGTCGATATGATTTTTTCAAAATCTACTCGAAGTGACGTGTGCGTTAATTGCACAATACAAATGTTTCCGTCTGTTCGAGTATTTTTTGGAGCAAAGCGGAGAAAATGTATCGAGAACTCATCAATATTACCGACCGGTAATCTAACTTCTCAATATGATTTTTTAAATCTACTTGAAGGGACGAAAATGAATCAAAATGCAAAACGGTTTTAAATGATAGGATGATAATATTCACATACAATTGACATTCTATATCTTTTCGGCGTGAGATAAAAAGAATAATTTTGCAACGATTGAAAAATTAATAATTAATAACAACTCAAAATAGACACTAAGTATGAATAAAATCTACTCAGGAGCATTATTCTTATGCTCTGCCTTGGCTATTCAGGCCCAGGAAGTCATCTGGCAGAAAGACATTAAGTCCTCAACACAGGATTTTCTTTCCCAGATCACCACAACCATCGATCAGCAATATCTGATAACCGGAAGCAGCATCCCTTCGAGAGCCTCAGGGACCGTACTTTCCCTTCGACAAGCTCAGGGACCACAGAACAACGGTTATGATTTCCATTTGGTTAAACTTAATCAGCAGGGAGAAGAAGTCTGGGAAAAATATTTCTCAGGGCAGAATCATGATTTTCTCTCGGCTACGGTAAATACCCAAGAAGGTGGGTTTTTGTTAGCCGGCACTTCTTTTTCCGGAAAAGGCCTGGATAAAAAAGAGGATTCCAAGGGCGGATCTGATATCTGGTTGATTAGGATCAATGAATTCGGGGATGAATTGTGGCAGAAAACGATTGGCAGCGCTTCGGATGAGGAAGCCAGAGCGGTGATTCAGGCGACAGATATGGGATTTTTTGTGGCGGGGAACGTTGCCTTCGGCTCCGCTCAGGCAACGGGCGAATCAACGGATCAGAGTTCCCTGAGGCTCTCGAAGGGAACAGCAGGCTATGGTTCTAAAGATGTTCTGGTGGTACGGTTGGATAAAAACGGAAAAGAATTATCACAATTAGTTTTAGGTGGAAAAGGATTGGATGAAGTGGAAAAGATGATTCCGACGAAAGACGGCGGAGTGTTATTGGGTGTGTATTCGAGAAGTTCTGAGTTAAAGGCTGGGAGCACAAAGCTGGAAGCCGGAAGTGGTAAAACCATCAACTATCAACCAAAAACAACCAACAATTTTGGCGAGGGCGATTACTGGATCATCAAGCTGAATAAAGACGGAAAAGTGGAATGGGAAAAGAATTTTGGTGGAACAGGAGATGATCACTTAAGAACGTTGGCGTTGACTTCAACAGGATATCTGATTGGTGGAGAATCAAGATCGGAAAGATCAGGAAATAAAACGGTAGGGATTGAAGAAGGAACAGATCTTTGGCTGATCTCCCTTAATGAAAGAGGCGAAGAAATATGGCAGAAGTCTTACAATTTTAAAAACAGGGATGTATTGATGGGGATGAGTGTGATATCCTCCCCTGGTCCCTCCAAAGGAGGGGAATCTGGCAACCTGACCAAAGGGATTTTGCTGGGCGGTTATACTCAAGCAGAAGGACGGATTGAAAGTGACGATGAAACGTTCTGGATGCTTTATTTGGATCAAAACGGAAATGAGCAGTGGAGAAAGCATGTGAAGGGGGGAATCAAGGAAAAAAGAGGAGAGATTATCCGATATAAAACTGAATAGAGATGGTTCGATTGTTTTAGCTGGAACAAGTGCTGAAGAATTGGGGAAAGAGAACTGGAAGATCGTAAAGCTGGGAGACAAGCAGCTTGATCAGCTGATCGAGAAGCAGGATATTAAGATCTATCCTAATCCGGTATCTGATTATGCTTATGTGGAAATCGGATTTGATTTCAAGGAAGCGGATATTGTGATGTATGATATGGGAGGAAGACAGCTGCAAAGTCTGAAGACAAAGAATAAAGTCACGAAGATCAATACGCAGAATTTGATTCAGGGAGCGTATTTAATTACGATAAAGGCAGATACGAATAAAACGGCTAACGCAAAACTAATAAAGAAATAAACAGAGATGAAAAAAATAACGATTGCTATAGTTTTATTAGCATCTTTAAACAATCTATTCGGTCAGGGAAACCAGAGCCAGTATGATCCTGGTATTAAAAATGTACCTACTTCTCCTGAGGTAGCCTTATTGGGTAGGTTTGGGGATATACCCGTTGGTCATTATACGGGGACGGCAGAAGTATCAGTTCCTTTATATACATTGAAGGTGGACAATATTGAGATACCGCTGGCACTGAGCTATCATACTTCGGGAATCAAGGTAGCGGATGAAGCGACATGGGTAGGTTTGGGCTGGAACTTTATGCCTGAAGGTACCATTACTCAGGAAATCAGAGGGAGAGAAGATTCCGTGACAGGAGGGGATGGATTTAATACGGCCTCAGGATATAGCCAATTTAAAAGCTTCTTTCCTACTCTATACTCCGAAAATCAGACTTTTAGACTGCAACGAGGTTTTAGCGAAACTAATGATGGATATTCATTAGTTGGACATGACCCTTCGGTACCAGATGACTCAAATGAAATAATTATAAGATTAAAGGAAAAGAAAGGACAGCCTGATATTTTTACCTACAATTTTTATGGTTATTCAGGAAAATTTTTTTATAATCCGGAAAATAATACCGAGATTGTTTTCATGGAAAGCAACGATGATGTTAAATTCACAAGAATGTCAGAGGGTTGGCTTGCAAAAAACAATAAAGGAGATAAGTTCTATTTCAATGCAATAGAAAAATCAAGAAGTAACCAGACGGATTACACCGATATTGGATATACCTTTAAGGTTACGAAGATTGAACTGGTAAGTGGTAAAGTGGTCAATTTTACCTATCAGGATGAAAGTACCTATCAGGAATATCCTACTGAGGTTGCCCGCTTTCCCAATTTTACCATGTCGCCTAGTGTCAATACAAGTTATAATGCAACAATTAATGATAAGAAGACTTTAATCGGTATTGAAACAGAGGATACAAGAATAGTTTTTAATCTTAACAACAGAGATGATATTAAGCCTTATTCTGTGTCCGTTCCCATTAAAAAATTAGCATCTATTGATATCAAGTCAAAGTATCCGGATAAAAAGATTAAGAGTTTTGTGTTTAATACAGATTATTTTCCGACCGTTTCATTCAGTGGGGCTGAAGAAGGATATAAAAATAAAAGGCTAAAGCTAAATTCAATTCAAGAAGTGAATTATAATGAGCAGAGCACTGCCGTCCAGAATATTCCTCCGTATGTTTTTGAATATGATACCAGTCATATTATGCCTTCAAAAATGTCAAGTTCAGATTTTTACGGATATCATAACGGT
The DNA here is from genome assembly GCF_039727685.1 of Chryseobacterium sp. POE27. NCBI lineage: Bacteria > Pseudomonadati > Bacteroidota > Flavobacteriia > Flavobacteriales > Weeksellaceae > Chryseobacterium > Chryseobacterium sp. POE27. The sequence continues at coordinate 3,200,124 of NZ_CP152475.1, forward strand.
TCTAATGATGGGACACTGCTTCCTGATCTTCGTTTTTTTGATTATCTGGATACACCGCCATATAAAAATTATAATTTAAATGTAAACTATCCGTATAATGGAGCAAACAGATATACAAATCAGAATTATATCACGACAAATATTTTAAAGAAGGTAACATATCCTACCGCAGCACGTACAGAATTTGAATATGAATCCAACACTTTTTTTCAACCAATTTATCCCGACCCAGCAGCAGGTACAATCTGCCAATAAGGATGTAAGTGTAACCCACAGGGGAGCCTCTACCGTTCCGGGTGGCTATTACTTTCTGAAAAGCACCCCATTCAAGCTTCCTAAATCCAAGAAGATTAAGTTTTCAAATACGATCTTTGACGGTTATATGGGGCCAAGCTATCCACAGACGCATTATGATTACTATCAGATGCTTAACTGTAAAATACAGCTTCACAAGACCAAAACTGTTAATGGGCAATATACGGATACGATCCTTAAAGAATGGAAGGTTGATGTAGCAGGCAGTGTTTTTGAACAGACTCACCAGCAAAAATGGGATGAAGATTTTGAAGTGCTGTTAGATAGTGATCCAACTACAGAATATTATGTTTATGTTTCAAACGGCATACAATACAACAGTAATGACGGAATTCATTTTGCAGTAGTGTCCAGTCGTTTTCAATATTATGATGATTCCGGCATTGACAAATCAATTTCTTATGGAGAGGGAGTAAGGATAAAATCAATCAAAAATTATGAAAACAGTACTTTATTATCGCATAAAACATATGATTATTCAGGAGGGAAATTAATTTATCCTTTTCGCCCTCTAAATCTTATCTCCGGGGCTACTTATAAAGATCAACCTACATATCAAAATGCAGGTTGCTATCTGGAATTTATTGCAATTTATAATGATCTATCTGTAAATTCCAACGATTTTGGAATCAGTGGAAATAAGCCTTTCGGTTATTCAGAAGTTATAGAAAAAGACATTAATGTTTTTGATAGTACAACGAAAGGCTTTACAAAATATAATTTTATCAATAGCGAATCCACAGGAACAGTTATTAAAGGAATCCCTAAAGTTGACATTCCATCAAATGGTGAGAATATACTAATTGAAAAATTTGATCCAAATCAAAATAAACTTTCTTCAGCTGCTTATACATATAGCAATTTACCTAACACATACAATATTTATCCTTCATTCAGTATAATTAATACTTCTACAGGACCTTACGATCCAACATATACTGCTTACCCTGCGGAAGTGACGGGGTGTCCTCTTATAGGAACCTCTTATACTGGCCACACGTATATAAATAAGTTACCATTAACAAAATATCAATTTGTATTTAGTCCTTTGATAACTGGCAAGCGAAGATTAACGAGAACGATCAATACGAGTTATTTGAATGGCAAGTCGATGGTTGAGCAAACAGATCTGAGCTATACTTCTTCAGGGGATTTGGATATCAGTACAACCACCACGAGTGAGGGCAAAGTCCTGACAACGGATTACGATTATGCTCAGGATGTAAACAATACGCGATTGGTGAATAAGGGGATGACCGGTATTCCGTTAAGTATCGAGGTTAATTCTGGAAGTACCCAGGTGAGCCACGTAGAAACCAGATACGATAATTTAGATAACTATTTTCCGTCTTCTGTTAGATCGAGTAATTTGAATGCAAGTCTTATGGATACTGAGGTTACCTATGACAAATATGACAGTAAAGGTAATTTATTGCAGTACACTAAAAAAGATGGTATTCCAGTTGCATTCATCTGGGGCTATGGTAATACGAAACCTATAGCAAAAGTTGAAGGTTCCACCTATGAACAGGCTATGGCGCTGGTTGGTGCTTCAGATATTGTGAGTAAATCTAATCAGGATGTCGATATACCAACACAGAATTCGTTAATCGCTCAGTTAGATTCGTTTCGAAAAGATAATGTAAGACAGCTTATTACCACCTATACGTATGATCCATTGATAGGGGTTACCAGCATCACCCCTCCTTCAGGAATCCGTGAAGTTTATTTATATGATTCTGCTAACAGATTAATGGAAATCAGGGAAGGCAGCCAGACCGGAAAGCTCTTAAAAGAATTCAAGTACAATTACAAAAACTAATACCGATGAAAAAAATATTAATTCCTATAGGCGCTTTGCTGTTGTCCGGACTGACGAGTGCCCAGAACCAATCAAGTACAACAGAGAATTATGTCTACAGCAAAACTTATTTAGATTATAATGGAACTACCGCTACCAAAACTTCTGAAACCGTCCAGTATTTCGATGGTTTGGGCAGACCCAAGCAGGTGGTGAATATCAAAGCTTCCCCACAGGGAAAAGATGTGGTGACTCCGATCCTGTACGATGGTTTCGGGAGACAGGTGAGAGACTATTTGCCTATTCCCCAGCAGGGAACACAAAACGGAGCCATTTATACACAAGGATCAGGATTGGTAGATTTTCCTGTTGGTGATCCTACAGGTGTATACACCAATGAAAAAGCCTTCATACATAAGAATCTTGAGAATTCACCTTTGGACAGAATACTTTCACAGGTTCAGCCGGGTACAGCATGGCAGGGAAAATCCGTACAGTTTGGTTATGATGCCAATACTACAGCAGATGAGGTAAAAAAATATGTGACGGTAACCACCTGGGTAAATGGGGCTACCAGTTCACAGATCAGCCAGAGTACAAACTATCTGGCAGCTCAACTTTACAAAAACACAGTAACGGATGAAGACGGCAACCAAACCATCGAATTTAAGAATGGTGAGGGTCAGGTATTGTTAGTCAGAAAAATGCTCAGCGCTACAGAAAAAGCCGATACGTATTATGTGTACAATGAATACAACCAGCTGGCATTCGTTATTCCTCCTTTAGCCTCAAAGACTATCACGCTATCACCCTCCGACTTAGAGAATCTTTGTTACCAATACAGGTACGATGGCAGAAACCGTCTGGTAGAAAAGAAACTTCCCGGAAAAGGTTGGGAGTACATGGTGTATGATAAGCAGGACCGATTGGTTCTTACTAGAGATACCGGGCTGGAAGGTCAGGGCAAATGGCTTTTCACGAAATACGATCAGTTTTCAAGACCCATTTATACCGGTATTTTAGACAGTCCGCCGGGCAGAGCTCAACAGGTGGTTGCTGTAGAAGGAGTAGGTTCCAATAATGAAATAAGAACAGCATCAAGTTTTAACAATACAGGAATGGATGTGTATTATACGACCAATTCGGCCTATCCACAGACTAATTATGTTTTGTTATCTGTCAATTATTACGACACTTATCCAAGTTACAGTTTCAACCCTGCTTTTCCTACAATGATTCTGGGAGAAACAACACTGACGGATACACCAACGGCAGAAGGATTAAGCACCAAAAGCCTTCCGGTCATGAGCCTGGTGAAAAACATTGAAGATAATAACTGGACGAAAAACTACACCTACTACGACAAAAAAGGAAGGACTATCGGAAGTTACTCGATTAATCATTTAGGTGGACGAACAAAAGTAGAATCCAGGCTCGATTTTGCGGGAGTGGTTCAGCAGAGCATTACCACTCACAAACGATTGGATACTGAAACTGACAAAGTCATTACCGAAAACTTCATCTATGATCAGCAAAACAGATTATTGAGCCATACCCATCAGGTGGATAGTAATCCTGTAGAATATTTAGCCCAAAACACATATAATGAGCTTTCGCAGCTTTCCGGGAAGAAAGTCGGGGGGGATATCTCCTTCCACTCCGCTTCAGGATATCAGCTATAATTACAATATCAGAGGCTGGATGACGAAAATTAATGATCCTGCTAATTTGAATGGAAAACTGTTCGGGTATGAAATAAAATACAACAATCCGGAAAACCCAAACACCGCCCCCGCTAGATTCAATGGGAATATTGCGGAGATTGACTGGATGACCGGAACATTTCCTAATGGTACTAAGCGAAGGTATTCCTATCAGTATGATGGGCTCAACAGGCTTTTGCAGGGTGTATATTCACAGCCGGGATCATCAGTCACAGCTAATGATTACTATAATGAGATCCTTAGCTATGATATAAACGGAAACATCAGTACCCTGAAAAGGTTTTCAGCACCAAGTACCGGAGGGACTACTGCAGAGAAGATTGATGATCTGATTTACAATTATACAGGCAATCGGTTGGATATGATTACTCTTCCTACGGGAGTTGTCAACAATCCATCAGGATATAACGCACTACAAAACACCATTAGCTATGATTTGAATGGAAATATGACAATTCACCCGGATAAAGGAATTAGTGCAATTTCCTATAATTATCTCAATCTTCCTTCAAGGATTACAAAAGGGGGTGGAAAAAGCAGCTCCAGGACCAATTATCTGTATAGAGCTGATGGTACAAAAGTCAGAAAAACGTTGAGTACCACAACGACAGACTATCTGGATGGCTTCCAGTATTTTAAAAATGAATCTTCTTTTACATGTGTGGAATGTCCGCCACCGCCTCCGGTGCAGGAACTTCAATTTGTACCAACATCGGAAGGGTATTTTGATTTTGTGAAAAATAAGTATATTTACAACTATGTAGACCATTTGGGAAATACAAGGTTGAGTTATTTCAACAATGGCAGCAGCATAGAAGTTCTTGAGGAAAACAATTATTATCCTTTCGGATTGAAGCATGAAGGATATAATGTGTTGGCTGGAAATTCTGCGTATCAGTATAAGTACAACGGTAAGGAATTGCAGACGGAGACTGGAATGTATGATTATGGTGCAAGGTTCTATATGCCGGATATTGGAAGATGGGGGGGTACATGATCCATTAGGTGAATTACAATTTCATTATAGTCCTTATTCATATGTTTATAATAATCCCATTTTCTTTAACGATCCAACAGGAATGATTGGAGAACCTGGAGAACCCAAATTGGATCCTAATGCGCGAGGAGGAGATAATAATCCTGCGCCTATACAAGAAGTTGTCATAACAGGACATAAAAAAGTTCAATCTACATTTTCTAGTTTTGATTTTAACAAATTAGCAACTATAATGACTCCTATGAGGCCTGCAACTCCTAAAGAATCAGCGATGACTGATGCAAGGTATGGAAAGTGTGGACATAACGATATTGGTTGTGATTTTACTCGGTTGTGGAAACAAATTAAAGATGTTCCAAGTGATTTGGCAGATACAGTGGAAAATATTAAATCTATTGGAGAGAGTGAGGATAAAGAGGAAATGGTTGTTGCAACAGCTATTCTGCTAATTAATGTAAAAAAAGGGAAAATAGGGAATATTGCCAGAATGGGTAACCTTGGAGGGAAATTCTTGAAACTAGCAAAATTGCTTAAATTAAATATAAACAGTCCTACTACAATGAGTATATTGGAAAATGTAGATAATACAGTGCAGGAATTTATATCAACTCATCGAAAAGGTAGCATAAAATCCGTTTTTCCAGCAGAACATTTAAACAGTACGGTGAAAGAAGCTCTACAAAGTGGTAATACAACTGTTCGAAAATTATTGACCGATAGTAGATTTTTAAAATAATGGAAAATAAAAATAAAGAAATAAATGAATTACTTGTAAGATTAAATGAAGAATCATTACAAGACTATAAAATTGTTGATTTTTGGGAAGCTGATACCACAGCAATAGGTATTCAAATAGGAAATAATTTAATATACATATCAACTTTTAATTATGAAAGAACTTATAAATACAATGTTATTATTGAAAAATATGACACTGGAGAAATAATTGAGGAAGAGAAAGAATACATATATAATGAACTAATTGAAATCATTCAAAAAATCAAAAAATAAATTTAACGTATGCTTCTTAAACACTTGTCAATACAAAATAAATGACATTCGAATTTATGGTAATGCAAATGGGTATATTGTTTTTGAAAAAGTAAAAGTTCATTAATATATTTATTTAAAAAATGCTAAAGAGAAATATAGATCTAGAAAATTTATTCAGGCTTTCCTTAGAGTATGTAAATAATATTCTAAAAGATGAGGAAGTTCTATGTGAATTAAAAGAATTTTGTGGAAATGAAAATGTACAATTAGTAAACAAGAGTATTACTTATGTTTTATATGACAAAAATGAGCTATTTAAGAATAGTTATAAGATTGAAGTAAGTATAGATTGTAAAAGGAAAAGCATAGGTTCTTATGTTTTGTATTTGGACGAAGGTAAAAATTTCATTGATGAATTTTTTGTTATAAAACCCGATCTCGCGGATTTGTAATCCTTGAGCAATAATAATAAAGAGAAGCCGCGTCAGTTGTGAGACGGCTTCTTTTCTTTATAAGTTAACAATATTTTTCTGGAGTATCTTACAGCTTCGCAAAATTTTTCTACCACTCAATTAAAGAACCCAAAAAACTTACCTATTTTTGTTTTTAAAGTTAAAACGTATGAAAATGCAGAAGTATCTTCTTTCATTCATGTTTTTGTTGGGTATATTCGGTTTAAAAGCCCAGCAAAAGACATTTTGTAACCCGATCAATATTGATTACGGATATACGCCGTTCGAGGTTTTTTCAAAACAGGGAAAACACCGTGCGACAGCTGATCCGGTGATTGTTAATTTTAAAAATAAACTGTTCCTTTTCTCTACCAATCAGGAAGGATACTGGTACAGCGACGATATGCTCGACTGGAAATTCGTGAAAAGGAAATTTCTGAGAGATAACAAATATATTCATGATCTGAATGCTCCGGCCGTTTGGGCAATGAAGGATACCTTGTATGTTTTCGGGTCGACATGGGAACAGGATTTCCCGATCTGGAAAAGTACCAATCCCACAAAGGATGACTGGAAAATTGCCGTTGACACCCTGAAAGTCGGAGCCTGGGATCCTGCGTTTCATTATGATGAAGATAAAAATAAGCTGTATCTGTATTGGGGTTCCAGTAATGAGTGGCCACTGTTAGGAACAGAAGTGAAAGTGAATACGCTTCAGTCGGAAGGTTTTGTAAAGCCGATTGTAAGATTGAAGCCTGAAGATCACGGCTGGGAAAGATTCGGGGAATACAATGACAATGTTTTTCTTCAGCCTTTCGTAGAAGGAGCATGGATGACCAAGCATAACGGTAAATATTATATGCAGTATGGAGCGCCGGCAACTGAATTCAGCGGTTATTCCGATGGGGTATATGTCAGTGATAAACCATTGGAAGGTTTCGAATATCAGCAGCACAATCCTTTTTCGTATAAGCCGGGAGGCTTTGCCAGAGGAGCGGGACACGGTGCCACTTTTGAGGACAACTATAAAAACTGGTGGCATATTTCCACGATATTTATTTCCACTAAAAATAATTTTGAAAGACGGCTGGGAATCTGGCCTGCAGGGTTTGATAAGGATGATGTGATGTACTGTAATACGGCGTACGGAGATTATCCGACCTATCTTCCGCAATATGCACAGGGAAAGGATTTTTCGAAAGGACTTTTTTGCCGGTTGGATGTTGTTGAATTATAATAAACCGGTTCAGGTATCGTCAACATTGGGAGGCTATCACTCAAATTACGCGGTGGATGAAGATATTAAAACGTATTGGAGTGCCAAAACAGGAAATTCGGGAGAATGGTTTCAGACGGATTTAGGAGAGGTTTCCACCATTAATGCCATTCAGATCAATTATGCTGATCAGGACGTTGAGTTTATGGGTAAAACGCAGGGTAAAATGCATCAGTATAAGATTTACGGTTCTGATGATGGCAAAAAGTGGAAGGTTATTGTAGATAAAAGTAAAAATACTAAAGATGTTCCTCATGATTATGTAGAACTGGAAAAACCGGCCAAAGCAAGATACCTGAAAATGGAAAATCTGAAAATGCCGACCGGAAAATTTGCGTTAAGCGGTTTCAGGGTATTCGGAAAAGGAGCAGGGGCAGTGCCGGGAAAAGTTCAGAATTTTGTTCCGTTGAGATCTGATCCTAAAAAATATGGCGAAAGAAGAAGCATCTGGATGAAGTGGCAACAAAACTCTGATGCCGACGGATACGTAATTTACTGGGGCAAATCTGCTGAGAAATTGTACGGAAGCATCATGGTGTACGGCAAAAATGAATATTTCTTCACCGGAGCCGACAGAACGGATGCCTATTATTTCCAGATCGAAGCATTCAATGCGAACGGAGTTTCGGAACGATCGGAAGTTTTTAAATCAGAATAAAATAGTAAACGCTTTGAAATTTTTCAGAGCGTTTATTTTTTACAGCATAAATGCCATCTGACAGTTAAATTATGAGAGATTTAATTTTACTTAAAAAAAACAAAAACTCACCGGAAAACCGATGAGTTATCACAAAAAATAATCTATATGAAGAATGATTGATTTATCTTGTTCTGTTTTTGATAGCATCAGAAGCACTTTCGATGTCTCTTACTTTTTTCACTTTCTGATTTCCAAAATTGTAGGTAATGCTTACGGTAAGATTTCTTCTGTACTGATCGTTTCTGATATAATTGTAATTTCCATTAGCCTGATAATCTTCGATTTCTACAACGTTTGTTCTTAGTACATCATTTACATTCACGGCAAACGTCCAGTCGTTCCAGTTTTTCTTGATGCTTAGATCCAGGCTCATTAAATTTTTCAAAACTCCAAGCTCGATCTGTTGTTTATCAACATAGAAGAAATTTACTCCTAAAAACCAGGTTTTCTTTTTATCCAGGCGAACGGTGTTGTTGCTGGTTATGATCAAGCTTGTTGATTTTCTGTTGTTGATATAGGTGTCAAAAACTTCGCCTGTGGTAGGGTCTGTGTCCAACATTCCGTTGTTGATGTTGTGCTGAACTCCCGCATTGAAATTCAATGTTAAATATTGTTTGAAAAGCGATTTTTGAACGCCTAACATGGCAGACATCTCCTGTTTGTCTCCGAAATTTGTTCTGATGTACGCCAATCTTACTCTTTCCATATTGTTTTTATCCATGTACGTTTTCTGTAACGGAACTTGAGTGATTTGATCTTTTTCGTAAGTATGGTTTAAAATCAGGAAATATGAATTTTTATACATATACGTCAATTCCTGATTATAAGTTGAAGATGCTTTTACAAAAGGATTATTTTGAGTATAATTGTCCTGTGTGATGATATTTTTCACGGGATTCAGTTCCCAGAAACTTGGTCTTCTCATTCGGCTTGAAAATGAATAAGAGATATTATTCTTGTCATTTATGGCGTAATTTAAGCTTAGATAAGGCAAGAGATTATTGTAATTTCTTTTAATGCTTTGATGTTGTTGCGCCGCTTCTTCATTTGTTGGGCTATCCGCTGTTCCCAAACTGTTTGTGATTTCATATCTTGCTCCAACTTTCCCTGAAAATTTATCGGAGAATTTTTTCTCAAACGTTAAATAAGCTCCATAGATTTTCTCATCATAAATGAAATGATTGAAATCTGGTTTGGGATTTGGTGTTACGTTTTCAGGAGTTCCGTCATCGTTAAATAAATAGGTGAAATTTTTAGTATCGTTATCAGTTTTAGTTGTATTAAAATTTCCACCTATAGAAACGGTAAAATCATTTTTAAATTTTTGGATGTAATCAACTGTTCCTGAAAAATTATTGATAATCTGAGGAATATCCTGGGTGATTGTTTTTATTGGAGTTAAACCTTCATTTAAAGTATTGTTTCTAGAAAACTGGAATCTCTTATAATGAAGATAAGCCGCGTTTACATTGAATTTACTTCCTAAAGAATCTAGTTTTATTTCATAGTTTAAATTAACTGAATTGTTGTAATTTCTGGCATCTTCTTTATTTTTTGTCCAGGTATGGCTCGTCAGAAACTGTCCTTTATGATCAGGATCGGGTTGCACCAAAGTATTATATAAATCAATTGTGGAATTGTAGCTTTTATTTGCCCAAGAATTCCATGAAAGAGCCAAATTACTTTTTTCGGTCAATTGATAGTCAATATTTAAATACCCACCAAGATTTTTATTTGGATCATCAATATTTCCTACAGATTCATTTTTAACGTTTCCAATTCCATTTCTTAAAATATAAGATTGTGGATTGATGTTTTCACCTCCGCTTAAATTGGCGTTGATTCCCAGCTTGTCTTTTCTGTAATTCACTGAGAAACTTGCATTGCTCGCATTATATTTATTTTGAGTATTAGACATTCTCATGTTTCCACTTGTCCCGTCACTCATTTTTTTCTTTAGAATGATGTTAATAATCCCGTCGGAAGATTCTACCTGGTATTCACTGCCCGGTACGGTAATCACTTCAATTTTCTGGATGTTTTCAGCAGGGGTGTTTTTCAGGAATTGTGTTAAAGATTCCGCATCCATATTTGTTTTTCTGCCATTGATGTAGATAAGAGCGTTATTCTTTCCTACAATTTTCAATGTTTTATCGTCAGTAGTCGACAAAAGGGGAGTTTGTTTCAAAAGATCAAACGTTGTATTTCCTTTGGCTACCGGAGAAGCTGCAACATCATACACAAAACGGTCGCTTTGCTTTTTGAAAACCTGTTTGGTTAAAGTTACTCCTTCAATACTTTTTGTTTTTAAAGTGTCCTGTTTTTTTTCCTGAGCGAAAGTAAGCCCACTGAAAAATATAGCTGCAATAAGAATGGTCGTTTTCATGTTTTATTTTTTTGAGAGTTTAATAGCTTGTATTTGTTATTATTTAACATTGCAAAGATATATAATAAATTAAGTATCTTGCAATACAAAGTACTTAAAATGTTTTTAAATATTATTTAACTAGTTGATTTTCAGTAAATAAAATTTTAAATAAAATTTTAGCTTATACTGTCTTTGTTATTTAAATAGACAATTCTGGTCAGAATTCTGTTACATCTTAACCTAAAAAAAATAAAACTTCTGTAAAGTTTTTTAAAATAAAGGACAAAAAAAAGGATCTGAAAAAGATCCTGTATATTTTATTCTCTGTCGAAACGTGCGAGTTTTTTATCAATCCAGATGGTAGCGAAAGGGAAGAAGGCTGCAATCAGCGAAAAGACGCTGTCTTCATCGTCCCAGACAAATATTTTTCTGATCGCTGGCAGAAACAAAAGATAAAGTGTAAAAAACAAACCGTGAATACTGCCAATCGTACTGATATAGACAATAGGGAAGATGTCTTCAGGATTGGTACGGATCCAGATCATCGCCGTAAAAAGGAAGAACCAGGAAACCGCTTCTGCCAGGCAAATGTTCTTGAACCATCTGATCACTTTTTCCTGTGGATATTTTGAGAATAATTTTTCTAAGAAATTCATAATTGTTAATTGATCATTAGAGATAATTCAGAACTAAGACTAAGAAAATTTCCAGTATCCAATTCCATTCATCCGCCTTACACGTCTACAAATTTACTTATAAAAACTGCTTCCGTCCAAATACTCAAAAACTTCCGGTGGCAGCATAGGTCTTACATTTTTTCCGGTTTTGATCATATTCCGGATTTCCGTTGCAGACAGCTCAATAACAGGTGCTTTTATCAAAGAAATATTTTCGTGCTGCAGGTATTCTGAATCTTTTCTATCTCCTTCAAAAACCCTTGGATATACAATAATGTGGTGATTTTTAACCAAAGTTTCAGCATTTTTCCATTTATGAAAATTTTTAAGATTATCTTCTCCCATGATTAAACTGAAAGAATGATCCGGGTATTTTTCATGAAGATAAGTTAATGTATCGATGGTATAACTTGGCTGAGGTAAAGAAAATTCGACATTGGAAGCACGCATTTTCGGATAATTTTTCACCGCGAGCTGCACCATATCAAGACGGTTATGATCTTTCAGCAAAGATTTCTTCTCTTTAAAAGGATTTTGCGGACTTACCACAAACCACAATTCATCCATATCCGAATGTTCCAGAATGTAATTGGCAAGGATCAAATGCCCGATATGAATAGGATTGAATGAACCGAAAAAAAGTCCGATTTTTTTCATTTAAGCTGGTGGATAAATAAAATTTCCTGTATAGTATTAATCTCTAAATTTAACATCTTTAATATTCAGATAGTGGGTCACATTTCCCTTCCAATGATTTTCTTCCAGTGTAAAAACCAGATCGAAGCTTTTCGTTCTGAAATCATCTGCAAACTGACCAAGTTTGAACCCTACACATTCAATATTTCTTCCGGTAGACTCCTGCCTGATATAAAACTTCAGGTGATTATTATCTTTTCCCATAGTCTTAATATATCCTGAAAGCTTTTGGTTGGTGAGCGCCAGGATCGGCTTCATATTGTGTGGCCCGAATGGGCCCAGTTTCCGGTGGAAATTAATAAATTCCCGGTTGATCTCATCAATCTGAATTTCAGAATCAATGGTAATTGAAGGTTCTTTTTGATGCTCTTTGATTTTCTCGGAAACCACTCTTTCAAATTTTTCCTTAAAGGCATCAAATTTATCTTTTTCCATCGACAGTCCTGCTGCTGCGTGATGTCCTCCGAACTTTAAAAAGTACTCGGAACACATATCGAGCGCCTCATGAACATCAAAATCCGAAACGGATCTCGCCGAAGCAACCATTTCTCCATTATTTCCGTCGGTAAAAACCAAAGTTGGTTTGTAATAGGTTTCAATCAGTCTTGAAGCCACAATTCCGATCACTCCTTTGTTCCATTCCGGATGATAAACAATCGTTGTGTATTTTGTTTCCTGCTGAGATTCAATGATTTGGTTTAAAGCTGAAAGGGTAGAATTCATATCAAGTTCTCTTCTTTCATCATTAAGATTCATGATGTCGCTTACAATCTGATGGGCATGCTTCAGATTATCGGAAACCATTAATTCAACGGCGGCTTTTCCATGGGAAATTCTTCCGGCAGCATTGATCTTTGGAGCGATTTCGAAAACAATATTTGAAATTTCAAAATGGGAAAGTTTATCTTCAGGAATGAGTAATCTTAGTCCTAAATTCCGTGTTTTACGGAGTATTTTAAGTCCCATTTTAGCCAAAACCCTGTTTTCGCCGGTCATGGATACAATATCGGCCGCAATGGAAATGGCCAGAAGATCCGTAAGTTCAAATAGTTCCGCTTCGGGGAGTTTGTAGATCGTATTTAAACCCTGACAAAGTTTAAATCCTACTCCGCATCCGGAAAGTTCTTTGAAGGGATAACGGCAATCGCTTCTCTTCGGATCAAGCACTGCAACTGCATTTGGAATTTCTTCACCGGGTAAATGGTGATCGCAAATGATAAAATCAATTCCCAGGTTTTGGGCATAATTAATCATATCCAATGCCTTGATTCCGCAATCCAGGGCAATAATTAAAGAAAATCCGTTTTCTTTGGCAAAATCAATCCCCTCTGTGGAAATTCCGTACCCTTCAGAATTTCTGTCGGGAATATAAAAATCAAGATATTTTTTCTGCACAATTTTGCTGAGATACAGATACATCAGCGCGACGGCTGTAGTTCCGTCTACGTCGTAATCTCCATACACCAGTATTTTTTCTCCGTTTTCAATGGCGTTTGCAATGCGCTCTACCGCTTTCTGCATATCTGCCATCAGGAAAGGATTGTGAATGTCGGTAAGGTTCGGTTTAAAAAATTCTCTGGCCTTTTGATAATTGTCAATTCCTCTAAGAACGAGGAGTTTAGATTCAAAAGTTCCAAAACCAAGAGACGAACTTAATCCATCCACAATTTCTTCATCGGGTTCAGGCTTGTAAATCCATTTTTGACTCATTTCACAAAAATAGGGAAATATATTTTAAAAGGAAAGTTTATTGTTTGGGCTAAATGTTAAAAAAAACCGTTCAGTGGATGAACGGTTTCTAAATATTTAAGAATACATTTTTTCTCTTAATTCTTTTACCTTTTTATCGGCAAGATATTCGTCGTAAGTCATTTCTCTGTCTATGATTCCCTGCGGAGTCAACTCAATGATTCTGTTACAGACTGTGGAAAGCATTTCGTGGTCATGAGAAGACAATAGAATGTTTCCTTTGAAGTTGGACAATGAGTTGTTCAAAGTCGTGATACTTTCAAGGTCTAAGTGGTTGGTCGGTTCATCCAGCAAAAGAATGTTTGCTTTCTGAAGCATCATTCGGCTGAACATACATCTCATTTTTTCGCCTCCGGAAAGTACTTTACAAGATTTTAAGGCTTCATCACCTGAAAAAAGCATTCTTCCTAAAAACCCTCTTACAAATTCTTCATGGCGCTCTTCATCATTTTTGGTGAATTGTCTCAACCAGTCAACCAAGCTTAAATCTTCCTGAAAGAAATTGGTGTTGTCTAAAGGCATATGAGACTGTGTTGTGGTGACTCCCCAGGCAACAGTTCCCTTGTCTGCTTCAGTATTTCCTGCTAGAATTTCAAAAAATTCTGTAATGGCTAATGAGTTTTTAGACAATACCGCAACTTTGTCTCCTTTTTTAAGATTTAAATCGATATTTGAGAACAATAATTCGCCATCTTTCGTTTTTTCTAAACCTTTAACATCTAAAATCTGGTCTCCCGCCTCTCTTTCCATTTCGAAAATGATTGCCGGGTATCTTCTTGAAGATGGTTTAATATCATCGATGTTTAATTTATCGATCATTTTCTTTCTCGCCGTTGCCTGCTTGGCTTTAGCAACGTTTGAGCTGAATCTCGCAATGAAATCCTGAAGTTCTTTCTTCTTCTCTTCCGCTTTTTTATTAGCCTGGGCTCTTTGTCTCGTTGCTAATTGTGACGCCTGGTACCAGAAAGTATAGTTACCTGTATAAAGGTTTAACTTAGCATAATCAAGGTCACCGATATGTGTACATACTGTGTCTAAGAAGTGACGATCGTGAGATACAACGATTACTGTGTTTTCATAATCTGCAAGGAAATCCTCGAGCCATGAAATTGTATCGATGTCAAGGTCATTCGTAGGTTCATCCAGAATCAACACATCAGGATTTCCGAAAAGCGCCTGGGCCAAAAGAACTTTTACTTTGTCTTTGTTTTCAAGCTCGCTCATCATCTGCCAGTGCATATCATCTTTAATACCTACGTTTGAAAGCATTGTCTGCGCATCAGATTCGGCAGTCCAGCCACCCATTTCATCGTAGATTACACCTAGTTCTCCTGCTTTAATTCCGTCTTCGTCAGAGAAGTCTTCTTTCGCATAAAGCGCGTCCATCTCTTCTTTTATCTCGAATAATTTCTTGTTACCTCTCAAAACCGCTTCTAGCACCGTATATTGGTCATAAGCAAAGTGATCCTGCTCCAGAACCGACATTCTTTTCCCAGGTTCCAAAGATACGTGTCCTGTTGTTGGGTCTTGTTTTCCTGTCAATATTTTAAGGAATGTAGACTTTCCTGCACCATTTGCTCCGATAATCCCGTAGCAGTTTCCTTTCGTAAACATAATGTTTACCTCGTCAAAAAGAACTCTTTTCCCGAATTGTAAAGATAAGTTAGATACTGTTAACATATAGTTTTGTAAATTTGGCGCAAAAATACGAAAAGAATTTGGGTATTTCGTAATAATGTAATATTCAAGTTTTTAATGTGGGATATTTTTTATATATTTAAAAAAGAAATTTTTAAGATGAAGATCGAAAAGACAGTTAATATATTTAACAGAAGAGCCAGATTCGAGTACGAAATTCTGGAAGAATATGAGGCAGGAATGGTGCTTACAGGTACGGAAATAAAATCTTTGCGTTCTTCCAAGGCTTCCATCGCAGAATCTTTCTGCCAGTTTATTGATGGGGAACTGTACATTATTAACATGATGATTGATGAGTATAAATTGGGTACATTTTACAACCATAAAACAAAAAGGGAACGGAAATTGCTGTTGCACAAAAAAGAACTTCAGAAACTCGAGAAGAAATTAAAGGATGCAGGAAACACAATTATACCTTTAAAATTATATATTAACGACAGAGGAAAAGCAAAGGTGCTGATTGCCCTTGGAAGAGGGAAAAAACTCTTTGATAAAAGGGAGAGCATTAAAGATAGAGAAAATAAAAGAAACCTCGACAGAATATTAAAGAAAAGTTAAAAATCATCGGAAAAACTTTGTATATAAAGAAAAATTATATTTATTTTGCATTATCAATTATTTAATCATTTAATTCTATGAAAAATCTAAAATTAGGAATTTCAGCATTGGCGCTTACTGTCGCTTCTACTGTGTTCGCTCAGACTACCAACAATCCGTGGTTAATCGGAGTTGGTGCTCACGCGGAAAACCATATGGCACAGAGAACCAACTTCAGTAATACGTTCTCTGCTAATAATTTGACGAAGACAATGTTCAACATGAACAACTTCTCTATTACTCCGCCATTATCTAAGCTTACTGTTGCTAGAAACATAGGTAAAGGTTTAGTAATCGATTGGCAAACTACTGTAGGTAACGTTGAAAACAAGAGATTTAACATGGGTAAAGAATTCATGTTAATGACAGGTCTTGGTTTCCAGGCAAAAGCTGCAGGTCTTTTATGGAATGAAGAATCTTGGTTCGATCCGTATTTAAGAGTAGGTGCTAACTATCTGAGACATGACTACACATCTCTTACTTTCCCTAGAACTGATGCTAACGGTGACGTTATCGGTAACGGTGAAGGTGGTAACGAAAACGGTAAGGCAAACTTCTTTACTGTTGCTACCGGTGCTGGTGTTAACTTCTGGGTTACTAAAAACTTCGGTTTAGGTGTTCAGGGAGATTATGTTTCAACTCCAGGTGACAAATCAGGTGTTGCAAACTTCTGGCAAGCTTCTGCTTCATTAAACTTCAGATTTGGTAACAGAGACAGAGATAAGGACGGTATCCTAGATAAAGACGATTTGTGTCCTGATACACCAGGTTTACCAGAATTTCAGGGATGTCCTGATACTGACGGTGACGGAGTTCCAGATAAAGACGATCAATGTCCAGATGTGGCAGGTCCGGTTGAAAACAACGGATGCCCTTGGCCAGATACTGATGGTGACGGTGTAATCGATAAAGATGATGCTTGTCCTACAGTTGCAGGTCCTGCAGAAAATAACGGATGTCCTTGGCCAGATACTGACGGCGATGGAATCTTAGATAAAGATGATGCTTGTCCTACAGTTCCAGGTCTTCCAGAATACAACGGATGTCCTAAACCTAAAACTGTAACAGCTAAAGATGTTGAAACTAAATTAGGAAGTGTATTCTTCGATTTCAACAAAGCAACTATTAAAGCTGAATCTAAACCAGCTCTAGATGAAGCTGCTGAAATCATTAAGAAAGATGGAGGTAACTATCTACTAGAAGGTAGAACAGATGCTAAAGGATCTGAAGCTTACAACTTGAAATTATCTAGAGAAAGAGCTGCTGCTGTAGTTGCTGCTTTAGATGCAAGAGGTGTAGATGCTAATGCTCTTAAATCTATCGGTGTTGGTAAAGCTAAAGCTACTATCCCTGCTACCGCTTCTGATGCAGAAAGACAAGTAGACAGAAAAGTAGTTGTAACTGCCATTGAAGATGCTGCTCAGTGGGAATCTCTTAAGAAAAGAGACTACGAAGATCCAGCTCCAGTAAAAGTTAAAAAAGCTGCTGCTAAAAAAACTACTAAGAAAAAAGTAGTTAAAAAGAAAAAATAATTAAATTTTTCTAAATATAAATACCTCCAGTCTTCTGGGGGGTATTTTTTTTTTGTTGACTTTTAAGTAATTTTGTTAAAAATTTAAAAATAAAATGGGAAGAGCGTTTGAATATAGAAAAGCTTCTAAAATGGCCAGATGGGATAAGATGGCCAAAACTTTCTCTAAAATAGGAAAGGATATTGCGCTGGCAGTAAAAGCCGGTGGATCAGATCCTGAAGCCAATCCTGCATTGAGGAGATGTATCCAGAATGCAAAAGGAGCTAACATGCCAAAAGATAATGTTGAAAGAGCTATTAAAAAAGCTAGCGGTGCAGATGCTGAAAACTACGAAGAAATTACTTACGAAGGATATGGACAAGGCGGAGTTGCTTTTTTTGTTGAATGTACAACAAATAATCCTACAAGAACTGTTGCCAACGTAAGAGCTGTTTTTAACAAGTTTGACGGTAACCTTGGTAAAAATGGTGAGCTCGCATTTATATTCGACAGAAAAGGTATTTTTACCATCGATTTAGCCCAAATCAAAATGGATTGGGATGATTTTGAAATGGAAATGATTGACGGAGGTGCGGAAGATGTGGAAAAAGATGAGGAAGAAGTAATGATTACAACGGCTTTTGAAGATTTTGGTTCTTTATCTCACAAACTGGACGAGTTAGGAATTGAAGCGAAAAGCGCAGAACTTCAAAGAATTCCGAATAATACAAAAGAAGTGAATGAAGAGCAGTTTAAAGCTAATATGAAAATGCTTGAGCGTTTCGAAGATGATGATGACGTACAAAACGTTTATCACAACATGGAAATTACAGAAGAGATGATGGAAACGCTGTAAAAAATAATATAACATTCATATACAGTTAATTTTCAATTAGTTTCTTTGCATAAGATTATGAAAAGAAACGTTGAATTAGTTGTCATATCGGATGTTCATTTGGGAACTTATGGATGTAAGGCTAAAGAGTTACTGAGATATCTTAATTCTGTTCAGCCTGAAACTTTAGTCTTGAACGGTGATATCATTGATATCTGGCAATTCAAAAAGTCTTACTTTCCTAAGCCTCATCTGAAGGTGATCAGGAAGATCCTTTCATTGGCGACAAAAAATACCGATGTGTACTACATCACTGGAAACCATGACGAGATGTTCCGGAAGTTTACCGACTTCGAATTGGGTAAGCTGAAAGTCTGCAACAAAATCTGCTTAGATATTAACGATAAAAAAACATGGATTTTCCATGGTGACGTTTTCGATGCATCTGTTCAGCATTCAAAATGGATTGCCAAACTCGGCGGAAAAGGATATGATCTTTTAATTGTTATCAATAATGTTGTAAATTGGTTTCTGGAGAAAATGGGTAGGGAAAAATATTCGTTTTCAAAAAAGATTAAAAATAATGTGAAAAAAGCCGTAAAATATATCGGTGATTTTGAACTTACCGCTTCTGAACTGGCTATCGACAATCATTATGACTATGTAATTTGTGGACACATCCATCAGCCACAAATCCGTGAAGTAGTTAATAAAAAAGGTTCCTGTACTTATCTGAATTCAGGAGACTGGATCGAAAATCTTTCCGCTCTGGAATATCATGATAAAGAATGGAAAATCTTTTATTATGAAGATCACAAACATTTGCTGAAAGACGACACAACAGATGAAATCAAAGATATTGACAGCGAGGAGCTTTTAAAAATAGTAACCAATTTTACGAAATGAAAATCCTGTATGCATTTCAGGGAACAGGAAATGGTCATGTAGCGCGAGCACAGGAAATTGTTCCCCTTTTAAAAAAATATGCTTCAGTCGAGACTTTGATAAGTGGTCACCAGTCACAATTAAAGGCCGATTTTGATGTTAATTATCAACATAAAGGTATTTCCTTACTCTATAATAAAGCAGGCGGCTTATCCTATCGGAAAACATTTACGGATAATAGTTTTATTGAAGCAATTAAGACCATTAATGAAATTGAGCTTTCAAAATATGATCTGATCATTAATGATTACGAACCACTTACCGGCTGGGCATGTAAAATGAGAAAATACCCGATGATTGAACTGAGTCACCAGGCTTCTATGCTATTCAAAGAAACTCCTAAGCCGGAAAAGAGAGACTTTTTTTGGAGAATTGGTGCTGAAATATTATGTTCCCAGTAAAAGAAGAATTGGTTTTCATTTTGAAAGTTATCATCCGCAGATCAAAAAGCCTGTTATCAGAAGAAAAATCAGAAATCTAAATCCAAACAAAAAAGGTTTTTATCTGGTATATCTTCCAAGTTTTTCAGATGAAAATATCATTAAAGTTTTAAAGCAAATTCCTGTTAAGTGGAAAGTTTTTTCAAAATATTCTAAACTTCAGTTTAGAGAAAATAATGTTGAGGTTTTTCCTATTGATGAATTTCAGTATCTGCAGGCATTTGAAAACTGTGAAGGGATTCTCTGTAACGCAGGTTTTGAAAGTCCTGCGGAAGCACTATTTATGGATAAAAAGCTGTTTGTCATTCCGATCCATAACCAGTATGAGCAGGAATGTAATGCCTGCGCTTTAGATAAAATGGGAATTCCGAATTCTAAGATTTTAGATAAAACAGAAATTGAAAACTGGGTAAATTCTGATCTTTATTTTCATGTAGATTATCCTGACGACATTGAAAGCATACTATTGAATGAGGTCTTGCATTTTTAGTTTATCTCTTAAGGGTTTGATATTGTAAAAGATAAATAACTATCTTTACGTTATTGAAAGCCAATATTTTATTACCACCAAAAAATTATTAAATGAAAAAAATCAGAAATCGAAAAATTTAAGGCTCTGTCTAAAAATGAATTGAAAAATCTGTATGCAGGAGATAAAAATTCTCCATGTGTGATCTCATGTTGTGATCCAAAGCTGCCACCGTGCGGATTTGTGAATTGTAATGGAGTACAATGTCCTGGAATACCAACTGTTCCGAAATAAATCGTATTAAATCAAAAAAAGACCGCTAAAAACGGTCTTTGTTAATCTATAGGGAATTAAATATTCTTATTTATTCAAAAAAATATCATCAACATCATTCATTCTCGTCATCACAGATCTGGCGTAAGAGCAGTGAGGATAAACTTTCCAGTTGTTTTCTCTTGCGAATTTTATGGCTTCTTCTACGAGATATTTTCCCATTCCGCGACCTTCAAATTCAGGATGAACCAATACAAATGAAATAATTAATTTATTTTCTTCGGGAAAAATCGTGTACGTTAACCTGCCTACTTCTTTAATTTCATTATTTAAAGTAATGACTCCCCCCGTTTCCTGATTTATTATTTTCAAATTTCATATCATAAGTTTTAATGACCATAAAACTACAAAAACCACACCGAGATGGTGAATTGTCAATTCGTTTTCGTTCGTCAATTTAAGATTGAATTAATTCACCATTCATTGGCAAAGCCCAATAGATAATTGACTCAATTAATTATCTTTCCCGGTATAATAATTATAATCTTTAATAATAACGCCTATAAACTGTCTTTCTGTCATTTTGGTAGGGTCGACTTCCAGTTTCAGGATGCTTTTGATTTTATCTGACAGTTTATTGATGATTTGCCGGTCATCTACTCTTAAAGCTTTTAAATAATTATCTTTTATGATTCTCATATCATTATCACTCAGTGCGATAACCTGAGGGAATGTCGGGATATAATCTTCTTTAATATTTTCTAGAATAGTGTGAGAAATATCGATTTTATTCTTTAAAGAAATGACCGCCGTTCCTGATGCAATATCTCCCAAACGTTGGTTGTTTTTAGAAACAATCATAGAAACCAGGGCAACTACTCCCGCAAAAGAGGTGTCAATAATTCTGAAAACCCAGCGAATGAGATAATCTCCGAATCCAGCCTGATAACCGTCGATCTTTACCACCCGGATTTTCATTACTTTCTTTCCCGGAGTCTGCCCTTCCATAAGGCTTTCAAGAACGACCGGATAAACGAATATAGGGAAAAGAAGGATAATATAGATGGCCATTATCGACCATTGATCCATACCGGAAAACAGATAACCAAGGTCGAGTATATTGAAAAAAGTATAAAGCACAGCAATTCCGTATGCTATTTTTATCATCAGATCAATAATAAACGCAACGATCCGGTCTCCAACACTGGCAATGTTGAAATTAATATTTACATTTTGTGAAGTATTAATCGCAATTTGAGACATAATTTTTATTATTTTAGCCTTACAGTTATGAGAGAAGTTTATTTTATTAAACAAAATAAAGAAAAATGGTTGGGAATCGAACAGGTTATCCAGGGGAAAATTAAAAAAAATCCTGATGACCTGTCATCGCTGTACATTAATCTTATCAATGACCTTTCTTTTGCACAGACCTATTACCCGAAAAGTAACACGACAGTCTACCTGAATCATCTGTCTTCACAGATCTTTCAGAAAATTTACAAAACAAAAAGGGTTGAGGAAAACCGCCTTCTGTATTTCTTCAAAACGGAGGTTCCGCTGCTGGTTTATCAGTATAGAAGATATCTTGGATATGCCTTTTTGTTTTTTACACTATTTACGCTTATCGGGGTACTTTCGGCGATCTATGATAAAGATTTCGCCAATGTTATTTTAGGAGAAGGATACGTTAATCAGACGATTGAAAATATAAAATCAGGAAATGCGGTCGGCATATACCAAAGTGGTTCGACCTGGGGAAGTACGATCGGAATTATATTCAACAATATCGGAGTTGGAGCCAAACTTTATATTTATGGAATTTTCGGCGGTGTGGGTACGTTATGGGCGCTTTTATCAAACAGTGTGATGCTTGGTTCATTTCAATACTTTTTTTATGATTACGGAGCATTGCAGGACAGCGCGAGAGGGATCTGGCTTCATGGCGTTTTCGAAATATTTTCCATGGTAGTAGAAGCGATGTGCGGATTGATCCTGGGAGCATCTATTTTATTTCCGCGTACGTTTTCAAGGTTTAATTCTTTTAAGTACGGATTTAAAGATTCATTTAAAATATTCTTAAGTACAGTGCCATTTACCATTTGTGCCGGAATTATCGAAGGATATGTCACAAGACACGCGTTGAAAATGCCTTTATTTTTAAACTTAATCATTATCTTCGGATCTTTGTTCGTAATAGGATTTTACTATTGCATATATCCTTCTATTGTCAACAGAAAAATTAATACCCAAATCCATGATGCAGTTTTATAAAAAGAGAGATTTTGGAACTTTCATAACAGATAGTTTTGCATTTTTCAAATTATACGGAAAGAATTACTTTAAAAATTTTTTACTTCTCAACGGCTTGCTGTTGATTCTTATGGTCATTGTCATAGTCTTCGGTTACAAGGAGTTTTTCGGAGTTATTTTCGGGTCTAATATCAGCGGACAAAGCTATTATTTTGAACAGTTTTTCAATGATAATCTCGGAGTATTTATTATTTCGGGAATAGTACTGTTTATACTTTCTACAGCACTGATCACTATCAATTTCCTATTTCCGGTTTTCTACATGAGAAGAATTGCCGAAGGGGAAATCAATATTAAAGCAGATGACATTTTAAGTGATTTTAAGTCAAACAGAAAGAAAGTTATCGCAACCTATTTCGGATTGACTTTCCTGGTGCTGCCGGGCGCAACCATTATTTTCGGAATTTCATACATCCTTATTTTCATTATCATAGGGCTTGCGCTGATGCTTTTTGTCGGGCCTACGTTATTCAATATTATTACATTTCTCTGCTATGATTATTTTAATGGCAAGAGAGGCTTTTTTGAATCACTGAGTTATGCTGTACGTTCACAATTTTCATATACGAACGGCAGAGAAAAATCTCCATACTGGAAATATTGGGGAGGGACGCTTATCATGGCAATTTTGTTTTATATCGTAAGTATATTTTTCTCTTCAATTCCGATGATTCTGTTCTTTATAAAACTTTCTACCACTGCTCCTGATGCACAATTTGAGAATAATCCGTTTGTGGGAAGTTTCGGAATGTTATTTTTTATTCTATACGGGATTTCTTCAATTATTTCAACCTTGCTGATGAACGTTCTGTATATCAATTCGGGATTAATGTATTACGACAGCCGTACAGACCTTCATCAAAAAGTGGAACTGGCAGAAATAGATACCATCGGAATTAATGAATAAGTTTTTTTTAATTTTACTGATTCTTATCTCTGCAGGCCCTATTAATGCGCAGACACAGGACGATCCGCCGCCACCGGTCGCGGAAGTTTATATCGATTCTCTGAATACGGGACACTACAAAAATATGTACCGTGCAGATTCTGTTCTGCTGCAAAAGCCCGTTACTGAAAATACACTTTACCCTAAAAAATTTAAAGACAATATTCAGTCGAGATACAAAGGGAAAGATTTTGACTATACAACAGTAAAACCGCGATTGTCTTTGTGGCAAAAGCTCATGGCTAAGATTGCAAAAATCCTGAACAGCATTTTTGGAGAAACTGTGTTCACAAAGTCCGGCAATATTGCTGGAATTCTCGTGCGTTTATTTGCGATCATCCTGGTCGGTTTTCTGCTTTATTTTATCATTAAATATCTTATCGGAAAAGATGGAAACTTCCTGTTTGGAAAGAAAAATAAAAAGGTAAATATCAAAGATGAGGAGCTTCATGAAAACATCCATGAAATCAATTTTCCTGAGAGCATCCTGAAATTTGAAAAATCCGGAGATTTCCGTTCTGCGGTGCGGTACCAGTTTTTGTTTGTATTAAAAAAATTAAGCGATAAAAAACTGATTATTTGGAATCCCGAAAAAACCAATAAAGATTATGTTGCAGAATTGAAATCTGCGCCTCTCAAGGACGAATTTTTTAATCTGTCATACATTTTTGATTATGTATGGTACGGAGAATTCAATATTTCTGAGGAAAGCTACCAGAAATTTAAAACCCAGTATCAATCCTTTAAACCGTAACTTTTATCATGAATAAAACTTTCAAAATATATGCTGTGATTTTCATCGTTGTGATGATTATTCTGGCGTTGTTTGAAGTGAACAAAACGGAAAGTACGGACTGGAGAAAAAATTTCGATATCAATCAGAAGTCTCCTTTCGGATTGTTTGTTTTTAACAGGGAAATCAATACGCTTTTTAAAAATAAGGTTAAAAAAATAGAACAAACGCCGTACGATTATTATCAGTCTGAAAAGAAAATCCATAACATTCTTGTCATAGAACAAGAGATTGACAAGCAGTCATGGAATAAAATTCTCGATGAGGTTTCAAAAGGATCGGATGCGATGCTGATTGCGAGTGAAATGCCGAAAGATATTTCAGACAGCATAGGCTTTTATGATTCACAGATTTCTTTTGAAGACGAAAATGTTTTAAAGCTTACGGATAAAACGTATCAGAATGATTTTATTCATCTCGATAAATTTCCGTCAGGAAGAGGTTTTACCTATATAAAAAAAGGGGTTGAGGTGTTAGGTAAAACGGTTGAGAAGAATAATTCCGATCAGGCTAATTTTATTAAAATTACATTCGGAAAAGGAAACATTTATGTTCATTGCGAACCGCTTTTTGTCACGAATTATTATCTTTTAAAACGTGGAAACGTAAAATATGCACAGGATGTTTTTTCATACCTGAAGGATCAGGAAACCGTCTGGTTTGTAGAAAGTGATGCAAAAGTTTCACAGTTTTTCCTGAGGTTTATCCTATCTCATCCGGCCCTGAAATATGCATGGTGGATATTGCTGGGTGGGCTTGTGCTATTTATTTTCTTTAATGCGAAAAGGAAACAGCGCATCGTACCGATTATAGAACCGTTAAAAAATACGTCTGTCGACTTTGTGAAAAGCATCGGTAATCTGTATCTGCAGGAAGGTGATTTTCATGATATGATGGCCAAAAAAGCTCAGTATTTTCTGAATAAAGTGAGAATGGATCTTCTGATTGATACCCAGAATCTGGACGAAGAATTTGCAAAAAAGCTTCATCTAAAAACAGGAAAACCGGTTGAAATGATCGCCGAAGCTCTGGGTCTGATCAAAAAAGCACAGGATCCTTACGCGCAGGTGATGAAAGAAGATCTTGCAAAAATGAATAAATTGCTGGACGAAATAATTTAAAAAATATAACAATCTAAAAATATAACAATGTACCAATTCTCTTGATTGATAAATTGGTACATCGGTAAATTGTTAAATTATATTATATGGAAAACTTTGAAAACCCAAATATAGAAGATCAGTCTTCTATACATCTTGATAAAAAAAGAAGATCAGTTTCAGTCGAGAATTGATATGATTGAGCTTCGTACAAGTCTTGATAAGGTAAAATCTGAAATTGCCAAAGTGATTGTAGGGCAGGAGAGTATGGTAGATCATCTTCTGGCTGCACTCCTGTCAAACGGACATGTTCTTATTGAAGGCGTTCCGGGAGTGGCAAAGACGATTACTGCAAAATTGCTGGCAAAAACTATTGATGTAGGCTTCAGCAGAATTCAGTTTACGCCGGATCTTATGCCTTCCGATATTTTGGGAACTTCTGTTTTCAACGTAAAAAATTCTGAATTTGAATTTAAGAAAGGTCCTATTTTCTCAAGCTTTATCTTAATTGATGAGATCAACAGGTCTCCTGCAAAAACGCAGGCTGCATTATTCGAGGTAATGGAGGAAAGACAAATTACGATGGATGGTACACGTTACACGATGGATGAGCCTTTCCTGGTTGTTGCTACCCAAAACCCAATTGAACACGAAGGGACGTACAGGCTTCCGGAAGCTCAGCTGGATCGTTTTCTGTTTAAAATAAACGTTGGTTACCCTGATCTGGCACAGGAAATTTCGATTATTAAAAATCAGCACGAAAGCAGGAATGAAGATAAAACAGAGGTTGTGAACCGTGTAATCACTGCGCAGCAATTGAAGAATTATCAGCAGCTTGTAAAAGAAATCATTGTAGAGGCCCAGTTGATGGAATATATTGCCAAGATCATTGTCAATACCAGGGAGAACCAATTCCTGTATCTCGGAGCTTCTCCGCGGGCGAGTCTTGCGTTATTAACCGCTTCTAAAGCTTTTGCTGCATTAAGAGGAAGAGATTTTGTAACTCCTGAAGATATTAAAGAAGCAAGCTACGCCGTATTAAGACACCGAGTGATCGTGTCGCCGGAAAGAGAAATGGAGGGTCTTACCGCCGATGAAATTATCAGACAGATTTTAGAAGGAATAGAAATTCCAAGATAGCTAGCAGATGATAGGTTGCAGATAAAAAGGTTGCAGTTTAAAGATTTAAGTTTTACATTTTCAATATGGCTAA
This sequence comes from Chryseobacterium sp. POE27, assembly GCF_039727685.1. Lineage (NCBI taxonomy): Bacteria > Pseudomonadati > Bacteroidota > Flavobacteriia > Flavobacteriales > Weeksellaceae > Chryseobacterium > Chryseobacterium sp. POE27. The sequence goes on from NZ_CP152475.1 coordinate 3,227,005, forward strand.
TTTTAAAGAGCTTTTAGTTTGGCAGAAATCAATAGATCTTGTGACGGAAATTTACAAGGCAACATATACTTTTCCAAAAGATGAAACATTCGGCTTACAATCTCAGATTAGAAGGGCTTCTGTTTCGATTCCATCTAATATTGCTGAAGGGAATTCAAGAAGAAGCAAGCCAGATTATTTGCAATTTTTAAAAATAGCAAGGGGAAGTTGCGCTGAAGTTGAAACACAGTTAATTATTTCCAGAAATCTTAATTTCTTAAATCCAGAAATCTATTTAAAATTAAATCAGGATATTATTGAAATTTCTAAGATGTTGAATGGACTAATTAACTCCTTAAAATAAAGGAAAATGTAAACTAATTATACGGCTACCTGCAACCTTAAAACTTGTACCTTAAATAATGAAAAACTTATACATCAATACCCGCTTTTTTTACACACTCATTACAGTGGGAATACTGTATGTCTTTGCATTTTTCTTCCCTTTTCTGATGTGGGGGGCACATAGTCTTTTGTTGTTATGTTTTTTGGCGGTAATGGTAGATTATCTTTTTGTCTTTAACAAAAATAAAGGCATTGCAGCACAGAGAATTTTGCCCGAAAAACTATCAAACGGCGATGAAAATCCTGTGAAAATCGACATTAAAAATAATTACGATTTTAAGATTAATGTTAAAGTAATCGATGAAATTCCGTTCCAGTTTCAGAAGCGGGATTTCATGATTGAAAAACATATTATACCCGGAAAAAATACGTTCTTTCAATATTTTCTGGAACCTAAAGAACGCGGGGAATACAATTTCGGAAGCCTGAACGTATATGTTTCTTCGCCATTAGGCTTTGTTTCCAAAAGGTTTAATTTTCAGAAAGATGCCAATTTACCTTCCTATCCGTCATTTATCCATTTGAGAAAATATGAGCTGATGGCTATTCAGAGCGAGTTTTTGTTAGGGGGAATCAAGAAAATAAGGAAGCTGGGACATACGATGGAATTCGAGCAGATCAAAGAATATGTTCCCGGAGACGATATCAGGACAATTAACTGGAAAGCGACTTCTAAAACTAACCGATTGATGGTTAATCAGTTTCAGGATGAAAAATCGCAACGCATCTTTATGCTGATTGATACCGGACGGACGATGAAAATGCCTTTCAAAGGATTAAGCCTGCTGGATTATTCCATCAATGCGACAATGGCTTTATCCCATATTATCCTGAAAAAAGGCGATCGTGCAGGAATGATGACCTTCTCTAAAAAAACAGAAAATAAAATTGCTGCCGAAAATAAATCGGGACAACTAAGGAAAATCTCAGAAGCGCTTTATAATATCAAAACAGATTTTTTTGAAAGTGATTTTAACCGGTTGTATCAGGATGTAAAATATTCATTAAATCAGAGAAGCTTAATTTTACTGTTTACTAATTTTGAAACTCTTGATGGCCTTAACCGGCAGTTAAAATATCTTCGCGGAATTGCCAAAAACCATTTGCTGGTGGTGGTTTTCTTTAAAAACTCCGAACTTCAGACATTAATCCATAAAAATCCTGAAAGCATGCAGGAAATTTATGATGAGATCATTGCCGAAAAATTTGAGTTTGAAAAGAAACTGATCATTCAGGAACTCCGCAAATATGGAATTTATACTGTTTATACATTGCCCGAAAATTTAAATATTGAGGTTATCAATAAATATCTGGAGATCAAAGCCAGGGGAATTTTATAACTTGCTATAAGCATTAAGCTGTAGGCTATAAGCAGTAGGCTATAAGCAGTAGGCAGTAAGCTCTAAGCGGAAATTTTAGGTCTGACAGGTAAAAATTTAAGCCTTAAGGCTAAAGTTTTAGATGTTGTGGCTAAAGTTTTGAGTATAATGTATAAAATTTTAAACCTTAAGCTTAAACTTTTAATACTAAAGCGTAAAATTTTCATCAAATCACCTAAATTCCGAGGGGCGGAGTTTAATCATGTAGTATAAACAACAATTAATAATCATTAAATCAAGCATACATATAATGAAAATAACACTTAACAGAATCAACGACGATTTTTTGTTTGAATGTACCAATTCTCAGGGAAATTCAATTCTTTTAGATAATACGACCCAGCCGGGAGCAAAAGGAGTTTCTCCTATGGAAAGCGTTTTGATGGCGGTTGCAGGCTGTAGCGGCATTGATGTGGTTTCAATTCTGAAAAAACAAAGACAGGAAATTACCGGTTTTAAGGCTGAAGTTGAAGGAGAAAGAATCCCGGTGGATGATGCCAAGCCTTTTAAATCAATCAAAGTAAAGTTTTTTCTTGAAGGTAATATGGATCCTAAGAAAGCATTAAAAGCAGCTCAGCTTTCATTCGAAAAATACTGTTCTGTTTCTAAGACCCTGGAGCCCAATGTGGAAATTGGCTACGAGGTTTTCGTGAATGGAGAAATTGTTGAGGCTTAATCTTTTCCAATCTCATACAAAACAAAAAACGCGGATATTTATCCGCGTTTTTCATTATGAATATGGAGTGTGTATTATCTTTTAATTGTTTTCATGCTTTTTAAAGAACCGTCTTTCATGGTTAAAGTCAGAATATACATTCCGGATCTTATTCCTCCTAAGAATAATGCTGAAGAAGGATTTTCAACGGTTTTAACTACAATTCCCGAAAGATCTGTTAAAACAGCTTTTTTCACATTTTCCGCTTTTTCAAGATATAAGGTATCAACGAACGGATTCGGATAAGCAATTCTTTCTTTTTCTTTTGCGGTCACCTCGCTTGTTGCCAGAGATAATGGCTCCAGAGTAATGGTTACCGTTAATGTGTTATTATCAACTTTGTTATAATCTGCACTACATCCTGATCCGCCATATGTTCTCCATGCTCTCAGCTCGTAGTTTACAGTTCCTGTAAGCTCATTGGCGAGAGTAAGTCCGGTTCTGTTATAAGAATAGGTACCTGTGGACGATCCGGATCCGGAGGTTACAGAAGATTCGGTGGTATTGTTTGTTGTACAAACCAAAAGGCTTCTTTGCTCTCCCATCCATCCGTTGGAAACGGTAGACATTTTATAAGAAACTGCTGTAGATTTTATTTTATATCCTGCCGGAACATTGATGCTTACACTTCCTGCACAGTCTGTAGTAGATGAAGTGGAAACTCCCGAATTGTTATATTGTGTATTGATATCCCCGGCTGTATAAATGGTACTGATCTGCCCCGGTGTAAATTCTTTCATTTTCCAGAAGCTTTGAGATGAGCCACCGCAATTGGATCTTACCCAGAAATAATAAGTTTGTCCGGTAGTAAGTGAATTAAGAGTTACAGAAGTACCTGAGGTCACATTCCCGGTAGGAGTTGTCGTTGCTGTAGGGGCAGTAGGCGAAGTACTGTAGTAATATTGATATCCTGAAGCCGGGGCATTGGTAGGTGCTGTCCAGCTTAACGTTGCATCCGACATGGTAGTCGTAGCAGTAATGTCTGTCGGAGTACTGCAGGCATTATAGGCGTCGGCCGCGAAAGCAAAAATATTTGGGATTCCTCCTGTTCCTGTCTTCGTTACGGTTACACTTTTTACGCTTTTTGATTGATTCTCTGTGCTGATTGCCAAAGGAATCTGATATAGTCTTGGATTGGTCCCCGAGCCTGACTCAAGGTTGTCATTGGAGATGTTAATTCTTCCGATCCCCTGGATTGCGTAGCTGCTTCCTCCGTACCAGTCGGAAATACTGATTCCCGAGAGAGTCTGTGAAGTATTATCTGTAAAATTTACGTCTACATCTACGGTACAGCTACCGCTTCCTCCCGTTGCAAGCATATACACAGTAAGAGCCTGAAGAGGTGTTGAAAAAACTAAGGTTCCGTTTTCGCCGGCAGTTTCTAATCGAAGGCTGTTATTTGAGCTGTAAGGAGCCATCTGATAAGATAATCCTGATGTTGAAGATACAGCCGAATTAATAATTCCATTGATAGGGAGACCATAGGTAAGCGGTGTACTTGCAGCTGTCAATTGAAAATCTCTTGAGATAAAAGCATAGCTTACTCCATCGACATCATTGTTGGTTGAAGAAGCAGACGGTCCCACTCCGTTGGCAATGACATCTGCATTAAAGCCACTTTGAACCGGCATCGGCTGATATTCCTGAGCTTTAAGCTGATGAGTACAAACAGCCGATAATGCCACGACTGCTAGAGGTAGTAATTTTCCTTTCATAAAGTTTATATTAGGTTTATTTGGCTAATATAGATATTTTATTGATAAAAAATTATTATAAATTAAAAATTGATGATAATTTTTTACATATATGTAATATATAATGATTTTTGCTTAATATGAATAGATGTTAACTATTGCATCAATGATTTTATATTGAAATAATAAATATTTTGTTTTTTTTAATATAAAAAAAGCCTCTGTATTAAGAGGCCTGTATTGTATGGAGAAATAATGTTTAAAATGTCATTCGTGGTTTCATCAGTTTTGCAACCGTAGCAGTCCATCCTGTCTGATGAGATGCCCCGATTCCGCGTCCGTTATCACCATGGAAATACTCGAAGAATGTTATATAGTCTTTAAAGTTTTCATCATAATTAAATTTTGCATTCCCTCCGTTGAATGCTCTTTGGCCCACTGCATCTTTGAGGAAAATAGAACACAGTCTGTTGCTGATATTCTGTGCGACTTCGTCAAGATTTTTCTTATCTCCGCTTCCGGTAGGCAGTTCAACTTTCATGCTGTTTCCGTAATAAAAATGGAATCTCTGTAAGCTCTCTACAATCAGGAAGTTGATAGGAAACCAAATGGGTCCTCTCCAGTTACTGTTTCCTCCGAACATCCGGCTGTCGCTTTCGCCCGGTGTGTAATAAACAACATTTTCTGTCCCGTGTACAGAGAATACAAACGGATTTTCTTCATATACTTTAGACATGGCACGAATTCCGTAATCGCTTAGAAATTCCTTTTCATCAAGCATACGGCTCAGCACTTTTGTGAGTCTTGTTTTGCGGAGAATACTCATCAGATGTTTTCTTCCCTGGCCTTCCTCTTCCCAATGGGATACAAGTTTGGTAAGTTCGGGTTTGTTTTTTAGTACCCAATCCATTCTTTCCACAAAATTAGGCATTTTGTCGAGCAGATGGTGATCTATAATTTCTACGGCAAACATCGGGATAAGCCCTACGATGCTTCGTAATTTTAATGAAACACTATCTCCGTTTCCAAGCTGAAGCACATCGTAGAAAAATCCGTCTTCTTCATTCCAAAGTCCTTTGGTTCCTTCTCCAAGATTTTCCATGGCTTCTGCAATATATAAATAATGCTCAAAAAATTTAATCGCCATATCTTCATACACCTGATAATATTGAGCCAGTTCCATGGCAATACGCATCATATTTAATGCATACATGGCCATCCAGCTTGTACCGTCGGCCTGTTCCAGATGTTGGCCGTCCTTCAGGATCATATTTCGGTCAAAAGCTCCGATATTATCAAGACCCAGGAAGCCTCCACCAAAGATATTTTTACCATTTTTATCCTTTCGGTTTACCCACCATGTGAAATTAAGGAGCAATTTCTGGAAGACTTTTTCTAAAAATAAAAGATCCGGTTTTCCGTTCTGCTTTTCATCAATTTTAAAAACCCTGAAGCATGACCAAGCATGAACAGGAGGGTTTACGTCACTCAGGTTCCACTCGTAAGCAGGCATTTGTCCGTTCGGGTGCATATACCATTCTTTAGTGAGCAAAAGCAATTGGTTTTTAGCAAAATCTGCATCAATAATCGCAAACGGAACACAATGGAAGGCCAGGTCCCAGGTGGCATACCACGGATATTCCCATTTGTCGGGCATGGAAATGATATCCTTATTATGCATATGGTTCCATTCCGTGTTTCGTACATAATTGTTGAAATCTCTCGGAGCCTCAAAATTCGGATCACCTTTCAGCCATTTTCCTACATTGTAATGATAAAACTGTTTATTCCAGAGTAATCCTGCAAAAGCCTGTCTTTGGACATTTCTCTCATCATCATTCATCACATCATTCTGAATTTCATGGTAAAATTCATCCGCTTCGGCAATTCTGGTATTAAAAATTTTATCAAAATTTTCAAAGGGCTCATCCAAATGATCCGGAGAAAGTCTAAAGTCAAAAGATTTTGAACTTCCTGCTTCTATGATTTCATCCAAAAGAAAGGAAGCCTTTGTTCCCTTTTTTTCAGGATTTACCGTGTTACTACCGTAAATAATGTAGTCATTAATTCCATCTTTAAAATAAGTATTTCCAAGATATGGAGCTCCGTATAGTTTGGGGGTGTTGGTTTCATTTTCACAAAAAACACTTTCCGCATCAGTATTTCTGGAATAAAACTTTTTTATGGAAATACTATCGTGATCAATATTAATACAACCTTCGTGTGAAGCGGCTGTCTGACCTTTATAAGTATTGTAGCCCCATTTCCAGTTATTTCTGAACCACACGGTGGGTGCCACAACAATAGGAGCGTCAACACTACTTCTGTTAAAAATAGTTACACGTACTAACAAGTCATTATGATCGGCCTTTGCATATTCAATGAAAATATCAAAATACTCGTCCTTATCAAAAATTCCGGTGTCAATAATCTCATATTCAGGTTCTTTTTTTGCTTCGTCTCGCATTTTCTGCGCGGATATCATCGTAAGGAAAAGCATTAATAGGATATTTATACAGCATTTTCATGTAGCTGTGAGTAGGCGTATTATCCAGATAGTAGAAAATTTCCTTGATATCTTCACCGTGATTTCCCTGAGGATTGCTCAGCCCGAAAAAACGCTCTTTCACGATCTTGTCTTTCTTATTCCAGAATGAAAGGGCAAAACAGAAAAGTTGCTTGGCATCGGAGATTCCGGCGATTCCTTCTTCTCCCCAGCGGTAAGCATAGCTTTCCGCATTATTATGATTGGCAAAATTCCATGCGTCACCGTTTGAGCTATAGTCTTCCCGTACGTTTCCCCACTGCCGGTTACTCACATAAGGACCCCAGTTTTTCCAGTCTGTATCTTGTAATCTTTGTTTTTCTGCAATCATATGTCGTCACTTTTCATTACGAAGTTAGTTTTTTTGGTAAAAAATTCCAACTTCACAAATTTGAATTAAACTTAATATCTTTCTGCAAACCGCCTGCTGAAGGGTGTTTGTGATATTAAATTAAATTTTTATAAAATTTTAAAAGAAAAGTTTTATCTTTGCACCATTCGTTCATTCAAATATTGAAAATGTTATCAAGAAAGGTTGAGGGATTAGACCCTATGAAACCTTAGCAACCCTTCGCGAAAGCGGAGAAGGTGCTACGTTCTACCAAATTATTTTGGACAGATAACTTACTGAAGTTCTTTTCAGCCATTCCTGTGGCATTTTCAATTGTATTAATAATAATAGAATTGGAAGCAGAACTAAAACATATCAATTTTTCGTATCGCACAAATTCCGGTAAGGAATATCATATCCCGTTGAGCTACCAGTTTTTCGGGAAAGACTTGTTTTCGGCTCCTGTTATCCTGGTCAATCATGCTTTAACCGGAAATTCGGCCGTTTCGGGAGAAAAAGGCTGGTGGAAACAGCTTATTGGAGATGATCAGGTAATCGATACTAGAAAGTACACGATTTTATGTTTTAATATTCCGGGAAACGGTTACGATGATTTTTTTATTGATGAGTATGAAGATTTTACAGTTTCAGATATTGCCAATATTTTTTTGCAAGGCCTTGAAATTTTAAATATAAAAACATTACACGCCATTATCGGAGGCTCTCTTGGAGGCGGAATCGGATGGGAAATGTTGGTTAAAAATCCCCGGCTTTCCGAATTTTTCATTCCTATTGCCTGCGATTTTAAAACTCACGACTGGCTTCATGCACAATGTCTTGTGCAGAAATTTTTATTAAATCAAGGCGATGAACCGCTTCAAAAAGCCAGAATTCATGCAATGCTGTGCTATCGAACGCCGGAATCGTTAAATGGCAGATTTCAAAATAAATATAACCAGGAGAAAAAGAGGTTGGAGTCGGAAGATTGGCTGATTTATCATGGGAAAGCGTTGAACGAAAGATTTAGTTTAAAATCTTACAAGCTGATGAATCATTTGCTGATGAATATTAATGCTGACGAGTGTCAATTGGAAAAAATTCAGGCCCGAATGCACATGATCTCTGTAGATACAGATTTGTTTTTTCCGGCTTCCGAAATCAGGATGTGCTATGAAAAGCTTAAAGAGAAAAGGGAAAATGTTTTCTATCACGAGATCAACTCAATTCATGGGCACGATGCCTTCTTAATGGAATACGAACAATTAAATACTATCATTAAAAATATTTTGTAGAAGATGAAGAATGTAAACGAAATAAAATTTTTGAAAAACAGATCAATCATCAAATTTGAAGGAGAAGATTTCTTAGGTGAAATCGGGATCGACGGACGAATTTTCAAAGCGCTTACTTTGGCGCGAATCAGTGTGGGAGTAATTTCTCAGCAGGCAATCGAAAACGGGCTTTCTATTCTCGTTCAGGAAGCGGATTCTGAAAAGGCGGTAAATTGTCTGATTGATGAATTTGAAGCAGAAAGAAAATCGGGTAAAGTTTCCCAGATTTACAGCATAAATAACGTGTCGGTTTTGGGCTTTGTGGCAGAAGATTTCAACAAAGTTTTGGCAGAACTGGCAAGAAACAATGTTTTCCCGTTACTTTTAAATCAGATTGCGGCGGAAAAAAGAGTAAACATCGTTGTCACTTCTTCTCAGGACGAAAAGGCAAAAAATATCATCGAATCTGAAATTTCTAAAAAACCTAAAACGGTACACCTAGCCATCATCGGTCACGGAAACGTTGGAAAGACTTTGATAGAGCAAGTTCTGGAATCTTCAGAAGAAATTAAAAGACGAAAAAAGATCGATTTAAAAGTTGTGGCGGTGGCGAATTCCAAAAGAATGGCTTTTAACAAAAAAAGGTTTTGACAGCAATTGGAGTAATGATGTTTTAGCGGCAGGAAATCCATCGGAAGTTCAGGAATTGATTAATTTTTCAAAAGAAAATCAGCTGGAAAATCTTATCGTTGTTGATAATACGGCAAGTAAAGATTTTGTTCATAATTATCATGCTTTGGCAGAAAATGGTTTTGATCTTGTTTCTTCAAACAAAATTTTCAATACCCTTCCGATTGAAGAATACCGTAAACTAAGATATACGTTGAACAAAAATAACAGACGCTATTTATATGAAACGAACGTTGGTGCAGGTTTGCCGTTAATTGATACGATAAAATTGTTACACCTTTCGGGGGAAAATATCACAAGAATTAAAGGTGTTTTCTCAGGAACACTAAGTTATGTATTCAATAATTTTTCTTTGAGGAATGATAATTTTTCAACCATCATCAACGAAGCATTGGAAAAAGGTTATACAGAACCGGATCCAAGAGAAGACCTATCCGGAAATGATGTCGCAAGAAAATTATTGATCTTAGCTAGAGAATTAGATTTGATTAATGAATTTGAAGATATCAATATTCAGAATTTAGTTCCTGAAAATCTGCTTTCAGTTTCAAAATCAGAATTTCTCTCAAGATTGAATGAGCTGGATGTAGAATACCAAAAAATAAAAGAAAATCAGGAACCTGGTCATGTTTTAAGATATGTTGGAGATCTTCATGGGGATTTACAGAAAGAAAAAGGTGAACTGGATGTAAATTTAATTTCCGTTCCTGCAAGCTCAGCTTTAGGACAATTAAAAGGTTCTGATTCAATCTTTGAGATTTATACAGAAAGTTACGGTGAAAATCCTATTGTCATTATGGGGGCCGGAGCTGGTGCAAAAGTGACCGCCAGAGGAGTTTTCGGAGATATTTTAAGAGTAAGTGAAACAAAATAATTAATGTAACAACATAACAATGTAGCAGTTTACCAATATCTAACCTTTGTCATTCTGAACGAAGTGAAGAATCTCATTAATACACTGCTACGTTGGTAAATTAAATATATTATGGAAAATTTTGAAACCATTGCCATAAGAACTCAAACTGAGAGGACGCAGTTTGATGAACATTCAACGCCACTTTTTCTGACTTCAAGCTTTGTTTTTGAAGATACGGAAGATATGAGAGCAAGTTTTGCGGAAGAAAAATCAAAGAACTTATACAGCCGTTTTTCAAATCCTAATGTAACGGAATTTACCGATAAAATTACGAAGATGGAAGACGCAGAAGCAGGTTATGCTTTCGCTACCGGGATGGCCGCTATTTATTCCACTTTTGCCACTTTATTGAATGCGGGGGATCATATCGTGAGCTGCCAGTCTGTTTTTGGTTCTACACATACTTTATTCACAAAATACTTCCCGAAATGGAATATTGAAACTACCTATTTCAAGGCAGAAGATGCGGAAAACGTTGAAAAATATATTAAGCCTAATACAAAAATTTTATATCTGGAAACACCTACCAATCCCGCTATTGAAGTATTGGATTTGGAATTTTTCGGAAAAATTGCGGAAAAGCATAATTTAATTTTCATTGTGGATAACTGTTTTGCAACACCTTATTTACAGCAACCGATAAAATACGGAGCAGACATCGTCGTTCATTCAGCAACAAAATTAATTGACGGTCAGGGCCGTGTTTTGGGTGGAGTAGCTGTCGGCAGAGAAGATCTGATTCGTGAAATTTATCTTTTCGCAAGAAATACGGGACCTGCAATGTCACCTTTTAACGCTTGGGTTTTATCAAAAAGCTTGGAAACATTAGCAATTCGTGTTGAAAAGCATTGTGAAAATGCTTTAAAAGTTGCTGAATTTTTAGAAAGCCATCCCAATGTTGAATTGGTGAAATACCCTTTCCTGAAATCTCATCCAAGTTATGAAGTAGCAAAAAAACAAATGAGATTGGGTGGAAATATCGTCGCATTCGAAATCAAAGGAGGTATTGAAGGCGGAAGAAACTTTTTAGATAACATAAAAATGTGCTCGCTTTCCGCAAACCTGGGAGATACGAGAACAATTGTTACGCATCCTGCTTCAACAACACATTCTAAATTAACGGACGAAGAAAGAAATGAAGTAGGAATTACTGCCGGATTGGTTCGTTGTTCAGTTGGCTTGGAAAATGTGGAGGATATCATTGCAGATTTAAAACAGGCATTGGATTAATTCAACGATGAAATAAATAAAAATGAAAAATTCAGAACAATTATACAAAGCGTTATCCGAAAGAATTTTAATTCTTGACGGAGCGATGGGTACCATGCTTCAGCGGTATAAATTTGAAGAAGAAGATTATCGTGGAGAGCGTTTCAAAGATTGGGAACATCCTGTGAAAGGAAATAATGATCTGCTTTCCCTTACGCAACCCCAGGCGATTGAAGAAGTACACAGAAAATACCTTGAAGCCGGAGCTGATATTCTGGAAACGAATACTTTTTCGGGAACGACAATAGCCATGGCAGATTATCACATGGAAGATCTGGTTTATGAATTGAACTATGAATCTGCAAAAATCGCAAGAAAAGTATGTGATGAATTTACTTTTCAAAACCCTGATAAACCAAGATTTGTTGCGGGTTCTATCGGTCCGACCAACAGAACGGCAAGTCTGAGTCCTGATGTAAATGATCCAGGATACAGAGCGATTACATTTGAAGAATTGCGAATTGCTTACAAGCAGCAGTGCGAAGCATTATTAGACGGAGGTTCGGATATTCTTTTAGTAGAAACTATTTTCGATACATTGAATGCAAAAGCTGCTTTATTCGCAATCGATGAAATTCAGGATGAAAGAGGAATTGAAATCCCTATAATGGTTTCGGGAACGATTACCGATGCTTCGGGAAGAACGCTGAGCGGACAAACTGCAGAAGCATTTTTAATCTCCGTTTCACATTTGAATTTATTGAGTGTCGGGTTCAACTGTGCGCTGGGAGCAAACCAATTAACGCCGTATCTGGAAACATTGGCGCATAATTCAGAATTCCATGTTTCGGCTTACCCCAACGCCGGTTTACCAAACGCTTTCGGGAAGTATGATGAAACGCCTGAAGACATGGCAAGCCAGATCAAGGAATATGTGGAAAAAGGATTAATTAATATTATTGGGGGTTGTTGTGGCACAACGCCTGACCATATAAAAGCAATAGCTGATTTGGTAGAAAAATACGAGCCCAGGAAAGTTAATATAACAATCTAATATTTATCCATGTAACAATCAGTGTCATTCTTAGCGAAATAAAGAATCTAATTGATAAACTGTTACATTGATACATTGGTAAATTAAACTATGAAATATTTAAGATTATCGGGGCTTGAGCCTTTGATTATTACGCCGGAAAGTAACTTTATCAATATTGGTGAAAGAACCAATGTTGCAGGATCAAAGAAATTTTTAAGATTAATAAAAGAAGAAAAATTTGCAGAAGCATTAGATATTGCGCGTCACCAGGTGGAAGGCGGAGCGCAGATTCTGGACGTTAATTTCGATGATGGATTAATCGACGGAAAAGCTTCCATGATTAAGTTTCTAAATTTAATTGCTTCCGAGCCTGATATTTCCAGAATTCCATTGATGATTGACTCGTCCAAATGGGAAATCCTGGAAGCGGGTCTTCAGGTCGCCCAGGGAAAATGCGTGGTAAATTCAATAAGCCTTAAAGGTGGTGAAGAAGAATTTATCAGACAGGCAAAACGTATCAAAAGATATGGTGCAGCTGTGATTGTTATGGCATTTGACGAAGTCGGGCAGGCGGATACGTATGAACGCAGAATCGAAATTTCAAAACGGTCTTATGATATTTTAGTGAATCGTTTAAATTTCCCGGCGGAAGATATTATTTTCGATTTAAATATTTTCCCTGTTGCAACAGGAATGGATGAACACCGTAGAAACGCCATTGATTTTATCGAAGCGACAAGATGGGTGCGGCAAAATCTTCCGTATGCCTCTGTAAGTGGAGGTGTTAGTAATGTTTCATTCTCTTTCAGGGGAAATGATACGGTGAGAGAGGCGATGCATTCGGTATTTCTTTATCATGCCATTCAGGCGGGAATGAATATGGGAATCGTAAACCCTGCAATGCTTGAGGTTTATGATGAAATTAATAAAGAACTGCTCGGATTAGTTGAAGACGTTATCCTTGACAAAAGAGAAGATGCCACAGAAAGACTATTAGATTATTCTGAAAAGCATAAATCGGTAAAAAAAGAAAAAGTTGAGGATCTTGAATGGCGAAATTATCCCCTTCAGGAAAGAATTACGCATTCTCTGGTAAAAGGAATTGACCGTTTCATCGAAGAAGATGTTGAGGAAGCAAGATTGCATGCAGAAAAACCGCTTCATGTTATTGAAATTAATTTAATGACGGGAATGGGTGTTGTGGGAGATCTTTTCGGGAGCGGGAAAATGTTCTTGCCGCAAGTCGTAAAATCGGCGAGGGTAATGAAAAAAGCAGTAGCTTATTTACAGCCGTTCATCGAAGCTGAAAAAGACGGTGCAAAACCTGCGAATGGAAAAATTCTGATGGCAACGGTAAAAGGTGACGTTCATGATATTGGTAAAAATATTGTGAGCGTTGTGTTGGGCTGTAACAACTATGAAATTGTGGATCTTGGAGTGATGGTGCCGGCCGAAAAAATTATTCAGGCTGCAATTGAACATCAGGTAGATGTTATTGGTTTAAGCGGATTGATTACGCCAAGTTTGGATGAAATGGTGTACATTGCTTCAGAACTGGAAAGACAAAACTTGAATTTTCCTTTATTGATAGGTGGTGCGACAACTTCCAAAGCACATACTGCCGTAAAGATTGATTTAAAATATAAAAATGCTGTTGTTCATGTAAATGATGCTTCCAGAGCGGTAAACGTGGTCAGTTCATTATTGGGCGATAGAAATAAAGAATACGTCGACGATCTTAAAAGCGAATATTCGGAATTCAGGGAAAAATTCCTGAACAGGCAGGTCGAAAAAGATTATGTTTCTATTGAAGAAGCAAGAGAAAATAAGTTTAAAATTGATTGGAACAATGAAGATATCTTTACCCCAAATCGTTTGGGAATTCAGATTTTTGAAAATCAGGATTTAGGAGAATTGTTACCTTTTATAGACTGGTCACCATTTTTCAGAAGCTGGGATCTTCATGGGAAATATCCGAATATTTTGGAAGATGAGGTTGTAGGAACCCAGGCGAAAGAACTGTTCAAAGATGCACAGGGTATTTTAAAAAGAATTTTAGACGAAAAATTATTGACGGCAAAAGCTATTTTTGGAATTTTTAAAGCCAATTCTACTGACAAGGATGACATTTTAATTTTTGATGAAGATAATGAACAGAAAGTAAAATTCATCACTTTAAGACAACAGGCCCAACGTTCAAAAGGGAAAGATTATCTGGCATTAAGTGATTTTATTGCACCTCAAAATTCAGGAAAAGTCGATTATGTGGGTGCTTTCTGCGTTACGACAGGTTTTGGAACGGATGAGCTGGCAGCAGAATATGAAAAAGCCGGTGACGACTATAATGCCATTATGGTAAAAGCTTTGGCAGACCGTTTTGCAGAAGCCTACGCCGAGTTTTTACATAAAAAAGTAAGAACCGAATATTGGGGCTACGCGAATCAGGAAAATTTAAGCAACGAAGAATTAATCGCTGAAAAATATAAAGGTATTCGTCCTGCTCCGGGTTATCCCGCTTGTCCTGATCATTTGGAGAAACATGCAATTTGGGATCTATTAAAAGTGGAGGAAAATATCGGAGTCTATCTAACGGAAAGTTTAGCCATGTTTCCGACCGCTTCGGTTTCCGGATATTATTTCGGAAGTCCGCATGCGAAATATTTTGGCTTAGGAAAAATTGCAGAAGATCAATTGAAAGATTATTCCGAAAGAAAAGGAATTTCTTTACAGGAAGCAAGAAAATGGTTATCGCCAAACTTAGCAGATTAAAATCTATTTTTGTAATAAAATAGCATCATGAAAAATATCAAAATATTAGAAAACTTAAATGAAATAAAATCAATTGATAAGCAAAAAAAGTCAATCGATTCTCATCGTCCATTTTCTAAAGAATTGGAAAATAAAATCTTTCAGAAATTAAAATTAGACTGGAATTATAATTCTAATGCCATTGAAGGAAACCAATTAAGCTATGGAGAAACTGTTGCTTTTTTAAATTTTGGATTAACGGCAAAAGGAAAACCTTTCAAAGATCATTTAGATATCAAGGGGCACAACGAGGCAATAGGTTTTATGCTACAGTTAATTAAAGAAGATCGTCCACTTTCAGAAAGTGATATTAAAGATTTACATAAAATAATTTTAGTAGAACCTTATTTTTCAAAAACGATTTCGCCACAAGGAGTTGAATTTGAAAAAGAAATAAAAATCGGACAGTATAAAACTTCTCCTAATCATGTAAAAACGGTTTCAGGTGATATTCATTATTATACCAATCCGGAAGAGGTTGCTTTTGAAATGAATAATCTTTTGGAATGGTATAGAGATGCTGAAGAAGAAAAACTTCATCCTTTGGTAATGTCTGCAATTTTCCATCATAAGTTTACCGCAATACATCCTTTTGATGATGGAAACGGAAGGTTGGCGAGAATTTTAAGCAATTTTATATTGTTGAAACACAAATATCCTGTTATTGTTATTAAAAATAGAGATAAAGTTCAATATTATGCTGCTTTGAATATTGCTGATAATGGAATTTATGAAGATTTAGTAAAGTTATTTGCAGAAAATGTAGGATATAGCTTTGATATTATGCAGAAAGCCATTAATGGGGAAAATATTAATGAACCAGATGATTTGGATAAAGAGATTGAACTTTTTACCAAAGAAATGCAAATTCAAGACATTAAAACATTAGATTTCACCAATAATAGAGATTTTCTACTTAATACTTATGTAAAAGATTTTTTGGAATATTTACTGCCGAAATTGAATAAAATTGGAGAACTTTTTCAAGACTTTAGAATCATATTAATAGAAAAAATTCCCAGGCTCGAGCCAAAATACCATACGTATAGTAACAATAATTTAGATGTAATTTATGATAATCAAATTGATTTTGAAAGTATTTTGTTTAGAGTTTATTTTATCTTCAATGGTTTGATTAAAAGAGAACTTGAGGTAAATATTGATTTAAAAATTATATTGAATAAAAAATCAGTTAAATATCAAGTGATTGATAATGTGAATAAGATAATCTTTGAAAAAGATTTTTTTTACTCACAAAATATACAAACCGTTTATAAAGAAATAGCAACCCCTGTAATTTATTACTTAATCAATATGATTAAGATTGATAATATTATAAATTCAGAAGAATAAATAAATGAAAATCACTGACCATATAAAAAACGCTAACGGAAAAACGTTGTTTTCTCTCGAAGTGGTTCCGCCACAAAAAGGCATCGGAATTGAAGATCTCTATAAAAATATTGATCCTTTGATGGAGTTCAAACCGCCATTCATTGATGTGACGACTTCCCGGGAGGAGTATATTTATATCGACAAAGGAAATGGTTTAATGGAACGCCGGATTACGAGAATGCGCCCCGGAACATTGGGAATTTGTGCGGCTATTCAGCATAAATATAATGTAGATACTGTTCCGCATTTGCTTTGTGGAGGTTTTACCAAAGAAGAAACCGAATATCTTCTGGTCGACTGTATGTACCTCGGAATCGACAATATCATGGCGCTTAGGGGTGATGCGATGAAGGGACATCAATATTTTGAGCCAACAAATGGGGGCCATGCCAGTGCAATGGATCTTGTACATCAGATCAATGATTTAGGAAGAGGGAAATATCTGCATAATCAGGAAGAAGAATGTCAGGAACACAATAAATTCTGTGTAGGGGTGGCGGGTTATCCGGAGAAACATATGGAAGCACCCTCTATGAATTACGATTTGAAATGGTTGAAACAAAAAGTAGACGCCGGAGCAGATTATATTGTTACCCAAATGTTTTTTGACAATAAAAAATATATTGAATTTGTGAAAAAAGCCCGGGAAATGGGGATCACTGTTCCCATCATTCCGGGAATAAAACCGATTGCCATGAAAAAGCATTTGAAGATTTTACCGCAAATTTTTAAAATTGATTTACCGGAAGAATTGATTAATGAAGTGGAAAACGCTAAAAATAATGAAGCTGTCAAACAAATAGGAATTGAATGGGCAATCAATCAGTGCAGGGAACTGCTGGATTTTGGAGTTCCGGTTTTACATTTCTATTCCATGGGGAAAAGTGATAATATCAAAAAAATAGCAGGAGCGCTATTCTAATAAAATAAAATGATATTTGATTGAGCTTTGCCGAGTGGCAGAGCTTTTCTTTTTTTGGTGTTTTTAGTTTTGGCGGCGGCAAAGCCGCCGCCAAAACTAAAAAACCTAATGATCAGATCTCAGTCTGATATTTTAAGAGTCTTTCAAAAACACTTTTAGTGGTCGGTTTTGAAGAATTTAAATTGAAAATAAACATTCCACTTTCGATATTAAAATAATATTTCTTTTCCTGATCTGATATCGAAAACCATTTTAAAAGACCATTGACAATATTAATGTCTTCCCATTTTATTGAACTTTCATGTAAAGGAAAAGTATGGGGATTTTGATGTAAAGTATCTACAAAGTGAATATTTTCGCCTTCAACATAAAGCATTCCGCTTCCTTGAAAAGCTTTGATCTTGAAAAACTCGTTTTGAGCATTTCCCATATTGTAGCGGACAAAAGCGTAATACTCCGGAGTTCCGATTTGTTCAAGCAAAAGTTTCTGTTTCTTCTTTCGGCTTCTCGCAGCAAGATAAGCAATCAGAAAAATAATCGCAGGAATTGATAATAAGAAAAGGAGGAGAAAAATAATTAAAATAATTACTGATGAATCCATATGGTTTATATCTAAATTATAATTCAGGATGACGTTCAAAATTTTTACTTCTGTCAAAAAGATAGCGATACGTTGCCAATTTTCTTGTAACACGTGTATCCAGATTTTCTGCAATCTTGATCATTTTAGGATTAAAATCCCCAATCCACTGCATTTCGGTGACTTTGAAATCGGTATGCTTTCTAAGATGCTGCGTTCCTTCCCAGATCATATAGCCTTCAAGACCTTTCTTTTGCCATTCCGGAACAACACCAAAAACAAGGCCAACCATTTTTTCGTTTTTCTTAAACGTTTTAACCCAAAGAAATTTTAGTTTTTCCCAAATCCCGAATTTTCCATTTAAATATTTAAGCCATTGATTCGTATCCGGAATATTCATCCACATGGCAACAGGTTTTTCATTTTCATATACAAACCATGAAATATGCTCATTAATAATGGGTTTCATTGTTCTAAACATTTTCAGGACTTTCGACTCATCCATACATTTCCCTTCACCATGAGATTCCCAGGCTTTATTATAAATTTCAGTAAAATCTGCGGCAAATTTTTCCAGATTGTCCTTTGTCATAGGTCTTGCTGAAATATTGGGATTCTTGCTGTGCTTGGCGTGCATTACCGTAAAAACTCTCGAAACCTCGGCAAAAATAGATCTTGAAAAACAGAGCTGCTCAAAGTAAATCTTAAAGCCATAGTTCTCAAAAAGATCTTTGTAATAAGGGAAATTGTAATTCATTCCGTATAAAGGCTCAGTAAAGCCTTCAATGACAAGTCCCCAGAATTTATCCCGTTCCCCAAAATTTATCGGTCCGTCCATGGCTTCTATTCCTCTTTTCTGAAGCCAGTCTTTGCAGTGATCAAAAATAAAATTTGCCGTCTCCTGATCGTTGATGCAGTCAAAAAACCCGATTCCTCCCGTTGGCTGTTTTTGGGGATAATTTTCGTTTATAAAAACGGCAACTTTTCCTACGGTTTCATTTTTTTTGTTTTTAAATAAAAATCTCTCACATTCACCGGTTTTGAAAAATTTATTTTTAAGAGGATTAAAAATAGCTTCAATATCTTTGTCTAAAGGTCTTATGTAGTTCTTATCATGCTGATAAAGTTTCGGGGGGAAACTCTAAAAATTCTCGTTTCTGATTTTCATTTCGTACTTCTTCTACAGTAATCATATTTCGTTTTGGTAGTGAATAAGAAAGATAATATTTTTCATTTAAATCAAAATCAATTAAAAAGATATTATCCGTATTTTTGTGCAAATTAAATAAAAATGGTTGATTTTACGGACAACGACGATGATATTTTCACGGGAAAAGAACACACGCCAATAAGGGAAAATGCTTTTGATAAATCGCCAGAGGAAAAAATAGAAAAAATCACGGAGCTCTTTGGTGAAATCATGGAGACGTTAGGTTTAGACATGACGGATGATTCTTTGAAAGATTCTCCCAGAAGAGTTGCCAAAATGTATGTCAATGAAATTTTCGGAGGTCTTTTACCTGAAAACAAACCCGGAATTTCTACATTTTCAAATAAATACAAATACCGCCAGATGTTGGTGGAAAAAGATATTACAGTATATTCGTTCTGTGAACATCATTTTTTGCCAATTATTGGGAGAGCACATGTTGCTTATATTTCAAATGGAGAAGTGATCGGTCTTTCGAAAATCAACAGAATTGTCGATTATTATGCAAAAAGGCCGCAGGTTCAGGAAAGACTTACCATGCAGATCGTGGATGCCTTAAAAGAAGCTTTAGGTACAAAAGATGTTGCATGTATTATTGATGCTAAACATCTTTGTGTAAATTGCAGAGGAATAAAAGATACGGCAAGTTCTACCATTACCGCCGAATTGAGCGGAATTTTCAGGACAAATCCTATTACAAGGCAGGAATTCCTTCATTATGTGGGAAGCCATGCAAAATTGGATTAAATTAATACAGAGTTTGTTATATGATAAAATTTAAAAAAAGTTTCTAATAAAATTTTTTTCACAACAATTATTTGTTGTGAAAGATTTATCTTGAATTAATTTTAAAAATCATTTATCAATCATCATTTATAAAAATCATGCAATTAAAAATATACAACTCGCTTGCGGGCGAAAAAGAAATATTTAAACCTATCTTAGAAGGAAATGTTGGAATGTATGTCTGCGGACCAACCGTTTACAGTAATGTGCATTTAGGAAATGTAAGAACCTTTCTTTCTTTCGATTTCATTTACAGAAGCTTGATGCATCTTGGCTACAAAGTAAGATACGTAAGAAATATCACCGATGCAGGACACCTTACCGACGATGGGGACGTAAACAACGACCGGTTCGTAAAACAAACGCGACTGGAAAAGCTGGAACCTATGGAAATCGTACAGAAATATACCGTAGATTTCCATAAAGTGCTGGAGATGTTTAATTTATTGCCGCCTAATATTGAGCCGACCGCAACCGGACATATCGTAGAGCAAATTGAATTAACCCAAAAATTAATTGAAAGAGGATTCGCTTACGAAAGCAACGGTTCTGTGTATTTCGATGTGTTGGAATACAACAGGAGAGGCCTGAACTACGGTGAACTATCCAAAAGAAATATTGAAGAGCTGTTCGCCAATACCCGTGATCTGGATGGGCAGGGAGAAAAGAAAAACCCGCAGGATTTTGCATTGTGGAAAAAAGCTTCCCCTGCACACATTATGAGATGGAATTCGCCTTGGGGAGAAGGTTTCCCGGGATGGCATCTGGAATGTACTGCCATGAGTACGAAATATTTAGGTGAAACTTTTGATATTCACGGAGGAGGAATGGATCTTAAATTTCCGCACCACGAATGTGAAATCGCACAGGGAAAGGCATGCAATGATGCAGCTCCGGTAAATTACTGGATGCATGCCAATATGCTGACGATGAATTCTCAACGGATGAGCAAGTCTACAGGGAATTATATTTTGCCAATGCAGTTGGTGACTGGTGAAAATGATTTTTTTGAGAAACCTTTCCATCCGTCAATTGTACGTTTCTGCTTTCTGCAGGCGCATTACAGAAGTGTGCTGGATATTTCCAATGATGCGATGCTGGCCAGTGAAAAAGGATTTATCAGATTAATGGAAGCGATTAAAGTTTTAAATAATATTGTTCCTAATGATGAAAAACAATCTGCTTTCAATCTTGAAGAATGGAAAAATAAGGCTTACGACGCTTTAACAGATGATTTCAATTCACCGGTTATGATTGCGCATTTATTTGAAGCGGTAAAATATATTTTTGCTTTGAATGATGGAAAAGAAACGATTTCAACGAAAAATTTAGAAGAATTAAAATCTACTTTAAATGCGCTTGTTTTTGATGTTTTAGGACTTCAGACCATTGAAGAAAACAACAATGAAAAACTTGATCAGACTTTAAAAGTGCTGATTGAATTAAGAAACCAGGCAAGAAAATCGAAGAATTTCGAGCTTTCGGATCAGATCCGTGATAAGCTTCTTGCAGAAGGTATTGAACTGAAAGACGGAAGAGACGGAACGACTTATGTTTTGAACTAGAATTTAAAATATTTATATAAACTCCTGCAATTTTTGTGGGAGTTTTTTTATGCGCAAATGTCATCCTATGTTTGCAAAATATTAGATTTAACAAACAAAAAGGAAAAGAGAGTAAAGAATAAGGTTATCAATTGTCATTAGTCTCACAGACCGTTCGGAATGTTAATCCCTTTACTCTTTTACTACCAAACCTGAACAGATCATTAGGCAACAAGCCTGTATTTAGGATAGATAGGTAATAGTAGTATTCTCTTTTCCTGTAAAATTATAGGTATGGGTAAAATTATAGGAATTGACATTAGTAAGCAAGTTTTTGATGTAAGCTTTTTGGAAGGGAATCTTTGGAAGCATAAGGTCTTAAGCAATAAATTATTAGGTTTTGAAAAACTGATAACTTTCATTGAAAAAGAAGATATAGTAGTGATGGAAGCTTCAGGTACTTATTATCTTCCTTTAGCAGAATATCTTTATTCACAGGGGATTAATGTAGTGGTAGAAAATCCTCTTTCCATCAAACGTTATGCTCAATCAAGACTCAAACGAGCCAAAACGGATAAAGCAGATTCGAAGGTTATTGCTGAATATGGGAAAAAGAATTTGGATGAGTTGAGTTTGTGGAATCCTGAGAGTAAAACGTGCATCAGAATTCGTCAAATGCATACAAGAATCCAAATGATTCAGAAACAAACCAGTCAGACTTATAATCAGTTGGAAGCTTTCAGAAGCAGTGGTTTTCTGGATGAAAAGTTAGAAATAGAAATGAACAATTCCATAGAACA
The DNA here is from genome assembly GCF_039727685.1 of Chryseobacterium sp. POE27. Classification (NCBI taxonomy): domain Bacteria; kingdom Pseudomonadati; phylum Bacteroidota; class Flavobacteriia; order Flavobacteriales; family Weeksellaceae; genus Chryseobacterium; species Chryseobacterium sp. POE27. The sequence continues at coordinate 3,249,220 of NZ_CP152475.1, forward strand.
ACTTCGACTAGGAAAAGAAATATTGGAATCGGAGATAGAAAGGCTGGCCTTGGAAGAATTTGAACAAACCATTGAATGTCTTACCAGTATTCCCGGAATCGGAATAAAAACAGCTATTATGCTCATTGTGATTACAGATAATTTTAAAAAGTTCGAACATCATAAGCAACTCATTGCTTTTGTAGGATTCAGTCCTCGGATTTATGAAAGCGGAAGCCGTGTGAGAGGACGCTCAAGTATTTGTAAGATGGGTAAATCTCAGATCAGAAAGCTATTGTATCTATGCAGCTGGTCAGCCAAACGCTGGAATAAAAAATGTAAAGAAATGTATGAAAGACTTATCAAAAACGGAAAAGCAGAAAGAGTGGCAAAGATAGCTCTTGCCAATAAACTCTTAAAACAAGCATTTGCTATCGGAAAGAATAAAGAAAAATATAGAGAAGATTTTTGTTAAATAATTTGCTTTTTAACACAGATCATTCTGAATGAAGCAAAGCGAAATGAAGAATCTCTTATATAATTTGCATGAGATTCTTCCTTCGTCAGAATGACAGAGATTCCTTTTCAAAATTCTTTCTTAACCTCAAAAATTTTTTAAAATTCAATTCAAAAATTACGTAACTTAGTCATAATAAAATGATTAAAAATTAAAATTTATATCTATGAAAAAACATTTACTCCCTTTATTTCTGGTTTTAATCGGTATTAATGCATCTGCTCAGCAGGATTTTTTTGCGCTTGTCGGTAAAGATACTCCAAGCATTATTTTCAATGATTTCCGAGCGATTGACGCTGCGAATGGTATTTCCGGAGAAAGAATATTTACATCAGATTCTTCCGCTAAAGTCTTCTCGCAGAACAGAAATGGTTCTGTAACTGAGGATAAAAATACATACAATAACGCTCAGGCAATCAATATGGCAACGTTGGCTTATGACTCTTCCAATAATAATTTGGTGTATATGCCGATGTTCTCCTCGAATATTTATGTATTGAATGCAAAATCCAAAGAAATTACTTTGGTAGAAAACAGCGTAGCAAGAGTTACCTCATGTGATATTAATTCTCATTTTACAAGAATGGCAACGGGCTATAACGGTAATATTTATGCAATCAATAATGCCGGAACGCAGTTTTTACAGATCAGCAGAAAAGGAAATCAATATGCAGTCACTGATCTCGGGATCATTATGGATGATGCTTCTAACGGTAAAAATTCCTTCACAAAGATTGAAACAGGTTTTGGTGGCGATATGATTGCTGATGCTGATGGCCATTTTTATGTATTCTCGGCTGCAGGAAATGTATTTAAAGTTTCAACGACGGAATTAAAAGCAAAGTTTGTAGGCAAAATTTCCGGAATTCCGGATAATTATTCGGTCAATGGTTCCGCGGTGAATTCAAAAGGAAAAGTGGTGATCGCAAGCGCAAAAGGCGCGCCTTTATATGAAGTCGATCTGAATACTTTACAGGCAAAACAGCTTCCCGGCGAAGAGAACTTACATATTTATGATTTAGCAAGTAAATATTTCGCTAATGAAAGGGCGGCCTCAAACAATATTTTTACAAATCTTGATATTTATCCGACAAGAGTAGATGAAAAACTAATCAACGTAAATGTGAATGATAAAAGCATTAAAGGAAATATTAAACTGAATATTTTCGATATATCAGGGAAAAATGTAATAAGTCAGAATTTATCTGTGAAAGGGGGCGCTTTGAATCAACAGGTTTACCTAAAAAATCTCATAAGCGGAGCCTATTTGGTAAACATTACCGACGAATCCGGAAAAGTATTGCTTAATAAAAAAATTATCGTGACAGAATAGTCTTTTATTTTAATAAAACAGAAGCCTTTTCAAATAATTTTGAGAAGGCTTTTTTTAATGAATATTTGATATTCAATAAGTTTTATTTTTCGATATTATAATGTATTTTTATAAAAAAATGTAAATGAAGCTATATTTTAATGTAGGGTACAGTACAAAAGTTGGAGAAAGACTTCAGTTGGTTATTAGCGAAGAAGATGCTGTATCACAGATTCATCCTATGTTTTATACAGAAAATGATCTTTGGAAATGTGAGGTTGATTACTTTTCAAAAACTATTTCTTACCAATATCAGCTTATAGGTGATAAAGGAGATATCCTGCGTGAAGAATTTGTTCCGCATCGTCTGAATTTTCCTCATAATTATAAAGAATTTATCATTTATGATCATTGGAATAATAAAAATTTTCCTGAAAATTATCTGAATAATAAAATTCTTTATAATAAACTGAACGCATTTAAGCCTGAAAAAATATCAGTTTTAAAAAAACATTCTCACCTATTCAGAATCGAAGCGCCGGTCTACAATCCGAATTGGGAAATCGCATTATTCGGGAGTACGGCTTCTCTCGGTAATTGGGATTACGAAAAAGCAATTCACTTATCACAGACAGATTTCGGAGTCTGGGAAGCATCTGTAGAAATTCCTGAAAACGAATTTATTCAGTATAAATATTGTCTTTATGATAAGGAAACCGGAAAGATTGTTGATGTGGAAACCGGAGAGAATCGTTTTGCCTTACCTAATAATTCAAAAGATACTCTGCAGATCGTTTCGGATCATTATTTTAAATTTAAGCTGTATCAGCTTTATCATGATGCTGGTGTTGCCGTTCCTATATTTTCCTTGAGAACTGATGACGGCTTTGGAGTGGGTGAATTTTCTGATCTGAAAAAACTTGCAGACTGGACGAATGAAACTGATCTTGGGATCATTCAGATTCTGCCGATTAATGATACAACGGCAAATTATACATGGACGGATTCTTATCCTTACGCAGCTGTTTCGGTGTATGCACTGCATCCGCAATATATTTCTCTTGAAAATCTTGATTTTCCTTTACCTGAAAATCTTACTTCAGAATACGAAATTGAAAAGTCTGAATTGAATTCTCTTGAGCTGATCGATTATGAAAAAATGATCTCCGGTAAATGGAAATATCTGAAAGCGGTTTTTAATGAAGATAAAGATAAAATCTACAAAGACAGGAACTTCAAAAAGTTTATTAAAGACAATGAATCCTGGCTGATTCCTTACTCCGCATTCTGTGTTTTAAGAGATAAATATAAAACTCCGAATTTTAATGAATGGAAAACGCACAAGAAATATATTCCGGGAAAAATAGCTCCGTTCTTTACTCCAAAAAGTAAAGATTATGATGCTTCTCTGCTCCATGCATGGGTGCAGTATCAGCTTCACAAACAGCTGAAAGAGGCGGTTGATTATATGCATGGTTTAGGTATCTCGATAAAAGGAGATCTGCCAATCGGAATTTACAGATATTCCGTAGAGGCATGGACGGAACCTGAGTTATTCGGAATGGATTTCCAGGCGGGAGCGCCACCTGATCAGTTTACAGAACTTGGTCAAAACTGGGAATTCCCGACCTACAATTGGGAAGCCATGAAAGCCGACGATTATAAGTGGTGGAAAAACAGGTTTAAAGCATTGGAACAGTATTTTGATGCAATGAGAATTGATCATATTCTGGGCTTTTTTCAGGATCTGGAGAATGCCGGTTTCCGCCACACAGGGAATTCTTGGATATTTTTATCCTGCCGTGCCTGTGACGCTGGAGGAATTTAATGCGTGGCATATTCCGTTTAATTTTGACAGGTATTGTAAGCCGTTTATCAATGATCAGATTTTATGGAAGTATTTTGGAGAAGACACCGACAAGGCTCTTGAATTCATCAACAACAATCACGACGGAACCTATTCATTTAAAGAAGAATTTAATACACAAAGAAAGTTATCTGATTTCTTCAAAAACAATCCGAGGGGTCCTATAGAAAAACAGCTGATTTCACTTTGTGCTAATGTTTTATTTTTAATTGAAGAAAGAAACGGCCAGGTGGTTTATCATCCAAGGTTTAATGTGTTTCATACAGATTCTTATCAATATCTTTCAGATTGGGAAAAGAAAGCGATCTACGATTTATATCAGGATTATTTCTTTAAAAGACAGGATGGCTTGTGGTACGAAAAGGCTATGGAAAAACTTCCTGTCATACTCAATGCAACAAAAATGTTGATTTGTGGTGAAGATCTGGGACTTGTTCCTGCTTGCGTTCCTGCTGTGATGGATGAGCTGGCGATCGTTGCTTTGAAAGTTCAGAGAATGCCGTCGGATAATATTCCTTTTTATAATCCTAAAAATGCCGGCTATCTGAATGTTGTGACAGCTTCTTCTCATGACAGCTCAACGCTGAGACAGTGGTGGAAAGAAAATCCTGCTCTTACTCAGGAATATTTTAATCTTCAGCTGATCCAGTTTGGCCAGGCGCCTGCAGATCTTGATCCGCATCTGGCTGAGATCATTATGAAGCAGCATTTGTATAATGATGCTATGCTGGCTATTTTCCCGATACAGGAGTTTTTGGCTACTGATAAAGAGCTTGCGAATGCAGAAATGGATAATGAAAGAATCAATAATCCTGCTGTTTTTCCGCATTACTGGAGGTATCGTATGCATCTTAAGCTTGAAGATCTCAAACACAGAAAAGACTTTAATGAAAAAATATCCGATTGGGTGAAAGATAGCGGAAGATTGTAAATTTAACATTTGATTATCAATTGATTAATATTAAATTAAAAAGAAGTTTTATCGTGAGATTTAACTTCTTTTTTCGATTTATATCAAAAAGATAGAATAAGAAATTCGACTATATATTAACCAATTAACGACTATAAAAATGAAAAAAATATTGATCGGTTTTACTTTGAGCCTTGGGATTTTTTCCTTTGCTCAGCAGTATCCAAACAACGGTTGGGAGGATGACGGATATTATCAGAATGATGGAGGATATTACAGCGACGAAGATGATCAGAACTATTTCCCTGATGATTATTATTACAACTATCCACAGGACTATTACCCACAGAATTATTACCAGAGCAATTACAACGATTACCGAAATAGTATCGTGAATATCAACTGGAATGTTTTCTTTACCCAAAACAGATTGAGCCCATGGCAGGTTGATCAGATTATCAGATTAAACAATCTGTATGTAAGTTTTTCATCATGGAATAGATTCTACAGATACAATCCGGACAGATGGTACTACGACAGATTCTACGCTTTACAGAGAATCATGGGACCTAGAGTATTTGTTGTCTTCCAGAACAATTATTACAGAGGATATAGTCCGGTAGTTTATTTCCAAAACTACAGAAGAACACATTATGCTGCTATCTGTAGACCTATGCCGAGATACAGAAATGTAAACATCAATATCTACAGGGTCGATAGAGTGAAATTCAGAAGAATGGATAACCCGACCTTCAATATCGTTAGGTCCGACAGACCGAACAACGGTTTCAGAGGTCCGGTAAGAGATGGAAACAACGGAGGCTTCCGTGGCCAGGCGGATAAAAGAAATAATGACAATTCAGGTTTCAGAAATGATAACAGTGCGCCAAAAAATAATGGAGGTTTCAGAGGGAATGATAACGCAGGAGTTAGAAACAATGGAGGATTCCGAAATGAAAGAGCTGAAAATAATGGAAACCGCGGCGGATTCAGAGGCGGAGAGGTAAAAAGAGAAGAAGCTCCGAAAAGAGAAAACAACGGAGGTTTCAGAAGAAATGAAAGTCCGGCACCAAGACAGGAGAATAATGGGGGCGAAAGAAAAAGTAATGGTGGTTTCAGAAACGGATTTGCAAAGAATTAATTTTCATATATTATATTTAAGTGGTGTGAAGAGCGGGTTTTTATAATCTGCTCTTTTTTTTAATTATTGTATTGATATTTAATTTTAACAAAATTTATGAATTTTATCGTTTAACTTTTGTTTTAACTAATAATCAAAAAGATATAAAAGAAATAGTTAAAGATTTTAGAATATGAAAAAATTAGTATTAGCGATAGCATTTATCGGATTCGGAGGTTTAGCAATGGCTCAACAAACTACTCCACAGGAAAAACAGGCGAAGAGAGCAGAAATGCAGCAGAAGTTTCAGCAAAGAGAGCAGGAGCATCTGGCAAAAATGCAGAAGGATTTAAATTTAAACCAGGCTCAGGTTGATAAAATCAAGGCGCTACAGGATAAAAGAAAAGAGGATATGAAGACCGAGTTTGAAAAAAACAAAGGTGAAAGACAGGCTAGAATGGAGCAGATGAAAGCTAAAAGAGCGCAGATGGATGCTGAAATGAAACAGATCTTAACGCCTCAGCAATATGATAAATGGCAGGCTGACAGAAAAGCTGAAATGGAGAAGAGAAAAGTAGCAATGAAAGAAAGAGGAGCTAAAATGCACAGGCCAATGAATACGGTGGCTCCGGATGCAACAAAGTAGTTTGTAATTTTGATTTTTTAATGTGTTAGAGGACGGATTTTTTCCGTCCTTTTTTACTAATTTTTATTAAAACTTTTGATTTCGGGGTTTTATTCCCTAATTTTGACTGTAAATTTATTTCTTATGATTAGCGAGAAAATTGCGAAATTACTTAACGAACAAATAGCTCACGAACAATATGCTGCTCAATATTACCTGTCAATGTCTGCATGGTTTTCCGGAAAAGACCTGGACGGTATTGCCAACTATTTCAGAGTGCAGAGCAAAGAAGAATTAATGCACGCCGACAAAATGTTTGATTATCTTAATGACGTAGGGGGAGAGATTATCATTGGTGAAATACCAAAGCCACCCCACGAATTTCTGGGGGCTATCGATATTTTTGAAAGAGCATTGGAACACGAAAGGAAAGTGACAAAAAGTATTTTCAATATCGTGAAAAATGCTAATGATGAAGGAGATTTTGCGACTACTTCTTTTCTTCAATGGTTCATCAACGAGCAGGTAGAGGAAGAGGCAAATGCTTCCCAACTGGTTACAAAAATTAAAATGGTAAGTGACAACCCGTCAGCTCTGTATCTTTTTGATCAGGAGCTTGCACAGAGGGTTTTTAATCCGAATACAACGGCTTAATCTGGCCATCATACAATAATAAAGCTTCGGCGGCACCAAAGGTGCCGCCGAAGCTTTTTCCATTTACAGGTAAATAAGCTGTGTCTTCAGGACCTTTTTTCCAAGAGATTCCAGAATGTTCTTATAATTCTCGATCTGGCGTTCATTTTTAACAGACTCTTCTCCTGTTTTAAAATCGACAATCATGTAGCCTTCAGCACTTTTTAAAATACGGTCCGGCCTGTACACTCTGCTTTCTCCATTTTCAGTGATCATGATATCTTTTTCATTAATCACTTCCCATCCCTCATCAAAAAATTCGGCGTGGGTTTCCAGGATTTTTTCGAGCTCAAGTTGTATTGTCTGGCTTTCTTCAATGGTGATCTGCCCTTCAAGAATATAGCACTCTACAACCTTAGAAATATCTTTTGCAGTATTGATCTGTGACAAAAGTTCGTGTACAAAAACACCGAGTCTCACCTTTTCATTTCTTACCTGATAATTTTTAGATGGGGTGGCAATCTTTATTGAAGTAGTATTTTCGCTGATATTTTTCAGGACACGGATGTCTTTGGTTTTAAAAGATGAGGTTTTCTCTTTTGAATATTTTTTTAATAGTTCAGGATTTACCTCATACAGATCAAACTCATCAAGATTCTCAGTGTTTTTCGATTGGAGAAATTCTAAAAGCTCAAGATTGTTGGAGGTTTTATTGGCCTTTTGAATATAGAAAAACAACTGCTCAACAGGCCGGGTAGTGGCAACATATTGCAGGCATAGCCGGTCAACAAAATTTTTGTAGGAATTTTGTTTATTAAATTTTTCAATCTCCTCATCGTAAACCTCCAGATTTTTATTGAATTGATTGATGTTAACGGATTTCAGAGGAGTGTCATTCGAAGTTTCAAACCAGTTGCTAAATTCGGCATCACGGTTTTTATTCATCATCGGAATAAAAACAATAGGGAACTCAAGACCTTTTGCTTTATGAATCGTCATGATCTGTACCGCATCAATATTTTCGGAAGCCTGAATGGTGTATGAAGAAGCCTCTTCATCCCAATACTTTAAAAATTCTTTTGTACTTGCACCTGCATTTTGGGTAAAGTTGAAAAGCATTTCAAGAAAATTCAGCAAAAAGTCTGTTTCTTTATTTTCAACCGAAAATTCATTGATATAGTATTCTACAAAATTATATAAGTTGAACCTCGGAAAATGATCTTGTTTAAGGCTTAAAGAATATTTACTTTGTATGAATAGCAAAATTTCCTCATGAGAATTGATATCAAGGATTTCTTTCATCTCCAATGTGAAATCTGCCATGCGGATTCTTCCCAGCTGATTCAGATAATACATCATCATAATCAGATTGGTTTTGCTTTTTAGGATTAACTTCCCATTTCAGGAATTCAATGACAGCCTTTAGTGTGTTTGAAAGTTCCAGGGTAAGTCCTTTGTCAGAGATCGTTTTAATATTGGTTTCTTCACCTTTGTAAATTACTTTTAGATTTCCCAGTTTCTGGGAATAGCTGAAAATATCGAAATTCCCCCGGCAAAGAATGGTAATGTCAGAAAATTTAAAACCATTATCCAGACTTTCCTGAATATCTTTCCGCATTCTTTTGGAAGTGTCATTGTAAAAATCATCGTTGGTAAGGTTTTCAATTAAATTGACTTTCACCCGTCCTTCCATCGAAGATTTAGGGTTTTGCTCGGCGTCGGTTCCGAAAATATTTTTATGCTCTTCTTCCAGAATTTCAGAGTGAAATCTGTACAGGTCATTATTAAAGCGGACAATATTTCTAGCACTGCGCCAGTTGTCTTTTAAAACCAAAAGTTCGGCTTCCTTCGGAGTAACTTCTTTTTTGTTGATAATGTCAAGCATCAGCTTACTTTCCCCACCGCGGAAACGATAAATACTTTGTTTTGGATCACCCACCAAAGTGAATGAAGTGTTTTCAGTTGAAATCGAATGATCTCTCAGCGGAAGGAAATTCTGCCACTGCAGTTCGGAAGTATCCTGAAATTCATCAAAGAAATAATGCTGAAACTGAGATCCTACCTTCTCATAAATGAAAGCAGAAGGCTCGTTTTTTAAATTTTCATTGATAAGAATATTGAATTTTGACAGGAGAACAAGATCATTTTCTTCCTCTATCTTTTTCAGCTCATCCTGTATGTCTTTATTGACTTTCAGGGGCAAAAGCGCAGAAAGAATTTTCTCTTTTTTCTGCGTTTCGATGTAAAGAAGAATCAGCTGCATTCTATTGTCCAGCAACTGATCAAGAATTTCCAGAATGTCGTTTTCCTTATGTTTTGATTTTGCAGAAGATCCTTTTCGGTAATTGTTAACTACCGATTCTTCCGCTGTGGTCGGAAAAGGAAAACCCGGGCGTTTTTGCTGGTAAAAGTCTAAAACCTTCGTGAAAAATCCGCCGATTCCGTTTTTGCCCTGCGCAAAATCTTCAATCTCAATATTTCTTGATCTGAATAATTCAATTGATTTTTCGGCGAGCTCAACAGCCTGTTTTTTATGTAATACGATCTCTTTGCGAAGTGTATTTTTTATATTTTCATAATTCGTACTGTCGAAATCTTTGTTATTTTTCAGATGTTCGTAGTGAATATCTTTCACAAATTCCTTCGCAGAATCGTACAGGTTTTTATTTAAATTGATTCTCTCATTGTTTTCAAGGCTGTAATCTACATAATCCATGAAAGACTCGGAAATCACTTCGTTTTCCCCGATCTGGTCAAGCATTTTGTCAACAGCTTCTATCAGGAAGGGTTCGGCTTCAATTTCCAGGTTGAAATTTTTAGCTAATCCTAATTCATATGAGAAACTTCTTACCAACCGTGAATTGAAACGGTCAATCGTTCCGATATTCAGGGTAGAATAATTATGGAGAACATAATCCAGCAGCTTTTTAGCGCGTATATGGAGCTCATCGATGGTAATTTTTAAACCTTCCTGCTCAAATGCTTTCTGAATATTCTTAAGGTCTCCGTTTTCAGTAAAGTCTTCCGAAGAAAAATTACCCAGCCACGTCAGGATTCTTTCCTTCATTTCATTGGCGGCTTTGTTGGTAAAAGTCAATGCCAGAATATTCCTGATCGACTGTTGTTGATTGGGATAGCGTAGACAGATCATCAAAAGCCGCTGCACCAGGGCATATGTTTTCCCTGAGCCGGCTGAAGCATTGATAACTGTGTAAGAATTTTGCATTTTGAGAGGAATTCAATTTGCAAGTTAATTAATTTTTAAATGAAATTTTAACAATTATGGATCAGGATTTAACAGTTTTAGAAAGAAAAATCTAAAAGAAATCCTAAAACGAGTTAAGTGTGGTTAAACTTGCCGTACTATTTAAAAATAATTTTAGTTTTGCTCTAACAAAAAACTGTCCGTGAAAATTAAACTATTCTTTCTCTTATTTACTATTTTTTTTATTAATGCTCAGGCTCAGGATTACATTTTCGGAAAAGTAGCTTCTGAGGACAATGCCGAAATTCCTGGCGTTACGATCGTCAATATCAGAACTGACGAACGGGTTCTTACCAACCGCGACGGCCATTTTATGATTTCGGGAAGAAGCGGAGACGAGCTTCGTTTCATAAAAAACGGTTACGAGCGGGCATACAGGAAAATTACCAAAGAAAATATCAGTGAATCCATCAATGTAAGCCTCATCAGATCTGCTGAACTGATCGCTGAGGTTGAAATAAAAAAAGAAATTACAGGAGATATTAAAATAGATTCCAAGAACCTGAATCCACCGAGAAAAGTGCAGAAGCTGAAGAGTGATTTGGCTATTTACATGTCCAGAAAATCTGATCCTTCTGTTCTGGCGCCAAGGCCTGGTGAGTTTGTGCAGCCAGTCACGAAAGGCATATTCTCGCTCGGAAAAATTAAAAACAAATGGGATGATGTTGACCTGCTGAATTATCTTCAGAATGCTCTTGGAAATGAATTTTTTCAAGAACTTAAAATCGATAAATCTCAAATACAGCACTTTATTCTTTATATCCTGAGGACAGGCTTTGAAAGAAAAAATATTCTGAAATACGGATATGTTACCGAAGCGGATATGAACAGATTCAAAAATGCTGTCCTGAATAGAATTGCTGCCTATAAAACTCCTTAAATTTGTAAGTGTAATTTAAAAGTGATGAGAGTAAAACTTTTAATTTTTCTTTTATTTCCGTTTTTAAATATATTTTCACAAGAAACTGTGAAGGGAATTGTTACCGATGAAGACGGAGTTTTACTCCCGGCCGTTACGGTTATGAATGTATCCTCGGAAAAGAAAGCTTACACTTCTTCTGACGGAACTTTTTCCATAGAAGCTTCACCGGAAGATGAGCTGCGTTTTGTACGTCAGGGTTTCGAAAGATCTTCTATAAAGGCAAAATATCTTGTAAATAATAATTTGAATATTAAACTAATAAGGGTAGCGCAGCCTATCGAGGAGGTAGAAGTTGCCAAAATTACAGGTGATATTGCCAAAGATTCCCGTGCGGTAGCAAAAATAGATAAGGGTAAAATTGTTGAGGATGCAGTAGGACTTCCGGAACCGAAAGGAAAAATGCGTGAGGAGCCGGCTACCGTAAAACAAGTTCTGTTTCCCATCCTTTTAGGAAACCTTAATGTTCAGGGATTGTATGATCTTGTCAGCGGGGATGCAAGAAGAATGAAACGTCAGTACAGATACGACGATCTCCAGGAAGATATTTCGTGGATCCGGGACAGAGTAGAGGATGATTACTTTGTGAAAGAAGGAATTCCGAAGGAAAGAATTTCAGAATTCATCGAGTTTTCGTTCCTGAATAAACCTCAGACAAAAACTTTTGTAAGGGCTAAAAACTTAACGGGTGCTTTGTCAAGAATGGAAGAATCTTTTGTTGTTTTCGTTAAAAGATTAAAAGAAAGCTCAAATGAAAAATGATTTGTCCAACAGCAATTTAATGATATACGATATCATAAATCTCGTCCTTAATTTCTTTTAAATTTTCCGGAGTATAATTAGAAAGCAGCCACAGATCCATTGGTTTTTTACCTTTTCCGTAACTTGGCTGTACATACATTTCATCGATCAGGTGAAAACCGTTTCTCTGATAAAAAGAGTAGCGTCTTGCGGCATCTTCTCCGGTATGTTCAGGTTCTATTTCTAAGATAATTCTCGGGTAATTTTCAAAAAGATATTTAGTAATATGTGATCCCAGCTTTTGGCTTCGGAATTTTTCAAAAACTTCAAAATGCTCTACAAAAGTATAGCTGCTGAGCTCCCACAGAATGAGGTAACCGATATTCTCAGATTCATGCAGAACGGAAAGTATTTTCACTTTTGGATGTGAAAATAATGTGGAAAGTTTATTCCAATCTCTTCTTTCATCTTTAGGAAAGGTAGAGCAGTAAGCATCGTAAATTTCCTGAACTCTGTAGTCTTCAGAAGATGTAATCTGTAGAAATTCCATAGTTTAAAGATCAAAAACGTTAGGTCTTCTGGTGATGAAAATATCTTTCACCCACAGTGTGAATGCCATTCCGAGATAAATTAAAAAGAAAAAAACCTGCCGTAGCAAAAGTAGAGTAGATAAAGAAAACTCTGAGCTTGGATACCGGAATACCCAATTTTGCGCCGGTTCTGGTAAGAACACCGAACCATTCTCTTTCCATTTTGTGACGGATGTTATCTAGCATTTTAAGATTCTTTTAAAAGTTTAAATCCAATACCGCAATGTAAGCAATTTTTTTGTAAGCAAAAATGATTGAAATGATAAATGAAGCTCTGGCTTTCAAGAGATGTATTTACCGGTGCTTTCAGGGTTTTCCAGCTTTCGACTATCGAATTTTTTTCTGCAGGCAAATTATTATACAAAGCAATAAGATCTTCAGTAATTTCTTCGCTGTGGTATTTGTGATAAGTATATTTCAATGGCAAAACGGTATTCAATATTACAAGCTCAATAAAATCTCTGCTTACAGCTTTCGGCTGATCTACACTTGAAATTTTCCCGAAGTTGAAATGGTTGTTCCAATAATCGGAAGCTTTTATATTTTTAAATAAATCGAATAATTCTTCAGTTGATTTAACATGGATAATCCTGGAAAATAAATTCTGTTGCTGATGGTAGAGATCTGCAAGCTGGGCAAGGCGAATGGTCGGGAAGTTAGGCGGCCGCAGCCTTAGAAATTTCGGATAAAGTTTCAGATCTGGAATGTTGAATTTTGTCTTTAAAAAATCAAATTCCCGTTTCCAGATTTTCATAAATTCATCCTTTGGATCTTCCAGCCATCCTGAAGCTCCGAATAATAATGCTTCCAGCTGTGTTTTGTTCTGGCGGATTTTGAGAATAATACTAAAGTCAATGCTTTCTACAATTTGTCTGAAAATATCAGCATTTACTTTCAGCCCAAAAGAATAGGCTAAACTGTGGAATAATACCGCTTCAAAATTATTTTTAAATTTTTCGAGACTTTTCTCCAGTTCGGCAGATTTTTCATTAAGTTTTTTAAGAATATTTTCTTCATGAAAATGTAACGGAATTTTAACCGGATTAAAGATATTCTCGCAGGCAATGAACTGGTTTCCGCTCGACAGTTTTTCGTATTTCCAGAGAATATTCTGGTTGATGTGGCTTTTAAGCTCAAGAGTAGGAACATTTTTATTCTTTAGTTCATCTATTTCCATATCGTTGTGGTAAACGACGTGCAGAATAATGTTCTGATAATTGGGGTCGTGAGAATGATTATGAAAAATCCAGTCGGAAGCTTTTACATGCAGCTCTATATGACCGGCTAAAATGATCTTATTAACTTTTATTTTTGCCGTTAAAAAAATCCGGACCGGAATCAGTATTGCATTTTCCAAAATCTAAAATTTCAACGGGATTTCCTTCAATGTCTTTGAAGTCAAAATGCGTGAAAACCTTATAATTCCAAAGGTATTGGAGTAATTTTTCTGTCATGAGTGTTTTTTTTGTGTTGGCTAATTTAGGGAATTGCTGTTATTTGTAAAAGAAAAATTGCTCGATTGGAACAGTTGTTATACATGATGTCAATTTATCACTTTAAATTAGATCGGAATTTGACCCAAAAACCTAGTTTTTCATTTACCATTATTTTTTCCGGAAAGCTTGTCGCACCCCTGCGTCAGGTTTTCCGGAAACCGGGAAGGTTCCATACACCCTTGCAATGACTTTTCCGGAAACCGGGAAAAGTTGTTGCACCCTTGCGACAAACTCTCCGGAAAGCAGGAAAGCTTCCTGCACACTGCAGGCAACTTTCCTTTTGAAATAACGTTGTGAATAGTTACCATTCGAAAGTGTTGATCATTTAGGAAAATATGTATAAAAAAGGCCACATTATCAAGAAATGCAGCCTGTATTTTATACTGTAAAAATGCCTATGCTTTCGTCAGCTCATTTTTAAAATTTTCGATGGTCGTTCTGTACATCGCTTCGTAGATAGGAAGAATGTTTTTCAAATCGAATTTTATGGCTTGTTCCTTCGCATTTTTTTTCATTTTGGTTAAAAGTTCTTCATTGCTCAGCAGTTTAATGGTGTAATTGCTCATGGCTTCCACATTTCCGATTTCTGCTAAAAATCCGGTTTCTCCCTGGATATTTACTTCCGGAATTCCTCCTGCATTGGAGCTGATCACCGGTGTATTGGCGGCCATTGCTTCTAATGCTGCCAATCCAAAACTTTCCTGTTCTGAGGGTAATAGAAATACATCGGAAAGCTGAAGAATCCTGTATAGGTCATTTACTTTTCCGAGGAGACGGATCTTTGAGATCAGATCAGGGTTTTCTTCCAGAAACTGATTGACTTTTTCCATATCGGGACCTTCGCCGATAATAATTAATTTCGATTTTACCTTTTTCTGAACATTTTTGAAGATCTGCAGTACTTCATCTACCCGTTTTACCGGACGAAGGTTTGAAACGTGAATCAGAATTTTTTCATCAGGGTTCGCAAATTGTGTCCTTTGGCAATCACTGGGCTCATCAAATTCAGAATTATCAATAAAATTGGTAATGACCTGAATTTCTTTTTTGATTTTAAAGAACTGTAAGGTATCTCTTTTCAGACTTTCGGAAACGGAAGTAATGGCATCGGATTGATTGATGGAAAATTCTACTGCATGTTTATAACTTGGATGTTGGCCAACCAACGTAATATCTGTTCCGTGAAGGGTAGTGACCAACGGGATGTCGTTATCATCTTCCTTCAGCATCTGCTTTGCCGTAAAAGCGGCATAAGCATAAGGGATCGCATAATGCGCATGAAGGAGATCCAGCTTGTAAAGGTTCACTACACGATAGATCATTGAACTCAGCGCAATATCATAAGGCTGATACTGGAAAAGAGGATACGTCTGAACATTTACCCTGTGAAAGAAAATATTCGGATTTGTAATATCTAATCTCGCCGGAAGCGCATTGCTGATAAAATGTACCTCGTAGCCTTTATTGGCAAGGGACATTCCCAGTTCTGTTGCTACAATTCCGCTTCCTCCGTATGTCGGATAGCAAAGTATGCCTATTTTCATTGATGTATTGTTGTTTGATTTGTAAATATAAATTCACTTATTTTTTAGCCTTTGGTTCAAGATCAATTCCCATCCCGGCTTTTAATTCATCATTTACCAGAACCGGAAGCCTGCCCCATATTTTTGTCTGGCCTTTTAATGCATCGGCTGTGGCCGTCATAGAGTCGTCATTGTTTTCGTAAGAAACCAACACCGTGGAAACTTTTGAAATATCAATGTCTTTTAAAGCATACGCACTTCCGAAAACGGTAAGGATAATATTTTGATTCTTTGTAAGCTCGGCTAAAACCTTTTTTGAAGCTTCTGAAATTTTATAAGGCTTATAAGCTGTTGTATTATCTTTATGGAACCCGACAATCACAGTAGAATTCGCAGGAATTGTATTGATTTCATTTCCTTTTTTAATGATTATCCCAGAACTCATTTCATTGGCAAAAGTCTGGTACGGGGCTTCTTCTAAAGGAACATAATAAACCTGTTTGCCTTGTAAAGGAAGAAGGTTTTTATCATCTTTTATTAATGTTAAAGCATTAGCATATAAATTTTGAACTAATATTTTATGCGAATCATTATTTAAATCTGAATTGATATTGTCAGGATTTCTGGGACTGTATTTATCTAATCCTAAAAAGTATTTTGTCAGAAGAATCTTTTTTACACTTTCTTCTACCCTTGACTGAGGAATTTCGCCGTTATCAATAGCCTTTTGAATTAATTTTTTACCTTCAGAAACACCTTGTGAAAAAAGCATGATGTCGTTTCCTGCTTTAAAAGCCATGGCATCCAGTTCTCCCGGTTTGTATTTGTTGGCCACTGCGCCCATATTTAATGCGTCAGTAATGATTAAACCCTTATAGCCTAATTGGTCTTTCAACAGACCTGTAATAACATTTTTGGAAACCGAAGCCGGAATTCCTTTTCCTGATTCCAAGGCTGGAACGTATAAATGCGCTACCATTACACCACCAATGCCTTTATTCATTAATGCTTTAAAAGGAGCGAGTTCAATAGTATTCAGTCTTTCCAAATGGTGAGAAACGACAGGAAGGTCAAGATGCGAATCTGTGCTGGTATCGCCGTGTCCCGGAAAATGTTTAATGGCCGCTAAAATATTATTGTCCTGAAGCCCGTTTGCATAGGCCAAAGCAGAACTGATGACATTATTCACCTCGGATCCGAAACTTCTGTTGCCAATAATTGGGTTATCTGGGTTGGTATTGACATCCACAACAGGCGCAAAATCCCAATTAATACCCATTCTGTGGCAATCTTCCGCAATTTTGGCAGACATCTGGTGAATCAGGTTTTTATCCTGAATAGCTCCCAATGTCATTGCCCAGGGAAATTTGTGAGCCGTTGCAATTCTCTGATATACTCCCCATTCGGCATCCATCCCGATCATCAAAGGAACTTTTGATTTCTGTTGGAATTCGTTGACAAGATTGATTTCTCTTGCCGCATCATCCTGCATCAGGATAAGCCCGCCGATTTTTTCTTTAACGACAATGTTTCTGACGTTACTGATCTCATTTTCACCTTTGTTTGTATATAATGCAACAATAAACAACTGGCCAAGTCTTTCGTCCTGTGAAAGATGTTTATAGGTTTTGTCGACCCAATGATTTGCTTTTCTAAGATCATCTTTAGAAAGGTTTTGCGGTGTATATTGGGCTGTAAGTTTTGAGCTTAAAAATAAGAAAACAAAGAGTGATGTATAAACCAGTTTCTTCATAATTATTGAATAATAACAAAAATACAATTAAAATAATGATGGAAACAATGTTTTTGAATTTTTTGGTATATGATTTGAATACGCTTTATAAATAACAAACAATAACTAAACTTTTATAAAATGAAAAAATTTCTTCCAATTTTACTATTAGCCTTTGTAGGCTTATTTATATTCAGCTGCAAGGATGATGATACAGATTATGATACTTATTCAAAATCTACGGATGCCACAGGGACATTTACCAGTGCAGGAAACTGGACATTATCATTAGATATTAGAATTGAGAGTACAGATGTTGTATTGGTGTACAGAAGGGTAGGCAATACATGGCAGAGTATTCCTAAGACTTATTATTTAGATGATGTTTCAGGATATCCTACGGGAAGAGAGCTTGATTACAACTTTGATTTCAATACGCAGGAAGTAAACATCACAACAGCTGCAAACTTTAATCAGCAGACACAGATGTCACCTTCAGAGGCAACACAATATTTATCAAACCAAACTTTCAGAATCGTTTTGGTTCCGGCAAGTGCAGGTAAAAATATAAACACTGTTGATAAAACCGATTACAATGCAGTGATCAAATATTATAATATTGATGAATCAAGAATAAAGACTTATTCATTTAAATAAAAATATATCTTTTCAGTTTTTTATAATTACAAAAAAAGCTCCGGAATTTATTTCGGAGCTTTTGCTTTATTTATCGTTGTCATCAAGGAGATGACCAAAATAATCTTTCTTTGTCTGCAGATAACCTCTGCTGATTTCGTTGGCCGGTATTTGCAGAGGAATTCTTGAATTCAGATGAATATTACTTTCCTCTACATATTTTACCTTTTCAGGATTATTGGTAAGTAGATTGATATCTTTTATTTCCAGTAAATTCAGGATCTCAATGGCTACCCCAAAATTTCTGTCATCAGCGGGAAGTCCCAGTTTCAGATTGGCTTCCACTGTATCAAATCCTTTTTCCTGTAAAGAATATGCTTTTAATTTATTGATGATTCCGATGTTTCTTCCTTCCTGTCGAAGGTAGATGATAACTCCTCCATTTTCATGGATATATTTCATGGCAGCGTCGAGTTGCTGACCACATTCACATTTTTTTGAATGGAAAACTTCTCCGGTAATACATTCTGAATGGAAACGCACGTTCACAGGCTTTGAAAAATCTGTTTTTTCTGCGATAATTGCCATATGAGGCATCCAGTCATTCTCGTTTTCGGATAAAGCAATCATTCGGAAAGTGCCATATTCCGTAGGAACGTTGGACTCCGCCTGAATTTTAATCATTGATACCCCTTAATTAGTTTAATTTGCCTTGATATAGTCTTCAATTGCAGAAACATTGGTTTTTAATCTTACAAGATACCGATTAAGAACCTCGTTATCATCTTTATTGAGATTTACCCTCAGTTTCTGAACTTTTTTTATATGATTTTTCAAAGTCTTTAATAGCTTTATTTTTCCCATTCACATTAGCGGCATCTATTGCATAAAGATAGTTTTGCAGGCTGTACTTTAAAATAGTAATTTCACTGTTTAAAGCTGTGTCTTTGAATTGTGGGAAAGTAGCGATCAGATTGGAAATTTCTGAAGCATTTACATTACTTTTTATATTGATATCAATACTGTTTTCTGCTCCATTTTCAGAATCTGATCCTTTGGTTTCGCTATAAAAGCTGGTCGACAACGGAGAAAAATTTGGCTTTTCCGTTGCGCAGGATGTTATAATCAGTAATACTCCAAAAAAAAGTAATCGTTTCATTTTTGTTGCCCCTTTTGATATAGGACTGGGTTAAGACTTTCATCGTTGTACATTTTCATCTGTTTGTACACTTTCATCTTAACATCACCGTTCTCAATATCAGTAAGCAACTGATTAATAGAAGTCGAAAGATCTTCATGTTGAACAAGAAGGACATCCAGTTTTGCCTTACAATTGGCTCTGTGTTCTTCTGAAGCTGAATCTCTGTTTGCTTCTAACGACATATGATAAACCTTGAGTGCAAGAATTGATAGCCTGTCTACCGCCCATGCGATAGTTTCAGTATTGATTTTTGCGTCAGGTTTAGGAGTTACACTTTCAAATTTTTTAAGAAACCAGCTGTCTATAAATTCTACCAAATCAGTTCTTTTCTGATTGGAGGCATCGATCACTCTTTTAATCTTAAGAGCTTCAGCCGGATCAATATTTTCATCTCTAATTATATCTTCCAAATGCCATTGAACGGTATCAATCCAGTTCTTTGCATACAAAATTCGTTCCAAAGTGTCTTTTTCGAACGGGTTATTAATTAGAGTGTTAACGTCATCAGACACGTGATAATCTTCAATAGACTTATTAAAGACTTTCCATGCGGTCTCAGTAAAATTCATCGGGTTTTAGAAATTTTTAGTTGCTAGAAGAATTATTATTGGTGGTCTTGTTTTCAGAACCAGGTTTGTCCTCTTCCTTTACAGCATCTTTAAATTCTTTAATACCGGAACCAACTCCTCTCATTAATTCAGGGATTTTTTTACCTCCGAAAAGTAACAGAAGAATGATAGCCACGATCAGGATGTGTTGCCAAGATAATGACAATATTGTTAATGTATTCATTGCTAAATTTTTTACAAAGTTAATCTTTTTTAATAAGAAACCCAACCTAAAGGATCAACAGGTGTGCTTCCGTTCCATACCTGAAAATCAAGGGTATAGGTTCCGTCGAAATCCTGGCCGATCACTCCTACCGGGGTTCCTGCTGATACCTGCTGTCCTTTTGAAACATTCACGCTTCCTAAATTGGAATATATGGTGAAATAATTACCATGTTTAAGGATAACAGTCTTGGTTCCGTCACTGTTTGCCAATACGGATGAAACGGTTCCCGGAAATACAGATCTTGCCCTTGTTCCGGATGGTACAGAAATTTTAATACCATTGTTTTCTTCATCAATATTTTTGAATACTGGGTGTGGATGTCTTCCAAAGCGGTGAGTAATCTGCCCGATCTTATCTGCAGGGTAGCCTAATCTGCCTTTATTGTCTGCAAAATTACTTCCGGCAACTGTTGTAACACCATAGCTGGTCATTGCCTTTGTTTCTGCAGCTTTTTTGTCGTCTTCTTTCTTTTTGGCCAGTGCAGCTTCGGCTGCTCTTGCTGCTGCTAGTTTTTCAGATGCTTCTTTGGCCTTTGCGCTTGCTTCATCAGATGCTTTTTTAGCGGCTACTTTTCTTGCCTCATCCCGGGTAGTAGATTCTGCTCTTGCTGCCTCTTCATTGCGCTTTCTTTCTTCCTCGGCGCGTTTAGTGGCTAGCTCAGATGCTTTTCTGGATTCGGCTTCAGCGATAAGTCTTTCTTTTTCCAAAGCTTCAGCCCTTGCTTTGTTTTCAGCTTCAATTCTTGCTTTTTCTCGTTCTGCAGCAATTTTGGCAAGGCGTATTTTCTCAGCTTCTGCTTTTTTTCTGACTTCTTCCTCCGCTTTTGCAATCCTGATTTCTTCCGCAATAATCGATCTAATTTGTCCTTCCAGCACCTTAGACTGTGTTTGTTTTTGTCTCAGCTCGCTGGTAAGTTTAGATTCGTTTTTCTTAAAATCTGCTACGAGTTGTTCTTTTTGAGCCCTTTCAGCATTAATTGTCGTTAAATCTTTTTGTTGATTGACAAGCAGATTCGCCTTCTCTTTCACAGAATTCTGTTTCTGTGTGATAGACTGTTTTATTTTTGTGGCGGCAGTAGTAATTTCCGCTGCTTTTTTGTCCTGATAATCGGAGTATTGCTTTAAATATTGAACTCTTCGTATAGCCTCACCCATATTTTTGGCGGACAGAATAAAAGTAACTTTATTCTGAACACCTTTGTTTTTGTAGGCGTTGACCAGAACTTTAGCATAATTTTCCCGGAGGATTTTCAGTTCTCTGTTCTGACGGTTGATTTCCAACTGACGAAGATAGATTTCGTCTTCAATAAATCTCTTTTCCTTCTGAGTATTATTGTAAACCTTTTCTCTCAGTACCAGTTTCTTGTTAACATTATCAAGATAGGCTATAGAAAGTTTAGATTCATTTCTTGTTTTTGCTAAATCTGTATTTATCTGTGCAATTTGTTTTTTAAGTTCAGCATTTTGCTTCTGCAATTGTTCCTTTTTGCTGCTTTGGCCCTGATGGAGACCAAAGAATAAAATACCTATTAAAAAGCTAAATTTCTTAATCATTTAATCTCAATTTTCTTATAACTGGACGGCACAGAATAGGGTGTGTCCATCCTCGAAAAGTCAAATTTCGTATTTTCCAGTAAAATCTGACTGTTTTTTGAGCCTTTTATAATTATTTTAACATTTCTGGGTAAGCGAATTCCGTTGATTTCTTCCCAATTGCTGTATGATACATCAAGCTCATCAGGAGACAAAACATCTTTAAGATTTACGTTTAATAAATCATAATTGGTATCATAATTCAAAATAATATTGTACTCTCTTGTTTTTTCATCTGTAACAATTTTCTGAGTGACATTGGATGCCATTCTAAAGCCCTGGGCATTTTGAGTTAATGTAAACTGGGAATCGTTTATTTTAACAAAAGTGCGTCCTAATAGAATTTTTTCTAATGATTTATAATCAAAGAAATTAACATTCAGAAGGTTGTTGAGATAATCAAAATCTGAGTCGATGTATGTTTTGCTGGTTTTGTCCTGCCCTTTAATGCCTTCAGGAGTAGCGATTCCGCGGGCTACGGTAATGATGAATGCCGTAAGGTTCATCCATACTTTTTTTATCTTTTTCAATATAAATAGTAGCGTCAAGAGTCGGAATAAAACTTCCTGTTTCTACATTAACTTTACTGTTTATTTTGATTTGCTCAAACTGAGGAGTGGGAATCACATGTTCAAAAAATGGAAGTTTATTTCTTATTGGCTCATTGTTGTCTTTGGGATTTTGGTCTTCGCCCAATACAAAGGCGCTGTCAATATTAATATTTTTATTAACTTTTTTAGCTGAATTTCTCGTTTTACAAGAAGTTACAACAAAGAGCAATAATAGTACTATGATCCAGTTTTTCATGTATTTACCTTTTCAATTTTAAAAATTACCTTGCAATATTAACGCCAAACCACACAAAACATTTTGTGTGGTCTGAAGATAATTATTTACGTTGAATATTCCTCTTAATTATTTCGATAAGAAATCAAGAACCGAATAATCCCCCAAAGAAATTTCCCTTGCCACACCGAAATACTGTGCAGAATTTCCGATCATTGAATTGGAAAGATTTCCGTGATTTATTTTTGTATTTTCCTGAATCAGAGAGTTTTCGATGTTTGAATTGACAATCACCGTATTATTTCCCAAAGAAACACCAGGACCCACTTTTGAATTGGATATTTTTACATTTTCTCCTATAAAACACGGTGGAATGATCAATGAATTTTCAATCTGGGCCGAAGCCGGAAAGTGAGACATTTCTTCTTGCTCGTAAGCCAGAATTTTGCTGTTGGTTTCTACGGTCGCATTTTTGTTTCCGCAATCCATCCAGTCGTTTACTTTTCCGAGTGTGAATTTTGCACCTTTCGCTCTCAGGTTTTCTAAAGCGGTTGTCAATTGATATTCTCCGCCGTTTTTAATATCGTTATCCATCAGGTAATTGATCTCGTTCATCAGCTTTTCTGCGCTGTTGAAATAATAAATTCCGATGATAGCAAGATCTGAAACGAAGGTCTGGGGCTTTTCAACAAAATCTGTGATAAATCCGTAATTATCCAGTTTTACAACTCCAAAGGCAGAAGGATCTTCCACGCTTTTTACCCAGATTACCCCGTCGGAATTTTTATCTAAAATAAAATCTGCACGGAATAAAGTATCAGCAAAAGCAATCACCACATTTCCGGTCATAGACTGTTCGGCGCATTTGATGGCGTGTGCGGTACCAAGCGGGTCATTCTGATAATAGATGCTGCCTTTCGCTCCCAGCTTTTCTGCAATCTGAATCAGGGATTTTTCAATTTCCTGTCCAAAATCTCCGATAATGAAAGCGACTTCTTCAATTTCTTCTCCTGCGACTTTGGCAATATCTTCTACCAGCCTCTGTACGATTGGCTTTCCGGCGATAGGAATCAGAGGTTTCGGAACGGTAAGAGTATGTGGACGTAATCTGGAACCACGTCCAGCCATAGGAACGATAATTTTCATAAATTATTTAATATGTTTCGTTGAGTTATAATTTTGTATAAAGATAGTAATAAAACCAATGCTGAGATCGCGTTCTTCTTATTTCACGGAATCCATAAGCAACAAATAAAAGACCAAAGTTATTTTTTAATTCTCGACAGCAGCATATCTTTTTCAGAATAAATCAGCATACCCGCGTACACAGCGAAAAGTAAGTTGCCAACCCACAGATTGTAATCGAAAAATTCTACAATTGCGTAGCTGAAAATAATCAGCATTCCCAAAAATAACGTCATTTTACGGATACGGTAAGGGATAGGATAATATTTCTGACCTAATAAATAAGATGTTACCATCATCACAAAATAGGCTATAAAAGTGACCCAGGCCGAAACCATAAAACCATATTTCTTTAAGAAGACGAGGTTTAATACAATGGTTAACCCGGCTCCTAGCCAAGAAATCACAGTTCCGATTTTAGTCCTATCCGTTACTTTATACCAGGTTGAAAAGTTATAATAAATTCCAAAGCAAAGATTAGCAATTACGATAATCGGGATAATGTCAATTGCTGTCCAATATGAGCTGTTGGGAATTAAAATCTGTTTCAGCCATGAAATATTGGCAATAATGCCCATCGCAACAGTTGATGCGAAGAACGTGAAATATTCTGTTACTTTAGCATACGTATTTTTAGCATTTTCATTATTCATTTGCTTAAAGAAAAATGGCTCGATTCCCATCCTGTAAGCGGTTACAAATAAAGTCATCAGAACTGCCAGTTTATAACATCCGCCATAAGCTCCGGCATCTTCTTCAGGAATAAACCAAATCTGAATGGCCTTATCAAAATTTTCATTAAACATAAAAGCAAGGCCGGCAATCATGATGGGCCACGAATACTTTATCATCTTCTTGAAAAGATCAACAGAAAACTCAATCCTGACTTTGAAAACTACTGGAAGCAGCAAAACAAAACCCATAAAACTTGCCGCCAGATTGCTGTAGAAAGGAAAAGAAACTATTTCTTTTAACCCGAAATCATGAGATATTTTTAAAGGAATATAGAGAAACAAGGCAAGAGTCAAAACGGTCTGAAACAACGATTGTAATACCCTTACCATCGAATACTTTATGGGTTTATTGTTGTAACGGAGCCAGGCAAAAGGAATAACACAAAGGTTATCAAAAAATGCTATCCATGCAAACCAGCGGATATATTCCGGGTTTGAAGAATACTTTAAAGTGTCTGCAATAGGTTGAGTGAAAATAAGACATCCCAGTAGAAAAAGTGTGGATAATCCGAACAGAACCCAAAACGAAGTGTTGAATGTTTTCTTCTGATTATCTTTCTCAGAGGAAAAACGGAAGAAGGCAGTTTCAAATCCAAAAGAAAGAAGAATATTAATAAAAGAAATTAAGGCATAAAGATTTGAAAATATAGCAAAATCTTTTTTATCAATCTGATCAATATATAATGGATTTAAAACAAATAGAATGACTCTCGGCATAATCGCCCCGATACCATATATAATTGTTTCGTTAAGAAGCTTCTTCAAAGTCTGAAATTTTTATGCAAATGTAAATATTTAGAAATTGATTTGTTGTCGGCGGGGTTAAAATTCATTCATAAACCTTAATTTTGCTTTTATAGAAGCTAGAGATTAGAAGTTAGAAATTAGTGATCAACTTGATGTCTTATTTATAATGTATAATCTTTAAAACTAGCTTCTAATTTCTAACATCTAATTTCTCGGTAAAAATGAAGACCTTAATCAAAAATGTAAAAATCGTCAACGAAGGTAAAATCGTTGAAGGTGATGTTTTAATTGAAAACGATTTAATCTCCAAAATAGACACCCAAATTTCTGACGATGCAGAACACCTCATTGATGGGGCAGGAAAATATCTTCTGCCAGGAGTGATCGACGATCAGGTGCATTTTCGTGAGCCGGGACTTACCCATAAAGGAGATATTGAAACAGAATCAAAAGCTGCCATTGCGGGCGGAACGACAAGCTTTATCGATCAGCCCAATACCGTTCCGAATGCTGTAACGCAGGAATTGTTGGCAGACAAATATGAGATAGCTTCTCAAAAAGCATATGCGAACTATGGCTTTATGATGGGTGGGACCAATGATAATCTTGAAGAAGTCCTGAAAACAAATCCGAGAAATGTTCCGGGAATTAAATTATTTCTAGGCTCTTCCACCGGAAATATGCTGGTAGATAATCCGGAAACCCTGGAAAATATTTTCAGCAATACCAAAATGCTGATTGCCGTTCACTGTGAAGATGAAGCTACCATTAAAGCCAATACCCAAAAATATATGGATGAATACGGGGAGGATATTCCGGTAAAATTTCACCATTTGATCAGAAGCGAAGAGGCGTGTTATAAATCTTCCTCAAAAGCAATCGAGCTTGCGAAAAAAACAGGGGCGAGACTTCATGTTTTCCATTTGTCGACGGCAAAAGAAACAGAGCTTTTCAGAAATGATATCCCTTTAAAAGATAAAAAAATTACGGCGGAAGTTTGTATTCACCATCTTACTTTTACCAATGAAGATTACGATACCAAAGGCGGACTGATCAAATGGAATCCTGCCGTAAAAACACAAAAAGACAAAGACGGTCTTTGGGAAGCTTTGCTGGACGACAGGATTGATGTTATTGCCACCGATCACGCGCCACATACCTGGGAAGAAAAGCAGAATGTTTATACCAAATGTCCTTCCGGGGCACCACTTGTACAGCATTCATTAGTTGTGATGCTGGAGAATTATAAAAATGGCAAGATTTCTTTAGAAAAGATTGTTGAAAAAATGGCGCACAATCCGGCTATTCTTTTCAGAATTGAGAAAAGAGGTTTTGTAAGAGAAGGCTACAAAGCAGACCTGGTGCTGGTTGATCTGAATGAAAACTGGACGGTCGCCAAAGAAAATATCCTTTACAAATGTGAATGGAGTCCGTTGGAAGGGATGAGTTTCGGCTCTAAAGTAACTCACACTTTCGTTAATGGAAATCTTGTTTATGAAAACGGAAAGATTAATGAACAGAAATTCGGGGAACGTTTGCTCTTTGAAGTTCAGGAATAAATTATAGTAAAGCTGAACCAATAGAGGCTGGCTTTAATTCACTTTATTAGTAAACTCTCACAGATTTCAGGATAACTTTCCGGATCTGCGAGAGTTTTTTATGATTTAAGTTAAGCAATGACAATACTTTCAATTCCTTTGCTTAATGCGGTATCCTGCACAACAGGAAGTCCAAGGCCTTCTGCGCGGAAAACACTAATATCCGTAATCCCGATGAATCCTAAAACGCTTTTCAGATAAGGAACTACAAAATCATATGATTGATAATCACCTTCTGAAAAAATGGAACCGCTGGCCACCGCGATATAAGCTTTTTTTGTTTTTTACCAATCCTTCAAAACCATTTTCTGAATAACGGAAAGTCATTCCGCCGCGTGCAATATGATCAATATAGGCTTTCAAGGCAGAAGGAATTCCAAAATTATAGATCGGAACAGAGATAATAATAACATCTGAAGCATGTAATTGCGCAATCGCATCATCAGAGCGTTGTACGGCTGCATTTTGTTCAGGAGTTCTGCTCTTTGCAGGAATGAACCAGGAATCTACCTGTTCTTCACCCAAATGAGGGAACGGATTTTTTAACAGATCTAATGTCGTTATGGTATGCTCAGGATATGCTTCCTGCAATTTTACCTCGATGGCATTTCCTAATGTTCTGCTCGCCGAACCGTTCGTTCTCGGACTTGAAATAATATGAAGTACATTTTTCATTGTTTGAATATTAAAATTTCTTCAGCAAAATTATGTACATTTGCTTATGAAAAGTAAGTAGTGAACAAAAGGTTAGTAGTAACCTTTTTGTTAGTTATAATCTTTAAACGTATGGAAAATCAGGATCAGATTTGTAAAAATGCATGTAAGGTTACCTGTAGCGAGAATCTTGCTGCGGTAGAAGATGCATTGTATGTGATTTCAGGAAAATGGAAACTGAAGATCATTATCGTACTTCAGGAAATGGGTAATATTCGGTTTAACGAATTACAGAGACTGATTCCCGGAATTTCTGCGAGAGTTTTGTCGAACGAGCTGAAAGATTTAGAGCTGAACGGCTTTGTAAAAAGGGTAGTCCATGCAGAACAGACGCCTGTGGTAGTAGAATATATTTCGACCGATTACAGCCGAACGCTCAAATCTGTAATTATTTCACTCTCAGAATGGGGCAAAACACATAAAAGAAACATCAGAGAAGATGCTTTTTAAAATTATCAAGATTAAATTTAACCGAACATATCATCTCTTACAGATTAACAAATGAAGTAAATTTTTACGCAATCATCTGTGAAGATCTGAGAAAAATCTGTGGGAAAGAATTAGAAGGCTATTAATTAAAAGACTGCCTGAATTCCAACGGCGACATATTCGTTTTCTTTTTGAACAGCGTACTGAACGACTGCGAATGCTCAAACCCCAGTTCGTAAGCAATCTCACTTACCGAAAGCTCTGTTGTTGAAAGCTTCTCTTTTGCTTTGCTGATCAGCTTTTCGTGAATGTGCTGCTGGGTATTTTGCCCGGTATGAACTCTCAGAAGGTCACTCAAATAATTCGGGGAAAGATTCATTACCTCTGCAATTTGATGAACGGTTAATAAACCTTTTTCAGATGATTCTCTATCAAAATAATCATTCAGGAAAGATTCAAATTTTGCTAAAAGCTGATGACTGCCACTTTTTCGGGTAATAAACTGCCTTTCGTAGAAGCGTTTAGAATAATTCAACAGCAATTCAATCTGCGACAGGATAATTTCCTGGGTATGATGGTCGATATGCTGACATTCCTTATCAATTTTATACATGATTTCAAGCAGATCATTCTCTTCATCTTCAGACAAATGCAAAGCTTCATTCACGGCATATGAGAAAAAACCATAAGAAGAAATAGTTTTTGCCAAAGGATGTTTCAATAGAAAATCTTCATGAAAAACCAACAGGTAGCCTGTATTTTCGCAATCCATCGTCTTCAGATCCAGATACTGAACCTGGTTAGGTGCTGTAAAGCTCAGGACACCTTTATCATAATCATAATGCTGCTGTCCGTATTTTATTTTTCCCTTCGCATTGCGTTTCAGAGCGACACAATAATGCTTGCTTACAAAACCATCCCACACTTTATCTTCAATAAAAATACTTTCATAAAGATTGATTATACTTACCATAGGATGCTTCGGTTCCGGCAGAGAAAGCAATTTATGAAATGCCGAAATAGATTTTATTGTGTTCATAGCTTTTAAACCTTTTTAATGATAATTTGGGCGCCTTTTTCCGTCTTCCACTCCCGCTTTTTTGTTCCGCTTCGCTCCACAAAAAGAGCTCCGTTCAAGCCGGGACGCGACATTACTGCGTTTATAAATCTAGCAGTCTGTCATTCTGACGAAGAAAGAACCTCACAAATAAATAAGGGGGAGATTCTTCACTACATTTCTGAACTACATTCGTAGACCTTCAGTCTATGTTCAGAATGACAAACTGTAGAATAATTTAAACAGTTAAAATTACAAATTAATAATCCAGCAATCCCATTCCAAATTCGTCATAGGTAGCTCCCGTATCCGTTCCCAGTGGAACAATACTTTCCAGCTGCTGAATTTCAGACTCACTCAGTTGAATATTTGCGGCTTCAATATTTTGTTCCAAATATTTTCTGCGCTTCGTTCCGGGGATAGGAAGAATCCCTTTGCTGATAATCCATGCCAAAGCCAGTTGAGATGAGGTTATATTCTTTTCTTTAGCCAGGTTTTCAATCGCGTTCACCAGCTCGATATTTTTATAAAAATGCTGTTCCTGAAAACGGGGAATTCCTCTTCTGAAATCATTTTCCGGAAGATCATCAATTGTGCGGATCTGTCCGGATAAGAAGCCTCTTCCTAAAGGAGAGTAGGCTACAAAACCAATTCCTAATTCATTCAATGTTTTAATAACTCCTTTTTCTTCAACGGTTCTTTCAAAAAGAGAATACTCACTTTGTACCGCAGAAATGGGGTGAACGGCATGGGCTTTTTTCACTGTTTCAGAAGACACTTCCGACAAACCGATATACCCGATTTTGCCTTCTTTTACCAACTCACTCATTGCCCCTACGGTTTCCTCGACAGGGGTGTTCTTGTCAAGACGGTGCATGTAATAAAGATCGATATAATCTGTTTTTAAGTTTTTCAATGAGCGTTCTACAGATTTTTTTACATAGTCTTTCGTTCCGTTGATCTTCCAGGTTACCTGGTCATTATCATCAATTTCCCATCCGAATTTGGTGGCGATGATATACTGATCGCGATTGCCCTCAATGGCTTTGGCAATCAATTGTTCATTCTTGAAGGGGCCGTACAAATCGGCAGTGTCAAGAAAATTTCCACCCAGCTCCAAAGAACGGTGAATGGTGGCGATGGCTTCTTTCTCATCGGTTTTACCGTACATATCTGCATCGCCAAAACCGGTCATTCCCATACATCCCAAACCGATATTGGGAACTGTTAAGCCCTGACTTCCTAATTTTACCTGTTTCAGTTTCATATTGTTGATTTTTATTGATACAAAATTCTGCAGAAATTCAAAACCGGATGTATGCAAAACGCTGATTGTCGTATGCAAATTACGGAAGTTATAATATAATGTTAACTGATATTGGATTTAACAGCAAAAGTTACAAAAGAAAAATCGGGAAAACATTTAGATTGGCAAAAGTTCAAAAAAGCAGAATGAAAAATTTTGTAACCTTTTGAATATCTAAACACGCTGAAATCTTTTGTGGCTTTTGCGGTTAAATAAAAAAGTTTTAACATTATAATAATCTGCGTTATCTGCAAAATCAGCGGGAGATAAAATTATAAGTAGATTCTTCATTCCGCTTTTGCTTCATTCAGAATGACAAAAGTACAACAGAATCATCTGTGAAAAATTAAGTAAGATTAAAATTCATATACAAGATTACTTTCTTGGCTTAGCACTCATATAAAAACTCAATTTTCCGCCATTCATAATATCAGAATGCTTTAACGTAAAGTTTTTAATCTCCTTACCATTCAAAAGAATCTTCTGTACATACACATTCTTCGTGCTTTGATTGATGGCTTCAATGGTAAATGTCTTTCCGTTTTCTAAATTCAATACCGCATGATTTACTGCCGGGCTTCCTATGGCATAATCCTCTGAACCGGGAGCAACAGGATAAAAGCCAAGTGAGCTTAAGATGTACCATGCACTCATTTGTCCTGCATCATCATTTCCACCTAATCCATCGGGCGTAGCTTTGTATTGCATCTCTAAAATTCTCCTGATTTGTGCCTGGGTTTTCCAGGGCTGTCCCGCCCAGTTGTAAAGATAAGCCACATGATGTGCAGGCTCATTTCCATGAACATAGCCGCCGATAATTCCTTCTCGGGTAATGTCTTCCGTATCTGCAAAAAACTCGTCGGGCAGATGCATGGTAAACAGTTCATCCAGTTTCGAGGCAAACTTTTTCTTCCCACCCATGAGTTGAATGAGTTCCGTCGGGTTTTGCGGAACGAAGAAACTGTAATTCCAGGAGTTTCCTTCAATGAAGCCTTGTCCGTGGGTGCTTAATGCATTAAAATCTTTTTTAAAGCTGCCATCTGCCAGGCGGGGACGCATAAATCCGGTCGACTGGTCGAAGTTGTTTTTCCAGTTTTCAGACCGTTTGCTGAATTGATTGTAAATTTCCGTTTCCCCGAGATGCTTTGCCAGTTGAGCAATGGCCCAGTCGTCATAAGCATATTCCAGCGTATTGGATACTGAGGTGCCGTTTTTCTCTGCAGGAATATAACCCAGATCAATATACTGCCCGATTCCTTCGTAATCTCTTTTGTTGGCTGTTTCTACACAGGCCATCAACGCTTTTCTCGCATTGCCGGAGTAATTTCCTTTAATGATTGCATCAGCCACCACACTTACACTGTGATAGCCGCTCATACACCAGTTGTCGTTGGCATAATGCGACCAGATCGGCAGCATTTTCATCGAAAACTGATCGTAGTGAGCCATCATCGATTGTACCATATCACCATTTCTTTTAGGTTGGATGATGTTAAAGAAAGGATGAAGCGCCCGATAGGTATCCCAAAGCGAAAAAGTGGTGTAATTGGTAAAGTTTTCTGCTTTGTGAATGTTTTGATCTAATCCTTTATATTCTCCATTTATATCCATATACACGGTAGGATTAATAAACGTGTGATATAAGGCTGTATAAAAATTGGTTTTCTCTGTTTCAGAGCTTTTTATGACGATTTTATTTAATTCTTTATCCCAATTTTCTTGGGTTTGTGCTCTGATCTGGTTAAAAGACAAATTGCCGGTTTCTTTCTCTAAGTTTTCCAAGGCGTTGGCTTGGCTGACTGGTGAAATAGCCAGCTTCACTTCAATGGCTTCATTTTCGGCAGTATCGAAGTCAAAATACATTTTCAGATTCTTTCCGGCGATTTCAGGGAAGTTTTTGGTTTGGTCAAACTTTCTCCAGAATCCGTTGTACACTTGTTTACCGTCGTAATTCTTCTGCCCGTATGATTTGAAAGGCTTTGAAAACGTCATAGCAAAATAAACCGTTCTCGTTCTCGCCCATCCGTTGGTCTGTCGGTAACCTGTTACGGTGTTTCCATTTTCCACGCGAACGTAGGTCCATACGTTTTTACCGTCGTAATTATAAATGCCGGCCATCAGATCAAGAATGATATGTGCCTGATCAGATTTTGGAAATGTATAACGGTGAATGCCCACTCTGGTTGTTGCGGTAAGTTCTGCCAAAATATTGTGGTCATCCAGTCTTGCTTTATAATATCCGGCTTCTGCCTTTTCGTTTTGATGCGAAAATCGACTTCTGTAGCCACTTTCAGGATGAGTTGCAGTTCCCGGATTCAGTTGTAATATTCCCACCGTCGGCATGATTAAGAAATCTCCCAGATCAGAATGCCCTGTACCGCTGAAGTGTGTCGAGCTGAAGCCTACAATGGTTTTGTCCTCATAGCGGTATCCCGCGCAATATTTGTACACCTCTCCATTGTATTTGCCGTTCAGGGCATAAGAGATCGTATCGGTTTCCGGGCTTAGCTGTATCGCTCCAAAGGGTGCCGTTGCTCCGGGATAAGTATGCCCCATCTTTTCCGTTCCGATCAGAGGATTCACATACTGAATCAGTTTTTCAAATTGTTGGGCTTTACCATATACGCTGAAAAGCAAAAGAAATAGAAAAAAAGAAGCTTGCGGCTTTTTCATGAATACATATTTTTTGTGGGAACGTAAATTTAGTTAAATTTAAAATGTAATAAACAGATATTATTATGGCTATACTAATCACGACCTCTTATTGCTAGCATATTATTTATAACGCATCGAATAACTTAAAATCTTAAATTTACTGAAACAATAAAATTATGAATCTATATACACAGCCCATGTTGCGCGAAGATGCCCTGAAAGATAAAGTAGCCATCGTTACCGGTGGCGGAAGCGGTCTCGGTAAGGCCATGACCCGATATTTCCTTCAATTAGGCGCAAAAGTAGTTATCACTTCCAGGAATCTGGAGAAATTACAGGGAACAGCCAAAGAGCTGGAAGAGGAAACCGGAGGTAAAGTGCTTTGCGTGGCCTGCGATGTACGAAACTGGGATGAGGTAGAAGCTATGAAAGAAGCCACTTTAAAAGAATTCGGAAGAATAGATATCTTATTAAATAATGCAGCGGGGAATTTCATTTCTCCAACGGAAAGATTAACGCATTCCGCTTTTGATTCTATTCTGGATATCGTATTGAAGGGAACTAAAAACTGTACTCTTTCCATCGGAAAACACTGGATCGACTCTAAAACTCCGGGTACGGTGCTGAATATCGTTACCACTTATGCGTGGACGGGTTCTGCTTACGTCGTTCCATCCGCTTGTGCAAAAGCTGGTGTGCTGGCTATGACAAGATCTCTGGCAGTAGAATGGGCTAAATATGGAATCCG
Source organism: Chryseobacterium sp. POE27 (assembly GCF_039727685.1). Classification (NCBI taxonomy): domain Bacteria; kingdom Pseudomonadati; phylum Bacteroidota; class Flavobacteriia; order Flavobacteriales; family Weeksellaceae; genus Chryseobacterium; species Chryseobacterium sp. POE27. The sequence goes on from NZ_CP152475.1 coordinate 3,282,671, forward strand.
TTTCAATGCCATTGCACCGGGACCGTTCCCTACCAAAGGGGCTTGGGACAGGTTACTTCCGGGAGATTTGCAGGAGAAGTTCGATATGAGAAAAAAAGTTCCGTTGAGAAGAGTAGGAGAGCATCAGGAGCTGGCCAATCTTGCGGCATACCTCGTTTCCGATTATTCCGCGTATATGAATGGTGAAGTTGTGACCATCGATGGGGGAGAATGGCTGCAGGGCGCCGGAGAATTCAATATGCTGGAAGATATTCCGCAGGAGATGTGGGATGCTTTGGAAGCCATGATTAAAGCAAAGAAATCGAATTAATCTGAGATAAAACTTTCTAAATGGTGGCTGAGGAAATCGAAGCCGCCATTTTTTTTTATTAAACCAGTTACTCTCCTTGAACCACCCCGTCAAAAATTCTCTGAATTTTCGCCACCCCTCCAAGGGAGGGGAATTTTTCCTACTCTTTTCTTACGGTGAAATTTCGGGTTGCTATTACGAGGGAAATGGTGGTCTCTATTCAATGGTGGCCGAGGTTCTCGAAGCCACCAGTTCCTTCCAGTGTACGCAACCCTTCGAGAGCCTCAGGGGTCCGCCAGCCGACAACCTTTTGTCGTTCTGTAGAAACTCCCATACCCAGATACTCTAAAACGCTCTCACCCTAAAACTCAAAAACCCTCCCACAAAAAAAACTCCGGTCGGGAGTTCTACTACCCAAGCCGGAGTCAAAAAACCAATAATAATCCCCTTTCTTCAAAACATCAGAATCACCTCCCGCCTGTGCCACCATCCCACACGTACCTGTGGCACTAACCGATCCGAGGCTGTGGGACTCACCCACTCGTGCCTGTGGCATCAACCGATCTGGAAAGGCTGTACAATGATGGCTATTCTACCGTCAGCAATTTATCCAGAGAAGCCGTTCTGGTTTGCTTCAGAAGGCTACCTTCCGTGTATTGGGTCAATACTTCCAGGATATAGCTTCCGGCAGGTAATGCGGGAATGACCACGATAAGCTCCGAAGGATTGTTGACGACAATATCAAACGCTTCCACCAATGTTCTGGATTGGGTAGCCGTATTGACAAAATACACGCCCCGCATAGGATCATCGCCCATGATTTTAATCTTACTGCCCACGATTTTCAGGTTTTTACCGGGAGTAAGCAGGTCGTTGACCGAGCCGCTCTTCACATCCGTCACCTGTAGGATGACAGAAGAAGCTTCTGCCAGGCCAAGGATGTCGACTCCAATATTGGGGATCTCTGCTCGTAGCTTTTCTCCCTGGTTGAACTGGAAAATAATACTGTGTTTATCTTTGTTAAACTTCTCTGAAGGGCTATCGAATACCCCGCGAATAGTAGTACTTGCCGTGAAGTACCCGGTATTAATGGAATACCCATCACAAAGCTGGTACGCCATTTCCTGAAGGAACAGCTCTGTGGCATGCTCCATCGAAGCGGCGGAGATATCTGCACCTCCTCGGCTTACTGCCGACTGGCAGATTCTTTTGACATTGAGGCTTCGCTCGCTGATGGTTCTTGCCGTGAAATCATTGGGATTGTCTTTGGTTAAAACATTATCGTATAAATAAGCTTTTATTTTATGTAATATATTGGACATTCTTTTATTTTTAATTGTTGAGGTATTGAATTGTTGTTATTAAACCCTCACAGGATTTGAAAATCTGTGAGGGTTGGGTTTATGTAAATCACGGATTGCAAATCAGCGACATAGGGTCTATCGTATTAATAAGTTATTACTAGTCTGTTTAGACCAAAAGTATTAGGCCAACTACTAATAGAGGTATCTATTCTAGGACTAGTGCCTCCTTGAAAAAAGACTATTTTTATTGTCTGACCTGCAGCTAAAAACATAGTATTGGTTCCTTGTTTAAGAAACCACGCCCCGGCAGCAGTGGAAGAACCTTCCCAAACTCGTCCTAACTCGTACGAACCCAACGTATTTGCACTCCACTCCAAATCAACGTAGGCATTTGTAGCAGTTGTATTACTTGATGATAAATAAGTAGCAACCTCAAATGTATAGTAGCCATCTCTTGGGGCGGTAAATACACCAGTTGTAGAATTATATGCATTATCAACATCTAAATTCTCAATTGTATATACAATTACTCCACCTGAAGTTAATGAATAAGTACCCGAAGTATTCCTTGCTCCGGTTGCTGCTACTCTCACTGTACGTACTCCAGAAAAACTCCATGTAGCCACACCATTTGCATCCGAGGTAAGTACTTTACTTGTGCCTTGTGTGCCGTCTACTATCTTAACGGCACCTGAAGTCGAAGAATTAATATCTAACTTGGTTGAAGGAGATGAAGTTCCAATTCCCACCCTATTATTTACTGCATCTACATTTAATGTAGTCCCATCTACCGTAAAATGGCTGGTTCCTGAACTTGCTGTAGAAGTAAAAGCTAGTGTTTTGTCTCCTTGAGTTACCGTTGTATTGCCTGATAAATTGCCGTTTCCATTGTAAATACCTCCTGTTCCTGAAGCAAGATCTGCATTGGCTACTGTACCGTCTGCTATTTTAGTGGAAGTCACGGCACCGGTGGCAATACTTGGCGATGCGGCGGTTCCTGCTAAGTCTCCTGCCAGCTGCACAATTCCTTTACTCGTTGTAGTAGCATCGTTCGCTGAGAACGAAGTCCCTGTAAGAGTCATTCCACTACCTGCGGTGTAGGTGGTATTGGTATCAATATCTGCGGCAGGTTCCCAAGCACTTGTAGTGGTATTGTATTTCAATATCTGACCGTTTGTCGGAGCTGTTGAAGATACTGCCTTACTTTGGATCTTTGCTACGGTTGGAGATGTTGCTGTTCCTGCTAAATCTCCTGCCAGTTGCATAATTCCCTTAGCAGTTGTAGTGGCATCTGTCACTGCTGCACCATTCATTTTCTGCCATACACTCCCATCGAAATAATAATATCCCGGAGCGGTAATATTGGCAGTTGCCCCTGCGGGAGCAGAATCAGCGGTAGATGCATATACGATGAGGCCTTTCTAGTTTGATCCGTACACCGGTGTAGGTGTAGCTGTGGTGGCTGTACGGATCTGATCGCCGGTTAACTGAGGGATAATCAATCCTTCAGGTTTGGTTCCGTTGGTTTTGGCGGTAATGTCAAGGGTGGCTTTTGGAGAAGTATTATTGATCCCCACTTGAGCGAACGTTGTCATGCTGATGAGCAGAACAGCGGTTGTAGTTAATTGTTTCATTGTTTTGTATTTATGTTTGTTGTTTGTACTTTTTGATGACTTTGTTATTTGAACACGAAGTGCGCTAAGATTTTTTTTATCTATGATGTGCTTTTTAGTTTCACAAAGGCGTTTCACTTATAGGAGCTCGCAGAGTTTTTAGAGTTGGAGGGTTTTAGAGTTTGAGTGTGGGAGAGTCCTGGTGGCTGAGGTGACTCGAAGCCACTATTTCCCCTCCAACCCTAAAACGCTCCCACTCTCAAACCCTCCGACTCAATAATAGCTTCGACATGCTCGTCACTTCGAGTAGATTTTGAAGAAATCATATCGAGAAGTTTGTGAGTTTGAGAATAAATGTCATTCCCGATACATTTTTTCTTCACCTTGTTACGAAAAAACACTCGAATTGACGAAACACGAATGACACTGCTGGTTGAACACTAATTTCACAAATGTTGTGTGATTTTCTTTGCTGAGATCCCTACGGGATGACAAACGGGATGGATAGTGAATGACCATTTGTTGCAAAGGAAAATCAAAGATTTTCAAAAACTGATGTGTTCTTTTTGTTTTCAAAGTTGTAACCTTGCTTCTTATGTGACTTATGTGTCAAAAAAACTCTTGTGCCTTATGATTGGAGTACAGGTGGAGGACGGCCGAAATGATTAATCGTAATAGGTGTAAGGTGAAAATGATGAGAAGTAATATGAATATCTTTTTCTTGATCCCTTCTTGCGCTTACAGATAGAAAAAAGGAGGATGATATTGTTTTTTGCTGAAGCTTTACCGGAGAAGAACTTCCGATAACAGCCGTTGAAGAAGAATTGAAAATGAGTCCAAAGGTATGTTTGCCTTTTGGACAGCTTTTATAACAAGTATTCTCCGTTGGGCTACTTATGGACTTATTATGAGAAACTGTGGAAGAAGATGTTTTGATAATGGTTTTAGACCACTTTTTAAAAGAGTCTTTTCTAAAGTTTTGACGGGAAATATATATTGGAGATTCTACATACAAATACGAGTCTTCGGATACAAAGACTACAGAATCAGAGGATACAAAAGTTTGAGCGCTCAACAATGATGATACCAAGACCACAAAAAAGCACAGCAATACCACGCAAAAGCGTTTGAGGGAGAGGGCTTTAGAGGGAAATATCATTTGTAGTCTCATTTTTGGTAAAAAGTAGTCTAGATTAGACTACTTTTTTTACATAAGGAGCTAACCACTATAAAAACATCGTGAAAAACAGGTGAAAAACGGGTGTAAAATTCCGACTGTTTTGTGTCAAAAATTGTAATGAACAGATTTATGATGCAAAAAAGCAAGAAATTAGAAAACAATATCTTAGTGTTTGGAAGTAAAGAGAATTTGTTTACATTTGTAGATGAAAAAAGTAGTCTAATCTAGACTACTTTTTTTTGTGATGTTCTTCCGTCCCTCAGGAAAGCGCATCAATAAAGAGTTTCAGAGAAAAGGAAGCTGTTGGGTATTGCAGACTAAATAATTGAGTGCAATGTCTTTGGTTTTCGGCTAAGATACCTTCTAAAAGCTAAACACGGTGAGTTACCTGATGTCACAATTCAGAAGCTGCGGAGGGTAAAATAGTCATTGCTAACATACCTCAAAAATGTATTATTTTTTTGTTACCTTGGTGAAACAAAAATTAATTATGAACAGCAAGTTTCAAACTCTCGTTTCTGCTCTTGCCGTGATGTTTTTTTCACATTCAGCACTTGCGCAGGAAGCCCCAAAATATGATTACGTAGAAGCTTTCAAGCCATTCTTTTACACCCAGACAGGTACCGAAACAAGATCGGCCAGCGGCCAGCCCGGGCATGCCTACTGGCAAAACTCTGCAGATTACCATCTTAATGTAAGTCTTAACGAGGCTAAAAACGAGATTGCCGGCACGGCAGAAATTACCTATACCAACAACAGCCCCGACAGATTGGGCTTCCTGTGGCTGCAGCTTGACCAGAATTTATTTGAAAAAGATTCAAGGGGGAATGCATTAATTCCTATGTCCGGAAGTAGGAATGGCTCTCATGGTGAAGAGTTTGAAGGCGGATATCATATAAAATCGGTAAAGCTTGACGGTAAAGCCGTGAAATATACCATTACCGATACCAGAATGCAGATCGACCTTCCTTCGGAACTGAAAGCCCGGGGAGGTGTTGCCAAAATAACCATAGAATATTCTTTCCTTTCCCCTAAATACGGATCCGACAGAATGGGAATTGAGGATACCAAAAACGGGAAAGTTTTTACCGTGGCGCAATGGTATCCGAGAATGTGCGTTTACGATGATGTGTTGGGATGGAATACGTTGCCCTATCTGGGAGCTTCGGAGTTTTATCTTGAATATGGGGATATTACAGCTAATATTACAGTGCCTGCCAGTCATTACGTAGTGGCATCCGGAGAACTGCTGAATGCTAAAGAAGTCTATACCAAAGAAGAAAACAGCCGATGGGAGCAGGCAAAGAGCAGCGATAAAACCGTTATGATCCGCCCCGAATCCGAGGTTGGTAAAAACCAGCAAACCGGAACGAAAACCTGGAAATTTAAAATCAGACAGGCAAGAGATTTTGCCTGGGCATCTTCCCCTGCTTTTATGCTGGATGCCGCCAGAATCAATCTTCCGGACGGTAAGAAATCACTCGCTATTTCTGCCTATCCCGTAGAAAGTGCCGGAGAAAAAGCCTGGGGAAGATCTACAGAGTACACAAAAGCTGCCATTGAACATTATTCTGCAAAATGGTATCCCTATACCTATCCTGCCGCCACCAACGTAGCCGGAAATGAAGGCGGTATGGAGTATCCCGGAATCGTATTCTGCCATATGAATTCTAAAGGCTCAGAACTTTGGGGGGTAACCGACCATGAATTCGGACACAACTGGTTCCCGATGATCGTGGGCTCCAACGAAAGACTGTTTGCCTGGATGGATGAAGGCTTTAATACATTCATCAACGAACTGTCTACGGAGGCTTTCAATAAAGGGGAATACTACTATAGGAAAAATGTTGCCCAGATGGGTGGCTTCTTGATGAACGATCGCTTTGAGCCGATCATGGTAGGAGCCGATAATATGAAGGAAAGCAGCATCGGTGTTTTGGCTTACTTTAAACCGGGACTCGGGTTACAGGTGTTAAGGGAATCTGTTCTCGGACCCGAAAAGTTTGATAAAGCTTTCAGAACATATATAGACCGCTGGGCTTTTAAGCATCCTACACCATGGGATTTTTTCCACACGATGGAAAATGTTTCAGGGGAAGAGCTGAACTGGTTCTGGAGAGGATGGTTTATGAATAAATGGAAAATTGATCAGGCTGTAAAAAATGTGAAGTACGTAAACGGTGACTTTAAAAACGGAGCACAGATCACCGTTGAGAATATCGGGCAACTGCCGATGCCGACTACCGTCCAGGTAAAGTTTAAAGACGGAACGGAGCAAACGGTGAAGCTGCCGATCGAAGTCTGGAAAAGAAACACCGAATGGACATTCAGTATTGATTCGACAAAAGAAATAGATCAGGTAAAGCTTGATCCGGCCTCACAGCTCCCTGATATCAACAGTACAAATAATACCTGGAATTCAGCAGATGCTAAGCCGTAAAGAGAAATTAAAAAATTACTTCATCATCAAACTCCGGAAATACCGGAGTTTTTTATTTTAAATTAAGTTCAAACTGAGTGTTGTATTCATGATAAGCCTTACTTTTGTGTGAACTAATTAAAATATATATGAATATGAATTTCAGACTTTCAATCGTATGCCTTATGATGTTTGCCCTAGGGTTCTCGCAGGATCTTAAAGTAATGAGTTTCAATATCCGTCTGAATGTAGATTCGGATAAAGAGAATTCCTGGACGAACAGAAAACAGGATGTTGCAGATCTTCTTATGTATTACCACCCGGATTATTTCGGCGTTCAGGAGGCATTGCCGGAGCAGATGAAGGACATTAAAAACGGATTGAAAAACTATGATTATGTAGGAGTAGGAAGAGACGACGGTAAAGAAAAAGGAGAATTTTCTGCTATTTTCTATGATACCGACAGGCTTCAGGTGCTGAAATCAGGAACATTCTGGCTTTCCGAAACACCCGAAAAACCTTCTAAAGGATGGGATGCCGCATTGAACAGAATCTGTACCTATGCTGTTTTTAAGGACAAAAAATCGAATAAGCAATTTATAGCCATGAATCTTCATTTCGATCATATCGGAAACGTAGCCAGGGTAAAATCTTCAGAACTCATCTTAAAAAAGGTCAAAGAACTGAATCCTAAAAATTTACCGGTAACAGTGAGCGGCGATTTTAATTTAACGGAAGATTCCGAACCTATTAAAATCATGTCGCAGAATATGCAGGACAGCTTCTATCATTCTGAAACCAAACATTACGGGCCGAAAGGCACTTTCACCGGTTTCAATGTGAATGAGGTTCCCAAAGAAAGAATTGATTATATTTTCGTGAAAGGATTTAAGATTAAATCTCACAGGCATATCAATGACAGAAGGGAAAACCTGCTGTACCCATCAGATCATTTTCCTGTTCTCGCAGATTTGCAGTTTTAGAAAAGATACCAATTTAAATGTAAGCTAAAATAAAATGGAGCTTTTTGTCGTAATGATAAAAGGCTCCGTTACTTTTTATGCTTTCCCAAAAGACCAAACAGGATTTTATCTCTGATCTCATCCGTAATTTCCGTGGTAGATTCTGTGTTTCTCTTGAACCAGAAATAAGAATTGTTCAGCGTGTGAAGGATAAAACGTGTGGTAAATGATGGTGAACGAAGCTCCCACTGCTCAGCTCTATAGATATCCGAAATCAGCTGTTCTACTTCCTGCTGGTAGTTCTTCCTCAGTTCTACAAACTCGAGAAGTCGCTCTTCCAGGTGCTTCCATTCGTTGGAATAAATATGGGTAACATCGCGGTTCTGAAGAACTACGGATAAATGTTTTTCAATAAATAGGTTTAGTTTTTCTCTAGGAGCGATATCTGTATTTTTTACTGCCTGAAGCTCGTCGAAAAATTCCCGGGCAATACCGAAACAGATCCATTCCAGGATCTCCTCTTTAGAACGGATGTGTGCGTATAGTGAAGCGGCTTTGATGTTCAGTCTTGTGGCCAGATCCCGCACAGAGCTTCCCATATAGCCTTTTTCCTTGAAAAGTTCTACGGCAACATCCAGTATTTTCTTTTGTTTTTCTTTAAGTTCCATCAGGTAAAACGCAAAAGTAATTATTTTGATTGTAATATTCTGATTTTTGGATTCTGATTTTGGGATTAGGGACTCTTAACGCCGATTGAGTTGATTCAGAATAAACTCAAATAAAATTCATTTAAAACATTAAGCTAAAAGCGAAGTTCATCTTAAAATTCATAGTATTAACGCAAAGTTTGATCATCATTCCATATATTTTTAAGGAAGCGAAGTAAGACGGCAAAGCCGCCGATTAAGCGTGGATAATGTGTAAGCTTGATCAAATCAGCTTGCTGATCCTTTCTTTGCTTCCTCTCATTATGCATAAATTATATAAATCTTTGCGTTAAGTAAAACTGAGTGATGTCTTAGAGCCTGTCCAAATTCTAAATATATTTTCAATATTAAGAATTAAGGTATAATTTCTTAATTAACTTAATTTAAATCAATCGATTGATTTCTTAATTTTTCCCACTTAATAAACTGAATTTCTTAATGTTAAGAATAAACTTTGTTTATTTGGATAAAGCACATTAATTATAAGTCCATAAAATTATTAGATAAAATTTAAACTGGCTCATAATTTTAGATGATTATTGCTTTTCGTACTTGTTTCCGACTATGACTCTTCTTCCGATAAATTTTATTCAATACCCCTCATAATCGGAAAATTTGTCTTTGTAAGTATTGTTAATAATGAATATTTCGGAAAATTTGTCTGTATTTTTTGAAAATTCAATAATTGAATACTTTTTGTGATATAGTTCTCGAATTAAATGATTGATAAGACATTAAGATTAGACTTAGCAACTTTGGTCTTAATGTTTTTTAATAACAAAAATCATCATTTTAAAACTGAGAATTGTATAAATTTTGATGATAATCTATTAACTATAAACCAACAATAATCAAATAAATAATATGAATTTAAACCAATATACCGTAAAATCGCAGGAAGCCATCCAGGCCGCACAACAGGTAGCTATGGAATTTGGCAACCAAAGTATTGAGCCGCAACATCTTCTTGAAGGTATTTTTCAGGTGGATGAAAATATTTCGCCTTTCTTACTGAAAAAATCTGAGGCAGATGCCACTTTATTAAGAGAGCGCAACCGGGAGAACTTAGAAAAACTTCCAAAAGTGCAGGGAGGAAACATTTATCTTTCCCAATCGGCCAATAAAGTTTTGCTTGATGCGCCAAACATTGCCAAAAAAATGGGCGACGAATATGTAACAATCGAGCATTTGTGGCTTTCATTGTTAGAAACCAATTCAGAAGTTTCGAAAATGCTGAAAGATATGGGCGTTACGAAAAACCTTCTGGAAGGCGGAATTAAAGAATTAAGAAAAGGAAGCAAGGCGACTTCTGCAAGCTCGGAAGAAACGTATCAGTCCTTAAATAAATATGCTAAAAACTTTAATGAGCTGGCTGCGGAAGGGAAACTTGATCCTGTAATCGGCCGTGATGAAGAGATCAGAAGGGTTTTGCAAATTCTTTCGAGAAGAACAAAAAATAATCCGATCCTGATTGGTGAGCCGGGCGTGGGTAAAACCGCCATCGCAGAAGGAATCGCGCACAGAATTATCAGCGGAGATATTCCTGAAAATCTGATGGATAAAACTTTGTATTCATTGGATATGGGAGCATTGATCGCCGGTGCAAAATACAAAGGAGAATTTGAAGAGCGTTTGAAATCGGTGGTGAATGAAGTCATTAAATCGGATGGGCAGATCATTTTGTTCATCGACGAAATCCACACCTTGGTAGGAGCCGGAGGCGGTGAAGGTGCGATGGATGCTGCCAATATATTAAAACCGGCCCTGGCAAGAGGTGAGCTAAGAGCGATCGGTGCAACCACTTTAAATGAATATCAGAAATATTTTGAAAAAGATAAGGCATTAGAAAGACGTTTCCAGAAAGTGATGGTGGAAGAACCGGATACGGAATCCGCAATCTCCATTCTTCGTGGAATTAAAGATAAATATGAAGCCCACCATAAAGTAAGAATCAAAGATGAGGCGATTATCGCGGCGGTGGAAATGTCTCAGCGATATATCTCCGACAGATTTTTACCGGATAAAGCGATTGATTTGATTGATGAGGCTTCGGCTAAACTGAGAATGGAGATCAATTCAAAACCTGAGGAACTGGATGTTTTAGACAGAAAATTAATGCAGCTGGAAATTGAATTGGCGGCCATTTCAAGAGAAGGAAACCAGACTAAAATCGACCATTTAAAAGAAGATATTGCGAAAATTTCTGAACAGAGAAACGAGATCAATGCCAAATGGCTGAAAGAAAAACAAAAATCGGAAGATTTAACGAATATAAAGAAGGAAATAGAATCTCTGAAATTAGAGGCCGAAAGAGCTTCAAGAGCCGGAGATTATGCTAAAGTAGCTGAAATCCAGTACGGAAAACTTCGTGAAAAAGAGGAAGAGCTTTCCAAGCTTGAAATTGAAATGCAGAATCATCAGAATGAGTTGATTAAAGAGGAAGTAACTTCTGAAAATATTTCTGAGGTAATTGCTAAGTGGACGGGAATTCCTGTTACAAAATTGTTGCAGTCGGAAAGAGAAAAATTATTAAATCTTGAAACTGAGCTTCATCACCGGGTTGTGGGTCAGGATGAAGCCATCACAGCCGTTGCGGATGCGATCCGAAGAAACAGGGCAGGATTGAGTGATGATAAAAAACCCATTGGTTCGTTCTTATTCTTAGGGACAACCGGAGTCGGGAAAACCGAGCTGGCCAAAGCGCTGGCAGAGTTTCTATTCGATGATGAGAACAATATGACAAGAATTGATATGAGTGAGTATCAGGAACGTCACAGTGTTTCAAGATTGGTAGGTGCGCCTCCCGGATATGTGGGTTATGATGAAGGCGGACAACTGACGGAAGCGGTGAGGAGAAGACCGTATTCTGTAGTGCTTTTAGATGAGATTGAAAAAGCGCATCCTGATGTTTTCAATACATTGTTGCAGGTTTTGGACGACGGTCGTTTGACGGATAACAAAGGTAGAGTCGTGAATTTTAAAAACTCGATCATCATTATGACTTCCAATTTGGGGTCTCATATCATTCAGGAGAATTTTGAGAATATTACGGAAGAAAACCAGGATGAAATTGTTGAGAAAACGAAAATTCAGGTTTTCGATTTGTTGAAACAGACTTTGCGTCCGGAATTCTTAAACAGAATTGATGAAACAGTGTTGTTCCAGCCTTTAAGAAAAAAAGAAATTGGAAAAATCGTTCAGTATCAGTTGAGAAGTTTCAATGATATGCTGGCAAAACGAAACATCATTATGACTGCAACACAAGATGCTTTGGATTATCTGACCAATAAAGGTTACGACCCGGTTTTCGGGGCAAGACCTTTGAAAAGAGTGATTCAGCAGGAGGTTCTGAACAGACTTTCCAGAGAGATCCTTGCAGGCAAGGTGAACGATGGCGACCGTATCACCCTGGATTATTTTGAAGAGACAGGATTGGTATTCAGGCCAACAGATTTATAAGTAGTTTTTTCATATATATTATTTTTGTAAGTAAGTGCTGTAGATGATTTCTGCGGCACTTATTTTTTTGTTTATAAGTACTCTGAAGATTTAATTCAATTTTACAATCCGTAAAAACCCCATAAATAATCAGGAAAAAACCGTGTCATAGCAAAAGGATTTTTTACGAAATTAGCATATCAAAACTAACATTTATTAAAAACTAACATTATGAAACCAAAAGCTAAGCTAGAAACTGAAGCGCAAGGGCTTAAACAGCCTTTAAGCATGATGACGACTGATCTTATCCAGACTCTGGTGAATAACTACAGAACAAACCAGCTGCTTTCTGTAAAAGAAACAATGGGGATTGAAGATGCAGATTCCATCCAGTTTGATCTCGCAACATTGAAGAGATTTATTTCCGAAATTGAAACTGAAACGATCGCAAATAATCCTGATGTTACCACAGAAGATCTCGGCATCAGGTTTTATTATGCTGCTTATCCGAATGCTGAAAACTGGGATATCATGGCTGGTACGCCAATTGGGATAGAATGTGCACAAATGCATACGCTGGTGATGATTCCTACGATTAAAAGAATGGAAGAAAACGGCGAAGTGGGTAATTATGATTTCAATCCTTTAGACATGAACCGGAATGGTGTGAATGCGAGGACTTTTGGAAAGGATTCAGATACGGATCTTGAGTTTATTTGCCAGAACCATGGTACATTATCCCCTCCTGCAACAAAAATAACACAATTGTTTTAGGATAGAAATTTATATTTATACGAACAGGCACAATGAGTGAATTTCAAGAAGTACTACAGCAATCTTTAATCTGGACTGAAGGGCTGGCCGCCATTATTTCTATTATATTTTATAGGAATGCAAAGGATTCTTACTGGAAGTACTTTTCCATTTATTTAATACTCATGTTTTTAAGTGAAGTGTTTGGGAAATGGGGTGGCAATCTGATAGAATATAGCAAGCCAAAATTTTTTAATTATTTTGTTATTCCCATTGAATTTTTATTTCTCTATTGGCTATATGCTTCAAAAACATTTAAAAGGCCTAAATTATTTTATATTTTGTCTGTTCTTTATTTGCTTTCCTTTATTCCCAATGAATATTTTTTTGAAGCTGGAAAAATAATTTTTTCGTTCAATTATACATTTGGCTGCCTTATTCTTATGGTGCTTGTGATAATGGAATATTACAGACAGATTAATTCTTCGGATATTTTACATTTTAATAAAAATAAAATGTTTTACATTAATCTTGGAGTCACCTTATTTTATATCGGAACGTTGCCATTCTGGACATTTTTTAATTTATTAAGCAAATATCCGGAGCTATGGAATATTTATTTTAATTATTTCCTGATTTCAGGAATCACTATGTATGTATTATTTTCAATTTCATTCATATGGGGAAAACAGAACTCCTGATCACAATTATGCTATTCAACATGTTTTTCGCGTTGTTTGTAGCAGCTGTAATGGTTTACATCCGAAAATACAGACAGCGAAAGAAAGAATATCTGAATGAAATTGAGATAAAAAACGAGATCCATCAACGTGAGCTTCTGGCTACCCAGCTGGAAATACAGCAGGTTACCATGCAGCAGATCGGGCGCGAACTTCATGATAACATAGGACAAAAGCTTACCCTTGTCAGCCTTTACACGCAACAGCTTTTATACGAAAATAAAGTTCCTGAAGTGATTGAAAGAATCGAACAGGTTTCGCAGATTATCAATCAGACACTGCACGATCTGAGGAGCCTGTCGAAAACGTTGACCGATGACAACATTAATCAAAAGGAAATTGTAACTTTAATACAGGAAGAGGTAGATAATACCAACGCTTTTCAAAAGTGTCATGTTGATTTTAAGCATAATTTTCAACAGCTGGATTTAGGGTTTGTGCATAAAAATGTTTTATTGAGAATTACTCAGGAATTTATTCAGAACAGTATGAAGCATGCCAATTGCAAGAATATTTTCATTAATCTTAACACTTCGGAAAAAGTACTTTGGGAACTGAATATTAAAGATGACGGTATTGGATTCGATCCTTCAGATGTTAAGTCAAACGGCATCGGTCTTACCAACATGAAAAACAGAGCCGAAATTATCGGAGCCGATTTCAGACTCGAAAGCGGAGAAAATTTAGGAACAACACTCAACATTATTTTAAAAAAACAGCCATGAAAAAAACGATAGTTATTGTAGACGATCATATTCTTATTGCAAAAGCATTGGAAGGAATCATCGGTAACTTTAAAGATTTTGAAGTGATTTATGTTGCTGAAAACGGTAAAGATCTGATTCAGAAACTTGAAAATAACAACAGGATTCCGGATATTATTTTACTCGATATCAGTATGCCGATTATGGACGGATTTGAAACTGTGCTGTGGCTCAGAGAAAACCACCCAAAAATCAAAGTGATGGCATTGAGCATGCAGGGTGATGACAAAAGTGTTATTAAAATGATTAAAAACGGTGCGAAAGGATATTTACTGAAAAATACGCACCCTCAGGAACTGGAAAATGCTTTAATCAAGCTTAATACCGACGGATTTTTCTATCCGGACTGGGCGTCAAAAATTATTTTCTCTACGATGAATAACGATGAATCTGCCGGCAATATCAGGATTTCGGAGCGTGAAAAAGAATTTTTGAAGTACACGGTCACTGAGCTTAGCTATAAAGAAATCGCAGATAAAATGTGCTGCAGTCCGAGAACAGTAGAAAGTTACAGAGATCAGCTTTGCGACAAACTGGATCTCAAAACGCGTGTGGGATTGGCGGTATTTGCGATTAAAAACGGTTTTGCTGTTTAAGTTAGGTTTTAATGAATGTTTAAAATCATTTAATAATATATATTGATAGCGGTTTAAAAGTGTTTTATAATCAGTGTAAATTAAAAAATGTTATTGATTGAATAATAAAAATAAATAACATTTTGGTGAAATACTTGTGTGTGAACTCCAAATTTTATAATTTCATTTTTGTAACAAAATATTCCTTTTATGAAAAAACTACTATTCGGAGTTCTCATGTTGAGCTTCTTGTCCTGTAACAGTGACAACATTAACAACCAAACTGAAGAGTCATCAAACAACACAGAAAATTTAGGAGGATCTGCTTTGAAAAGAGGCTGTCCGTCTGAAGAAATCAGGAAAATCGCCCTTCAGAGTAGCCCTGAACTCAGACAGAGATATTCTGAGCTTGAAACTAAAACTGAAAAATTTGTAAATGATCTTAAGCTCGGTAAAGTACTTTCTGACGGAACTGTTGAAATCCCTGTTGTGGTAAATGTTCTCTACAGAACTTCTTCAGAAAATATTTCTGCTTCCCGTATTGCCGAGCAGATTGCTGTACTGAATGCAGATTACGGAGGTACAAACAGTGATGCTGCCAATATTCCGACAGCATTTCAAAGCTTAAAAGCTGGCGATGTAAAAGTAAGATTCAGACTGGCCAATACGGTAAGAAAATCGACAACCAAAACAAGCTGGAGTACCAATGATGCAATGAAAAAATCTTCAAGCGGAGGTATTGATGCTACAAGCCCTTCCAATTATCTTAATATTTGGGTGGTTGGAAATATGGGACAGATCTTAGGCTATGCCACTTTCCCGGAATCTTCAGGATTATGGAATGACGGTGTCGTAATCGCCGCTTCTTATTTCGGAAAAACCGGCGCCTCAGCTCCGTTTAACAAAGGAAGAACTGCGACACACGAAGTAGGGCATTACCTGAATCTGAGACATATCTGGGGAGATGCCAACTGTGGAAACGACCTTGTTTCAGATACACCTACGCAGACGGGGCCTAATTACGGAACACCGAGTTATCCTTTGTATAATACCTGCGGTGGTGTACAGAGATCCGTTATGTTCATGAATTATATGGATTATGTGGACGATGCGGCGATGTTTATGTTCTCATCCGGGCAAAAAACAAGAATGCAGTCTGTTGTAGCATCTTCAGGTGCAAGATCAGGATTGAGACTATACTAATCTTTTCATTAATTTTTATAAAAAAACCGGCTGTTTCAATCTGAAACAGCCGGTTGTATTTTAAAGCATTTTCTGATTGTCTTCGGGTGTGTAATCCATAAAGATGCCACCGTCGATATTCACAGATTTTACTTTCTTTGTGATGGGAATCGTCAGCATGGTCTGTTTCTGGTCTTTTTCCCATACAGAAGGTGAGAAGTGCAGTTTTTCAACCGTTTCGTCATCATACTTTATTTCTGCATCAAAAGGAATGGCAAAGCCGCCGATATTGCTGATGTTTACGGTAAGAAGATTATTTGCCTGGCTGGCTCCTGCAGCTTTAAGATCAATATAATTATTGGTGTAAAACCAGTTGTTGAAGAACCAGTTGAGGTTTTTCCCAGAACCGGTATTCATCGAATAAAAATAGTCCCACGGAATTGGATGTTTCCCGTTCCAGTTGTTCATATAATGATGAAGTGCTTTTTTAAACAGATCGTCTCCGAGATAATCTTTCAAAGCTAAATAAGATAAAGATGCTTTTACATAAGAGTTGTTGCCATATCCCGCACCACTTACCTGCGTACTCATTGTAATGAGCGGTTGATCCTGTTCTGCAGAAGGATCGTTGATCCATCTTTTTACCCTGAAATTTTTATAAAACTCTTTAGCCTTTGCCTCGCCGTTCTCATCAATTCCGATGAGATATTCCAGCGTAGTTGCCCAGCCTTCATCCATGAAAGCATATCGGGTTTCGTTAATTCCCATATAAAAAGGGAAATAAGTATGTGCAATTTCGTGATCCGCCGTTAACCTTGCATCCTGAAAATCATCAGGAATACTGGTGTCGTTGATCATCATGGGGTATTCCATATCTGCGTATCCCTGAACGGCTGTCATTACATTATAAGGATATTCCACGCCCGGCCAGTTTTTTGAAAACCAATCCAGGTTGTAGCGCATCCATTCTACATAATGTTCAAAATCCTTTGCATCGGCTTTGTAAGCGGCCTGTACGCTGGCTCTTTTTGTTTTTAGCTGAACACTGGATGCATCCCACGCGTAATGATTGCTTAATGCAAAGCAGAAATCCGTAATGTGGCTGGCTTTAAATTTCCAGACATTCCATTTATTCTGCTTGGTAACTTTACCGGATTTCATTTCATGCTCAGTAGCGACATGAATTATCTTGTCGCTTTTTAATGAAGATTTGTATTTTTTTAAATATAAAGGCTGAAGAACTACTTCAGGGTTCAGGAAATCTCCTGTTGCCCAGACTACATAGTTTTTGGGAGCAGTGATGGCAAAGCTGTAATCATTAAAATCATTATAAAATTCCTGCCTGTCGGAATGAGGAAGCATATCCCAGCCATTGTAATCATCATACACAGAAATCCTTGGAAAAGAATAGGCCACATAGAAGGTTTCCGGATCAATCTGTCCCTCTCTTCCGCTTTGTACCGAGAGTGGGTATTCCCATTCTATTTTTATTTCCGCTTTCGTTTTAGATTTTAAAGCTGAATGCAATTTTACCTTTTCAACAGTTCCCCAATTTTCACTGTTGACGTTATATTTTTCACCATTTACCACAAATGATTTGATATGTAATCCGGACGATAGAAAATCTTTGGAAACCATTCCTGATCTCGGAGACTGAGGTTTATGTAAATTATTTACAAATCGGATGGCCAGTTCGTTAAGACTGTTAGGGCTGTTATTGGTATAAAGAATAGTTTCTTTCCCCGAAACCATTTTTGTAGTGGCGTCTACTTTTACGTCTACATTATAAATTCCTTTATTCTGCCAGTAATTTTTCCCTGGAGCGCCCGACAAATCGCGTGTTCCGTTTTCATATGCTTTTTTAATATTTCTGGGCATATAAAGTTCCTGAGCGGAAAGTTGCCATGAACTCAATAGCAACAAACCCCAAACCAATCTTCTCATTTAAGTTTTGTTATCATTTTTAATTTACCATAAAAGTAGCAAAAAAAGACAATAAAATAATGACTGTCAATTATTTATTAACTACAAAATATTTAAACCATTTCTGTTGTCATCTCTTCATCTGATTGCCAAAAAATCATCACAACAGAACGACAAAGATAAACTATTTTGCCCTGACGGAAATATAGAATAAATGGAAAACAACTGTACTTTAGATTCCTTTTTTCTCGTAAATAGGATATTGTTTTTTTTCACTCTGGTAAATGAAACTGCTTAGGAGATTTTCTTAAATGATTCCAATCTTTTTACAATTAAAATAAACGCACATGACGAAAATCATAAAAATTTGTCAGAAACAAAAAATCTTTTTACATTTACACCTAACAAGTGTTAGTTAGTTTAGTATGGATTTTTCAGTGGAATATTTACAATTGAATCAGTTGCGGGCTTTACAGTCTGAGAGATTGGTTAATTTGGTACATTATCTTGGTGAGAAATCGGAGTTTTATGCAGGGAAATTCATGGAGTCTGGGCTCGCACCGGAAGATATACAATCCATTGATGATATTGCTAAACTGCCGATTACTTACAAACAGGATTTGAGAGACAATTATCCGTTCGGATTATTTACCGTTCCGAAAAATGAGCTGCAGAGAATTCACTGCTCCAGCGGAACAACGGGAAAACCAACGGTAGTTGGATATACTAAAGAAGATGTTGAGTTATTCAGCGAAGTAGTGGCGAGATCGTTAAACGCAGCGGGAGCAAAACCAGGAATGCAGTTACACAATGCTTATGGTTATGGGATTTTCACCGGCGGACTGGGACTTCATTACGGAGCCGAGAAATTAGGAATGAGTGTGTTGCCGATTTCAGGAGGAATGACAGCCAGACAGGTGGATTTAATTATAGATTTTAAACCTGAGGTTCTTTGCTGTTCACCTTCTTATGCTTTAACGCTGGCTGATGAATTTGCAAAACGTGGAATTTCCGCAGAGGAAATCAGCTTACAATATGCCGTTTTAGGTTCAGAACCATGGACGGAAATTATCAGGCATCATATTGAAGAAAGATTAGGCGTTCATGCGACCAATATTTATGGTTTAAGTGAAATAATCGGTCCGGGAGTGTCGGTAGAGGATTTTGAAGAAAAAGGAGCTTCTTACATATGGGAAGATCATTTTTATCCTGAAATCTTAGATCCGGTTACGAAACAGCCGGTTCCATTTGGGGAAGAAGGAGTTTTGGTAATCACAACTTTAACGAAAAAGGCAATGCCGCTGTTGCGTTACTGGACGAACGATATTACCAGTCTTTACTATGATGAAAACGGTAAAAGAACTATGGTGAAGATGAAACCCATTCTTGGAAGAGCGGATGATATGCTGATTGTGAGAGGCGTAAATGTTTACCCAAGCCAGATTGAAGAAGCGTTTTCTCATGTGGAGGGAGTTGTTCCTAACTATTATTTAACACTGGTTGAAAAAGAACAAATGTGTGTCGCGCTGGATATTGATGTGGAAGTAGATGATGAATTGGTCAGGGCGCAAAATTTAAGTTTAAATACCGATGATTATGCTATTTTTGTCGGAAATTTCGGAAAAAATATAGAAAACGAAATTAAAAAGCGGGTAGGAATCACAACGAAAGTAAAAATTCATGCCCAGGATAGCCTTCCGAAATGCGAAGGTGGAAAAATTAACAGAATACTTAAAAAATAAATGAATTCATTTTATAAACTAAAAACGGTTAAGGTTCAGAAAGATACAGCGGATGCCGTAAACGTAGCCGTTGAAATTCCTGAGGAGCTGAAGGATAAATTCAGGTTTAAGCAGGGACAGTATCTTAATTTCAGAATGATGATCGACGGAAATGAAGAAAGACGTTCTTATTCTATCTGCAATGCACCCAGCGAAAAAAAGCAATACATTGGAAGTATTGGTAAAATTATTGGAAGGCGGAAAAGTTTCAGGATATTTCAACGAACATCTTCACATGGATGAACTGCTGGAAGTGATGCCCCCGATGGGCGGTTTTAACACGTCTTATCACCCGACCAATGTGAAAACCTATATTGGTTTGGCGGCAGGAAGCGGAATTTCTCCGGTGTTGTCCAATATTAAAGAAAGCCTTTACCAGGAGCCGAATTCAAAGGCTTATCTGTTCTACAGCAACAGAGGCATGAACCATGTTATGAAAAAAGCTGAAATTGATAAACTGGTACAACAATTCAACGGAAGGCTGAAAGTGATCTATATGGTTAGCCGCGAAAAGCATGAAGATCAATTATTTGAAGGAAGAATCTGTCCGGATAAGCTGGAGCAGCTGTTTGAAAGACATCCTGAAATTGACGTTAAAGAATCTACCTATTTCATTTGCGGTCCTGCTGAAATGATCAAAAGCGTTGCGGATTATCTTAAAAAAGATAAAAAAGTACCGGCCATTCAGGTTTTATTTGAATATTTCACTGCTCCGGATGAAGAAAATACGGAAGAAATGAGTGATGAATTCAAAGCTATTGCCAATATTGAAAGTATGGTAACGGTAATTATTGATGATGATGAATATTCGTTCCACCTCAACTCAAAAAAAGAGAGTATCTTAGATAAAGCATTGAAAGACAATCTTCCTGTGCCTTTTGCGTGTAAAGGAGGAGTGTGCTGTACGTGTAAAGCGGAAGTTTTGGAAGGAGAAGTTTTCATGGAGAAAAACTACGCGCTTACCGAAGAAGAAGTAGCCAGAGGTTACGTTCTTACCTGCCAGTGTCACCCGACAACGAATGTGGTGATGTTGAATTATGATGTTTAATTCAATTTGAAAAATGAGTAAATGTGCCAATTTGAAAATGCCATTATTGTGTTTTAATTTTCAAATTGCCTAATTTTCAAATTTTCAAATTAATACATTCTCAAATTAAAAGATTATGGATTTAGAAAAATTTGTACAATACGTACACGATGAAAATAAAGTAGAGCCAAAGGATGTAATGCCTGACGATTACAGGAAATTGTTGGTTCGCCAGATCTCCCAGCACGCACATTCTGAAATCGTTGGAATGCTGCCGGAAGCCAACTGGATTTCCAGAGCGCCTTCATTGAGAAGAAAAATGGCACTTTTGGCGAAAGTTCAGGATGAAGCTGGTCATGGTTTATACCTTTATTCTGCAACAGAAACTTTAGGTGACGGAACGGTAAGAGCCGACAGAGATGCTACTTATGATGATATGCTTTCAGGAAAGGCAAAATATTCCAGCATATTCAATTATCCGACGTTGAGTTGGGCAGATATCGGCGCAATCGGCTGGCTGGTAGACGGTGCTGCAATTATGAATCAGGTCATGCTGATGGGAAATTCTTACGGTCCTTATTCAAGAGCGATGGTGAAAATCTGTAAAGAAGAATCTTTCCACCAAAGACAGGGTTATGAGATTTTAATGGCCCTTTGCCGTGGAACCAAACAACAGAAAGAAATGGCTCAGGCTTCGTTAAACCGTTTCTGGTGGCCGGCTTTAATGATGTTCGGACCGAATGACGACAGCTCACCCAACTCTAAAATATCTATGAATTACAGAGTGAAAAGAGAAAGCAACGACAGTCTTCGTCAGAGATTCATCGATGTTACGGTTGCTCAGGCAGAGTTTTTAGGATTAACCATTCCTGATAAAGATCTGAAATGGAATGAAGAAAGACAGCATTATGATTTCGGAGAGCTTCCTTGGGATGAATTCATGGAAATCTTAAAAGGTAACGGACCTTGCAACAAGAAGCGTATTGAAACAAAAAGAAAAGCTCAAAGAGAAAATTCTTGGGTAAAAGAAGCCGCAGCAGCTTTTGCAGAAAAACAGGAAAAAATTTCAATATAACAATATACCAATGTAAAAATGTAACAATCCTATTGTTATTCTAAGCGAAGCGAAGAAATCTCATTATTGTTAAACTGTTACATTGATACATTGTTAAATTAATTTTAATTATGGCAAATTTAGATATGTGGGAAGTGTTTATTCAGACTAAACCGGGATTATCTCACAAACACGTTGGAGTGGTACAGGCACCAACAGCTGAAATGGCTTTGCAGAATGCAAGGGACGTTTACACAAGGAGAAAAGAAGGGACTTCAGTTTGGGTGGTTCCAAGTAAATATATTGTCACTTCAGAAGGGATTGATAAAGAAGCTTTCTTCGATCCGGCTGATGACAAGTTGTACCGTCACCCGACGTTCTACGAAATTCCGAATGATGTAAAAAATATGTAATAAAGACTTTGGAGATAATGGACGAATAGATAATAGACCCTGAAATTTGTAAATCTATTTTCTATTAGTCTATCATCTATCCGTCTTCAAATTGATTAAACAATGAACCCATTATACAATTATCTATTAAAACTGGCAGACGACAGCTTCATCATGGGACAACGTTTGTCTGAGTGGTGCGGTGAAGGTCCTTATCTTGAGGAAGATATTGCGCTAACGAATATCGCACTGGATGAACTTGGACAGGCCAACAACTTTTATGTGTACGCTTCAAGGCTTATTGATGACGGGAAAAGCGAAGATGATCTTGCCTTTTTAAGATATGAACATGAATACGTAAATGCGCACTGGACTGAACTTCCCAACGAAGATTATGCACAGACAATTTTGAAAGTGTATGTTTTCGCAGTATATCAAAAGCTGATGTATGAAGCATTATCAAATTCTGCGAATGAAGAACTTTCTGCCATTGCTCAAAAGTCTTTGAAAGAAGTAAGATATCATTATACGCACGCAGCTTCCTGGATGAAAATTTTTGCTCAGGGAACGGAAGAAAGCAAAACTCGTCTGGTAAAAGCGATCGAAAATATCTGGGAATATACAAAAGGTTTATTCGCGAAAACAGAAGGCGAAGATGATTTGTTAGCATTAAATATTGCACCCAATACCGACGCCCTTTACGAAGAATTTTTAGCGATCACCCAAAAAGATTTTGCAGATTTCGGCTTAGAATATCCGGCAAATCCTTTCATGCAGCCAAAATCCAGAACAGGTTATCACACAGAATATTTTGGATATATCCTTTGTGAATTGCAGTATATGCAGCGAGCATATCCGGGGTGTACGTGGTAAATAAAATGTACCAAATATATCAATGTAGCAGTCTGGCAATGATTGGTATATTGATAGACTGTTAAATTGTTAGATTAAATTGAGAGATCCTTTAGACATATTAGAACTCGTTCCCGATCCGGAAATTCCTGTGATCAATATTGTGGAATTAGGCATTGTAAGAGAGGCGAAAGTTACTGGTGAGAATTCTTGCGAAGTAACGATCACGCCTACTTATTCGGCCTGTCCCGCCATGTTTACCATTGAGGAAGACATCATCAAGATCATGAAACAAAACGGGTGGGAGACAAAAGTCGTCACCAAAATGTTTCCGATCTGGACAACAGACTGGCTGACCGATGAAGCAAGGGAAAAACTTCGCGTTTACGGAATCACGCCTCCTGAAAAAGGAGCAGATGAACATCATATCGGCAAACCGAAAAAATGTCCGCGATGTGGTTCTATGAATTCAAAACAGATCAGCAGGTTCGGATCTACTTTATGTAAAGCTTCGTATCAATGTTTAGATTGCTTAGAACCTTTTGATTATTTTAAATGCCATTAAATTAGTATAACAATGTATCAATGTAATAGTTTACCAATGAAATTGCAGTGAATAATAATTGTTAAATTGTTATACTGCTACATTGTTACATATATTTTATATTTGTTAAATAAAAAAATAATACTATGTACACACAACTCGATATTGAGAGCC
The DNA here is from genome assembly GCF_039727685.1 of Chryseobacterium sp. POE27. NCBI lineage: Bacteria > Pseudomonadati > Bacteroidota > Flavobacteriia > Flavobacteriales > Weeksellaceae > Chryseobacterium > Chryseobacterium sp. POE27. Next base: position 3,306,344 of record NZ_CP152475.1, read on the forward strand.
ACTTTGAAGGAAAATTAAAAATCGCTTATCTCAATCAGCCTGACACCATGAATGCGCTTACAAAGCCATCATTATCAGATCTGAAGGATTTTGTTAAAGAATGTAATGAAGACCCGACTGTACGATGTGTTGCGATCTCCGGTAGAGGGAGAGCTTTCTGTTCAGGTCAAAATCTCGATGATGCCTTCGTAAACGGTAAAGAGCATCACGATCATGATATCATCAGGAAAATTGTAACCGATTATTACAATCCATTGGTACTGGAAATTACCCGTTGCCGAAAACCAGTCGTTGCATTGGTAAACGGTCCTGCAGTAGGAGCCGGAGCCATGCTGGCGTTGATCAGTGATTTTGTTTTAGCTAATGATAAAGCCTATTTTGCGCAGGCTTTCTCCAATATCGGACTAATTCCTGATACGGGAGGAACGTATTTTTTACCTAGATTATTGGGTCGTCAAATGGCCAATTATCTTGCCTTTACCGGCAAAAAGCTATCCGCAGAAGAATCAAAAGCCTATGGATTGGTTGCAGAAGTTTTCCCTGAAGAGGGATTCAACTCAAAATCAATGGAAATTCTCGAAAAGATGGCCAATATGCCGACTGCAGCAATTAAATTAACCAAAAAAGCATTCGCTAATTCTTACGACAATACACTGAAAGAACAGCTGGAATTGGAGGCCGACCTGCAACAGGAAGCCGCAGCCACCGAAGATTTCATTGAAGGCGTAAATGCATTTTTACAAAAAAGAAAACCTGATTATAAAGGGAAATAAGAATTAATATAACGATGTACCAATGTAGCAGTTTACCAATGAGATGCTCCGACAATCTCAGCATGACAGTGATTGTTACATTGTTACATTGATACACTGTTACATTATGACGAATATAGGAATCATCGGTGCCGGAACTATGGGAATAGGCATCGCGCAGGTGGCCGCCACGAACGGCTGTAAAGTTTGGGTCTATGATGCCAATCCGAAGCAGATGGAAACGGCGACCGTCGGTCTTGAAAAAACACTGACCAAACTGGTGGATAAGCAAAAAATTTCAGCCGAGACAATGACTGAAATTTTAACCAATATCTCTATCGCTACAGAATTAAAGGATTTCAAAGATTGTGAACTCATTATTGAAGCCATCGTTGAAAATAAAGAAATCAAAACCAAAGTATTTACAGAACTGGAAAACCACGTTTCCGAATCGTGTATCATTGGTTCCAATACATCTTCCATTTCTATCACTTCTCTCGGTGCCGAATTGAAAAAACCTGAGCGGTTTATCGGGATTCATTTCTTCAACCCGGCTCCCCTGATGCCTTTAGTAGAAGTAATTCCTTCTCTGCTTACGGATAAATCTTTACCCGAGAAAATCTATAACTTGATGAAAGAATGGGGTAAAACTCCTGTCATCGCTAAAGATATTCCGGGATTCATCGTGAATAGAATTGCGCGTCCTTATTACGGGGAAGCATTGAGAATTGTTGAAGAAAATATTGCCACTCCTGATCAGGTGGATGATGCCATGAAAACTTTAGGAAACTTTAAAATGGGACCTTTTGAATTAATGGATCTTATCGGCGTTGATGTGAATTTTTCCGTGACTACAACGGTGTATAAAGAATATTTTTACGATCCGAAATATAAGCCGTCTTTATTGCAGCAAAGGATGTCGGAAGCCAAACTTCACGGCAGAAAGACAGGAAAAGGCTTTTACGATTATTCTGAAGGGGCAGAAAAGCCTGTTCCTCAGAAAGATGAAGTATTATACGATGATATTTTTCACAGAATTCTTTCTATGCTTATTAATGAAGCTGTTGAAGCAAAAAGATTAGGCATCGCCAGTGATGAAGATCTTGAATTAGCCATGCAGAAAGGTGTAAATTATCCAAAAGGGCTTTTACAGTGGGGTAAGGAAATTGGCTACGATTTAGTTTCTGAAGTCCTTGAAAATCTTTATGATGAATATCAGGAAGACAGATACAGACAAAGCCCATTGTTGCGTAGAATGTAACAGATTGTCAATCAATCTCATAATAGGCAAGCCTGTAGTGATTCTGTCTAACTATAAAAGCATGTCTTTTTTAAATTGTTGCTTATAAATATGATTAAAAAGAAGTTGGTCTCATCTTTTACGGTAGCGCTTTTCTCAACAATTTTTGTAGGAGGCATATTTTACTTAACTGATACTCGTTTTAGAACGACTGATGGCGATAAAATGTTTACTTGGGGATTCGTAATCATCTATTTTTCAGCGATGTTTATAAGTAATTTTTTTATGGATAGACTGATGGATTTTTTTAAAAAGTCTAATCGAAAAGATTTGATAAAATAAAACGTTTGATGGATATAAATGCATTCAGAGCCGAACTTGAGACTAGGCTGAGCATCGAAAAAGAATATATAATTCAGGAGCTTTCTTCGATAAATAATTATCAGGAAAAGCTTGAACTGTTAGGCCAATTCAACGAAAAATATAAAGAACTCATTAAGAGAATAGCCAATGAAGAAGGAGTTGATCTGAATGCTGTTTATCCGGAAGAAAATTTATCAAATTCGGAAAATCTTTCATACAATCAGATCATTCTTGGTAAAACAATGAATATTTATGACCAATTGGTTGATGAATTATATGAAAAAATAACACATCACTAATACACTTAAATCTGAAATATTAGAAAATTATGCTTAAAAGAATTTTTACAAAGAAAAACTTTCTGCGCTCTCTAATAAACGCAATCATTTTTGTTATTGGTTTTTCTATCATTAAATTTCTTTTTTACTATTTCGGATGGGATGATGAAAAAAGCATGAATATGTACGGTTTTATATTTTATTTCGTCTTTATGTTTTTAGCTTTCTTTATTTTAGATGGTAGAGACTATACTTGGAAAGATGTGATAAAGTTTAAAAATTTAAATAAAAATAAATGACACCAAGACAGATTGCAGAATATATGTTCGATCAGGATTTTTTTTCCCAATGGATGAATATCAGACTGATCGAAGTTAAAGAGCATTATTGTTTACTAGAAATGCCCATCAAAAAGGAAATGATCAATGGGCTGAAAACAGTTCACGGAGGAATTACCTTTGCTTTTGCAGATTCTGCACTGGCATTTTCGTCCAACAATTTGGGAGATGCTGCCGTTGCATTGAATTGTATCATCAATTTTACCAAAGCCGGAAAAGAAGGAGACGTTTTCAGAGCAGAAAGCATCTTAGTCAACAACACCAGAAAAACTGCTGTTTACGACATCAAAATTACCAATCAAAGTGACGAACTGATTGCCAAATTTGTCGGGACAGTGTACAAAATAGGGAAAAAAGTAACCGAATTATAAATAAGCAGTAAGCTTTAAGCAATAGGCAGTAAGCTTTCTCGAAGCTGGACAAGCCTACTGCTTAAAGCCTAAAGCCTAAAGCAAATACAATGAACAACGTTTACATCATAGACTACATCAGAACTCCCATTTCAAAATTAAGCGGAGGGCTTTCAGAAGTTCGTGCAGATGATCTGGCAGCGGTAGTTATTAAAGAAATTATGGCAAGAAACCCGGAAGTTCCCGTTGAGGAAATTGAAGATGTTATTTTCGGGTGTGCGAATCAGGCAGGCGAAGATAACAGAAACGTGGCGAGAATGGCTTTGCTGTTGGCCGGACTTCCTTATAAAATTGGTGGTGAAACGGTAAACAGGCTTTGTGCTTCGGGAATGTCGGCGGTAGCTAATGCTTTCCGTGCCATTGCTGCCGGGGAGGGTGAAATTTATATTGCGGGTGGTGTAGAGCATATGACGCGTTCACCATATGTAATGTCAAAACCAAGTACGGCTTTCGGAAGAGACAGCCAGATGTTCGATACTACTTTCGGATGGAGATTTGTAAATCCTAAAATGAAAGAGATGTACGGTGTTGACAGTATGGGAGATACTGCTGAAAATTTAGCAGAAATGCATAACATCAGTCGTGAAGATCAGGATAAATTTGCGCTTTGGTCACAGCAGAAAGCAACCAAAGCTCAGGAAAGCGGAAGACTGGCAGAAGAAATCGTAAAAGTTGAAATTCCACAGAAAAAAGGTGATCCTAAAGTTTTTGATACCGATGAATTCATCAAACCGACATCTTCAATGGAAGGTTTGGGAAAACTTCGTCCGGCTTTCAGAAAAGAAGGAACAGTAACTGCAGGAAATGCTTCAGGAATGAACGATGGTGCAGCAGCATTAATTTTAGCCAGCGAAGAGGCTGTAAAAAAATATGGTCTTCATCCCATTGCTAAAGTTTTAGGTTCAGCCGTTGCTGGTGTTGCGCCTAGAATCATGGGAATCGGTCCGGTAGAGGCCGCTCAGAAAGTATTGAACAGACTGAATCTTTCGTTGGAAGATATGGACATCATTGAATTGAATGAAGCTTTTGCCGCTCAGGCTTTAGCGGTAACAAGAACTTTGGGCTTAAAAGATGATGATTCAAGAGTCAATCCAAACGGAGGAGCCATTGCCATCGGTCATCCACTCGGAGTTTCCGGTGCGAGAATCGTAGGCTCTGCCGCCATGGAATTGCAGAAACAGAATAAAAAATATGCCCTGTGCACCCTTTGTATCGGTGTCGGACAAGGGTATGCGATGGTGATTGAAAAAGTATAATTTTTCAATAAATGTAACAATATACCAATTTAGCAATGTAGTGTTTTTTGTAAGTCAGTTACTACTGAATTGTAGAATAATTTCAATTGGTAAATTGGTAAACTGATTCATTGTTACATTAAATTTTAACAAAAAATTTATGAATATCTACTCATATCACGGGATAAAACCTATTATTAAACCGTCCGCTTACGTTCATCCGCAGGCGGTTATTATTGGAAATGTAGAAATCGGTGAAGAAGTTTACGTGGGTCCCAATGCCGTAATCCGTGGAGATTGGGGAAAGATTATCGTTAAAGACGGTGCCAATGTTCAGGAAAACTGCACGCTTCATGTTTTTCCGGGTATTGAAACTGTTTTGGAAGAATCTGCACACATCGGTCACGGTGCGATTATCCATTCCGGACATATCGGAAAAAACTGTCTGGTCGGAATGAATTCAGTCGTGATGGACAAAGCTGTCATCGGAGATGAATGTATCATCGGGGCTTTGGCTTTTGTTCCTGCAAATTTTAAATGTGATGCAAGAAAACTGATCGTAGGAAGTCCTGCAAAAATTATCCGTGATGTTTCAGATGAAATGATCAAATGGAAAACAGAAGGAACAAGACTATATCAGGAACTGGCAAGAGAAGGCAAAGACGCAATTCTGCCTTGTGAACCTTTCACAGAATATGTTCAGCAGATTCCTACGAAAGTTGTGGATTACAGTATCTGGGATGATATTAAATAATATAACAATATGCCAGTGTATAAATGTAACAATTAAATTGGTAAACTGTTATATTGCTACATTGTTAAATTAAATTTTATGCAAAAACTAAAAAACTATATCCACGGCGAATGGGTCGAAGGTACCGGAAACGGAATTCCTTTATACAATGCTGTTACAGGCGAGCAGGTTGCCATTTCCGACACAGAAGGCCTGAATTTTGAACAGGCGCTTGACTATGGAAGAACAGTAGGCTACAAAAATCTTTCCTCCATGACCTTCTACGACCGTGGAGAAATGCTGAAAAAAGTAGCACTCTATCTTTTAGAAAGAAAGAAAAAATATTACGAATTATCTTATAAAACAGGGGCAACACATGTAGATTCCTGGGTAGATATTGAAGGAGGTTTCGGTACTTTCTTTACATATTCAGGGTTGGCAAAAAGAATGCTTCCGAACACACCATTCTGGGTAGATGGAGATACTCAGAAAATTTCGGCAAACGGAACCTTCTTGGGAACTCATATTCTGACACCGAGTGAAGGCGTTTCTATTCAGATCAATGCCTACAACTTTCCGGTTTGGGGAATGTTGGAAAAACTGTCTACTTCACTGTTGGCAGGTGTTCCATCCATTGTAAAGCCTTCTCCGTTTGGATCTTATTTGACGAACGCTGTTTTCCAGGATATGATTGAAAGCGGAATTCTTCCGGAAGGAGCCATACAATTAGTTTGCGGAGAGCCCGGAAATATTCTGGATTATGTTCAGGATGGAGATTCTGTGTTATTCACTGGTTCTGCGACGACCGGAAGAAAATTAAAATCTTTACCATCGGTGGCAGGAAATGCTGTTCGCTTCAATATGGAAGCAGATTCTTTAAACTGTTCGATTCTTGGACTTGATGCAAAACCCGGAACGCCTGAATTCGATTTATTTATCAAAGAAGTCCGTAACGAAATGACCACAAAAGCCGGACAAAAATGTACGGCGATACGAAGAATTATCGTTCCTGAAAATTTAATCGGAGATGTCCAGTATGCTTTATCTAAAGCTTTAGACCAGACCAAAATCGGAAATCCGTTAAGCAGAGAAACAAGAATGGGTTCTCTGGTAGGAAAACAGCAGTATGATGAAGTTTTAAGAAAGATCAATCTGCTGAAAGCTGAAACCGAGCTGATCTATGACGGCCAGCACGAATTGGTAGATGCCGATTATGAAAACGGAGCATTTATGAGCCCGAAATTATTCTTAAATGACAAACCTTTCGAAAAAAATATCTCTCACGATGTAGAAGCATTCGGACCGGTTTCTACGTTAATGCCATATAAAGATGCGGAAGAAGCCGCCGCTTTGGCAAAAAAAGGAAAAGGAAGTTTGGTAGGTTCAATTGTTTCTCATGATAACAATTTTGTAGCAGAAACTTCCTGGAAAATGGCTTCTCAACATGGTAGAATTTTTGTGTTAAACAGAGACAGTGCGAAAGAAAGCACGGGTCACGGCTCACCACTTCCAACGTTAATGCATGGCGGTCCCGGAAGAGCCGGGGGAGGAGAGGAAATGGGTGGACTGAACGGTCTTCATTTCTTCCTTCAGAAAACAGCGATTCAGGGTTCCCCGGATATTTTGACGGCGATAACCAAAGTATATCAGCAGGGTGCCGAAAAGAAATATTCAGACAAACATCCTTTCCAGAAATATTTTGAAGAAGTAGAAGTTGGTGATTCCCTTGAAACTGCAGGAAGAACCGTAACTGATGCCGATATTGTGAATTTCTCCAATGTTTCCTGGGATCATTTTTACGCACACACCGATGCAACAAGTTTAACAGGGACTATCTTTGATAAAACAGTTGCTCACGGATATTTCATCCTTTCTGCGGCGGCAGGGCTGTTTGTTTCCGGTAAAAAAGGACCGGTAATTGCCAACTACGGACTGGAAAACTGTTCATTCTTCAAGCCTGTTTATGCAGGAGATACGATCACTGTTTATTTAACGGCAAAAGAAAAGATCAACCGCGGTGTAAAAGGAAGAAATATTCCCTCAGGAGTGGTAAAATGGCTGGTTGAGGTGGTAAACCAAAGAGAAGAAACAGTGTGTGTTGCAACGATTTTAACGTTGGTGGCCAAACAGTCTCCTTTCATTAATTTAAATGTGAAAAGCATTCAAAAAATATTGAATGGTTTAACGGAAACAACGCAGCCAAAATGGGGGGGAAATGTCGCCTCAGCAAATGATCGAGCATTTGGAACACGGTGTTCTGGTAAGTCTTGGTGAGCCGGAAGCTGACAAATGTTTCACGCCGGAAGAACAACTGGAAAAATGGCAGGATTCGCTGTACAACCACCGAAAAATGCCGAAAGATTTCCCTGCTCCGTTCTTAGCTGAAGACGGAAAATTATTAGATTTGAGATATAAAAATCTGGAAGCGGCAAAACAGTCTTTTATGGATAATCTGAAAAGATTTATAATTTATTATAAAGAAAATCCGCAGGCGGAACATATGAATTTCGTATTCGGAAAACTGAATAAAGAGATGTGGGAACTGATGCACAAGAAGCATTTCACGCATCATTTTGAACAGTTTGATTTAATATAACAATTTACCCGTGTAGCAGTTTAGCAATAAATTGCTACTTTTTTTTATATTGTATTGTGGAAAATTTAGCAGACAAAATAATAGAATTTAACCGTAATCTTCATTATTCAGGAAAACTTCCTGATGATTTTCAGGTTTTAAATCCTTATCTGGATAATCCTGAAACACTGAAAGTAATGCAGCAATTTTACCATAAATTTTATAACGATTCCCATCAGCGGAAATTTCTTATCGGGATCAATCCTAGCCGGCACGGAGCCGGCGTTACAGGTGTACCTTTCACCGATACCAAACGTCTGGAAAGTGTCTGTGGAATTCCAATGATCTCAGCGCGTACACATGAAGTTTCATCGGTATTTGTATATGATATGATTGCAGAATATGGTGGTGCAGAAGCGTTTTATAAAGACGTTTACATCAATTCTCCATTTCCTCTGGCGATCGTAAGAAAGTCAAAAGGCGGTTGGATCAATGCCAATTATTATGATGATAAATCTTTGTTTAATGACGTGAAAAATTTCATGATTGAATCCTTAAAAAAGCATATTAGTCTTAATCTTGATACGTCAGAAGTTTTTATCATGGGAAAGAAGAATGCCGATTTCATCTCAAAGCTCAATCAGGAAGCCGATTTGTTTAAAAAAATGACAGTTCTGGAACATCCACGATATATTCAGCAATATAAATCGAAAGAGAAGCAATTGTATATTGATAAATATATTTTAGCATTGAAAAAATAAAAATCCCCTGAATTACTTCAGAGGATCTTACATCACACACTTATGTATTAGAATCTTCCCGGTATAAATTATTATATCAAAAGTTTTCCTGGTTATTAGTTCTTATTGATATACTTAGAGTTTACTACTTCTTGATGATTTTATACGATTCCGAAGAAGATTTTACTATATAAACTCCTTTTGGAAGTTCGCTGATATCTGTTTGATTTACACCTTTTCTGGCTTCAACGGTTTTCACCAGTTGCCCGGATTGGCTGTAAACTTCAAATTTAGAATTCTCTGCAGCTTCTATCGTAAGAGGTCCGCTCGTAGGATTCGGATACATTTTGATTTCCTTTTTAGAAGGTTTTGCTTCATTGGCAACCAATACCAATCCGCTGTCTTTTACCCAGGTAAATGCATCCAAAGCAAGATATTGGAAGTTTCCACCGGCAGTAATCTGTATTTGGTCAATGACGATGTTACTGTAATTTTGACCGTTTAGGTTAGTAAGATCAATCAAAGTATATCCATTAGCAGTAGTCGTTGTTGCAGTAAACCCTGTTGTTTTAGTTTGTGTAAACTTTGTTACTCCTGAAAGTTTTCCTGTGATAGTAAGCGTACCGGCAACTCCAAGTGTACCAGTACTTGCGGCTGCATACACCCAGAACCTGTTTACTTTAAACAAATTGGAAGTCGTTTTAATACTAAATGATGTTCCTGCTGACTGGTTTCCCTGTCCTGAATTGTCGATATACCTGCCGTCGGCTGCGGTGCCATTCCATCCTGTGTTGGGATAAGCAGCCTGAATGTCGTAAGTATTTACATTTGATATAATATTGAATATCACTCCGTTGTCCGTAAAGCTTGTGCTTCCGTTAGATTCTGTCTCAAACTGTTCTGTACTGGTCTGTCCGAACGAAAAGATCGAAATGAAAAGAGCACAGATGGTAGAAAGTAAAGTACTTTTCATGATTTAAATTTTAAGGTTAGTATTATTGTCTCGATGGGTAAATGCCTATTGCACAGATAATATAGTTAAGTCCTAGGTAAGGAGGCATATTATTGATTGGTAAATTCTGCCCTGTAAAAGTAACTGATGCCGGGTTGATTACCGTATCAGGAGCCGCGTCTACAAAACTATTTACAGGTATAAAATCTCTTCCGGCATACGTTCCGGAAACAGCAATTGAAGAAGCGGATGAAGGTGTTGATGTAGCTGCATTAGATTTTGAAACTCTCATCTGGCTTACCATTGAAGGAAGATTTGAATTGAGAATCGTAGTCTGAGGTGTTCCTGAAGCTTCACCTAAAGCAGCACTTTTGCCTGTGTTTGAAGTTCCTGCGCCAATTGGCATACGTCCGTTAAGGTTAGGTAAAGCGAATGTTGTTCTTCCGTCTCCACCATAAGTTGTACCCAGAATAGCAAAAAGTGCCTGATTCTGATTTATACTTAATATTGCACCGTTGCATAGCATATATCCTCTTGGTGCAAAATTTCCTGCAAAAAGCTTGATGGTTCCTATTAATTCTTCGTCCATGATTATTGTATTTAGTTTTTAGTTAGTACTTGTAAAAAAAATTATGGTCTTGAAGGATAAATTCCCTCTACACATATAATATAATTGAGTCCTAAATAAGGAGGCATATTGTTGACAGGTAAATTCTGACCTATGAAAACAGCAGCCTGCGGGTATATCATTGTATCAGGGGCTGCATCTACAAAACTATTTACTGGAATAAAATCTCTTCCGGCATACGTTCCGCTTACAGCAAGCGATGTTGTAATCGAAGGTACGGCTGTTGTCGCATTCGATGAAGAAACCTTTAGCTGGCTTGCGAAACTTGGCAGGTTGGATGCAAGAAGCGTATTCGTAGGTGATCCGTCTTCTTCTCCCAATTCATAAGACAATCCTGTAGTTGAAGTTCCTGTACCAATTGGAATACGCCCATTTAGATTAGGCAGACCAAATGTTGTTCTTCCGTCACCTCCATAGGTTGTTCCTAGAATTGAATAAAGAGCAGTGTACTCTGCGATGCTTAAAAGGCTACCGTCGCATAGCATGTAACCTCTGGGTGCAAAGTTTCCTGAGAATACTTTGATTACGCCCATTAATTCGTCGTCCATGATTATTAATTTTTTTTCAGTTTTAAATTCCTACTCTTTTTGGGCTTTTCGGATTCCGCCTTTTAATTGTGAATTGCTATAATTATTCACACTTCAAAGTAACAACAATCATGAAAGCTCAAATAGAGTAGAAAATACCAAATTGAACATTCCGTATTTCTACGGATGCATAACAAATATATTAATAATTTGTTAATTATGATGAATTTTCGATTATTATTTTTGCTTATTTTTGAATTATTACTAATGATAATTATTTATAGCTTATTAAAATAAAATTGACAAATTCTCTTACGTGTAAACTTATTAAAAGAAAATGATTAAAAATATACTAAGCATACTGATGATAGGCTTAAATTTTTAACCGGACAAATAAGCTTTTTAAGCAATTATTTTATCAAATTTTATTCAGGCAGAACGCTTTCTATTTATTATTTTTGTAGAAATCCAATGAAACTAAAAATGAACGAATTCGTAGTATCCGAACTGAAAAACAACATCGCCGAAATTACTTTCGGAACCCCGAAAAGCAATTCTCTTCCCGGAGAGATTCTTGAAAAATTAGCTCAAAACATTCTTGACGAAGGCGCAAAAGATGAGGTAAAAGCAATTCTTATAAAAAGCGAAGGCGAAAAAGCATTCTGTGCCGGAGCAAGCTTTGATGAATTGCTGGAAATTGAAGAACTGGAAAAATCTACGAAATTTTTCGGAGGTTTTGCCAAAGTTCTGAATGCCATGAGAAACTGCGGTAAAATTGTCGTTGTAAGGGTTCAGGGAAAAACTACCGGCGGCGGAGTAGGAATTGCCTGCGGCGCGGATTACTGTTTTGCAACAAAGGATGCTGCGTTGGCATTAACGGAAATTAATCTGGGAATCGGCCCATTTGTAATAGGTCCTTATGTAGAAAGAAAAATAGGGAAATCGCAGTTTTCGGCAATGGCTATTGATGCAGATTTCAGGTCGGCAGAATGGGCGGAACAGCATAATATTTATCATTCCGTTTCTGAAAATATTGAACAAATGGATGCTAAGCTTGAGAAATTCCTTGATACATTAGCTTCAAGAAGTAGTGATGCTTTAGCTTTAATCAAGAAAGTTTCCTGGGAAGGTACTGAACATTTTAATGAATTGATGCCGGCAAGGATTCACATGAGCGCCAGCCTGATTCTGGAAGATTCAGCAAAGAAAAATATTGAATCTATCAAGGAAAAACTAAGAACGAAATAAAACAAAGTCTTTTTATTCTGAATACAACCGTCGGATTTTTCGGCGGTTTTTCATATAAATTTTAAAATTCAACATTAATTTAAAACAGTTTTTTGAAAAAAAATTTTGAATATTCAAAAAAAATAATAACTTTGTAATTCAAAGTTCTTTTTATGGAATCAAAAAATTATCACGAAGACTTATCACACATTCGTTCCATGATGGAGCGTTCTTCAAGATTTATTTCTTTAAGCGGATTATCAGGTGTTGTTGCGGGTTTGGCTGCTATTATTGGTGCCGTTTATGTCTATTTTGTTTTTAAAAGAGAAGGAATCGACTATTTTGATGGTGACAGGAATATTTTCGGACCTTCTTTGGTAAAAGAACTGATTTTCATTGGAACCGCTATCCTTATTGTCGCTATTCTGAGCGGATATCTATTTACAGCTCATAAAAGTAGAAAGAAAGGACTGAAGATCTGGGATGCAACGACAAAACGACTGCTCGTCACTTTTGCAGTTCCGCTGGTTACCGGTGGATTATTTTGCCTGGGCCTTCTTTATCATCATCTGTTTGTTTTTGTCGCACCGGCAACCCTTATTTTTTATGGATTGGCTTTGGTAAGTGCGGAAAGATATACTTTGACCGATATAAAATATTTGGGATATTGCCAGATTATTTTGGGATTAATCTCACTATTTATTTTGGGCTGGGGATTGCTTTTCTGGACCATTGGGTTCGGAGTGCTGCATATTGTTTATGGAACGATCATGCATATTAAGTATAAATAATACTACTTTTGCAGATCTAAATTGATATAATAATGATAAAGATAAATCAACTCAACAAAGAATTCGAAAGCCGTGTAAGATTGGGCATTATGTCTGTTCTGATGGTCAACGACTGGGTTGATTTTTCTGAAATGAAAAGTCTGCTCGAGATCACAGATGGCAATTTGGCAAGCCACAGTAACGCATTGGAAAAGGCGGGTTATATTGAAGTGAAAAAAGAATTTGTCGGGAAGAAACCCAAAACATCGTATCGTGTTACACAAAATGGGAGAAAGGCTTTCTCTGATCATCTGAATGGACTGGAAAAATTGCTGGAAAAATAGTTCAAATTTTTTTTGATTTTAAACTTTGAAATACAAAGTACTTTATAATTTAAATGTTGAAATAATGATTACAAAACAACAAAAAACAACAATTATTTTCGCTGTTCCTGCTTTATTGCTTGCTACAGCATTTTTTGCGAACCTTTTGATGAAAGACTGGAATTGGTCCATCTTTGATTTCATTGTCGCAACAGTAATTCTTTTCGGAACGGCTTTTTTCGTAAATCTTGTGGTGCTTTCCAACAAGGCATTTATCACTAAAGTGCTGATTTCATTGGTTATACTGATGATCGTTTGTCTGGTTTGGATCGAGTTGGCTGTAGGTATTTTCGGGAGCTTTTTGGCGGGGAGCTGAATTTAATTTCAAAATATCAATCATGAAAGATTCAACAATTCAAAATATAGGAAAGTTTACGACATTACTTTCTTTTGTTCTCGGAAATATTTTTCTTTTCGGATACATTTTTACTGAAAATATTGATTTTGCGATATTTGGTTATCTATACCTTTTTGCTGCAACCGCTATTAATCTATTAATCATAGGGATTTTGCTGCTGTATGGATTCTTTAATAAACGACAGTTTTCTTTATGTCGAAAATCTGCAGTGATTCTCACTGTCAATATTCCCATTGCATTGCTATATTCATTTATAGGTTTCGAACTTGTTAAACTTTAATAATTGTTTTATGAAAAAAATACGCGTTCAATTTCTGCTTTTCATTTACAACAAAACCCAAAAGCTTTACCGAAAATATTTTAAGAAAAAGAAGAGACAATGGCAGTTTACAGAAAAACAGCTGCTTGAATTTCAGGAAGATTCATTAGGTAGGAAATTAGGTGAATTTTATAAGAAACACGGTTTCACCATGATTCCAAAGATGGAAAATCATGATGTTCATCATCTGATCACAGGCTGCGGAACCAATTTCGAGGATGAAATTGCCATGCAGTTCCTGCTTTTGGGAAATGGAAAACTCAACGCTCATCTTTTGGCGGCTATCATTTTGGGAAGTATTATTTTACCGGAATACTACAAGATTTATATCAAAGCATACAAAAAAAGGACAGAACATGCGCCCCTTTCATCAATGGGATTTTGAAGCATTACTGTGGCAGAATTTTGAACATCTGAATGAGTTTATTCAACAGAAAAATACACAAGTTTTGTATTAATATTTAAATGAAAAAAACTATGAAAACACATCATTATATCTTGCTCACAACTATTTTATTTATCATTCTGTTTTACGATCAGAATGTCGGACTGAATCTTGGAATTATAACTGTAATCTATTCCGGCCTCACTTTTTTCAGAACGCCTGTCAAAAACAGGACGTCGACTTTTTTCTTTCTATTGATGACAAGTTTATTATCGGCGACAGCATTTGCCTGGTACGGAGATTTTCCTTCATTTCTGGCTGTCGTAAGCTCGGTGATTCTTTTGGGCTACCGCTCAAGAAACAGAAGAATGAAAATTCTTTTGCTTATCCCGGTTATTGTTACCAACTGTTCTACATTTTTATGCAGGTTCTTCAGCTTTGACAAATGGCTGCCAAAAAGAAAAATTCCCGGATTCTGGCAGAAAATGTTTGCGTTTATCTTTATTCCGTTACTGTTGATTTCTGTTTTCTTTGGAATTTACGCTGCCGGAAGTGATCATTTTGCCAATCTTTTTACAAATATTGAACTTGATATTAATTTCTGGCAGCTCATCGCCATGACTGTGTTGGGACTTTTTGTGGCATTTAATTATTGGAATTATGCTGTTGAAAAAGCTATTTACAAAAGCAATTTTATCTTAAATAATGACTTTACTGAAAACGATAAAATTCTGAAACCTACGTATTCTTTCTTTGACCTTGATACGGAAAGAATGAGCGGCGTGATTTCCTTGCTGGCTTTGAATATTTTATTGATATTTTTCATTATCACCTATAACTATGAACAGTTTTTTGAAACGGCAACAAGTCCATCCCGGCTTTCCCAGGAAACTCATGAAAGAGTAAATGTCGTCATTATATCTATCGTTATGGCCATTTTTGTGATTATGTTTTATTTTAAATCCAGCTTTAATTTTGATTCTAAAGCACGTTTAATGAGAATTTTAGCAAAAATATGGATCTTCCTGAATGCCGCTCTCGTAATTTCAGCGCTGGTAAAGAACTCGGAATACATTGAAAATTATGGCCTTACTTACAAAAGGCTTGGAGTATATGCATTTTTAATTCTTTCATTCATAGGCCTGGTGATGACGTTCATGAAAATACAGCTCAGAAAAAGAAATGCATTCCTTTTCAATACGATGACATGGTATATATATGGAACAATTCTGACCTGCAGCTACATCAACTGGGGCGGAATCATTACCTCCCAAAATATGAAACGTAAAGATTTTGTACTGAGTTATTATGAAACAACAGTTAATTTCAATGAAAAACAATTGTTGGAATATGCTGAAAAAAGGCATGACGGGAAGCTTAAGCAGGAAATACTAAATAAGGTGAAACCACAACACGAAGAGAAAATGCTTTCAAAGATTTTATATTACCAAACTGTAAAATAATGATGAAAAACTTAGAATATGATAAACCATAATTGATTTTCTTTAAATTAAATCCTAATATTTTTTTAAGCTAAGAATAACCTTAATGGAATAATTTTGGCATCTCCATATACTCAAAGTTTGAAGTCTTTTAAAATGTCAGAGGATTTTAAATTTAGTTTATCATTAAAATAACTATTATGAAAAAGATACTTTTGCTTATCCCGCTGATCATCATATCGTGTAAGAAAGAATCGAAAATACAGGAAACACAAAATACAGATTCATTGTCAACAGCAACGGAACAAACTGCACCTGCAGAGAAAACAGATTCTTCTGCCATAAAGATGAAAGATTCCGTCATCAACAACGCTCCGAAAACAAAAGAAGTCTTACGAACCGGCGTTATGAGAGAAGTAAAAGACGGACAAATCGTCAGAACTGTAGACGGAGAACATCTTCCGATAACACTGGGCGAGGAATTTACAAAAGACAATCAGGAGCTTGTTCTCAAGATTACGGACTACAACAATCCCGAAATAAAAGCCAAAATCTCAATAAAAGAAAAAGATTTTAATATAAGATTTAACCAAATAAAACTTCCAAATGGTGATTATGACGGACCTTTCGGAAGAGATCTTACGTATGAAATAAAGGATAAAGGCGAGATATGGCTGATTATCGGGAAAAGCAATATGGCTTCCGGAAATACCAAAGGAAATTTCACAGTAAGTATTGAATAATGTTGAGCAATTTGGTATAATTTCTGCTTAAAAAACTTTAAAATTTATCATTATGAAAAATATAATTTTGACAGCGGCAGTAGCCTCGCTCGCTTTGGTAAGCTGCGGAACAGTGCAGTCGTTGGTTCAGAATACATTTCCTTATACAGCTAATGTTTTGATTTCAACCGGCGTTCCTGCAGATAAAGAAGTTTCTTCTACCGCTACGGCATCGAATGTGCAGACCTGGTTTGGAGGAAACAACAATGCGAAAATTAAAGATGTAAGAATTTCTGATGCTAAAGTTTCTGTAGTGTCACCTTCGGGAGGAAATCTTAGCGCTTTTAAATCCATTAAGGTTTACATTTCTTCAAGCGGTACAGGTGAAAGACTGGTCGCTTCCAGAGCAAATATATCAACAAACGCATCAAGCTTAAATCTTGACCTTGAAAATTCAGGGTTTCTTGATGAAGTGGTGAAAAGTACGGGGGTTACCGTAAGAACGGTTTATGAATTGAAAAATCAAACAAGTTCAGACATGAATCTTAAAATTGCACTTAATTTCAGCAGTATTCCTGCGAATTAATTTTTTTATAAAAGTTTATTTGAAAAAACGTCTTTCAGCAATATGAAAGACGTTTTTATTTTTTATATCAGTAATAATTATTTGAAATCTACCAGTTCAACATCAAAAATAAGTGTTGATCCGGGAGGAATGATGTTTCCCGCTCCATTATCTCCGTACGCTAGGTCAGCAGGCAGATAGAATCTGTATTTCGCGCCTTTGCTCATTAACTGTATGCCTTCTGTCCATCCTTTTATTACCCCGGAAAGGTTAAGCTCAGCCGGCTTTCCGCCATTTTTCTCCGTAGAGTCGAATACCGTTCCGTCCATCAGTTTACCTGCATAGACGACAGTTACTGTGCTTGTTGCCGTTGGTTTGGTTTTTCCGTCGCCTTCTTTAAGCACTTCGTATTGCAGGCCGCTGGCTGTGGTTTTTATATTCTTATTAAGTTTATTTTTAGCAAGAAAATCATTGCCTTTCTTTTTGTTTTCTTCTGCCTTTACCTTTTCTGCAGCCATTCTTTTTTCATTCTGCTTTTGCATAAAGCCCTGCATGAAATTGCTCATTTCTTCTTTGGGAAACAACTTCGGTTTATCTCCAAATTCATCTTTCATGGCCTGGGCAAGTAAGTCGGGATCTACGGCAAAGCCTTGTCTTTTCATATTCTGTGCAATATCAAGACCGATGTAGTAAGACGCTTTTTGATCTTCAGTATAATTTTTTTGAGCATACACAGAGCCTATTCCTGCGAGGATAAGTAAAGTAACGAATGTTTTTTTCATTTTTTGTTAATTAAAAATTCGGTGCAAATTTAAGATTTTATTGCAGAATCCATCACAATTGTTACAGGTCCGTCATTAATCAGTGAAACTTTCATGTCGGCGCCGAAAATACCGCTCTCGGTTTTTAACCCGGATTTTGATATTTCATCTTTAAAATAATCAAATAGCGGAATCGCTTTATCCGGTTTTGCAGCTTTAATGAAAGATGGACGGTTTCCTTTCTTGTAATCCGCAATTAATGTAAACTGACTGATACACAGGATTTCTCCTTTAATCTCCTGTATAGAAAGGTTCAGTTTTCCATTCTCGTCCCTGAAGATTCTTAGATTTAAAATTTTCTGTACGAGCCAGTCTGCATCACTTTTTTCATCGTTTTCATCAATTCCTACCAAAAGCATCAACCCTTTTCCGATTTCTCCGACAATTTTCCCGTCTACTTTTACGCTGGATTCGGAAACTCTTTGTATGACAACTTTCATTTTTAATAATAAATATTTAAAATTTTTCCGGAAGGATCGTAATTATAAAGGTAAGTCTTCGGAGGAACATTCGCCACGGCAGTCGGTTGTCCCGTCAACAGAATCCACTGTGCATTATCTTTTGGACATATTACCCTGATGTTATCCTGAACTTCCAGTGTTGTGTTATTATCCGGGCAGATATGGGGTGCATTACGGTCATATGCTTTAAAAGTTGCATCCGAAGCCCTCACAACGATAAGCCCTCTGGTGCCAGACTGTTGTTCATTAATATAAACCCATCCTCCCACCTGATTCAGAGCATAATACGCAGGAAGATTAAGATTAAGTGTGACATTAATGGGGCTGCTGGGGAAGCAACTTACGGTATCTTCTCTGCTTCCACATGATTTTATTGATAAAATACTGAAAATCAATAATGTAATTAATGATAATATTGAAAAAGTTTTTTTCATTTCAATTTAAATTTTTATATATTTGTAAAAATTAAACGATTACAACTCGAAAACATTGTCCGGCAAATGTCGGATTATTTTTTTATACTAAAACTAAATTTTGAAAATTATGGCAAGCTATGTTACAAAGGAGGGATTAGAGAAAATGAAAGCTGAGCTGGAACAGTTGGAAACTGTAGAAAGACCAAAAATCACACAGCAGATTGCAGAAGCCAGAGACAAAGGCGATTTGTCGGAAAATGCAGAATATGACGCTGCTAAAGAAGCTCAGGGAATGCTTGAAATGAGAATTTCCAAGCTGAAAGATGTTATTTCGACTTCAAAAATCATAGACGAAAGTCAACTGGATACTTCAAAAGTTTCAATTCTTACAACAGTAAAACTGAAGAATAATGCAACACAACAGGAGCAGATGTTTACTTTGGTTCCTGATAATGAAAGCGATCTTAAGGCTGGAAAAATTTCTGTGAATACCCCGATTGCAAAAGGGCTTTTAGGTAAAGCTGTTGGCGAAACTGCAGATATTACTTTGCCAAACGGAAACAAGCTGTCTTTTGAAGTATTAGAAATTACCCTGTAAATAAATCGGACTTCCAATCTCTAAACATTTGAAAAAATGAGCACAATATTTACAAAGATCATCAATGGCGAAATTCCCTCATATAAGATTGCCGAAGATGAGAATTTTATCGCTTTTCTTGATGCAATGCCTCTGGTAAAAGGACACACTTTGGTAGTTCCGAAAAAAGAAGTAGATCTTATTTTTGATCTGGATAGTGAAGAATATAAAAATCTTTGGGGGTTTGCTCAGGAAGTTGCCAAAAAAGTAAAAAGTGCAATCCCTTGTATAAGAGTAGGAGTGGCTGTTGTGGGGTTGGAAGTACCTCACGCTCATATCCATTTAATTCCTTTACAAAAAATAGAAGATATGAATTTCAGAAACGAAAGGTTGAAACTGACGCATGAAGAATATACTGAAATTCAAGACTCAATAATTAATCCTTAAAACAATATAAACTCGTAAATTTTACGAGTTTATTTAATCTATACTTATCTATATATAAAAATGAATTCAAACCAGTGTTCTTTCTGCGGAAGAAAGAGAAATGAAGTGCAGATGCTGATTTCCGGTCAGAATGGTTTTATTTGTGAAAACTGTATCGAGCAGGCTCATGCTATTGTAAAAGACAGTTCCGCAAAAACAGGATTTTCTCCTGCCGAAAATATAGAAGAATTAAAAAAGCCCAAAGAAATTAAAATGTTTCTGGATCAATATGTTATCGGGCAGGATCAGGCAAAAAAACAATTATCTGTTGCCGTGTATAACCATTATAAAAGATTGCTTCACGCTCAGGACGAAAACCGCGAAGTTGAGCTTGAAAAATCCAATATTATCATGATCGGCGAAACCGGAACCGGAAAAACCCTTTTGGCAAAAACCATTGCAAGGGAACTTAATGTGCCCTTCTGTATCGTAGATGCAACGATTTTAACGGAGGCTGGATATGTAGGTGAAGACGTTGAAAGTATTCTGTCGAGACTCTTAATGGTCGCAGATTATGATGTAGAAAAAGCTGAAAGAGGAATTGTTTTTATTGATGAGATCGACAAAATCGCAAGAAAATCAGATAATCCGAGTATCACGAGAGATGTATCCGGAGAAGGAGTGCAGCAGGGTTTATTAAAACTGCTTGAAGGAAGTATTGTGAATGTGCCGCCTCAAGGAGGAAGAAAACATCCTGACCAGAAATATATTCAGGTGAATACCCAGAATATCCTTTTCATAGCAGGTGGAGCATTCGACGGAATCAAAGAAATTATTGAACGAAGAATGAACAAGCAGGCGATTGGTTTCAGCGCAGAGAAAATCAATAAGACAGATGAAGATGAATATGTTTTAACGAATATCAACGCCATTGATCTTCGTTCATTCGGGCTGATTCCTGAGCTTTTGGGACGATTCCCAATCATTACTTATCTTGATAAACTTACCAAGGAAACTATGGTAAGAATTATGAAAGAACCTAAAAATTCTATCGTTAATCAGTTTATAGAACTTTTCAAAATGGATGGAACAAAGCTTGTTTTCACAGACGGCGCCATTGAAAAAATTGTGGAAGAAACTATTGAAAAAGGATTAGGTGCCAGAGGATTGAGAGGTACAACTGAAAAAGTTCTCGAAGATTACATGTTTTCCATTGGGGAAGAAAAGGAAATTATATTAACGGAGGATAACATTTTTGTTAATAAGTAAAATATTTTTGTTTTTTAATGAAAAAAATATAACTTTGCAATTGAAATATTGTATAACACACAAATAATTACATACAATGAGAAAAAATTTATTTGCTATTAGCTTAATAGCAGCTAGTTGTTCTGTTCAGGCGCAGAATATATTAGTCCACTTGGATGACTCTGCGGTTACTTATGTTAGCGAGGGCACTTTATTATATTCCGGCGGTGGGTTTCAGACAAAAGGTTCTGGTATAATGGATGTACACGGAAACGTAATGATTGACGGTGCATCTGGCGATGCTTTTAAGACAATCACTACAGGAGGAACTGATAAATCAGACGGCGGGAATATTGTTCTGAGACTTAATGATCCTACTAATTATTTAACTTCTACCTACGGCCAGCTATATATCAGTGGATTGGAGCAAAGTAATATTAAGGGCTTTGTAAGTAAAGAATATCGAACAGGTAGGCATGGGAGCGGAAATAGCTATTTTCAACAAATTGCTATGCCGTTTTATGATAAATATATAAATACCTTATCAATCGAATTTAACAAAATTTTTAATAGTTATAGATACGGTAATCCAATTTTAAAAATGGATAATACTAATTCTGTTTCTCATCACTATGTATCTTTACCTACTGATAAAACAAGTGATCCTACAGGATATTACATGTTAAAGTCTAATAATGACCTAGACGCTAGTAGTCCGCCAGGTTCATTAACTACAATTGCACCAACTGCTACCGGATCCGTTTTTACAATTAATGGAAAGCCTTATGCTGAACTTAGTAATTCCATAGTGTTACAAAATGGAGGGAATGTTAATTTTGGCCCTGGAGGTAATAACAAGAATGTATATAATGAAAAGTATAACACTTATGTAAATGACAGCTTTGAAATTACTGCGAGCGCATGGTCAGGAACATTTGGTAAAAACTTTTATCAATTTGGTAATCCCTTTTTTACAAACTTAGATCTATCAGGTATAGGTTATGTGGAAACTACTAATCCAGGTATAAGTGATGGAAATGAAGTAGATAATATTTGGGGTATAGAGTATGATCCTGGTATTATTGTTACGCTATCAACAGGTGAAACTTATTCAACAAACTATAAAGTACAAACTTTTGTTGGCGGAGTTCCTGTTGGGGATACATCAGGGCTTATCATAAAACCTATGCAAACCTTCAAAATTAAACTTAGAAACAATAATAGTCAAACTCTAAATTTTAATACATTAAGAAGATTTAGTGGAAATACAAGAGCCGCAGGAACAGATTATAGTGTAACAGCAGCAAAAAATAACCTGACTGGAAGTGTTAAACAACTCGGAGTTATCGGTCTTGACGCCAGCGGAAAAGAAATTACAAGAACTTATTATGTCGTTTCACCAACATCAATAACAGGACATCAGACATCAGCTGCAACTTCAGCTCAGGTTTCTGCCGGGTCAAGCATAATCGGTACATTTGAGGAAGCTGTAAATGGAGGATATGATAATAACTATTTAAATTATTGGTTATACATTAATGAAGCTAATGAAAATAATTTTCAGGGCAAAAATGTAAAACTAATGAATTACAATACCAATCTTGTAAAATCTTACAAATTTGAAATAAAAGAAAATGCGGTATTGATCCCAAATGGGACACATGCATTATCATCAGGAATAGGATTTTATTATAAAGCACTAAATGGGACGGCACAACAAGCCAAGCAAGGAGATGTAATTTCTGTAACAGGTGATGAATATGATCTCTACTATGGAGAACCTAGCAATATTGTACTTACAACAACAGAAAACAATCAAGTTTCTGTACGAACTTTAGTAGTTTATAATCCTGCAATTGATGATTACATCGTTAGATTTGATCCAAACTGGAAAAAGGCAGATATTGATGTTTATGATATGAGTGGGAAGTTAATCATTTCTAAAAAATCGGTCGATACTTCAAAAGATTTTGTGATCGAATTAGATAAGAAAATTAAAAACGCTTATGTTGTAAAGGTAATTTCTGATAAAGGAGAAGTTGTTAATGCAAAAATATTAAAATAAACACAAATGAAATTTATTAAAAAAGTTAGTTCCCTGCCTTTTTCTTTTTGGATACATATTAGTAAATGCGGGACCAAGTCAGCCATCTAATCCTGGAGGGAATGGAAATGGTGTTAATGGCACAGGCGCACCTTCTGCACCAGTTGACATGTATATATATGTTTTAGCTATTGTAGCTATTATACTAATAACATTCTTCAGTAAGAAATACACACCGAAGAAAATATAATTTTTATTAAAATAATATTAAACTCTCTGATTACTCGGAGAGTTTTTTTATTTTTACCTTATGAAAAAGATTTTTACATTAACGACTTTAATAGTTGCATTTTCATTACAGGCACAGTTTACAGTTACTATTCAGGCGCCTGCTGATTTTAAAGATCAGGATGCGATTTTATATACTTTAAATGGTTCCAAAGATATTATCTTTTCAAAAGAGCAAAGTAAGAATAATACCTGGACATTTAAATACCCTAAAAACTACATGGGAATGATGAAAGTTTATTTCCCAAGCTCAAATAACACATTTAATTTTATTTCTGAAAATAAAAACGTTAGTGTAAAACTTGATACACAAGCTAATAAAATTAAGGATATTATTTATCTTGATGAAGCTAATGACCTTATGAGCAAGTTTCAGGAAGGCTCTCAGAAAAAGGAGCTTATACTTCCTGCACTCACCCAGATAAAAGAATACTATAAAGATAATACCGACTTTGGTAAGGCTATTAGAACTGAAATTAACAGGCTTAGTGGTAGTTCAGATGGGATAAATCAGGCTCAACATCCTTTCATCTACTACTATAATACGAATTACAATAAATTTCTCTCTAATGATACTTCCAAGAAAGTAACCCAGGACGATATTATTAATTTTATTGATAAGTCGAATGATATGCTTGAAACATCATCGTTGTTAAGACCGATTTTGGTTTCCTATCTTAATTCAGGAGGCAACACGAATGTTAGTACATCGGTCGATAAGCTTCTTGACAGATTAAAAGTAGAAACACCGAGAGGGCAAACAGTTCTTTCTGAACTCATTGACATTTTCGATGTTTATGACATGCAGGATTTTAAGGATAAATATCTAGGTTTGGCTAAAAATCTGAAGTGTACGATTACAGATAGATTAGCCTCTACCTTAAAATCAAACGCTAATGTTGAAATCGGTGCTGTTTTTCCTAATTATAAATTTCAATCTCCGGCGAATACAAATGCTAAAACCCTTCATGATATAAAAGCTGATCAAAAAGTTGTAATATTCTGGTCATCTACCTGCTCTCATTGTGAGAGTGAGCTTCCGCAACTGTTGGCGAAATACAACGATTTAAAATCGAAAAATATTCAGGTTATAGGCTTATCGCTGGATGTGGATAAAGATTCTTACACTAAAAAAATCAGTGCTTTTCCTTGGGTGAATGATACTGAATTAAGAGGATGGAACAGTAGCTATGCAGATACGTATAATGTTCATGCAACACCGACTTATTTTATTTTGGATGCTAACAATAAGATTATCAGCAAACCAGAGCATGTAGGAGATGTTTTGGAATATTTTAAGTTAAAATAATTTTGGTAAATTGTAAATATTTTCTATATTTGCACCACCAAAACGGCGAGGTAGCTCAGTTGGTTAGAGCGCAGGATTCATAACCCTGAGGTCACGGGTTCAATTCCCGTCTTCGCTACAAATAATAAGCTGATTTTAGCTATTTAACTCTCTTTTTCAAGAGAGTTTTTTGTGCTTTAATCTTTTTAGTACAATCGTTGGTCGTTGTTAATCAAAGTGAGCCGCTATGGAATATCGATATTTCAAAGCTTTCGCAACATGCCATTCATTCTTTTTTTTAAGCAAAAGAATTAGAGAAGAATTCTTCATAGATTTAGTTCATAAGCTTAAGTATAGAAGGTCCAAATTTCAATTCTTTTTGTCCGGCTATTTCTTGTTTATTCTACTATAATATGTAGATCATAAATATTTTGTAGGTTAAACCAAACAATACCTGAACCATCAAGAGCTTTATCATTAGGCGCTCCCATTCTGGATGCTGAAGAATACGTCAAAATATCATCAAAGCATAATAATTTGTAAATTTGAGTAAGTAGAGATTTGAAAACAGTGCAAAAGTTTTTAATTTTACCTTCATCTCTAATTTCTAAAAAACAATGAACGAAGAAAAAAAAACAGATTATCACCAATTTTGTGAGCAATGGACAAAAGAGCTCATGGAAAACCCTGCCGTAAAGGAATACTGCAAGACTTATCAAAAATATTCCATGGAAAGCTTTTGCAAAGCTTATGCGAACATAAAAGCGTCCGGTTTGAAATGGGGCGAAATGTACCAAAGATTAAATGAGCAAAAACAAAACGAATGGATTGATGTTGCATTCGAACATCTGTGCATCATACAACAAAAAAAACTTTTTGATGCGCAATGTCTTTGGCGAGCCGAGCAACTGGAAATAAAGGAAATAGAAAGCACTTTTGACTTTAGAGCTTGGGAAGAAGATATACTCAATTGTTCTTTTATACCTCCAATTACTCATCATGAGGTAGACTGGTATTGCCAATACCTCTCACAAAACAATGTAGAGTTTGAACAATACGGGTTTCAGGATTGGCAGAATTATGAGGAAATAAAAGAAGCTTATGAAACCAATAACGAAAACCGAAACTTTCCTGAATGGTATGATTATCATAATGGAAAAACGAGTAATGAAGTACTCCTCACCCTTCCCGATATACGAGGAAAAAAAGAAAAATTTTATCAAAACCTAAGTATTGAAGATTCTCGGAAGCATGCCCCTGCTAATTTATATGTAAAAGATCCGGAATTGGAAAAACCTTATATGAATATTTTTGATACCAACTTACATATAGCTTTAGCACAAGTCATAGAAGATAAAAAAACCAGTAAACTCATAACAGAATACCTAAAAGGAACAGAACATCATCATACCTATGAAAATGAAAGAGCAAATGAGAATCTGCAATACCTATCCGAAATAAAAGATGAAATGGTTCCCATAGAAGCTCATGACGACTATCGCATTGCTTTGAGCAGGGCAGTGGAAAACTATAGATTGAAAAGGACCATAGAGCATTTGCCTATGGCTTTCCAAAAATATAAGGCGACCCATCAGTTAGGAATTTCACTAGGTACAGAAAGAGAAAAGGAACAATTTAAAATCTATATGGATATTGGCAAAAAGTGGAAAGAAGCGATACTAAGAGGAAGAGAACTCAACGGAGAACCAAAGGATTTTAATTTCTGACCAGATTGGGAACCAAAAATCAGAGAATTTTTTAATTGATTATGATTTTTTATATCATACTAATTTTTTATCTCAATAAAAAGAAAGAAAAAATATAGTAAAGCCGAAGCCAATGCTCCGGCTTTCATTTTCTTCAACTCTGATATCCCAGCAATTTTCTCATCTGATAAAAGAACCTTTCAATTAATCGTAAATCCTGTGTTACAATTTCAGCATTGCCTTTTAATTCCTTGTCGAAAACCAGATTTTTATTATAAGAAGTTTTCAGTCCTTTGGGAAGGGCGACGTCTACATAGTAATTTCCGTCTTTATCGGGAGATAATGAAATGTTTTGTACTTTTCCTTCCACGATACCATATTCCTGATACCGGTAATTATCAAGTTTAATTAAAACTTTTTCTCCTGTGATTATCTTACCGGAATTAGCTGCAGGTACAGCCATTCTCCCCACAAGTTTTTCTTTATGATCCGGTAAAATGGATAAAATAGCATCTCCGGCTTTTACGAACTGGTTTTCTCCAAAAAACTGCTGAAAGCTGGCTTCACCATCGGTATTAGAAATAATCAGATAACTCTGTTCCCATTGTTTTAATGATTTTCTGAGCTGTTCAAAAAGCTGTAAAGTCTGTGAGGAATAGGTAATTTTATCTTTTTCCGTATTAATGGCGGCGCCGCTTTTTGTCTTATTAACATTGGAAATACCTTCTTCAATCTGTGAAAGAGAAATAGTAATATTTTCTAAATTTTGTTGAGCCTGAAGGAATTTTATTTTTTCATTTTCCAGCTCAACTGCGGCGATGACGCCCTGCTTAAACAATTCCTGAGAGCGCTGATAATTCTTTTTGGTAATTTCATACTTGGCCTGTTCTAGGCTTTTTTGTTGCTTAAGAGTTGAAATTCTTATTTTATATTCAGAAAGACTTTGATTGGCGGCCAGATTTTCCGGAGCGTAAGGCTGAAGTCTTTTGAATAAAGCCTCATCCTGAAATGCCTTTGCAAAACTGTTGTAATCTCCCTGAAGTTCTCCAAGTTTGAAATGAGAGGTTTTGCTTAAAGGAAATGAAGCGAGCTGATCCGGTGTGATGGAATCAATAAGTTTTTTCAGTTCTAATATATCTTTATAATTGGCTGTCGATTGCATGACCATCAGAACATCATTCTTTTTAACATGCTGATGATCTTTTATAAATATTTTCTCGATTTTTGAATTGGTACGGGCTTCCAGCTTCTCCGGCGGATTTTGAGAGGTTACCACAATCGGGGCAGGAATAAATTCAGGATAGCGTATAATGTAGCTCATGATAAGAATGAGTACAATAATTAAAAATATAATCGTATTTCCCCATCGGATCATCCAATGTGGGGGCTGTGTAAGGATATCCTGAACACTTTCTGAGCGTAGTTCAATATTGTCTAATACGTCTTTTTCCATATAAAAATAAAACTCAATAATCTCCAAGGAGCTGAAGATTATTGAGTATGTTTTAAAATAATCTTATAACGGCAGTGTATAATCGCATTTCGGATTATTGCCGGGTTCTACTCCCGGAATGTCACCATCGGGACAGTAGCGGTTGCATGCATTCCACTGTTTTACATTGTTGATGTAGCAGAAACAATTGCACGGAAATACCGGAACTGGTCCTGCACCGTGAATTTCTCTAAGTTTCTTTCTTTCAATTTTTTGTAAATTTTTCATAACTGATAGATTTTGAGTTGGTTGATTAAAATTAGTGAAATAATGATCAGTTTCCAAGCTCAAGTTGATTTTTTACGAGCCTGTAATATTCACCTCTTAAAGCGACCAGTTCAGAATGATTTCCCTCTTCAACGACTTTACCTTTATCTAAAACGATAATTTTATCAGCATGCTTTACGGTGGAAAGTCTGTGGGCTATAACGATAGCGGTTTTACCTTTAAAAAACTGCTCCAGATTTTCCATAATGATTTTTTCATTGTTGGCGTCAAGTGCTGAAGTTGCCTCATCAAAAAAGATGTATTCAGGGGATTTGTAAACGGCTCTGGCAATGAATAATCTTTGTTTTTGTCCGCCACTTACGCCGAGACCTTCATTCCCTATTTTAGTATTATAGCTTAAAGGAAGCTCTTCAATAAAATCCTTAATATGAGCTATTTCTACCGCTTTTCTGAGTTTTTGTTTATCCACGTAATCCTCGCCTACGGCGATATTATTAGCAATAGTGTCGTTAAATACATATCCTTCCTGCATCACAACTCCGCAATGATCTCTCCAGAATCTTGGAGAAACATTTTTAAGCTTTGTATTTCCAAGTTTTATTTCGCCTTCATTGGGTTCATAGAACTTCATCAGTAGTTTCAATAATGTTGTTTTTCCGCTTCCACTGGCACCTACAATGGCAGTTGTTTTCTGGTAAGGAATATTTAAATTTAAATTCTCAAAAACATAAGCATCCGAACCGATATATCTGAAGGAAAGATTCTCTATTTCGATATCCTTCTGCGGAAGATCGTGAGCATATTGCTCATCTTTACTTTCTTCATCTTCCTTATCATGAATTTCTCCCAGCCTCTCAAGAGAAATTTTAGCATCCTGAGTCTGCTTTATGAAATCGATCAATTGCAATAATGGGCTGTTAAGCTGGCCAATAATATATTGTACAGAAAGCATCATCCCAAGCGTAAGATTGCCACTAAGCACCAGTTTTGCAGAAAGAAAACTTACCAGAATGTCTTTCATCTGATTAATAAAATTTCCACCGACGGACTGCCACTGTTCAAGCGACAAAGATTTTATCCTTATTTTAAATAATTTTACCTGTAGAAATTCCCAATCCCATCTTTTTTGCTTTTCGGCATTATGCATTTTTATTTCCTGCATTCCGTTAATCAATTCGATGACTTTACTCTGTTCCTGGGAAACCTGAGAAAATCTTTTGTAATCAAGTTCTTTTCTTTTGCCAAGAAAGAAGCTGATCCATCCGACATACGCCCCAGCTCCCACAAGATAGACGACAAATAGTCTATAGTCATAAAATAAAAGAACAATGCTGAATATGATGAGATTGACTAATGAAAACAGAGTATTTAAAGAAGAACTTGTTAAAAGTTGCTCTATTCTGTGATGATCATTAATCCTCTGCATAATATCTCCCGTCATTCTGGTATCAAAGAAGCTGATGGGAAGTTTCATTAATTTTATAAAGAAATCGGAGATGATAGAAATATTAATTCTGGCGGAAAGATGCAGTAAAATCCAGCTTCGGATGACTTCAATTCCCATTCTTCCTACAAAAAGCATGATTTGTGCGAGCAAAACCAGATAAATAAAATTCAGATCCTGATTCTGAATACCGACATCGACAATACTTTGGGTAAGAAAAGGGAAAATCAATGATAATAAACTTCCTGCCAAAAGTCCTATCGCCAGCTGAATAACAAGTGACTTATATTTTAATAAATATTTTGAGAGAAAAGAAAAACTCGCTTTACTTTCCTTATCATCAAATTCCGTTTGAAAAAAAGCGGGCGTGGTCTCTAATATTAAAACAATACCTTCTTCTGTTTTCTCATCAGCATTTTCGCCGATCCATAATTTTATGAATTCTTCTTTTGTGTAAGTAATTAGACCATATCCTGGATCAGAAACATACACTTTTTTTGTTCTTATCTATATGATATACAACGACGAAATGATTTTTGTTCCAGTGAACGATACACGGAAGCGGGACTTCTTCGGCAAGAGATTCAAAATTAATCTGAACACCTAATGAGCGGAAGCCCAGATCTTCAGCAGCATCACTCAGGCCCAGCAGGCTGCTTCCTTCACGGGTTGTCTCCGAAAGGTTACGGATTTGCTGTAAAGAAATACTTTTGCCGTAATGTTTACTTACGATTCGCAGGCAGGTTGGTCCACAGTCTTTGGAATCCGGCTGGCGGTAAAAGGGGAAGGATTTCAATGATTTGTCTTTATGTTTTAAAACAAGTTGCCCGCCTGTTTGGCGACAACTACTTTATTCTTAAAATAAATTAATTTTTGATAATAGTATCTGTTGTGAATCTACATTCCTAATTATTAGAAAGTAATGTCATATATTTTTATTCTTAGATTGTTTTAGCGTAATATATTCATTTTGCTTATTTTCCTAATTTAGTGAATTTTGCACTGCAAAGAAGAAATTTTTTAAATCTCTTCATCTTCTGCCAATTCATCGATAAAATAATAAATATCTTCACGGTCATACTTATCCGGGAACTGATATCCGTTGATCAAAATTATCGGGGTAAAATTAAGCCCTGCATCCCTGTTTTCTACTGACATTTCAATAAGTGAAGTCAGGTCTTCATTGTTTGAATTGGTTCCTGCTTTCTGTCTTAATTTATTTTCATCCCTGTTTTCAAACCAATATTCAATAAGCTTTAAAAATTCCTGTTGGGTTTTATGTTTATAAATGTACATAAAATCGGAAATCAGATTTGTGAATTTTTCATTCTGTTTATCGGGTGAATAATTGAATCTCATCTGAACTGAAACCTCATCCGGATATTTTTCAAGTAAATTTTCCATGATTTTGTGGGCATCTTTACAAAACCCACAATACGGATTGGAGACGATGTGTAGATGAATTTTTGCCTCTTTATTTCCGATAAAAAAAGTTTCATTGTCGCTGAAAACTACTTTTTCTTTTTCCAGCAGCTCTCTTTTAAAAAGATCATAATTTCTTTTAAATCTTAAATTTTTAGCGTTAGATTTCTGAAGACTTTCTTTTTCTTCAAGTGTATTATTAAGGTATAAAACAGAAGAAAACAGAACGATCCATAGAATAAGGCTTAATAAGGCAATCCCTGTGTCAAAGTAAATATTATCAAACAAAAAAATGCTGATGAAAAGCTGAGCTAAAAGAACAGAAATAATCAAAAGGCAAACGCGACAGAAAGTCTTTTCCACAAATCCCTGGATATACAGGGAATAGCCGATAGCAATGACCGAAGCGAGTGAAAAGCCTTTCACTACCAAAGATGTTGCAGGTAAAAATAACCCCAAAATGGTAATTCCTATAAAATAAATCAGAGAAAAATCGGAAAACTTAAGGCCGAGAATACTTGTTTTATCCTGAGTAATAATTTTGTTACATGAATTGACAGACTGATTACCCGCTGTATCGCCGCAAATACTTCCGATGACCGCAGACGTATTTCCGAATTTCTGATTGAAAATTTCAAGAGAAATATAAACTCCGGTGAGGGAAAGAATATTAAATAAAGCCTCATACCAGGTTTGTGTCAAAATTGAATATACAATTATAATTGCAAAAATGGCATAAACAAAAGGTTTATAACTTGTAAAAGATTTGCTTTCTGTTTTATCTTTTTCAAATAGCAAGACGAAGTCCGTGGCTTTTTGGTGAAGTTCTTCTTTATTTAAAGTCTTTGCCTTATCAGAATAAATAGAATATTGATTCCCCGATTTTTTTACGATGGAGAAAGAATTATCAACAATGGCAATAAATTCTTCAGGAAGCTCATCCCAATATTCTTTGTCAAGCTCATACGCATCATTTCTCACTCCCATGAAATTAAGAGTGTCACTAAAGGCTAATGCTGAAGGGTAATTCGGATGTGAATTGAACTGAAAAAGAAACTCCTGTTTGTCGAGCTTGAGATGGTTAATGAGTTTTTCCAATAGCATATTAATATTTTTCCTCTAAAATAAGGAGATGTTTCAAAATAACAAATGTTTTTGTCATTTTAACGTGATTTATATTTAATTTGTTGCTTACAAATGATTTATGTTAAAATAAATATTTGTAAATTTTTCCTTAATTTTTCTAGAGCAATTCATGTTAAAATACCAAAATATAAGTTTCTTTATCTATTGGATTGTTATATTTTTGTCGTGTTTCAAAAATGAAAGTATTGGTAGAGCGGTAATTTTCATCTTTTTTTGCCATTGGGTTGGTAGTCAAAAGTATCTCCGTAGGAGTTTTTTAGTGAAAGTTTTTTAGATGCAGGATCTTTAAAGAATTCAGAAATGTAAAGTTGAAGCCTCTTCTTTTCTATTTTCTTATAATTTTCAAGGTGTAGATTTTTCTCCTCTTTAGTGTGTTTTAAACCAATCATTTCAAAGGAGTAATCTTGATCTTCGGAATGTATTTCTGTAATTAAGCCTGGAAGCCCTTGAAACTTGTAAGGCCCTTTAGAAATAGAAATGTCGGGGGTAAATGTAGCAATCCATTTTCTGCCATCTAATTGTATTTTAGCTTGTTGAGTTTTGTAATTGTTTTGAAAGCCAGCAGAGTTTGGAATTATTACCCAATTATTGATAGGTTTTTCATGATAAAAAAACTGTAAATCATTAAAGAATCCATAATATTTTACCTGAGATATGTCTTGTAATACTATAAAATTAAGATATATTTCATCAATTTTCAGGCTATCATTCATTTTTTTTGCAGGGGTGTACTCGCTATTTAATCCATTGACTTTCAAAAGTGAATATTCCGTTCTTAGAAGGTTATTCTCTTTTTGTGGTCGGAATTTTACTCTGTAAGAAATCTCAATATTTTGAGACCATGCCATTTTAAAGAGACAAAATGCTAATAGAAAGGTTAGTTTATTCATTGGTGCCGTATTTTTCGATTAAATCTTTATTCATTCCAAAATCATTGATGAGAATTTCTTTGTACAATTTATATTTTGGATTTTTTTTGTGCAAATTGAAAGAATAACTTTCTAATAATTTAGCTTGCTGACAGCTTTTGTGCAAATACTTATTTAATGAATCGTATTCTGTACTTTTCACAATTGGATAGATTGGAAGTTTTATATCTTTACTATTGAGTTTTACTATTGTTTCTATAATATTATATTTCAAGAAATCATCAAGGGAATTACATGAGTAAGATTCAATGTCTCTTTTTATGTATTTTGAAAAATAATAATTAACTATATTTCGAAAAAATATAGATTTTCCATCTGTATTGCCAACTAAAAAAAGCCAACCGAGCCATCGATACTTCAAGACTTGTTTAAGATTTTTTTGTGCTATTGAATCATTTTGTTCATCAAAAACAGTCGTTAGATTTAGCATTTTAAGATGATTTATTAGTGCCAACTCAGAAAAATTAATAAATGAGCTCAAGTCTCCTTTTTGAGAAAGTTCTACATATTTTTTTAAAGTAGCTTGTAAATTCTGACTAATGCCTCCATAAATATATTCGTAATTTTTTTTCTTATCTCCATCAAAAGAAAATTTGCCATCATTGTGAATTTCAATTTTTAACTGCTCCTTTGGTTCCAAAAAATTAATCAAATTTATTATGATTTTATTTTCATCTGTAATAATCGTTTCTGAGAAAATATTTATTTCAAATTCCTTATTTTTTGAGACTTCATACTTTATATTATTTTGAAAACAAAATATTCTATTATTACTTTTGTTGACTATTGTAATTTTTTGAGCATTAAAATGTAGAAAAAATATAAAGAGGATTATAGTAATCCCCTTTTGAAATAGACATCCTGCCTTCATTTTATTAAATAGCTGTTTGTGCTTGTAGTTCTTTTATCTGTTTTCTATATCTTGAGCATCCTTCAAAACATGCTGCTGCACTTTCTGCATGCCAATGCATCTCTATACTGCTACCTGCTCCACAAGTGCAATTGTTTTCTAAACCACCAGCAACTGTGCTTAATTCTTTTCTCGAAAGTTGTTTCAAATTTTTCATTTACTTAATTTTTTAACATTAATAGTTTATTTTTTTTGCCATATAATCCCCGGCATGGGTTTCTGATCAGTTCTAACTTATATCTGTACATATATAAATTAAATTGCTTAAAGTACTTTATCAATATTGATTTTCAAAACTATAAAAAAAACTATATCACATTTAATAGATAAATTTGCAATTTTCTTGCGATTTTCTTGCAAATTTTGCGCTAAAAATTCATACATTTGTAACAAAAACTTAAGGATGATTCAAGAAAAATTGAGAAATCTCAGAAAACAGAAAGGTATGTCTCAGGAGAAAATGGCAAAAATATTATCAACAGATATTTCCAGCTATTCTCGTAAGGAAAACGGGAAATCAAGAATTCATGAGGATGAATGGGAAAAGTTAGCTAACGCTCTTGAAGTTTCTGTTGATGATATTAAAGAGTCAGAAAGTTCGGGAATCGTTCACAATGATAATTCAACTCTGCATGATCAGTCAGGTAGTTACATTCATAATTATAACTTCCCTATTTCGGTATTAGAAAATCTTCAGGATTACATCAAAATTTTAAAAGAGCAAAATGAATCCTTAAAACGAGAGTTGGAGGATTTTAGAAATAATAAATAAAAACATTCAAAAATCCAAATGCCCCTAAAAAGCTTTTACTTTTTAGGGGCATTTGGATTTTAAATTATTAACGATAAATTATTTTAAAATTTTATTGCAAAATTAATTCTTGTCTGAATGATAAATGTCTCCAAAAATTATTCGATATAATCACCTTTTAATGAGTAATAATGGTCGATTTTAAAAGAAAAATTAACGTTACATGAAGTACAGGCTGAAATTTCAGTTTTCAAATTCTCCTAAATTTGTGAAAAAAAACTTTAAAATATTTTTTTTTTAATAAAATATATTGTACTTTTACAACGCCTTGAATGAGGGAACAAGTCAAGGTAATAAATTTTTTTTCATCATTTGTGTTTTTAGAATCGTATCGCCTGATACGGTTCTTTTGTTTTTTAACCCTTTTCGTAATTCAGGAGAAGATCAATAAAATAAGAATACGTTACGGAACCTTCCTGCTGATTACTTTTAAGAAAAATATTGTTGGTAAATCCAAAGAAATCGTCAAGTAGCCCTTGGTGCTTCAGGATGAAAGCTTTTTCATAAGCCCTGTCTTTTTTCATTTCTGGAGGATAATTCCGGAGTACATTTTTTACAAATTCAGGATCTTTATCGACTATATAATTTAATAAACTTTTTAACGTAAAATATTCTGTACTGTAGCGTAATTCTGGATTTTTTGAATTAACTCCAATTAGATATCCTATAAAATTAGCTTCCTGTTCTCTGGCAAACCCCAGTTGATGTGCGCTTTCGTGAGCAGATGTGAAAGGGATAAGCGTGTTGGGCAACTGAGAATTAAATTGTGATTCAGCCGTAAAAGGATTATAATATCCTAAAATACCGGTAAAGCTCATGATGTTTTTAAAGATGCTTGGCTTGAAAGAATTGATTCCAGATGCTTTTTTTATTGGAAATATTTTCAGGAAGTAAAGTTTGTCGAAATAAAATTTCTTCCTGAACAGATTTCAAATTAGTTATGATGAATATTCCGTTTTTATCTTCTTCGGTAAGTTTTCTGGTGTCTTTACATTTTTGCAGATACTGTAATGCTAAAGCTTTAGCTTTATCAAGTGTGGGCGCCTTTTGAGAAGGGAGTTTATTAATAATCGGAGTCTGAAAATACAACATTCCCCAAAATATCTGATATATAAAGTAAAAGATATTGACAGATACAAAAATCTTTAATAAAGCATTTTTCCAAGTCTTTTTGCTGAAACATCTTACAACATGATAAAGGAGAAAAACTCCCAAAAGAATATAAAGCACATCGCCAAATGAAAAAGGAATCCATGCGAAAATAAGCTGATGAAGTTTCTTTTGAATTTCAAAAAACCGTTCAAAAAAAGAAATCATGATCGCAGATCTGGAAAACATGAAAAACAAAAGAAATTGGGCAAGTAATAAACCTGCCCAAACTCTTTTCTTATGTAATTTTTTTGTTGTATTAGTGTCCACTGCCTTTTGTGATTTTGTCAAGATCAATACCCTGAGATTTCAGGATTCCGCTTACTCTTATGGCATAGAAAGCAAGATACGCAAAACAGATTACCCCTACAATATAGCTAAAGTGAATATTAGTAAGATCTGCTACATATCCCTGGATAAGACTTACGATTCCGCCTCCCATAATCATCATAATCAAAAGACCGGATCCTTCATTCGTATGTTTTCCAAGACCGTTGATTGCCAATGCAAAAATACAAGGCCAAAGGGTAGAGCAGAATAAACCTACACTGGTGAAGGCATATACAGAGACCATCCCTGAAGTAAACATTCCTATTAATAAAGAAGCGATACCTGCAACAGAGAATATAAGAAGCATTCTCGCCGGGTTACCTTTACTCATGATATCGCAGATGATCATCGCAATAATGATTAATCCATATACGTAGAAATGGGAAAGATCGTGCTTCGCAATGGCATTCACCAGTAAGAATACCCCGAAGGCCAGATAAGGTGCCAAAAATCTTAAGATTTTTTTGATTCCTGCGCTTACATCAAAAGCTTCTACAGCTCCTGTCCAACGTCCGATCATCAAAGAAGCCCAATATAGAGAGATGTAAGGAGCCACATCTTTAGTTTCAAAACCTAAACTTTTTTCCATGTAGGCAGGAAGGTTACTCGCTGTAGAAACTTCCACACCCACATACACAAATATGGCAATCATCCCCATGAAAAGCTGCGGATACTGAAAAGCTGATTTTCTGTGTTCGCCGGGAACCAAATCATCCGTATTTTCAGTAACGGTTGGCGTAATAGCCGGGAGAGAAGAAAATTTCAACATAATAGCAACCAGAACAAATGCTACTCCTAATATAAGATAAGGGACCTTTACACTTTCAACACTTACGTCAGTCGTAGCAGCTGCTGCAGAGCCGAAAATCGCGAAAGAAACAATAAGTGGACCTATCGTTGTGCCCAGATTATTTATTCCTCCTGCCATGGTAAGTCTCTGAGAGCCTGTTTCAGCAGGTCCTACTTCAATAGCTAAAGGATTCGCTACAATTTGCTGCAATGAAAATCCTAGTCCTACAATGAAAAGGCCTGAGATCATCAATGTGAAAGAATGCAGATTGGCTGCGGGATAAAATAAAAGTGTTCCTGCTGCAGAAATAAGAAGTCCTACAATAAGACCATTTTTGTAACCGATTTTGTTTACCAAATCCTGTTTTATACCTTTGGAAATTGCCATATAAATTAAAGAACCCACTGTATATGCCACATAGAAGCATATTTGAACCAGCATACTTTCGGTTTGTGATAATTTAAAAGCTTTTTGGAAAACCGGGATCAAAATGTCATTACTTGCCGCCACAAATCCCCAGAAGAAAAACACAGTAACCAATGGGATGAATTGTCCCCAATTGGTTTGTTTAGAATAATTTGACATATTTGTTGAAAATTTCTGAAAACAAATATATATTATTTCTTTTAATTATAGTGTTTTAGCAATGTTTTTTTTATTGTCTCAAAAGAAGACAATTTAAGCTCTTTCGGAGACGCGGAAGGGTATAAAATTCCGTTAAAATATACTTTTGCTTTACCCGGATAACCTTTTGAATTATCAAACGGAAAAATTTCCTTTAATCCGACGAAAGTATAGATCACGATTGGCGAATGATGCTTTGAAGAAAGTGTAAAAGCACCGTCTTTAAATTCATCCAGAATTATCGAAGTGTCATCCGGAACACCACCTTCGGGAAAAATAACAATGCTGTTTCCTTCCTCCATTTTTTTCGGCGCACCTTCTGTAAACATCCGCTCGGCTTCGGGCGCTTCCCCGGTCTACCATTACACATATCCTTTTATAAATCGTTCCGAAGATCGGGATTTTTACGAGTTCTTTTTTTCCCACAAAACAGATCGGATGATCGACACATAAGATGCACATCAGCATAATATCCATAATCGAAGTATGATTGGAAATAAAAACATACTGCTGATTCTTATCAAGTCTTTCATCGGAAAGTCTGGTCAGCTCATACCGCAGCCCCATACCGTAAAAGATGCAGTAGCTCCAGTACCTCACGAATCGGTAGGCATATTTATAATGCTTTTTATTAAATGATAACAGATAAACAGGAAGCCCGAAAATAAGAGTAAAAACAAATGCCAGTATCAGAAGCCATGCTCTCCAGAGATAGTTTAGAATCTTTGTCATTTCTATCCGTTAAAAATTACTTTTTTCTTAATCGAATAATTAAGAACGGAAACCAATAGAATTGCCGCAATCTTGCTCGTTATTTCAGGACTTAATGCATAGATGAAGAGATCAATAGTATCTTTAAAAACATAGCTGTAAAAAACCTGAAAGAAACCTAAGCTTAATAAAGTTGAAATAAAAGAGACTACCATAAAATAGGCAAATTCCTTTCTTTTAGAATGTTTTCCTCTTTCAAAAACAAACCAGATACTCAGAAAATAATTGGTGATAATTCCGCAGCTTGTCGAGAAAATATTACTTAAAGGATAGTGAATTCCGTGAAAATTAATTTCGCGAGGGAAAAACTGCGGTATCGTAGTGCTGAAAAGTTTAAAACTCCCGATTTCAACGACAGCGCTAAGCCCTCCTGCGATAATGAAGAATAAAACCTGTTTCTGCCGTAATAGTAAATCTCTCATCCGAATGATATAATGTGCAAATTTATAACTATATGTTAAACACTGAAAAAAAGATGTTAAAAATTTTTTTAGATTCAAAATAATTTCTAATTTTAGTTTTCAGAATGATGTAAACCCCACCTGATAATAAATTCATTTTCAACTCCTTGTGTTGATGGTTTTTTCTATCTTGTAATATGATTAAATCATACGATCCAAAAAATTTTACGACCACAT
The DNA here is from genome assembly GCF_039727685.1 of Chryseobacterium sp. POE27. NCBI lineage: Bacteria > Pseudomonadati > Bacteroidota > Flavobacteriia > Flavobacteriales > Weeksellaceae > Chryseobacterium > Chryseobacterium sp. POE27. Next base: position 3,345,245 of record NZ_CP152475.1, read on the forward strand.
TTTAATAATATTTGTATGAAACGTCAAAACAAATACAGAAAATTCCAGCTTCAGCAGAAAAATATTGAAGCTCTTGAAAGAGATAATTCACGCTTTAAACGTGTCTATTCCGAGTATGAAAATATGTCTGAGGAGCTCTGGAATCTTGAAAATTCCGATAACGAACCGGTTCCCGATGATTTTATCAATGCCATGATCCTTCAGGCCTCCTATCTTGAAGACGAAATCGAAGACTGGCTGATACAGTTCAACGATAAAAAAGCAGAGATAAAACAGTAGTAAATGAATCGATTATCATAAAAAAAGAGAACTTAAAATTTTTAAGTTCTCTTTTTTTATTTAAATTTTTTATTAGCAATGTCATGCTGAGCGCAGTCGAAGCATCTATTTCACTTTGCATTCAATTCTTCAATCTCTGCCTTCAGATCTTTAATTTGTTGCTCGTAAATTGCAATGAGTTTTTGTGATAATTCGGAATTTTCATGATAAACCCTATTGTCTACTCCTTGATATCCTGTAGATTGTTCTTTTATTTCTTGATTAAAATTTTTTTGTGAATCAGTTTCCAATAGTTCATTCAATGGAGTTTCTAATATTTTAGAAATATCAACCAGTCTTTCTACCGTCAGTTTTGTTTCACCTGTTTCTATTTTTCTATAGGCTGAGGCACTCAGATCCAGATCATGAGCCATATTCTCATAAGAAACCTTTTTTACTGCGGATCTCCGCTATCTTTTTGATAATCTTTTCCATAATAGTAAAAATATTTTTCGTAAAAGTAATAATTTTTCCGAAAAAGTGAATTGCGGACTAGGAAAATTATTTTAATATTGTTGAAATTAATTATATCTACACAAGATGAAAAAAAATTATTTATTAGTGCTCATGGCATTAGCATTCCTGTTATTAGAATGCAGAACAGAATTAGACTCAAATGATCAAAACGAAGAAAAAGATCAGGGAATCGGGAAAATAATATCTTTTTCAACATTAGTTCAAAAGCTTGGAAAAGAAAACATCTCAAAAGAATTTGGCATTTCTGCCTCAACTCATATTTCAAAGGCTCCCATACTGACCGATTTTATAATTGATGAAGCTAAAATCATTGAATTGAAAAATTCAGCTTCAGATATTAATTATTCAATGGTTGTTTACCCCAAAATACCTAAAGATGATAATGTTTTTTATAATCTTATTATCAGAAAGGTGAATGGGCATGTTTCCAAAATCATTTATAAATATACTCCTGATATCAATTGGTTTAATGACTTTAGTAACAAAATATACCGTCCTTATCAGGGAGCAATAGATTTAGTATATCAGGAAGGAATTTTACCTAGTGGCATATCATCAAAAATGGTAAACTGTCATTCTGAATATATAGAGATCCCATGTGAATTCGGATATTATCATGACGATGCACACTGTGTGGGATCTGGCTCTTATTTTATTAAAGTAACTATTTGTGAAGATACTGGTGGCGGAAGTCCTACGATATCGTATGGAGAGGGCTCTGGATCTACGGGATCTACAGGAGGATCAGGAGGCTCTATTGTAACACCGGAGAGTTTGGAAAGCTCTTTTCCTTATGGGAATGAGTATAATGATGCTTATATGAGTTTTAAGTTCGATATGCATTTTTCACCTAATGAAAAAATATGGCTATCAGGCCACTCAAGTGAATCGGTGAAGTTATTTTGGTACGTATATAATATGGGAAATACAGATGAAGCTTTTGCAGTTGTTAAAAAATATATACAATTCTCAATTGCTGGTGGAACTTCTTTTTCTTCTATGTCTTTTTCCTGGGTGATGAATTTTATTGCTGAGAATCCAAATACTACTTGGCAACAGTTTTTATATAATAAACATAAAGGAGAGCCAAATACAAGTTTTGATTTTAATGATAATGAATCAGGAAATTACGATGAAACAATAATTGAAAATTTTGACTTTGAAAATCAACAAACACAATGGCCTACAATAGCTAATGTTATTCCTCCATCAGATTTTGTAGGTTGGAATGCGCCGGGAATTCGAAAAAATTGTATGGATTATGCTAAAGCACAAATTGCTAAAAAGGGTTACAATATTTCGAATTATTATGATGTGGATTCACAGGGAAATAAACAGACTTTTCAAATTTATACTGAACAAAATGGTGTAAATTTGAATGATTTATATAAAGGTGTAAGTTATATAAAATATGCTTTATCTCACGGAATACCAGTCATTGTTGGAATAGATGATGCATCGGGAAGTCCTGGAAATTTAGATAATTCTACAGATCATTTTGTAGTCATTGTTGGTATGGGAATAGATTCAAATGGAAAATTTTTTAGATTTTATGATAATGCTTCAGGTATTGATCCTCTAAATCAAGGGGCAAATCCAGAAAATAAGTTATATTATAAATATCCAGAAAAAATATTTACAGGTAAAACATATTGTATAGACTATAGAAATGGTACTCAACATGACTACATATTAACCATGATTAGAAAAAGTAAATAATTATTATGAAAAATAAAATTAAATATTTGTTCTCAAGTGTCTTTTTATTGTTCTATACGATAAGTTGTTCACAATCTAAAGAAACTATATTTATCAAAAAAAACAAATATCAAAAAGTTTATATTTTACAAGATAAAAATTCTAAAGAGTACAATTTATTAATTGACTTTTCAAATTTTAATACAAATGTGAAAACAAGTAAACTTGAAAGTTTAGGCATAAATTCAAAATGGCTTCCGCTATATAAATATAACGGTAAGTATTATTTATATATTCCTTGTGATGAAATAAATGATAGAAAATATTTAATTGATGATAATAATATTCAAATACAATCATCTGAAGTGGAAAATTATATTATAAATTCAATTAAAAAAGAACAAAAGAATGTATTCATTAATTATACGGAATCAAGTTCTAAAGAAAACTTTTCTTTAAAAATTTCACCAATTGATAAAAGTAACGGAATTTATAAGTTCATTACTACTAATAATGATTTTTCCTATGAATTAATTATGTTAGATATAAATAAATATAAGAATTATGATGTAATTATAAATGAATGTAGTATTAAAGCTAAAGAATTTGAATTTGATAAATAGCAGAAAATCTCTGCGGCTTTTCTAAAGAAAGTACAAATGAAGAAAACATTATTTTTACCACTTATTATTTTAATTTCTTGCTTTGTATATGCAAACTGTTTTTCACAAATATAAATTGTGAAACTATAGATTATGCAAAAAAATAGAAAACAAAGAATATTCGACATATCAATATGTGAATGCTAGTTACAGTTCATCAAGACCATTACTTATCGTAATTACTGATGAAGAGAATTTTAAAAAAATTCACTTAAAAATTCCAAATTTATTTAAGTTTAAACAAGAATATACTGATATAAATTTATTAGGTATAAAGGGGTTTGATATAAATAATATATCAATAGCGGATAATAAAATCATTGATGATTTTATTCAAAAAATAATTAAATATCGAATGGATAATAATTTGCCTAGATATTCTGAAAATGAAATTAGAAAACAAATAAACTATCTTGAAAAAAATGAAGATTTATGTAAGTTTCTAATTTGCAAATAATCATTAAGAGATATGAAATGAAAATTCTATAAGTATCCTGATAAAAAATAATTTATTTATGGAAAAAATTAAATCTGTTTTATTATTTTTTTTACTAAGCTGCTTCGTAAATTCTCAAGTCATTAAAATAAAAAAACAGGATTCTATTATATTAAAAAGTGGGAACATTAAAAACGAATATTATATAACTCTTTTAATAAAGAAAATATAAAAATATAATAAAATAAATGGATTCAAGTATGATACAATTCCACATATAGGCACAATAGTAAAATGTGATGAATGTAAAAAGGAATCTTATGGATTTTTAGTTAAAAAGACAAGAATAAAAAAGAAAATAGTCCCTATTAAAACGGTTAATGATTTTTTTAAAAATAATGAAGGTTTTAATTTTGGAGGTGGATATTTTTTAATCAATGGTGATTATTATAAAAATTTAGGAATGCCTATAGAATAAAAATCAGATGGGAAGAAGTTATAGTGCTTTAATATTAATAATTGTAGTTTCAAATTTTATTTGCTGTGGCAGTGCAGAAGAATATCCGGACGATCTTCCTGATTATCACATTTCTCTTAATGAAGCGGTTGGAGATTATATATATATTCCAAAAAAAATATTGAATATAAAAGAGATGATTTCAAATATCTTAATCTTAAAAAAGGAGATACATTAAAATTAGAGATAAAGAATGATTCAACATTTATATTTAATTATTTTTATCATGATAAGGCTATAAAAACGAAAAATTTCATAGATAAATTTACAGTTTATCCAACAGAAAAGAATATATTGATTTTTAAAGGGTATCCTGATGGAACACAATACATTGGTGGAACAAGTGGCTTTAAAAAAGGAAAAAAAGTATATTTCTATATTCGATTAAAATCCCCTGATGATAACAGTGATTATGGATATACATTGTATTACCAAAAAATGAGATAACTTATGAAAGATATAGCTAAAGTGATTTTTAACAAATGTTTTATACTTTTTATTCTCTTTCCTTTCTATTTGTTTTCACAAAAGCAAGATGGCTTTAAAAGCATCTCTTTCACCCAAAAAGATTCAATCACCAATTTAGAAGAATATAAAAAAGGACAGAGAGAAATAATTACCCAGTTGGAGAATAAAATGGTGGATTTTACACAATCTTTAACAGGTAGAAGTTCTGAAAAAATAAGCGAAACAAACAGATACTTAGTGGATAGCTTAGTGAATTCTATGTCTCAAAATGAATTAGACAAATCCATTAGAGTCTATCACTATAAAAATATAAACAAGAATATATGGAAACGTTGGGAGACAAAAGAAATTTACAACTGTTAAATCACCTTGGGATAAAGAGCACCCTGTAAGCGGGAATCGTTTATTTGGATATTGCATTGATCCATCTGGTGATATGATAATTTATACAAGAGGAGTTGATAGATTTACTACTAAAACGCATGGTGGATTTCAATATGCAGCAGAAAAATTTGGGTATATAGAGGCCCAAAAAATGTGGGAAAATATGCAGGAAAAACTATCAAATTATGTAAATAGTAAAAGTGGTAGCGCTTCGATCATTCCGGGAACTGATTATACTCCCAATTATATTTTTGTAAAAGATTACCTTAAGAATAAAAAACCAATAACTGCACTAGGATGTCATTAAAATTATATCTAACAATCAATTTTTGACACTCTCCCACGAAGTGTGTAAGTTAAAAAGTTAGGGGCTTGGATTTTTATAATCTGAGCCTTTGTTCAAAAATAAGCATAAACTGGTTAAGAACAATACCCCAATTTTGAATTGGCATGGTCCATTTTTTAGTAGCTTCTTTTAAAGCGAGATACACTGATTTCATTACGGCATCATCGGTAGGAAAAGACATTTTGTTTTTGGTGTATTTTCTGATTTTCCCGTTGAGATTTTCAATTAAATTGGTGGTGTAAATGATTTTTCGGATCTCTAAAGGAAATTCAAAAAATACAGTCAGCTCATCCCAATTATTCCGCCAGGATGCGATAGCATAAGAATATTTGCTTTCCCATTTTTCTGCAAAATCACCCAGAGCTGCTTCAGCTGCTTGTTTTGTTGGAGCAGTGTAAATATGTTTCATATCGGCAGAAAAGTCTTTTCTGTCCTTCCAAACTACATATTTGCAGGTATTTCTGATTTGGTGTACAACACAAATTTGGGTTTGAGATTCAGGAAAAACAGAACGGATAGTCTGGGTAAATCCGTTTAAATTATCGGTGGCGGTGATGAGAATATCCTCTACACCACGAGCTTTTAAATCTGTGAGAACGCCCATCCAGAAAGCTGAACTTTCATTTTTTCCAAGCCACATTCCTAACACCTCCTTTCTCCCGTCACGGTTTAATCCCACAGCCAGATAAACTGTTTTATTAATGACTTTGGAGTTTTCTCTTACCTTGAAAACAATGCCATCCATCCAAACAATGAGATATAAATCTTCAAGCGGACGGTTTTGCCAGCTTACCACTTCACTGGCAACAGCATTGGTGATTCGTGAGATGGTAGAAGTAGAAACCTCAAAATCATACATCTCTTTAATTTGCTCTTCAATATCACTTACACTCATTCCCTTAGCATAAAATGAGATGATAATATTTTCCAAACCTTCGATGATGTTGTGTCTCTTTGGGACTAATGCAGGTTCAAAACTACCTTCTCTATCTCGGGGAACTTTAATTTCAGATTCGCCAAATGAGGATTTTATCTTCTTGGTCCCGTGTCCGTTTCTGAAATTTCCAGTGATGGATTTCTGATGCTTTTCATTATCCAGATGGGTGTCCAATTCTGCATCAAGCATATGTTCTACAGCTCGTTTATGCATTTCTTTGAAGAAAGAGGTTAGGTCTTCTCCATTTTTAAAGGACTTATAGAAATCCTTGTTGTTTAATAAGTCTTCTTTGTCTATCATAACTATGTAATGATTAAAAATAATAAAAAGTTATTTCCGTAAAATTTTTTGAGCTATGAGGGCTCAAAATTTTCCAGAATAACTTTTTAACTTACACAGTTAGTGAGACACTACCCTTTTTATATAAAAACCTACTTTAGTTTTTTTATATTTTAAATCTTCCGTCATTATCAATCTGTTTGTCATCTCCGTAGAAATCTATGCATAGTATTAGAAAACTCATTGCCGCTAGAAAAATCCTCGAAAGTTTTAACAATAAAATTTAAGTAAAAACATCTGCACTTATAAAATATCTTGATATTCTTAATATATCTTAGCTCCTTAAATAATCTTAATGGTTTAAAATATGCTCAAGCACTAGCTCCTTGTATTACTTCCATAAACGAAGTGCCTTTGTTTACCTTAATAAAATAGTTTATTAAAAAAAAGCTTTGTCTACCTTTGCGATAATTAAAAGCAAATTTTATCCTTTGAAAAAATAAATAAAGCTTTGTCCAGAATACATGAAGCTTAGTCAAAAGTAGATAAGGCTCCGTCCAAAATAGATAAGGCATTGTCCAGGATATATAAGACCTTGTCCGGAATATATATTGCCTTGTCCAGGGTATATAAGGCTTTGTCTCAAATAGATAAAGCATCGTCCGGAATCTTTATAACACCGTCCAAAATAGATAAGCCTTCCGCCAAACTAAAACACGCATACTCTCAACAATTTCCTTCATTATTCAAAATACATAAGAACTCTGCAGACCAAAAACAACACATATGTCATGTCAATTATCCCACATCTTACAAGATAAATTCATAATTTAGCATCCTTAAACTAAAATGGAAAATATGGTTGCTATTGTTGATAGTGGTTCTACAAAATCAGATTGGGTGATTCTAGACGATTTTAAACAAATCTTCCTGAAAACAGAAACCATTGGTTTCAACCCGAACTTTATCAGCAGAGAACTTATCGTTCCCGAAATTGAAAAAAATACAAGCCTTACCTCCGTTAAAAATTCCATCCGGAAAATATACTTTTATGGTTCAGGATGTGGGGTACAGCAGAACTGTGACACTATTATTGAAGAATTGGGAAGAGTATTTACCGATGCAGAAATCATTGTAAAAGAAGATCTAACGGCAGCAGCGTATGCCGCGTATAGAGGAAAGCCTGCCATCGTCTGCATTTTAGGAACAGGTTCAAATTCATGCTATTTTGATGGCAAAAACATAAAAATCCAATTACCGTCACTAGGTTTCCTTGTCGGTGATGAAGGAAGCGGAAGCGCCATCGGGAAACAATTGGTGCGAAGATTCTTCATGCAGAAACTTCCCGAAGATCTTTCATCCGAATTTGAGCAAACGTATAACCTCACCCTGGATGAAGTGCTGAAAAACATGTACCATACCACCCGGCCTAATGCCTTTCTTGCAGATTTCAATAAATTTGTGGTAGAAAGAAAAGAACATCCGTACCTGAAAAAAATGGTACATGAAGAAATGCTTAATTTCTTCGACTATCAGGTGATTCCCTACAAAGAATCAGGAGAAGCCGAAATCAATTTCATTGGCTCCATTGCCTATTACTATGAAGATATTCTGCGTGCAGCAGCGGCAGAACTCAATTTAAATGTGGGACAGATTGTACAAAAACCTATCGAAAGTTTAGTCAGTTACCACATTCAATATATATTATAATCAAAAAACAAAATTCTATATGTCAAGTAAAAACCACCGCGACGAAAAGAACTTTAATCAGGCCGCGTTAGATTACCATAAAGCCGAACCTAAAGGAAAAATCGAAGTGATTCCTTCAAAACCGCATTCTTCTCAGAGAGACCTGTCATTGGCCTATTCGCCGGGAGTTGCAGTTCCTTGTATGGAAATTCACCATAAGCCGGAAACCGTTTACGATTACACAGGGAAAGGAAATCTGGTAGCTGTTATTTCCAACGGTACAGCGGTTCTCGGTTTGGGAGATATCGGTGCAGAGGCTTCAAAGCCGGTAATGGAAGGGAAAGGTCTTTTGTTCAAAATTTTCGCAGACATCAATGTTTTTGATATCGAGATCGATGAAAAAGATCCTGATAAATTCATTGATATTGTAAAAGGAATTGCACCTACTTTTGGAGGAATCAACCTTGAAGATATTAAAGCCCCGGAAGCATTTTATATCGAGCAGAGATTAAAAGAAGAGCTGGATATTCCTTTGATGCACGACGATCAGCACGGAACAGCCATCATTTCTGCTGCAGCATTAATCAATTCTTTAAAAATAGCCAATAAAAAGATCGAAGAAGTAAAAATGGTGGTAAACGGAGCAGGAGCTGCCGCGATTGCCTGTACCAACCTTTATATTTCTTTAGGGTTAAAAAGAGAAAACGTAATGATGTGTGACAGTAAAGGAGTGATCAACCAGAGAAGAGAAAATCTTACCTCTGAAAAGCTTGATTTCATCGCACAAACCGATATCGATACCCTGGAAGATGCCGTAAAAGGATCGGATGTTTTTGTAGGATTGTCCAAAGGAAATGTGATGACTCCTTCCATGCTTTCAAGCATGAACGAAAATCCTATTGTATTTGCATTAGCCAACCCGGATCCGGAAATTGCCTATGATCTTGCCATTGAAACACGAAAAGATGTGATCATGGCGACAGGAAGAAGTGATTATCCTAACCAGGTAAACAACGTTCTTGGTTTCCCATATATCTTCCGTGGAGCATTGGATGTGCAGGCAAAAACTATTAATGAAGAAATGAAGCTGGCTGCTGTTCATGCGATTGCCGATCTTGCTAAAGAACCGGTACCTGAAGCGGTAATTTTAGCGTATAATCTTCAGAATCTTCAGTTCGGAAGAGAATATTTTATCCCGAAACCGTTTGACAACCGTTTGATTACAAAGGTTTCAAGTGCCGTAGCAAAAGCTGCAGTAGAAAGTGGAGTAGCGAGAAAGATCATCACAGACTTCGACGAATACGAAAACAGTCTTCTCGACAGAATGGGAAGAGATGAAAAGCTGGTGAGAATGATGCAGAACCGTGCAAAAGCAAACCCTAAGAGAATTACTTTAGGGAATGCTGAAGAGTACAACGTACTGAAAGCTGCACAGATCCTTTATGAAGAAGGAATTGCTTACCCAAGCCTTTTAGGAAGCAAAAAATACATCAAAGAACAGATGGAGCGTTTTGGAATTACCCTTGATGTTCCGATTATTGACCCAAGTGATGACGACCAGAAGGAAAACAGAAAAAGATACAGAGAAACGCTGTGGAAACTTCGCCAGAGAAAAGGCATGAACGAATATAAAGCCAAAAGATTTGTTCGCCAGAGAGATTATTTCGGACCTTTGATGCTGAGACATGGTGATACTGACGGATTGATCGTTGGTTTCTCCAAAAACTATGTGTCTACATTAAGACCGGTTTTAGAAGTGATCGAAAAAGATAAAGGCGTTGATAAAGTAGCCGCAATGATGATGATCTTATCTGAGAAGAAACCGATTTTCTTTGCAGATACTTCCATCAATCAGAATCCTACCGCCGAAGATCTTGTGAATATTGCTAAAATGGCAGAGTTAACGGTAAAATCTTTTGCGATCGAGCCAAGAATCGCCATGCTGGGATTTGAAAACTTTGCTGCGATTTCTGAAACTTCTAAAAAAGTGGCAAAAGCAGTGAGTATCCTTCACGAAAAGTATCCTAAAATGATTGTTGACGGAGAAATACAACCGGATTTCGCAATGGATTCTGATCACCTGAGTGATTATCCGTTCTCAAAATTAGGAAATACACCGGCCAATACTTTCATCTTCCCGAATCTTGAAAGTGCCAATCTTTCTTACAAAATCCTCAGAGGAATGAAACTGGCACAGGTGATAGGACCTGTTTTAATGGGATTAAAACAGCCTGTTCACGTACTCCAGATGCGTTCAAGCGTTGATGAAATCGTGAATCTGGCAACTATAGCTGTTCTGGATGCCCAGAGAAGGGAAATTAAAGACAAGAAATAGACTTACAATATATTTTCCAAATAGTAAAACAAAGACTTCATTTCCGGAGTCTTTGTTTTTTTTATATATAGTCCGAAAATATTATCCTGATAACTTTTGGAATTTATCCTGATAATTTCCCGGATTTATCTTGATGATTTTCTTAATTCATCAGGATGAATTTAAAATCTGTGCCGGATGATGTTTTTCAAGTCTTTTGTTTTTGTGGCATATCTTTAAAATTCAAATTAAAAATTAAGTTAAAAATCATTCGTCTATGAAATGAAAACATTAATTAGTTTAATTTGCTATATTTGGGAGTTTTAAAAATTAATAATGATATTTTCACTACAAGGCATTGTTCAGGAACTTACGCCTACTTACGCAGTGATCAACGTCCAGGGAGTTGGTTACTATGTAGGTATTAGTTTAATGACCTCGCAAACCCTTACCACCAATCAGGAAACCGTTCTTTTTATTCAGCAGATCATCAGGGAAGATGCTCATTTGCTTTTCGGATTTAAAACCAGATCAGAAAAAGAGATGTTCAATCTGTTAATAAGCGTTAATGGAGTGGGGGCGGTATCTGCCCTCATTTTACTATCTACTTTAGCCCTTGATGAGATCGCTTCAGCCATTCTTTCAAGGAACAGTGCATTGATTCAAAAAGCTAAGGGGATTGGTGCCAAAACAGCCGAAAGAATTATAGTAGATCTTAAAGATAAAGTCCAGAAATTCAGTAATCCGGAGGAAAATATTTCTACGCTGGCGAATAATAAAGTGAAGGAAGAATCGTTATCTGCATTAGAAGTTTTGGGTATTCCTAAAAGGATGAGTGAGAAGCTTGCAGATAGCATCATAAAGCAAAATCCGGAGATTTCAATCGAAGAGTTGGTAAAACAAATTTTAAAAAAACATTTAACATTTGGTGGCAAATATTAAGTATTTCAATATATTCCTGTTCCTGTCGTTCATGTGCATGTCAGTAATGACGTTTGCACAGCAGAGACCGGCGGTTCGCGACACAGCAATAATAAAAAAAGACTATCAGCTGGCAGATCCTACACAGTATGAAGCCTATTATGATATAAAAAGCGGTATGTATTACGTATATCCGAAGATCGGAAATACTATTACCGGACCTCCTACAGCCATGTCGCCCGAAGATTATAAAGAATTTATGATGGCGGAGCAGACGAGAGCTTACTATAAGGAAAAATCAGACCGTTACAGTTTGATGTTCAGAAAAGATAAAAGTGATGCTGCCAGAAAAGGATTAATTCCTTCTCTTACCATCAACAACAGGCTTTTTGAAACGCTTTTCGGAAGCAATAAAATTGAAATTATTCCGACAGGATATGTTTCTTTCGACTTTGCGGGACTTTACCAGAAGATTGACAACCCATTGATTTTACCTCAAAACAGGAAAAGTTTTACGTTTGATATAGATCAGAGAATTCAGCTGGGCTTATTAGGGAAAGTAGGAGAGAATCTTCAGTTGAAGGCTAATTACGATACACAGAGTGGTTTCGCTTTTGAAAACAGGATGAATCTCGTATGGCAGGCCAAAGGAAGCTGGAAGGATCTTCAGCAGAAAGGGCTTCAGGATGTTGATAAACCAAGCGCTGGTGGTGAAGACAAGATCATCAAAAGGGTAGAATTCGGTAACGTAAATATGCCGCTTTCAACCAGTCTGATCCGTGGATCGCAGTCATTATTTGGAGTAAAGACAGAATTCCAGTTAGGAAAAACTTATGGAACCGTTGTGTTATCTCAGCAACAGGGTGAATCCAGGAATATTACCGTTCAGGGTGGCGGTGTAATGAATACATTTAAGCTGAATGCTATTGATTATGAAGATAATCAGCATTACTTCGTAGGACATTATTTTCTTAACAACTATGATAATTCTTTGCTAAATTATCCTCAGATCAATTCGAAGATCAGCATCACCAGAATGGAAGTTTGGGTACTGGATCAGGGAAATACTAACTTACAATATCAGAAAAGTATCGTTGGGGTTAGGGACCTTGGAGACGCTCCGGGAGTACTTCCAAATAACGACCAGTCCGGATTTAATCTTTACTCTGCAGTGAACGCATTACCGGGATTAAGGGATGCCAGCACGGCTTACAATGCTATCAAAGGTGCTAATCTCCCTGTTGCATCCGGCGGGACAGCAACATATCAGGACGGAGAAGAGTTTATCTTTAATAAAAAAGCAAGAAGATTAAATACCAACGAATACATCCTTCAGCCACAATTAGGGTATATTTCATTGAATCAGAAACTGAATGACAATCAGCTTTTGGCAGTTTCATTCTCATATACGGTAAACGGAAGCAACCAGGTGTACAAAGTCGGGGAATTCTCCGAAGAAAGTACGGTCTTGGTGGCAAAACTTTTAAAGCCGAATACCACTGTAAAGACTTCCTCTCCGATGTGGGATCTGATGATGAAAAATATCTATTCTCTGGATGCCGGACAGGTCATTCAGGATGGGTTTATGCTGAATGTTTTATACAGGGATCCGCAGTCCGGAGGTAAATTAAATTATCTTCCTGTTGCCAATAATCCTCAGGTAAACAATGTTCCTTTAATCAAATTACTGAATTGGGACCGACTCAATGCCAACGGTGACTTACAATCCAATGGAAATACAACAGGAGACGGAATTTTCGACTTTGTCAACGGAATTACCATCAGACCGGAAACCGGAAGGGTGATCTTTACCAAAGCACAGCCGTTTGGTAATTATATTCAGTCGGTGATCGGAAGTAATGATCCGCAGTATGTTTTCTCGGATCTATACAGCCAGCAAAAGCAGGTTGCCATATCCAGTAACCTCGCCCAGAGATATACCATTGAAGGGCGTTATAAAGGAACGCAGGGACAGGGAATATCTTTAGGAGCCGTAAACGTTCCTCAAGGTTCTGTAAAAGTCTCTGCAAATGGTGTTCAGCTGACAGAAGGGATCGACTATACCGTAGATTATATGCTGGGTACTGTGACCATCATTAATGAACAGGTGAAACAATCCGGTCAGGCTATTAATATTTCATTAGAAAATCAGCTTACGTTCAATACCCAGAGAAAGCGTTTCTTAGGATTAAATTTAGAAAGAAGATTTAATGAAAACTTTATTTTAGGGGCAACGGTTGTTAATTATTCTGAGTCACCACTTACCCAAAAGGTAAATTACGGACAGGAAGCCGTCAACAATACCATGGCAGGAATCAATTTGATGTACAACAATCAGTTGCCGTTTCTGACAAGATTAACGGATAAAATTCCGTTTGTAAATACGGAAGCACCTTCCAATTTAAATTTCAAAATGGAGACTGCTTATTTACTTCCGGGTCTAAATAAAGGAATTAATGACCAGTCTTATATCGACGATTTCGAGCAGACTACTTCAAAGATTACTTTAAAAGAACCAACAGCGTGGAGTCTGGCTTCAAAACCTGAAAAAAACCAATCTGATCAACTTTTTGCGGGAGCAGGTAAAAATAATGACATTAGAGAAGGTTACGGAAGAGGTCTTTTATCCTGGTATAATATCGACCCGAGGTTCTGGGGAGTAGGAGGTAAGGCACCCAACGGTATTACTCCTCAGTCGGTTTCTAACCATGCTTCCAGAAGAGTTCAGTTTTCTGAGATTTTCAATAACAGAGATTTTGTAGCCGGCGAGCAGACCTATACCAATACTTTTGATATTTCATATTATCCGGCAGAAAAGGGACCTTATAATGCTAATCCTGTTGCAGAAAGTACAGCGCAAAGATGGGCGGGTATTATGAGACCGATCTCAGTTTCCAATTTTGTAAGTTCCAATATTGAATATGTAGAATTCTGGATGATGGATCCTTATGCGGACGGAAATACTTTAGGTACAAATCCAAAACTTTTATTACAGTTAGGAAATGTATCTGAAGATATCCTGAAAGATGGACAAATGCAATATGAAAATGGATTGCCTACGCCTTCGGCGCCTTCTGTTACTACAACTTCAAACTGGGGAACACAGCCTAAGCAACCGCCGATTTTGTATGCTTTCTCAAGCGAAGGTGCAGATAGAACCGCTCAGGATTTAGGATATGATGGGTTAGGTTCAGATCAGGAAGCTGCCTTGTTTGGAAATACATTTGTCAATCCGGTTACCAATGTGTCGGATCCTGCTGTAGATGATTTCGTATTTTATATGTCTAATAAATTTACAGGAAATCAGGCAGCTTCAGTAGTACAGCGTTATAAATATTTCAGAGGGCCGGAAGGAAATTCACAGAGCAACTCTCTGGAGGTTGCTACGCAGACTCCGGATTCTGAGGATATTAATAAAGATTATAACCTGGATCAGAGCGAAAGCTATAATGAATACATTGTTAATTTAGATCAGGCAAGTTTGGTATCAGGAACCGATAATTATATTGTTGATCAGAAAACTGTTAAGGCTACATTTCAAAACGGCCAGACTGATGATGTGAAGTGGTATTTATTTAGAATTCCTGTTTCAGATTTTAATAACCCTAACAGACCGAATCTTGGAGGTGATAAGGAAGCTTCAATTTTAAATAATGTAAGATTTGCAAGGTTATTATTAACAGGCTTTGATCAGACTTCTACATTAAGATTCGGAACAATGGATCTTGTAAGATCAGACTGGAGAAAATATCCTAAAAACATTGCAATTACCGGAAATTCAGGAGCAACAGATGAAGGTACAACAGTTGTAAATAATAATAATTTTGAGGTAGGAAGTGTAAATATTGAAGAAAATGCTTTAAACCAGCCTCCTTATGTACTGCCTCCGGGAATTGACAGACAGATCCTAAGTGGAAATGCAGGAGCGCAAAGACAAAATGAAGCTTCCCTCTATATGAAAGCGACTTCACTTGCTTCTTCTGAAGCGAGAGGGGTATTTAAGAACACTACATTGGATATGAGAAGGTATAAAAAGCTGAAACTTTTTGTACATGCCCATACTGATTCCAGAAGTAGTGATCCTAATATTGGCCAGATTGATGAGAAAACAAAATTCTTTATCCGTTTCGGTAGTGATGCTACAGATAACTATTACGAATATGAATCTTCATTAAAAATAACGCCGACCACTGCAACCGCTCCTATGGAAATCTGGCCGATGGAAAATGATGTTGATTTGAATATTCAGGATTTTGTAGATGCTAAAATTAGAAGAGATAAGAACCATCCGACTCAAATTGTAGAAAGATTAAAAGATGAGGCTTTTGATCCAGGAAACACCTTTAAAAGTCTTTACATCAAAGGACGCCCGAGTTTAGGAAATATTACGACCATCATGATTGGTGTCAGAAATGGAAATGACAGAGGTACAGGAGGTGCTATTGACAGGATCCTTTGGGTAAACGAAATCCGCCTGTCTGAGATCGAAAACGATGGAGGGTACGCAGGAAACGCAAGTTTAAATTTCAACCTTGGAGATTTTGCCACGGTAAATACAAGTGCATCCTATACATCAGTTGGGTTTGGAAATATAGATTCTAAGCCGGCAGAAAGAAACCAGTCTACACAGTCTGCTTTCAGTATCAATACAGCAGTTAACGTGGATAAATTTTTACCTGAAAAAACAGGGGTGAAAATCCCGTTGAATTATTCGTATTCTCAGACTATTGAAGATCCTAAATATAATCCTCTGGATACCGATGTTGAATTTAAAAAAGCTGCGAACAGAGAGGAACTCAAAAAAAGTAGCAAGAACATACACCCAACAGAGAAGCATCGGTGTGGTAAATATGCACAAAGAAAGAGTAAACCAAAATAGAAAGCCAAAATTCTATGATGTTGAAAATATTTCTGTGACTGCCGTTTATAACGATGACTTTTACAGAGATATTTATACCAAAAGAAACTACAGACAGTATTTGAGAGGATATGTGGATTACAACTACACTTTCAAACCGTGGGTAATCCGTCCTTTCAATAAAATGATCAGTGATACGGCTAAATCCACAAAATATCTGAAATGGGTAAAAGAATTTAACTTTAATCCCGTACCGACAAGATTCTCTTTCAGAACTGAGATTGACAGAAATTATAATGAACTGGAGTTCCGTAATATTGATGCCATTTTAAATGGAAACTATAATGATGACTTCGGGGCAATCAAAAACAGAAATTTCTACTTTGGATGGCAGTACGGCTTAGGGTTTAATTTCACTAAATCATTAAAACTGGAAATCAACTCGGCCACGAGAACATTGAATGATAATGTGGATGTTAATACAATGGATAACAAATCGATCTTTGGAAATGTGTTCAGAGCCGGAAGACCTGTATTGTATAATCACAGAGTTCAGTTAAATTATAAACTGCCGTTCCAGTATCTTCCCTATTTAGATTTCATTGATGCAGAACTAGGGTACGGGTTTACCTACAATTGGAATGCAAGATCCACCGTTCTTTTATCAAGTCCGGATGGAAGTCTTGGATCGGTCGGGCAGAATACCAATGTAATTCAGGCTACTGCAACAGCAGACTTTACGAAGTTCTTCGGTCAGTTTAAATATTTTAAAAATATTTCAGCAAAACTTCAGAAACGTAAACAGGAAGTCGATTCATTAAACAATGCTTATACCCAGCAGTGGGAGAAAAACAAATACGCCTATAAAAAATATAAATTTAAAAACAGGCTTACTCCGCTTCAGAGCATGGCATATTTATTAACGTCAATGAAGCAGTTAGACATCAACTATTCCGAAAACAATGGTACCGTACTTCCGGGATTGCTTTCTGCGCCGAACTGGTATGGATATGGGCAGACATTAGGTGGCCCTACGATCGGATTCCTTTTCGGTTCACAGGCAGATATCAGAAGAACAGTGATGGAGAATGGCTGGGTAAGTGACTCGGAGTTCATGACTGATCCTTATGTACGGATGTCAACAAGGGAATTGCGTGCAAATCTTCAGATAATGCCAATGAATGACCTTAGAATTGATATCAGCGCTCTTCATAATTACAACAGAAACTTTACCCATACCGGATTTAATTATAGAGATTCGAATACGGGAATTGCTGATCCTAACTATACATTTGCCAATGATATGGTTACCTATTCCAATTCTGTGGTGTTACTTAAAACAGCATTTAAAGATGGTGCTGCAATCTATCAGGCAATACGGGAAAATGCAATGATTTTATCACAACAAATGCCGGGCGCCCTGGAACCAAACGGTTTCAAAGACGGCTACGGAATATCAAATGCTTATATTCTGATTCCTGCGTTCAGGGCCGCCGTAGAAGGTAAATCTCCGAAAATGATGGATAATCCTAAAAAAGCCGGACTTCCGATTCCTAACTGGAAGATCACGTATTCAGGATTAAGAAATGTCCCAATTATTAATGGGCAGTTTTCCAAGTTTGATCTTCTTCATGCTTATCAGGCGACCTACACAGCTACGGGAGTTCAGTCGAGTATAGATTATTTTAATTCACTTAATAATTTTAATGCAACCCAGAGAGACATCAATGATGATTATATCAATCCATTTACATTTGCTCAGGTGGGATACGTAGAAAACTTCTCACCATTGATCGGAGTAGATATGACGATGAGAAATAATATGCAGTTCGGTATCCAGTACAACAGATTGAGAACATTGTTGCTAGGATTAGTGAATCATACGTTAACCGAAGACTCAAACAGCGAATATGTGGTGAGAGTTGGATATATCATCCGAAACTTCAGACTGGGAATGGCCAACACAGGAGGAAGAGGAAAAGCCAAAGGAAGCGATCTCAATATTAGAGGAGATTTCTCCTTAAGAGACAGCCGAACCAGTATCACCAACATCCTGCTGGATGACTCACAGGTTACCGGAGGGCAAAGACTAATGAATATTAAAATATCTGCAGACTATAATGTATCAGAAAATCTGAATCTTAGAGTGTTCTATGAACAGATGACTTCGAAATACAAAATCTCAACAGCATTCCCGCTGTCAACCATAAGAGCAGGGATTTCCGCTACGTTCACCTTCGGGGATTCAGGAGGTTTCTGATGAGAATCAGAATAAATTTAAATGTCCTTCAATTTTGGAGGACATTTTTTATATCCGATATTTGAAGCTTGTAGAATTTTGAATACATTTGTACCAAATAAAAAATTAAAAATGAACACACCATCAGAATTAAAGTACACTAAAGATCACGAATGGATTAAGATCGAGGGTAACGTTGCTACAATCGGTATTACAGACTTCGCTCAGGGAGAGCTTGGCGATATCGTTTATGTAGATGTTGATACTGTAGATGATGAATTGGAAGGAGGAGCGGTTTTCGGAAGTGTAGAAGCTGTAAAAACAGTTTCAGACTTATTCTTGCCTATTTCAGGAAAAGTGATTGAGTTCAATTCAGAACTTGAAGATCAACCTGAACTTTTAAATTCAGATCCTTATGGAAACGGATGGATCATCAAAGTAGAAGTTGCTGAAGGTGCAGATCATTCAGAATTACTTTCCGCTGAAGAATATCAGGCAATCATTGGATAAAATTTCAAAAATATTGAGTAAGATACTGCCCATTTATTGGGCATTTCTTACTTATATGCTTCTCAAACCCGGTGAAGAGAACCACGAATACTGGTTCATGTTCAATGGAATTGATAAAGTTTTGCATCTAAGCATTTTTGCGGCACTTGGTTTCTGTTTCATAGCTGCATTTCCCAAAATAAAATTTTACTACTTCATTCAGATTATTTTGATTTATGCCTTCCTTACAGAAATTCTCCAACAGGAAATGGGACTCGGCAGATCTATGGAGACTCTGGATGTTGTTGCAGATACCATCGGCTGTCTCATAGGCTACTATACATATAAGCTTCTTGTCAAAAGATTTTTCTAATCTTATTCACAAGCCTTCACCTTCTTTCACAGAAGCTTACATTAACTTCTCTCAACTCTCCAACACTAATATTCTCCAACTCTTTCACTCATTTTCTGGGAGCTTTTTCCGGCTATCCGCTCATACTCCTCGCGCAATGCTCTCCGGGCTTTCCTGGCTGGATCCATGCTTCCCTAACGTTCCCTCCCTTGCTGTGGGGTAACCGCTTCGATCCGGGCTAGGTTGTGGGTGCTTGATTTCAACGGTCACTACTCAAAAACATATGATCTAAAACCCTCCAACTCTTTTTTTAGAATAAAAAAAACCTTTACTATTTAAATTCACCATCTGCGCCATCTGCAAAATCTGTGAGAGCTTAAATACAAAAACAAACCATACACACTCCCGAAACACCAACATCCTCCACCCCTCATCCCCTCCAACTCAAAAATCAAACTTTTGTTTAAAATTATTCTCTTTAGTATTCAGTGGGTTAAGGGGTAAATGTGAATAGAACATGAATATTATGTTAAGTAAATTAGGATTATAAGGTTTAAAAGTACTACTTTTGCCCCACTGAAAACGAGAGTATATTCGGTAAGCGCAGAAGAGCTTTTAATAAGAGCGTATAAATTAAAAAGAACTCCTTTATATTTAATAAGGATACATTTAAAAGTCGGATTTAGTTCATGAATTTTTTTTTCAGAAAATATTTGTGGGAATAAAAAAGATTAGTATCTTTGCAGTCCCGATAAAACGGGAGCGCAGGAGTAGGTTTGACGGATGTTGGAATGGAGATTAGGGTTATCAAAAAACTTTAAAAATTCTTTTAAAAACATTTGGTTGATAAGAAATAATTTATTACTTTTGCACTCGCAAATACGGCGTGAAACTGACAGAGAAAGTAGCGGAGTATGAAGCGGAAGATTTGAAGATCATTGACATACAATATAACAACCAAGTAAGGAAAAACTAAAGCGTTAAAAAACTTTGAGTGAGTCAAGAACAAACATACAATGGAGAGTTTGATCCTGGCTCAGGATGAACGCTAGCGGGAGGCCTAACACATGCAAGCTGAGCGGTAGAGATCTTTCGGGATCTTGAGAGCGGCGTACGGGTGCGGAACACGTGTGCAACCTGCCTTTATCAGGGGGATAGCCTTTCGAAAGGAAGATTAATACTCCATAATATAATAGATGGCATCATTTATTATTGAAAACTGAGGTGGATAGAGATGGGCACGCGCAAGATTAGATAGTTGGTGAGGTAACGGCTCACCAAGTCGATGATCTTTAGGGGGGCCTGAGAGGGTGATCCCCCACACTGGTACTGAGACACGGACCAGACTCCTACGGGAGGCAGCAGTGAGGAATATTGGACAATGGGTTAGCGCCTGATCCAGCCATCCCGCGTGAAGGACGACGGCCCTATGGGTTGTAAACTTCTTTTGTACAGGGATAAACCTATCTACGTGTAGATAGCTGAAGGTACTGTACGAATAAGCACCGGCTAACTCCGTGCCAGCAGCCGCGGTAATACGGAGGGTGCAAGCGTTATCCGGATTTATTGGGTTTAAAGGGTCCGTAGGCGGATCCGTAAGTCAGTGGTGAAATCTCACAGCTTAACTGTGAAACTGCCATTGATACTGCGGGTCTTGAGTAAGGTAGAAGTGGCTGGAATAAGTAGTGTAGCGGTGAAATGCATAGATATTACTTAGAACACCAATTGCGAAGGCAGGTCACTATGTCTTAACTGACGCTGATGGACGAAAGCGTGGGGAGCGAACAGGATTAGATACCCTGGTAGTCCACGCCGTAAACGATGCTAACTCGTTTTTGGGCTTTCGGGTTCAGAGACTAAGCGAAAGTGATAAGTTAGCCACCTGGGGAGTACGTTCGCAAGAATGAAACTCAAAGGAATTGACGGGGGCCCGCACAAGCGGTGGATTATGTGGTTTAATTCGATGATACGCGAGGAACCTTACCAAGGCTTAAATGGGAATTGACAGGCTCAGAAATGGGTTTTTCTTCGGACAATTTTCAAGGTGCTGCATGGTTGTCGTCAGCTCGTGCCGTGAGGTGTTAGGTTAAGTCCTGCAACGAGCGCAACCCCTGTTACTAGTTGCTACCATTAAGTTGAGGACTCTAGTAAGACTGCCTACGCAAGTAGAGAGGAAGGTGGGGATGACGTCAAATCATCACGGCCCTTACGCCTTGGGCCACACACGTAATACAATGGCCGGTACAGAGGGCAGCTACACAGCGATGTGATGCGAATCTCGAAAGCCGGTCTCAGTTCGGATTGGAGTCTGCAACTCGACTCTATGAAGCTGGAATCGCTAGTAATCGCGCATCAGCCATGGCGCGGTGAATACGTTCCCGGGCCTTGTACACACCGCCCGTCAAGCCATGGAAGTCTGGGGTACCTGAAGTCGGTGACCGTAAAAGGAGCTGCCTAGGGTAAAACAGGTAACTAGGGCTAAGTCGTAACAAGGTAGCCGTACCGGAAGGTGCGGCTGGAACATCTCATTTTAGAGCGTCTATTGACGATAAACAAAAAAAGTATCGCAAGATACATTGTACTTACTTAAAGTAAAGCTTTAGTTTTTTATTGGTTGCTTATATTAAAAATACAAACCCACTAGAAATTAGTAACGGGAAGAGATTGAGGAATGAATGAAGATAATGGGGTATGCAAATATTACTTATTACTCATCACTTATTACTCATAAAGAGTCTCGTAGCTCAGCTGGTTAGAGCGCTACACTGATAATGTAGAGGTCGGCAGTTCGAGCCTGCCCGAGACTACTAATTGAAGGGATTAAGATATTGAGAAATTAAGGAATTAAGAAATTAGCGCGAGCAAATCTCTTAATCTCAAAATCTCTAAATTTTTTAATCTTACCTAGAGGGGGAATTAGCTCAGCTGGCTAGAGCGCCTGCCTTGCACGCAGGAGGTCAAGGGTTCGACTCCCTTATTCTCCACATATTATATGATGTACGTAAGTACAGAGTATAATTGTAAGAGTGTAATAAAAGAAATTGTATATCTACATAATGACGGAGCCGTCATTAGTACATTTTACTTGATTACAGGATTACAAGCATAAAGATCATTGACATTACCGGTAAAGACATCACAAAGAGAAAACCGAGCACTTATAAGTGCTTGAGTAACCTAAAAATAGGAAAGAAATCGTTAAGGGCGTATGGCGGATGCCTAGGCTTTCAGAGGCGAAGAAGGACGTGGTAAGCTGCGAAAAGCTCGGGGGATTGGCACACACGAATTGATCCCGAGATGTCCGAATGGGGCAACCCGTCAGGTTGAAGACCTGTCATCCCTTAGGGGGAAGCAAACCCGGAGAACTGAAACATCTAAGTACCCGGAGGAAAAGAAATCGAAGAGATTCCGTAAGTAGTGGCGAGCGAAAGCGGATTAGCCCAAAAGTCTTTATATGTTTAGAAGAATGTTCTGGAAAGAACAGCCATAGAGGGTGATAGCCCCGTATTTGAAAGGCATATATAGATGATAAATGAGTAGGGCGGGACACGTGAAATCCTGTCTGAATATGGGGGGGACCATCCTCCAAGGCTAAATACTCCTGAAAGACCGATAGTGAACAAGTACTGTGAAGGAAAGGTGAAAAGCACTTCGAATAGAAGGGTGAAATAGAACCTGAAACCGTACGCCTACAAGCGGTCGGAGCAGATTAATTCTGTGACGGCGTGCCTTTTGCATAATGAGCCTACGAGTTAATTTTACTAGCGAGGTTAAGGACTTCAGGTCCGGAGCCGGAGCGAAAGCGAGTCTGAATAGGGCGCATAGTTAGTAGGATTAGACGCGAAACCTTGTGATCTACCCATGGGCAGGTTGAAGCTTTGGTAACACAAAGTGGAGGACCGAACCGGTTGACGTTGAAAAGTCTTCGGATGACCTGTGGGTAGGGGTGAAAGGCCAATCAAACTGGGAGATAGCTCGTACTCTCCGAAATGCATTTAGGTGCAGCGTCGATTTATAGTTTATTAGAGGTAGAGCTACTGATTGGATGCGGGGGTTTCATCGCCTACCAATTCCTGACAAACTCCGAATGCTAATAAATGATGGTCGGCAGTGAGGGCATGGGTGCTAAGGTCCATGTCCGAGAGGGAAAGAACCCAGACCAACAGCTAAGGTCCCCAAATTTCTGTTAAGTTGAAGCAACGCGGTTGGACTGCATTGACAGCTAGGATGTTGGCTTGGAAGCAGCCATTCATTTAAAGAGTGCGTAACAGCTCACTAGTCGAGCGGTCCGGCATGGATAATAATCGGGCATAAACAGAATACCGAAGCTATGGATTTATAATTAATTATATCTGGTAGGAGAGCATTCTATAGGCACAGAAGCTGAGTCGTGAGGCTTGGTGGAGCGTATAGAAAAGAAAATGTAGGCATAAGTAACGATAAAGGGGGCGAGAAACCCCCCTCACCGAAAGACTAAGGTTTCCTCAGCCATGCTAATCAGCTGAGGGTTAGTCGGGACCTAACGCGCACCCGAAAGGGGAAGTGGATGGACAATGGGTTAATATTCCCATACTTGCTCACACTAAAAAGGGGACGGTTCGACGTAGCTATTGAAGACGGACGGAAGTGTCAAGGCCTAGCCTTCGGGCGAAGCTGTTATAGTGAAATCGGATCCAAGAAAAGCCGAAGTGAAGCAACCCGTACCAAAACCGACACAGGTGGTCGAGGAGAGAATCCTAAGGTGCTCGAGTGAGTCGTGGCTAAGGAACTAGGCAAAATAGTCTCGTAACTTCGGAAGAAGAGACGCCAACAGCAATGTTGGCCGCAGTGAAGAGGCCCAGGCGACTGTTTATCAAAAACACAGGACTCTGCTAAATCGAAAGATGCTGTATAGGGTCTGACACCTGCCCGGTGCTGGAAGGTTAAGGAAGGGCGTTAGCGTAAGCGAAGCGTTTGACTGAAGCCCCAGTAAACGGCGGCCGTAACTATAACGGTCCTAAGGTAGCGAAATTCCTTGTCGGGTAAGTTCCGACCTGCACGAATGGTGTAACGATCTGGGCACTGTCTCAGCCACGAGCTCGGTGAAATTGTAGTATCGGTGAAGATGCCGATTACCCGCAATGGGACGAAAAGACCCTGTGAACCTTTACTATAACTTCGTATTGACTTTGAGTAAGTAATGTGTAGGATAGGTGGGAGGCTTTGAAGCCGGCACGCTAGTGTTGGTGGAGCCGACGTTGAAATACCACCCTTTACTTACTTGGAGCCTAACTTCTTTTAGAAGGACATTGCGTGGTGGGTAGTTTGACTGGGGTGGTCGCCTCCAAAAGAGTAACGGAGGCTTTCAAAGGTACCCTCAGCACGCTTGGTAACCGTGCGTAGAGTGTAATGGCATAAGGGTGCTTGACTGTGAGACCTACAAGTCGATCAGGTGCGAAAGCAGGACATAGTGATCCGGTGGTTCCGTATGGAAGGGCCATCGCTCATAGGATAAAAGGTACTCCGGGGATAACAGGCTAGTCTCCCCCAAGAGCTCACATCGACGGGGAGGTTCGGCACCTCGATGTCGGCTCGTCACATCCTGGGGCTGGAGAAGGTCCCAAGGGTTGGGCTGTTCGCCCATTAAAGTGGCACGCGAGCTGGGTTCAGAACGTCGTGAGACAGTTCGGTCTCTATCTATTGCGGGCGTTAGATGTTTGAGAGGGCTTGATTCTAGTACGAGAGGACCGAATTGAACAAACCTCTGGTGTATCAGTTGTACCGCCAGGTGCACCGCTGAGTAGCTATGTTTGGAAGAGATAAACACTGAAAGCATATAAGTGTGAAACTCGCCTCAAGATGAGACATCTTTTAAGGGTCGTGGGAGATGACCACGTTGATAGGCTACAGGTGTAAAGACAGTAATGTCATAGCCGAGTAGTACTAATTACCCGTAGATTTATAGCCTATAAGTGTTGCTTATGGCAACTGGCCGATAGCTATTAGCTAAAAGCCAAGCGCCAACAACAAGCCTTATAAGTGCGAATACTGGTTTTGCCTTTGTGATGAAATTTACCGATAAAAAAGTTGATAGTAAAGAGTTGACCGTTGATAGTGAAAACTAACAACCATCAACCAAAAACCATCAACTCATATACAACCTTTAGGGTGGTTTTAGCGGTGGGGCTCACCTGTTCCCATTCCGAACACAGAAGTTAAGCCCACCAGCGCCGATGGTACTGCTAACGCGGGAGAGTAGGTCGCCGCCAGTTTTTATTTAAAGTCTCACAGAATACTCTGTGAGACTTTTTTTGTTTATAAAAAATACCCACCATTATACATCTCAAGCTCCTGGTTCATATCTTCCTAAATCATATCTCAATCACATTTCTATCCCCCCCACACACAATCCTCATTCAACAGTTAACATCACATCTCTACCACCCATCCTCTTTATATTCTGCTAACACACAATGCGAATCTGAATAAAACGATCCTGAACTGAACCAAAGATGATAGTTGAATAAACTAAACTATAGCTATAAGCGAAAAAAGTTACATGAAATGTCGGATTTTATAAAATTTAAGGTGTGATAGATTTTGTTAGCTCGTTTAGTGCTAGCCACTTCAGATTTAATTTGGCTCTTTGTGTAGCCATCTGTTTTGCATATGGTTTATTATCTCTACCGTAAGCTGCTGGCTGATTGCTGTTCTCAGGCTTTATGGTAGTAGAATGTCTTATAGTATAGGATTAATAATTAGCCATCGGTCAAACACCACCATTTTAGAATACCCAAATTTATGATAATTCAATAAATTACCGGTAATATCCTCGTTGTTACTAAATCAGTTTACTTAATTTTTTTTCATTAATCCTTATTTTTTTGGATTGTATTCAATCAACTGAATAATATTTTCATATTTATTCTTATTTATATTTAGTCAACTTTATCTTTCTATATGATACATCTACGCTATAAATTCTAACCTACATTTTTTATTTCAACACAATACCAGTAATCAATTACTATATTTGTCGCTTGAATTTTAATATCCCGATCTGTATTACCCTGTACCATTACGGAATATTGTAATCTTATGCTCATTCCTGAGTTTGAATATCCCAAATAATAACAAAACTTGCAAAAACGTTCTCTTTCACATACCTTATACATATTGAATTATTTTTGCTAGTTGTAAAATCTAGTAAAATTATTAAATATAAAATCTACCGAAAATTCTTGACTGTTTTTGAAATAGAACACCATGCGAATCATCCTACTTGTGTAACCATAGTCTTTATACACGAAAATACTTTCACTTTTTTCAATGCTATTTTCATCTTCTATTACCTGGAATTCGTTGTTTTTTGGTATTATTTTTCCACACAAATTCTTATTTAATTATTTAATCGATTCGTAATCGTTTAATGTGGATAACTATAATATTAAGATAACCGTTTAGATGATAGTGTATTATACCTGTTATTTTCCACAAGCCTAATCATAGAGCCAATTTTTTCTTAAGTAAATTAGGATTATAATGGATAAAAGTACTACTTTTGCCCCACTGAAAACGAGAGTATCAGTAAGCGCAGAAGAGCTTTTAAGAAGAGCGGATAAATTAAAAAGAACTCCTTTATTTAATAAGGATACATTTAAAAGTCGGATTTAGTTCATGAATTTTTTTTTCAGAAAATATTTGTGAGAATAAAAAAGATTAGTATCTTTGCAGTCCCGATAAAACGGGAGCGCAGGAGTAGGTTTGACGGATGTTTGAATGGAGATTAGGGTTATCAAAAAACTTTAAAAATTCTTTTAAAAACATTTGGTTGATAAGAAATAATTTATTACTTTTGCACTCGCAAATACGGCGTGAAACTGACAGAGAAAGTAGCGGAGTATGAAGCGGAAGATTTGAAGATCATTGACATACAATATAACAACCAAGTAAGGAAAAACTAAAGCGTTAAAAAACTTTGAGTGAGTCAAGAACAAACATACAATGGAGAGTTTGATCCTGGCTCAGGATGAACGCTAGCGGGAGGCCTAACACATGCAAGCTGAGCGGTAGAGATCTTTCGGGATCTTGAGAGCGGCGTACGGGTGCGGAACACGTGTGCAACCTGCCTTTATCAGGGGGATAGCCTTTCGAAAGGAAGATTAATACTCCATAATATAATAGATGGCATCATTTATTATTGAAAACTGAGGTGGATAGAGATGGGCACGCGCAAGATTAGATAGTTGGTGAGGTAACGGCTCACCAAGTCGATGATCTTTAGGGGGGCCTGAGAGGGTGATCCCCCACACTGGTACTGAGACACGGACCAGACTCCTACGGGAGGCAGCAGTGAGGAATATTGGACAATGGGTTAGCGCCTGATCCAGCCATCCCGCGTGAAGGACGACGGCCCTATGGGTTGTAAACTTCTTTTGTACAGGGATAAACCTATCTACGTGTAGATAGCTGAAGGTACTGTACGAATAAGCACCGGCTAACTCCGTGCCAGCAGCCGCGGTAATACGGAGGGTGCAAGCGTTATCCGGATTTATTGGGTTTAAAGGGTCCGTAGGCGGATCCGTAAGTCAGTGGTGAAATCTCACAGCTTAACTGTGAAACTGCCATTGATACTGCGGGTCTTGAGTAAGGTAGAAGTGGCTGGAATAAGTAGTGTAGCGGTGAAATGCATAGATATTACTTAGAACACCAATTGCGAAGGCAGGTCACTATGTCTTAACTGACGCTGATGGACGAAAGCGTGGGGAGCGAACAGGATTAGATACCCTGGTAGTCCACGCCGTAAACGATGCTAACTCGTTTTTGGGCTTTCGGGTTCAGAGACTAAGCGAAAGTGATAAGTTAGCCACCTGGGGAGTACGTTCGCAAGAATGAAACTCAAAGGAATTGACGGGGGCCCGCACAAGCGGTGGATTATGTGGTTTAATTCGATGATACGCGAGGAACCTTACCAAGGCTTAAATGGGAATTGACAGGCTCAGAAATGGGTTTTTCTTCGGACAATTTTCAAGGTGCTGCATGGTTGTCGTCAGCTCGTGCCGTGAGGTGTTAGGTTAAGTCCTGCAACGAGCGCAACCCCTGTTACTAGTTGCTACCATTAAGTTGAGGACTCTAGTAAGACTGCCTACGCAAGTAGAGAGGAAGGTGGGGATGACGTCAAATCATCACGGCCCTTACGCCTTGGGCCACACACGTAATACAATGGCCGGTACAGAGGGCAGCTACACAGCGATGTGATGCGAATCTCGAAAGCCGGTCTCAGTTCGGATTGGAGTCTGCAACTCGACTCTATGAAGCTGGAATCGCTAGTAATCGCGCATCAGCCATGGCGCGGTGAATACGTTCCCGGGCCTTGTACACACCGCCCGTCAAGCCATGGAAGTCTGGGGTACCTGAAGTCGGTGACCGTAAAAGGAGCTGCCTAGGGTAAAACAGGTAACTAGGGCTAAGTCGTAACAAGGTAGCCGTACCGGAAGGTGCGGCTGGAACATCTCATTTTAGAGCGTCTATTGACGATAAACAAAAAAAAGTATCGCAAGATACATTGTACTTACTTAAAGTAAAGCTTTAGTTTTTTATTGGTTGCTTATATTAAAAATACAAACCCACTAGAAATTAGTAACGGGAAGAGATTGAGGAATGAATGAAGATAATGGGGTATGCAAATATTACTTATTACTCATCACTTATTACTCATAAAGAGTCTCGTAGCTCAGCTGGTTAGAGCGCTACACTGATAATGTAGAGGTCGGCAGTTCGAGCCTGCCCGAGACTACTAATTGAAGGGATTAAGATATTGAGAAATTAAGGAATTAAGAAATTAGCGCGAGCAAATCTCTTAATCTCAAAATCTCTAAATTTTTTAATCTTACCTAGAGGGGGAATTAGCTCAGCTGGCTAGAGCGCCTGCCTTGCACGCAGGAGGTCAAGGGTTCGACTCCCTTATTCTCCACATATTATATGATGTACGTAAGTACAGAGTATAATTGTAAGAGTGTAATAAAAGAAATTGTATATCTACATAATGACGGAGCCGTCATTAGTACATTTTACTTGATTACAGGATTACAAGCATAAAGATCATTGACATTACCGGTAAAGACATCACAAAGAGAAAACCGAGCACTTATAAGTGCTTGAGTAACCTAAAAATAGGAAAGAAATCGTTAAGGGCGTATGGCGGATGCCTAGGCTTTCAGAGGCGAAGAAGGACGTGGTAAGCTGCGAAAAGCTCGGGGGATTGGCACACACGAATTGATCCCGAGATGTCCGAATGGGGCAACCCGTCAGGTTGAAGACCTGTCATCCCTTAGGGGAAGCAAACCCGGAGAACTGAAACATCTAAGTACCCGGAGGAAAAGAAATCGAAGAG
>NZ_CP152475.1:3377500-4398863 GCF_039727685.1 Chryseobacterium sp. POE27
TCATAGCCGAGTAGTACTAATTACCCGTAGATTTATAGCCTATAAGTGTTGCTTATGGCAACTGGCCGATAGCTATTAGCTAAAAGCCAAGCGCCAACAACAAGCCTTATAAGTGCAAAATTGGTTTTGCCTTTGTGATGAAATTTACCGATAAATATAATTTACCAATGTACCATTTTATCAATGTACCAATGAGTATCTTTTACTGTATTGTTACACTGTTATACTAAATACATTGTTACATTAAACCTTATTTAGGGTGGTTTTAGCGGTGGGGCTCACCTGTTCCCATTCCGAACACAGAAGTTAAGCCCACCAGCGCCGATGGTACTGCGAAAGCGGGAGAGTAGGTCGCCGCCAGTTTTTATTTAAAGTCTCACAGAATACTCTGTGAGACTTTTTTTGTTTTTACCATACTCTAAAATATCATACCCAAAAAGCCTTCTCCTATTTTAGAACAAGACTCCCACACCCCGATACCCCCAATCCTGTATTCCCTATATTCCATCATCTTCAACCTCACACCTCTACATTCTGCATCTTAACGCGCTCTACTCCCTTTATTCTGCTAACACATAATGCGAATCTGAATAAAACGATCCTGAACTGAACCAAAGATGATAGTTGAATAAACTAAACTATAGCTATAAGCGAAAAAAGCTACAGAAAAATGTCAGATTTATTTGCTGAATGAAATGGTCAGCGCCTAAGAAGCTGATTGTTTTTCTTAAGGAAATCAATATTTATAGTTACGGACTGCCACCCTAGCCTCGATAGAAGCGGTTACCCCGCAACGGGTACCGAAGACCGTTGGGTTATGTGTCGGAAAACATCGGCGTGAGGAGTATAAGCGGATAGCGAGAGTAAGCTCCTGAAAAAAATTAAAGATATACTGCTAATTAAAAATGAATGAAGTATAATAAAATAATTCTAGATAATAGATATTTCTAATTTGATTTAGAATCATTTTGTTTAATATAAATTCTAATCCGTAATAATTTTATGTCTTTTTTTATGGCTTTAAATTCCGTAATTTTGTTATATGAATCCTTCTTTAGAATTACAGCTCAAAACTTTACCATCTGAACCCGGTGTTTATCGCTATTATGATAAAAAAGATCAGCTGTTATATGTGGGCAAGGCAAAAAATCTTAAGAAAAGAGTCCTTTCTTATTTTAATAGAAATCTTTCTGGCTACAGAACCAGAATAATGGTAGGAAAAATTCAGCGTCTGGAAACGACCATTGTAAATAGTGAGTATGATGCTCTACTACTGGAAAATAATCTGATCAAAGAACATCAGCCTTTTTATAATGTAATGCTGAAGGATGACAAAACCTATCCATGGATCTGTATAAAGAATGAAGATTTTCCGAGAATCTTTCTAACAAGGACAAAAATAAGGGACGGATCGGAATATTATGGCCCTTATGCTAAAGTACGCCCGGCTAAGATCCTGCTGGATACTATAAAACATATATACAAGCTTAGAACCTGTAATCTGAATCTGGCTCCCTCCAAAATCGAAGAAGGAAAATATAAAGTCTGTCTGGAATATCATATTAAAAATTGCGAAGGCCCCTGTGAAGGCTTAGAAAGTAAAGGAGATTATGACGAGAAGATCGATGCTATCCGTGGAATTATAAAAGGAGATTTCCGAAAAGCAAAAGATTATCTGATGAACCAGATGATGAAATATGCAACGAATCTGCAGTTTGAAAATGCACAAATTGTAAAGGAACGGCTGGATGCTCTTGAAGATTATCAAGCAAAGAATACGGTTGTAAATCCGAGCATTGATGATGTTGATGTTTTCGGAATGACGAGCGACGAGACGGCTGCTTATGTCAACTTTTTTAAGATCAGAAACGGAAATATCATTCAGAGTTTTACCACTGAGATTAAAAAAGTCCTTGAGGAAACGGATGAAGAAATCATGGAGCAGGCTTTAATTGAGATCCGGCAAAAGTTTGATTCAAATTCAAAGGAAGTGCTGCTACCATTCCATTTGCCCATTGAAATCCCCAACGTAAAACTTATTGTTCCTAAAGTGGGAGATAAAAAGCGTATTGTTGAACTTTCCGAAAAAAATGCGAAAGAATATCGTCTTGAAAAATTAAAGCAGGTGCAGATCATAGACCCGGAAAGGCATACGAACCGAATAATGGCAGAAATGCAGAAACTGCTTAGAATGCCTGTTGAGCCGCGTCATATTGAAGGCTTTGATAACTCGAATATTCAGGGTACGAATCCCGTTTCCGCATGCGTTGTTTTCAAAGACGGAAAGCCCAGTAAGGCCGATTACAGAATCTTTCACCCTAAAACCGTGGAAGGAGCGAACGACTTTGCTACTATGGAAGAAGTGATCTATCGCCGTTACAAAAGGCTTTTGGATGAAGGTGAAAATTTACCCCAGCTGATTCTTATTGATGGTGGAAAAGGACAGCTTTCTTCAGCCGTAAAAAGTTTACGTTTGCTGGGTCTATACGGTAAAATTACTATTGTGGGAATTGCCAAGAGATTGGAAGAGATTTTCTTTCCTGAAGATTCTATTCCTTTATATCTTGATAAAAAATCTGAAACACTGAAAATTCTGCAAAGGGTTAGGGATGAAGCCCACCGATTTGGGGTAAAACATCACAGAACGAGAAGAAAAAATTCAACCATAAAATCTGAGCTTGAGGAAATTCCTGGTGTTGGGGGTAAGACGATTGAACTGCTTTTATCTAAATTAAAATCTGTAAAAAGAATTAAAGAATCTAGCCTTGAAACACTGGAGGAGATTCTAGGGAAAAGTAAGGCGAAGATTGTTTGGGAGTTTTTTAATAATAATTAAAATAAGAAAGACTCCTTTTTTAAGAGCCTTTCTTTTAACGAATTTATTTTTTTAAAATTTTACTTAAAAATTCTCCTTTGTTTGTTTTTATTTTTAAGAAATATATTCCGGCTGACAATTCAGAGATGTTTACTCTTCCGGTCAAGTTTGGAATATTTTTCACTAACTTTCCTGAAGTATCAAAGATTTTAAGACTTTCAATTTTATAATCGTTCTGTATTTTTAATGAAAATTCATCTATAACAGGGTTAGGATATAATTGAACATTTGGACCTACAGTCTTTATATTTGCCGCTGTATCATGTACTGCCAGAAAAAAAGGAAGCGTGTCCGTAACTGTATATAATTCATTTCCATGATCTTTTGTATAAATGGTCAAAAATAATTTTTCATTATCTGTAGCCATCTTCAGAATATTTTCATTCGGCAATAATTGGTTATCATCATTAGTAATAAAAATATCCAAAAACGCTGTGCCTGCCATAGTACCATTGCTTCTCCAAACTTTTTGGGAATCACCATTAAGAAAATACAAATAATTATTAACGCAAGTCATATCTTTTATTGCAGCGAAATTTGCTCCTAAACTGATAGTTCCTGCTGTCGTACCGTCAGTTTTCAATAATTCCGTTGAATTGTTATTTGTG
The DNA here is from genome assembly GCF_039727685.1 of Chryseobacterium sp. POE27. NCBI lineage: Bacteria > Pseudomonadati > Bacteroidota > Flavobacteriia > Flavobacteriales > Weeksellaceae > Chryseobacterium > Chryseobacterium sp. POE27. The sequence continues at coordinate 3,380,984 of NZ_CP152475.1, forward strand.
AAAAATAATTGATTTCCACATTTTTTAAACTTAATTTCTCCTAAAAGATTAATTTGCGAAATTTCCGTTGTTCCGGCAACCGTTCCATCAGTAGAATACAGTCCTGAAGGATATCCTTTAACGGCATAAAACAATTTATTATCAAGGATTTCCGTATCACTATTAATATTTGCCGAGCCATACAAATTGCTGTGAGATCTTAATAAAACAGAGGAAGCCAAATCGCCGTTGGAAGCAAAAAGTTCCGTATTCGAGGTATTTGAGTATCCTTCTTTCCTCGTTGAATAAAATAATTTGTTATTTAAACTTCCTACAACTTTAATATTTCCATCTGTCCCATCCTGAAAATTAACTTGAATTGTTTTTGTTGTATTCGCTTCAGTTCCGTCAGATTTCCAAATTCCCAATTTACCGTTTTCCTTTGCAACAAAATAAGCATATCCGTTTAAGACAGTCGTTTTTGGGTCTGTGTTGTACATACTACCCATACTTTCTGTTGAAATATCTTTTACTAAAACTGCTGTATTGGCATTGTTGTCGATCTTCCAAAGCTCTGTTCCTAACACATTGTTATATCCCGAAAACAATAAACTATTATCATTAAGATTAACGAAGAAAGAATTATCATAAATAACGGTGTTTCCTGTAGATATGCCCACAGAATTTGCAGGAGTTCCGTCTGTCCTGTAAAATCCGCTGACCGGATTGGGTGTATTATTTTTGGTGTAAAGAAAGTTTCCGACTTTAAAGAGGCTATCATTAAAATCCGTATACATTCCTGAACCAAAAGATCCATTGCTAAAGTTCGTAAGCCTTGTGATCTGCTGGGTATTTTTATTTCTCTTATAAAATTGGTTATTGAATTCTCTGTCTGCTGCAATAAAAATTAAATCATCATTCAGTAATTCGTAGGAATGTGGCGAGCTGCTTTCAAATGTACTGATATCTGAAATCAAAGTAGTCTCCTGTGTAAGGGGATTCAGAGAGTATAATTCCATTCCATGCTTAGGAGAAGTTCCTGCAAGATATACTTTTGAATCAAAATCCACGACGCCATTAGCTGCTGTCATGCCAAGTGCTGTCATTTCAAATGTTTGGGCAGAATTTCCATTTGTTATCCAGAAGCGGTTCCATTCATTGGGTTTTGTAAGAATTAAATATTGTCCATCCGAGCTTGTGCCATGCAATACATTATTGGTAGGTGTATTAAATAAGACTGTTCCGGCTTCAGTACCATCTGTTTGCCAGATATAGTTGCCGTAACCCGGATTTATTCCGTTTGCGCTACTGTCAAAGTAAATTTTGTTGCCAACTTTCAAAAACTTCTGATTCAGTCCCATAGAACTTGTGGTTCCAGGATAAATATCTTTTAAAATTTTGGTTCCCCCAACTGTTCCATCAGAGATCCATGGCTCAGAACCCCCGTTGGAAGCATCAAATCCTATAAATACAAAATAATCTCCTGCTGAAGCACCTTCCAATTGACCTACATTTTGAAGAGGCACTAAAGGATTTGTACCGGCTGTGGTACCATCGCTTTCATAAAGATGATATGCCGTACCTGTATTTGCGATGAAATAAAACTTTCCATTATTTAGCGTTAAAATTTTAAAATCGTTTGAAATGCTGCCGCCATTATTCGGTGCAATATCTTTTATCAGTGAAGTTCCAATTGCAGTACCGTCCGACTTCCAAACTTCCTTGCCAGAAATCCCATCATTAGCCGCAAAAATTAATTGATTATTGTGGGAATATAATTTCATATTTCCCGAATACTCAAATGTTTTTAATAAAGATAAATTGTTTGAAATTGTATCGAACGACCACAATTCTTTATTTTGATAATAGAAAATTTTGTTCCCAACAACTACAAACTCTTCAATTGAATAATTAGAGTTAATATCCTGTTTTTTCACTGTTCCTGTTGGTGTCCCGTCTGTTTCCCAGATCTGAAATCCTGAATAATTTTGCTGCGCCAGAAAATATACTTTGTTATTTAATTTTACAAATATCGAATTAGGCGGTATTCCACTATTTTGTCCGGCAAAAATATCTTTTAGTAATATAGATTTTTGTGTGGTATGATTATAAACCCACGGTTCCAATCCTTGATCAGTATTTTTGGATGCTGCAAAGATAATAAGATCATTAAGTTTTATTAAATTATATGGAGAACTTCCCGAGCCATAATTAATTTCGTTCAATTGTGTATTCATGGTTTGAGCATATGAATACAATGAAAGCGCTATCAATAATGTACTATAAATTTTTTTCATGGTTATTTAAATTAATCTTACGCATTATTGGTTATTAAGGTAAATTTCTTCAACTATTTTTTCATAATAACTTCCTTAATATACTCTCCGTTCGACTGTGGAATTTCGATCACAATATTTCCGTTCTCATAATAGCCCAAAGTAGATTCTCCGTTTTGCAATTTCACTCTGAAAACATCACTTTTTGTTGTTGTTTTAAAAGTAGCGAATGGTGAGGAGCTACCTGAATTCACTAAAATAAATTGAGTATTATCAATCTGAACTTTCTGAAGATCAATTTTACCATTACTAAATCGTACAGCAGAGTTATCGGTTACTGCTGAAGAAGGCTGAGCCGAAACCGCCGTTTCCTGAACGCCTGTCTGAGCGACAGTCTGATTGTTTACCGGATTAGCGGGAGAAACCGATACAAAAGTCTGCTTCAACGCATCCTGATAACCTTCCTTGAAATCTTTTATATTGGAAGCTCCTTTCGCTGACGATATTACTTTGCTATTACAGTCTTTGAACTGGAGCAATACTTTATTTCTCAAAAAGCCACTGTCATTTACTACATCAGCCATTAAAACATTGCAGGGATTAGCCTGTGCTTCCGACGGCCACTGTAATTTGTCGGATGGGATTACGGTATAATTCTTACTTCTTAAAATTTTGGTCAGCAAATCAGCTAATCCGAAATCTTCCTTAAAAGTTTCAAATTTCACGGGAAGTGAGATGTATTTATAATCGGAAACCTTTTGTCCGAAAGCTAGCATTGAGCAGGCTGTTAGTATAACAAGTGTAAGTTTTTTCATTTTTAATTAAATTAATCATTTCTAAATTGCCCCATATCCAGTTTCAGGGAAAAAAAGTTGGAATAGAAATTGGATCCGCCGATTCCGGAGTTGGTAATCGCATAATCCAACGTGAGACCTCTGTATTTGATCCCGATTCCGGCACTTGGTTGGAAAGAAACTTTTCTCCTAAGGTCTTCAATGTCAGTAATGGACTGGAACCTGTTGACACCCAATCTCACAAAAATCATTTTCTGATAGCCCAATTCCGCTCCGGCATAAGGCGTTAGACTTGCGAAATCTGTGGAAACCAAAGCTGCTGTTTTAGCAAAATCTACGTTGATTCCAGCTTCAGGCAATACATATACGCTACTGTTGATTTCAAACAATTTACTTGCGCCTACATTTAATTTAGGCATCGTAAGCTCCATTTTATCTTTTGGCGCAGGGTTGAATTCTTCCCCGTTTACAATTGTTGAAAGCTCTTTCTGATTGACACTCCAGAAGTTCACTGTAGTAGTGGCATCTCTCAGCATACCGCCTAATTTCCAACCGTTGTCCATTTTATAGATCGCACCGATATCAAAACCAAAACCATAGCCGTTGGCAAATTTCCCGACATTTCTGTAAACAATTTTGGCATTAATACCCACATCCAGTTTCGTATTTCCTCCGGGATTAAAGGCATAAGATAGAATTGCTGCGTAATCTGACTGAGAGAATTTCGTGATTTTGTCGTAATCAATATTTCCTTCCGTATCAATTAATTGCGTTGTGTTTAAGATATTGTCAACTCCCAATCTTACCACAGATACTCCAAAAACACCAGTTTCCAAGACTTTAGCATACGCTAAGTAATCATATTTGGCGATGGATTCAAAGTATTCTGCGTGCATTGCTGCGCCCTGCCAGTCTCTTTCGATAGCCATAAGGCCTGCCGGATTCCACATTGGGGAATAGACGTCATCCTGGTTGGAAACTACAGCTCCTCCCATTGCTAAACCTCGCGCTCCTGCTCCGATATTCAAAAATTCATTAGAATATTTCCTGATGATCTGGGATTGAGATATCCCGAAAGTCAGACAAAATACAAGTAAAAAATATTTTTTCATCATATAAATTGATGCTTAATTTAAAGTTTTTTGTTTCTTAGCTTTTATTAATCCGTTGGCAATGATTGCCAGTATCATAACTCCTGAAGCCACATAAAAAACAGGACTCATATGTTCTGATTCTCCAAAGATAAAAAAAGCTAGTATAATTCCGTAAACCGGTTCTAAATTAACTGTTAAAATTAGTGTAAAAGGCGAAATATATTTCATGAGATTCACCGATTCCAGCATCGGAAAAGCTGTGAAAACACTTGCTAACAAGCATATTAACGCAATATCACGGTAACTTATTTCATTTAAGTGAAAAAATTGTCCTGTAAACAGATAAATCACCATAATTATAAACCATCCGGAGAATATTTCATAAAAAATAATGTTTCCTGAACTGGTCTTTCCAAACATTTTTCCATTGAAAACAGAAAATATAGTTCCGAAAACGGCACATAGAACACCATAAAAGATTCCTTCTTTATATTGAAATTCAGTTTTAAATATCAATAATATACAGGCGACAATCACAACCCCCATCACGACTTCCGAAATATCAATCTTTCTTTTAAAAATCAAAGGTTCCAGAATCGAAGCAAATAATGTTGATAATGAAAGGCAACTAAGTGCAATCGAAACATTTGATATCTTAATGGAATGAAAGAAGCAATACCAGTGCAGCGCCATGGAAAATCCAATTGCGGCCAACTGAAAAAATACTTTCTTTGAAACCTTAATACTTTCTTTTTTTGAAAATACGGATGTACACAAAAAGACATATCGCCGCAAATAACATTCGGTAAAAAACGAGAATTTCTGCGTTCGCATGAATCAGTTTTCCCAAAATTGCCGTAAATCCCCATAAAAACACAATCAAATGCAATCTGAAAAGAGCCAATTTATGCATATCCTATCTTCTTAAAAATATTTTTGCAAATTTACAAATAGGTTTTACAAGTTGGATAATAATTTATAATAAAGCAATTGTTTTTTTTTGAGAAATTTAATTTGTCAGCGCATTATTACTATATAAATACAAAAACCCTGAAAATTTATTCAACTTTCAGGGCCTTCAAATAATAAACTATTAAAAAAATAAACTAGGAACTAGAATAAGTATGAGATTTCACTCTCACTTACTCTATTGTAAAGTTAGCAAATTACGAACCATAAAAAATATTTATTTTGTTAAATATTTCATAAATTTCTGAAAACCAATTTATTAAACAATTGTTTACATCAATTTTCATTCCATTCAAAAATAGTATCTTTAAACGGAAAAAATTGAAATTTTTATGGACATTGAATTCAACAAAAGAGAAGATCAGAACAGATTAAAATTATCAGAAATCAATCGACTGTTTTCAGAAATCAAAAAAGGAGGTGGTGAAAAAAAGACTTCAAAAACTTCGTGATGAAGGAAAAATGACGGCAAGAGAAAGAATTGAATATCTTCTCGACAAAGATTCAGATTCCATAGAGATAGGTGCTTTTGCCGGATACGAAATGTACGAAGAGCATGGCGGCTGTCCAAGCGGCGGTGTTGTAGTGGTTATGGGATATGTTTCAGGAAGACAGTGTATCATTGTTGCCAATGACGCTTCCGTAAAAGCCGGGGCCTGGTTTCCGATTACCGGAAAGAAAAATCTCAGAGCACAGGAAATTGCCATGGAAAACAGACTTCCGATTATATATCTTGTAGATTCTGCAGGTGTTTATTTGCCAATGCAGGATGAAATTTTTCCGGACAAAGAGATGTTCGGAAGGATTTTCAGAAATAATGCTAAAATGAGTGCTGCCGGAATTATCCAGATTTCAGCTGTGATGGGAAGTTGTGTTGCTGGCGGAGCTTATCTTCCGATCATGAGCGATGAAGCAATGATTGTTGAGGGAACGGGATCTATTTTTCTCGCAGGAAGTTATCTTGTGAAAGCTGCTATTGGAGAAACTATTGATAATGAAACGCTGGGCGGAGCAACCACACACTGTTCGATTTCCGGGGTGACGGATTATAAAGCTAAGGATGATAAGGATGCTTTAAACAGAATCAAAAATATAATGAAGTCGCTCGGAAGTACTGAAAAAGCAGGCTTCGACAGAATAGAAAGTGCTCAACCGAAAGAAAAACCTGAAAATATTTTCGGAATCATGCCTGTTTCGCGAGCAGATCAATATGATACATATGATATTATCAAATGTTTAGTTGATCATTCTGAATACGAAGAATATAAGCCTGATTACGGCAAAAGTATTATCTGCGCTACCGCAAGAATCGACGGCTGGTCCGTAGGAATTGTCGCCAATCAAAGAAAACTGGTAAAAAACGGGAAAGGTGAAATGCAGTTCGGAGGTGTAATTTATTCTGATTCTGCGGATAAGGCGACAAGATTTATTGCCAACTGTAATCAGCGAAAAATTCCTTTGGTTTTCTTGCAGGATGTTACGGGTTTTATGGTGGGGTCGAAATCTGAACATGGCGGAATCATTAAAGACGGAGCAAAAATGGTGAATGCCGTTTCCAATTCTGTGGTTCCGAAATTCACGATCATTACCGGAAATTCCTATGGTGCCGGAAATTATGCGATGTGCGGAAAGGCTTATGATCCACGTCTGATTGTTTCGTGGCCATGGGCAGATCTTGCGGTAATGGGTGGCGCGCAGGCGGCAAAAGTGTTGGCGCAGATTCAGGAATCTACGTTGAAAAAGCAGGGGAAAGAAATTACTGAAAAAGAACATAAAGAAATTTTAGATTCAATTTCAGAAAAGTATAAAAAACAGACAGAAGCTACATATGCAGCTGCAAGACTTTGGACAGATGCCATCATTAATCCGGTAGATACCAGAAAATGGATTTCTATGGGAATTGAAGCCGCAAATCATTCTCCGATTACAGAGAAATTTAATTTGGGAGTTATTCAGGTTTGATAATGAATCGGTTATAGGTAATAAAAAAGATGTGGAATTGCTTTCCATATCTTTTTTTATGTTTTGAATTTTACTTTGAAAATTACTCTTGATTTATTATTGCTATAATGATCTAACTTTGTTAAATTCTTTGAATATTTAAATTAATGACTAAACCCTTACCCTGATTGCAGCAATTGTCTGAGCTCATTTAATAGATTAGGCTGCGGAAAGCAGGAAAAGCTTCAAATAAAATTACGAGAAGAAAATTCCTGTCCTGAACCTTTCTTTATTCAATTTTTTGTTGACTGCCAGTCCCCAAAGGATAAATTCTTTCAAAAACAATAGGTCTTCTGGCTTTGTATCCGGCTGGTATTTTTCTATCAATTCATTGAGCGAACTGATTTTATTTAAACTTTTAGCATACATTTCATCTGCAGATTCATCAGTAATTTCCAGGAAACCATCGTCTTCCAAAAACCAGTCTGTAATCTTGCTAAATGGGCCGTCTGCATTCTTTTTTTCAAGTTTTTCAACTTTCGGGAAATGAGAAGTAAATAAAGTTCTGATTGCATTATCAATTAAAAGCTGGGCAACAGCTTCTGCGCCTTCCTGTTCACCTTCATAGACTAACTCAACCTTTCCGGTAATCGCAGGAATAACTCCGGCAAAATCACTTAATCGAACAGAAGTTTTTTCATCACCCGTTAACAGAGATCTGCGTTCTGCTGTACTCAGTAAATTTTCAAAAGCAGTAATGCTCATACGCGCGCTCACCCCGCTTTTAGAATCTACATATTCGCTTTCACGGGCTTCAAAACCGATCTGCTCGAGAAGGTCTTTTGCCAGTGCAGGAACATATACTCCGTTTTTCTGACGGCTGTCTAAACTGGATTCATAATTGGTGATTTCTTTTGCAATATGAATATTTTCCGGATAATGGGTCAAAATCTGTGATCCTATACGGTCTTTCAATGGAGTAACGATGCTTCCTCTGTTGGTATAATCTTCGGGGTTGGCAGTAAAAATAAACTGGATATCCAGCGGCATTCTCACCTTGAACCCACGGATCTGAACATCCCCTTCCTGTAAAATATTAAACAAAGAAACCTGAATTCTCGCCTGAAGATCCGGCAATTCATTAATCACAAAAATACTGCGGTTCGCACGCGGAATCATTCCGAAATGAATTACACGGTCATCTGCATACGAAAGTTTGAGATTGGCAGCTTTGATAGGGTCAACATCACCGATGAGATCGGCAACTGTCACATCCGGAGTCGCCAGTTTTTCAAAAAACCGTTCATCACGGTGAAGCCATTCTATCGGCGTATTGTCACTTTCTGCTTCAATCAGCTCTTTTGCATAACGTGAAATAGGATTAAGAGGATCATCATTGATTTCACTTCCTCCTACAAACGGAATCCACTCATCCAGCAGATTCGTCATCATTCTTGCCAGTCGGGTTTTTGCCTGTCCTCTTAAACCTAGTAAGTTAATATTGTGACGGCTGAGAATAGCATGTTCCAATTGAGGAATCACTGTATTTTCATATCCGAAAATTCCCTCAAATACCGATTCTTTATTTTTTATTTTAGTTCTTAAATTATCTCTCAGCTCGTCTTTAATGCTTTTGGTTTTGTATCCTGATGCTTTCAGCGAACCTAGTGTTTTTATATCTGGCTTTGCAGTCATTGTAATTAATATGATTTATAATATTTGATTAATGTTTAAAGAAATCAATAATAGTTAACGTATTTTTTTCTTACGGTTGGATTCATAATCTTCAAAAATCATCTGTCCTAAACCGTTGAGCCCTGTATAAAATGCCTTCCCTTGATTAGCTTCGGTAAATTCACTTACAAAATGCTGTAAATAAGGATCCTGGGCAATCATAAAAGTAGTGATGGGAATATGCAGCCTGCGCGCCTGAGCAGCCATATTATAGCATTTCTGCACCACATATTCATCCAGTCCATAAGAATTCATATAGTAAGTGCCGTCAGGCTCACGCACACAACTTGGTTTTCCGTCGGTGATCATAAAGATCTGTTTATTGGTGTTCCTTTTTCTACGCAAAATGTCCATCGCCAGCTGAAGTCCGGCCACTGTATTTGTGTGATAAGGTCCTACCTGTAAATAAGGAAGTTCCTTGATTTTTACCGGCCACGCATCATCTCCAAAAACAATAATATCTAACGTGTCTTTCGGATAACGCGTTGTAATGAGTTCCGCGAGAGCCATCGCTACTTTTTTTGGCAGGTGTTATGCGGTCTTCTCCATACAGAATCATGCTATGGCTGATATCGATCATCAGCACTGTACTCATCTGAGACTGATGAATACTGTCTTCCACAATCAGATCATTTTCTGTAAGATGAAAATCTCCGATTCCGTTATTGATCTGTGCGTTTTTTAAACTTTCAGTAATGGAAATCTTCTCTACAGGATCTCCGAAATTATAATTGCGGAATTCTCCGGTCGTATCTTCTCCTGCTCCGCTTTTTTTGGTTTTATGATTTCCGTTCCCGCTTTTTCCAAGATTTCCGAAGATTTGATTGAGAGCCTGTTTGCGGATATTCTGCTCCATTTTCGAACTTAGCCTTATGCCATTTCCGTTGCCATTAGGATCAACTTCTTCACGGATGTATCCCTTCTTTCTAAGATCTTCAATAAAATCATCGATCGTATAATCCGGTGTAGTAAGCTGATATTCTTCATCCAGTATTCGGAGCCAGTCAATCGCTTCATCAAAATCCCCTGAGGTATGAGTCAGCAGATCTGTAAAAACCTCCAGCAATCGGTCGAAAACGGATAGTTCCGGTGCTTTGTATGTTTCAAACCTGAAACCTCTCACAATATGCTCTTTCATATCATAAAGTTACGATATAAATTCGCGATTGGTTAAGAGATTTCATCTATTTTAGTTTTTAAGATTAAAAATGACTTAACAAATAATAATCGAGTGTAGGATTTAGTATTAACTTAAATTATTTTTTTCATACAAAAGGCTGCCCGATTTACAGGCAGCCTTTTATTGTATAATTTTTCTTACGGTTTTATCCGTTGCTCATTTCAGTGTACTCATTTACCAGAAAGCTGAAGTAATCCCATTCCACAGATTTTTTAGGATATTTTTTCATGAATTCTGCATTGTCGCCGAAAAGAAAGTCATAATTGTCTTCAAAATCATCTTTGTGGAGCCATAGCACTTTATCACCTTTTTTTACATAAAAGGATTTGATCACACCACCTCCAAGCTGTGGGCCATAACCAAATGAAACACCCCCTGTTTCTTTTGCTCTTGGATCATGATAAACGGAAATAATATCATCAAATCCGGGATTTATAACCTGCATTAAGAATTCTTTCTCGTCTTTTTTATTTTTCAACGAAACGGTTTGATTTACAAAGTAGATTCTGTCGTTGTTGGTTGTTTTGGTTAATTTTCTTGTGCTGTAATTTCTGATGTTGCCCATGTATTTTGCCACTTTTGCCATTTTCTCAGCGTTACTTGGGTAAATGTACATTTCAGCGATCTGGTCTGCTTCAAAAATCTGGCTCTTTTTTTGTAATGCTGTCTTTAAGGGAAACTTCAAAGATCTGTCCTTTTTTGGTATCTGTTTTACTGCAAAAACCTTTGTGAACGCTACCGTCTTTCAGAATAACAGTAGATGTCTTTTTAGGAGATGGTGTATTGAACCCTTCGTTGAAAAGATATTGTTCCATCTTTTTGATTTCTTCTTTGGAATATTTTACTTTCTGTGCGAAAGAAGCAGTACTTGCGAGAACTAATGCAAGCATCAAAGTTTTTAGTTTCATAAGGATATTAATTTTTTATTTCGGCGGTAAAAATAGGAAATTAATCTGCTTGTTTTCAGAAAATTTTCATCATGGAAAATTAGTTTTCGCAATTATCGCCAAATGTGTAATTTTAGGACAAAATTTAGAGAATGATATACGGTGTAGATGTTTTGAGTTTCCATGATGTTCTGGAGATCTGTAAAACTCCCAATAAAGCTAAACTTAATAAAGTAGCCAAAGAACAGATTTTAAAATCACAAAAGAATGTTCAGAAAATTGTAGAGTCAGACCGTTGTGTTTATGGGATCAACACAGGATTTGGCCCTCTTTGTGATACAAAAATTTCAGCGGATGAAACTGCACTTTTGCAGTATAACCTGATTATTTCCCATGCAGTAGGCGTTGGAAAGCCCATTGATAAAGAATTGTCTAAGATCATGATAATCGCGAAGGTTCATGCGCTGTCGAAAGGTTTTTCGGGAGTTTCTCTTGAGGTCATCGAAAGGATGATTCTCATGCTGGAAAAAGATATTATTCCCGTTGTTCCTGAGCAGGGATCTGTAGGAGCTTCAGGAGATCTGGCACCGCTGGCACATTTGGTGCTGCCACTTTTAGGATTAGGAAAAGTATGGGTTGGAAATGAAATTTTCAATACGGCTGAAATATTAGATAAAAACGATCTTTTACCATTGTCATTGGGCCCTAAAGAAGGACTTGGGCTGATTAACGGAACCCAGTTTATTTTGTCTCACGCTATTAAAGGCCTAGAGAAATTTGAATATTTACTTGATCTTGCAGATATGACCGCAGCAATGAGCCTTGAAGCGTACAGGGGTTCTGCAAGTCCGTTTAAAAAAGAACTTCACGAGATAAGACCTTTTGAAGGAAGTAAAAAAAGTAGCTGCGAGAATGCTGAAGTTTTTAAAAGGCTCGGAAAACCTGCAGGCTCACGAAGATTGTGAGAGAGTTCAGGATCCGTATTCTATGCGATGTGTCCCTCAGGTTCACGGAGCAAGCAGAAATGCTTTTGAACATCTTAAGATGATGGCCGAAACAGAATTGAATTCAGTTACAGACAACCCGATTGTTTTAAGCGCTGAAGAATCGATCTCAGGAGGGAATTTCCATGGACAGCTGATGGCCATGCCGTTGGATTATGCAACGCTGGCTGCTGCTGAGCTTGGCAATATTTCAGATAGAAGAAGTTATTTATTATTGGAAGGGAAATACGGATTACCAAGATTGTTGACGGAAAGTTCAGGATTGAATTCAGGGTTTATGATTCCTCAATATACTTCAGCAGCGTTGGTTACTGAGAATAAAACGTTGTGTTTCCCGGCTTCTGCAGATTCTATCCCGACCAGTCTTGGACAGGAAGACCATGTTTCCATGGGAAGTATTTCGGGACGTAAGTTTAATCAGGTTTTGGGAAATTTAGTGAATATTTTAGCCGTTGAACTGATGTTTGCGGCACAGGGGTTGGAATTCAGAAGACCTGCAAAATGTTCTAAAATTATTGAAGAAAATTATGCAATTCTCCGCTCAAAGGTTGCCAAACTTGAAGACGACCGGCTGATCGGTGAAGATATGCTGGCCATCGCAGAATTGATTAATGAAAGGAAATTCGTGGTAAATTAATCCAATAGATAAAAAGGCTTCCAGAAATGAAAGCCTTTCTTATTTGCAGAGTCCGCGGATGATAGCGTATATTTTGTTTGATATTATTTAAAGCATAACAATAAATAGGCATAATTTAATGTTCAACGTTCTGTAATTCAATGTAAAGTGATATCTTGGTTTTACCAATCAAATATTATTTTAACATGAAGAAAAATGTATTTTACTTATTCATGCTGTTCTTTGTTTTTACGGCATGTAACAGAGACGATCTGCAGAATTCTGCGGCAAACATTGAAATCACTCAGAAAGATCCTTTAACGGCCAGGCAGATCAACGAGAAAATTAACGAAATCACCAAAACCAAAGGAAGATTTTCATGGAAGGAATCATCCGATCATTTCGTATGGAGCGCTATTTTTCAGGGAAACAAAATTGCTTCTATCGGTTTTGGCTCGTCTTTCGATAGAAGTTTGACTTCTGACAGCAAAGCAATCGAAGCGGAAATCCTGAAAGTAATTGAGCAGTATGAAGGGAAAAGTGACAGGATTCTCCTTTCATCTGACCAGTATCTCAACCAGATGGATGTTGCGATCGAAAAGCAGGAAACAGTGATCGCCTTACGCAAAATGAAAAATATCCGTTACGTAGAACCTGCAGATTACCGATATTTTGAAAATGAAAAACAATTCGGCAATGCAGCGAAATCAAGCAGTTCTTCATCAGGCTGCGGATTTGAATCTACTGCATTAAGCGCATCAGATTATACAACCGTTTCTCCCAATGCAAAGGCACCGTGGTCATTTACAAAACACAATATCATCAATGCATGGAGCTACAGTACCGGCGCGGGAATCACTATTGGTGTGATCGACAGCGGAGTTTCCCCGGAGCAGTCTTTATTGGGATCATCTTTCAACAACGGACTTTCTTCAGGTAGAAGCATCAGTAAAAACGGAGTGTTTGTAGATTCTGTATGGCCTTGGAGTTCTGGATATGATGGCCCTGCGGATCAATGCGGCCACGGTACGAGCATGGCTTCCGCAATGGCAGCTCCAAGAAATAATATGGGACAACCGGTCGGGGTTGCTTATAATGCCAATCTTGTAACCTATAGAGCGGCTTCTAATGTAGTTCTGGACGGTTATCATGAACAAAACGGAGTAAAAATTGCCTTCACCGAATTAGGGAACAACAATAATGTAAAGATCATTTCCATGTCAATGGGACATATCTTCTCGGTCGGAAAAATTGAAGACGGTGTAAAATATGCACATTCAAAAGGTAAACTGATCTTTTGTGCAGGCGGAACTTCTACCAGCTTTACGAACTTTGTAGGGGTAATTTTTCCTGCGTGGATGTCCGAAACACAGGCTATCACAGGAGTAAAGGAAAATACTTCCAATCAGAAATGTGATGTCTGTCATTCCGGTGACGAGATTGATTTTACATACCAGATGGAAAGGGCTTCAGGAAACAGCATTCCTGTATTGAGTTACTACAATGGGCAGACCGATTACGTCGGTGGTTCTTCCGTTGCTACCGCTTCTACTGCGGGAATTGCAGCATTGGTATGGGCTAAAAATCCATCATGGACGAGAGATCAGGTGCTGAATAAAATGAGACAATCGGCAACCTATTATCCGACTCCGAATTCAAGTTACGGATATGGTAATATCAATGTACTGCAGGCTGTGCAGTAATTAAAGATAAAAAAAGGCGGTAGTATTAAGATTAATCTCCCAGCTGATAATCCAAGGGAAGCATATTTTCAATTTTATTTTTTGCAAATTCTCCTTCGGTGATCAGCAGATCAGGATTTGTAATATTACCGTCTTTTGATACTTCAAAAGTTTCCCCCCTCAGGATGAAGAAATGAAGACTGAACCACAGGAATTTTACTTTTAACAAAATCATTCCCTTTAAGCTCATAGTAATATTTCTGATAATTTACCTGTAGCATATCTTCAAAAGAAAAAAAGAACTTCTTCATTATTTCTTTTTACATAGGCAGAATCGGGAATCAATGTTTTTACAATCGCAAGAGCATAGGGTTTCTGGCTGTTTTTTCTCTCAGCGATATCACGGATGTTGTCAGCAACCGTTATCACTTTTGTACTTCTTACAACCTCCATATAGTCTTTTAACGTTTTTAATTCTTCTTCCGTTGGATATTTCGGATTGGGAACTTTAACAACATGATTCACCACAAACTTGTCGGTGCTTACCGTATTATTGTAAACACTTCTGAAAAAATGAAGCAGGCTTCCGTCAAAAGCATTCATTCTGTTAAGTCTGATCTTGTTATTGTTTTTTGTTTCTTTAAAAAGGCTCGTTCCTGAACAGTTCACAATTTTAGTATTAAAATCTGCGGAGAAATTCACAAGATTATATTCTATTTCGTAGCCAAGATTTTTATTTTCAATGATTAATGTTTTCGGAGCTTTTACTTTCAGGATTTTATTTTTACTATCGAAAGAAAACTTCAGGGATCTTTGATTTTTAATTCTTACGTGTTCTTTGTCGTACCCGATGAATTGATCCAGAAAATAATTGATATAATTTTTATACGCTGCTTCCGTGTACGGAACAATTCTCACTTCTTCGATGTCGTTGCTTTTGAGAAGTACGACTTTCAGGGTTTTGTTTACAACTTCCGAAACCGGTGCTGCAAAAGTTTCATAATTTTCTTTCCTGAAAATAACATTTCCCAAATTTTTACCGGAAACATCTAAAGTAAAGCTTCCGTCTTCATGGGAAATCGTTCCTGTTTTGGTTCCGTCAACATAAATATTCACATTTCCGATTTTCATTCCGGCATCATTCACAACAGTTCCTTTAATCATTTGGGCAAATGAAAAGCAGAAAGGAAGCAATAGTAAGAGTAGTATGGTTGATTTTTTCATGGTAAAACAATATTACTAAATTTTTAGTGATAAAAAAAAGTTACTGTTATGCAAAGGGTGAAGTAGGCTCATACCCAAGGTAAGTAGAATGATACCCGAGGTAAGTAGAGCAATACCCGAGGTCAGTAGACTCATACCCAAGGTAAGTAGAATGATACCCGAGGTAAGTAAAGCATTACCCAAGGTAAATAGAGCAATACCCGAGGTCAGTAGACTCATACTCAAGGTAAGTAGAGCAATACCCAAGGTCAATAGACTCATACCCAAGGTAAGTAGAACAATACTCAAAGTAAGTAAGTCTGGAAACAAAGGGAGTAGATTAGTACATTGATAAGTAATTATACGTATTCCAAAAAATGAGTAAATCTACTCTACAGAATATCTGTGAACTGAAGTAGCTTTGTCATGTGATCACAACAATGCATGTATTGGTCATGACAGAATTGGAATTCAATAATGTCAGGAGCAGTACTGTAAAAAAAACTATAACTGTGGAGACCAGAAACCATTCAAACGGGGCGTATCCGAAAGGCCATAAGAGTAGGAAAAACAAATAAAAATATTAATCATGTCAACAGAACAAGAACAAGCACTAGTAGGGGGGTGGACAGCTTTTCACCCATTAACTCCGGAAGATAAAAAAGTATTTGAAGAAGCGATGCACGGCTTCGTAGGAGTTGTATATACTCCTCTTGAAGTATCAACACAGGTTGTAAACGGAGTTAATTACCGTTACAAGTGTAGTGCTTCTATGCCGCCTTCAGAAGTAATTTGGCAGGCAATTGTGGAGATCTATCAGCCAATTGATGGTAAGCCACACGTTGTCGGTATCACAAGAATCTAAATAAGACTTACATATATCTTTAATCGGAGGATTTTTATCTTCCGATTTTCTTTTTTATATATTCTTACCCTATCCTTACGCTCGTCATACTCAGTGAGCCGCCGATGAGCTCATCATTAAATAAAGACAGATCGTCCGACTGGTTTTTCAGTCCCAGCGTGTAGATCAGCGGGAGGTAATGATCAGGACTTGGTACAGCATACTGCAGAGCTGTTCCCTGCTTATGATACTCAATAATATTATTGAAATTCCCATCCAAAAGCCAGTTGTTGGTTTTCTCACGGGCTTCCACAGCCCAATCCCAGCCGGCACCTACGGTATTGATGTTTTTCCAGTCGATGAGTCTTAAATTGTGAACGATATTGCCGCTTCCGATAATCAGAATTCCTTTTTCCCGTAGTTTGCTTAGCTTTTTAGCTAAATCAAAATGATATTGCGGAGGTTTTGAATAATCAATACTCATCTGAATAACCGGTATATCTGCCTCGGGATACATATGTTTAATCACCGACCATGCACCATGATCCAGGCCCCAGCTATGGTCTTCTTCTACCGGGATGGGAGTCAGAAGCTCAGCCGTTTCTTTCGCCAGCTCCGGAGATCCGGGAGCAAGATATTGTACATCAAACAAAGCCTGCGGAAAACCTCCGAAATCGTGAATGGTTCTTGGCATTGACATGGCGGTTACTTTCGTTCCGGCTGTAAACCAGTGGGCAGAAATACAAAGTATGGCATTAGGTTTGGGAATTTCAGACGCCGCTTTTCGGAATCCCTGTACAAACTGGTTTTCCTCAATAGCGTTCATGGGTGATCCGTGTCCCAGAAACAACACCGGCATTTTAGGAGTGTTACTGAAAAGATCGCTTATATTTTGAAGATCGTTGAGGTTCATTTTTTTATCTCCTATTCGTTAAAAAGGTTCAAGGCTTTTGCTCCCTGAACCTTTATGTTTTAATTTATATTTTGTTGAAGTTAAACAGGATTTTCGTCCAGTTCTAAAATAAGTCGTCCCTTCGGGACTCCCCAAAAACTTCCTTTCAATTACGCTTGTTTTACAAACTGTAATTCACCGGCGATTTTCACTTCTTCGCTTACCATAACACCACCCGCTTCAAGAGCAGCGTTCCAGTTTAGCCCGAAATCTTTTCTGTTGATTTTTCCTTCAAAAGAAAAACCTGCTTTTGTATTACCCCATGGGTCTACATTGATTCCGTTGAAATCTACGTCTAATGTTACAGGCTTTGTAATTCCGTTGATGGTAAGATTTCCTGTTACTTCGTTATTCAACGCTGAAGATTCAAAAGTAATGGTAGGATTTACTTCTGCATTGAAGAATTCTGCAGACTTAAGATGGTTATCTCTGTCTGTATTGTGTGTAGAGATAGAATCTGTCTGAATCGTAGCGGTAGTTTTTGCATTTGCAAAAGTATCGTCATCAGCATCGATCTCTGCTGTAAAATTGGTGAAGTTTCCTTTAATGTTAGAAATCATCATGTGTTTTACTTTGAAAGTAAGTTCACTATGCGCTGGGTCTAATGTCCATTTTGTTGCCATTGTATTTATATTTTTTGATTGTTATTAATGATGCAAATTTATATCAGGAAACCTACTCAAGTCATTGACGTAGGATAAGAAATGATTTTGGTGTTGTTTTTAAGTAATATTATTACTTCATTAAGTTAATTAATATTTCATCTGATACCATCATTTTATTTGTAAATCTTTTATTTTAACATTTCTTAAGAGATGATATTTATTTCTTATTTTTGAGCCATTCAATTTTTATCAAATGAAATTATATAAATTTTCTTTACTGATGCTGATTTTGGGCAGTTCTGCATTTGCCCAGACTCAGAAATTTACGATGGCGGAGGCTGTAAATGGATTGAGAACTAATCTTGCGGTGAAAAATATTTCCCAGTTTTCATGGTCCGGAGACGGAAAATCTTACATTCAGGCTGTGAAAGGAGGTTATCTCATTACAGATCTGAAAACGAGCAAACAGGATACCCTGGTTTCTTTAACACAACTGAACAGAACTCTTACAGACAATAAATTTAAAGCCGTTCCGCAGATCAAATTCATCAGCAATTCGAAAGGGTATTTCAATAAAGAAGGAAAGATGATCTGGGTTGAAAAATCCGGAAATGACTGGAAAATAAAAAATCAGATTGAAATAGATCAGAATGCATCCGATCTGAAACTTTTCGGGGATAATGAAACTTTTGCTTTTACGGTAAAAAATAATTTATTCGTTAATAAAAACGGTAAAACAATCGCCGTAACGAATGATACTGATGAAAATATTCTGAACGGAGCATCCAACGTACACCGAAACGAATTTGGCATCGATACAGGAATTTTCCCGGCCCCGAATTCTGAAAGCGTTGCCTTTTACAGGATGGATCAGACTATGGTGGCCGATTACCCGATCATCGACTGGTCGGTAACACCGGCGGTGAACCACAATATCAAATACCCGATGGCGGGGCAAACTTCTCATCAGGTAACGTTGGGTGTTTTTAATATCAGAACACAATCCACTACATTCCTTAATATAGAAGGGGAGAAAGGCCAATACCTGACGGCAGTGACCTGGAGCCCGGACTCTAAATACATTTTTGTAGGCGTTCTGAACAGAGGACAAAACCATATGAAAATGGATCAGTACGATGCCGTTACGGGAAATTTAGTAAAAACACTTTTTGAAGAAACCAGCGACAAATATGTTGAACCACAACATCCGCTTACCTTCTTCCCGAATTCTAATACCGATTTTATCTGGCAAAGTCAGCGAACAGGCTATAATCACCTGTTCCATTACAGTCTGGAAAAAGGTCTTATAGCCCAGATCACGAAGGGAGATTGGCTGGTTACCGATATTTTAGGCTTTAATGAAAAGAAAAAGGAAATTTATTTTACTTCTACAAAAGAAACTCCGCTTGAAAAGCATTTGTACAGAATCAACTGGGTCAACTTTAAAATGCAGCGTCTGGATAATACTGAAGGAGTTCATACAGGTGTTTTAAGCAGTGACGGAAACCATCTCTACGATATTTATACGAATGCAAATACGCCGAGAGTAGCCAATATCATCAATACAAATACGCTGAAATCCACAACTGTTTTTACTGCCGAGAACCCGTTGAGAAACTATCAGCGACCGGAAATTCAAAATGTAGTCTTAAAAGCTGACGACGGAACTCCATTATACGGAAAGATCATTCTGCCGACCAATTTTGATCAGAATAAAAAATATCCGGTAATTGTTTATTTATACAATGGTCCGCACCTGCAGCTTGTGACCAATTCGTTCCCGGCTTCCGGAAATCTCTGGTATGAATATATGGCACAGAATGGCTATATCATTTTCACGATGGACGGAAGAGGTTCTTCCAACCGTGGACTAAAGTTTGAACAGGCTGTTTTCAGAAATCTGGGAACTACTGAGATGAACGACCAGATGAAAGGTGTCGATTACCTGAAGTCACTTCCTTATGTAGATTCAGCAAGAATGGGAATTCACGGATGGAGCTTCGGAGGTTTCATGACGACAAGTTTCATGCTTCGCCACCCGGAAGTTTTCAAAGTAGGTGTTGCCGGCGGACCTGTAATTGACTGGAGCATGTACGAAATAATGTACGGGGAACGATATATGGATACCCCACAGGAAAATCCACAGGGATATGCTAAGGCCAATCTGCTGGATAAAGTACAGAATCTAAAAGGAAAGCTTCTCATGATTCATGGTGCGCAGGATGATGTCGTGGTTTGGCAGCATTCGGTTAAGTTTATCAAATCAGCGGTTGACAATGGTGTACAGCTGGACTATTTCGTGTATCCGGGACATCCGCACAATGTGATCGGAAAAGACAGAGTACATCTGATGCAGAAAGTAACCGATTATTTTGACCTGTATCTGAAAAAATAATTTCGGTCTGAAATAAATTATAAAAGACAGAGCCTCATATGTTGAGGTTTCTGTCTTCTTTGTTTTCAGGATATTAAAAGTACCGATCACCATTCATTTGTTTCTTATCAAACATCAATGCATAAATTTTTTAGCTGAACTATCTTTGTTGTATAAAAATCAACAATATGGAATTAGGAATTGGAATGTTCGGTGATTTGGGCTTCGACCAAACTACCGGAAAATATAAAGACGCAGGCGTAAAAATCCGTGAGATCATTGATCAGGTAAAACTGATGGATGAAGTGGGAATTGACGTTTTTGCCATGGGGGGAGCATCACCGTCCCGACTATGCGGTTTCCTCACCGGAGATGGTGTTGGCTGCTGCGGCAAGTGTTACCCAAAATATAAAGCTGGCAAGTGGTGTAACAGTTCTAAGTTCATCTGAACCCGTAAAAGTTTATGAAGATTTCTCAACACTGGATTTAATTTCAGATGGCCGCGCAGAAATTTTCGTAGGTCGCGGAAGTTTTATTGAATCCTTTCCTCTTTACGGATACTCTCTGAATGATTACGAAGAACTTTTTGATGAAAAGTTAGAATTGCTGTTAAAAATCAATTCGGAAGAAAACGTTTCCTGGTCAGGAAAACTGCGTGCTCCGATGCAGAATCAAACTGTTTATCCCAGGGCTAAAAACGATGGAAAGCTTCCGATCTGGAGAGCAGTCGGCGGAACTCCACAATCTGTTTTGAGTGCTGCAAAATTAGGAATGCCATTAGTGGTAGCGATTATTGGCGGAATGCCAATACAATTCAAGAGCCTTATAGATTTCTACAAGCAGGAATATATTAAAGCAGGTCACTCCGAATCTGAAATGCAGATTGCCATTCACTCACATACATTTGTAAGTGATGATATGAATGTTGTAGACGGATATTTCCATAATTATAAATCACAGATGGACAGGATCGGGTCATCAAGAGGCTGGGCTCCCTATACCAAAATGCAGTATGAAGGGGGAAGGAGCAAGGATGGTGCTTTATTCATAGGAAATGCCAATGAAGTTGCCGATAAAGTAGCTTACATGAAAGAGATTTTCGGAATTACAAGATTTATCGGGCATATGGATGTCGGAGATCCGGCTGATGATATCATGAGAAAATCAATCGAACTTTTTGGCGAAAAGGTTGGTCCGCAGGTAAAATAATACAACAACTCCATTGAAGTAATTTTCAATGGAGTTTTTAATTTATGCTTCAGGGTCAAATTTTGATTTGTATTCATTCAGAAGTTGGGCGAGCTTTGCAGCGGACATTCCATAAGTGTCTGGAAAACCGCCCTGACGTAGCTTCATATTATTACCTACCAGAGTTTTATTAAGGTCAAAAACCACAAGCTTGTTGAAAACCACCCATTTTGTTTTAAAGGTATTGACTGCCTGCCACGGGATAAAAGTGATCCTGAAAAGATTTTTCATTTCAATTCCCTTTTCATCGATCTTGATATAAGACGAACCGGGAATAAGGTTGAGAAGAAAGACCATAAAGCACATCCCGAAAAAAACAATATTCAGAATCGCAATGAGTTTACTTTTGTCTAAAAGGGAAATTCCTAAAATGACAAAGCCTATACTGATTATCAGTAAAACAATGTTTTTTACTTTTCCGGGTTTTAAAATAAGGGGTAAATTTTGCATAATGGGAGTTTAAAATTTAATATATGATTATCAGATTAAATAACCTCAATAAGGCTGCCTTTTTCCTCATCTTTAATAATATTCAGCGATACGGGTATTTTTTCCTTCAGCTCTTCCACATGGGAAATGATGCCTACAATTCTGTTTTCCTTCTGAAGATTCACCAATGTTTCAAATACAATATTCACTGATTCCAGATCCTGTGTACCGAAGCCTTCATCAATAAAGAAGAAATTCTTTTCCGCTTTTGCATTGCTCTGAACACTTTCTGCCAGCGCAAGAGCAAGGCTTAAAGAAACCTGGAACGCCTGTCCGCCAGAAAGGGTTTTCACGCTTCTGCTGCGGCCTTCGTTGAGGTAATCGATGATCTCAAAATCGTTATTGTCATTAAGTTGCAGGCTGAGCTGATTTCGTGTCATCCTATGAAAACGCACATTGGCATGATCACAAAGCTGACGAAGATAAATGGACGAAACATATTGTACAAATCCGGCTCCTTTAAAGAGGTTCATCATGATCTTAAGATTATCCGCACGTTTCTGAAGCTGCACAAAAATTTTTAAAAGATCTTCTTTTTTCTTAAATTCTTTTTCAAGCCTTTCAATTTCTGCCTGAATCTTTACAACCGAATCATTGGCTGTTTTTACCTCAACTTCAAGAGACGTAAAATGAGTTTCAGCTACCAAAAACTCTTCTTTATCAAAAGCAAAATCCTTCAGTTTATGCTCCAATTCAAGAATGCTGTTCTTCAGCGTCTCAAACATTATTCTGAATTGCTGGATGACATTTTTTTCTTTCTGAATATCAATTTTCTCTGCCAGAATTTCCAGTACTTTATGCTGGTCAGATTGCTGTTCTGCAAGAGCGGTTTCGATCAAAAGATTATTGTTTGCGATTTCTTTTTCCAGTTCGGAAATGCGTTTTTCCAGTTGGGCAACAATGGTTTTATGCTCGGCGAGCTTTGGCGAAATTTCTTTTTCTTCTTTCAGCAATTGCTGATAATTCCGCTCCGTCTCGCAGTTGGATTCAGAAAGTTTATGGAAAATTTCTTCCACCTCCGAAACTTCTTTTTCAGCATAATTTTTCCATTCCAGCACTTTAAGATTGGATTCATTAGTCCTTATCTGCTCTTCTTTTTTCGCTTCATCCAGCCTGAATTTTTCCAGTGCTTTATTGTAGCTGTCGAGGTTGCTCCTTTCTTTATCTAGGTTTTTCTGTTCCTGACTAATCTGCAGATTCAGCTCCTCCATTTGTTTTTCGATCGCAAAAGAATGTTGCCTTTTGGCTTCAAAATCACTTTCTTTATCTGACTGAAATCCTTCCCAGATAAAATTTTTACGATGAATTTCCGTTTGAATCTGAATCTGTGTAGCCAGTTCTTCTTCGGATTTCAACTGTTCTTCAAAGATTTTTTTTCTGTCAATAATCTTTTCCGCTTCTGATAACTGTTTCTGGATCTCTTCTCTCTGATGATCAATCTTGCTGAGCTGTTGCTGAATTTCATTTAATTCTGAAGTGACATCATCATATTCCAAAATATTCGGGTGCTCCAGAGCTCCACACAGCGGACAAGATTCTCCGTCATGAAGTTCACTGGCAAAATGAGCCAGCTTCTGCTGAACTTCCAGATGATTTCGTTTTTCTGAAAGTTCTTTCTTTCTGTTTTCCAGATTTTCGATCTGAATCCTGAAATCATCTTTAAAGGTTTCGGGATTGATTTTTAAAACCTCCAGCTCTTCAGAAATTCTGTGGATTTCAATTTTTTTAGCATCGACTTTTTTTAATCTGCCCACTGAGGTTTTCCTGTAATTTTTTGTTTTCGAGAAACCAGTTTCCTACGTTGACGAGCAATCCGGGATCCAGTTTTCCGGGCTTAAGCAGTTCGGCGTTTTTAGAAAGTTCTTCAATTTTCTGCTGAATCACTTTTTGTTGTGCTTCGACTTCTTTTACTTTCTGGAAACCGTTTTCCGTTCTTTCTTTTAAGATTTTAATTTCATCAGCAACTTTCATCATCTGCAGGATCAGGTTCAAATCGTTTTCCTGAATTCTCGATTGTGACAAGGCTTCATATTGAGGCTGGATTGATGCCAGTTCGCTTTTCAGCTTTTCAAACTGAAGTTCGGTGGTGTTAAGAATTTTCTGCTGAAGTTCTTTTTGCTGGTGCTGTTCCGAAATCTCCTGAGCAAGCTTCCTTTTTTCCGAAAGAAGAGGCGTGAAAATCCTTGAGATGCGGTCGTAGATTTCCGTTCTTGTTTCCAGAATATCTATTTCGGATTTCTGTTGGGTGACTTTTTCAAAATCAGATTTTTTCTGATTCAGCCATTCAAAATCATCTTTTAAACCTTTCAGCTTGATATATTTTTCTTCGGTTTCGCGGAATCTTTTCAGTGTTTCCTTAAACTTCAGTTCTTCGAGGCTTAAATTTTCTTTTGTGGCTGTAATCTGTTCCTCTGTAATTTCCTCAAATCCTTTCAGTTGACCTTCCAGTTGATCAAGCTCTGATCTGTTTTTAGCATTGATAAGGGAAACATTATTCTGAAGATCAAAACGTTGAAGTCCGAAGATTTCCTTCATCATATTCGTGCGTTCCGCGGCTCCCAGTTCCAGAAACTCTTTAAACTGACCCTGCGGAATGATGATGGTGCGTTTAAAATTGGCATAGCTTAAACCTACAATCTCTTCTGCATTTGAATGGTCGAGCGGAATCCAGTTTTCATTTTTCCATTCATAAAATGTGACCGAAGGCGTTTTTACATCTTCAAAGTTTTTAGAATTCCTTCTAAATTCGCGGGTAGCACGGTATTTTTTATTCTCAAAATTGATGAAATCAAACTCAATGTATGATCTGTTCGATTTCAGATTCATCATATTATAAGCACGCTTGTCTCTGGAATTAAGCCTTTCTGTTTCTCCGTACAATGCAAAGGAAATCGCTTCCAGGATTGACGACTTTCCGGAGCCGACTGCTCCGAAAATACCAAAAAGTCCGGCTTCCGTCAGATTTTCAAAGTCTATTTTCTGGCGCTCCTGATAAGAATAAATACCTTCTAAAGTGAGTTGAATCGGAATCATGGGCTAAGGATTAAGAATTTCGTTAAACAGATCGATAAGTTCCTTATTGGCCTCCTGTCCACCGTTTTTAGATTTAAAATAATCTTTAAACAATGACTGAATATCCTGGCTGAGGTTAATATCCCGAAGCTGATTTTCATTTAATTCCTGATTTTTAACCTTCGGAATAAGATGTACGATTCCGCTGTGGGTCTGGTACAAAAGTTTTCTTTCATCGGCTTTCAAAAAGGTTCTGCTTTCCAAAGTAAGTTCTACAAAGGCATTTTGATTTTCGGTGAGCCATTCTATCGTTTTTTCGAAACAGTCAAAGCTTTTTCTTTCGAGACATTTTCCGTTTTTGATCGGAATTTTTGTAAACTGAACCGGTTGATTGGGTTCAGCTTCAATGATAGAGATATATTTAGTCTGTCCTGATTCACTGAAGCTGTAGCAAAGCGGGGAAGATGAATACACCACAGGTTTTTCGTCCGTTCCGATGTTCTGAAAACGATGAAGATGCCCGAGCGCTGTATATTGAATCTGCGGAGGAATACTATCTGAAAAAATAAGATCTGCATTTCCTATTTTGAGCGGCTTTTCTCCTTCGGGCTCGTCCAGCAGTGGAACTCCTTTTTTGTTCATGTACAAATGGGTCATGAGTAAATTAACTCCATTTTCGTCGCAGAATTCATCTGCATTTTTCTGCCAGTGTTCCGCAAGAACCTGATTCAGTTCTGCTTCTTTTTGTTCCCCGAAATATTGTTTCAATCTTATTTCATTAGCATAAGGGGTATGAAGAATTCTTACGGGAAAATCATAATTTTTTAAGGTAAGTTCAATAAATCCTTCCGTTGATTTTAAGATTTTAAAATGCTCCAGCTCAAAAGGGTTGATGATCGCTTTGGGATGGCCGATCAGGATAATGCCGCATTCGCGGGCCAAAGGATCGGGAGCATCAATAAGGCTGGGAGAATCGTGATTGCCTGAGATAGCAATGACAGGCCGTTTTCCGTTTAACGATAATCTTTTTAACGTTTTATAAAATAATTGAACCGCCTCAACACCGGGATTGAAGGTGTCGAATAAATCTCCGGCAATAAGCACCAGATCAACATTTTCTTCATCAGCGATCTGTACAAGCTCGTCCATCACCAGAACCTGCTCTTCCAGTCTTGAAAAGCGATCAAGACGTTTTCCCAAATGCCAGTCGGCAGTGTGCAGAATTTTCATCCTGTAAATTTAAAGAAGATAAATTGAAACTAAAGGTTGTGCCTTAAAGATTATTCTCAGGGGATGATGTAAAAATTGGTTTTAAAATATATTTTGTTGTATTATGATTGTTTGTCGTGAATATAATTTAATGTCTATTTTTACAAAATGGAACAGCAATCTAAAGATCCGCTTCACGGAAAAAGGCTTGATGCCATTCTTGAAGAACTCGTAGAATATTATCAGGGTTTTGAAGGGCTTGGCGAGCAGATCAATATTAAATGTTTTACAGATAATCCCAGTATCAACTCTTCGCTGAAGTTTTTACGAAAAACGCCGTGGGCCAGAACCAAAGTGGAAAGTTTATATCTTTTTATGTTGAGAGAGAAAAAAAGAACAGAAACAAGAGGCCGGAATTAGAACGCCACGGATACTTCTTTAGCCGTTATTCTTCTGTCAGTGAATTCAAAAATAGTATATTTGTATCGTTAATCGTGAGATTCACGGAAAAAAAGAAAAAAATATGACAATCGAAAACAATCATGTTGTAGCTGTACGTTACATACTTCACACCATCGAAGAAGACGGAAGTAAAACTCTTGTAGAAGAAACAACCGCAGAAAATCCACTTACGTTTTTATACGGTGTTGGAATGATGATTCCGAAATTTGAAGAAAATATTTTGGGATTAAAGGCAGGAGATAAAGCGGCATTTGTAATTCAGCCGGAAGAAGCTTATGGTGAAAGACAGCCTGATGCTATCGCACAGTTACCAATCGATATGTTCCAGGAATCCGGAACTCCGCCGGTAGGCGCTATCTTACCATTGTCTGATAATCAGGGAAACAATTTCCAGGCATTTGTGGTAGAAGTAACACCGGAAGTGGTAGTTGCAGATCTTAATCACCCAATGGCCGGGAAAGTTTTAGATTTCCAGGTAGAAATTTTGAATACCCGTCCTGCTACAGAAGAAGAGTTGTCTCATGGCCACGCGCACGGGATCGACGGAAACGAAGCTCACTAACATCTAATATCAATGTCCGGTTTTGCCGGACATTTTATTTAATCATAAAACGTTTACAATCAACTTGCCGGATAAACAGCTTCGATAAAGCAATCAACCACTTCGAATGGGCAATCAACCATTCCGAATGCACAATCAAGCGTTTAGAAGAGGTAATCAACTACTCCGAATGCACGATCAAGTGTTTAGAAGAGACAATCAACCAGTCCGAAGAGGCAATCAAGTACTCCGAAGAGCCGATCAACCACTCCGAAGAGGCGTTCAAGTACAATTTGTTATCTTTCAGTGTTTTATGGTCTCTTCTAAAAGAGTATATCAGATGAAGAATATGGATGTAGACCAGTCTTCAATGATATTTTAACCACAATAAATTATTTCTTTGGAGGAATAACGGAAGACGGCGGGAGTCTCCAAATTTACATATAAGTAGAAAATCAAAAATTTTCATTAGCCTTTATTAATCTATTCTTTATAATCTCCTGTCAAAATGAATGCAACAGTACTATTCCAGGAATTCTCCGGTTGCGTAAAACCACCGGTTTTGAATCATTTTAAATGTCGACAATTCGTGATGAATTTGAGGGTCTCCGTTTTCATCAGTATAAAATGCTTTAAATTCTACTTTATTCACGGCAGGTTTACTTACAATTTCCAGTTTTGTCCATGTATTGATTTCTCCCCATTCCTGTAAATCCTTTTTGTTGTGATACTTTCTCTTGCTCGGGAATGTGGTTTCCATAAGGTATTCACCATTTGGAATGGCAAATGCAGAAAACCGTGATCTCATTAAAGCTTCAGCAGTAGGAGCATATTTTTCTCCGGCATGATATGGTTTGCAACATTCTTCATAGGTTTTTCCGGAACAGCAGGGACAATTCATGTATTTAATTTAGATTTTAGGGAAATGATCTTTTATCTCAATAATCTTTCCTTTTGATTTAAAAACTCTTCATCCGTAATTACGCCCTTGTCATGAAGCGCTTTCAGTTTGGCCAACTGATCAATATTGGAGCCTTGCTGATTGGTTTCTTTATTTGATAAAGCCAAAATTAAAGCCATCACCCAGCCTATTACCGACCATCCTAAGAAAAGATTTAGTGTGAAAATAGCATCAACATTTGATTTTTTTCTGCGATAAGCAACAAGTGTTGGTAAAAAGTAGAAAGGAATACAAAATAATAGGATAATTAATATGTGTTGCCACGAGATGCTTAAAAGAGTTAAAAAAATCATGAATAAGAGTTTTCTTAGTTAAATTTATACTGTCAAATATATTTATTTTTAAAAAGCAATTCAATATTTTGTATATATCTATTTAAAAATATCTGAAGAAATAAAAAAGCATCCAAAAATGAATGCTTCTCAAATTTATTTTATAAAACCTCTGCTTCTCAATAAAGGTTTAATATCCGGATCATGTCCTGTAAAATCTCTGAATGCCTGATTCAGATCCACAGAATTTCCTACGGACAGGATGTATTTTCTGAAACGGTCGCCGTTTTCTCTTGTCAGCCCACCGTTGTTTTTAATCCATTCCCAGGCATCGTTATCCAAAGTTTCAGACCACAGATAAGCATAGTATCCTGCGGAATAACCACCACCCCAAATATGTGCAAAATAAGGAGTATGATATCTTGGCGGAACTGTTGCCAAAGTAAAGCCATGTTTAGTTAAAGATTGTTTTTCGAAATCTAAAACAGGAATTAACTGGCTTTCACTGGTTACTGTGTGCCAATCCATATCCAATTCAGCAGCTGAAACCAATTCTGTAGTCATATAACCCTGATTGAATGTAGAGGCCTTTTTTTATTTTATCAACCAAAGCTTGCGGAATCGGCTGTTTGGTTTCGTAATGCAAAGCGTAATTTTTCAAAACGACAGGATCTAAAGCCCAATGTTCATTGATCTGTGAAGGGAATTCTACAAAATCTCTCGGCACATTAGTTCCTGACAATGAAGGATATTTCTGACTGGCAAACATTCCGTGGATTGAGTGGCCGAATTCATGGAAAATTGTTGAAACATCATCAAAACTTATCAAAGAAGGTTTACCAGGAGCCGGTTTTTGATAATTGTAGCAGTTTACAATAACAGGTTTTGTTCCCAATAAATAAGATTGTTCAACAAAATTACTCATCCATGCGCCTCCGTTTTTAGAGTCTCTGGTGTAGAAATCGAGGTAATAAATTGCAATAGATTTACCATCATGATCAAAAACTTCATAAGTCACTACATCCGGATGATAAACAGGAAGGTCTGTTCTTTTCTTAAAAGTCAGCCCGTAGAATTTTTCTGCAGCGAAGAAGACTCCTTTTTCCAGAACGGTTGTAATTTCGAAATAAGGTTTTATTTGGCTTTCATCAAGATCAAATTTGGCTTTTCTTACCTGTTCAGCATAGAAATTCCAGTCCCAGGGCTCAACGTTGAAGCCGCCGTTTTGCTGATCAATCAGATCCTGAATGTCTTTTGCCTCACGTCTTGCCGTTTCTACAGCAGGCGTTGCAATCTGGTTCATTAAATGAGTGGCCGCTTCAGGCGTTTTTGCCATCTGATCCTGAAGTTTCCATTCTGCAAAGCTTTTCTTGCCTAGAATCTGTGCTTTTTTAAGCCTTAATTTTGCTAATTTTTCGATCGTTTCTCTAGTGTCATTTCCATCGCCTTTTTCAGCTCTCGTCCATGATGCCTTGAAAAGTTTTTCTCTTGTCGCTCTGTTTTTAAGGTTTTGCAGAAGCGGCTGCTGAGTTGTATTTTGTAAAGCTAATAGATACTGACCCGGTTTTCCCGCATTTTTAGCATCACTTGCAGCTGCAGCGATTTCGTCGGCAGAAAGGCCATCCAGTTCTTTAGCATCGGTAAAAAAAACGCCGCCTTGTTTTCTTGCTTCCAATAGTTTATTAGAATATTGTGTAGATAGCGAAGCAAGTTCCTGGTTGATCTGCTTTAGTTTTTCTTTGTCGGCAGCAGAAAGATTGGCTCCTGCAATTTCAAAGTTTTGCTTGTAATATTGTAAAAGTTTTTTGCTTTCAGAATCTAAACCGTTTTCAGAGATCGCTTTTATTCTTTTATAAAGATTCTCATTCAGATACATTTTATCAGAATGTGCCGCGAAAATGGGTGCGTATTCTTCATCCAATGCCTGTAATGTAGGATTGGTGTTGGCACTCGTAAGATTAGAGAATACAATTACTGCTCTTTTAAGAATCTCACCGCTTTTTTCCAACACTACCAAGGTATTTTCAAATGTAGGTGCTTCAGGATTATTCGCGATCTTTAAGATTTCAGCATCGTGTTGCTTTAATCCAAAATCAAATGCAGGTTTAAAATGTTCGTCTTTAATTTTGTCAAATTCCGGTGTCTCATACTGAAGTTTGCTTTTCTTCATGAAAGGATTTGACGAAAGGGAAGCGTCCGGAGTAGGAACTTCCTTTTGGGTTTCGGTGCTTTTCATTGTTGTACAGGATTGATTAAATGCTAGTGCAGAAATTAATAATACTGATGAAATCTTCTTCATAAACGATTTATTAATAATGCCTAAAGATATTAAATCTTAATTTAAAAAGGAGCCTAAGCTTTCGGTTTCGTATAAAAAAAGTATTTGGAAAACAGTTCGGGATAATTCAACCCTTATTTAAAATTCAGAAATGATGTAATATTTTTTATAAATTAGTTGTCTATTAATATAGTAATCATAAAATTCAACTGAATATGAAATCAACAAAACTTTTTATTTTTTCAGCATTTGTACTATTGGCATCATGTGATGGAAGAAAAGAAAAAAGACATGACAGCAACGAGAAAGGAAATTGGGTGGAAAAAGTAGTTTCCACAGATCATGGGCCTGTGAAACAAAAAGAGGTGACCGGAGATTTTGATGAAATTGAAGTTTCTCAGGCGATTAAAGCAGAAATTATAAAATCGGATGTAGAAAAAGTAGTTATTTCTGCTCCAGAAAATATTATTGATGAGATTCTGGTGGATATCAGCGGCGGCAAACTTTATATTCATTATAGAAAAGGGATACGAGTAATGAATAACCACAATGTTTCTGCAAAAATATATGCTAAAGATTTCTCTAAAATAGAAGCTAATTCTGCTGCAGGGATCACTGTTAAAGATAAATTTGTTCAGGATAAAATGAGTATTGATGTTTCGAGCGCAGCATCTGTTGACGGAAATCTTGAAGCCAATGATTTTGAAATTTCTGCTGGAAGCAGCAGTGGCTTTACCGGAAAAATATGGGCGGTAGATTTGGATATTGAGGCATCATCAGGTGCAAGTATTGATCTTTCCGGAAAAGCAAAAAAAGCGGAAGTTTCTTCATCTTCGGGAAGCAGTATTTCAGCTAAAGATTTTGTAGCGGATAATCTTAAAGTAGATGCATCAAGCGGTGCAAGCATTGACATCAGTGCATCATCATCAATTTATGCAGAAGCTTCTTCAGGAGGTAGTGTGAGCGTCTACAAAAAAGGAAATGTAACTTCGGTAACAAAAGAGGAGAGTAGCGGCGGAAGTGTAAGCATTCATTAATTACTTTTCGATTTCGTCTTCCTCATCATTTGAGGAGTCTTCCCATTGCTTATTTTCAAAGTTAAGATTATCATAGGCCAATAATTCCTCCTCTCTCTGGAGGATTTCTTTTGTGGTAAAAAGATGAATTTCATCGTCTTCTTCTGCCTTCGCCAGCTTTCTGATAGATCCTTTGTCAATAGCCATAAATCTTTGTCCGAGACGTCTGGCTGCGTATTTTCGCATGCCTGTTTCGTGAAGGACATCCACAGCCATATCGACGGCTGTACCAAGTGTTTCTCGATAAATATTATTAATCCCGTTATTCAGATAATTATAGGCATCGATTCTGTTTTTGGCCCGGACAAATATTTTCACGTTGGGATAATTATCGCGCACTATATCGGCTATAAATTTATTGTCATTCGGGTCGTCCAGGCAAAGAACAAGTATTTCGGCGTCTTCAATTCCTGCAGCACGTAAAGTGGGAATTTTAGTGGCATCACCATAATAAACTTTAAATCCGTAGCTTCTTAATAATTTCACCCGGTCAGAGTCTCTGTCTAAAACCGTAGCAGAAATTTTATTAGCCTTTAAAAGTCGCCCGACTGTACTTCCGAAATGTCCGAATCCTACAATGATAATTTTTTTCTCACGGACATTGTTGTCCAGAATATTAAAATCATTTTCAGAATCGGGGATTTCTTTAATGAATTTAGGAGTAATCAGTTTATCATTAATAATTAAAAGAAACGGCGTGATACACATTGTAATAGCTGTAACCGCCATCATTTGAGCGTTGAGTTCAGGACTTAGAAGATAAAGATTCGACGCATAATTAATCAGAACAAATGCAAATTCTCCTACTTGTGAAAGGGCAAATGCATAAAATAAACTCTGGGGAGTATCAATTTTAAAAAATCTTCCGATCGAAAATAAAACAATAAACTTGATCGCGAGAACAGCAAATACTGTACTAAAAATAAATAAAGGATCTTCCTGAATAATATTAAAATTCATCGTTGAACCTACGCTTACGAAAAATACCGCAAGCAATAATCCTTTAAAAGGATCAATCTGTGCTTCAAGCTCATGCCGGAATTCACTGTTAGCCAACATAACTCCTGCAAGGAATGCTCCCAGAGCCGGTGAAAGCCCGATGGCTACCATCAGTTCGGAAACTCCGATGACCAGAAACAGGGAAGAGGCCGTTAATAATTCCGTCATTCCCGATTTTGAAACATATCTTAAAAAAGGGACAAAAACATACCTTCCCAATAATATTAATATGGCAACACCTAAAATCACGGTAGCAAACTGCATCCACTCCGGAAGTGTCTGGATCAATACCTGAATTTCATTATCGTTGTGCCTTGCTTTGTAATGTGCAATCAGCGGTAATATTGCCAAAATAGGAATTACAGCAATATCCTGAAATAAAAGCGTGGAAAATGAAGCTTCTCCTGCCAGTGTTTTTAAATTATTTTTTTCCTGCAACGTCTGCAAAACAATAGCCGTAGAGGAAAGTGCGAAACACATGGCAACAGCTACCGCTTTATCTAATGGCCATCCTACTATTATAAAAACCAGAAAAAGTAAAGAAATGGTAAGCATCATCTGTGTAAGCCCCAGCCCGACAATTTTCTTCCGCATTTCCCAGAATTTCCGGGGCTCAAGTTCTAATCCTACCAGAAAGAGTAACATGATTACCCCGAATTCGCTGGCATGCATAATATCATTGACATCTTTCCCCGTAAGTTTTAAAACGTAAGGGCCAATAATAATTCCGCCTGCAATGTATCCTATCACAGAGCTTAGTCCGAACTTCCTCGCCAGCGGAACCATAATAATGGCAACGCCCAGGAATAAAAGAGTATTCATGGCTAAGCTTGTTTCCATAATTTTTACTGATTAAGTAGTTCTGAAAATTCCTTTTTATGTAAAATGATTTCTTTTTTTGAAAGTTTGTTGGCTTCGTAAACGATTTTTATATTTTTAATGTCGGCTTTGAAAACATTCAGAGACACAACAAGTCCGCTGATCAGTTCTTCTACCGTAAACTTGTAGGTTCCTTGTCTGTGAAAAGACCTTTCTTTTCCGCCTGTAGTTACCAGGATGTAAACTTCCTTGCCTTGCAACGGGTTTTGATTTCCTTCTTTAAGCCAGTCACGGTCAAAAACTTCATCAATCCAAAGTTTAAGGAGAGGCGGCATTCCGAACCATATCAAAGGGAACTGAAAAATGAAACGTTCATAGTTTTGTATTCTTTTTCGCTCTCTGAATGCTGCAATATGAAAATTAGGATATTCTTCATAAAGATCCCGAAGGGTAAAATGTTGGTGGCGAACATAGAAATTGATGAGCTCTGCATTCGAGTTTGAGTGCTCTAAATAAGGATGTGCAAAAACTACCAACGTCTTCTTCATAAACCTGTTTTCAGTAAATATAGCGAAAAAGTTTTAAATTAAAAACAGATTTAGGACAGGTTTGTTGATTTTTTAATACTAATAACTGGAATTTTTATTAATTAAAATTAAAAAATATAGAAAAAATTCCTTTTTATGAAATGAATTAATAATTGGAAATAAGATCAGAATAAGAAATGGTTTTACTGGCCAGAATAGTTTACCATCCGCCGGAAGCACCTCCACCGCCGAAGCTTCCACCTCCGCCAAAGCCACCGAATCCTCCACCGCCAGAGCTTCCCCCGCCAAAACCGCCTCCTCCGAAGCTGCCTGGGAATGGGAAAAATCCACCGGGATAATTTCTGCGTCCTCTTCTTGAAAGGATAATATCGTCATCATCACCG
This sequence comes from Chryseobacterium sp. POE27, assembly GCF_039727685.1. NCBI lineage: Bacteria > Pseudomonadati > Bacteroidota > Flavobacteriia > Flavobacteriales > Weeksellaceae > Chryseobacterium > Chryseobacterium sp. POE27. The sequence goes on from NZ_CP152475.1 coordinate 3,415,415, forward strand.
TTTCCGCCTCTTCCGCCACCTCGGCTTCCGAAAATTATAGAGAAAATGATAAAGATGACAAAAGCAATAATCATAATTTTAACAATACCTCCGTCGCCGCTCTTTTTGTGTTCTTTTAAAGGTTTAAATTTTCCCTGAACGGCTTCCATAATAGCGGATGTTCCGCGATCAATTCCTTCATACCATTCGCCCTGCTTAAAATGAGGAGTGACAATGTAATCCAGAATTTGGCCTGCAACCGAGGCTGTTAGGTATTGCTCTACAGCCCGCCCCTGCTGGATAGACATCGTGTGATCTTCACTTGCAATTAAAAAAACGACACCATTGTCAACACCTTTCTGTCCGATTCCCCATTTTTCACCAAACATGGTAGCAAGAAAATTAACATCTTCTCCATTAGTTGATTTGATAATGATAACCTCAATTTCAGTTGAAGTGGAATCTGAGAAAGCAATAAGCTTTTTATTAAGATCATTTTTTTCCTGCTCGGAAAGAAGATTGGCTTCATCAAAAACAGGATATAAAACAGCAGGCTTTTTAGGAATAGAATACTGTGCTGATACAAATGTGTAAAAGCATAGAAGGATGAATGAAAATACTATTTTAAGAGAACGTAATTTCATTAGACAGCTGATTGGGGTTTTCTCCCGTTACAGGAAAATGTTTCTTTAGTTCAATACCGGTTTCCAGAATGGCACTTTTCAATGTCTTGTAATAATTTCCTTTGGCAAATTCAGAAGTAATATAATCGTGCAGATGGTCCCAGTAAGACTGACTTACTTTTTCATGAATTCCGGTATCACCGATAATCGTGAGATATTTTTGTTCAAAATTGACATGAAAAAGAACCGCATTCCTTTCGGCAGTTTTATCCATGCATAAATCTTCAAAAACCTTAAATGCAGTTTTTGCATTGTCATCGTTTGTATTCGAATCAATATGCACACGGATCTCACCGGTAGAATGTTCTTCTGCCGACTGAATAGCTTCCACAAGGGAAGCTATCTGCTGACTTGTTAAGAAATTACCGGCCATTATTCTGTGAATACTTCAGGTGCTTTTTCAGCTCCTGCTTCTGCTTTGAAATAAGGTTTTTCTTTAAAGTTGGTAAAATTCGCCAGAATATTATTCGGGAAAGTTTTAATCGCTGTATTATATTCCTGAGCAGCCTGATTGTAATAAACCGTTTCTGTGCGGATGCTGTTTTCAATCGCCGTATATTCTCTCTGGAAATTGATGTATTGCTGATCTGCTTTTAAATTAGGATAAGACTCCACAACGGCCATCAATCGGCTTAATGCTCCGGATAATTCACCCTGTGCAGCTTGGAATTTTGCCATATCCTGCTCCGTCATATTTGTAGGGTCTATGTTTACGGAAGTCGCTTTTGAGCGTGCCTCAACAACCTTTGTCAAGGTTTCCTGCTCGAATTTCGAATATGATTTCACCGTTCTTTCAAGATTAGGAATCAGGTTGGCTCTTTTCTGATAAACCGTCTCTATATTGGACCATTTTGTATTGACGTTCTGTTCCTTCGTAACAAAATTATTGTAGCCGCTTTTTCCCCAGAAGAATAAAACCGCCACGATAATCAGAAGAGCAATGCCGATAGTGCCGGCGCTCAGACAGCCTCTGTTTTTCATAGTTTAATTTTTTAAATTTTTTTGTGCTAACCAAATATACAAATTATGTGCTAATTTTGTGAAAAATTATTTTAATGACAACAATAGTCGTGGCAATGGGAGAAAAGAACGAGATTGGCTTTGAAAATCAGTTACTTTGGCATCTTCCAAAAGATTTAAAACACTTTAAAGATCTTACCTCGGGACATCCTGTGATTATGGGAAGAAAAACATATGAAAGCATCGGGAAACCGCTTCCTAACCGCACAAATATTGTTATCTCCAGAAAAAATGACTGGTTTGAAGAAGGAGTTCTGATTGTAGGAAGCATTAAAGAAGCGGTAAAATTTGCCAGGAAAATAGATGAAGAGGTTTTCATTATTGGCGGAGGGAATATTTATGAGCAAACTCTGGATGTTGCTGACAAATTGGAAGTTACTTTGGTAAAAGCTGATCTTGAAGCTGATACTTATTTTCCCAAGATTGATGAGAAAACCTGGAAAAAAACGAATGAAGTTTTCCATGAGAAAGACGAAAAGAATCAATATGATTTTTATTTTCAAACGTATGAAAAAGTTGTTGAGCAGTAGTTGTTCGTTGACAGATGAAATTTTAAGGGAAACCATCAGCCAACAACTGATAACTAACAACCAAATTTCTTATCTTTGCACTTCTAAAATTTAATAATGAATAAATACATAAAGTTCGTAATCTCTGCGATAATTATTGCAATAGCAGTTTATCTGATGATGAATAGAAATATCGGATGGGGAATTGTTTTGGTTATTCTATCTGCTATTCCGATTTTGCTTTTCTTTAAAAATGAATATATCCTGCTTGCTTTCTGGCAACTGAGAAAACAGAATATGGAAAAAGCTGCTCACTGGTTAAAAAATATTACGAATTATCAGGCTCAGCTTCACAAATCTCAGTATGGTTATTTCCATTATCTGACAGGATTGACGCAGGCTCAGGATCATCCGACAAAAGTGGAGCCTCTTATGAGAAAAGCTCTGGAATATGGCCTCAATATGAAGCATGACAGGGCTATGGCAACATTAAACCTTGCCGCCGCAGCGATTTCTAAAGGAAGAAAGCAGGAAGGGCAGAAATTGCTTGAAGAAGCAAAAAGACTCGACAGCGCCGGGATGATGACCGATCAGATCAAAATGATGAAAGAGCAGCTTAAAATGCCGACCATGCAAAAGCATATGCATAACCCGAATATGAGAAACAGAGGGAAATTCTTTTAATGAAGAATCTTATAAAAAATAAAAGCATCTGAAAATTTTCAGATGCTTTTTATATTTAAGTGTTGCAATTAATTTAACTTTACATTTCTGCATCGTTGTTATAGCCATAGAATTTTGGGATCTGCCAGTGATATTTCACGGCTAAAGTTCTGATTAATACAATTAACAAAATAGTGACAATCTGAATGATAGTATATGATAAAGTCGTGAATTCTGTTAGTAACAAGAATGCAGCACCTCCTATAATACAAGCCGTTGCATAGATTTCCTTCCTGAAAATCAACGGAATTCTATTAAGCAGAATATCCCGGATAATCCCTCCGAAACAACCTGTAATAGTCCCCAGTCCTATGCATATCAAAGGATGGATATCTGCATGAAGTCCTTTTTGAACACCGATTATCGTGAACAATCCCAGTCCGAAACTGTCGAAAATAAATAAGGTGACGCGGAAGTTTTTTTCAAAAGATTTAAAAATCATTGTGAAAATACTGGTCAGGATGATTAAAGAACATGTTAACAGATCATGCATCCAGAAAACCGGAATATCTAAAAGCAGGTCTCTTACCGTTCCGCCACCTACAGATGTCACAAATGCAATAATCAATACGCCGAACGGATCCAGCCGCTTCTGCATCGCAGCAAAACTGCCCGACATCGAAAAAGATATCGTTCCAAGAACTTCTATGGCGAAATTGAATTGTTCGTGCATATTTTAGGAATGATAAAATGATGATAATAATTGATTTTTAGTCGGATTTTTATCAATCATCATTTATCGATTATCGATCATTTTACTTTTTCTCAACTCTCACCGAGTCCGGGACCAGCAGTCCGTATTCCCCGCCGTGATTGATGATTTCCCTTACAATGCTGCTGCTAATAAATGATTTTCCGGAGGAAGTTAACAGAAAGACGGTTTCCAGTTTTTTTGTGTGCTAACGTTCTGTTGGTGTGTGCAATGGCTTTTTCAAATTCAAAATCTGCAGGGTTTCTTAAGCCTCTGATAATGTATTGCGCATCTTTTTCAAAACAGTAATCTACGGTTAAGCCTTCAAAAAAATCAACCTCTACATTGGGAAATTCGGCGACAGAGTTTTGTATAAATTCCATTCTTTTTTCCAGAGGAAACATGTATTTTTTCTGGGAATTCTGCCCGATAGCAATAATGAGTTTGTCAAAAAGCGGAGCTGCCCGTTCTATGATATCGTAATGTCCTAAAGTTATGGGATCAAATGATCCGGGGAAAACAGCAATTTTCATGCGCAGTAAATTATAAGTTATGTGCTATGAACGATGAGGTAAAATTTACAGAATCATTAACTTCCATCTTCCTGCCTCAATCTTCAATTGTTTTAATTTTTATGTAAAGCTTTCTCAACCTCGTTTCCACAAAGGTCTTTAATTGATATTCCGTAAATTTTTGCCTGTTGCGGAAGGATGCTGGCAGGAGAGAATCCCGGATTGGTATTCATTTCAAGCATATAGGGTATTCCGTCCATCAGAATGTATTCGCTACGTGAAAAACCACTCATTCCGAGAGAATTGTAGGCTTTTTTTGCGATTTCTTCCACACGGATTCTTGTTTCTTCATCGATCCTTGCCGGTGTAATTTCTTCAGAAGCACCTTCGTATTTAGCTTCATAATCGAAAAACTCATTGTTAGGAACAATTTCTGTGATGCCCAAAACAACGGTTTCTCCATGATAATCAATAACTCCTACGGAAACTTCCATTCCGTCAAGAAAGCTTTCAATTAAAATTTCATCATCTTCTTTAAAAGCGATTTCTGTGGCAGCAATTAATTCAGATTTTTCCTTAACCTTTGAAATTCCTAAAGAAGAGCCGGATTGATTAGGCTTAACAAAAACAGGCAATCCTAGTTTTTCTACGATTTCATCGGCATTGATCTCTTCACCTTTTCGAAGATAAATACTTTTTGCTGAGGGGATTCCATATTTTGAAAGCACGGCTAAGGTATCTTTTTTATTAAATGTCAGAGCGCTTTGATAAAAATCGCAGCCGGTATATTTTTGTCCGATGGCATCCCAATATGCCTGAAGAATTCCGTTTTCGCCAGGCGTTCCGTGAATGATATTGAAGCAGACATCAAATTTCAGCGGTTTATGATCCAATGTCACTGAAAAGTCACCTTTATTGATCTGAAATTTGTGATCATTTTCATCTAAAAAATACCATTCGTCTCTAAGGATGACCACTTTATATACATCGTAAAGGTTTCTGTCCAGAGAATCATAAATTAATTGTCCGCTCTTTAATGACACAACATATTCGTCTGAATAGCCTCCCATTACTACGGCAACACTTTTTTTGCTCATATTCGTAAAGTATCAATTAGGGCAAATTTAATGATTTTATGTCATGCAATTTTGCAAAACCTGAAATTTTGAAAACGAAAATGAAATATGGACATTCTAAAATTATTAATTATATTTGCTGTCTAATTATAGTCATTTTAAGTATGCTTAAATCACTTTTCAATTGGAAAGTTTTATTGAACTTAGCTGTTGCCATAGGTGTTTTCGTTGGGTTGGTTTGGCTTACATTCCGTTGGCTGGAGTATCATACCAATCACGGTCAGGAAATTCCTGTTCCCAATATTGTCAATAAATCCGTTTATGAAGCCATTAAAATTTTAGATGATTCAGGTTTAGAATATGAAGTTGATAGTCCTCAGTATAATCCTAAATACAGGCCTTTCCAGGTGTTGCAGGTGTATCCTTCACCGGGTTCAAGGGTTAAAGACGGAAGAGCAATTTTATTAAAAGTAAATCCGAGAACCTGGGCTAAAGTTGAAGTTCCGGATGTTATCAATAAATATTCTGGTCTTGCTTTCCAGAGACTTGAACAGGTAGGATTAAAAGTAGGAGATACCATCTTTGAACCAAGTATTCAGAAAGATGCGGTCTTAAGAATTATGTTCAAAGGGGCAGCTGTAAAACCAAAGACAAAACTACCGAGATTTTCTGTGGTGGATGTAGTCATAGGTTCAGGGCCGATGAGAAATATTTCAATTCCTAATGTTGTTGGTCTTACCGTGAAAGAGGCAAGAGCCGTGATTGCAAGAAGCATGTTTGAAGTAGGCCTTGTAGAGCATGAAGACGGAAGTAAAGATGAATCTGATATTATTTATTATCAGGATCCTGCAGCGGGAGATGTCAGGGATCAGGGAATGCAGATGGATCTTTGGGCAAGTAAAAGAACTCCGGCGGAGCTGAGAGCAAAAATAGAAGAGCTGAATTCAATCTATAGGATGAAAGTGGATACAGGACTGCCGCCTGTTCAGTATCAGGAAGTTCCGGCTTATCATGAGCCAACCTATCAAGAGCCTCCAATGCCGGCAGCACCGAAAAAAGAAAGTCCTAAGCCTTCTACGGAAGCTCCAAAGACGGAAGCTCAGAAATCAACAGTGAAAACATCAGGTTCGGTAAACGAAGGAAACAAATCCAGAACGACAGCTTCCAATACAGGTACCCCGAATAATGTAACTTCAGGTAACAGACCTGCGGCCACGGCAACACAAAAAACGGCTGAAAAACCGAAGGCTAAAAAAAGTCGTGATAGATTAATTTTTTAATAATCATAAAAATACAGGCTTCAACTTTTATGTTGAAGCCTTTTTGTATAAAAAGTAAAACAATGGCAGAAGATAACGAAGAATTTTCAGATGAAGAATTATTAGATCAGAACAGTATTGATAATATCGATATTGACGAGGAAAATAAAGGACTGTACGAACACCTCAATATCACTGTGGATAAGAGCCAGGAACCTTTAAGAATAGATAAGTTTCTATTGATTTTTCGTCAGAATTCTTCAAGAAATAAAATTTCACAGACCTGTAGAGCCGGAAATGTCATGGTGAACGGAATTCCTGTAAAAAAAAACTATCGTGTAAAACCGGGAGATCAGGTTTCAGTGCTTTTGGCACATCCGCCGAGAGAAAATGTCATTATCCCTCAGAATATTCCTATTAATATTGTCTACGAAGATGATGATCTGATCGTGGTAGATAAAGATCCCGGAATGGTAGTACATCCCGGATTCGGCAACTGGGACGGAACCTTGGTGAATGCATTAGCTTATCATTTTGAACAGCAAGGTGAAAAATCTGATCTCGACAGAGTAGGGCTTGTTCACAGAATTGATAAAGACACATCCGGACTTCTTGTGATCGCAAAAAATGAATTTGCTTTAAGTTTTTTGGCGAAACAGTTTTTTGACAGGAAAACGAAGAGACTTTATTGGGCTTTTGTCTGGGGAAATGTACAGGATGATGAGGGCACAATAACGGGGCATATCGGCCGCCATCCCAAAAACAGGATGCAGATGCACACGTATGAAGACGGTAGCCAGGGGAAACATGCCGTGACCCATTACAAGGTTCTGGAAAGATTCAGATATATGACCTGGGTAGAATGTAAACTGGAGACAGGAAGAACACATCAGATCAGGGCGCATTTCAAGCACATTGGCCACACTCTGTTTAACGATGAAAGATATGAAGGCCATACGCCTCTCCGTGGAGTGAATCTTCCTAAGTATAAGCAGTTTATAAAAAATGTATTCGAAATTCTTCCAAGACATGCACTGCATGCACACACTTTAGGATTTATACATCCCACTACCAGAAAGGAATTATATTTTGAAAGCCCAATGCCGAAAGATATGGCGGATGCTGTAAAAAAATGGAGAAATTATTTAGAAAACTAAAAATATATTGAGAATTTTTTTATATTTGTTGAATTGAAATCAAGATTTGTTATGAGAAAACTATATGCTATCGTATGTTTAGCTCTTTTGTCAAATGCATACAAAGCACAAGAAACATTACCATACTATCAACAATACCTTTTGGATGGTGATTTTCTGTTCAACCCGGCACAATACGGAAAGACCGACTATGTGCAACTTAATCTTAACTATCAGCAGCAATTTTCGAAGTTCAGTGAGTCTCCAAACGTACAGTCTGTGGGGATTAACGCGAATATTTTTGATAGAGTAGGTGCGGGTTTATCTGTATTCAGAGACAGTAATGGTCCTATTTCTGCAGGAGGTATTACGGCTGGTGCTTCATATTTTATTCCTCTTAGCAGTGAAGGAGACAGAAAAGATCAGTTCTCTTTCGGTACAAGCGTGAGCTTCTACAACATGAATTTTGATTATTCAAAAATTAATACTCAGGATGCTTCAGATCCTTTATTACAGGGAAGTGAAAGTAACATCTTCATGGCATATGCCAATTTTGGGGTAGCGGCTACTTACAGTAACATCTTTGCTTCGGTTTCCGTGAATGATATCGCTCTTACAAACGATGAGGCAATCGTAAACGGACGTGAGCCTTCTCCAATTAAATTCTTCTTAAATTTAGGATGGGACTGGCATTTTGCAGATAATATGTATGTAACACCATCTGTATTGATTAACTTAAATACCAACTCTACAAGAACTATTGACGGTAACCTTATGGCTACGTTCTTTAATGATATCAACTCATTCTCTTTCGGAGTAAACTACAGAACTGTTCAGAACAGATTTGACAGTCAGCAGTTGCAGATCGCTCCGGTAGTGAAAGTGAGATTCAATAAATTTATGATAGGTGCTACCTACAACATCGGTTTGTCTGATATCCAAGAGTATGGAGGAAATAGCTTCATGCTTGGGGTAGGATATAACTTCGATAACTTCATTAACCACAGAGGTTATAGATATTAATTGATTTAATTTAAATAAATTTGAGCTCTGAATTTTCAGGGCTTTTTTTATGATCTATATTCACATTCCCTTTTGCAAACAAAAATGCAGCTACTGCAACTTTCATTTTTCAACATCTTTAAATTTTAAAGATGAAATGCTGACTGCGATGAAAAAGGAGATTTTCCTGCGAAAAGATGAATTGCAAAACAAAAACTTACAGTCGCTTTATTTTGGTGGTGGCACGCCGTCCATCCTTTCATCAGATGAAATAAAATCTTTAATTGATGAGGTTTTAAAACATTTCAGTTTTGAAAATAATATCGAAATAACACTGGAAGCCAATCCCGATGATTTAGATAAAAACTTCCTGAAAGGTTTAGCCGGTTCACCGATCAATCGTTTATCCATCGGAACTCAGAGTTTTTTTGAAGAAGATTTAAAATTAATGAATCGTGCCCATACTGCATCAGAAGCAGAAGGTTCCATCAAAAGAGCGCAGGATTTCGGATTTGAAAATCTAAGTATTGATTTAATTTATGGCTCACCAACTTCCAATCTGGAAATCTGGAAAGAAAATTTAAATAAAACAATTGCGCTGGAAGTACCACATATTTCCTCATATGCTCTTACGGTAGAACCCAAAACGGCCTTAGAAAACTGGATCTTAAAAGGAAAAATAAAGAGTCCGAAAGAAGAAGAACAGAATAAAGAATTCTACTATTTATCAGATTTTCTAAAAGATAACGGATTTGAACATTACGAAGTTTCCAATTTTGCAAAACCTGGCTTTTATTCAAAACATAATTCTTCGTATTGGAAGTATAAAGAATATTTGGGAATTGGACCATCCGCGCATTCTTACAACGGATTTGAGATAAGAAGCTGGAATGTCGCCAATAATAGTCAATATATTAAGAAATTAAATTCAAATATTTTGGCTAAAGAAGAAGAATTGCTTTCTACGGAAGACCAGTTTAATGAAATGATTATGATTGGTTTACGGACAATTTGGGGAGTTGATCTCGGAAGCTTAAAAGAAAAGTTTAATGATAAAATATTGGAACATTTCCAATTTGAAATCAAATCTAAGCTGGAAGAAGAAATTTTAATCATTGAAAACAATCATTTAAAAATCCCTGAAAAGCATTGGTTCATGGCAGATGGTATTGCTTCTGATCTGTTTATTATTTAAGTCGTGAATTTGAATCCCAATATTCGAAGAGCACTTTGTGAAAAACTTCTGAAATCCCACATCCCGCATCCAACAATTTCACTATTTTTGTATAAAATTTTAACTCAGTTTTGAAAACTAAAAAGCAAGATTATTCGCATCTTTCAGCCAAGCAACCTATCGGCATTTTTGATAGCGGAGTGGGAGGTTTAACGGTGGCTAAAGAGATCAAGAGACTTCTTCCTCATGAAGATCTTATTTATTTCGGGGATACAAAACATCTTCCGTACGGTGAAAAATCAAAGGAAGCCATTATCGAATATTCTACCAAGATCACCAATTTTCTGTTAGACCAAAACTGTAAAGCGATCGTTATTGCCTGCAATACGGCGACGGCGAATGCTTTAAACGAAGTAATGCATTCTGTTGCCGGTAAAGTTCCTGTAATCGATGTTATCAATCCTGTCGCGGAGAAAGTTTCTTATGAAATCCACAACAATGTTGGAGTTATTGCGACAAAGGCGACGGTGAATTCAGGTCTGTATAAAAAAAGTATTAGAAAGCACAACAAATGGATTAAAGTGGATGAATTGGCAACGCCTCTGCTTGTTCCTGCAATTGAAGAAGGTTTCAAGAATCATCCGATCACTCATGCAATTATTTATAATTATTTGAGTAATAGTAAATTGAAAAATATTGAAACACTGATTCTGGGCTGCACCCATTATCCATTACTCATTGACGAAATCAAACAGTATTACGGAAATCGTGTCCGTGTGATCGATTCTCCGAATATTGTGGCCAATCATTTGAAAATTATTTTGGATAAATATAATTTGCTGAATGATCAGAATCCAAAACCGAGCTATCATTTTTATCTTTCAGATTTAACGAAAAACTTTGAAAAGATCTCAAAGAAATTTTTTGGAAAATCGATTGATTTAGAGTTAAAAGTATTATAAAATAAAAGCTGTTTCGCGATAAGAAACAGCTTTTTGATTTTCTATAAATACAGGTTTTATTCTCCAATTTCTGTATTTTCTTCTTTATTCGGTTCAAAAAAACTGAAACTTACATTTCCGTATTTTCTGGTGTCGAATAAGTTCGTATGATCAAATTTCATACGGCTTTGATGCTCAATAACCAGAACTCCGTTTGGTTTTAAGTATTTATTGTTTAAAACTAAAGAAATAATTTCCTGATATTTTTTCTCCTCCATTTCGAAAGGAGCATCAGAAAAGACAATTTCAAATGATTTTTTATTTCTGAATTTTTTCAGCCAGTCAAAAACATCTCCACGCTGAACATTGATCTGTAACGCCATATCCAGTTCGGCAGCCGTAGCATTAAGAAAAGCGGTGTGCTTAGGGTTCATTTCTACAGAAGTTACATCCTTACAGCCTCTTGAAGCGAATTCAAAGCTTATTGAGCCAATACCGGCAAATAAATCAAGCACAGAAATCGACTGCATATCATAAGTGTTTTCCAAAATACTGAAAAGGGCTTCTTTGGCAAAATCCGTCGTCGGTCTTACATCAAAATTCTTTGGAGCTGCTATTTTTTTGGCTTTCCATTTGCCTGAAATGATTCTGTACATAAATAGTTGGGTTTTAGATTGTAGACATAGCATGCAGGTAACTTAAACCTGATAACTGCTTCCTGTAACCTAATTTAGTATAAAATTTTTATTCGGAATATTATCGAATATGATTTTTAAATTTTTCACGAATTTCTGCAGTTCTGAAATAAAAGTTTCATTTTCAGTAGTTTCTCCATACGCAAAGAAGTTGGTTTCATTGATTCCGAAACCGATTTTGCTTAAAGTAAACATGATGAAATACAAAAAATCCACTTCAGAATTTACATCCAGATTATTATATAAAATAACTTTCTTGCTGTCTATCGCAAAAAATTCACACTGATTGTGATAAAGGTTGATATGAATCTCCTTATTGTTTTTATTATGAATTGAATTCAGAAACTTTTCGCCGGAAAAATTAAAATTAACAGGCACTGCAAGCTCTTTAATCTTTTTATAAAAATTCTTCGGAAAAGTATAATAAAACTGAACTTTGAATTTCTCATTGATCGACAGCATCAGTTCTTCTTTTTCCTTGTCAATCGGTGCATTGAAGGCGATCAGATCAAATCCTGTTTCATGTTGGGAAAAACCTTCCGGCATCAAAGTAAAGTGATTGAGGGCGGAAATGACATGAATTTCATCAAATCTTTGTTTGATTAATACCTCATCCAGCTTATCTGAAATAAGATTTTCCGGAGATTCTTCATCTACGAAATACGATTTTTCTTCCACAATGCTTTTGTTTCTGGCAATCTGGTACGTCAAACCGTCTTTAGTGAAAAGTAAATTAAGTATATTCATATTTCAATTCCTGCAAATTTAGTGAAATTCTACCATTACTGCACCTGATTGATGATGAAGTATCTCCTTATTGTAAAAATCAAGTCCGGTCTGGCTTTGCAAAACATCTAAAACCATTCTCTGAAGAATTCCGTCACCAATTCCGTGAACGATTTCTAATCTTTTAAGGTGGTTTTTTCTGCAAAAATTCAACGTTTCTAGTAATCTTTCCTTTTGAATGAATAACCTTTCAAAACTGTCATAATCATTAGGGTTTTTAACCAGATTATGAAAATGCAGATCCAGAATCAAAGCATTTTTCTGATGCTTTTTAGAAATATTTTTTTTAGGTTCTGCTTTTTTTTACAATTTTAATGTTTTCGTATAAATCAGAGTTTTTCGGAACCAGTTTTTCCTTCGAATACTGATGCGTAAAACCATATTCATCTTTTAAAACAACAGTATTTCCGTTAACCGAAGTTACAACTCCGCTCAAATCTTCATCCACTACAGAAACTTTATCACCAATTTTCATATTTTATTTTAAAACTTCGGTCCTAATTCTATAATTTCCAAATCCTTAATTTCTGAACCATCAATCACAAAACGCATCATTGTTCGCATTTTGTGCCATCCCTGTTTTCCGCAGGCTCCCGGATTGAGATGCAGCAGATTATTCTTCGGATCGAACATCGCTTTTAAAATATGCGAATGCCCTGAAATGAAAAGCTTCGGAGCTTTTTCAGCAATTTCCTGTTTTGCCAGTGGCGTATATTTTCCGGGATAACCTCCGATGTGAATCATCAAAACTTCTACATTTTCACAAAAGAAACGGTTCACTTCAGGAAATTCAGTGCGTATTTTTGCATTGTCAATATTTCCGTAAACTCCTTTTAAGGGTTTTATCCTCTCAAGCTGCTCAATCACTTCCATACTTCCGAAATCACCGCCATGCCAGATTTCATCAGCCTGTCCGGCATATTCTAAAATACGGTCATCAATGTAGGAATGAGAGTCAGAAAGTAGGAGGATTTTGGTCATTGATTAAAAATTCTTTACAAAGATAAGATTTGAAATTATTTTTTGTGACTATTTACGAACATCTTTACGATCAGTTGTCTTCTGTAAGATTTGTAGATAAGCTATTTGAATGTTCAGATTTTACTTCAAATAGTATTGAATCAAAATTTAAAGTAATGATTAAACGCAGAGAAAAGTATATTTTTATTAATGAATAAACTAAAGGAATTTCCTTCAGAGACGGATGATTAAGCGTAGGCTTGATAGCAGATGAAATCTGCCCTCTTTGCTTTCCTTAAACGATTTAAACTGAAAATGAAAACTTTGCGTTTTTAATTGTTATTGAATATAATTAAAAAGATTAAACAGCTTTATTTACTAAATTTGAAAAAAATTAAAAATGAAGCAGAAACTTTCTATTTTCCTTCTTTTGCTCACGGTTGGTTTTGCCAACGCACAGGTTGAAGAGAAAAAATTGGATGAATTAATACAAAACACGCTGAAAACATTCGATGTGCCGGGTATGTCGGTTGGTGTTATCAAAGACGGAAAAGTTATTTATTCCAAAGGCTTTGGAGTACGTTCTTTAACGACGAAACAGCCTATGGACGACAATACGCTGGTAGGAATTGCCTCCAACTCCAAAGGTTTTACCTGTACAGCTCTGGCAATTTTAGCAGATGAAGGAAAATTAGACTGGGACGATAAAGTTTCCAAATATATTCCTGAATTCCAGATGTATGATCCGTATGTTTCTCAAAACGTTACCATTAAAGATCTGGTAACCCACAGAGCTGGATTAGGATTGGGACAGGGCGATCTGATGTTCTTTCCGGAAGGTGGAAATTTAACGGTAAACGATATTGTTCACAACGTACGCTATTTAAAACCGGAAAATCCTTTCAGAACAACTTTGGATTACAATAATATTATGTTCATCGTTGCCGGTGAAATTATTCACAGAGTTTCGGGATTGAGCTGGGCAGAATTTATTGAACAAAGAATCATGAAGCCTGTCGGAATGACCTCAAGTTTCGGGAGCTATAACAGAGCTAAAGCAGTTGCGAACAAAATTGATGCTCATGCACCGGTGGATGGTAAAGCCATCGCTGTTCCTCACGACTGGAACGAAACAGCCAATGCAGCCGGAGGAATCTTGAGTAATATTAAAGATATGACAGTCTGGGCACAATGTCTTCTGAACAATTTCACCACCAGAGACGGAAAGAAATTAGTTTCAGATAAAAATGTTCAACAGCTTTGGAATTTACAGATTCCAACTGCAGTAGCAGCGAAAAGTCCTTACGATACCAATTTTTATGGATATGGAATGGGCTGGTTTTTAAGTGATATCAAAGGACACAAGCAAATTCAACACACCGGCGGATTGATAGGGACGGTAACACAATTTACGCTGATCCCGGATATGAAATTGGGAATTGTGATTTTGACGAATCAACAGTCCGGAGCAGCTTTCAATACGATTACCAATACGGTGAAAGATTCTTATCTCGGCATCGCAGACCGTAACTGGCTGAAAACGTACGGAGACCGAATGAAAAAAATGGAAGAAGGTTTTGACAAGCAGAAAAAAGAAGCTTTTGCTAAATCTGAAGCTTTCCAAAAGGATAAAAATCTTCAGCCAAAACCGGAACAGTTTGTCGGAACGTATAACGATAAATGGTTTGGAGATGTAGAAGTTGCAAGACAAGGGAATACGTATAGAATTTCATGCAAAAATTCTCCAAGATTAAAAGGTGAACTGTTGTCATTCTCCAATAATTCCTTCATTATCAAATGGGACGACAGAAGCTATGATGCCGATGCTTATATTGTTTTTGATTATGACGAGACAGGAAAGGCTCAGTCTGCCAGACTAAAACCAATTTCTGATGTTACGGATTTCAGTTTTGATTTTGATGATCTGGATTTAAGACGAAAATAATTTTAGAAAAATCATTCAGGGGATGATTATCAATAGGGACGGGCTTTAGCCCGTCTTTTGTTTGAATGGAGAAAAAAGGCTTTAGCCAAAAATTATTGATTAAGTTTAAACTTTTTATTTAACCGCAAAAGTCACAAATGCTTTTTAACACATGAGTCACATTAGATTAAAGAATAAAAACTTTATGAATATTTTAGAACACATGAGTTTTTAAAAATCTCTGATTTTTATTTTTTTGAGAACTTCACATATTTTAAAAAGTATTTTAAAATCTTTTGTAACTTTTGCGGTGAAATTTATAATGTTTTATTGGTAGTGAAGAATCTTAATTATTTGATTTATAAAGACAAAGTCTCTATTTACAGACGATTTATTTAATTTTTCCCGGATCATAAAAGAACAATAGTCTCTTTTTTTGCTCCGTCAAATTCAGACCAGGAATTGCAGTCGATTTCAAAGCCGGCGACACCGCATGTCGGAAAATGAAAAATATCCTGGGAAATAGAATTGGCAAAATTGGAAATTCCGTTGTTATGGGAGAAAAGAGCAACCGACTCATGCCTGTCGTCCAGGTCATAAATCACCGATTCAAAATTGCTTTCTGAAGGATTATAAAGTCTCTCATTCGTAACGATGCTGATGTGGTAGTCCTGATTGAAGATTTTGCACGTATTTAATGCGCGAACTGCAGGACTCGAGATAAAATAATCGATGGCCACATTATTATTCTTCATGAATCTGGACATTTGCATCGCTTCTTCTAAACCCTTGTCTGCCAATGGTCTGTCGAAGTCGTCTGTTTCTTCCGGCCAGTCACTTTTAGCATGTCTTACGAGAATGAGTTTCTTCATAATTACGTTTTTGGAAAATTAAATTTATAAAAAAAATAGCGGAATAAAAACATGATTTATAAAAAAAATGTGTTTGGAATAAAATCATTAAAATTTACTAAATTTGCAAACCTATGGGACAAATCCTTGCAATAGACTACGGAAAGGCTCGTTGTGGCATTGCTGCAACGGATGACATGCAGATCATTGCAAGCGGTCTGGATACTGTACAGACTCCATTGATGATTGAATTTCTGAAAAAATATTTCAGTGAAAACAAAGTAGATGAAGTTGTGATAGGACTTCCTATAGATTTGAAAGGAAATATTTCCGAAGTGGAAACTGATATTTTAAAATTTATAGATATTTTTAAAAACGAATTTCCAATGGTTAAAGTCAACCGCTTCGATGAAAGATTTACATCCAAAATGGCTTCGTTTTTTATCTCCCAAAGCGGAAAAAATAAAAAGCAGAGACAGCAGAAAGGATTAATAGATAAAGTAAGTGCAACCATCATATTGCAGAATTTTTTAGAACAGAAAACAAGATGATTTTACCGATAAGAGCCTTTGGTGACCCCGTTTTAAGAAAAGTAGGAAAGGATATTGATAAAGATTATCCCGACCTGCAGGAATTGATAGAAAACATGTTCGATACCATGTACAGCGCCAACGGAATTGGTCTGGCTGCACCTCAGATCGGACTGGATATCCGTCTTTTTGTGATCGATGTAAGTCCTTTGGCGGAAGATGAAGATTATGACGATATCAAAGATGAGCTGGCAGAATTCAAAAAAGTTTTCATTAATGCGAAAATTCTTGAGGAATCCGGGGAAGAATGGAAATTTAACGAAGGATGCCTTTCTATTCCGGATGTGAGAGAAGATGTGAAGAGAAAAGGGACGATCGTGATCGAATATTATGACGAAAATTTTGTGAAACATACAGAAACTTTTTCCGATATTAGAGCCCGCGTAATCCAGCATGAGTACGATCACATTGAAGGAATTTTATTTACCGACCATTTAAGTGCCTTGAAAAAGAAACTGGTAAAAGGTAAATTGACAAAAATCACCCAAGGTGATGTAAGCATCAATTATAAAATGAGATTTCCAAAATAGTTTACAATACAATAAATAAAAAAATAAAGAGCAAAAAGTTGTCACACTGAGCCTGTCGAAGTGCAATAACGATTTCAGAAATACAAAAAATAAAATTATGCTGTTAGAAAAAATAATTTCAATTTCCGGAAAACCAGGACTTTTTAAATTAGTTTCTCAATTAAGAAACGGATTTATCATTGAAGATGTTACAACAAAGAAAAAAGTAAGTATTGGTAATTCAAGCCAGGTAAGCTTATTGGATAATATCGCCATGTTTACTTTTGATAAAGAAGTTCCTTTGTTCGAAGTTTTTGAAAATATTGCTAAAAACTACGATTACAAAGAAGCGATTCACCATAAAGCAAGTGATGCTGAACTAAAAGAATTTATGACGGCTTCTCTTCCAAACTACGATACGGAAAGAGTTTACGCTTCAGACATCAAGAAATTAGCACAGTGGTACAATATTCTTCATAAAGCAGGATACATTACTCCTGAAAGCTTCGTAAAAGCAGAACCAGAAACGTTGGATGGTGAACCGGCAACGGAAGAAGTAAACGTAGAAAAAGAAGCGCCTAAAAAAGCAGCGCCGAAAGCAGAAAAACCAGCAGCTCCAAAAGTAAAAGCAACTTCTGCCGCAAAATCTGCTCCGAAAAGCACGCACAGAAAACAGGGATAATTAATTTATCTTATTTAAAATATGAGCCTCGTCAGATTTGATGAGGTTTTTTGTTTTAGCTTAAATAAAGAATATTCTACTATTAAATCAGTATAAGTATGGATTGCCGTAAACGTGAATAATTTGTTATTATTACATTTGTTAATTGATCTATCAATAGAATTTGGCTTATAGTCTATCAGTTTCAATATAGAATAAAATTATATGAAAAAAAGAATTTTGAGAAATTTCATACTTAGTATAGAATACTTTGCTTTATTAGGTTCTGTAATTCTTATAGGATACTCTATTAAGAATTCCAATTGGGAAATTACTGCAGCTGCATTGGCGGTAATTGCAGCAATAATTGCAAATTTTAATTCTCAACGTATTTCCTGGAAACAGGAAGACGAATATGAGGCTGATATTGATATTAATTTTGATTTAAAAACGCTTAGCAGAAAGGTATTGTTCGTAATCGAAAATACTGGTGGTAGTAGAGCTTATAACGTAAACTTCAGTGTTTCTCCAGAATTGGAAGTGATTAATAATCAAATAATAAAAAATGGTAATATAAATTTTATTGACAAAAAAAGAAAGAATACAATATAATGTATTTTATACTGCTGATATGTTTGCTCAAAATTTAAGTGGTGAAAGACCTAAAAAATATATAGTTGAGTATTCATTTTCGCAATCTGAAAATGGAAGACTGATTAAAAGGCAGAAGACAATTTCTATTGAACAATATAGAATGACAACTTCACCAGATTCTGATTTAGAAGATTTTTATATAAAAAATAGCAATATTTCAGAAAAATTAGAAAATTTAGAAAAAGCAATTTTAAAAATTAGAAAATGACTTATTTATAAGAATACAGAATTTTCACTATTAAAAATCTTATTAAAAAACTAAAAGTCAATCCCCTCAATCCCCACCACCTCACTTTCCATCACCTTGGTCCCACTCTCATTATAAACCTGTTTCACGGTAACTCTAATCCGGTCATATTCAGGAGTAGGAAAGTCCATCAGTTCAGAAATATTTTTAAAGCCGAAAGCCTTTGCCAGCAACGAAATGTGGCGGGTAGAATATTTTTGATGTTGCTTATAAGATTCAACATTTCCAATAAATTTTTTAGCAACTCCCATCTCAATGCTAAGTGTTTCTTGAGACCAACCTTTTGATATTCTTAAAGCCTTTACGTGTTCAATAAAAGCAAAATCAAATTGATAAGTCTCAAACGTAAATATTTTTTCCATTTTTTTACCCTACTATAGTGTGGTGTAAATTATTTTTTTTATATTTGTATCAGCGAATTAGAAAAAGCCTCGAAAGACCAATTCAAAAGACGCATTCCAAGCAACAAGAATGTGATCTTTAGGTGGGTTTCAGGTAAAAGTTTTCACAATACACAGATGATGAAAAAGAAAATCCCAATCCTCTTGCTTACAGCACCGCCCGAATAAGCGGAGCCGTGCAGCTTTACCAATAACAGTGCTATACCCAAACTGCCATAAAGGCAGGAAGCCGGAGTATCGCTTCACCCAAAAACCGCCGCCCTCCGAAATTCCTTTATGCCTAAAGGAAAGCCGAAGTACGCTTAAACTCACTCCTTAAAAGTAGTGGCTTTCTTTCAATTTTCCAAATTATTTTCATCCCGAAAGGAATTTAAAAAGAACACGGCCTGTATAGAGCAACGTAGTGATTGTTGTTTTTGACATCCGGTAATGGTCTGCCATACGAGGCAGGCCGGCTCCGGTATGCTTAGAGAGCGAAGAATTTTTTGAACTGCCTTGAGTTGAAAATCTTGAGTTCTTTGCTGAGTATAAACTGAAGGTTTACGAACGTAGTTCAGTCTTTGCGAACTTAAAAACATTTGGTATATAAAAGAATCTTAGCGATCCTTTGCGTTAAAAAAGTATTATGCTTAATAACGGATAATCAAAAAACAGAATGATGAAAAAGAAAAAAACAGACTTCGAAGCCAAATTCTGGTCCGGAACGAGAAAACATTCCGCAACAGGTTTACTGGAGGCATTTTTCCAGTTCAATGATCTTGCTGTTACGAAAGAAATTCTCAACCAAATGGTTCAATGTTCGGTTCAGGAAAATATCCGAACCACAAAAGAGCCTGCCGAAGTTTTCCATTTGTACCAGTCATTGCGATCGTTGATCCGTGTTTCTCATTTGATCGCCAAAAAAGGGAAGTTTAAAATTTCATCGGAAGCCAGTTTCTCCAAAATGGTAATGAGCCTTTCAGAAAGAGAATACCGGAATCCAGCGCAGGTATTTCAGGACGCTTTTAAAATCTGTACTTTGCAGGAATTCGATGAGTTTTTGTCGGCGATGGTTTATTTCTCGTTGGGAAATTTCAGTTGTGAAACGGAAAAGAAAATCATGATTCCGTATATCCAGCTCATGAAAATACTGGATGCTGCATGGCTGATCGTGGAAAAGACTTCAGCGGAAAAGTAAGCTTTTTTTTAAACCGCAAAAGTGACAAAAGATATTTAAACACATTAGAAACATAAGCTTTGCGCATATTTTAGAGCACAGAAGAAGAAAATCAAAAGATTTTTACTGGAGTATTAGACTATGTATTTCGTTTGTCATTCCGTAGGAATCCAGATGCGAATTTTTCCTTGCGAATCTCTAATACGATGTTGAGATTCCCTTCGGGAATGACAAACAGGGTGTTGAATTTGCAGATGTTATTTGATACCCCATGGTTGTAAGAAACAACTATCCAGTAGCCTGATTAATTGTATTGAAGCCAAACTTAGCGGTCTCTTATAAGTAGAACGCCTTTGTGAAACTTTCAGCAGTAAGTAGGAACATTTTTCTCCGTGAACTATGTGTTCCGCTGTCTGAAGCTACACATTATCATCCGTGAAGATCTGTGCTCATCTGTGGTTTAAAATTTTAACTGCAAAAGAATCAAACAGAATATTTGCCTTAACTTTGTAAGACTTGAATTCTCAAACTATGAATACCAAACAGGAAAAACTTGAAGCTTTCGGAAGATTATTAGATATTATGGACGATCTGCGCGAAAAATGTCCGTGGGATCAGAAACAGACCTTGGAATCGCTTCGTCATTTGACGCTGGAAGAAACGTATGAACTTTCGGATGCCATTTTGCAGAATGATCTGCAGGAAATAAAAAAAGAGTTGGGAGATGTTCTTTTGCATTTGGTTTTTTATGCTAAAATAGGTTCGGAAAAAGAAAGTTTTGATATTGCGGATGTGATTAATTCATTGAACGAAAAACTCATTTTCCGCCATCCTCATATTTATGGAGACACAAAAGTGAAGGACGAAGAAGAAGTAAAACAGAACTGGGAAAAACTGAAACTAAAAGAAGGTAACAAATCCATTTTGGGAGGCGTTCCGAAAAGTTTGCCAAGCATGGTAAAAGCCTACAGAATTCAGGATAAGGTAAAAGGAATCGGTTTTGAATTTCATGATGCGGAAGATGCATGGAAAAAAGTAGATGAAGAAATTCAGGAGTTTCATGCTGAAACAGATCTTGATAAAAAAGAACAGGAACTGGGAGATGTATTTTTTTTCATTAATCAATTATGCAAGAATTTCCGGTATCAATCCCGATTCTGCACTGGAGCGGACCAATTTAAAATTCATTTCAAGGTTTCAGAAAATGGAAAATTTGGCATCAGATCAGCATCTTAAATTAGCAGAAATGTCGCTTGAAGAAATGGATGTTCTTTGGGAAAAAGCTAAACTTTTACAATAAATGAAAGTACAAAATCCGGTACATCACCGTTTCCATTATTTGCTGGAATTCAAACAGACGGAAAGAAAATGGCATTTTCCTTTTCTTGCTGCTCTGTGCGTTGGAAGTTGCCTGTTCATAGGGTATTTTTCAGGAAAACCAAATTATGGAGCACTTTCAAGTCTGGGAGCACTGACTATTCTGTATTTCACGTCGGCTCCGATTACGCAGAGAATGATCCATCTGGCGATTTGTGCCTTCGGTATTATATTTTCGTTTACAGTAAGTTCATTTTTTGGATTTAATATTTATTGTGCAGCTTTATCAGTGGCAATCATCTCATTTTTGGCGCATTTTATTTCTTCGTATTTTAAAATTCCACCACCGGGAAATTTTTTCTTTATCATGGTGGCGGCGATGGCAAGCACTTATAAATTTGATCTGGAACTGATTCCAGCAAGAGTAGGGCTTGTCACGATGGGAGCCATTTTATCATGCTCTTTTGCTTTTCTGTATTCGGTTTTTATTGAAAAAAGCAAAGTGGTAACGGTTCCGAGAAGAGCATTCAACAAGAGAAGATATACCAAATTTGTCGAAAGTACCATCATCGGTTTCTTCATGGCGCTGACTTTAATTATCGGGCATCTTTTACAGTTTAAAAACACCTATTGGATTTCTATTGCAGCCGTTGCCATTATTCAGGGACGTAATTTTGAGCATGTACGGCAGAGAAATATGCACCGTATTTTAGGGACTTTCATCGGGATCGGATTTGCGTGGCTGATTCTTTTATTCAATCCTGAAAAGATCGTCATGATTGTCATGATCACTGTTTTGCAGTTTATTATTGAATTATTAATCGTAAGAAATTACGGTTTTGCGGTGGTATTTATTACGCCTTTAACGATTCTTCTGGCAGAAACGGGAAGTGAAATTCATCATAACGTTGAAAATCTTATGCAGGCAAGGCTTATTGATACCGTTATCGGAAGTTTAATCGGTCTGGCGGCAGGTTTTTTTCTTCACCATCAGCAGATTATTAATAACTTAGAGAAAAATATAAGATTCTCTTATTTTCAGTTTAAAAAATTAAAAAAATAGATATGTTGCGCGTTGTTATTGTATCGGCATTTTTGTTGTGGAGCTGTAATCCGAAAGCACAGGATTCACCTAAAACAGAAGATGTAAAGGTAGAATTTTCTTTACCTAAAAAGCTTAAAGAAGTTTCGGGAATTACGGTTTCTAAGGATAAAAAGACCATTTGGGCGATTGAAGATCAGGGAAATAAAAATGTAATTTACGGACTGGATCAGAAAGGAAATCTCACGAGTGATGTTTTAGTAGAAAACACAGAAAACCACGATTGGGAAGATATCACAACCGATTCTGCAGGGAATATTTACATCGGGGATTTCGGGAATAACGATAATGACAGACAAAATTTATCGATTCTTAAAATCGATCTGAAAGATGTGTCACAGAAATCCACAAAAGTTTTGCAGGCAACGACATTTCATTATGAGGGACAGACTGAATTTCCTCCTAAAAAATCAAACTGGCTGTACGATTGCGAAGCTTTTGTAGAAATGGATGGTAATTTTTATCTTTTTACAAAAAACAGAAGCAAAGGTTTTGACGGAACTTTTTTGGTTTTCCGGGTTCCGAATAAACAGGGAAATTTTGAAGCCAAATTAGTCGGCAGACTGAAACTTCAGGGAGGTTACACTGATGCCGCGATTACTTCTGCTGCCATCAACAGTACAAAAGATAAAATTGTTTTATTAAATCATAAAAATATTCAGGTTTTAACCGGATTTACTGCAGATGATTTTAGTAAAGCAAAAATTCAGAAGATACCTTTGAATCATAATTCACAAAAAGAAGCTCTTGTTTTTCTTGATGATAAAACATTATTGATTGCCGATGAAAAGGACAAAAAAGAGGGAGGAAATATTTATCAGTTTAAATTAAAATAAAGAAATCCGCAGAAATTTTCTGCGGATTTTTATTACTATGTAAGTGTACTTAGAAAGTCATGCCGACACCGCCTGAAATTCGACCTCCATCGCTTCCGTAGAAGTAATTTAATCTCGCAGAGAACATTTCAACAATGCTTAGCCAGAATCCTGCGCCGACGGATTGATGCCATTTTCTGGAATCTTCATGATCATTCCACACTCTTCCTATATCGTAGCCTAATAAAACACCCATATTGGCAGGGACGATATTGTTTTTCACCCTTCCGAAATCCCAACGGATCTCAGAGTTGTTGGTGAAATATGATTTCCCTGAAAATCTTTCGTTTCTGAAAGCCCGCATCCCATTATTTCCACCGATTGCAGCCGCCTGATAGAATTCAAAATTATTGTTGTTGATCCACATTCCGTTGCTGGAGTTGGCAAAAACAAAATTTCCTCTTCTGTCTAGCTTATGGTCTAAAGATAGTGTGCCTTTTACTATTAAAAAGTTTATTTTCGAATCATTAAGATTGGTTTTCCACTCGGCATTTACTTTAAATTCCATGCCTAAGGTTGGGAAAGCTGTATTGTCAAGATTTTTGTATCCGAAAGTATAATTTGCACCTGCAAACTGCTGATTGTCGAAAACTTCAGGCCTTACATCCGATGAAAGATCCACAAAACGATCGCCGTTCCGCTGTACTTTGTTATTTTCAAAAGTCATCTGAAACTGATTGAATATATTAGTCCAGCTTTTCTTAGAAATAGATGGCGCAAAATTCACCTTTGAAATTCTTGCTCTGTTGAATTTCCTTTCAGTTTCTTCTTTGTCATATTCACTTTCGTTGGAAAGGCCAAAGAAATTTTCTGCAAAGCGAGGCGTTGTGAAACCTGCATCCAGATTAAAATCCCAGCTTCCTATTGCTTTTTTGAATATTCCTTTATATGCTGCATTAAAGCCGCCTGTTGCGGTATAAAAATTCACTTTCAGGCTGTGCTTTTGTGTGTATGGAGAACGGATGAAATTATTGACCGTATAATTGGCCAAAACACCTAAAATTACACCGTCATCAGGATTGTAATCTGCATTGGGATAACCTGCAAAGAAATTATATCTCGGATGTTTATAATTGTACGTGTTGATTTCGTAGTCATCTGAAATGTTTTTGGTTGCCCCTTTTGTATTATATGTATTTTTCTGAGACTTAAAATCATATATTTTCACCTTTTCCCCATCAGCAACGTTGTAAGTATCATGATTATAACCGCCGATTAATCTGATATTCATATTTGGGCTTCCTTCACCGGAAACTTCATAGATATCATCATCTTCCAAGCCATAGATCCAAAGTTCCTTCGTTTTGGAATCATCATAATTTTTTTCAAAAACCAACTCAGGATTTTGCTGATTTTTATCTAATTTATATTGTTTTACATTGACGGAGTTTCCATTTTTTGTAATGACAAATTTATCAGGATTTACAGTTCCCGCCAATGGAACTTTTTTTCTGTAAAACATCATAATATTGAGATGCGTACGTCTCTAATTTTGTTTTTCTTGATTTCAGTTTTCTCTGTATATCTGCAATAGTTTCATCCTGTACTTCTTTTGGTAAATTACTGAAAGCATTATCGATATCCTGATCAGTAAGGTGTTCCTTAATATATTTTGCCTGCGCAACCCAGTCTTCCTCAGTTGATCCTTTTAAAAACACCAGATCCAAAGGATAAGGTTCCATCGCAAGCCATTTTACGTTTTTAATATCATCCTTAAATGTTTTCATATGGCGGATTGCCGGGATGTTCATGATAAGCTTGAAAGCATTACCGTCATATTTACTGAAAGCCTGATCCCGGTCTTTACCGATAGGCTTATAGATTACTTTGTCCCCGTCTTTATATTCAGCCCATTTCCATTGATCAGAATGCCTGTCCCAATCGCCGATGAGCATATCGAATAGTCTTGCTCTGATGTATGATTCCTTGTCTACGGAATATTTATAGTTTTTATTAAAGTTGTTCAGAACGTCATCTGTTGAGAGAATATCTTTTGCATTATCAAGTGACGCCAAGGTTTTAGGATCGGAAGAAAAACGTTCTTCAATCATATACATTTCATCACCGTAGTTCTGGTTATATTCTCCCAGAGCTTTTTGTTTCGGAATATAATATAATCGCGGATTGCTGTGGAAAAGATTGATCTTATCGGCCATATTTCCTACCGCAAAAGGAGTAAACGGATGATTGGCAGTATAAAAATCCAGTAGGAATTTTTCCGGAAATGTATTGCTCAATTCATTTCCGAACGTACTTTTCTTGAATGCCATATTATTCAGAAACCTGACTGCGCTTTTCTTAATACCTCTCATGACAAATTCCTGACCGTCCTGAGCTTTCAGTCTCAGACTGTTTGACTGATTTCCACCACCTTCTCTAAAAGGTGTGTAGCCGCCATCAAGCGTTGAAATGTTGGCCGTAGGAGCTTCGATCGGCATTCCGTAATACTTTCGGTAATGATCCCCCCCAAAGCCATCGGTAAAACTTTCTCTTATGAGTCAATTTTTCAGGATAAATGGTTGAGGTAAAGGTTGAAGGAAAAGAATCGGAATAATTATTTATAAATTGTGCCGGTTTTCCAATTACCTGAATATGTGAAAGTTTTTCTAAAGAATTATCCTTTGTCGAGAAATATTCAACATCCGAGCTTTGGTCTTTTCTGATATTTAAAACAGCAAAGCCGCTTCCTCCATACGAAAAATCTGTTTGATCACCAATGGTCGCCGGATCAATCTTGGAACCCGCACCGCTGATGATTTGTTTGATATTTCTCATTTCAAGATACTGAAGATTATGGTCATGCCCTGAAACGAAAATTACATTTTCTTTCTCCTGAACAATGCTTTTTAAGCGATTTGCCAGATCAGCGTAATGCTTATTGTTGATATCTTCAGGATTGGCTCCTGATGAACTTCTTACTATGTTGATAAGGCTTGCAACGCCCGGAGCCGGAATTTTACTTTTTAAAGGAAAAAGATGGGATTTCGCAGAGCTATATCCAGCGTGGGTTCCGCTGCTCATGACAGGATGATGCAGAGCAACAATGATTCTTTTATCCTGATTTTTATTAATTAAATCTTTAAATTCTGTAAAGAGATCTTCCCGGGTTTTAATATCACAGTTTTTGTTGATTCCGGGATATTTGTCCCAGTTCAGCAAAGCCCATTCAGAATCAATTACAATCAGTTTGATATCTTTGGTGAGGCTGATATCATCAATCGGACATGAATTCTTAGGCAGGAAAGCTTTTTTGTCGTCTAAATAATTTTTCACAAAATCCTCCTGGCCCTTCATTCCATCCAGGCCGTTATACCAGTCATGATTTCCAGGTATTACTAATGTTTTGCCTTTAAAATTTTTTACGATGGAAAGCTGGTCTTCCAGTTTCTTTTTTGCGAGATCATAATCTTTATCAGATTTTTCGGGCATTCCGGAAGGATAAATATTGTCACCCAAAAAGATCAGCATCGAATGGCTGTCTGCTTTTTCAAGTTGGTTTTTCAGTAAGTTCAACGTGTTTTGAGCCTGCGCTTCATCAGCATTTCCGGCATCACCTACAAGGAAAACTTTAAAATCATTTTCAGATTTTATTTCAGAATTATTTATTTCAGATAAGTTTTTACCCTTTTTTACGTTATATGTTGCGCAGGAATAAAGAACTCCTGCAGATAATGCTACTCTGATGATAACAGAAGTATTTTTTAAATGAGTTTTAAAGGATAAATTCATAAATTTACATTAACAAAATTTCGGTGATGGACATTTTACAAAAAGCCAAAGATTATGTTGAAACCTTATTCAAAGATAAGTTATCTTCGGTATATTTTTATCATAATTTTATTCATACTACATTTACGGTAAATAAAGCTGAAGAGATTCTGAGAAACACGGATGTTTCTCCGGAAGATCAGGAAAAGGTTCTTTTGGCTCTCTGGTTCCATGATACAGGATACATAGAATGTGCCAAAGAGCATGAGGAAGAAGGAGTAAGGATTGCGAAAAATTTTCTACAGAATGAAAATTACCCTGAAAATTATATAGATGAGGTGTCAAAGCTGATTTTGGCAACCAAAATTACCTATCAGCCACAGAATTTACTGGAGAAAATTGTGAAAGATGCCGACTGCAGCCATTTTGCCAGCCATGATTATAATGATATTTCCGATGCTTTGAGAAAAGAATGGGAACTGACGAATGTGAGATGTTTTTCCAACGACGAATGGAATGCCGGAAATTTGGATATGCTTAAAAACAAGCACAGATTTTATACCGAATATGCCCAACAGAACTGGCAGTCTTTAAAGGAAAAAAATATCAAGAAAATCGAAAAAAAGCTGGAAAAGGATGATGGGAAAAAAGAACATTCTGAAAGTAAAAAAAGATAAAGAAAAAGAAGTAAAACCTGACAGAAGTGTTGATACATTGTTCAGAGTAACGCTAAGCAATCATACGAGATTGAGTGATATTGCCGACAGCAAAGCAAATATCCTGCTTTCTGTAAATGCGATTATTATTTCTGTTTGTCTTTCTGTACTCGTTCCGAAATTAGACACCCCAAAAAATTCTCATCTGATTATACCAAGCTTTATTCTTTTGTTATCAGCTGTTTTAACGATCATATTTGCGATATTATCTACAAAACCAAATGTTACAAAAGCGAAATTTACTGCCAAGGATATTGCCGACAGAAAGGTAAATCTTTTGTTTTTTGGGAATTTTAATCGAATGATTTTCGATGATTATCAGGACGCAATGAACATTCTGATTAAAGATCGCGATTATATTTACGATTCTATGGTGAAAGATTTATATTATCTCGGTAAAGTTTTAGATAGAAAATACAGGCTTTTGTCGATAACCTACCAGATTTTTATGGTTGGAATCGTTATTTCAGTACTGTCTTTCGGATATGCTTTTCTGAGTCTCTAACATTTTTATTAAGCAGAATTTTAACAAATTAAAAATAATTTTAAAGACAAATGGATTTATTGAGCTAATGAAATTCTTAATGCTAAAAGCCCTGTAATTCCCTGTAAATCTTCAACTTTTAGAAATTCAATGTCATTTTTAAGGATTTCTTTTTTCTGTAATCTGCTGATGTAATCGAGATATTCTTTTTGATTTTCCATTCCGAAATAAACGATCGTGATTTTTCCCGGACAGGTAATTCGGTCTGTAGAATCTTTTACAAGAGCTTTGTCCAGACGTTTTTTAATGATCTCATAATAAGAATTGTATGCTCCGTCGACATCAAAACGTTTTTCGTCCATTCTGAAACGGATATCTATTTTTTCATTATACACAAAAATCAGCGAAGCAATATCCAGATCAATCGGGAGATCTTTTTTTGAAATTCCGGAATTCAATTTCCATATTACACACGGTCTTAAGCTGCCAATATCTCAGCTTATGCACAATTTTCGAATGATAATGAAGATCAGGCGCTATGTTCTGACCCGTGTATAAATTATGTTCCACGCCGTCAGATTTAAATCTTTCATAATAATGTGGAAAAATTTGTTGAGCTTTGATCTGTGCTTCGTCCAACACATCGGCCAATTTTCTGTTGACCAGTGTGATAGAGTCGTCCAGGCTTTTTCTGTTGCTATAAAAAAGATCAGTCTGATTAAAAACCAGAGCAAAATAATCTTTAATTTTTGCTTTTACTTCACTGGATGATTTTACTTCAAGTTTTCCCTGAAGAAAAGGATGGATTTCATCTCTCAGTAATCTTTGAAATCGCTGTTCGCTGTCTGCTTTTATTTCATTGTTCAGTTCGTTTTCAAAAATTTCCAAAGCAAGCATATACTTTTCCGAATCAGAATTAATTAACGAAAAAATATCATGAAGACAGTCAATTTGTTGGTTAAGATCTTCAAGCATCAGATGATACCTTTTTTTCTGAAGATGAACGGATATCTGAAAATCCAAAAAGCGGGGTAAGGTTTTTAAATGAAATTTGTTTTAAAGTATAGATTTTTTTTGCCAGAGAGGCATTGAAATATTTTTCTGCTTCATTTCTGAATTTCCAGACAACGCTGTCGTGGATAGTGGTATATTCCCGCTGAATAATAGCCTCGATCTGATAATTTTTTTCAAAGCTGAAGCGGTTAAGGGAAAATAAAATCATATCCGTGAAGAATTCCATTTTCTTTAGTTTCAGACCGTTGAAACTATTGGGAATAGGCGAAGTAAATTCCATCATGGCTATGAGCTCCCCGTCTTTCATGATCGGGATGACCATAAAACTGTTGATTTCATTTTCTCTTAAAATTCTGAATGACGGCATCGATTTAATGTCATGATCCAGATTTTCTATATTGGAAACGACGATCGGTCTGGAATTATGATTTAAATTATTAAATGTATTTCTTCTTGTTTCTTCATCGAAAGTATTGATCCAGAAATCCAAAATATGATTGGTAAAGACATTCTCATAAATCGGCAGTTTTTCCAGTTGCTGATCTTTTTTTATTAAAAAGCATGAGCCCAAAACTGAGCTGTGCAACATCAAAATAAGATTTAAAAATTTCAATAAGATTTTCATCTGGGCTTAAATCTTCAGGGTCGATCTGAATCATGCTTGATTTCAAATCTGAAAGCGCAACTTCCGAAGTACAGTCGACAAGAGAAACAATTGTAAAGCCTTTCAGGATCCAGGAATTTGAAGGGAAATATTTTTTCCAGAGTTTGAAATCATCCAGATTTTCGAGGAGCATATCAATGACTTCATCTGAAGGAATTCTGGCATCATCTGTTGGATAAACTTCTGTAAAATCTGCATTTACCGAAATTTTATAGTGCTTCATGATTCCCTGTTTGTTGGGAATGTCATAATAGAGAGGAAGATTACTTTTTATGTCTCTTTTAAAATAGCTTTGTAAAATCAGACAGCAGCAGAAAACGTAAAATTCGTTATCATCAATATTCCTAAGTTCGATCTCGAAATCTTTCCCGGCATCTTTTAATATAGCTTTAAATCTTTCTGTGTAATTGAATGTAATATTTGAAAGAGGGATGCTGGCAGCTTTTATTTCGTTATTTGTCAATCCGGTAGGGAAGAGATCTGCGAGTAAAAGCTTGATAAGATCTTCATTTTTTTCAAGCAGAGAGATATCCTGAAAGCCGTCTCTGAGTTCCGTGAAATTTTTTGTTTTTTCTATTAAAGATTCGGCGTAATTAACACGGTATTCCAAACGGTCATTATATCGGATATGTTCCAGTACATCCAAATACTTTTTGAATGAAATATAAACCTGAAATGGAGCGTCTTGTTTGTAAAGGTCTGCCAAAGCTGAAATTTAAGGTAAAGTTAAGAAAAATGCGGGATTTTACTCTTCTTTAGCGTGCCTTTACTTCATTTTTTTTCTGATTATAGTTTTGAAGATTATCTATAAAATGGAATAATTTAGATTTGAATTTTTATCGTCAAAACTATTCCTGGCATATTAAAAAAAGCCACAACATTTCGGTTGTGGCTTACTATTTTTTGATATAATTTTTTTTAATCTACAATCCGAATTGCCTTGCGAAAAGATCCGGAAATATGCCTAATGCGATGATTGAAACAATCACAACTACCGCTACAATATTATAAGTAATCGTTACTTTCTCCGAAGACTTGAATGTACTTTCTTTAAAGAAGAACATTGAAATAATCAGTCTAAGATAATAAGCAATTGAAATTGCAGATCCCAGAACGGCGACCAATACTAAAAATGCTCCGTGCTTTGAGTTCATTGCCTGGGAGAATAATGCAAATTTACCCATAAATCCTGCTGTTAAAGGAATTCCCGCCATTGAAAGCATGGAAATCGCTGCAGCTGTTGCCAATAGTGGTTCTGTCTTTGCCAATCCTTTGAAAGCACCGAAAGAGGTTTCTCTTTTTAGTTTTTCAACATAAATTAAGCACATGAAAACTCCTACTGTTGCTAAAGCATAAGCAAATAAATAGAATGCCAGATTGTAAGTAGAAAGGCTTGTCATTCCGAAAAATACCAACCCAATGTATCCTGCGTGAGAAACTGAAGAGTAGGCCAGCATTCTTTTCGCATTCGTCTGGGCAAGACCCATAACGTTTGCCAAAAGCAGTGTAATGATTAAAAATACTCCGAAAACATTGATCCATTCTTCTGTAACACCTCCAAACCCAATCGTCATCAATCTGAATAATGCATAAAATCCTGAGATTTTTACAACACTTGCCATGAAAGCCGTTATTAATGAAGGCGCTCCGTAATATACATCAGGACTCCACATATGGAAAGGTGCCAATGCTACTTTAAATGCCAGTGCACAAAGAATCAATAATACTCCTAAAATGAACATGGCATCTTTAGGATTTGAAACTCCGAAATCCTGGATTTTATATAAATCAAAACTTCCAACACTTCCGTAGATAAATGCAATACCGAACAGTAAAAAACCTGTTGCAAATGCACCCATCAGGAAATATTTAATAGAAGCTTCGTTTGATCTTAGATCGGTTTTGTTGGCTCCCGCCATTACATATAGAGGAATAGAAAGGATTTCAACTCCCAGGAATAGCGTTACTAAGTTTTGGTATCCGAAAAGGATAATTCCGCCGCAAAGAGCAAAAAGCATTAACGCGTATAATTCTGACTGGTGGCTTCTGTGGTTGCTGAATGCAAAACCTCCCAGAAAGAATAACAATAAAGTCGTTACAATTGATATTTTAGTGAATAACGCTGTATTTGCGGTGTAGTCATACATCAGTCTATACTGTCCGAAGAAAGCACATTCTGGCATAAAACTTACAAATAATGCGATGATTAATCCCAAAATCCCAATGTATCTTGCGAATTTCCCTTGTTCAAAAACTCCTGAAAATAACGCAACAACTGCCGTTAGGAAAACAATAATTAAAACACTCATTTTTTAAAATATCAAATTAGCTTACCATTGATTGGTAGATAAACTTCAACGAACTATTCACCATTTCGATTATCGGTTGTGGGAAAATACCAAACACAATCACAAAAACCGCTAAACTTGCCAACACAGAGAATTCTACTGCGGATAAATCCTTTGCAGTACTCAAAACCGCTTCGTCACCAGGCCCAAACATTGCTTTTCCATAAAATCTTAATAAATATACGGCTGCAAGAATTACTGTAAGACCTGCGATTACCGCGGCCAGTCCATTAAAATCATAAACCGATTTTAACAAAATAAATTCCCCGATGAATCCATTCGTTAACGGAACTCCCATCGAACCTAATATGATGATTAAGAACAATACGGCAAATTTGGGAGCTACTTTTGCAAGACCTCCCATTTGTCTGATGTCCCTTGATTTAAATCTCTTATATAAAATATCACAACAGTAGAAAAGGCCTACCACATTAATACCGTGAGCAAAAGTCTGTACCAAAGCACCTTCAGCACCTTCGATATTGAAACTTCCTCTTAAAGTAATAACCGCGGAAGCGAAGATACCCGCAACCATTAATCCAACGTGAGAGAAAGAGGAATATGCAATAATTCTCTTCATATCTGTCTGGATAATCGCGATCAATGCACCGTGAACAATTCCTACGATGGCTAAGATAATTACAATCTGTCCTGAAATTCCTGCAATAGGAAGTGGTGTGATCGGTAATAAATAACGCATAACTCCGTAGATCGCCATTTTAAGCATGATCCCTGATAAAAGCATCGATCCCTGCGTCGGCGAATAGGTATAAGTATCCGGTTGCCAGGTATGGAAAGGAAATACCGGTAATTTCACTGCAAATGCAAAGAAAATAAACCAGAATACCACGGTTTGTTGTGTTTCGTTTAATTGAGCATTATATAAATCTGTCAGTGCAAAAGATGCAGAGTGATTGTAAACATAAATCAATCCGGCTAACATAAATAATGACCCAACGAATGTATAGACAAAGAATTTCGTAGTGAATTCAAATCTTTTATTTTCCTGACCCCAAAGTCCGGCAATGAACCAGATCGGAATCAAAGTTACTTCCCAGAAAATGTAGAACAGTAATCCGTCAAGCGATGTGAAAACTCCCACCAATCCGAACTGCATGAGCAAGATCAAACCGTAGAATGTATTTCTGTAGCTTACATTTTCATTAAAAGAAGATAAAATAATGATTGGCGTTAAAATGTTTGTCAGCAATAAAAGAAGCAGGCTCATCCCATCGATACCGAAGTGAAGAGTGCTTTTAATGAATTGTGACCAAGGATAATTGATCTCATGCTGCAATACGCTGTCTACCGTCGGATTATAATCAAAATCCGCCGCAATGTAGAAGGTAATAAGCATTTGTATCAATGCAATTCCCAATGCCAAATATTTGCTGGATTTATCTTTCCATGCAAAAACTAATCCCGAACCTACTAGAGGTAATAGTAATAATGTTAATAATAAACCAGACATTATTGTAATATAAAGTTAACAATCAGTATAATTCCCACCGCTAAAGACATGATTAAAATGTAATTCTCAACATTTCCGTTCTGAATGCGCTTCATGGCTTTTCCGCTGTCTTCAGCGCCTTCGCCTACAAAGTCTACAAAACGGTCAAGAATACCTTTATCAAACATCTTTCCTCCGCGTCCTAATCCTTCAACAGTTTTTACAATCAATGCATTGTAAAGTTCGTCAACATATAATTTTCTGGCAGACAGTTTTTCCCATCCTGTGTACTGCTCTTCCGGTAATGCCTGTTTTTTCTTATTGACATAAGTGTTTTTAACAAGAAACCAAACCGCAAAGAACATCAAAACAGTTGCACTTAAAAGTATCATTTCAGTACCAAACGGAACTCCTGACAGAGTAGCTTCCATCTGGTTAAAACTTTCCTCAGTAAGAACGGGCTTCAGCCATTCCATTAATTTTGCATAATGACCGTGACCGATGAAGTGAGGAAGGTTAATCAAACCGCCAACTACAGAAAGAATAGCCAATACGATCAGTGGTAATGTCATATTCGTCGGGCTTTCATGTAAGTGGTGCTTTTGTTCTTCAGTACCTCTGAACTCTCCGTGGAAAGTTAAATAATACAGTCTGAACATATAAGTTGCTGTAACAGCGGCTAAAACAAATAAGAATACCCAATAGATTGGATTTTTAGCGAAAGCTGCTACTAAAATTTCGTCTTTAGAAATCATCCCCGATAATAAAGGGAATCCTGAGATTGCCAATGTTCCGATAAGGAAAGTGGCATGCGTAAGAGGAATATATTTTTTCAAACCTCCCATGAAACGCATATCCTGTTCGTTGCTCATCGCATGAATTACAGAACCTGCACCAAGGAAGAGTAGTGCTTTGAAGAAAGCGTGCGTCATTACGTGGAACATCGCCGTTGTATAAGCTCCCAAACCTAAAGCGATGAACATAAATCCTAGCTGTGAAACGGTAGAATAGGCCAATACTTTTTTGATGTCGTTCTGACGTAATGCGTAGAATCCTGCTAATGCAGCCGTTAGGAATCCGATGAATAAAATTCCATCCTGAACGCTTGGTGCCAGTGTAAATAAAAAGTTTGATCTTACGACTAAGTAGATACCCGCAGTTACCATCGTTGCCGCGTGAATCAACGCAGAAACAGGAGTAGGACCCGCCATCGCATCCGGTAACCAAGTATATAATGGAACCTGAGCAGATTTACCGGTTGCACCGATAAATAAACTCGCTGTAATAAAGATAATTACACTTCCGTCTAATTCAAATTTTCCGGCGTTCTCTCTGATCGTAAGATAATCAACAGCATTGGTTTGAGAAGCCAACATGAAAATACCGATCAATAACGCAAGGTCACCGATTCTGTTCATAATGAAAGCTTTTCTTGCCGCTTTACCATATTCTTCGTTGGTGTACCAGAAACCGATCAGTAAATAAGAACACAATCCTACACCTTCCCATCCGATGAATAAGATCAGGTAGTTGCTTCCCATTACCAATAATAACATTGAGAAGATAAACAGATTTAAATAAGTGAAAAATTTATAGAAACCTTTATCGTGACTCATATATCCGATAGAGTAGAGGTGAATTAAAGAACCGATTCCTGTGATAATCATGATCATCATTAAGGATAACTGATCGATCTGGAATCCGAAATTAATCTGAACTCCATTTACTCTAAACCATTCAAAAGCTTTTACAATAACAGGCTGGCTTTCAGAATCAAAATTCATGAAAATACTTACTGCGATGCAGAAAGATGCAAAAACCATTGCTGTAGCCAAGCTACCTACAACAATTTTTGGAAGATTTTTTCCGAATAACCCGTTTATAAGAAAACCTAAAAGTGGTAAAAGTATTATTGCATACACTAAATTTTCCATTCTTATCCTCTTAATTTATTAAATATACTTACATCAACAGAACGGGTATTTCTATACAGCATAGCAATAATTGCCAAACCTACCGCTACTTCCGCAGCAGCCACCACCATAATGAAGAAAACTAAAAGTTGTCCGTCGCCATTCCCTTTGTACGCTGAAAATGCAGCCAGCAAAAGGTTTACAGAATTCAGCATAAGCTCTACACAACCCAAAATAACAATCGCATTTTTTCTCAACAATACTCCCAACACTCCCAGACAGAATAGTACTGACGAAAGAATGATGAAATAATTCAGAGGGATGCTTTGTATAAATGTATTTACTTCTCCCATAACTTTATAAATCTTTTTTACCGATTAATACCGCACCTACAATACCTGCCAAAATAAGGATGGATGCAAGCTCAAACGGTAAAACATATTCATTAAACAAAAGTCTTCCCAGATTTTTGGTAAGTCCAACACTTCCGTCCACATTTTCAACGACAATCTGGTTTTGCTGAACGCCTCTGAATACCCCTAATACTCCGGTTAATAATAGACCTGCTGTAAAAACCCCAACAAATTTTAAAGTATTGTTCTTCTTACTTTCGTCTTGTTTATTAAGGTTAAGCATCATCAGGATATAAAGGAATAATACCATGATCGCTCCGGCATAAACAATAATCTGAATAATCGCGAGGAATTGAGCATTCAGAAGGATGTACATACCCGCAATAGAAAACATCGTAACAATTAATGACAAAATAGCATATAAAGGATTTCTCGCAAATACGAAATACACCGCACTTGCCACTGCTAAAAACGCCACCAAGAAAAATAAAAACTGATCCATTATTTTACCGCATTTTTTTGTTTCTCGGATTGTCTTTCTGTGATATCAATCCTTTCATTTATTTTTTCAACCAATTTATCTTTTCCGTAAATGAAAGAACCTCTGTTGGTTTCCACGTCTACCAACCTGTCGGTAAGGTAGATTGCAGATTTCGGACAAGCCTCTTCACACATCCCGCAGAAAATACATCTCAGCATATTGATTTCATATACTGAAGCATACTTTTCTTCTCTGTAAAGATCTCTTTCTTCCTTAGTTCTTTCAGCGGCAGTCATCGTAATTGCTTCTGCAGGACATGCCACCGCACAAAGTCCGCAAGCGGTACATCTTTCTCTGCCTTCCTCGTCTCTTTTCAAAACGTGCTGACCTCTCCAGATATCCGCTCTCGGTTTTTGTACTTCCGGATACGAATATACTGCGGGAGCACCTTTCAATACGGTTCTTACAGCATGCTTAAATGTAATCCCCATTCCTGTAAAAATTGCAGGCAAGTAGATTTTTTCAGCAAGGGTCATTTCTTTATTGGAAACAACTTTTGATCTGTTTGTAAGTTTCATTTAATTATAGATGTTAGATGTTAGACTAATCTTGTCTGTTATCTTAATTTTTAATATTCAATTTATACAAACCTAAGGTTTTTAAACCTGTTAAGGTTTAGATTAATTCGCAAAAGCTAAAATTACGGCTCCTGTAATTAATAAGTTCACCAATGCCATTGGAATTAAAGTTTTCCAACCTAAATGCATTAATTGGTCATATCTGAATCTCGGAAGCGTCCATCTGATCCACATAAAGATCAAAATTCCGATGATCGTTTTAGTTAAGAATGCTACGATGCTTAAAATACCGGCTGTATTTTCGCCCCAATTCTGAGTTACCCATTCAATTCCCGGATAATTATATCCTCCGAAGAACAAGACAACCATGAAAGCATTGGAAATAAACATATTCACATATTCACCAAACATGTACAATCCTAATTTCATGGATGAATATTCTGTAGAATACCCCGTTACCAATTCAGATTCACATTCAGGTAAATCAAAAGGGTGTCTGTTGGTTTCAGCTAATGCTGCTACAAAGAAAACAAGGAAAGCTATCGGTTGATAAAAAATATTCCAGTTCAGGCCGGAAACCCAAGGAATTACTCCCCAAAGTTTTCCATTAGTCTGACTTGCGGTGATTTCTTTTAAATCTAAGCTTCCCGTCATCATAATGATTGAAAGTAAAGCTAGTCCCATTGCCAATTCGTAAGAAATCATCTGAGAAGAAGCACGGATGGCACCTAATAATGAATATTTATTGTTTGAAGCCCAGCCTCCGATCATGATTCCGTAAACACCAATGGAAGCCATCCCGATGATGAAAAGTACCCCAACATCAATGTTGGCTACCTGAAGATCATAAGAAGTACCTGCAATATTTAAACTTTTACCCCAAGGAATAACCGCTCCTGTGATCAATGATATAAACATTACTAAAGCCGGTCCTAATACGAAAAGGAATTTTTCTGCATTTTGCGGGGTAAAATCTTCTTTAAAGAAAAATTTTCCACCGTCAGCAAGAGGTTGCAGCAATCCGAAAGGTCCTGATCTGTTTGGCCCGATTCTGTCTTGCATAATAGCAGCAACTTTTCTTTCCGCCCAGGTAGAGTAGGCGGCGATCGTTAAAGAAAGCAGGAAAAGTGCCAGTACAAGTATAAGTTTAAATGTAAGTAAATCCATTTTTATTTTTATAGATGTTAGATATTAGAAGTTAGAAATTAGTAATACAAGGTCTGTTATCTAATGTCTGAAATCTGAAATCTGATTAAAATTTATTTTTCGTCTTTTTCACTGATTTCCTTAGCCATCGGATTGTCTAAAACTCTCAGTTCATCTTTAGGCTTTTCGTAGTGGTTCAATGAGATAACAGAATGTCTGTCGATATGTCTCGGACCTTCGATATTCCAGTCAGAAAGTTCTTTTCTTTCGAAACGACAAGTGTCACAGATAAATTCTTCAACTTCTCCCCACTGGTCTTTTCTTGCAGTAACTCTTACGATTTCGTCACCTTTCATCCAAACAACAGCTTTTCCTGAACATTTATCGCAATTACAAGAAGCGTTCATTGGCTTTGTAAACCAAACTCTGCTGGCAAAACGTGCTGTTCTGTCTGTTAATGCTCCAACCGGACAAACGTCGATTACGTTTCCGATGAAATCATTATCCAAAGCTTTATTCAAATAAGTTGAAATTTCGGCGTGGTCTCCTCTGAACAAAATTCCGTGCTCTCTTTCACCAGTTAATTGGTTTGCTGCTAATACACATCTTGCGCAAAGAATACAACGGTTCATATTCAATTTGATATGTGGACCAAGATCATCAGCTTCATAAGTATTTCTTTCGAATTCTGTTCTTGTGTTTTCAACGCCATGTTCATATCCTAGATCCTGAAGGTGGCATTCACCGGCCTGATCACAGATAGGGCAGTCTAATGGGTGATTAACCAATAAAAATTCGGTCACTGCTTTTCTGCCTTCCTGAGCTTTTTCGGAAGTAAGATTTTTCACTTCCATCCCATCCATTACATTTGTTCTGCAACTTGCAACCAACTTAGGCATAGGACGAGGATCCGCTTCAGACCCTTTAGATACCTCTACCAGGCAAGTTCTGCATCTTCCCCCACTGGTTTCCAATTTGCTGTAGTAGCACATTGCAGGAGGCACAGATTTTCCACCGATTTGTCTTGCTGCTTCCAGAATAGAAGTACCAGGCAAAACTTCAGTAGTCTGTCCGTCTATAGTTATTTTGAATTTTTTAACCTCTTCGCTCATATTCTATGCTTTTCGCTTAATTAAGCTATATATTTTTAAATATTTCTAAATTAAAATTATAAGTTTCAGTAAGTAGATAATCAATATGAATTTTAAATTCTTTAATATGATTGTCAAAATTTGGATAAGTTTGAATAATATGTTTAACCAAATTTTTATACTTATTATCTCTGTCTATTTGTTCACTTTTAGTCTCCTTTTTGAATGACTCAAAATCAAAATAATCAAATTCGTTCAAATCTTTATTCTGAGTTTTTAAAAATTGGCAAATCCAATCTTCAAAAGCTTTAGGACAAAGTGCAAAAATAAAATGATATTTTGTTTTATCCTTATAAATCTTGAAACTTCTTCCTTCTTTTATTTTTTCAAAGGTTTTTAAATTAGGGTTAAGTAATAAATCTTTTCTATCTTCATCTACAATTCCGATAAGAAATTCTCCTTTTACTTTATCAAATGCTTTGATTACTTCATTTTTATTTTTTTCTTTCCGGATACGTTTTTCATTTTGTAATAACTTTCCGAAAAAATATTTATCTGCAA
Source organism: Chryseobacterium sp. POE27 (assembly GCF_039727685.1). NCBI lineage: Bacteria > Pseudomonadati > Bacteroidota > Flavobacteriia > Flavobacteriales > Weeksellaceae > Chryseobacterium > Chryseobacterium sp. POE27. Next base: position 3,455,355 of record NZ_CP152475.1, read on the forward strand.
AACATTCTACCGCAACAACCCTTTCCATCGTTAATTATTTTCCCAAAGACTGTCGAAGTTAAAAAACACATTCATTCCATATTCATAAACATCATCATTTTTATCGACATCTAATTTTTTTACTTCAGTTTTTCCATCCACATTATTTACCAGATAAATCTGTAAATTATTTCTGCTTTCCTCATCTCTTAGAAACTCTTGAATAATAAAATCACTGTGAGTAACCATAAAAAACTGATTGTTGTTTTTATTATACTTCACTTCATTAGTAAATTCTAAAATATAAGGTTCAAAACAATGAGCTTCTGGTTCTTCAAATAATAAAACAGAATCATAATTACTCATCATTGCAGCTTTATAAAATATTAACCTTTGAAGAGTATCTGCAATCATGTTATATGGAAGAATGAAAACAGTTCCATCTTGGTACTCTTTAAAAATCTTAATTTCATTAGTATTTTTTTCAATTAATAATTTCAAATTGTTTTCAATGAAAAATTTATTTACTGACTTTCTTAAATCAGAATGTGATGAAATTATTTGTCCTAAGTTTTCTCCAAAAGGATATGATAACGAAACCAAATTTATATTACTAATATTGGTTGATTTTAAGTTGAAAGAATACTTTTTAATATATGGTCTATATTCAAAAATACCATTTTTATTAGTTGAAGTTGACAAAGAACTTTTTAAAGATTGTAGTGAATTGTTGTTAAATCCGAAACTAGTATAATTTTTATCTAAACGAATTTTTATATGGTCATTTAAATTTCCATCAAAAAATAAATCAGAAATTTCATTAAATCTTACAATATCATTTAAATCATATTCTTTTAAATCATTATTTACATGAAATTTTAATCTTATTTTGTCATCCGTATTATACTGAAATACTGCCAGAGCTTCCAAAATATTACTCTTTCCAGCATTTGGCTTTCCTGCAAAAATATTTATTTTCTTGCAGCCGTCTATTTTCAAATCCTTAATAGATTTGAAATTGGAAATTTCAATATTTTGAATGTGTTGATTCACTCTTTTAATTATACTTCTTTGTGTTAAATGTATATCCGATTCCTGCAAGCACTTGTCCGAAAACAAAATCCTGACGGGCTTTATCCGGTTTATTGTTTAAGGTGGTTTTAATATCCCACATATTGATATATCCGGCTTTTGCCTCTGCTCTAAGCATCCAGTTTTTCCAGAAAACTAAGTTTAAACTGGATCTCAGGTCGGTTCCCATACCTGCAACGTGAAAACGGTCGCTTCTGTCATTACCAAAAAGTTTTACATTACTTTTCGGGAACATCACTCCCAATCCGGCTCCATAAGACCATACCAAATCTATATTTTTCTTATGAATAAGATTTTTGTATTTCTCAAGGCCTAAATTTTCATAATTAAGTCCGTCTGTATGCTCAAAAGTAAGAAATTCGCCATTAGATAAATCTATTTGACCATTCTGTACCATCGCCGCATATTTCGGATCTGAAATATGTCCTGAAAAATCAACCGTCTGATTTTGTTTCATCACATATTTCATGTGATCAATTCCAAGAACAAGTGCTAAATTATCTTTAATAAAATACCCTAGCCTGAAATTATATTGCGTCACTGTAAACCAGCTTGGATCAAAATATACAATTCCAAACTTTGTTGGTTTATCTCTTGCAGAAACATTATTTAACTGAAAATCATAACCGTTTCCGGTAAAATGAATATCAGAATTACTGAAAGCTCCTCTGTTCCATCCGTAAAAAACGAAAACCTGTCCTTTTTTGCTTAATGGTAAAGGCTTTTCTTTTTTTCAGCTTTAAATGGAGTAACCTCCAATTTATATTCTTTTTCTATTGTGTCTTTTTTGACTTGTCCGAAAGCAAACCCCGACATCATTAGACCGATTGCTAATATCTGTTTCATTTTAAGCATTATTCTCAACTGCAGGGATTGGGTCTGCATAATGAGCCAATCCGTAATTTTGTGTTAAACACAATTCAGGGTTTTTAACGTGCCATTCAAATTCATCTCTGAAATGACGGATTGCTGCTGCAACCGGCCAAGCCGCGGCGTCACCCAATGGGCAAATTGTATTTCCTTCGATCTTTCTCTGGATGTCCCAAAGCAGATCAATGTCCTCCATTTTTCCTTCTCCTTTCTCGATTTTCTTTAAAATCTTATACATCCATCCCGTTCCTTCACGACAAGGAGTACATTGTCCGCAACTTTCGTGATTATAGAATCTCGCTAAAGTCATGGTGTGTTCTACGATACACTGGTCTTCATCCAATACGATAAAACCTCCTGAACCCATCATGGTACCGGTGGCAAAACCACCGTCTGCCAATGATTCGTAGTTCATGTATCTTGGTTCTCCATTTACGGTTTTTAATAATAAATTAGCAGGAACAATCGGAACTGAGCTTCCTCCGGGGATACAAGCCTTTAATTTTTTTCCGTTTTTAATTCCGCCGCAATATTCTTCAGAGTAAATGAATTCTTCAACCGTAATGGTCATGTCGATTTCATAAACTCCTGGTTTATTGATGTTTCCACAAGCAGAAATTAATTTTGTACCTGTAGATCTTCCTACTCCTATTTTAGCGTATTCTGCTCCTGTAATATCAATAATCGGAACAATTGCAGCGATAGATTCAACGTTATTAACTACCGTTGGTCTTTCCCAAAGCCCTTTTACAGCCGGGAATGGCGGTTTTAATCTTGGATTTCCTCTTTTACCTTCAAGAGATTCAAGCAATGCAGTTTCTTCACCACAGATATAAGCTCCTGCACCTCTCTGAACATAAATTTCTAAATCAAAGCCGGTTCCTAAAATATTTTTACCTAAAAATCCTGCTGCTTTCGCTTCTTCAATTGCTTCTTCCAAAATATCAGGAATCCATGAATATTCTCCACGAATGTAGATATAAGAAGTGTTGGAACCTAAACAGTACGATGAAATGAGCATTCCTTCAATCAATAAATGAGGAAGAAATTCCATCAAATATCTGTCTTTGAAAGTTCCCGGTTCAGATTCATCGGCATTTACCACCAAGTGTCTTGGAACACCCTCCGGTTTTGCCAGAAAGCTCCATTTCATCCCGGTTGGGAATCCTGCTCCACCACGGCCACGAAGTCCTGAAGCTTTTACTTCTTCCAGAATTTCATCCGGTGTCATTTTCAAGGCTTTTTCAGCTGCTGTGTAACCTCCCTGTTTGCGGTAGGTTTCAAAGTAGCGGATTCCTTCTATATGTGCGTCTTTAAGTAAAAGTTTTTTACTCATTTTTATTTGCTTATTGCAATTGGCTTTTGGCTTCTTGCATTAATTAGTATTAAACGTTAAGTGAATAATTTAAAATCTAAAATCTAGAATTTAAAATTTCTATTAGCCCAAATTAACCTGTCCTTCTCTGCAAAGATCAAGGATTTCGTCAACTTTTTCTATCGTTAAATTTTCATGAAAGAATTTTCCTAACTGCATCATCGGGGCATATCCACAAGCGCCAAGACATTCAGCAGGTTTTAGTGTGAACATTCCGTCTTCCGTAGTTTCTCCGTCTTTAATGTTCAGTTTAGTCCTGATATGGTTAAGGATTTTTTCGCTTCCTGAAACCATGCAAGGTCCCGTTCTGCAAACTTCCAAAACATATTTACCTACCGGCTTCATATTGAACATCGTATAGAAAGTTGCAACCTCATATACTTCAATCGGTTTGATGCTCAATAGTTCCGCAACATAATCCATTACCGGAACGTCTAACCATCCTCCGAATTCTTTTTGTGCTATGTGAAGTACAGGAATAAGAGCCGATTTTTGTCTTCCCTCAGGATATCTTGCGATAATTTTGTGTACCTGTGCTAAACTTTCCGGTTTAAAAGCTATTGTTTCGCTCATATTTAAAGATTTTAGATTTTAGATTTTAGATTTTAGATGAAAATCGTGTTCTAAAAATCTTATCAATTTTATAATTTTATTTTTAATAAATTTTAGATTAATTTAAAACTCATAATCTAAAATTTATAATTTCTTATGCGTCTAATTCTCCCGCAATAATATTCATACTACACATGGTTACGATCGCATCAGAAATTACAGAACCTGTAATCATCTCCGGATATGCCTGATAGTAGATAAAACAGGGTCTTCTGAAATGCAGTCTGTAAGGACTTCTTCCGCCATCACTCACCAAATAGAATCCTAATTCTCCGTTTCCACCTTCTACAGCGTGGTAAACTTCACCTTTAGGGACATCAGTTTCTCCCATTACGATTTTGAAATGGTAGATCAAAGCTTCCATTTTCTGATAAACATCTGCCTTTTCAGGAAGATAAAAATCAGGAACATCCGCGTGGAAAGGTCCTTCAGGAAGATTTTCGTATGCTTGTTTGATGATTTTGATGGATTCCCAGATCTCTTGTTGACGAACCATAAAACGGTCGTATGTATCACCGGAGGTTCCTACAGGAATAATAAAGTCGAAATCTTCATAAGAAGAATAAGGCTGTGCAACTCTTACGTCATAATCTACGCCGGTTGCCCTTAGGTTTGGACCTGTAAAACCATAGCTTAATGCTCTTTCTGCAGAAATTCCTCCCGCTCCTATGGTTCTGTCCATGAAAATTCTGTTTCTTTCCAATAAAGTACAGAATTCTTTGAATCTTGGCGGGAAAGTCTTAAGGAAATCCTTGATCAACTCGTGGAATTTCGGTGTGAAATCTCTTTCAAAACCTCCGATTCTTCCCATATTAGTCGTCATTCTCGCTCCACAGATCTGCTCGTACATATCGTAAATACGCTCTCTTTCGATGAACATGTAGGTAAGACCGGTAATTGCTCCTGAGTCCATCCCGGTTACACCATTACAAATAAGGTGGTCACCGATTCTTGCCAATTCCATTAAAATGACCCGCATATAATCTACACGTTTTGGAACTTCAACGCCAATCAGCTTTTCAACGGTCATGTGCCAACCCAGATTATTAATAGGTGCAGAACAGTAATTCATACGGTCGGTAAGGGTAGTAATCTGAGAATAGTTTCTTCTTTCCGAAATTTTCTCAAATGCTCTGTGGATATATCCCACCGTTTGCTCCGCGTGAAGGATTCTTTCTCCGTCCATCGTTAAGACATTCTGGAAAATCCCGTGCGTTGCAGGGTGAGTAGGGCCTAAATTGAGGGTATATAATTGTCCGTCAATCTGTTCCTTGCTGTCGTATTGGTTAAGTATATTAGATAATGAGTTATCTTTCATAATTTAAATGCTTTAGGCTATAGGCTATAGGCTTTAAGCTTATTGCTTACTGCTTACTGCTTATTGCATTATATTTTATCTTCCGAACATGCTATCGTTCTTATCGGTTCTTGTTCCGTCCTCCAAACGATATTCCTTCAACATAGGATGATATCCAAGATCTTCCATATTCAAAATAGGTCTCAGATCCGGATGTCCTTTAAATTTAATTCCATAGAAATCAAAAGTTTCTCTCTCCATCCAGTTGGCCCCGGCGTATAATTCTACAAGAGAATCAACCTCGATATTTTCTCTGGACATAAAGATTTTAAGACGCAATCTGAAGTTTGTCATCATATTATGAAGGTGATAAACCACTCCGATTTCTTTTTCAGGATATTCCGGGTAATGGATTCCACAAACATCTGTAAGGAAATTGATTTCTAAAGATGAATCTTTAAGATAGTGAATTATCTTCTTTAAATCTTCCTTTTTCACCTCAATTGTCAGCATTCCATAAGGTTCTGAACTCGAAATTACAGACTCCGGAAATTCTCTTGTAATTGCTTCTAATACAAATTCGTTTGTCATTTCCGTTAGTTGCTTATGTTGTAAGAATCTAATAATTTCTGGTATTCAGGCATATCTCTTCTTCTGATGCTTTCGCTTTCTGCCAAAGCCTGAACCTGCATTACGCCTTCAATGATCTGCTCCGGTCTTGGAGGACACCCCGGAACATAAACGTCTACCGGAATAATTTTATCGATACCCTGTAACACAGAATAGGTATCAAAAATACCACCGCTGGAAGCACAGGCTCCCACTGCTACCACCCATTTCGGCTCTGCCATCTGAGTGTAAACTTCTTTTAGGACAGGTCCTAATTTTTTAGATATAGTTCCGCAAACCATCAGCATATCTGCCTGTCTTGGCGAGAAAGAGTTTCTTTCCATACCAAATCTTGAGGCATCATAGGTTGGGTTCAGGGTAGCCATAAACTCGATACCACAACAAGAGGTTGCAAAAGGCAACGGCCAAAGCGAAAACTTTCTTGCCATCCCGATTACACTGCTCAGTTTCGTTGCGAAAAACCCTTCTCCTTCAAATCCTTCCGGAGCAGGTGCATCTGTTCTTATTACTGGTTTGTTATCTGACATTTTAGTAGATTTTAGATTTTAAATTTTAGATTCTAAATTATTGTTAATGTTAACTTTAATTAAAAATCACCATCTAAAATTTTTAATTTAAAATTTTTATTTTTTTTATTTATCCCAGTCTAGTGCGCCACGTTTCCAGACATAGAAAAATGCCATAAAGAAAATCGCCACAAAGGTAAGAACGGCAAGGAATCCTTCCATCCCGAATTCTCTGAAGTTGACCGCATACGGATAAAAAAATACGATTTCAATATCGAACAATACGAATAATACCGCCGTCAAAAAGTATTTAATTGAAAACGGTGTTCTTGCATTCCCTTCTACCGGGACTCCACACTCCCAGCTTTGGTTTTTCACAGAATTTCCTTTTTTCTGTTTCGGACCTAAAAAATGCGCTCCAAGCAAAGAAATGGCTACGAAACCTATCGCAACACCTGCTTGTATAAGGATTGGAATATAACTTTCAGGTAAATTCATTTTTGCATTATTATCTCAATTTGCAAATTTAGCGAATAAACAAGAAAGCATGAAATTTATCGGGTTAAAAGTCGCTTCAAAATGAAGAAAACTCATAATTTAGAATGAATAAAAATAATGCTTATTTTCTCATTTTTTTTAAGAGAGAAAACGCCATAAAAGAAATATAAGCAAACAGTATACTTGCATAGATGATATTAATGGCAGTATCGGTTCTGTCGTCTCCTGACTGCAGAAAAATATTAAAAATGATGAATCCTGCGATTAAAACTCCAAAAATAATAAGATGGATTTTCATAAATTAAAAGACTGGATAAGTCTACTTTTTTTGGTTTGAAAGAAAATTATTTGATATTTAAAGAATATGTGCGTCTTCTTTTATGGTTAACAGGATTGTAATCCTGCCACAAAAGCTGAACACTTTTGTTTTCTTCCAATTCAGGATTCGTTTCCAGATATTTTACTCCTTTTTTTCTTAAAAGTTTCCATATCTCTTTAAAAATAATGGAAGTAACGCCTCTTCGCTGATAATCAGGATGAATTCCTATTAAATAAAAATTTGCCCGGTCGTTTTTCTTTCCGGCTTTCAAAAAATGCCACCATCCAAAAGGTAAAAGTTTTCCTCCTGATTTTTGTAAAGCTATTGAATACGAAGGCATTGTAATAGCAAAGGCGACGAGCTGATCTGCGTCATCAGCAACACACACAATATAATCTTTATCAATTAACTTAAAATATTTTTCCTTGTATGTTTTTCGCTGTTCATCGGAAATAGGAGTGTATGTAGATAAATGCTTGTAGGTTTCATCCAGAAGGTCAAACATGGGATCAACATATTCAATAATCTCTTCTTTTGATTTGAAGTTTAAAACTTTAAGCTTATATTTTTGCGATATTAATTCATTGAATTTGTGGATTTTATCAGGAAGTATTTCCGGGAATTGAAGTTCGAATTCTACCCATTCCTTTTCTTTTGTTAAACCTAATTGTTCAAGATGTTTTGGATAATATTCATGATTGTAAATTCCGATCATCGTTGCCAACTTGTCGAATCCTAAAGTCAGCATTCCTGCTTTGTCAAGATTAGTGAAGCCCATCGGGCCTTCTATTTTGTCAATGCTTTTTTCTTTGGCGTAATTTATGACGGTGTCAATTAGGGCTTTAGATACTTCGAAGTCATCAATAAAATCAATCCATCCGAAACGGACTTTTTTTATTCCCAGTTCTCTTTCTTCTTTGTGATTGATCATTACTGCAATTCTGCCTGCAATTTTGTCTTCTTTAAAAGCCAGGAACTGTTTAGATTCAGAATATTGCATAGCCGGATTTTCAGCCGGATTCCAGATATTGATTTCATCATTAATGAATGACGGAACGTAATATGGATTGTTCTTATATAGATCCATAGGAAACCTGACGAATTGCTTTAACTGAGCAGCGTTTGTTACTTCAATTACTGAAACTTTAGACATAGTTTTAAAGGCAAATTAATAAGCAAATATAACCAATTAAATGTAATACTTTGGCACAGTTTTTACATCTTGTTGTGTGAAAATATATTGTAAAGTTACTAAGATGAATGGGTATTATCTGATTATTATTGTTTCAATGGCTGTGAGCTGGTATGTCTCATGGAAATTGAAATCGAAATTTGAATTTTATTCTAAAGTACACCTCAGAAATGGACTTTCCGGAAAAGAAATCGCTGAAAGAATGCTTAAAGATAGCGGGATTAATGATGTTCAGGTAATTTCTGTTCCCGGACAACTGACGGATCATTATAATCCTGAAAATAAAACAGTCAATCTTTCTGAGGCTGTTTATATGCAGAGAAATGCCGCCGCCGCCGCCGTTGCAGCGCACGAATGTGGACACGCTGTACAGCATAAAGTGGGATATTCTATGTTGCAGTTGCGGTCGAAATTAGTGCCGGTTGTGCAGATAAGTTCAAATCTGATGCAGTTTGTGGTGATCGCAGGAGTCATGATTATGATTGCGACCCGATCTATTGAAAATCCTACGGGAAACAGACTGGTGCTGGCAATAGGAGTAATAATGTTTGCGTTCACCACGCTGTTTGCATTTATAACGCTTCCTGTAGAATACGATGCCAGCAACAGAGCAATGAAATGGCTCAGAGATACGGGTACTGTGACGACTGAAGAGTATGTAGGAGTGAAAGACAGTTTAAAATGGGCTGCGAGAACTTATGTAGTGGCGGCAATTGGTTCACTTGCGCAACTGCTTTACTGGGCATCACTTCTTATGGGAGGAAGGAGAAATTAATTATCTTTAAAATTAAAAATAATATGCTGCATCTCGGACAATTTGTCTGAGATGCTTTCTTTTTGTGACAGTTTCAGAGAAGCGGTGACAAGACACTGTTCATTGGCGTCGAAATTTGTCACTTTCGCATCATATTTTGATAGTAAGGTGAAAATAATATTCTGCTGGTTGAAATTGAACGTAATTTCTATAGAGGTTTCCAGTTCTTTTGTGACAATCCGGGCTTCTTCCAAAGTAATTTTAGCACACTCTTTATACGCTTTTACTAAGCCGGAAACTCCTAGTTTTGTTCCACCGTAATAACGAACTGAAATCACCAGAACATTGGTAATTTCATGAGCCAATAATTGATTGTAAATAGGAAGGCCTGCACTTCCGGAAGGTTCTCCGTCATCGTTGGCCCGATAATTTTCACCATTTAATCCGATTCTGAATGCATAACAATGATGTGTAGCTTTCGGATGTTCTAAGCGTATTTTTTCTAAAGCGTTTTTTAGCTCTTCCTCATTATTTACAGGAAAAGCAAATCCGATAAATTTGCTGCCTTTTTCTTTTAATAATATATTTTCGACCGGAAATTCTATCGTTTTGAAATTGAACATAATTAAAAACTAACTTGCTTTACATTAAATTTCCAAAGTTAAAACTTTTTCAAAATACATTTTTATAATAAACACAAAAGAGAACCGAAGTTCTCTTTAATTTCATTAGTAAGGAAAATTCTCTTCCCGGTTATCTATATTCGATATCTGAAAACTAAAATATCATAATTCAACACCCGGAGTAGCACAGGCTTGGTCAAGCGGCACACATTTACCGTTGCAGTTATAATAAAGATGGGGATTGCATGGGCAAACCATTTGATTGAGTACAATGTCAAAATAACAGCTTGGAATTCCTCCGCTTACTGATTTCAGTTCTCTCTTTGAAAGTTTTCTTAAATTTTTCATGATGTATAGGTTTTTAAGTTGATCATGAAGTTACGAATTAATTTCAAAGTATAGTGATGTTTTTAAAATATTTATTGTGTTAAATGTTGATTACTAAAGTATTATCTTTTTTTATAGAACTCAATGACGTTGTCTCTGAATTCTTCCTTTCTGAATGGTTTAAGGTCCTTAATTAATGGAGCTTCTGTACCATTATTAAGTTTAAGATTTTCATTTTTTATAATAATTGCTTCGTCCCAAAGCCCTTTATTGATGAACTGTTGTAACGTGAATCTTCCGCCTTCAATAATCACCGACTGGATCTGTTCTTTGTATAGAACATTCATCAGCTCATTCAGGAAATTTTCTTTTCTGATTTTGATAAACTTTATATTTCCCTGCTCTTCTTCCTTGATTGTATTTATAATCAATGTTTTCGCTTCCTGATTGTAAATATTGAAAGTTTCCGGAACTTTCAGTTCAAAATCAATGAGAATTCTTACAGGGTTTTTGCCCTCTATATTTCTCACTGTTAGGCCTGGATTGTCGTTTAAAGCAGTTTGTGTTCCTACAAGAATGGCGTGTTCATCGGCTCTAAGTTGATGAACAAACTGATTCACTATAGAATTTGAAATTGAATAAGGTTTAAAATCTTTATCTAAAAATCCATCGCCGGATTGTGCCCATTTCAGAATAATGTAAGGTCTTTTTTTCTCGTGATAAGTGAAAAATCTTTTATTTAAATCCAGACACTCTTTTTCTAAAATCCCTGAGACAACTTCAATTCCGGCGTCCTGAATGATTTTTTTTCCCTTTCCGTTCACTTTGTCGTGAGAATCCATTGCGCCGATTACGACTCTCCTGAATCCCAATTCTTTAATTTTCAATGCACACGGAGGTGTTTTTCCATAATGTGCGCAAGGTTCCAGCGACACATAGATGGTAGATTCAGGAAGTAGGGATTTGTCTTTAACAGAGTTGATCGCATTGATTTCAGCATGGTTTTCACCGGCTCTATGATGATATCCTTCCCCGATAATTTTGTTATTATGCACAATAACACTTCCTACCAGCGGGTTTGGGTAAGTTTTTCCAAGAGCTTTACTAGCAAGCTCTATGCATCTTTTTATATAAAATTCGTCCTGCATATTGAATGAAAAAGGCGAAGACAAATTGCTTTGCTCCGCCTTTTTAGATTTTAAATTGTATTATTCTCCGGCAATAATGCTGTGAAGATTTTGTTTTAACGTTTCCAGATGAGCTTTTTTTCCATCAATCGATTCAAAAGTTTCTCTCAATAAAGGATTTTCTCTTGATGGATTTTTAAAGAATGCCAGATTATTTTCCAGCTTCACGATTTCAGCTTCAAGATCTGAGATCTGGTTTTTGATTTTTCGTGCTTTATCCGTCAGTTGGTTTTCAGATAAACCTTCTTCCTTCAGTTCCAGTTCATTGATCTTATTAAGTTTCAATTTTTCTCTCAGCGTTTTGTTGAATTCTGTATTGATTGAAATTTTATCTCTTGGAACTTTTCCGATATTATTCCATGCTGTTTTGATGGCTTCAATTCTTTCGATGCTTCCTTCTTCGTTGCTTACTGTTTTAAGATCTTCAAGAATCGCCTTTTTCTGCTTGTAGTTTTCTTTCCAGTTATCGGTAGAGGCATTGCTTTTATCTCTGTAATTGTTGAAAAAAGCGTTGCATGCATCACGAAATTCATCCCAGATTTTATTCGTCATGCTTTTCGGAACATGCCCGATTTTTTTCCAGTCTTCCTGAAGCTTTTTAAACAACGGAACAGCAATGTCCCATTCTTCATTGTTCTGATTGTCTTTTGCTGTCTGGATTAATTTTAATTTTTCCTCAAGATTAGACTGTTGAGAACCTTTTAGTGATTTGTAATAAGTATTTTTTGTAGTGTTAAAAGCGCGCAGCGTCGTCTTAAAATCATTCCAGTTCTGGTTAGAAAGTTTTCTCGGAACGCTTCCTGTTTTCAGAAATTCTGAGCGCAGTTCTTCAACTCTTTTGATCGAATTCTGCCAGTAACTGTGGTTTGGATTTTCAGACGGTTCCGAAAGTTTTTTTATTTCTGCGATAATCTGATTTTTCTTTTCAAGATTTTCGTTTTGTTCCGTTTCTATTGCTGCTGAAAGCTCAGATTTTCTTTCATGGATTTTATTGGAAATTTCTTTAAATTCTTCCCAAGTTTTTTCACGGAATTCTTCAGCTACCGGCTCAGCTTCTTCCTTCCAGAGTTTATGAAGGTATTGCAGCTCATTGAGTGCCTTCTGAATAACAGGTTCATGCTCAAGCTGCTTTGCACGTTCGATAATATGCTGTCTTTTTTCGAGATTATGACTGTATTCCTGCTCAAGAAATTCTTTATTTAAATCTAACATTTGATAAAATTGATTCAAATGATGGAAATAATTGTTGTTAAGAATTTTGAATTCAGATTTGGCAACCTGACCTGCATGAGACCAGTCTTCCTTGATTTCTCTTATCGACTTGAAAAGATTGGTTCCCGGCTCTGAGTTTGTATAAAGATTTTTAAGTCTTTCAATAATATTCTGGCGATGCTCAAGATTTTTCTTCTGCTCTTCTTCCTGGCCTTTTTGGTAATTGTCATGCTTTTCTCTGAAAATATTTACCAAAGCTGAAAATCTTGCCTGGGCAGGATGCTCATAGCTGAAATTTTCGGGAGCGTTTCCTGCATCTGTGTACTCGTGTTTTTTGTCTTCCACTTCATCGTGGATGTAATGACTTGCTTTTTCTTTTAGCTGATTAAACCTTTTAAAATCTTCACCGGCATTAGGTGCATTGATGATTTTTTCCATTTCCTTCAAAGCGTCGGCCAGAGAGATATCGGCCTCTTCATGTTCTTCTTCATGTTCATTTTCGTCATGGGTGACATTCTCTTCCTTAGGTTCGGCATTTTCTGAAGTTTCTTCCTGAGGTGTTGGGTTAGAATTCTTATTTTCCTCGTTTTCAGAAAGATTGTTTTCTGTAATCATAGCAAATCGTTTATTGTGAGTGGCATTTAAATATATCTTCTAAATATATAGTAAAAAAGCCAATTATAGTACTAATTTATGTTATTTTTTTTGAAAATTCCAAATTTCCCATGCTTTTTCTGCTTGCTGTTCAAGCATATAGTATCCATTCACGGTTTTGGCTCCTTTTTCAGCTGCTTTGATGATAAATTGTGTATAGTTTGGATTATAAATCAGGTCAATAACCAAATGATCTTTTGTTAAACCATTAAATGGAAATTCCAGGCAGTCGTCTACATTGGGGAAAGTTCCGACAGGTGTACACTGAATGATGATTTTATTGTTTTCGACAGTTTCGTTGGTCAGGTTTTCGAAATTGATTTCTGTTTTTCTTGAGACTGTAACAGAAGGAATATTATGTTTATCCAAAACATATTTCACGGCTTTTGCAGCTCCGCCGTTCCCTAAAATGATGGCTGAATTCTGATGGGCTTTTTTATGGAGCAGCAACGTTTTTTCAAATCCGAAAGCGTCAGTATTATATCCTGTTTTTTTTCCATTCTCGATTAACACACAATTTACGGCCCCAATTTTTTTCGGCTTCATCACTCAAGCTATCCAGATAACCGATGATTTTTTCTTTGTAAGGAATTGTGACATTAAACCCTAAAAGGCCGGGAGCTGAAAAAAGATCATCAACTTCATTAATTTCCATTAAATCAAAAATGTTGTAGGAATAACCTTTTAGCATGAGTTTGTGAAACTTGTCTTCAAAGAATTTTTTAGAGAAAGAATAAGAAATATTTCTTCCGATCAACCCTAATTTTTTGTTGGAATCCATAGTATAAAAATAAAAAAAAGACCGGACAAAACCGGTCTTTGTTGCAAAATATTTTCAAATCTTATTCAACGATAAATTTTGTAGAATAAGAATCTGTTGTAAGGATGTAATTTCCTTTTGATAACCCTTTAAGATTTATTTTATTTGAATTTCTGAAAGGGTTTTCTATCGTCTCAATTAACTTTCCTGAAAGGTCATAGATCTGCGCTTTTGAAATTTTATTAAGGTTTTCACCTTTTACAAAAAGCTCATTGTTTTTTACAGGATTAGGATAAATGGAAAAAATAGGCTTATTTTTAGAATTTTCAACAATTCCCAGCACTCCGGCGCATGTCCAGCTCACATCATCAATGGCAACTCTTGGTCCGCTTGTACTTGTTGTAGGATTTGTAATTTTGATAACTACATTTCCTGTTGCATTAATATTGTTGATTGTAGTGGTAGTGGTAGTATTTGCTACTGCATTGTAAGGAACTGTACCTACCTGAACGCCATTTACTTCAATATTTAAAACTCCTGCACCGCTTCCGAATTTTAAAGAAGCTGTAACGGTAAGACTTTGAATACCTCCTGAAAATGAAGAACTTGTTAAGTTGCCGATTCTTAAAGTAATTGCCTTTCCATTAATAGTTTGATCTGTTCTTGCGTCTGTTGCATTCCATGTGATGCCGTTGTTAGTCCATGTTCTGGTTGTGTAATTGTTTGCGCTTGCAGGAATGTTGCTGAAATCTTCTGTTCCGCACACGGTTCCTGTCTGACCACCTGAAAGAGTAGTTTCCGTAACCGTATTACTTTGTGCTGAAGAATTTCCGCTTGTATCTTTAGCAATCACATAAAAACTGTAAGTTGTTGAAGGTGTCAACCCATAAACAGTCGCTGTAGTTCCTGTAACGGTTGTATTTAAAACACCGTTCTTGTAAACATCATAGGCTGCAACACCAAGATTGTCTGTAGAAGCTGTCCAGCTTAAAGAAATTGAATTTGCCGTAGGGGTATTTGCTGCTAAATTGGTCGGTGCGGTCGGTGCCTCCGTGTCCACAACTGGAGTTCCCCAGATTTCGTTAACATATTCTGGATGATCAATATAGGGATTTCTGTTTCCCTGATATAAGTAAGATGCGTTGTTTCGGGCAATTTCTGTTTGTGAAACCGGGTCTAATGTGTTCCAGGCTAAGAGCTGGTTAAGTTCCCATGTCTGTAATCCAGGGAAAGCAGAGCCTCCCAGTATATTCCCTGTAGAAAAACCTGAAAGCTGAGATTCATATCTTGTTATAAAATAAAAAATCATTCTTGCGATATCTCCTTTGAAAGCGTCAACAGGTTCGAAAACGATTCCTGAATATCCTGGCGAAACGGAATTACCTACTTTTGAACCATTCTGAGAAGTGAACGTTGAATTTCCTACGATTCCGAACGGATAGTTTGATCTCATTCCATTTACCTTTCCGTCAGTTGGTCTGATGAAATGAATATCTGAAACCATTGGTGCGGTACTGTTGAAAAGACTTTGTGGAACAACGTGCTCTCTGTTGTAGCAATCACCCTCTACGCCATAAGTTCCACATTGATTTGTACCATAAGTATAGGTGTAAGGATCGGTTCCGTTGGGGTTTTCAGAATACATGTCCAGAATTGTTCCGTCATTTTCATATCCCGAAATTCCTGCGATGTTATCGCGGTCTGTTGTCTGGTAGCCGGTCCATAATCCGCCATAGCCATGGTCTACGTGTCCGGATGTAATGATGTCTTTAAGTTTAGTTTTTAATGCTGCTCCGGAAAGACCGGTAGTACCGTCGTAATATCCCGTAGGAATCTGAGCAAATGTACTGATGAAGACAAAGCTCATTAATAAAGAGAATAAAATACGTTTCATTTTTTTTAAATTTGGTCGGTAAAAGTAAAAAAAAATGTACGTGTGAAATATTAACTTTTGGTAATGTAGTCCTTGCCGATTTTAGAGAATACCCATGAAATACCGATACCAAAAAGTGCTGCGGTAACGGAAACCGTTAAATAATTTTTGCCAACAATTTTTATAGGAAAAGGTAATATCTCATTCGCTTTAAAAAACTCTGTATATTGCTGGAAAAAGCAAAGTGCAGTTCCTATTATCAACCCGGAAATAATTCCCAGCACGACAATAAGAATTCCTGTATAAAAATAAATCTGTCTCAAATGGCTTAAAGGAAGTCCCAGGGAAACCAAAGATCTGGCCTGCTGTTTTTTATCAAGCTGTAAAATAATAATGGCTCCTGCCAGATTAAAAGTGGTTATAAAAATCACCAAAGCAAAAATCAGATAGATAAACAGCTTTTCGGTATTGATCATTTTCCAAAATGCTGCATTTTCCTCTTCCTTGGTTTTGATCTCAATGTTTTTTCCGAGGGAAGAAAGAAGCTGCTGTTTTACGGTATTGGCGTTGTCCGGATTTTTAAGTTTAACAACAATCTGATATGCTGAATGTTTTGGAAGATCCAATAATTCTTCAGTCAGCTCAATAGGCGAGATGATATAATTATCCAGTTGGTCTTTTCCCGGAAATATTCCTGTTACAAGAATATCTTTTTTGTTGTAAATATCGTCTTCTTTATTAATGATTCCGGTTCCCGGCTTAGGCATAAAAATAGTTGCATACCCCGAACTTGAAGAGACCGGGACAGAAAGTCTGTTATCAAGAGAGTTTTCCATTAAAACCTCATTAGAATATTTAAAAGTCGGATAAGATCCGTAGAAAATATCTTTATCAATGGGGTTAACTTTGGTATATGCGGAATCAACACCTCTCAGGTAAGCAATGTCGCCTTTTCCGTTGTAGCTGATATATACTTTTTCTTCAATTATTCTTGAAAAATGACTGATCTCTTTATTGTTTTTAAGCACGGAATTGATTGTATTAAAATCTTTCAGTGTTTTTCCTGAAATACTTTTAATGGTAAGGTCTGCATGGAGGTTGGAAATCAGATCTTTATTAAGGTCTTCCAAACCTGAAAAAACGGAAATAATGACAAACATTGCGGTAACGGCAACCGTCATGGCTCCTACTGCCAGCCACGTAATAAATGTAACGGCAGTACTTCCTTTTTTAGATAAAAGGTATCTGGAAGCTATATAAAATGCAATGTTCTTCAAGGTTTACAGAATAGGATTATCACCTTCACCTCTTAATTCTCTGTCTAATCTTTCTACATCATCAAGAGCAGTATCCAGATAAAAATTTAAATTAGGGATCACGCGCACCTGTTTTGCCATTTTCTGGCCGATAAAGTTTCTGTATTGGGCTTTATTTTCTTCAATTTCTTTCATCACGGCAGAACGAAATTCCTGAGGGAAAATACTTAAGTAAATTTTGGCAATACCAAGATCTGCCGTCACTTTTACATCGGAAACTGATACTAAAATACTTTGTTTGCTTTCTGCAGCTTGCTTGCGGAAAAGCTCCGCGAAGTCTTCCTGTATAATCTGTGCTACTTTTCGTTGTCTGTTGCTTTCCATAAGTTGTGCAAATTTAGTACTTTTGTTTGAATTGATCCTTTGAAAATTTGAAGCTTTATCAAATTTACAATTTAATTAGATAATTATTTATGAAATTAGAACATATCGGTATTGCGGTAAAAACGTTGGGAGTTTCCGACGAGCTATTTGCGAAACTTTTAGGTAAAGAATCGTATAAAAAAGAATCTGTGGAAAGAGAAGGTGTCGTTACTTCATTCTACAACACCGGAGAAAGTAAAATTGAGCTTTTGGAAGCTAGTAAAGAAGAAAGTCCGATATCAAAGTTTATAGATAAAAAGGGAGAGGGGATTCATCACTTAGCATTTGGGGTTGAAAATATTTTGGAAGAAATTGACAGATTAAAAAAAGAAGGATTTTATTTTATTTCCGAAGAGCCGAAAGAAGGAGCTGATAATAAACTTATTGTATTTTTACATCCCAAATGCACCAATGGTATTCTGGTAGAACTTTGTCAAGAAAAGCGATAAAAAATTTTGTAATGCGAGAAATTTTACTATTTTTGCAATCACAAAATTCAACCGATTTTGCGGTCCTATAGCTCAGTTGGTTAGAGCACCTGACTCATAATCAGGTGGTCCCTGGTTCGAGCCCAGGTGGGACCACTTTTTAAATCAAGCACTTACAGAAATGTAGGTGTTTTTTTTTGTTTTTAAAATATTAGAGAAACTTTTATTCAAAAAAAATTTGCGCAAAACTAAAAGTGTAAATATATTTGTGAATACACAAAAACCAAATGAAGAAGAAAATAAGTTTCTTACCCAATATTGATGCGAGAATATACATAATTTTTGTTATCATCCTGCTTCTAAGCATAGTTTTTTTATTATTTCAGTACTTTCGGCATATAGATTGTGAAAAAGCCAATTACTATATTCATGCTGATGAATACCTTGTTAACAAAGTTGTGGAATTCAACGATAATACTCAGGGAGCTACCTCCTGGAAATGGGATTTTGGTGATCGTACAAATATTGATACGCGGCAACGAACGATTCATTACTACAAAAAACCAGGCGAATATATAGTGAGGCTTACTATTAACGAAAGTTGTATTCATGAGAAATTAATTACCATTACAAGTGTTAGTCAGCAAATCGGTTATTTGCCGATAATTATGTGCCCCGATGTCGCTACAGTGGGAGAAACTGTTCGTTTTAATGCTGAAAAGGAAAACGGTGAATCCTGGGAGTGGAGCTTTGGCGAAACTGCAAGTACTGATGCATTGGGAAAATCTCCTATATATAAATTTAAAACAGTTGGAGACAAAAAAATCACACTTATTGTCAATGGTGATGTAGAACATACGGCTGTTAAGACAATCTATATTGCCCCCAAAACTATCCGTGCAAAACAGAAGATTGATATCAGGTCATATGAATTTGAAAAACCTCATGCCGCATTTTCACTGCCGAAAGGAGATGCTCAAAAAGATCCGTTGGTAGACATGTTGCAACATATTCCCGTTTCTCCAAAAACCAAATCCAGCAAAGATTCTGTTATTTTAGGGAGAAAAGCTCCTGAAATTTCTAATGAGCAGTTTCAGTTGGTGCTCAATCAGGTAGCTGTTCAGGCAAAGACAAAAGATGATTTCAAGGATTATCTTTGTGGAAATTATGATATTCCGGTTATTGCCAATGATGATAAACTCATTCCGTTTGGTCAGTTCTGTCAGGAAATTGCCGGAAAGAAAATTAAAATTACAGCTTTAAGAGTGAACAAGAATCAAGAGAATTGTATTCAGAATATCAATGTTCAATATAAAATTAGGAAATGGGGTTTGTGGATGAAAGAATAATCTTTTTATAAGGTGGATTTTGATTTTAATTTAAAAATCTATTTAAAATTATTGGTATGAAATTTTATCACAATAAAAGGATTAATATTCGTGTTTTATTGCTGAAAATGTAATTTAATTTTGTTTATCGTTAAAATCATTGAATCAATAAATGATTATTCTTGTAAGTTTTAATTGAGATTAATAACGTAAAATTGTTGATTTATTATTGTTTTAATGTTAAATAATGTAATTGTTTTTAATTTATTTAAAATTTATTGTCAAATTGTATATATTTGCTAAATTAAGTTCTTGCCGTTTAAATTTTGTATTAAAATAGATTAAAAGGAAATAATAAAAAACGCACACGATGAAAAGAGGTAAAATCCTTATCCTTTATTCGTTATTCTTTTTTTGCCGTAATGTCTTGCGGCAGTAAAAATTATATCAATGAGATACCTTACTACTATTCTTCGGATGAATTTTCTGAAACAGTACAGGTAAAGAAAAACAGTTTAGATTCACAGTATTCTGTTGTTGATGATAATCCTGAAGATCTCAATGATGATGTTTTAAAAATACGCGAGAAATATTCCATAATGATGGAAGTAATGCCACGGCAAATTAGCAATTATAAACTCTATTCTTATATTGATGAATGGCTGGGGACGCCTTATAAAAAACAATCTCTTGAGGTCCAGGTTGGTATTGAAATGTCTTATTTTGTACAGGCGCTGTTCAGTGATATATACGGTGAAACTTTTCCAAAGACGCCGGAAGGTATTTTCCGGGCTAAATCTCTTCAGCTATTTACAGGGAGGGGATTTTTAAAAGAAGGAGATATTATTTTTTTTCGGTATGACAAGTTTCATCCTATTTCGGATGTGGGGATTTACCTCCACAACGACCGTATCCTTGCATGTACAGCCAAAGAACTCAATATTTATAATTTTAATGATGGATATTTCCAGCTCAGATATGTTGCTGCCGGAAGGCTTAAGACAAAAACTAAATGAAAGCTTCTTTAAACCATATTGCTAATCTCGTCACTTCATTGAAGTACGATATCCGGTCGGAGGTCATTATCAGTGACCTTCTGGAAAGCGGTGACCTCAAAGAAGGTCAATACGTAATCCGTAAAGAGGGGCAGTTTTCAAGATCCTACCGTTTTGATCTGCTGGATACCAAGGTAGTCGATTATGATTATGACAGTACGCAGATGCTTTCGTTCAGCCTTTCCCGTGACTGTATGTATGATACTTTCCCGGAAGCAGTAAGTCATAATTCCCAAAATGATATCCCCGGAAAAGATATAGAAACAATGATCGGGGAATATAATAATCGGAAGAAGCAGCAAAAAGCAGCAAGGAATTTTTTCCAGCCTTTTGAAAATGAGATGTTCCTTTACGGTGTGGAAATGGAACGTTTCGAGAGGAAATTTTTGTTCGGACTAAATAGCAGTAACGTTCCGGATATGTTTTATGATTTTTGGAACATCAGCCGTGATTTCCCAGAGCATCTGATCTCAAAATTTATACGTTTGTTACCGTTTGCGTACAAAATAGTTGGTGATATCATGCTGGCATGTGATATTCTATCCATATTACTGAAAGAAAAAGTGAGTTTAAATAATAGAGCATATAAGCGATATGCCGATGAAAGTCAGGGGATTTCTCTTGGAGAAACACGCCTGGGATTAGATTCAATTACAGGTACTGAATATGACGACTATTCCAGACATCTGGACATCATGATAGGACCTCTGCAAACATCCTCCTTTACAGACTTTATCCATGAGGGCAAAAAGAAGCGATTTGTAGAAATTTTTTATGAGCATTTCTTCCCGATTGAAGTAGAGATTAATACCATTATCCTGCTTCCGGAAGACCAGCAAAAATTTGAGTTCAACAGAACGGAAATCTCTGTTTTAGATTACAATACAACGATATGAATAAGATCAAAAAATACTTCTTCAATTTATTCGACCCACAGCTGCTGATCATTGTATTGGTAGTCATTGCGATATGTATTGTTCTCACGATGGTTTTTTTCGCAAAAAGCTTCGGATTTTAAGCAAAAATACCGTTCAAAATTTTACATTTATCTCTTTTCATTAGCTTTTATATATGCCATTATTGCCTTGCTGGGCTATAATAAACTTTTTCAGAATAATAATTTATATGAATTTATCTTCTATCAGCTGTGCTCCCTGGTAATAGGAATTGTTCATTGTTATGCATACAGAGCTTACTTTGAGAAATTTGGCTCAAAAAAATCTATTGATGAATATCTTTTTGTTCTTATTGCTATATGCTTTGCCGCTGTTCCTTTTATGCTCATTTACGCATTTCTGAATGGGACAGATCTTGTGTATCTGATGCTTGGACATTTCATCGTGTTTTATGTGCCAACTTTTCTGAATGATACCTTCAAACGTGCAATGAGCATCCCTCCAAAAATCTACGTAACCTGGCGCTTTCCGGAAAATTATAGAGAAACGGTTGGACTCACCGATGATGAATGGCGCGATATGGTGGTACTTTCCTATGTAATGGATAAAGACAAAGAAGCTACAAAGTACAGTGTTTACCGGGCTAAAGGACCAACAAGAATAGATTTTGGAAGACTGTTTTACAACTTTGTAGTAGACTATAATCAAAGACATCCCGGAAACCAGATTCAGGTGGAAGATGAGAACGGTCTTTTCGACTGGGTGTTCTTTCTTCAGCCGAAATGGTATGAAGCTACAAAATATATCGATCCCAATCTCACTCTTTATATGAATGGTATCGAAGAAAATAGTGTTGTGTTTTGTATGAGAACAGATCAGGCAGTAAGTAAAAATACACATCAGCAGAAAGCGGACTTTGAGTACAGCCAGCAGAAGGAGAACCAACAATTTATAGCCAACGAATAAAAACAAAAAAACTAATGATAGAAAAGCTAACTCATTTCCCTGTAAACTGGAAAGACGGGATGAAAATTAATAAAAGCCATTTTACCGATGTGCAGAATTTTATAAGCGATTCTGTCCGCGACTCCGTAAGTGTTCATACTTCGATGATTAGCTATGGGCTGCTGCCTGTAAAGGATCCTATTAAAATAAACCTTATTATTGATAATCATCAACTACTCAGAATAAGAGTCGAGGAATGTCATGCTATTACGTCTAACGGATCACGGGTAGAGATTGGTTCAAATATCTCAGAAAGTTTGAGTATTTCAATCCCTTATCCGGAAGCAATTCGTGAATTGAAAGAAAATGAAAGTACTGTACTTCTTGCCTGTATTTCCGTGAATCCATTTAAAAGAACCCCATACGGAGAGCCGGATCCTGAAGAGAATCCTCCGAGATATCCTTATACACTGCCGGAATATACCCTCAATCTGATTCCTGAAAATGAACTGAAGAATACCGTGGGATTCGGGACCCATTATCTTACTATTGGTAAAATACTCGTCAGCTCCGGAGAGTCAAAGATTGATGAAGATTATATTCCACCCTGTGTCAGTGTATCAAGCCATCCGAAACTTCAGGATCTGTACACTGAGATTGATCGTTTTTATGGTCAGATCGAATTGTCTGCTACACAGATAGCCCGGAAAATATACGCTAAACGGCAGACCAATGATCTGGCAGTCATGATGGAACTGATGTCTGACAAAACTCTGAATTATCTGGGAACAGAAATCAACAGGTTTCGTTGGTTGTCTCCACACATGCCTCCTGCCGGAATGTTGGTGTCTGTGGTAGCTCTGGCAAGAATATTAAAAAATTTCATAGATGCGCGTTCAGGCGCGGGTAAAGAAGAGTTGCTGAATTACTTTGCAGAATGGTGCAATGTAAGCCAGGGAGATTTTGATACCATATTTTCAGATCCTATCAACTCAGATTATGATCACAACCGAATGGATGCAATGATTACTAAAATCAAAAGATTTATGAAGACCCTGGAAGACCTTTTTGCTATCCTCAGCAGGCTGGATTATATCGGTAAAAAACGTGACGGAAGCATCTTTGTGTCGGAGAATACCAGCGATCATGATGCGGTGATCCATACTAAAAGGAGTAGAACATTCCTGGCCGACTAGCGGCGTATGTTTAATGAATAATAAATTATTATGAATTTTAAATTACCATCAATAATCAACCCTGTAAATAATTAATTTTATGGAGGTTTTAAACAAAAAACAAAGGAGAAGTGCTTACTGGTTTTTCGTACTCTTTTTTTTGCTTACAGTTTCAGTATTGGTCACCGCAGTTTTTTTCAACGCCTATTTTCCTTTCAAGGAAAACAGCCTGCTAAAAGCCGAGAATATGAAAATGAAAAAAGAAATGGAAACACAGGATAAATTTTCCTTTCAGCTGGAAAAAGTGAAAGCGGCGGTAGATTCTATAGGAGTGAAAGGGCAGAATGACTTTTTTTAATGAAAAGCTGGCATTATCAATTCTTGCTGATATGTACAAACAGCTGCCGAAAGATACATTGAAAAATAAGAATATGTATAACAACACCATCATGACATTCAAGGATCTTATTGATGCCAAGAAACAGATTAACCAGCTTTCCGGAAATCAAGTGCTGATGGATAGTTTAAGTACAATAAATAAAACGCTGAAAGAAGAATATGATAAAATGAAAACCGATCTTGATGTCTGCAGGCAGCTTTATCAGGCTCAATGATAAATAATGAAGTGAACAAGAAATGCAGTATAAAGAATAATCTATGAAATATCAGCAAGTTTTATTGGCTCTGTTGTTGTTTTCGGCACTTTTTCTGAAAGCCCAGCAGAAAATGACTGATTCCTCCGGATTTGCTCACTTCGATTGTAACATTACCCAGACAAAGCAGCGACTTGACAAAAAGTTTTTTGCCAGCACCCCGCCTATCGAGCTGCGGGTAAGTAATGAAAAATATACTTATACCATCTTTCAGCTGGGAAAAAGAAAAAATAAAATATATCTGTACCTCAGAATATTGGCTGATAATGTATGTCTTAAAAAAGAAAAAAATGTGGATGTGTATTTTAAGACCGGTGAAATCATTACCCTTAAAAATGAATTTTCTCTGAATTGTGATTCGTTTTTTGCCAAGCAGCTGAATAAAAAAGAACTTCAGAAACTTAAAGAAAGTGATATTACCCTCATCAAAATATACACATTTAAAAAAAACTATGAGATGGATGTTAGTGAAATTCAGAATCAGGATATCAGACATTATATCAACTGTCTTTCAGCATATAAAATCAGGAAATCTGATGAGGTAAGGCTGAACAAAAAGGAAAGAAACCCATAATAACAGGTGAAGAATATAATAACTAAAGCCACTGTCAATTACCAGTTAATCAATTATCATTAACGATATGAGCCCACTGCCGGAATTAAATCTGAATTTAGGAATGACCAATACCTTTGGCTCCTCATTGTATGGTGGCAACAGTGAAGAAGAGGTGATGGTGCGTACTGATTCAGGAATGCGAAAACATACCATCAGCCTTACGATATCAGATCAGGAAGTCGGCAACATTATCCTGAAGGCCGGAGGAAAAGAAATTGTGGTTCCTACCTATAAGCTTCTAATAACCGATGGTAAAACTGAAGAAACAGAATGCTATCAGGTGACACGAGACACGTTTAGTTTTGTGAAAAGTAAAACAAGAAAAAGCTTTTTATCATTTTTTGGATTCAGGCGTTTTGACAAGACGTCTTATCTCTACGATACCATCGCTTTTGAGCCAATGCTGGAGGATCTTCAGAAGTTTGATATTACAAAATACCGCAAACTCTCACAGGATATGCTGACTTATGAACTGGAAAACAATGGCGAAAAAGTGCTTCTCTATGCGGGAAATATTAATGCCTTTGCAAAGCCTGCACATATTGATAAATATTTTATCGTGGTCGATAAAGACAACGGCAAAAGCTTTATCGGGGATGTTCTTTACCGTGAAAAGTTTCTGAAACTTACCCCAAAGGTTGAGCTAAGTATTATCAAGAGAAAAAAGATTCCAAGGAATGTTGAATATGACGAAAAAGGAAACATTAAAAAACTGATGTATCTATGAAAGGAGCCTATTACAAAATACCGCTCGACTTTGAGAACCTGATGAAGAAAAAAGATGCGGATAAGATCCCGCTGGATGTATCTGTCAGTCAGCATATCTTCTTGCTGGCAACGACATCGTTTGGAGAATGCAAATTTGATGAAACCTATGGTTCTGAGATATGGGAAATGGATTTTGATCTTTTAAAAACAGACAACAATCTGAAAGATCTTATTGCAGGAACCTTAAAAAAAACGATAACCATGCACGAAAAAAGGCTTCTTCTGGAAGATGTGGACGTTTTTATTAAAGATTATAATGTAGGTACATTGGGTAAAAGGAGAATGAAGAAAAAAGTAGAAATAGGCATCAAAGGCCTGATCTCCGAAACCAACCGCGCTTTTTTCTTCAGCACCTCATTTTTTGTAGGACCGCTTTCGTATTAAAAAAAATAAAATATGATGAAAATGACTGTTAAAATGCAATTGGTTTTTATTCTGATGACTTTCATATAACACCAGTAATGATAATTTTATAAATGAAGTTAAAATGAATTATGAATTAAAACAAATTCTGAAAAAGCAGATTATTTCCGGAGCAGCACCGGAGCACGGAAGTTTTGATGATTATTCTGAAAGGGATCTTCAGGTTCTTGTTGATTTTGAAAAACAAATTCTGATCAATAACGGATATAAGAAGCTTAAAGACAAAGATTTTAAGCTGAAAATCAATGAAATATTTGGACGGCAGGTAGATTATACTTCCAATGCAAAATACGTGATAGCAGACATTTCCGGGGAATGTAAAGAGGAGTTGGTATTTGAACCATTTACATCGGAGAAAATCTATATATATGTGTCAAAAGAAAATAATTTCATCACGTTCTTTTTACCTCTCCCCAATATTGTAGACTATCTGAGGTTATATCCGGAACTGGCAGAATACGAAAGCAAGCCAATAACAAAGCAAACGGATGATGGAAAGATCAATATACTTCAATGGAAGGATATTTCAGCACTTGCAGAACAAAGGCCAATAAATTTACAGACATTAATTTCCAGAAACAAATATCTTTTCAATGAAAGGAGGGCAGATTTTGCCTGGTTGAAATTTAATGACAAGCCATTTCTGGAAAGCTTAGTGAAAACTTTCGGTTATGTAAAGGATCAGGAATTGTTAAAGTTTGTTCTTGAAAATAATAATAAAAGTATTGAGGGGTTTGGGAAAATACTATGGAATGAAAAATGTGACGGTAAAGTCGTTTTCAATAAAGAAACTGTAAAATTAATTCAGGAATCTTCTATAGAAAAGCAACAACAGTATATTGATAAGATTGCTGATTATCTGTCATATGAAATTCAGAATACTACTGCCGTTTTAAAGGAGAACTTTTCCAAAAAAGCTGAAATTCTGGGCAAAATTGCTTATTACGGAGAAAAAACAGGCAAGAAAATAAACAAATCTTTTCAATGCTTTAAAATTCTGTTATTAGATAAGGAAAGAGAGAGGTATGAAGAAGAATTTAAAAAGAATAATTATTATAATATCTCTGATTTCAAAGAAATATGGGAGGAAGCTAAAACAGGAAATGGCGGAGTTCTTTTAGAAAATGGATCCTCCGGACAGCAAACGTCACCATTGAGCAATGATCCCGATTTTTCCAATGAAATTATCAAAGAAGATGAAAAATTACAACTTAAAAAGAAAAAAGGCTTTTGGAATAATCTGTTTAGATAAAACAAATTTATGTAAATGAATCAGGAAAGAATAAAAGACAGGATACTAAGGAGAGCCGCCCGTATGTGGGGATATAATGAACTGGAAGCAGAAACTTCATTTGATCCTATTGTCGGTTTATTGCTTTCAGCATGTGCCGCAGAGCTTGAAAAACTGAGCTTTGAACTGGAAAGTTCACGATCCAGAATTATTGAAAGGGTACTGGACGTCATGTTTCCTGAAGAAGTTTCGGGAGTTGTTCCGGCAAGGTCACTTATTCAGGTGGCTCCTCTGGAAAATAATGTTAAGATCTCACGGTATGAGAGTTTTAAGACTTCAATAAGAAAACAGAATATTTACAATCCTGCAGAAAGTACTGTTAAGGATTTATATTTCAGTCCATCCATCGAAGTGAAGCTTACAACGGCAATAGTGAAGTATTTTGCTTACAATGAAACCTTGCATCATGTTGAAAGTTTTTTCTCTGACGATGTTATGGGAAAAGCCGACAGGCCTCTTCCGTCGGGTGAGGTTTGGCTGGGCATACAGTCTTCTCAGAAAGAAGATCTTGAAGATCTGATGTTTTTTATTGATATCAACAATACGTATCAGAAAGAGCTTTTTTTCTATTACCTTAAGCAGGTGAAAGTGTACTGCGGGCAAAATGAATACACTCTGAAGCCAGGCTATAACGAAGAAAATGAAGAACTGAACATCGATAATATTATTACTAAAAATTATTCTGACCTCGATTATATTTATAATGAAATCAATCAGTATTACAAATCTCATTTCTTTACCCTGAAGGGAAAAATAAGTTTTGAGAGTAAACAGAAAAGCGAATTATTTGATCATTATTATCCCTATCACAAAGTGGGTGAAGAAGATGATCTTATCTGGCTGAAATTCTGTTTTTCCGAAGCCATTGTTCCTGATATCCTTCAGAACGTTCGCTTTACGCTTAATTGTGTTCCGGTACTTAATATAAGAAACATTAGGATGGGAAGGAAAATAACGGGAAGGCTGAATATTATTTCCATAGATGAAGAAGATCATTTTTTAGATCTGGATCATGTTTCGGAAGAAAACGGCAAAAGGTTAGATCTTAAAAACTATGAAGCTGATCATGAAGAGATGAATGCTGTTTTGAGAAACGGAGGAGTATCCCGCTTTGACAGGAGGAATGCTTCCGAGTTGCTGCAATATCTTTTAGAACTCATAAAAGATGAAACCGCTGCATTTGCAGGAATGGGTGCCAATGCGGCAACTGAAGTGCTAAGGCAGATCAATCAGAATGTTGCGTCACTTCATCAGATTGCCAGGGAAAAGAATTTTATTCAGACCAATAATCCTTATCTGGTCATATCCTCCGGAAATGCTGAAACAGAAACGAGATGCATGATTTCATATTGGTCTACAACATCTGAAGATGCTAATAATCTGAAACCCGCTTCTGTATTGACTGTTGAAAGCAATGGAAAAAGTGTATTGAAAGAAAAGGCAGTCATGATCCGGACATCGGTAGGAGGAAGGAAAAAACTTTCACCGCAGGATAAGATTCTCGAATACAGAAATTCACTTCTGACTAGGGGCAGGATTGTTACGGTAGCCGACATCAGGGCATTCGGAATGAATCATTTTAAAAACCTCATTACGGAAGTTGAAGTCCTGAAAGGAACGAAAAAAGAAGTATCCTTGAAAGGAGGCTTCAGCAGGACAGTTGATATCTTCCTGACTCGAAATAAAGACGTTATGGAAATTCAGGATTCGGAATGGAACTATTTGATTGAAAGCTTTTTATTAAAGCTGCAAAGTATGTCGGCTAATATTTATCCGTATCGGGTATTTGAAAAATAATTTCTAAAAAAAGGTATTGATTAGTAAAAAAATTATACATTTATAACACAAAACACGATGATGAATCTCACCTTCCTGGTACTGCCGGAATCTTCCCAAATTCCGAATCCTTTGGAAAATTGATGATCTCATTTTTGGATTATACAAAGAACAACAATTTAAAATCATATTATTATGTTATCAAACAAAGGAATTGGTGGTAATGAATTGCCATTGGATACAAACGAAGCCATTACGGAAATCCCACAAAACAGAACCCTTTTTGCACAGAAACTTACGGCAGATGATCCTGTAAAGCCTGAGCTTGTGGAAGGACTTACTACCGTAGAGAAAGTTTTTGAACACTACAAGCCGGAGGTAAGAGCCGATTTTGAAGATGCAAACGGAACAGCCAAAATGGAAACCCTGAAATTTAAAAACCTCGGAGATTTCGGAACTAAAGGAATCACCGCACAAAGCAACTTTCTCACCGGACTGGAAACTGAAAAAGATCAGTATCAGAAGATAGTGAAGCAGCTCAAAACAAATAAAATTTTAAAAGCTGCACTGGCGGATCCTGATGCAAGAAAAGCATTGTACGATATTATACATGTACTCATCACAGAACTGGAAGAAAACAAATAACCTTTAAAAACACAAATTATGTCACAGAAACAACAGGAAATACAACAGACAGCAGAAGTGCCTGTACTTGAACAGAAAAGAACCGGTCAGATATCTGCAGATAAATTATTGGAAGAGCTAGCTCGCTACGGAGGTTTTGATTTATTGGAAACATCAATAGAAAATGTTCAGAATATCAACCCCGACCGTAAGGCAAGAAGAAAAATTTTCCTGACTGAAAAAGGTAAAGAAAAAGAGAGAGAAACCCTGAAGAAAACCCTTGAGCTTTGGGCAACTGTTATCAATAAAGGCGATTCCCTTCTGGATATGGTTACACACTGCGAAGATCAGAGGAAATCTGCAGAAGAATTACTTTCTAAAAACCTTTCCAAAGCAGTAGAGGCCACCAGGGAGCTGGAAGCCAACTACAGAGCAATAGCTTTGTTTTATAAAAATACAGAATCGGATAAGGTGAAAAATGTAACGGTAGTGAATTCTACCTTGGAACAGCTGAAAGATCTCGATAATACTCGTTTTATTGATACCATCCATGCCGAACTTTCTGATAATTATGACCGTCTGGATCTTAAAAACAATTACGGATTATTAGTTATTCCCGGATATCTTGGATCTAACACAGTAATAGAAAAATGGGCTAAAATCGCTCATCAGAATAAAGTGATGCTTGTTACCGATTTTGAACATCTGGATGAGCCGGATGATGTGATGGAGATGTTTGACCAAGCCTACCTTACCGGCGGAGAAATATACAGATCCAATGTTCTGATGACCTGCAACTGGCTGGTAGGAAGAGGACGATATGAAGAAATAGATGAGGTAGACGATCTTTTTATTCCACCATCGGGTGCGTTGGCAGGAAAAGTTTATAAAACGCTGATGTCTCAGGTAACTGCAGGAAAGAAATTCGGAGGAATCAATGAAGTTGACGGTGTAAAATTCGATTTGAAGAAAAGCGAGATTGCCAACCTGGAAAACCTAGGCCTGATCCCTATGGTCAATGAATATGGAAAAGTAATGGCTTTCTCAGGCAAAACACTTTTTAATGGTGATAACCTGGGACTTCAGACTTATTCTGTAGTTAGGGTGTTTGATTATGTGACTAAAGTGTTGATGGATTTTTTGAACAGGAGAGCCTTTGAAAACTTTACCGCTGTTACCCGAAAAGAAATAATGAACCAGATTGTCCGCTTTCTGGATGCTATTACAGGGCCTGGTAAATTGATTGAAAATTTTGAGATCAGAAGATTTGAGCAGGATCCTTTGCAAAAAGACAGAATCCATCTGGACATTCATATGAAACCATACTTTCCGGCAAAGAACTTCCTGATCAAAATGGATGGTCATAAAGGTGACGATGGTAACGAATGGGATACGGAATACGAACAAAAGTAAAAATAAAACTATTGATTTGATAGTGTACGATTCAGGAGATGAGCCGGAGATTGATGTAGTACTCCTGAATATTTCATTTGTGTTTGGCACAAGAACATTTTTTTGTTCTTGTGTTTTTTATTTTATAAAGTTTAAAATTGTTTGTTGCTGTGATATGGGAAAAATAATATAAAGTTATTTATTTTACATATGTTTTAGTAATAACACAATATTGTTTGTTTTTCATAATTGATAAATTAATATTATATAATGATTTATTTTAAATAATATTTAAATTTTTAAATTTTTGTTGTTTAACATAATAAAATAATTTAAATTTTGTTGATAAAAACGTTTTTAATTGTGAAATTAATTTTACATTTGAATATGATTTTGAGAAACGATTAATATAGTCGCAATATCGGATGAATATATTCCATAGTTGGTTTTTATAAAAACATAAATGATGAAAAAGAAAAAAACAAGACAGAGTGTATTCCATATTGGTAGTATTGAAGTTTAATCTAAATATATTTTTGTTATGTCATTCAAGACCATTTTAGAATACGCAGGTACAAAGCGTAACGTATTATCAGTAGAGTTCGGTATGCTACAGGAGACCGATAAAACAGGAAGGCCGTCTTCCGTAGCCCGTGGCGGCAAAATTCATTTAACCGTAGAAGGAACAGGTGCCACAGACCTTTTTGAATGGATGACCAATTCATTTGAGAGGAAGGATGGAAGTATAAGATTTATCAAAAGAGACAGTGATGCTACGTTAAAGGAGCTTAAATTTAAGGAAGCTTACATTGTGAAGTACACGGAAAATTTTGAAGCATCTGGCGAAAATCCTCTTACGGAATCCTTTGTTCTTTCCGCAAAGGAAATTGAACTCGGTAATGCCAAGCATATAAATGAATGGGTATAATCTTCACATAAAGAGCTTTTATATACCTTATTATTTATTTTCAAAAAACACAAATACAAGATTCTACATCCCTTTACGTCTTAATTGAAAGATGTTATAACAAAGGAAATTTTGGTTTTTATTAAATATTCTATTTGTAATCAACGCATTGCATTGAACTGCTGTGTCTTGTAGATAAAGTAAATCAGCAATTGGTAGGATTAATTCAATTATCAACTAATAAAAAAATTAGCATTATGTCATTTAAAGCAGTATTAGAAGTATCCGGAAAAAAGTATAACATACTGAACGTCAATTATGGATTGTTTCAGGAAACAGATTCTACAGGAAGGCCTTCCACTATTACAAGAGGAGGTAAAATTGATGTCACTGTAGAAGGGACGGGCGCCACCGACCTTTTTGAATGGATGACAAACTCATTCGAAAGGAAAGACGGGAAAGTAGTCTTTTTCAAAAGAGATAGTGAAGCAACCCTTAAAGAATTGAAATTCACAGAAGCTTATTTGGTAAAGCATAAGGAAAAATTTGATTCCGTGGGAGAAAATCCACTTACGGAATCCTTTACAATCTCTGCCAGAAAGATAGAAATGGGAAGCGGAGCTTATGAGAATGAATGGGTGTAATCCTGGGGAACAGAAAATGGATGATGATATTATTATCCATTTTTTTTCTTTCAGAATCTCGATTCATTTTTAAACTTTTCAAATTAAAGAATTATGTCCTTTTTATCGAAATTAGAATTAGACGGAAATACCTATAATATTCTTGAATGTAAATACAATTTTACACAGCCGGTTGATGGAACGGGAAAGCCGAAGGGGGTGCCAAAAGGTGGGGAAATAGTGATTCGTATTGAAAGTACCGGAAATCCTGAATTGTTAAGCTGGATGCTGGATCATAATCAGGTAAAGAACGGGAAAATAATTTTCTACCGCAGAGATGCCATGAGCAAATTACAGGAACTTATTTTTGAGAAAGCTTTTTGTGTAGAATTTACTGAACAGTTCAATTCAGATAATGAAGAACCTCTGCAGATAGAAATGCATTTGATCGCCAGGAAATTCAATGTGAATGGAGCTGTCCATGAGAAAATGTGGAGAGAATAATCTTGAGCGGTACTGGTAACAAAAAACTTTTGGGCTGAAAAATGGACATCAATATTTTAACATATCGTGTTCAAAAAGGTGATACAATACAATCCGTTGCAGAAAAATTAGGAATTCCTGCGGAGACATTGAAACACTATCACAATACGTATTGTGATTTGAAAGATCTTATTGGGCATGATCTTACAGGTGTTAATGAAATAATGGTTCCGTCACCCGAAACCATTACTGAACTTAAAAAATCACAAAATCACAAAGAAGTAAGTGAAATCCTTTCTCTTTTTTATTTGACGAAAGATTTCTATGTGTCAGAATATAAGGTGTCTGAAAGCTTTGCACAATCAGGGAGGGAAGATTTAAACATAACATATTTATTGTCTGTTAAGCTCCGAGAAACAACTGATAGAGGCTTTATTGCAGAAATTGAAACTACCGGCTTTAGTAAGGCTGGCGAATGTCCTGATGATAAAATGAGCCAGCTTTCTCTTTCTTGTATGAAAAATATTTCTCCAATTGCATTTCTGATTCCGGCACAGGGAAAAATAAAAAGATTCTATGATCATAAGGGAATTGTTAAAAAGTTTGAAGATAAACGTTCTGATCTCACTGATTTTTTTATTGGTGAAACTTCTCATGATTATTTAAATACATTTTATGAAAATCTTAAAAATGAGAATGATCTGCTAAAACAATTTTGTTCTAAACCGCTTTACCAAACTCTTTTTCCTGAAATGAATTGGCTTCACAGTAAAAAAGACTGGGAAGATTATTATGATGTTGTTCCTGATTCATTTCCTGTGAAGTGCCATTTTCATACAGAATACGATTTTGAAAATTTCAATCATATCGAAGTTATTATAAAAGGTAAAATAGTAGATGATTGCAGTTTGCAGGAATTATTGAAAGGAGTAAGAATTGATGAATTTCCTGGAGAAAAAGTAAGCGGTGAAATAGAATTAAAATATACTTTTCATAAAGAACATAAACAGCTGGGAAAGATTGAAGCTTATATTATTCTTCTGCATGAAGAAAAAATATATCAAAAGTATCGTCTTCTGCTGACGGCAAAATAAACGAATTGGATGAAAAAATATATTGTACAAAAAGGAGATTCTTTAGACTCTATTGCGGAGAAATTTGGAGTGAAGAATGGTCAATCGCTTCGCTCTTATCATAATATCTATTGTCCTTTGGAAGATATATTGGGCTACGAAGCGATTCCCGGAAAAGAGATTTTGATTCCTGAAGATTCGGTGTATCTGAAAGAAAATGATGAGGTGACCGATCCTAAGAAAGGATATGATGAAGCAGAAAAAAGTTTTGACGAAAAAAAGGAAGAACACCGAAAAAACAAACAAGAAAATGAGAAAAAAGAAAGTAGTTCCAGCCAGCATGACGGCAAATATTTCGTGATACAAAAAGGAACATGCCAATGCAATCAAGGGTTTAAATTTCCAAAATTTAAGGTTACCTCTCATCAGAAGCATTACTGGAATGATAAAGACGGAAAGGCAGATTATCTTGCTGTAACCGAAGATGATACTCAATTAGATCCTCCGGTACAACCTTTTGGACAATGCAAACTAAAACCTTCTTCCGGAGGTTATCTTCCCTGTACATATGCTCCTGCAGGAAAATGGATAAAAACCTATGAAAAAGTAAAGGTAACGGGCAAGAGTTGTGTTACGGAAATTTCGGAACTCATGTGCAGTACTGGCGGAAAGATTACGGTTTTAAAACATGGTCAGCAAAGTGAAATGGGTAAAAGCCAGGTGAAAAAAGCAGATGAACGCGAACAGCGAATATATAATACGATCGTGAATTTTAAAGAATTTCAGGAAGAAATGAATCAAACTAACGGCGAAGCCTGGTAATCGAACTTATGTTGTGATGAGTAAAAAAGGAGTTTCAGTAATTTCAGGAAATATTTCTCCTGTAGTAGGAGAAAAACAGATCTATCATATTATTGATTGGTATCCCGATACCCCAAAAGCAGAACGTAATCCTGCAAATGTGACATGGGAACTGTTCAGGAAAAGGAGTAATGGAAAGTTTACTACCACACATGTCAAGAAAAAGGGAGACAGCAGTTTTACTTTTGGAGAAGCATCTTTAGGAAATACATACCGTTTGGAAGGCTACCTTCATCAACCGGAAGGTGGTGGATTAATTATCACGCCCAAGCCAAATAAAATTCCGCAAATCAGTAAGGTAGAATTATTTTATGTTGATGATACTAAAGGCAGTACGTTTAGCTTTATGGAAAAGCTGAGAGCCAGAGCATATTGCATTAATATGTTCAATAAAGAATTGGTCTTTACATTATGGGAAGATGATTTCAAGGGATCAGGGCATAGTGAAAGCAATAAAGCCATAGATGTACAAAAAGCAAGAATAAATGAAAACGGTGTTGCTGTTGCAGAATTTATGCTCACAAAAGCTCTGATGAAAAAAGCTCTGCAGGGCGAAGCTGATTCAAAGCAGCTGGAATTCTATGTGACAGTAGAATATTATAAAAATAAAAAGCACGCAACAGAAAATGCAGAAATCGATAATCCTTATGCAAAATATTATAACCCCAAACCCTATGAACCACCTGTAATTCCAAAAGCTAAAGGCTCGCCTGCCGAACAGAGACCCAGGTCCAAAAAAAGAAGAAAAGGGAATTTTGGATGCTGTTACCGACAAATTGATAGATTTATGGGATTGGAAAGAAAGTAAAGGAACAGTTACTAAAGATAAAGTGCCAACGGTACAGAAACAGGAAGGGAGAAGTGTTGTGGTGGTGAAAGAACAAGAAACTCTCAAAATAAATAATAATTGTGTTTGCAAGAGTTATGACTTAATCTGGGGTGAGAAAGTTAGCTGTGAGTTTAGGAAGAAAGTGGTGGAAATTGCTAATAGACTGGGCAAAGATCCAAATTTATTAATGGCTGGTATGGCGTTAGAAACTGGAAGAACATTTTCTCCAACTGTAGGAGCAGGAACTAGTTATGTAGGGCTTATTCAATTTGGCGATTTGGCTGCAGAATCTGTAGGAACAACAATAGACGCTTTATTAAAAATGACAGATATTCAGCAATTGCATTATGTTGAAAAATATCTGCAAAAGAAAAAAGATAAGATCAATACACTTACTGATTTTTATTTGTCTATATTAATGCCTGTTGATGTTGGTAAGGGTAATCAACCTAATTATATAGTTTTTGACAATAAATATCCTCTTGAATATTCTAAAAAAGGAATTCTGACAGATTTAAGTAAATCAAGACATTATGGTTACAGACAAAATCCTGCTTTTTTCTTTGAGGGAGAGTTACACGAAAAAATTAAAATTAAGAGAAGTGACGGAAAATATCAAGTATTTAAAGAACTTTATGATGAAAAGAAGATATGGTATGAAAACGGAGAAAAAAAATATAATGGTAAAGGAAAAACATATATATGGGAAATAGAAAAAAAGTATTTCTACATTCTATGAAGATGGGAAAAATTATAAAGCAAAAGTGTTCGAATGTCAAAAAGAACCAAAGAAAGAGATATTTTCATCAACAGAAAAAGGGACATGGAATGTAATAATTACTGAACACTATACTGGAAAAATGTGTACCCACATTGAAAAAACTCCAATTAGAAATAATTGTAGAAGAGGTAAAATAGAGGTTTATGATCATAATAGAAAAATAGTTTTTACAATTTCAGACTGTTTGCTTGAAGGAATAGCTGGAGAAGATAGGAAAGTTAAAGATTCTGACGCTCCTTTTGGCGTATATCAAATATCAGCCTCACCCTTTATTATGGGTTCTGCGTCAGGAGACAAACGTACTTCTTATGGACCAAATCCCAGATTGTCTTTTGAACCAATTTCAGGAAACGATGATGAAGCGGCAAAAAGCGGACGTTCTTTAATAAGAATACATGGAGGAAGGCAGGAAACTAAGAAATTTCAGCCAAGACCAAATCCTGATCTTTTGAGAACGCATGGATGTATAAGAATATGGGATGCGGATGCAAAAAGATTTTATGATTGGTGGAGTGACTACCATAAATCTAATCCTGATATTAAACCAGGTAGGCTAAAAATAATTAAATAATATATGAAAAGTAAATTATTTTTTTTCCTGATGTTTACGATCTTAAGTGATTGTCAAGAAAAAAAACAACCATCAAAATATATGAAAACAAATATAGAATTAGCAGGAAATTTAGATTTGAATAACTCTGTTTTTCCTAAAGAAGAAATAGAGCTTAAGAAATATAAGTTTGAGGATACATATATAGAAAATATTCATATTGAAAAATTATTGGATAAAGAATATAGGCACAATTTTTTTAATTATCTAAAAAATAAAACAGATGATAATGATTTTAAGGCGACTCTTTTTTTGCAAACTTTTACTCATTAGGATTCAACAACTTAAAGATTCAAATTCTTTTTTTATTTTATCAGAAAGCTCTAAAGATAATGAGCTTTCATCTGAAGGTATAGAATTATTAGGAGACAGTGTAACTGAATTATTTCTTGATGATCCTTATTTTTTTATTCAACAAGGGGTAAAATATGACGATAAAGAAATTAATAATTATGTTTTGACTATTCTTAAAGATTTCATTGTTAATGAAACCTTTTTTAAAGATAATTTAGCGGAAATCACAATAGACAAAAAAATGTTATTATTAAACCCAGTAATTGAAAAAGATTTCACAGATAAAAACCTTATTGAAACATTAAAAATAATGCCTAAAGTTGAAGCTTTTTTTTCTCCTTCATTATACACGGGATGGAAAAGCAAGACAATTGATTTCACGAACATTATTGAAATATTTGGTGAAGATTTAATGAAAAAATTCAATGTTAGTGAGGCCAACTATTATAAATTAATAATTCTTCCCATATTAAATAAATATATTATTCAAGGTGAATCTTCTTCAGTTTACTCTATCCAAGATCCGGACGGCTCCACAAACCTCCGAAAAGAAAAAAATGCATCTTCTGAAATCTTACAAAAAATAAAATCCGGAGAAAATATTGAAGTCTTGGATGATACAGAAGATTGGGTTTTAATCAAAACCAAACAAGGAAATAAAGGATATGTTCATAATAGCAGAATAAAATCTAAATAACAAGAACAGTACAAACTAACCGAAGTCAGAACAATACTAAAAACAACTCTTCCAACCTTTTCCTTTTGTTATGTATCTATATCAATAGAAATAATTGTAAAACAAAATTCTATGAAAAGGGTATATATACAATTCCTCCTGTTTTTTCCGGTTTTCTGCCTTGCACAGATTCCGACGATCGAAATTCCTGATGAAAAGGGCGGATATAACAGAAATGATCAGGTAGTTCTTCAGAAGTTGAACATCGAAACAAAGATCGTGGGCAGGATTTCTACCAATGTGATCACCATGGTGTTAAAGAACAACTCCGGGCGGCTGAGAGAAGGTAGGGTCACCTTTCCGTTGCCGGAAGGAGTTAATGCAAATGGTTATGCACTGGATATCAATGGCAAACTGAGAAATGCTGTCCCGGTGGAAAAAGAAAAAGCAAAGGAAGTCTACGAAACCATCAAGAAAAGAAATATTGATCCCGGAGTACTTGAGAAAGTGGAAGGAAACAACTTTCGGACTACAGTCTATCCGATTGCTCCCAACGGCGGAGAAAGAACCTTGCAGATTACTTACCATTACGAGTTGAAAAATTCCGGGAATTCTTATCAGTATTTTTTACCGCTGGATTATTCCTCTGAAATTCCGGATTTCAGTATCCGTACAAATGTTTACAGTAATGCTGAAATGCCCCGACTGGAAGAAAAGCCTGATGGCGGATTCGATTTTGTGAAAAACGGAAATATATGGACAGCCGAATTTCATAAAACGAAATATAAACCCGGGAATAATTTAAAGATCAATTTTCCTCAGCATGAAAACAATCAGAATATAATAATGAATGAGGCTTCCGATGATTCTTCTTATTTCCTGGCTAACGTCAATATTGCCCCAAACGAGAGAATGAAAAAACTTCCCAATCAAATAGCGATCGTCTGGGATAATTCTTTAAGCGGTAAAAAGCGTGATCACACTAAAGAATTGATGTTGTTGGAAGAATATTTCAGGATTAATAAAAATGTTACCGTAAAAACTTATTTTGTCAACAATACTTTTGAGGAAGGAAAAATATTTAAAATAACGGAAGGCAACTGGAATGAGCTGAAATCCTTTATATTTCAGGTCACTTACGACGGAGGAACAGATTTCGGACAATTGAAACTCCTAAAAGAAGATGAGATTCTCTTCTTTACCGACGGACTGTCTTCCTTCGGGGAACTGAAACTGAACTGGAATAAACCGGTGTACACGATTTCGGCATCCCATCAGTCAAATTTTAATCAGCTGAAATACATCAGTAACAAAACCAATGGCGAGTTTTTGAATCTGAATGAAAATGATCCTAAAAAAAGAAGTCAGAAAATTGCTGTTTCAGCCGCTGAAGTTTTTGGGAATTGAAAATAATTCTTCGGTCTCAGAAGTGTATCCTTCGATCCCTGAGACCATTTCACGGGATTTTGTTCTGACCGGAATTTTAAAGGAAAATCAAACATCGGTTAAAGTAAAATTCGGGTATGGAGATGAAGTTACGGAGACTAAAATTATTAACCTGAATACTCAGAGTCAGACTGTCAAAGACTGGGAGGTTTCAACTTTCTGGGCGCAGAAAAAACTCAACGAGCTGGAAATTTTTTCAAAACAGAATAAAGATGAAATCAAAGATCTGAGCAGGCAGTTTGGTCTGGTTAGTAGCAATATGAGTTTAATGGTGCTGGAAAATGTTGAAGACTATGTCCGTTATGACATCAGTCCGCCATTGGAACTCAAAACACAGTTTGATGCGATTGTTAAAAACAACAGGGCTGCCAAAGATGCAAGGCTGAAAGATCTGATGGGACAAGCCGAAGTAATGACTGAAAATCTGAAAGCATGGTGGAAAAAAGAATATACCGTAAAACCAAAACGTTATCCTGAACCGAAATCCGGTCGGGTGGCAAGTGATACGGCAAGGGAAACAGATATTCAGGAAGTTGTGGTAACAGGGGCTTTGGGAATGAGAAAAAGAGATGAACGAGCTGCGGCATCAATTTCCGAGCAGAGAAGAGAGCGGCAGATGAGCCTTAAAGAAATGTCTTATGTGGCATCAAATGCACCTCAGGCACTTCAGGGAAGGGTTTCAGGGCTTCAGGTCGGATACAGAAATGAATATTCAAACAGCTCTGCACTCATCAATCCCGGCAAAATAAAAACCATTGAAGTAGAGTCCAAAGCGGAATACATGAAGCTCTTCAGTGGAACAAATGATCCTAAAGCTATTTACAAAACCTACCTTCAAAACAGAAAAAAATATGAGGATCTTCCTCCGTATTACTTCGATGTTGCACAGCTTTTATTTAAAAATAATGATAAGAAGCTTGGGCTGAAAGTATTGAGTGCTATCGCAGATCTGGACATTGAAAACGAAGAACTCTATAAATTATTAGCTTATAAGCTAAAGCAAGCAGAAGCATATGACAAAGAACTCTTTGCAGCTCAGAAGGTGCTGGAATGGAGACCTTTTGATCCCCAAAGCTACAGGGATGTTGCATTGGCTTTTGAAGACAACGGAAATTACCAGGCCGCTCTTGATAATCTGTACAAAGTGCTCACCCAATCTTATACGAAAGAGCTGGCAGATCGTGACAACGGAATTGAAGAAATTATCATTATGGAAATCAATCAGCTTATCGCAAATCATGGAGCAAAATTGGATCTTCAAAACATCAATCCTAAGATCATCGCCGATCTTCCGGTAAACATCCGCGTCGTGATCAACTGGAATAAAGACGATACTGATATCGATCTCTGGGTAACGGATCCTAACAATGAACGCTGCTATTATTCAAATAAAGAAACAGAAATCGGAGGCAGATTAAGTGACGATTTTACAAGAGGCTTCGGTCCCGAACAGTTTCTCCTGAAAAAAGCATTGAAAGGTAAATATAAAATCCAGACCAATTTCTTCGGCGAGCGACAGGTAGGAATTGCCGGTCCGACAGCCATTATGGCGGAAATTTATATCAATTATGCGACCGGTAGGCAGGAAAGAAAGATCGTCGTATTTCAGAACCAAAAAGAAGATGACAGAAATGAAGACGGGATTCTAATCGGTGAGTTCGAATTTTAATAAAAATAATTTCTGAAAATCGATGATAAGACATACTAAATTAAAGATGATTATGTTAATATAATGATCAATGTGTAAGAAGAAGTTTGAGTTTGAGGTGTCTGCAGCAATGCAGGCACTTTTTATTGTAATCAAAATCAATAGGGACGGGCTTTAGCCCGTTTTTATAATACCAAACTCGGTTTGGCTTTAGCCAAAATCTAAATCAGGATCTAGATATAAACATTCTCAGAATATAGATTTTTATTTCATCTAAAATAAAGAGATCATTTATATTTTTGAATAGCTCCGTTGGCGTGAGCGTCCCATTCATGTCCTTCAAAACTACAAATTTGC
This sequence comes from Chryseobacterium sp. POE27, assembly GCF_039727685.1. Classification (NCBI taxonomy): domain Bacteria; kingdom Pseudomonadati; phylum Bacteroidota; class Flavobacteriia; order Flavobacteriales; family Weeksellaceae; genus Chryseobacterium; species Chryseobacterium sp. POE27. Next base: position 3,496,752 of record NZ_CP152475.1, read on the forward strand.
CGTTTCCAACCTCTTCCGACACGTTCCGGACCGGTCCAGACACTTTCTGTAAGGGTTCCGACACGTTGTATGACCCCTTTCGACACGTTCATTACCTATCCGGCGAGGTTATGGACGTCTCCGACGGGGTCTTGGACGCCTCCAGACACGTTACACAACGTCTCTGGACCCATGAAAGACGTCTCGCGACAGGTAAAGAACGGCGCCGGACCTGTAAAAGACCCCGCCGGAGCCCTGAAAGACGTCACCGGACCCTTCACGGACGTATCGCGCCCCATAAACAATGTCTTCCGACCATTCAAAACGTGTCGTGAGAGGTAAAGCGTTGTTGAGGACATAAAAATACCCCTCCGTTTTGGTCGAAGGGGCTTCAGTATTATTTTTCCTCTTTATTTTCTTTAGATGAGGATTCGGGTGGAGTAGGTTTGGCGAAGAACTGTTTCAGATCTCTAAACTTGTCTTCAAATCCCACTGCAGAAGTTCCTGCCTTGTATGCTGTGTAAGAATAATCATCTAATGCCGACTGATAATTATCGAAATCATGCAGCGTTTTGGCGTTGTTCAGACGGGTAATAATGCTTTCAAGCTTGCTGATCATCGTTTCCATAGCATTGCGTGAACTGTGGTCTTTGTAGAATTCATTCCAGTCGACTTCGGGAGAACTGAGGTTGGGCTGACTTTGGTGATAGTCGTGAACCTTGTTGACAAACAGTTTGTTTTGCTCATTGATGCTACCATATTTTTTACGGTCAGCGGCCGAAAGATTGATTGTGATTTCAGCAAGTGCACTTTCCAGTAATGCGATGGCATCTTGCGCTGCAGTGATCTTTGTACTGCTCAGGTGGGTAGAATTTAAATTTGTTAATCCCATCATTTTTGATTTTAAAATTAATATGTTGAATAAAATAAAATCGTGTGTTTTAATAGAAACAAAAGTAAGAAAATTTTTAAAAGAAAAAAATTAAAGCAAGTTACAGCATGACCGGGGCGCAACTCCGTAAATAAATTCTCAGGAATGTATAGAGGCGTAGATAATACATCAACCGGATATTTTGTTCTCTTCTTAAAAAAAGATTGTAGATTCGCAGTATCGAATTGTATTTCAAAGAGTCTATGAATCTGAGTTTTAAAAATAATACTGTCAAAAGAATGATAATTTCATTAGTGATCATTGCTGTGCTGGTTCTTGCATTTGTATTGTATCAGAAAAAAGTGCGTTATAATCTCGTTACGATTTCAGAAAACAAGGTCTATAATTCGGGTGCTGTTCCTCCGGAAAAGCTGGCAGATTTCGTAAGCGATCACAAAATAAAAACCATTGTCGATTTACGTGACGGCCTGGTACAGACCGCTTTGAATCCGGAAACAAAAAAGCAGGTAAATGCCGAAGAATTTGCAGCGGATAAAATTGCAGGTCTCCATTATTATAACTTACCTACCGATCAGATTCCTCAGGACAGCACGGTACAGAAGTTTTTGAAAATCATGGATGATCCGGAAAATTATCCTGTTCTTATCCACTGTCATCACGGGGTTGGGCGTTCCCGCTTGTTCAGTTCTATTTACAGAATCGAATATGAAAACTTCACCAACGAAAAAGCCAGGGAAAATGCCCGTTTGTTCTGGGAATTCGGAACCAATTTTTCAAAAAACTCGGAGAAAGGCATCTATCTTACCCATTATAAGAAAAGGAAAGTGGAGCAGTAAGGCTTCATTGGCTTAACCAATAAACTTTCTTTATTTAAATTAAGTCTTTTAATTTACCTGAAAAATGAGCTCCCGCAGATCATTAGTAATTACGCAGATCTGGATGAAAAAAATCTGCCCAATCCGCTCGATCTGCGGGAGCATTTTCACAGAATCACCGATTCCGAGAAAAGCTAATACGAAACCACTGAAAAATATTCTCCCGCAGATTATGGTAATTCTGCAGATCTTAATAAAAAAAATCTGCTCAATCCGCTCAATCTGCGGGAGCCATTTTCACAACAAAGACGATCCCCGATAAAGAAATCCTGATTCCTTCCGAAAAATATTTTCTTGTTATCTTTGCCACACTGAAAATAAGATTATGAGTATTCACATTAGTGCCGGTAAAGGAGAAATTGCGAAAGTAGTATTGCAGCCGGGAGACCCGCTTCGTGCACAGTTTATCGCCGAAAAATATCTTGAAAATGCCGAACTGGTAAGCAAAACGAGAGGTATTTTTTATTATACAGGGTTATATAAAGGAAAAGAAATCACCGTTGGCGCCAGTGGGATGGGCTTTCCGAGCATCGGGATTTATTCTTTTGAATTGTTCACAGAATATGAGGTAGACACGATCATCAGAATCGGAACCTGCGGTGCTTACAGTACAGATCTTCAGCTTTTTGATATTTTAAATGTTGAAAATGCAGCCAGTGAAAGTACTTATGCCAAATATGCCTGGGAAATAGAAGATGAAATACTTCCGCATCAGGGAAATATCTATGACACCATCAACAGAACAGCAGAAGAACTTTCGTTAAAGACAAAATCCATCAATGTTCACAGCAGCGATATTTTTTACAGAAAGGATCCTGCGGTACCCACTATCGCAACAAAATACAACTGCCCGGCGGTAGAAATGGAAGCCTTTGGATTGTTTGCCAATGCGAAACATTTAGGCAAAAATGCAGCGACGGTTCTTACCGTTACCGATATCATCCCGACCCACGAAAAGATCTCTGCTGACGAAAGAGAACGAGCGTTGAAACCTATGATGGAACTGGCACTGGAATCTGCTTTGAAAAGTTTGTAAAAGATAATATTATCTATAAATCATGTTAAGGGCTTTACATACAAGTAAGGCTTTTTTCAATACGAATGGGCTTTAGCCCATTTATAATGATTAAAAACCATAAAGGCTTCAGCCGAAACTTATAGTAGGTTTCGGCTGAAGCCTTTATTTTGTTCGTTATTTGAAAAGTCGGGCTAAAGCCCGACGCTATTGAAGCATATTACTTATACAGACTCATGTTAATTGATTTAACAGATTCATTATTAAATTAACAAATACCAACACTGAAAAGTTTTATTCTCAAAGAAATAATTCTATTTTTGTTATATCATGAAAGCCCAATCGCCGTTTTTAGACACCTTATTTCTGCTTCGACAAGAAGAATGCATCACTATTTTCACAGATCTTCAGGAAATTTCCCGGAAAGAAGAAAACGATGCCGCCGAATATCTGGAAACAGAGTTTGAAAAAGAACGGCTGGAATTTTTATTCGATACCATCAGCTATGATAAAGAAGCTGCGGTCTGGGCGGCAAAAGTTCTGTATCACAGCGCACAGCTGTATTTAATAAGAGAAAATACGGCAAAGGATTTAAACAGGTTGATTCCGCCCTTTAATGGAAAGAGAGATGCTTCAGCCATCTTATCCGCAGATTTATCATTAAGGTTTTTACCGCAGATCATTCTGGCTTTACAGCAGGCTGATCCGGAAGATCAATTGATCAAATTACTGGAAAATATTTTAACAGAATTTCATTATTCAGCGGTAGGATTTAATCTGGAACTGGAAAACATCAACTGGGAAAAAGAACTCAGCGACATGACCTACCGGAAATTATACTTTGAAAGAATCGTGGAAAAGAAAGTCTATTCATTAGCCGAACTTCCGTTCATCAACCGATTGCTGATTGCTGAATTTGGAATGTACAAAGAAGTTTTCTGGAAAGAATTAAAAAAATATGAACAAGTAAATCTTTAATAACTTAAGGCTGCATATTAAAAATGAACCTTGCCTTACAAATATATCATACAACAAATGGCTCAGAATATAGAAAAATTAAACAGAGTTCTCACATACGTTAAAGATACTTTCGTAGGAAAAGATGACGTCATCGATTTGCTGGGAATCTGTCTGCTTGCAAAGGAAAATGCCTTTCTATATGGCCCTCCCGGAACAGCTAAGTCTGCAATCGTAAGAACATTGGCCAAAACCGTCAAAGATGGAAAGAACTTCGAATATCTTTTGACCCGCTTCACCGAACCGAACGAGATTTTCGGACCTTTTGATATCAGAAGATTAAAAGAAGGTGAATTGCTGACGAATACCGAAGGGATGATGCCTGAAGCTTCTCTGGTTTTTCTGGACGAAATTTTCAATGCGAATTCTGCCATCCTGAACTCTCTGCTAATGGCTTTAAATGAAAAGATCTTTAAAAGAGGAAAAGAAACAAGGCATCTTCCGGCGCTTATGTTCGTTGGTGCCAGCAATGTCCTTCCCGAAGACGAAGCACTGAACGCATTGTTCGACCGTTTTCTCATCAGGATCAATGTCGATTATGTAAACCCTGAACTTCTTCACCAAGTACTTCTGGCAGGAAGAAAACTCGAAAACAATACCGAAACTGAAATGCCGGAAATCCTTTCGCATGAGATCAGAGAGTTACAAAATCTTTGTAAGGCGGTAGATCTGAAGCCGATTTATGAGGTGTACCTCAACACGATCATCAGCCTCCGGAATACAGGAATTGCAATATCTGATCGTAGAGCTGTAAAAATGCAGAATCTTATCGCTGCAAGCGCTCTGATCTGTGGAAGAAATGAGGCTGTAGTCTCTGACCTTTGGGTGCTGAAACACATCTGGGATACCGAAGAACAGATCGAAATCCTGGAAGGCATCATCAACAGGACTATCGAGAAAGACGAACATCCGAAAGCCCATCCACAGGCACTCCAGAATAAAACCCCTGATCCCGAGGAGGTCATGAAAGACATACAGATTCTCGTAGAGAAGTGGAACAGCGGAACACTGAGCTTTGAAGAACAGAATGTGATCAAAGATAAACTGAGATATCTTCAGACCCGCTGCGATTGGATGAGGAACCCTGAACAGAAACAATATATTCAACAGGAAATTGAAAGTCTATGGCAAAAGATCCTTCAGAGCATATAAAAGAATTCTGGGCAGAAATCCCTCGCTTGGATGAAGAATATTTAGGTTCAATCCGTGCCTGGAGCAATATTCAGATTGCCTTGGATGATGAAACGATCTGGTTGAAAGGCTTTACGGCCGAGCAGGCTGTTTCACCCGAAATCCAGCAGTTACCCAACTTCATATTGTACGAACTGCGGGACGGATTGCTGTTTCGTAAAAATGCTTTGGTTCCCAGTAAGAAAATAAGATCAGCACTACTTTGGACGCCTATCGATAAAGCCTTACGGCTTACATTCCCGGTTTCCAACAATAATTTTTTCGGAATTGATGAAAAAGTTGAGGTAAAATTAAAGGTCAGTGAAGATGAGAAACCTGCTGTTGCTTTATTAAGTTCAATTAATGAAATAAAACACAGTTTGATTGCTTTACCCAAATTTAAGCTTGAAAAGCTGGATTGGATTATCATTGATGATAAAGCCCTGTTTCTGGGAACACCATTACTGAGCTTTCCGGGAAAAACGTACTGGGCAAAGGATGATCATCTCATTCCTGCAGGCTTTGATTTTGAATTTAAAAACCTGAGTTCTTTACTGCAAAGAAAATATAATGCGAACCGCGATCAATGGCTTTTATGGAACGTAAATGGAAGTTTTCTTCCTGTTTTTAAAAGCGACTTCCGGAAATTGTCCGTAAGTTCATTTCGTCTGACTGAAAAAGCAAAAGCATGGAAGTAAAAGATTATTTTCAGTCTTATAAAAGTTATTTCTGGGAGTGGACCACCGATGAAGATGTTCCCGATGATACCGGATACCATGAAAACAATCTTATTTCGGTTCCGAATGTAGGACCTATCGCGTACAGGGCTTATATCATTGGTATTCTCAAAGAATTAAAAGACCAGAGTTTTCCGCCATTTGGTTCATTGCTGCTGGTATTGTATGCAATGCAGGATGGATATTTAAATCTGGATGGTATATTTTATCATATCAGAAAATATAAAAATGCATTTCCGGGAAGAGATTTTGAAAATGATATTGATGAAGCACGAAGTTTTTTAGAGAATTTAATACATCTCGGTAATTCTTTAAAAAGATCCTCCAATAAAATTATTCTTTTAAAAACAATTTTCAGATATAAGCATATCGGAATATCAGCAGAATATTCGGAAGCTGTTATCCGGAGATTTGAACGCAATACTCATTCTATTGCAGCTTGTGCTGATAAAGAGGACCTGACTTTATCTGTATTTGGAAATGATATTGAAACATTAGCATTTCTGTATAACGAGTTTCCTACCACAGAGTCTATCATCAATGCCATGAACGATGAGATTGGCCTTCCTGATTTAAAAGAAGAAGTCCTTGAAGAGGAAACGACCATCGAAAGCGGGGCAGAATTCATTCAGGAACTGACCGAAGAGCCGAAAACTTTCCAGATCGGAAGCCTCATCAAAAAGAATCTGGAGCGGACTGAAAATCCCGGTGCGTCACCTTTCACCGGGAGATCAGCCGATCGGTGGGATTTCTGATATGACCAATAAAGGCGAACTTCACAGAATGTTGTTGTCGGAATTTGCCCATGATGATGAAATCTTTATGAACCGCGTTGCTAACAATGAAGCATTGTATATCCAGAGGGAAATTCCGCCGGAAGAAAATATCTTTGAGAGGATCATTCTGATCGATACTTCCCTGAAAAACTGGGGAACTCCGAAAGTATTGGCCTTTGCTTCTGCTATAGCAGTGATTAAACACCCGAAAGCACACACCGAATGTAAAGTTTTTGCGTTAGGAGAACATATCGTTCCCTTATCACTGAATAAAGTGGAAGACGTCATTGACAATCTGAATTTCGTGAGTCCCGTTCTGGAAGTTTCAAAAGCGCTGGAAAAGTTTTTTAATGAAGAACATACCGATAAGGATCTGGAAGTCTTTTTCATTACTCATGAAGATAATATAAAAAATCAGAACCTTCAGAAAGTTATTAATGAGAATCGCGACCGGCTCAAGTTTCTGGTAACGACTTCTGCGGACGGCGAACTGAATTTTTTTAAACATCAGAAAGGAATCAGGAAACATGTTCAGAAAATAATGCTTCCCTTGAAGGAATTATGGGCCAATCCACCTTCAAAAAAGAGAAAAAGATCCAATAATGTTACAGAACAGGGAGTTAAGACAGATGTACCTAAGAATTATCCGCTACTCTTTCCGGTTCCCAAGCAGCAGATTGCTACCTTTCTTTATGAGGGCGAATTCTTTATTTTGAGCAGTAAAAAGCAATTGCTGAGGACGCATCTTACGGATAATTATTACAATAAAGGGTATTATGAAAGCTACTGGACGCATCGGGGTTGCGAGGTCCTGTATGAAAATATTTCCGTTAAAGATCAGGGGCAATTTGCCCTGGCAAAAAATAAGCAGCAACAATTTATCCTGTGCCAGTATCAGCCTGCTAAGAATTTGATCTCAAAACTCAACATTCAAACAAAAGAGTATTCCGAGCTGAATGTCGCGGGATTTGATATTCCTGTCAATGTAGAGCTGGTGTATTTTAATAAACATTTTTATCTGCACGAAGAACGTTTAAGTGAAATATTTGAAGTTAATGTCGAAGGAGAAGTCTCCGTGCAAATCGTACGCAATGATTCCGAAATTGCTAAAAACGTCGGAAAAGTAAAGATTGAACTGGATAAGCTGAAGTTTAATAAATTTAAAATACTAAGTAATTTTACTTTAATTGGAATCAACAGTGGTCATAACCTCGTTATTTCAAAAAATGATCTAATAATTTTCGGGACTACTCTTTATCTCATGAAAAATGAATTACCGGTAATCATCAAGGCAAGCCAGAGTAAAAATAAATTTACATTTTCTGAAGGCAGTGAGATTATAACAGATTCACGCGGCATCATCACATTCCGGAGTATTAATGCTAATATCCCTGTATTTTATATTCCCACAATGGAATACCGTGAGACAGCTATTGCTTCTGATAGTGAATTCGGAGGTGCAGAATATTATCTGCCACAGCATACATTGCTTAAAGTAAAAGAAATACAGGAAATGTATGAAGATTACCTGAAAAGATTTATCGATCAAATACTGGAATATGGAACTGAAGATTAAACCTTTTCCGAAAAATAATTATCCAAAAACAGGGGTGCTGATCAGAAGCTCCTCACCTCGGGTCTGGCTGCAGGAAATGGAATTGCTGGGTATTGATCTTAAAACAGTACAATCGTTTGCAATCCCTTCGCAGGAACCGAATGTTTTGTACGGATGTCTTTTGGTCTTTACTCATACTGCTCCCGCTGATATCGGGCAGCATAGATACTTTCAATGTTTCAGCCAGCGGTTGTTTATTCCTGAAAATACAGATTTCTATCCAAAACTTATTGCTGAAGACTGGAAATATCAGGACGCTCAATATATCATTATGCATCCGGACTTTGGCCTTGTAAGATTGACGGAAGAGATTGACTGGATAACCGTTTTGCAGGATTCCTCGATAACAGAATCAGGCATCAGAAAGCCGCTGAACGGAATAAATATTCCACAGAAGATCCGCAGCTTTCAGGTAAACATGAATGATGACGATCTGCTGGAACAGCTGATGAATCCCCAGACGGATGAAGAATGGATGAAAAATCTCCCTTTTGATCTGAAAAAGGTAATGGAAGGAAATTTGGAAGAAATAGAAAAGTACATTGCTTATATTACTAAATATCCTGAACGGGCAGTTTATTTTGGCGTTCCGCTGGATATTCACAGTACATTGAGAGGTGGTTGGGGAGATTTTAATTTTGATTTCGGAATGTTCGGGATGGGTGGTAATTTGAGTAATGATGATAAACAGCCTCAAAATTCATCTAAAAAATCGAAAGATTCGTGGAAAGTGTTATTAGGATTTATAATTCTTGTCGTCATTATCATTTTTGTCATAGACTCAAAGAAAAACAATCCTGAGCAACTTGCAGTCTCTCACGTTTCAACAGATCTTTACAATGATCATACTGTTGAGACGGCACCAGAAAACAAGCTTGCTTTTGAATCCGGAGTCACCAAAATTGACATGGTTATCGATTCTTTGTACGGAAAAGAAAGAAGGCAGTTGATACAGGAATATGAACAGGTTAATGGTAACGGAGACGTGATTCTGTGGAAAATTGAAGAGTACAGACTAAAAGAGAAAAAATCCAGAGATTCCCTAAAGAATGTTTATCTTAAAAAAACAGAAGACCTGGTGAGACTTAAAACAGAAGGTTATCACACGAAGATCCTCGATTCGATAAGGAAAGATCCTGGAAATACCATGTCAAAAGTCTCTCAGAAACTTCTTGCTGATGATATTGTGGAAATGAGAAAAAGGACGATTTATGATTCTTTATCCAGAATTTACGGAACCTCGCGTACAACAGATCCCATGGTTGTTTTCCATAAAGATTCCGGGGCAAAAACTCCTTATATAAATGTAAATGATGTTAAAAGAAAGGAAACTTCCGTTTCAGAAATTACCTTGATGATTCTGGCGATGATCGGGTTGGTAGCCGGGTATTCTTATTTTGTAAGGAAAAAACCATTATATATGGGCGGTGAATATGTTTCAGAAGGAATCAAAATGATTCTCATTGTTTTACTGGCGGCCGCGTTGCTGTATATTTTCTATCCGTTGATCCAAACCTTTGGCTACAATTGGCTGGTATGGCTGCTGATCATCGGCGTTATTGTGCTTCTGTACAGGTTATTCAGTGAAGATATGGACATTCTAAAATCAGGGAAGAAATGAAGAAAACAAAGTTTTTAGATAAATTCCTGGTTGCCTTTTTTGTTCTTGTGGCGATTAAGATTATTGCCATGATCGCGCAATGGTCGCAGGAAGCTATGCAGGATGCCTTGGCGAGTGTGTTTAAATTTATATTTTTTGCCTGTATCGCTGTGGTTATGATTATTCTGTTACAAAGTAAAGAGAAAGATCCTCTGCCACCTGCGCAGAAAAAATATGGCGGTGGCGGAGTTCCTTTAGATTCATCGTTATTCGATCGCTTGAAAAGTATGTATGAAGATATTGCCGAAAAGCATATTCAGAATAATGAATACAAAAAAGCGGCGGTCGTTTATATGAATTTGCTTAAAGACTATTACAGGGCTGCCAAAACACTGGAGCAAGGTGGATTTTACAACGAAGCCGCGGCCGTTTATCTCAAAAAGCTGTACAATAAAGCGGATGCTGCAAACTGCTATGTACTCGCTAAGCAATATGATAAAGCGATTACCCTCTATAAAGAGCTTCAGCAGAAAGAAAAAGTGGGCGATCTGTACAAAATAATTGATGATACGGAGAATGCTTTTCTTTTTTATCAAATGGTTATTGACGATTATCTAATGAGTTATCAAATGGTAAAAGCTTCTTTGGTGTACCGGAATAAAATGAATATGCCAACTGAAGCCCAGAAAGTTCTTCTCAGAGGATGGGAAGAAAATCATGATCCGCTTAATTGTTTGCAAAACTATTTTGCCAATATTGGTGATGTTAAAAAGCTCGGACAGGAAATTCAGGAAATTTACAGCCGGACACCTTCTGATAAAAAGATCATTTATCTGGAAGCCATGAAACACGAATTTAAAAAAGCTCCGGAACTTCGGGTGCCCACAAGAAATATTGCGTATGAAATTATTGCTGAAAAAGTGGTCACCCGTTCAGAAATTGTGAACGAATTAAAACATTTTAATCCCGATGATGAGGTGATTCTGAAAGATATTTCGAGATATAAAACGGGAAGGAATAAGATGTTCAGAAATTGATAATCCAATAATTTCAGAAAAAAAATTACGAAAAAGAATTATCTTTGCGGCAACAAAATTATGACAATACAAAGAGCACATATCAGTTTAAATCTATGCGATTGCCCTGTAGTAAAGGGATCGTTTGGATATGAATGGATGGTATTGAATGAGGCGAAATGTGCTTGCTTTGAAAATTATTTACAATAATCTCGTAAAAATTAAATCAAAATATTGCAGAAACGCCTCGATAAACGGGGCGTTTTTTGTGTTTTTTAGAGTAGAAATTATTTAGAATGAAAAAAAATAACCATAAAATTGAAAATTTTTTAATCAACAATGAACAATTAATAAGAAAATAAGAAGTGATAAGTAAACCGATGAGAGACAGTCATTTAGGTAGTAAAGGTATCTGCAAAGTATTGCGGACAGGTATTTTCTACATTAAAACTAACATTTAATGTATTGATTTTCAGGCATTTGAATTAAAAATAAATTTGTGAGTTAAAAAAAATCATATTTACTTTGCAACCGAAAATTGAAAGCAACAGGTTTTCAGTATTTCAAAAACTTTTTAAAATAATAAAATGAAACAATTTAGAAACATATTTCATCAACATTCAGAATTACACGGACAAAAACCGGTGGGATCAGCTTGTGCATATGCTCTAGATAATGGATTTTTAAATAAAAGGTGCTTATATAAATGGGTCAGCTAATACACTGACACGTCTGAAAATATAAAGCGCCTCCCATAAAGAGGCGTTTTTTTTATGCTTTATGGTTTCTCTAGCTTATTGGTAAAGCGTCGGTTTGTGGCACCGGAGAACAGGGTTCGATCCCCGGAGATACCCAAAAATGTGAATGGTCAATCGTGAATTTGTTTCACAAGTGAATTTAAAAATTGACAAGCAAAAGCAAATTGACAATTGACTATTCACAACATCAACAATCTCATAGCTCAAATGGTTAGAGCACCGGTCTTTTAAACCGGGGGCTGAAAGTTCAAATCTTTCTGGGATTACAAAAATGTGAATGGTCAATGGTGAATTTGTTTCACAAGTGAATTTAAAAATTGATAAGCAAAGCAAATTGACAATTGACTATTCACGAAGAAAAGGTCTATTGAGGTAATGGCTAACCTTCCCGACTGTCTCTCGGGGACTGCAGGTTCGACTCCTGTATAGACCGCAAAGATTCACGGAAAATTTCTGATCCGACTGTCTCTCGGAAAGGATTTTTAAAGTGAATCTGCAAAACTGGATTATTCACGAAAAAAAAGACGATTTCGTAGCTCAATGGTTAGAGTGTCGGTTTCATAAGCCGAAGGTTGAAGGTTCGAATCCTTCCGAAATTACTAAGAATGTGAGTCAATGGTGAATTTTGCTTCGCCAGTGAATTTAAAAATTGCAGAGCATAGCGAATTGATTATTCACCATTCAAATAAAACAATTGTTTCAAGAGAAAGGAAAAGTCTGTCAAGCGCAGACGATCTTTAAGTCAAAAAAAACACAGACATATAGACAGGCTTTTCTTAACTCAATTTGATGCTGTAATGGAAGGAAAAAATTTAAAGTTTTAAACATAATATAAATTTTAGAGAATAAAGTCTGTCAAAGCGCAGAAGTTCTTATATCAAATAAATTAGGACAGGCTTTATTTTTAAATGAAACTTAACAATGTATCAATAAGAGGAAATTGCTCATTACTGATTACTAACAAAACGATGGTTCGCCGAAGTGGAAGAGTCGGGGCGGTCTGCAAAACCGTTGCGTAAGATGAGTGGGTTTGAAATGTAAAACATTCGTGAATTTAAATAAAAAATAAAGATGATCATGAACACTCCCACAACCATCTCAAATAACTAAAATGAGATTAGTTCCGAGGAAAGAAAAGTCTGTCAAAGCGCAGAAGTTCTTATATCAAACAAAAATTAAGACAGGCTTGCTTTTCTTCAAATGATAAAATAAAAATAACAGGAACAGTTGTGTAGATGGTTCTAAACATTTTAATTACTCATTGCTTATAAAACTGATTCATAGTGTAATTGGTCAGCACACAAGACTTTGACTCTTGTTGTTCAGGTTCAAGTCCTGATGAATCAACAAAATGGCGAATAGTCAATCGTGAATTTTAATTGTGGATGAATTAAAAAATTGACAAGCAAGACGAATTGACAATTCATCATTAACGCAAAAATTATTAAAATTTAAACAAAACAAAAACATGTAGAAAAAATGGAAACGCAACAACAAATATGGCAGAATATGACTGGAAAGATTTTCCAAAGCCCAATTACGCAGCTGGTAGAAGAAGCTATTATCCGCGAACAGGCTAATGGTCACCGACTGAAAGTATGTGTGGGTTCAGACTCTCACGTTTACGGAGAAGCCATTAATTATGCGACGGCAGTTGTCTTTATCCGTGAAGGAAAAGGAGCGTTTACCTTTATCAGAAAACAAAGAGAAATACAGAATATCAGTATCAAAGAACGAATGCTGAATGAGGTGAATAAATCCGTAGAAATTGCTTATGCCATATGTGCTGTACTGGATGCTTACGGTGTGGAAATGGAGGTGCATGCAGATATCAATACCGACCCTGATTTCAAATCCAATGTTGCATTAAAGGACGCCATGGGATATATTTTGGGAATGGGATATGTATTTAAAGCAAAACCTTTTGCTTTCGCAAGTTCCAATTGTGCTGATATGATGGTGTAAAATAAGCAGGGAGCTAGGATGAAGGAAGCTGGAAATTTTTAACAGCGTAATAAGACTTCTGACTCGATTTAAAATAATAAACAATTAAAATTAAACAAAAAATGAAACCTAATATATTTTTTACCGCTGACCATCATTTTGGTCACGAAAATATTATAAAATTCTCAGAACGGCCTTTTGAGTCTTTGAATCAGATGAATGAAGAACTTATTAAGCGATGGAATGAGAAAGTCGGAACAAACGATGTCGTCTACCATTTGGGTGATGTGAGCTTAGGCAAACCGGATTTTACAAAGGAAGTCCTGAATCGCCTTAACGGCAATATCCATTTAATAAAGGGAAATCATGAAGGTGCGGCCTTAACATATCCTAAGAGATTCGAATCCATAAGAGATTATCACGAATTAAGGATTGATGAACCTGAAAACAGCAACGGCAAGCAAAAAATAATTCTTTTCCATTATGCAATGAGAACCTGGAATGGCTCGCATCGCGGAATATGGCAACTTTACGGACACTCTCACGGTACTTTACCTGATGATGAAATGAAGCTTAGTTTCGATGTAGGAGTCGATTGTCATAATTTCTATCCTGTTTCTTACGAAGAAGTAAAGGAAATTATGAAAAAGAAAAAATGGACGCCGCCGTTTGCGCTAAGAAATTAAATAAACAGAAGATGGAGATCGAGGCTGGAACTGCAAAAACTTCCGGCTTCCATCACCAGACTTCCAAACCTTAACATTTTAAACAAATGAAAACAACAGAAAATATATTAATAATAGACCTTGAAGCGACATGCTGGGACGACCGGCCGCCGAGGGGTCAGGAAAGTGAGATTATTGAAATCGGAGTCTGTATCATGGATGCGAAATCCGGAAAAATCTCACAGAACGAAGGAATTCTCGTGAAGCCTCAATTTTCAAAAGTAAGTCCGTTTTGTACGGAGCTGACTTCCATTACCCAGCAAATGCTGGATGATGAAGGGATTATGTTTGAAGATGCTTTGGATATTCTCAGGGCAGAATGTGATGCTGAAAACCTAACCTGGGCAAGCTACGGAAACTATGACCTGAATATGCTTCAGAATCAGGCAAGACGATTTAAGGTAGATTATCCTTTAAGCGATGACCATATCAACGTCAAAACCCTGTTCGGTGAATTGCATCCGACCGTCCGCAAAAGTGTAGGGATGGCAAGGGCTTTAGATGAATTGAACCTTACGTTGGAAGGCACTCATCACCGTGGAGTAGATGATGCGAAGAATATTGCGAAGATTCTGCATTGGTGCTTGGAACAAATGTAACAATGTAGCAGTGTAACAATATAGCAATGTAATTTAATGTATGATAGAGATTATTTTTACTACGCAAAAAGATTACGTAATTCCTATTTTACTTTACATCATCAAAAATAAAAACTAATCATCATCATTATAGATCCGGGCTTTGCAAAGCAAAGCCCGGATCGCCCATATTATATTATACTGTTTTCTCAAGCCATTCCTCATAAGAAAGTACGCCCCATTCCGGTTTTCCTTCACCTTCTAAAACAGAAATAAATTCCAGCTGATTTCCGTCGGGGTCATTAAAATAAATCGCCAGTGCCGGCATCCATGCAAAAACCATCGGTTTTTCAGTTCCGTTTTTCAGAAAGTTATAAGGGGTTAAATTTTTATCTTTCAGAAATTTAACAGAATAACTCAGAATATCTTCCTTATCTGCCGTAAAAGCAAAATGTCTTGTCTGCAGATTTTCTTTCTGTTCCCACAAGCCCAGCATAGATTCTTTGTTTTTACCGATCCACAAAAAAAGCAATCGGGCGGGTTTCATCTCTGTGCGCCAATTCCAATCCTAAAACTTCAGTATAAAATTGTATGCCTTTTTCAAGGTCACCTACCTGAACATGAGTTTCATACAACCCTTTAATCATAACATTAAATTTATTCAGCAAAGCTATGAAACAGATTTTCTAAAATGAATAATCGCTGATTTTTTATGGTAAAACGAATGATAGATATATTTTATAACCGGTAGATACATTAAATTTTGAGATGACATCGATTAAAACTGAATATTAATCTTTCTGATCAAACCAAAGTATGTAAATAAATTTAAAATTGGAGACAAGAGTTCCAGTGATTATCTTTGCCCTGAAATGAAAAATACCATTGCTTTATTCGATTTCTCACAGAAAATAAATTATAAAAACGAACTGCTGGCAGGATTTACGGTTGCCATGACCATGATCCCGGAATCGCTCTCTTTTGCTATTCTTGCCGGACTTTCACCTTTAACGGGATTGTATGCTGCTTTTATGATGGGGTTGGTGACTGCCATTTTCGGAGGACGTCCCGGAATGGTTTCCGGAGGTGCCGGCGCCACAATTGTGGTTCTCATTGCATTAATAAAAACGCACGGTGTAGAATATCTCTTTGCGACAGTAATTTTAGCAGGTATTTTTCAGATGCTGGTAGGTATTTTCAGATGGGGAAAATTTGTGAGACTGATTCCTCAGCCTGTGATGTATGGTTTTTTGAATGGCCTGGCAGTCATTATTTTCATGTCGCAGGTAGAACAGTTCAAAATGACAGATGCAAATGGAGCTACAAGCTGGCTGCAGGGTACATCTTTATATATCATGTCCGGATTGGTGGCCTTAACGATCGCTGTCGTTTACTTTTTACCGAAAATTACAAAAGCAATTCCGGCTTCTTTAGTGGCTATTTTAGTTGTTTTTGCAGTGGTTTTAGGATTTAATATCAATACCAAAACGGTTTCAGATATTGCCAGCATCAGCGGGAGCTTACCCACTTTTCGTATTCCGGGCATTCCTCTTTCGTTGGAGACCTTACAGATTATCTTCCCTTATGCTTTAATTATGGCGGGAGTCGGTTTAATTGAATCACTTTTAACATTATCAATGGTTGATGAAATTACCAACACAAAAGGAAACGCCAACAAAGAATCCTTAGCTCAGGGTCTCGCCAATATCACCAACGGCTTCTTCGGAGGAATGGGAGGTTGTGCCATGGTAGCCCAGACTTTGGTGAATCTGAATGCCGGTTCACGAGCCAGACTTTCAGGGATTATCGCCGCTCTTACGATTTTGGTAATCATTCTGGTAGGCGCTCCATTTATTGAGAAAATTCCAATGGCAGCTTTGGTTGGTGTCATGATGATGGTAGCCATCAGTACATTTCAGTGGGTTTCTATACGGATTGTCAATAAAATGCCGAAATCAGATATTTTTGTGGGAATTACGGTAGCTTTAATCACCATCATTTTACACAATCTTGCTCTGGCAGTATTGGTAGGAGTGATTATTTCAGCATTGGTTTTTTCCTGGGATAATGCAAAAAGAATTCGCGCAAGAAAGCATATTGACGAGAACGGAATTAAATATTACGAAATTTTCGGGCCGCTGTTTTTCGGTTCTGTTACGACATTTATTGATAAATTTGACCCGATAAATGATCCTGACAGGGTTGTTATTGATTTTAAAGAAAGCCGTATTGTCGATATGAGCGCGATTGATGCTTTAGACAAATTATCTAAGAAATATATTCAGCAAAATAAAGTATTGCATTTAAAACACCTCAGTGAAGACTGCCGTAAAATGCTGAAAAACGCGGAAGCTGTAATCGAAGTCAATATTCAGGAAGATCCTACATATAAAGTGATGCCGGAGAAGTGAGAGTGTTGAGGGTTTTTAGAGTTTGAGAGTTTTAGGACGGTAGAGTCTTTATGACCGGAAAATGTTTTTAAGGTCAAATAATTTCACGAGTCTGACCTTAAAATAACCTTGCTTCCAATTAGAATCATAAAAATTTCTTAAAACATCAAACTACATTTACACATTAATTTAAAAATTCTATCTTTGGGTGTAATTGATATTTTTTACACGAATGATAAGAGCAAACAATAACCATTTTAAAAATCTTTTTCAAGAAAAAAGCTAAATAAAAACTTTAACTAAACCATTTTGAAAACAGATATAGACATCCACAGTCATTCACATTTTTCTTTCGATCTGTGGCTTACTTTAATAAAATCTCATCCTGAATTTAAAGCAAAAAGAGTTGAGCTGTTTTCCTCATTTTTTGAGGTGAAAAAACCGATAGAACAGGTTGCGAAAGTCGTAAAATACTACGACGATCTTTGTAATTCAATCAATGAGGTAATCGGCGGGAATGTAGATACTTTTGAGATTTATTTATTAATCCTAAATTCCTTGGAAGTCGATTTAAAACAGATCAATAAGCATCAGTTAAACGAATTTTATCAAAGAAGCGAAGATTTATTCCTGAAATATAAGCCTGTGGTGATTTTCGAAAATCTGCATCAGCTTTTTGATGAAATTAAAAATCGGGGGAAAACGATAAATATTCTCAGCAATACGGGTTTCATCAAAGGAAAAACGATGAGGAAATTTCTGATCAGTGAAGATCTCGACCGCTACATTGATTTTCATATTTATTCCGATGAAATCAACTGCTCCAAACCAGATCCGAGGATATTTCAGGAAGTGAAAAATTTACTTAAAAATCAGGATTTGGATTTAAAACAGATCTTGCACATCGGAGATAATCCCATTGCGGATTATAAGGGCGCAAAAGATTTTGGTTTCAACGCACATTTACTCACACACAAAATATAATTATGAACAAAAGGTACAGCTTACACCACATTCATTCGGCGCATGAGTTTACTTTTTCACCCGCAGAATACAGCTATTTCAAGTATGGCGATAAGTCATATGCTGAGAAATTTGCCAAAGAACTTTTTGAAGGATTCATTTCTGCACACGAAGATGTTTTGAGTACAGATAAAGATATCGTCGTGCTGCCCAGTCCTTATATGGCGATTCCTACCGCCTCCAATTTTCTTTGTTTTTACTTTAAAAAGCATCTGGATTTTTATTTGTTTCAGAAAGGACAAAGATCGAGTATCCTTTCAAAAATTAACAGAAATCATACTTATACGACAGATTATGGAAATTTAAGTTTTGAAGACCGTAAAAATCTGATTGCTAACGATACTTATTATCTGGATAAAGATTTTCTTTACGGAAAACTTTGTATTTTTATAGATGATATTAAAATTACCGGAAGTCATGAGTTTACCGTGAATAAAATTTTGAACGAATATAACGTGGAAGCAGATTTTCTATTCATGTATTATGCAGAACTGATGAACTTTGACCTTGACCCGAAAATTGAAAATTATTTTAATTACTACGCGGTAAAAAATGTTGAACATGTCGCAGAGGTAATGGATAAGCCAAGTTTTCAGTTTAATACCAGGATTGTAAAATATATTTTAGGTCTGGATTCAGGTAATTTTGAGTATCTTACGTCTAAAGTAAAAAAGGAACAGATGGATCGTCTTCTGGAGCTGGCGATCAGTAACAATTATCATTTAATAAAAGAATACGAAAACAATATAAACACATTAACACAAACCGAACTATATTATGGCTATTAACTTACAGAAAGGACAGAGAGAAAATATAAACGCACCAAAATTTACCGTAGGTTTAGGATGGGATACCAATAATACCTCAACAGGAACGGCTTTTGACCTTGATGCTTCTCTGTTTTTATTGGGAGAAAATAAAAAAGCTGATTTCAGATAATCACTTTATTTTTTACAACAACCTTGAGTCTCCTGATAAAGCAGTGATTCACTCAGGTGATAATTTGACTGGTGACGGAGCAGGTGATGATGAGCAGATTAAAATAGATTTAACTAAAATAGATCCTGCCGTAAAGGAAATCACTGTTGTAGTGACGATTCATGAGGCAGATGCGAGAAGACAGAACTTCGGGCAGGTAAGAAATTCTTTCATCAGAATTTTCAACACAGATACCAATGAAGAGATTTTAAAATATGAGCTTGACGAAGATTTCTCTATCGAAACCGCTGTGGAATTCGGAAGAATCTACAACAGAAACGGAGAATGGAAATTTGAGGCCGTAGGTTCGGGACAGAGAGAAGGTCTTGAAAAATTTGTATCAATTTATCAATAATTTATCATGGACAATCAGGAAAATCAACCTATAGATCCGCTTGGATCAATCGAACCGTTAAAAACGTTTGAGCCTACACCAATGGCGCCGCCACCCAATACGGCAGCACCTGGTACGCCTCCCGCGCCGCTTGTTGACAGAGAGGGAAATATAAATCTCACTCAGCTGCAGTCCGAAGAACGCCAGAAATACGAAACACTTGCCAATTCTATTGATGAAACCAATCCGGGATCTATTGTGAACTTTGGTGCAGATCTGCAAAGAACATTGTCGAACCAGAGTGACAGTTTCCTTGGAAATGTAAGAAGATCCAACTCAGGAGAAGTCGGCGAGCTGATCAATAATCTATTGGTGGAGCTTAATTATGTTGACGTAGAAGAGCTGAATCAGAATAAATTCAAAAGCTTTTTAAGCAAATTGCCTTTCATGAAAAGCGTCATGACGCAGATTGAGAATTTATTTGCTAAATATGACAAGATCATCAACAATATCGATCAGATTTCATACAAAGTAAACGCAGGAATCATTACCTCTACAAAAGATAATGCGGTTTTGCAGACGATTTTTGAAAGCAATATCACTGCCATCAAACAAATCGAGGAACTGGTAATCGCCGGAAACCTGAGAATGGAAAAAGCAGGAACGGAACTTGCCGCTATGGAAGCCGCACCACAGAATTATCAGGATTATGAGATTGCCGATAAAAGAGATTTTATTGCAAGATTAGACAGAAGATTAGCAGATCTTAAAGTGGTTCGCTTAATAATGATGCAGTCGCTTCCACAGATCAGACTCGTTCAGAATAACAATGTTTCGATCGCCGAAAAAGCACAGACCATTTTAACAACGACGCTTCCTCTCTGGAAAAACCAGCTTTCATTAGCTGTTGCCATGTACAGACAGCAGCAGAATATTGAAATCCAACAGAAAGTTTCTTCTACGACAGAAGAGATATTAAGAAAAAATGCAGAACGTCTGGGTCAGAATTCAATCAATGTCGCAAGAGCCAACGAACAGACGGTGGTTTCTATCGAAACTTTGAGGGAAACAACTTCGAAATTAATCAATACCTTAAACGAAGTAAAACAGATTCAGAAACAAGGCGCGGAAGGAAGAAGAAAACTGGATCAGGATCTGATGACTTTAGAACACGAACTAAAAGCAAACGTAAGAGGATAATATTGATACAAAGGTGAATGAGGATGCGGTAAACATAATGTCCCAAAGCAAAAGAAGAATAACGAAACTTAAGCTTCTTGCAAATTTTTTTGAAAATGTTGATATTATTTCGATCTACATTAAGACCGATATTATTCATAATCTTTTTCAGGAAAATAAAGGATTTGATTACAGTAAACTTGAACTTTTTCACCTTCAGTACACCGACAGTCTTATTGAACTTTTAACCAAAATTAAAAAACAAAAAGAGAATGAGATGCTGGCGGTTATTAACGAAATTGAGGTCAATAACAAATATATTTCGGGTTTTGAAGAAAAGCAGTTAGATGGTTTCGAGACAGATCGTAAAATGTACAGCGGTATTTTTTCTAAACATCTGAAGAATCTGTATCAGGATCTCACGGAAAATAAGTTCAGGATCAACTGGGACGATGTTCTGTATTTTAATAAGAAATATGCAGCAGAATTCTACAGGTCAGAGGCGGATGAAGAATTACTGAAATCCGGAGCTTTTCCGGCTTATCCGTATCAGGCTTATCAGATTGAAAGAAAATTGCTGGGAAGGCTCAACATTCAGAACTTTAAAGTTTGTTTTATCTGCGGCTATGCCGTTTCGGGAAATGAATATGAGCTTTTTAAAATTTTTCAGACGGATGATTATTTTATCTTTGATGTGGAAGGCAAAAAAATGTATTTAACCGATCCTAAAAAAATCGAAAAACTAAATACCTCGCCTAACGAATCAAATAAAGGCATCATTATCAATCAGCTGAAAAATAAAAACGAAGCGCTTGAAAATGAGATGAACGAGAGAAAAAGGATATTGCCGGATCAGGTCGCTGGCGTACTGAAAGATTATATTAAAAACCTCGAAAATACAGATATCATGAGCAGAATATTTGACATCAATGAAGAAACAAATATCCTCCGTGCCATGCTGAATTTAAATTTGAATAATTAAAGTAAATCACAAAATATAAACAAAACTAAACATAAAAAGATGGCTATTAACTTACAAAAAGGTCAACGAATCAACCTTACGAAGGAAAACGGAACAACACTTACCCAAGCGTGTGTAGGAATAAACTGGGGGGGCAATTGAGAAAAAAGGATTTTTCGGTGGCATTACCAGAGAAGCAGTCGATCTTGACGGAAGCTGCATTTTATACGACTCCAACAAAAATGCGACTGAAGTCATTTATTTCGGAAACTTAAAATCAAAAAACGGTGCCGTAAGGCACAGTGGTGATGATCTTACAGGAGACGTTAACGGAAATGACGGACTCGATAACGAGGTGATCACTGTAGACTTCAGCAATCTGGATTCTAATGTAGAACATGTGGCCCTTGTACTGAACAGCTATAAAGGTCAGGACTTCGGAACCATTCCTTTTGCTTCGATCAGAATTTATGAAGGAACTCCAACGAATGTGAGAGAAGTTTTCGCTAAATATGACATTGCCAACGATGCGTCTTTCAAAGGTCATGTAGCCATGGTGATGGGCGTTTTCTATAAAAGAAACGGTGAGTGGAAGTTCAATGCAATCGGAGATCCTACAAAAGACAGAAAATTGCAGGAAACAATCGAAACCGTAAAACAACAATATTTGTAGTATTTAAATATTCAATAGGGGCGGGCTTTAGCCCGCTTGATAAAAAACAGATTCCGATCTGGCTTTAGCCAAAACGTATTGAATTTAAATCTGAAAATATAAAACATTAATGGCAATATCTGTTTTCATACAGCTATTGCTTTTATCATATCATAAGCACATATAAAAGTGGGACAAAATACTAGCATTTTAGATCTTCATCCGGGCCTGGTTTGGGGATTTGCCGTAACGGTAGTTATCATGTTGCTCCTGGATCTAGGAGTTTTCAACAAAAAAAAGTCATGAAGTTTCTTCCAAAGAAGCCACCATCTGGACAATCGTTTGGATCTCGCTGTCTATGGTTTTTTCCGGGGTCGTATATTGGGTGTATAATTCAGACCTGGGACCCGGAAGCCATGATCTGGCAGTAGAAAAATTCACGCAGTACCAAGCGGCATACTGGATCGAGAAGGCACTCTCGGTGGATAATTTATTTGTATTTATCCTCGTCTTCGGGTTCTTTAAGGTTCCGAAATATCTTCATCACAAAGTATTGTTCTGGGGAATTATCGGCGCCCTTATCTTCAGGGCAATCTTCATTTTTGCAGGAGTAGGATTGATCAACCTTACCTATCTTCCGGAAATGAATGTTTTCGGGCATCCGGTAAAAATCAATATCGTAATGACTTTATTCGGGCTGTTTCTCGTCTATGCTGGTATTAAATCCTGGGGCGACGGAGATGACGATGATGAAGAAGATTACAGCAATACAGCCGGCGCAAGATTAATCAAAAGATTCTGGAAAGTTTCTGATAATTACGTCGGTGATAAATTTTTCACCGTGCAGAACGGGATAAAAATGGCGACTCCGTTATTAGTAGTGGTAGCAGTTATTGAATTTACAGACGTACTTTTCGCCGTAGACTCTATTCCCGCCATTTTTGCCATCTCAAACGATCCGTTTATCCTTTATACATCGAATATTTTCGCGATTTTAGGATTAAGATCTTTATATTTCCTGTTGGCGAATTTCATCCATATGTTCAGCAAATTACCCTACGGACTTGCAGTTATTCTGTCGTTCATCGGGGTGAAAATGCTGATCGCACCATGGATTCACATTCCGTCTCCGGTTTCCTTGGGAATTGTGGGAGGCGTTTTGGTGATCTCCGTCATCTTATCCATCATCTTCCCTGATAAAAAGGAAGCTGAAAAAGAGCTGGAAGAATAAAATTTATAAAGTAAAAAGGCATTTGCACTCAGCATCCAGCCTTTTACACTCAGGAATCACCCAAAAAGGCTGATTTTCCACCCTTCTAGGCTCATCGATGAACCTTTTAGGATGAAAAACCAGCCTTTTTGGGTGGAATTTCACCCTTTTTTGCCTGAAAAACGAACCTTTTAGGCTGATTGTTGAACCTAAAAGGCTCGTTTTTGAATCCTGAACTTAGTTCCTGTTCTTTCTAAGTACTGTTGTTATAGATTTTCCTTACAAATCTCTCGCTAAGATCTTCACAGAGCGGTTTTTATGCCGGGAATTCCTTTTTTATAATCTGTTTTTATTTGGAGCTCTTTCCTGCTTTCCGCACTCGCTATTTTTTTGATTTCGGGCGGCGCGGCGAAGCCGCGCCGCCCGAAATCAAAAAAATGAGCTCAAACAAATGCTTCAATCAGGGCTAAAATTGTAGTCTTACCAAAACATATTCAGCAATGTTTACAATTCCGCATCCTATTAAAACTCAATTTTTTCACCTGTTATATTTCAAAAGTTTATTCATTTTAAGCCTTGTCAGCCTCGAAACTTTATAAGCCTCATCTCTCAGTTTCTGAAGCTTACCGACAGGCTGGAAAAATATTTTACTTTCAAAAGGATTGAAGGAAAGCAGTTCATTTTCGCAGGCTTCCGGATCCAGGAGATTATTTCTTTTAATTCTTATTTCTCCGATTTTTATGTAGGGTGAATGTTTCCATTCTACATTGAGTTTATTGATGGGTTGATCTTCCAGGTTATAGCAAAGCTGAATCATAACATCTGCTGCAAAATCATCTGTCTTGAAATAAGCTTCCAGCGCGTCCTTTGTTTTTAATCTTTTCCCGAAATTCTTATCGACAGATGTTGGCTTGAGTTTGATTTTCATCATATATTCTCCCAAGCGGTAGGCTCCTACAGAATGATAATCAAAAGAAAGGAAAAAATCATTGCGCTTCGTCCATAATTTAAATACATTTTTTATAAAAGAAACAGTAAATGTCGAAGGAATCACTTTAATAATCTGCATCATCAAAGAAAAAGAACTCCATTTTTTTACAAAAAACCGATTGACGGATGTAAACAATTTTAAAAAAATACTTACAGAATTGATGGGAAATAAAGGAAAGTTGACCAAAGGATAATTGGCGAGCAGATCTCCATTTTCATCCTTGATCTTTACGGCAAATCCGTAGGCAGGAAAATCTTTTTTACCTTTATTTACTTTTAAATGAGCATTAGAAAAACGAATTATGAGGTCATATTTTCCCTTTTCAAAAAAAGGCTGAAGTTTTTCAGGAATATTTTTATCAATGATAAATTCACCTTTGATAACGGCGTAAGTTTTGGCGTGAGCATTTCGGGTTGCATACTCTACATCACTCACGGAAGGTGACTGCTCAACAAAATCAGCAATGCTCTTTTTATTGATCTCGAGGAGCTCTCTTTCCTCGTCTGTCAGCTTATCAAATTTCTTATTATATTTTAGTGGACTTGGCATTTAGTTTTTAAATCCAATTATAACGCCAAGTTTCGGAAATGCTGTTAACAGAGTATTAAACATATCTGAACTTTCTGAAAAGAGATCTGGAACCTGCTATAAGTAGATATTTATCCCAAAAAACTTCCTGCATCAGACTTCCGTCTTCCAGCCTTAAAATCCTATCTTTGTAAAAAAATATCAATATGGGAGTAGCAGATATGTTATTTAAACGCAAAAAAGAGCAGGCAGAGAAAAACCTGAAAGACGGTCAGGAATATATGGCAGAATACGGAAAAAGAGAAAGTGTTGTTGAGCTGCCAAGCGGTTTACAGTATGAGATCATCAAAGAAGGCGAAGGCGAAAAACCGGGTCCGAGATCTACTGTAAAATGTCACTATCACGGAACAACGATTTCCGGAAAAGTTTTCGACAGCTCAGTAAAAAGAGGAACTCCAGCTTCTTTTCCGCTGAATAAAGTGATTAAAGGATGGACAGAAGCTCTTCAGCTTATGCCTGTGGGAAGTAAATGGAGATTGATCATCCCACCGCATTTAGCATATGGAGATCAGCAGATCAGCAAAGAGATCGGACCAAATAGTACCCTTATTTTCGAAGTGGAATTGCTGGATATTAAATAGCCACTGATTAAAATTAGCTTAAAATTTACCTGTCTCGCAGGTAAATTTTTTTTATTTGTGTATTTTAGTGACAGTCTTACCTAAAACTACGAACCAAACATTCGCACCGCACAAAATGAAAAAGCTTCTTTATCTTTTTGCTTCTGTAAGCATCCTTATGTCTTGTGTTTCAAAGAAAAACCAGGCTATCAGACAGAATATTCTGACCCTGAAAGACAGTTATTGCAAGGCTCCTTTTAAGTATAATTATTCCAATAAGTTACCATCATACAATTCAGATTCTATCCTGGCAGCCAATGAAGAACTGAAAAACAATTTTTCCGACCAGAGTATTTTGATCCTTAATGCACTCGACAACCTGGACGAGATACATGATATCATGGAACTTAAGAAAGATAATTCACTTGAGTCTCAGGTAAAGATATTGCAGCTTAAAAGCAAGATCAACAGTAAAATAACCATTGCACTTACAGAGCTGGATGCAGTTGCCGCAGAATTCGACTGTGAAGGCGAGAGAGTGGCTCAGATCGGAGCGTATGTAGATAATCTCAATGATTCCCGGAACAACAAACTGGTTCTCTATTCTATCATAGCAGGTGCGGCAGCTTCTATCGCCGGCGGAATTGTAAAGGATAACGGATGGAGTAATGCCATAGATATCGGAGGAGGTGCTTTGGGAGCAGGTTTTGGTCTGGCAACTTTAAATCCGAAAGGAAAAAAAGTGGAATTTATTCATCAAAGAAATCTTTTAAGAGACGTTTGGAATCAAAAGCTTGAATCCTCGAACTTCCCGCCTTTTGTATGGTATATGTATACAGAGAAGAAATTTTCTAATAGAGATGAGACCCCTATTATTGAAAGTATTAAAAAAAGGTGGCTTCATTTTCAGTTTGATAATAACAAGATAAAGGCAGATCAGTCTGTGATTTTCAGTGACGGCGGTTATTATAGGTCAGACGATCTTCATAACCGTGCTGCTATGCTCAATCAGATGCAATCGGCAACACGGACGATCAATCAAAATATCAATTATCTGTTGCTGGATTTGGATAAATTGATTTTATAATGTTTAAAGTGTACATTTGTTTCGTTTACCATTTTACATGTCGGAATTAAGAAAAATAAGAGAAGTAAAGAATCTGACCCAGGAAGAGTTAGCGCAAAAGTCGGGTCTTTCCGTGAGAACGATTCAACGGATCGAAGCCGGAATGCAACCAAAAGGATATACCCTGAAAACACTTGCGAAAAGTCTGGGTGTCCCTGAGAAAGATTTATGTCTTCCTGAGATTATTTTGGAGCAGGAAATTAAAGTTGAAGAAGTTCCTGAAGTGAAGACCGAAGATAAATCTTTAAACTTTGCTTTAATTAAAATTATCAATCTTTCTTCACTTCCGCTGGCGTGGTTTCCCGTTGCCAATTTCATTCCACCCTTATTAATTATGATCTTTATGAAAGAGAAATCCCGGATTACAAAACAGATTATTTCTCTTCAGATATTTTTAGCGATTATTTCTCCTGTGATCTTTATGATCGTTGTGCTTTTAAAACTCGGATCTCCGTCTGTGATGGTGACCATGGTTTTGTTAGTTCTCGTGAATATTTACATTATCTTGAGAAATGCTTACGAAATCGATAAGAAGAATAGTCTTTACTATAAGCTGAATTTCAACTTTTTATAAATGTGTTACATCATTGTCGGGTTTTTGTCGGCCTGTTTTTTTCGATTAAAAATTTATAATTTCGAATCTTTGTCGAAAAATTAAACAATGGCAAAAAGATTCTTTCCGTACTTTCCGGTACTCTTATTTTTCTTTGGAAATATACATGCTCAGATCGATAAAAAATCCGAACTGTTTTTAGAATTAAAAAGGCAGGACAGTATTTTTTTCGAAAGAGGTTTCAACAATTGTGATATGGCATATTTGGAAAAGTCGATGGACGACAATCTGAAATTTTATCATGATAAAGGAGGTTTCCAGAATAAAAAATTATTTTTAGAAAGAACGAAAGAAAATATCTGTTCCAATCCTCTTAAAAAGCCGATTCGCAAAGTTGTTCCGGAAAGTCTTGAAGTTTTTCCTCTTTACGACGATGGGAATCTGTATGGCGCCATACAAACCGGGGAACATCAGTTTTATATCCGCGAACCTGATAAAAAAGATGTTTTAGGAGGCAGGGCAAAGTTTACAACTGTCTGGACAAAGAAAGATGGAAACTGGGTGATAAGCGATGTTCTGAGCTATGATCATGGAGAACCCAATCATGCGAAAATTGCAGACCCTGTCAAACAGTTGCTGAAAGATAACAACATTCCGACTTTAGGATTAGGAATCATTGAAAATGGAAAATTAACTCAAATAAAAGTTTATGGAACTTTAGAAGGGAAAACGGCTGCGCCATACAACAGTCTTTTTAACGTTGCATCACTGACCAAACCGGTAACTGCACTAACAGTTTTACGTTTGATAAGCTTAGGAAAATGGAATCTTGATGAATCACTTGATAAATATTGGATCGATCCGGATATTGCAAAAGATCCGAGGCATAAGAAATTAACGACCAGAATAATTTTGAGTCATCAGACAGGTTTCCCAAATTGGAGATGGCAAAAAAGCAGATCATAAGTTAAGCTTTGAGTTTGATCCCGGATCAAAATACCAATATTCAGGTGAAGGTTATGAATACCTGCGTAAAGCGGTCGAGAATAAATTTCATAAAAGCCTGGAAGTGTTGGCAAAAGAATTGGTTTTCGAGCCTTTAGGCATGCATGATACAAGCTACATCTGGAATGAAAAGAAAGATGCAGAAAGAATCGTTATCGGCTATGATAAAAATGGAAACCCTTATGATATTGTGAAGAACTCCCAGCCTAGTGCGGCAGATGATCTTATGACTTCTGTAGAAGATTATGGGAAGTTTTTAATTGCAGTGATGAATAACGACTTGCTTTCAAAAACAGTATTTAAAGAAATGGAAACCAGGCAGGTCGATACCAAAAAAAATAAATATTTCGGATTAGGTTTTGAAATATATGACCTTGGAAATGGAGAGTTTGCCCTTTCACACGGCGGTTCGGATAAAGGCGTAAACACGCTGGTTGTCATGCTGCCGAAAACAAAACAGGGTTTGGTGATTTTTACCAATGTTGATGATGGGCAT
The DNA here is from genome assembly GCF_039727685.1 of Chryseobacterium sp. POE27. Lineage (NCBI taxonomy): Bacteria > Pseudomonadati > Bacteroidota > Flavobacteriia > Flavobacteriales > Weeksellaceae > Chryseobacterium > Chryseobacterium sp. POE27. The sequence continues at coordinate 3,525,495 of NZ_CP152475.1, forward strand.
AAAATCTATGAGCTGTTGATTAATTATTATTTAGGTGAAGCAGGGCGAAAAATCGTAAAAATAGAAACAGAATAATTTAATTGTAATAAATTTTGTTACATTAAAAAAAGTTTTTCTATTTTTGTACAGTAATTACAATGAATAATACAAGATTTGCCACGGCAATACATATCATGACTTTATTGGCGGAAAGTCCGCGGGAATGGCTCACCTCAGAATGGATGGCGGGAAGTATTAATATTAATCCTGTGATGGTTCGCAAAGAATTGAGTGTACTGAAAGAAGCCGGACTGATTATCAGCCGTCAGGGGAAAGTAGGGGGTAGTCAGTTAGCGAAAAATGCAAATGATATTAAAATTTCCGAAATTTATTCGGCAGTGAAAAATACTGAAGTGCTGGGAAAGAAAAACAATAATCCCAATCCTGCTTGCACAGTCGGAAAAGAAATTAATGAACATTTAGAGACATTATTTTCCGAGACGGACCAACTGGTGATCCGTTTTTTAGGCAATAAAACATTGCGGGAGTTTACAGGTAATTTTAAATAAAAAAATTTGATCATTAATGTAATAATAGTTGTTACAATTTAATTTAAAAATAAAATAGTATGAAAAAAGTGGCAGTAATTGGCGCTACAGGATTTGTAGGTACTCATGTGGTAAATGAATTATCAAACAGAGGTTATGAAGTTGAAGCTATCGCAAGAGATGCTTCAAAGGTTCAGCAGAACGAAAAGGTAAAAGCAAAAAGTGTTGATGTAAACAATGTAGATGATCTTGCAGAAGCCCTGAAAGGTAATGATGCTGTCATTAATACCTTCAATGCAGGATGGACAAATCCTAATTTATATGATGATTTTCTGAATGGTTCTGTCAATATCGAAAAAGCCGTTGAAAAATCAGGGGTAAAAAGATTTATTACAGTAGGTGGAGCAGGAAGTCTTTATATTGACGGGAAACAATTGGTAGATGGGCCGGATTTTCCTGCAGATATCAAACCGGGAGCCACCGCGGCAAGAGATTATTTGAATAAAATCAAAGAAAACAATACACTCGACTGGACTTTCTTCAGCCCCGCCATCGAAATGCATCAGGGAACTGCGGGAGTGAGAACCGGAAAATACAGAACAGCTTTGGAAAACCCTGTATTTGATGAAAACGGAAGAAGTGTACTTTCAGTTGAAGATGTTGCGGTAGTTCTTGCAGACGAACTTGAACAGAATAATCACATCAGAGAACGTTTTACGGCTGCTTACTAATTTTGTGAAGTAAAAATTTTGTGAAGTAAAAAAATTCCAGCGGCACCAAAGGTGCCGCTGGAATTCCTATCAATATAATTAATCACAAATTAAAGATTCATGAACAGCTTCGGATTTACGGGGCTGTTATTTTTATGCACTTCATAATGAAGGTGAGGCCCTGTAGAACGTCCTGAGTTTCCTGATTTTGCAATCACCTGTCCTACTTTTACTTTATCATTTACTTTAGCGACAAGCTGCGATAAATGTCCGTAAAGTGTTGCCAGTCCGTTTCCGTGAGAAACAATGACGCAGTTTCCGTAACCGCCTTTCTGACCGGAGAAAATCACCGTTCCTGCAGCAGTAGCCACAACATCAGATCCAAATGGAACGGCAATATCCAATCCTTTATGAAACTGCATTTGATCAGCTTCTACTGGTGCGTTGTTTTTTTCTGTCGGTTTTGTATTCGTTGCAACAGTTGAAGCGCTTTGTGAAGCAGGTGTAGGATTAACTTTTGGGGTAACCATTACTTTCACCTGTCTTTTTTCGCCATAGCTGTCAGTTACTTCAATGATCTTCTCTACAGGTTCAGCTTTTACTTCCGGAGCAGCTGCTACTGCTGAAGGTTTGGCTGCTGTAGTTTTTACAGACGCGAAAACGGTTTTAAAGGGAATAGGATTTTTTCTTACGCCAAAATTAGATGAAATATATCCCTCCGTTGGCATCCCTAAAGGAACCTGGAGAAGCTTTTTCTGAATGTCCATCAGATATTGGCTGTATCGGTTGGCTTGCTTGGCAAGGTAAACTGAATTTGAAATACTGTCCTTGCTAAGAACAGCCAGTTTCGTGTTCGGAACATCTTTGGATTTTAGGAAAGAATTGAGCTGAGCTACGGTCTGATCTACTAATGTAAGATCTGTCTTCATTTTCAAGTAATCCACACTATCTTTTTCAGTGTTTATTTTTACAAGGTTTACTTCATAGTTCTTGTCGTCTTTTTGAGCATACAACTTTGCAATGAAGATACCCTGCGCAAAAATTATCAGTAAAAGAACTCCTAAAAGCACATTTACGTTTTTTTTGCTGCTTAGAAATTTTTTTCATTTTTCTTCTCTTAGTATAATTACAAAACGGTTTTAAGCCTGCAAATTTAATTAAAAATACATTTTAAGACTTATTTTTAGCAAAAAAATAAATATTCCTATAATAAACGCAGAATTAAATATTTAATTGTACCGATGTATTAATTTTAAAATAAAATAGCTTTTATCATGTACTGAAAAGGTATCATCAATCTTTGTTTTAATATATTTGCAGTTCACATTTCTATTATGGCTAAAAAGAAAACGAATACAGAAACAAATCCTAAAAAAAGCAAAAATGATGTTGCCGTAGGGGTGGTAGGAAGCGGAAGTTTTGCGACAGCTATTGTAAAAATGCTGGTTGAGAACTGTAGAGTGGTACAATGGTGCGTAAGAAACGAATATGTAAAAGGTGCTATTGAACAAAGAGGGCATAACCCAACTTATCTTACAGCTGTCAATTTTAACCTTAAAAACCTAAAGCTTACCACCGATATCAACGAACTTGTTACGGCCTGTGATATCATCGTTTTGGCAACGCCTTCGATCTATCTTTCCGATACACTGGATAAAATGACTTGTGATTACAAAGATAAGATTTTTGTCTCTGCCATTAAAGGGATTATTCCGAAGGTGAATGATGTCGTTGCACATTATCTGAGGGATGAATTTAAAATTGGTTTCCGCAATCAGGCTGTTATAGCAGGTCCGTGTCACGCTGAAGAGGTTGCTATGGAAAGACTTTCTTACCTTACGGTGGCAACGGTGGAAGATGAAGTTTCGGCAAAGCTGTTGGATATTTTTAATTCTGATTTCATTAAAGTTCATTCCAGTAAAGATATTTTAGGAAATGAGTACAGTGCCATTCTTAAAAATATTTTTGCGATAGGTGCGGGTATTGCAAGCGGTTTAGGCTATGGAGACAACTTCACGGCGGTTTTTGTATCTAATGCCATCCGTGAAATGGAAACCTTCCTGGAAGCCATCTATGAAGCGCCAAGAGATGTTAACGAAAGCGCTTATTTAGGAGATTTACTCGTAACGGCTTATTCACTATTCTCAAGAAACAGAAATCTAGGAAACCTTATCGGAAAAGGATATACTGTAAAATCAGCGATCCAGTCGATGAATATGATTGCAGAAGGATATTACGCGGCAGATTCTATTTATAAAACTTCCAAAGACAAAGGGTTAAAGCTTCCGATCGTTGATACTATTTACGGAATACTTTACGAAGAAAAAAATGCTGAAAAACAGTTCAAAAAGCTGACGGCAAAATTAAATTAATCCTTACTTACATAAAGCTCAGCATGATACCGTTACAGAGAATGTCAAATTACTGTAATAATATCATGCTTGTTTTTTTAGAATCAAGAAACGCAATTTTGCCTCATCATTAATCTTAACTCAACCTTAGCCTCAACCTCAAAAATGATGTTAAATATCCATAAACAGCCCTTTATTTTAAGAACTTTTCCCGAACTTTGATATAATAAAATTTAAATTATGTCACAATCGCTTACAAGCAGAACGCCGAAACCCAAATACGACGTTGTTCTCATAGGTGGCGGAATTATGAGTGCCACATTAGCTACATTATTACATGAATTTGATCCCGATCTGGAGATTGCCATCTTCGAAAGGCTGGGAAGGTTTGCCAAAGAAAGCACCGCAGCCTGGAATAATGCAGGAACAGGTCACTCAGCCTTTTGTGAGCTTAATTATACTCCTGAAAAGCCGGACGGTACCATCGATATTTCAAAAGCAGAAAGTATAGCAGAACAGTTCGAAATTTCAAAACAGTTTTGGTCATATCTAATCACGAAAGGTTATGTTCAGAATCCAAAAGATTTCATCAATTCGTGTCCGCACATGAGTCTGGTATTTGGTGAAAAAGATGCCGAATATCTTAAAAAAACGTCATCAGAAAATGTCGGAATCAGTTTTATTTAAAGGCATGGAATTCTCCACAGATCATGAAAAACTGAAAGAGTGGATTCCTCTCATAATGAGTAAAAGAAATGGTTCTGAAGTGATGGCAGCCACCAAAATGGATCTGGGAACGGATGTTAATTTCGGAACCCTTACGAGAAAAATGGGAAGGCATTTGCTGGAAGATTCCAATGTAGAAGTTTTCCTTTACCATGAAGTGAAAGATATTGATCCTAAAGAAGACGGTACCTGGGAAATGAAGGTGAAGGACAGGATACACAACCATAAGCAGGAAGTAGAAGCCGATTTTGTATTCATAGGAGCCGGAGGATATGCGCTGCCGTTGCTGGACAGTTCGGATATTAAAGAAAGTGAAGGCTACGGAGGATTTCCCGTTTCGGGAGAATGGCTGGTGAGCTACAATCAGGAGCTGGTGGAAAAACATCACGCAAAAGTATATACCCAGGCAACCGTTGATGCTCCGCCAATGTCTGTGCCTCATCTGGATCTGAGAATTATTGATGGACAGAAAGCTTTATTATTCGGGCCTTTTGCGGGGTTTTCAACGAAATTTCTTAAAGAGGGAAGCTATCTGGACCTGCCGGAAAGTGTCAATACAAAAAATATAAGATCTCTTTTCGGAGCATGGTGGCATAATATTCCTTTAACCAAATACCTTATTCAGCAGGTGGCGATGACCAAAGCTCAGAGAATTCAGCATTTGAGAGAATTTATCAAAGATGCCAAAGAAGAAGACTGGGAGCTTAAAGTAGCCGGACAAAGAGTTCAGATCATTAAAAAAAGATGAAAAAAATGGCGGAAAGCTGGAATTTGGAACGGAGGTCGTTGTCAACAAAAAAGGAACCATTGCCTCCTTATTGGGTGCTTCGCCGGGAGCATCAACAGCAGTGTATGCGATGTTGACTGTTCTCGAAAAATGCTTTCCTGAAAAACTGCACGGAGAATGGAAGGATAAGCTGGCTGAGATGATTCCGTCTTACGGACATAAGCTGGCAGGAAACCCGGAACTTACCGAAAAGATGAGAAATTATACCAAAGAAAAATTAGAGCTTGAATACTAAAAAAGTGAATGATCAATGGGCAATTGTGAATTTAAAATTGACCATTCACTAATTCACTATTCACCACAAGAATATGTCAGAAACCATTACAAAACCTGTTATCGTCAAAGAATTATTGGAATCCCTTCAGGCAAAAGTGCAGGAAGAACAGCAGGTTATTGTGCATTGTTGTTTTCCGGCTTCACCGTTTCTGGGAAACCTCATCAGGATATGGCATTCCACGTATCTTTTCGATAACCAGTCGGATCATAAAAGCAGGCTGATTCATGCGGAAAACATTACCATTTATCCTAACTGGACACCGGTGCCTTTTATGCGTGACTTTTGGTTTACTTTGGTGTTTTCGGGATTACCGAAGGACTGCAAAAGCTTTGATCTGAAAGAAGTAATTCCCGAAGAAGGCGGATTTTTTGTAGAATCCATCAAAAGAAACTCTTCTGATATTTACCGGGTAAAGATTTCGGAATCTTATATATAGAGGTTAAGATTAAGGTTAAGATTGAGAAGATCCTATAACTTCAGCCTGACGATATTGTAGAAGATCTCTGCGCTCTCTTATAAGTGTAACGGCTTTGTGAAACTTGAAGCAGTAAGCAGATAGAAAACCTTGTGGACTTTGTGTTCAAAGAAAGGTTGATGTTTATTGCTTTGTGATCTTTTTGTTGCAGGCAATTTTTTAATGGTCAAACAATATTTATAATGAAAAACTATTTACTCATACTCTTTCTTTTGCCGATGCTGGCCTTCTCACAAAAGATTTCCAGAGAAGAATCTGAGATAAAAAAATTCCGGCAGGAACTGAATGCAGAATATCTCAACCCCAAGGAAACACCTTTGCGCGGAGATAATTTCAAAAATTTCCAAGAGCATCCCTTCTTTCCGATTGACTTAAAATACAGGATAACTGCGAAATTTACCAGAACAGAAAATGCGGAGCCTTTTGATCTTCCAACCTCTTCCGGGAAAACAAAATCTTACAGAGAATATGGAAAGGCAACCTTTGAACTTGACGGACAATCTTACACTCTAACCCTCTATCAGAGTTTAGATTTAATCAAACAAAAAAAGTACAGAGATTATCTGTTTCTGCCTTTCCGTGATGTGACGAACGGAAAAGAAACCTATGGCGGTGGAAAATATATGGATTTAAAGATCCCAAAAGGAAACACGATTATTTTGGATTTCAATAAATCTTACCAGCCCTATTGTGCGTATAATGCTTACGATTACAATTGCCCGGTGGTTCCCGAAGAAAACAGGCTGCCGGTTGAGATCCGCGCCGGAGTTATGTATGAAGACATCTATCATCATTAAAATATGGTAAAATTAAAGTTTTTTGAACAGAAAGATTTACCCGGAGTAAGTTATACTTTGGATGAACAACAGTCGCAATATACCGCAACCGCAGAACAGGCTCTGCAAAGAATAGAAGGGCGAAGTGATACTCTTGCCTTTCCGATTACTATTTTTGAAAATGCAGATCCTGTAGGTTTTTTTGTGCTGGATTTCGGGAATGATAAACTGGAGTATACAGACAATCACAATTCGATGTTACTTCGATCGTTTTCTGTAAATCCCAAACTTCAGGGAAAAGGAATCGGAAAGAAAGCCATGGTTCTGCTTGATGATTTTGTGCGGGAAAACTTTAAAGATTGTGATGAGATCGTTCTGGCGGTTAACCAGAATAATATTTCCGCCTATCAGCTCTACCTCAAAGTCGGCTATCAATATGACGGAAAAGAACGGATCGGCAGAAGCGGACCGCAATATCTGATGTTCAAAAAATTATAATAAAGAACATTTATTCATGCAAAAACGCCATCATCCAGGTGAAGTAAGGTTTTATCCGGGTAAAGTAAGCCATTATCCAGGTGAAGTAAGCTTTTATCCATGCAAAATCGCCATCATACTAGTGAAGTAAGGTTTTATCCGGGTAAAGTAAGCCATTATCCAGGTGAAGTAAGGTTTTATCCATGCAAAATCGCCATCATCCTAGTGAAGTAAGGTTTTATCCGAGTAAAGTAAGCCATTATCCCTGCAAAAACGCCATTATCCAGGTAAAGTAAGCCCTCATTCATGTAAAGTAAAGTAAAGTAAAGTAAAGTAAAGTAAAGTAAAGTAAAGTAAAGTAAAGTAAAGTAAAGTAAGCTCGATGTAAAATGAGGACAGTATCAATAGAAATGGGCTTTAGCCCATTTACTCTATGATCTCTAATGATCCGGCTTTAGCCGAAAATATTTAATCATGAGTAAAACGGCTTTGATCGGGTGCATTAAGCCAAAAGTTATTCGCCAGCAGCCATCTGCCAAAAGCCACTCTCTGCAACTTTAAGAATTTTTTAAGTGAAAATTTTCATGTTTGGCGTGATCCTTTCAGCTGTATCTGAGTAACATCAAATAATAAAACATGGAAATTTCTCTCAATAATCAGGTGGCCATTGTCACCGGAGCTTCAAGTGGAATAGGTTCCGGAATCGCAAAATCATTGGCCGCAGCCGATGCTACCGTAGTCGTTAATCATTCATCCGAACATTCAACTGATGAAGCAAAATCCGTTTTAAAACAAATTACGGACGCAGGTGGACAAGGTATTACTTACCAGTGCGATGTATCGAAAGAAGATCAGGTGATCAATATGTTTAAGGATACTATTTCACAATTCGGAACCGTTGATATTCTGATTAATAATGCCGGTGTTCAGAAAGATGCGAAAATTACGGAAATGACGTTGGAACAGTGGAATACCGTTATCGACATCAATCTCACGGGTCAGTTCCTCTGCGCACGGGAAGCCATCAAAGAATTTCTTCGACGTGGCGTTGATCCCTCAAGATCCGTGGCCTGCGGAAAAATCATTCATATCAGCTCGGTTCATGAAGTTATTCCATGGGCGGGGCATGCCAATTACGCAGCAAGTAAAGGAGCGATCAGGATGCTGATGCAGACCCTCGCTCAGGAATACGGACCCGACAAAATTCGGGTGAATTCCATTTGTCCGGGAGCCATCAAAACCCCGATCAATAAAGATGCCTGGGACACGCCGCAGGCTTTACATTCCCTGATGACCCTTATCCCTTACAACAGGATCGGAAAACCGGAAGATATCGGAAACCTTGCCGTTTTCTTAGCGAGTGATTTTTCCGACTATATCTCGGGAGCAAGCATATTCGTAGATGGTGGAATGACGACCTTCGAAAGTTTTGCTTCGGGAGGATAATATTTGGGCGCACATTTCCGGCTTTCACTACTCGCTTTTTTTCTTTCGGCGGCGAAGCCGCCGCCGAAAGAAAAAAGAGCTCAGACAGGCCGTTCAATCCGGGGCGCATCTCAGCCGAAACAGGAATGGCAGGCATTTGAAAGTCATAGTCAATTGTGAAAAGTGAATTGTAAATGGTGAATCCGTGTTACGGTCAATCTAAAAGATGTAAAAAAATAATCGTTTTATTTGTCACTCTGACGGAGGAAAAGTCTATGTCGAATTTTGAGATTCTTCATTCCACTTCGTTACATTCAGAATGACAGACATAATGAAGGCGTTACAATTAACCTTTACTTTTTAAAACTATGCAATTTCTAGAAAGAGGCTTGTGATTAAAAAATAATTGTTTTATTTGTCATTCTGACGAAGGAAGAATCTATTTGTATGTTGAGATTCTTCATTCCACTTCGTAACATTCAGAATGACAGGTAATATGAAGACGTTGCATTAACCTTTACTTTTTAAAACTATGCAATTTCTAGAAAGAGGCTTGTGATTAAAAAATAATCGTTTTATTTGTCATTCTGACGAAGGAAGAATCTATTTGTATGTTGAGATTCTTCATTCCACTTCGTAACATTCAGAATGACAGGTAATATGAAGACGTTGCATTAATCTTAAATTTTTAAAAACTACACAATTTCTCAAAAGAGCTTTGTAATTTAGACTAATCAACCATCAACCATCAACCATCAACTATCAACTATCAACTATCAACTATCATTTATCAATCATCATTTATAAACAGCATGAAAGAAAAAGAAAGACTCTCCGATCTCACCTGGAAAAAATGGGGACCTTACGTCAGCAACCGTGAGTGGGGACTCGTACGCGAAGATTATAGTGACGATGGTGATGCATGGAATTATACCACTCATGACGGGGCAGAATCAAAAACATACCGCTGGGGAGAAGAAGGCATCTGCGGAATATGCGATGATCTTCAGAAGTTGGTGTTCTCGGTAGGATTCTGGAACAAAAAAGATAAAATGATAAAAGAGCGTTTCTTTGGCCTTACCAACGGACAGGGAAATCATGGAGAAGATGTGAAGGAATATTACTACTACCTGGATTCTACTCCTACGCATTCTTACATGAAAATGCTCTACAAATATCCTCAGAATGCATTTCCGTATGAAGACCTCATCCAGACAAATGCAATAAGAAGCAAGGAGGAGCCTGAATACGAATTAATTGACACCGGAATTTTCGACAACAATGAATATTTCGACATATTTATTGAATACGCAAAGGCTGATAAGAACGATATTTTAATACGGCTGACCATCGTCAATAAATCTGAAAGTCAAGCACCATTAATCATTCTTCCTACTTTATGGTTCAGGAATACATGGCGTTGGGGGTACGATTCTTACACTCCTCAGATGAGTTCTGAAGATCCTGCGTGCATCACCATTCATCACAAAGATTTAGACATTAAAAACCTGTACGCAAAGCATTCTCAAAAAGTCCTGTTTTGCGACAACGAAACGAATAATGAGAAGCTCTATCAGTGTGCCAATGAAACCCGTTACAGCAAAGACGGAATCAATGATTTTATAATCAAAGGAAATTCACAGTCTGTCAATCCGAATCACTTCGGAACCAAAGCGGCATTTGTGATTGAAGAAAATTTCAATCCGAAAGAGACAAAAACCTTTGAATTCAGGCTTTCTGATAAAGATTTGACGCAGCCTTTTAATGATTTTGATAAGATATTCAATGATAGAAAACAGGAAGCTGACGAATTTTATGAAGAAATTCAGAAAGGAATAGACTCGGAAGATGAAAAAATGGTTCAGCGGCAGGCTTTTGCCGGAATGTTGTGGAGTAAGATGTTTTATCATTACAACGTAGAAAAATGGCTAAAAGGGGATCCCTCTGAAGCTCCGCCACCAAAGTCGCGTGAGAAAATCCGTAATTTCCAGTGGAAGCACCTCAACAATGAACATATTATCTCCATGCCTGATAAATGGGAATATCCATGGTATGCAACCTGGGATCTGGCTTTCCACACGATCAGCTTTTCACTGATTGATTCTGATTTTGCAAAGAATCAGCTGAAATTATTTCTTTTTGAATGGTATATGCATCCCAACGGACAGCTGCCCGCTTACGAGTGGAACTTAAATGATGTCAATCCACCGGTGCATGCCTGGGCAGTTTTCAGGGTTTTTAAAATTGACGAATATCTGAAGGACAAGCCGGATGTACAGTTTCTGGAAAGCGCATTTCAGAAATTACTCATGAACTTCACCTGGTGGGTCAATAAAAAAAGACAACAACGGCAACAATATCTTTGAAGGCGGATTTTTAGGACTTGATAATATCGGAGTATTCGACCGCAATACGGAGCTTCCGAATGGTGAGCATCTTGAGCAGTCGGATGGGACAAGCTGGATGGCTATGTTTGCCCTTAATATGATGAGAATCGCTCTGGAGCTGGCCCTTTACAATACGATTTACGAAGAAATGGCCATGAAGTTCTTCGAACATTTCCTGGCAATTGCCAAATCGCTGGACAATATGGGCGACGAATGCTTCAGTCTCTGGGATGAGCAGGATGAGTTTTTTTATGATGCCCTTTCCCTTGGTGATGGCAATCATATGTATTTAAAAATGCGAACGATTGTCGGCCTTATTCCGATGTTTGCCGTCGAGGTAATTGATGATGAAATGATCGAGAGGCTGCCGAATTTTAAGAAAAGAATGCAATGGGTGTTAGATAATAAACCGGAACTCGCCGCTTTGGTTTCTCATTGGGAGGTAAAAGGTGAAGAATCCAAACACCTTCTTTCACTTTTGCGGGGTCACCGTCTGAAAAGGCTGCTTCACAGAATGCTCAAACCTGATGAATTTCTCAGCGAATTCGGAGTGCGAGCGCTTTCCAAAGAATACGAAAAAAAATCCGTTCAATATCAATCTGAATAATACAGATTATACAGTAAAATATACTCCTGCCGAAAGTGACAGTCGTCTGTTCGGAGGAAACAGCAATTGGCGCGGACCCATCTGGTTTCCTGTTAATTTCTTAATTATTGAAAGTCTGCAGCGTTTTTTCTTCTACTACAGCCCCGATTTTCTGGTGGAATACCCTACCGGAAGCGGAAATTATTTAAACTTAGATCAGATCGCTGATGCCCTGAGTAAAAGGCTGGCAAAGATATTTTTAAAGGATGAAAATGGAAACCGCCCTTTCAACGGACAATACCCAAGATTTCAGACTGATCCTGATTTTAAAGATTATATTTTGTTCTACGAATATTTCCACGGGGACAGCGGTCGTGGAGTAGGAGCATCACATCAGACGGGATGGACGGGACTGATTGCAAAAATCTTAATGCCGAGATTTTCAAAAAAAGAAATTGCAGAGTCTGAAACAGAAATGCCCGAAGAAACAAAATCGTAAGACCGATATTTTAATGCCTGTCTTAGAATGTTTAAATTTTTTATAGTTTTTTCTTAATTTTCTAAATTAAATAAACTTTGTTTATTCTTTAATTTAACATTAAGAATTTTAGAGAGTTAGACTTTATTTCGGTCAAGGAATCAATAAATTGATTTTATTAAGTTTTTTAAGCTAAAGGAGCTTAATTTCTTAATGTTGAAAATAAATTATAAATTTAAAAAGGCTCTTACACTTTTATTTTTATTCAAATATCTGCTGTATAACTTCAAGAGAGGCAGGAATTCTGAAATCCGTAACATGATAGTGGTAATACACCAGAATACTGTCCAGAAAATCTTTTCTGAACGCTGAAGGAATTCTGATCTGGTAAGGATTATTTGACGAAAGTGCAGCTTGCCATATTGCAGAAATTTCTTCCGTAAAAATCTGGTGCATGATCTCCAATGAAAAAGTTCCTGTTTCGGGATCGAGAAATTTTCGATCATTCAGTAAAGGTGCAACTCCCTGGATTTTTAAAACTTTAATTAAAAAAATCAGATGTGACTGATAGTTCTGGCTTTCCAGTTGATCAATAAATTCTTCGAGACAAAAGAAAATATGCTGATTTTTATTTTCGTGTTTTAAATTTTGATTTAAAAAATCTGAGATAAAAAATACAACGGTGTTGCATCGGATGTCTGTATAAATATCATTGCTTTTTACCATCTCAAACTTAGAGATCGTCTGTATTCCGTTTCCTTTTAAGGGAAGTAAAGAAAAATTGAGTTTGCTCAACGGCAGAAGAAGACCTTTTTTCTTATTCTTTTTGGTGTAAAGACCTTTTAAAAAATAAGACTGAAAGCCTTCTTCCTCTGTAAAACAATGCAAGACCGCATCATTTTCACCGTATTTAATATATGATAATAAAAATCCGTTCTGTGAATTCATCAATTAACTACTGCGATCTTTGCTGTCGCTTTATCAGAACCATCTTCATTGGTCATCAGGACAAAATAAACTCCGGAAGCTACTCTTGTTCCTCTCTGATTATTAAGATCCCATTCATAATACCCGCCTCGTGCCACCGCAGAATGTACTACATTACCCGCTGCATCAGCGATTCTGATGTTCGTAACCTCTGCTAATCCTTTAATGGTTACTTTTCCTTTAAAATTGGAATAGACAACAGGATTCGGATAAACAAGCACGTTTCCGAAACCTGATCCGACATCGGCTACATCTCCCTGATAGGTTACAATACCGTCATACGTTGCAAAATATACTTTCCCTGTCTTTTTTATCTACTTTTATATCGGTAACGCTGTTAGTAGGAAGCGGCGAGTTTTCTTTGGTAAAATGTTTTACTGTTTGCTGGCCGTCTGCAGATAGATAATAAACTCCTCCACCATCTACGGAAACCCACTTGTGATCACCGCCATCCACTTCAATCTGTAGTATCTGAGAATCTCTGAAAAGCTCTTCACCCAAACCGTTTTGCTCGATAATGATAGGCTCTACTTTTGCGCTTTCAGGGGTCTTTATTTCGGAAACAGCATTCTGTAATATCCTTAATCCCATATCTCCTCCGATCCATGCATCTCCGGATTTATCAAGAGCAACGGAAAGCGTTCCTCCTGAATTTGTTGCAAAGCCATTGGACTGATTTAAAATATAAGCCGTATCGTCAGAAGTATTTACTGTCTTTTTGGCATCATAGGCAATAAAAGAATTAATCCTTGGAATCGGGATCCATAATAACCCCTCATAAAACAAAGGTTTTTGTGCAGCACCCAGGCTGGATGTTGTATTTTTTATAAGAAAATTATCTGTGGCTCTGTCATAAGCGCCAATCGCTGTAAACAGTCCAACTTCTGGTCCGTCGCTGGAAAATGCGATGGTAACAAAAAGATTGTTGGCATCATCGAAAGCGAAACCTACGGCACGTCTTGCATTAACATTGTCGGTTCCTAAATTATAATTTTTAGTAAATGTAAAATCTTTATTTGCAGGATTATATTTCATCTTGTACACACCGCGACCAGGTGCAGTCGTGTAATTTGTGAAGAAAATATCGTCCGGACTTGCCGGATCTGAGACAACATCTATAACATTAAACCCTGTTGTGTTTCCAACGAAATAAGAAGGATAAATCCATTCCATCCCATTGAAGTAATAGAAACCGGGATTTTTAGGATTGCTAATTCCTGTATTAAATCTTCCTTCTCTTCCTCCTGTGGACACCAGAATCTGGTTATCACCATAAAGACTCAGTTTATAAGCGTAATTGAAATAGGGCCCATCCGGCTTGAAAGAATTGCTGCTTTCGTTTTTTATCCCTGATAAAACAGTTCCGCCATAAACACTGCCTCCGATCGTTGTTGCCGTATTACATTCTTCTCCGAAACTGACTGTATTATTGAAATTTCCGTTGGTATTAAATGTATAAACCCTGTTTAAATCTGTTACGATAATATTGTTATTATTCACAACAACATCGCGTACATTAGTAAAAGTCTGCGACAGAGGAGCAGATGCCCCGCTATTATAAAGATAAGCAGTATTGGCTGATGAAAAGCTTAATACTCCCTCCGAATCAATGTGTTTGAAAGATCCTGCCACTTCGGTCGTCCATGTTGTGAAAACCGGAAATGTATTGTTCATCTCATGGCTTTTTAAACCTGTATTGGTTACCGAATATACTTTATTTCCGAAAATTGTGGCTTCATTACTGGCTTCATAAACTCCTCCCGATAAGAAAAATGCTGAATCCTTGAATTCTTTTTTCTTTAAATCAAAAATTGAAACTCCATAGCCTGCTGAAATCACAGCCAGATCTCCTGTTATCGAAATATGGTTTATTCTTTTACTGCCATTATATCCTGTAGCAATAGGAATATCAACAACATATGTCACGCCATCCTGGGTCACGACATCCAAAGAACCGTTTTGATACCCGATAAGTGCGATCTTATTCTGTGGATTATAATCGAAAGCTGAAATTTTAACCTCATGCAAGCCGTTTGCTTTAGACAGCTTAGTAATTTCACCTGATGAAATTGTATAATAAAAAATCCCGTTTTCTGCGGCTGCAACTATTTTTCCGTTATCTTCTTTCATGGCAGTTACATTGTTGTAAGAAAACAGGTCTGCCCATTTTTTTGAAGAAATAGTCTGCGCATTTGCAACGTGCAGGGATGCCAAAATACCAAGAGAAATTAAAGAGAGTTTTTTCATACTTATGCTATTATGCTGCTGTCAATTACCTGATTATTCCAGGCAATATGTTTTACGTTTTTATTTGAATCGAAAAAGAAATCTATTCTGCCCAGAAGCAGACCTGCCCATCCTACCTGGTTTACCAGAACATTTTTGCCTTTTCTGTTGGTGAATGTCTGAGGTTCCGGTAAGAAAGTATGAGTGTGACCACCAAGGATCAGGTCGATATTGTCTGTTTTGGCTGCGAAGATTTTATCGCTTATTTTTTCGGGTTCGTCTTTATAATCGTACCCAATATGCGAAAGACAGATCACAAGATCACATTTCTGTTCATTTTTAAGGAAATTAGAATAATGCTGAGCTACATCAACAGGATCCGAATAAACCGTTTCCCCATATTGTTTTTTTCCTACCAGTCCTTCCAGTTGAATTCCTACTCCGAAAATTCCTACTTTAATTCCGTTTTTATTAAAAATTTTATAGGGTGAAGTTTTTCCGTCGAGAACGGTATTTTTAAAATCATAGTTTGAGCAGATGAAAGGAAATTGCGCATTCGGCAAAACCTTTAAAAAACCGTTCAGGCCATTATCGAAATCATGATTTCCCATGGTGGAAGCATCATATTTCATCTTCGACATTAATTTAAATTCCAACTCACCTCCAAAAAAGTTGAAATAAGGAGTTCCCTGGAAAATATCTCCGGAATCAAGAAGCAGGACATTGCTTTCCTGATTTCTTATCTGCTGAATGAGACTTGCCCTTCTTGCAAAGCCACCCTGATTGGGATTTTTGGTATAGCTCGAATCGAAAGGCTCTATTCTGCTGTGCTGATCGTTGGTATGAAGAATGGTGAGTTTGTTTGCTGCCTTTACATCAAGAATATTTAATTCTTCTGCCATCATCATATTTGGAGCTAAAGCCATTGCTAAAGTTCCGCCACCTATTGCTTTTAAAAAACTTTTTCTATCCATTACTTTTTACCGATAAAATTTAAGCGAATATCTGTACCTGATTTTACTTCGGGAGATTTCTTAAAATAATCTATAAACAAATCTCTCATTTTAATTCCTGTAGAGATCATTTCTCCTTTAGCAAAAAATTTCATATTGTCGCCACCCAAAGCCAGATAGTCTGAAGTAGCAATATAGTATTCCTGTTCCGGATTCACTGTCTTTCCGTTGATCAATGATTTTGCCAATTTTCCGTTTTGGGTTTCAATATACAGATGAGATACAGGATTATTTACCTGAGTTTTTGCGTAATAATCAAAAAGTCCCTGTAAATCTGTTCCTTTCATTTTTACGATGATGATCTCATTTTCAAAAGGCATCACCTCAAATGCATTTTTTAGTAGGATATCTCCTTTTCCGATAGTTGTTCGGATTCCTTCGATATTGATTAAAGCGGCATCAACATTTTTGTTAAGATTTGTTTTTGCCCATTCATCAGCTCCATCAAATGTATAATCTGCTAGAAGATTACCCAGATTGCTATTGTCTCCCTGCTTGGTAAGATCTACGTTGGTATGTGAGATCTTCAGGTTCATTTCTTTATCCAATTTTTGCTTGTAGGGTTCAATAAACTTTACAAACTCCTCATCATTCTTTAGCTCATTATTAATAGAAATATTTTTCCGGGTCTGTACCTCTGTTACCTGTAACGGTGAAGCTGTTTTACAGGCAGAAAGCGCAGCCAGAGCAATTCCTAATAACAAGAAT
The DNA here is from genome assembly GCF_039727685.1 of Chryseobacterium sp. POE27. NCBI lineage: Bacteria > Pseudomonadati > Bacteroidota > Flavobacteriia > Flavobacteriales > Weeksellaceae > Chryseobacterium > Chryseobacterium sp. POE27. The sequence goes on from NZ_CP152475.1 coordinate 3,542,411, forward strand.
TTATTTTTCATATGCAGCAAATTATTTTTATAAAGGTTAAATGCAATCGTCGATTCGCCTTTGGGATCCATAAGCAATTCCGGGAATGATGACTTTATATTACCATTTAGTAAATGCAAATATAATTATATGTATAATAAAACATTATTATTTATAACAAATTCTTGAGGTAAATTATTAAATTTGAAAAAAATAATTCTAACAGATGAGCATTTTAAAAGGAGTAGGTGTTGCATTGGTAACGCCCTTTAATGAAGATTTATCCGTAGATTTTGAAAGTTTGACGAAATTAGTTGAATACAACATCGAAAACGGAACCAATTATTTAGTTGTTTTGGGAACTACAGCGGAGGCTGCAACGCTTTCTGCTGAAGAGAAGAAACAGGTAATTGAGCATATCATTAAGGTTAATAATAAACGTCTTCCATTGGTTTTGGGGATCGGCGGAAATAATACTCTTGAAGTCAAAAAACAGATTGAAGAAACAGATCTTTCTGCGTTTGAGGCGGTACTTTCTGTATCTCCATATTATAATAAGCCCAATCAGGAAGGGCTTTATCAACATTATAAAGTTTTAGCTTCCACCGGAAAAAATATTATTATCTATAACGTTCCGTCTAGAACGGGACAAAATATAGAAGCGGAAACAACGTTGCGTTTAGCAAAAGAATTCCCGAATTTATTTCTAATTAAAGAAGCTGCCCCAAATATTCTTCAGTATTTTGATATTTTAAGAAAGAAACCTGAAGGATTTAATCTCGTTTCCGGGGACGATGAATTCACACTTCCTGTCACGCTTGCCGGCGGAAACGGAGTAATTTCTGTCATTGCACAGGCGTACCCGAAAGAATTTTCAGCAATGGTGCAGTTAGCATTTGATGGAAAAGTGAAAGAAGCGTACGAAATCCACAACAAATTGGTTGATATCACAAGACTGATTTTTGCCGAAGGGAACCCGTGTGGAATTAAGGCTGTTTTAACGGAAAAAGGGATTGTGAAAAATTATGTAAGGCTTCCTTTAGTCGTGGCGTCAGAGGGATTGTATACGAAAATTAAAGCTGAAATGGCTAATGTTTAACATTTTTCAGTAACATTTTAATGTTACAATAAACATATTAAGGTGAAGAGTATCGTGCTTTTCACCTTTTTTATTTGCCATAAAAATACAAATATAATATTGTGCTTTCCAGCATAAAACTACATAAAATTAAATCAATGAAATTTATAAAAGCAACAGAAAAAGATATACCCTTCATTCAGGATCTGGCCAAAAGATCGTGGGAGGTTGCTTATGCCGAGATACTTGAAAGAGAACAGATAGAATATATGCTTAAGACAATGTATTCTTACGAGGAAATCAGTAATCAATTACAACATTCTGACTATCATTATTTTTTGATCTTTAATGAAATAAATAATTCTTTTGAAGGTTTTTTGGGCTATGAGAATGGTTACGAGGAACATACAACAAAGCTGCACAGGATTTATCTGATTCCGGAAAGCAAAGGAAAAGGCATTGGAAAAATGGCTGTTGATTTTTTAAAGCAAAAAGTATCCGAAAGTGACGACAAAAGGATAATCTTAAATGTGAATAAGCATAATAATGCGAAAATGTTCTATGAATCTCAGGGTTTCAAAGTATACAAAGAGATAATCGTAGATATCGGAAGCGGTTTTGTAATGGATGATTACGAAATGGAATTTTATATCACATAAATATGACTTAAAATTCTGTAATATTTAATTGTAATTCTATAAAATGTGATGTAGAGTTTTTTTACATCTTTGTAACAGAACCGAATCACTTATCAAAATATTCATATGCTTGGTTTTAAGCTGTTCTCAGCTTTTTATCGGTATATTTTTTTCATCCTTAGTGTTTAAATTCCTGTATTTTTTTAATGCAGGAGTTTTTTATTTATGTTTTAAATAAGAATTTTTATTTATATCACTTTAAATTGATATAAAAAGTTTATATTTACTTAAACATTAAATACATAATATTAAGGATGAAGATGTATGTGAAATTTGATTTCAATACCCTCTGCAGGAAGGTGTTGGAAGATAAACTTAAAGATCAGGGCTTTAAATACAAACTTATCAACTCTGGAGAAGTAGAACTGTATGAACCTCTGACACAGGAACAATGCAAAGTTTTCAAAGAAAATCTCGGGAGCTACGGTATAGAAATTATTGAAAGCCAGAAAACAGCACTGGTTCAGAAAATAAAAGATGCTATTATCGAGCTTGTAGGTTCTGATGAAATGATTCCCGTAAAAGCTTCTATCTACATTGCTGAAAAACTAAACCATAGTTATGGTTATCTTTCCAATCTTTTTTCAGAGATTGCCAATACTTCGATAGAAAATTTTATCATTATTCAAAAAATTGAATACACCAAAGAATTGATTATCAGTGGAAAGCATAATCTGACTGAAATTGCTCAAAGACTTAATTATTCCAGTGTCGCACATTTGAGCACACAGTTTAAAAACATGACAGGCCTTACGCCTTCTCAATTTCAGAAGATTGTTGCGATGAGAAGAAAAGTTCAGCGGTACGATCAACAATATTCAAGAGCAATATGAATAAAGAATATCTCAATGTGATTTTAGCAGACGATGATGAAGGTAATCTGATCCTGTTTAAAAGCATATTACAGGATCTTAAAATTCATATAAAAGTAAAGACTTTTTGTAATATTACAGATACGATGGAATATTTCGATGCAGATGGCGCCGTGATTCCTGAGGTTTTTTTCATGAATTTTAATATTTCCGGGAAGAATTGTATCACGTATTTATCAGAATTAAAGGCTGATAATAGATTCGATCATATGACAACTGTAATTTATGCCCAATCCATATCATCTGAAGACGAAGAGGAAGTTTTTGTAAACGGAGCGAACGTTCTGATGAAAAAACCTGACAATTACAGGGAAATGAAAAAAAATGTAACAGATATAATGACTGTGACCTGGCAATATCACACTTCAGGACTTAATAAAAATAATTTTATCATGAAAGTGTGAAAAAAAACCGCTCAACTATTTTGGTATTTAAATTAAAGTTCTATATTTGTAATTCAAGTTTCACATAAAAGTGAAAATAATAAAAACGATAAATATCCGAATGATCATTAAGAATAAGAATATATTGAGGCAGAAAGATCAATAATAACAGTTGTTTTTTGAACTAAACTAAATTATATAAATCACAATGTTAGTTAAGCAAAATGAATTATATGAATTTCCAATTACAAGAGCAGAAGATCTTTAAACAAAACGGTACAATCATGAAAACTCGAGTAGTTAAAGAATATATATGATGTTATTCTTTAGCTTGTCAAGTTAGTTTTTATAAATAAGCAGGTTGGAAACATAATTCATTTTGTTTTTACTTCTTTTAAGCTGAACACTAAATTATCACACACACATATTCACACCACATCACAAAATATTAAGCTAAAAACAAGTAAGTAATTTCTTCAAATAACAGTTTTATAAGGGGGACCGCGTAAAGATTAATTTCTTTTCGCGGTTTTTTTATGAAATTTTACTCCATTTATTTTTACCGTTATAATGTCTCAGATAATAATTTTTAATGATCTGATTGTCAGGTCTTGCTAATAAAGGATCTGTCTCCAGAATTTTTTCTACCGTATTTTTAGTGGCTTTAATGATGGCTGAATCATTGACCAGATCAAGTCTTTTAAAATCCACGATACCACTTTGCTGAGTTCCCAGAATATCTCCTGGGCCACGAAGCTGCATATCGACTTCAGAAATCTTAAAACCATCATTGGTTTCAACCATCGTTTTAATTCTTGTTCTGCTGTCTTTAGACAATTTATCAGAAGTCATCAGAATGCAATAGCTCTGCTCTGCGCCACGACCTACACGGCCGCGTAGCTGATGAAGCTGCGAAAGCCCGAATCTTTCCGAGCTTTCAATTACCATTACAGAAGCATTCGGAACGTTTACACCAACTTCAATTACCGTCGTAGCGACCATAATCTGAGCTTTTCCGGAAGCAAAATAATTCATTGCTGTGTCTTTTTCATCGGGTTTCATTTTCCCATGAAGCATCGCGATGTTGTATTTTGAAAAATTATCCATCACATTTTCCAGACCGGTCATCAGATTTTTGTAATCTAAAGTTTCAGATTCTTCAATTAAAGGATAAACGAAATAAACCTGTCTTCCTTTCTGAATTTCTTCACGACAGAAATTGTAGACATACGCTCTGTCTTTTTCACGTCTGTGGGCTGTAATGATAGGTTTTCTTCCAACCGGAAGTTCATCAATCACGGAAACATCAAGATCCGAGTAAAAACTCATCGCCAAAGTACGGGGAATAGGAGTAGCCGTCATTACCAGAATATGCGGCGGAATTTTATTTTTAGCCCAAAGTTTTGCCCGTTGTGCCACACCAAATCGATGTTGTTCATCAATAATGGCTAAGCCGAGATTTTTAAATTTAACTTTGTCTTCCAAAACAGCATGCGTTCCCACCAAAACGGAAAGTTCGCCATTTTCAAGTTCTTCATGAATTATATTCCGTTCAGATTTTTTTGTTGAACCTGTTAAGAGTTTAATTTTAACTTCTGTTTTTTCTAAAAGTTCCTTAATTCCATTATAATGCTGCTGGGCAAGAATTTCCGTTGGCGCCATAATGCAGCTTTGAAAACCGTTATCTTTGGCTATAAGCATCGTTAATAGCGCAACCATTGTTTTCCCTGAGCCAACGTCGCCCTGCAAAAGCCTGTTCATCTGGATCGGACGTTTCATATCCATCCGGATTTCCTTTAATACTCTTTTCTGAGCCCCTGTTAAATCAAAAGGCAGATGATTTTCGTAAAAGTCATTAAAATAATCTCCGACTACCGGAAAGGGATTTCCGATGGTGTGGCTTTTATGGTGAATTTTTTTTAAACCGAATCCCAGTTGAAAAAAGAAAGATTCTTCAAACTTTAAACGATAGTTGGCCTTCTCAAAATGCTCCATATCTTTTGGGAAATGGATGTTGAGATAAGTATGCTGCCTGGATAAAAATTTAAAAGCTTTCATCAGATAATCCGGAAAATTCTCGTAAATAAGATGAGGGATTTCTTTGCAGATGTTTTTTAAAACAACCTGAAAAAATCTTTGGTTTAATCCTCTTTTAGTTAATTTTTCCGAACTTGGATAAATAGGTTTTAATCGGTTTTCAGTGTCTTTTTTTTCCTCAATTTCAATTTCCGGATGGGGCATGGAAAACTGATTGTTAAAGACATTGATTTTTCCGAAAATAAAAACTTCTTTGTTAATGGGAAGCTGTTCTTTCAGCCATTTTGAATACTGAAACCAAACCAGATCCATCGAACCTGTGTCGTCATTGAATTTTGCGGAAAGGCGTTTCGTTTTTCCGGTCTGTATCTCCTGAATATTGGTGATTTTTCCTTTCAGCTGAACATCGGTCGTCACCTCATGAAGCTGCGAGACTTTATGAACTTTACTTTTATCAAGATACCGGATAGGAAAGAAATTAAGAAAATCCTCAACGGTGGAAATTCCTAACACATTTTTGATGAGCTTGGCTTTTTCGGGACCTATTCCTTTGACGTATTCTATGGAAGTTTCTAAAGTCATTTTTAAAGAACCACGAATTTCGGGAAAAATTAGAAATTAAAAAAAGACTTTCGGATTTGAAAGTCTTTGTATTGGATTTAATCTTTTATTTTTGATTTAAATTTCTTCTGATAATCTTCCCACTGTTCCCTCGAACGGATCTTTTTGAAAAGATCTTTTGAAATAAGTTCTAAATAAGGTTCTAATTCTTTTGCGGATAGCTCTCCCTGCAAAATGGTGATCGGCCCACCATTTTCGTCAAGAAAAACTGTACTCGGAACCGCTGCGACGTTCATGTATTGGGTGAATCCGTGTAAAGAATTTTTTCCTTTTTTGTGTTCCGTATTTGTATTTGAAAATTTTCTGCCAAAGATTTCAATTTCCTTTTTTTCTTCTGCATTGAATTTTACAGGATAATAATTTTTATTTAGAATGTCTGCAATAATAAGATTTCCGTAGGTTTTTTTAGCCATAATCTTGCACGGGCTACACCAGTCTGCATAAAAATCGATCAGGATTTTCTTAGGATTTTCTTTCTGGGCTTTCAGTGCTTCCTCAATAGTCATCCATCTTACCTGCGCAAAATTTAGAGTGACAACGAAAAGACAAATTATGCTTATAACTTTCTTCATGATTTGACATTTATGTAAAAATAAGCATAATTACTTATTTTTATCTTACCTCCTGCATTAATTTTTTTACAAATGGTGATATCAAAATTAATACAATACCGGCGATTACAGCATACAATCCCAATTGTTTATATCCATCAGTATAAGTGATCAAAGCATCATAATTCGTGGAGCCTTCTTTTGCTGTTGCAAGGCCTGCTCCAATGATTCCTGCAACATACTGTCCGTAAGCGGAAGCCAGAAACCACATTCCCATCATCATTCCCTGGAGATTTTTCGTTGAAAGTTTTGTCATAATCGATAATCCGATAGGAGAGAGGCAAAGCTCTCCTAATGTAATAACCAGCAATGCGATAGTAAAGAAATTTAATGAAGTAATACCCTGAAGATTGGCAAAAAATCGTGTTGCAAATAAAACGTAATATCCTAAGCCTAAGAAAATAAAGCCTAACCCAAATTTAATAATTGTATTCGGCTCAATCTTTCTTTTATTCAGCCATATCCAGAGCAGCCCGATCAGCGGAGCAAGGAAAATGATAAAAAATGCTCCTCCGGAATTGTTGACACCGTTTGGATCTAATCCTAATAAATCTTTATTTAAATTTTTAGCCGCAAAAATGCTTAATGATCCTCCGCTTTGTTCGTAAATTCCCCAGAATAAAATAGAAAATAGGATGAAAACTAAAGCTGCCCAAAGTTTTTTACGTTCAGAAGGTGTCACTTTTGTCATTTCATAGAACAGGTAAATCAATGTCAGCGGTCCTACAGTCCACATAAAATAGTCTGTATATTCAGTTTTTGCCACCATTATCATGATGATCGGAACGAAAATCAATGATAAAATATATACTCCATATTCCTGCCATTTCGGTATGGGAGCAGATTTTGTTTCATTTTCAGGATGTCCCGGCTGAAGCCCGATCGGTCCCAATTTTTTCTGTGTAAAAATAAAATTAACCAAACTTATAATCATCACAAAAGCAGCTAATCCAAAAGCTACGTTCCATTGCAAATTTTGAGGGATTAAACCTTTGCCTAATTGTAATGCTCCAAGTTCAATATATCCAACTTTGCCAATTGAAATACAGACATATCCACCTATCAAAGCTCCAAGATTAATTCCTGCATAAAAAAGCGAAAATCCTGCATCCGCTCTTTCATCATTAGGTTTGTAAAGCTGGCCAACCATTGAGGAGATATTCGGTTTGAAGAAACCTGTACCCACTACAGTAAAAGCAATGCCTAAGAAGAAAAATTTGTGGGGATCTGTCGCTAAAATAGCACTTCCGACAATCATGAGGAGCCCTCCCCAGAAAAGAGATTTTCTGAAACCTAATATTTTATCGGCGAATAATCCTCCGATAAATGTGAAGGCATAAACAAATGCCTGCGTTGCTCCATATTGAAGGTTGGCTTCTTTTTCATGGAAATTGAGTTGGGAAATCATGAAGAAAACGAGCATTCCCCGCATTCCGTAGAAACAGAAACGTTCCCACATTTCAGAGAAAAACAGGCTCCAGATTTGCTTTGGGTATTTTCCTTTGAAATTTTGTATTTCATCTAAAGTTAAGCTCATAATTTGTTATGATTGATTTTTAATTAAAGGTTTTTATTATCATCCTGACCCAGCTCAAAACGTATTCTGTCCTGACCGATGATTTGTTTTAATTCTTCTTCTGTAGGAAGATATTTGCTCGCAAAAAGATTGTTTTTATCATTAAGAATAGAATATTTTACAATGGTTTCATCTTTTTCTGAACAAAGCAAAATCCCGATAGTTGGATTGTCGCCTTCGCCACGTTTCAAGTCGTCGTACATTCTTACATACATATCGATTTGTCCGATATCCTGATGGGAAAGTTCACCGGTTTTTAAATCAATAATGACGAAACATTTTAAAATGTAATTATAGAAAACAAGATCAATATAAAAATCTGAAGTGTCGGTAGAAATGTGTTGTTGTCTTGCTACAAAGGCAAAACCTTTCCCGAATTCTAGCAGAAACTTTTGAATATGATCTATAATGGCTGTTTCAATATCTTTTTCGGAATTTTTTTCGTCAGTTTTAAGTCCCAGAAACTCAAAAATGTAGGGGTCTTTTAAAATATTGTGAATGGTTTCACCTGTAGTTTTTTTATGCTTTAAAACTCTTTCGTATGCTAGAGAATTGATTTGTCTTTTTAGATCCCTTACATTCCAGTTATTTTGTACAGATTCATTCAGATAATAAGTTCTTTTTTCTATATTATCTTGCATTGAAAGCAGTCTGTAATGAGACCAACTCAATTGTTGAGACAATGTGTCAACAATTGGAAATGCGATGTAAAATTTACGCATATTGGAAAGATTCGTATAATCAAATCCTTTTCCAAATTCCAGCGTTAATTTTTTAGAAAGATTTTTCAATGTATATTTTCCGTACTCGGCGCGTTCTTTTCCTTTCTGTTCGTCTTCAATAATTAATTTTCCGATCTGCCAATAAGTAAGCAACAGGGTAGAATTCGCTATCCGAAAAACTTTTTCGCGCGACTGGGTAATAATCTCTTTTACCGATTGAAATAAAGAATCTTCGGAAATTTCCATCATACGAAAATAAAAAAAACCTCCGACTTGGCAGAGGTTTACAATATATTTTATTTGATACAGATTAATTTACTCCGTGCATCATTTTCTTTAAGATTGGTGAAATTAAAGCTAAAATTACAGCGGCAATACCACAAAGAACCACGAATACCATAAAGAATTCGAATAAATTATGGATTTCAAATCCTACAAAAGTAGGGTTTTCCAAAGGTAATTGTGCCTTTTCAAAAGCGGCTACCTGATCTGCATTCAGCGTAACCTTTTTATCTAAAACATCCTGAAGATTTACTCCGATTTCCTGAGCTTTGGTAAATTTGTCTCCTGTAGCAGGAATTAATGCTCCTAAAGAACCTGCTAATGCATAACCTGCAGCATTAGAAATGAAGAATACTCCATATAATAATGACGCAAATCTTTTCGGCGCTAATTTTCCAACCAATGATAATCCAATAGGTGATAAGCAAAGTTCACCACAAGTCTGGATGAAATATAAAAGCATTAACCATTTGATTGCCAATAATCCTGAATTACCAAGATCTTTTACATTGTGGGCAATGATGAAATAACTTAAAGCAATCAAAGCAAGCCCCATTGCCTGTTTCATAGGAGAAACCGGTTCTTTTCCTTTTGCGCGTAATTTATCCCAGCATAAACTGAAAGGAACTGCCAGTAATACAACAAAAATACCGTTGAAAATCTGAACCATCGAAGGTGGCATATTCCATCCTAAGATATTTCTGTCGGTCTGGTTATCCGCAATAAATGTTAATGAAGATCCCGCCTGTTCAAAGGCTGCCCAAAAGAAAATGATAAAGAATGATACGATATAGATTACCCAGATTCTCTGTTTTTCTACTTTGTTTTCGGCAGAACTCATGATTAAAAATGCCAGGGAAATACCGGCCGCATAAATGAAAGGATAAATAATACCTTTAATTAACTGCCCCATTTCTACTGCTTTGAATCCGAATTCCCCAACCAGTAAATATCTGAAGATAAAAAATAATATAACAAACAATCCTCCTGTGATTCCCAAAGCTGCTCCTGAGAATTTAGCAGTCTGAGTTTCACCTTCTTCAAAATCTGCACTTGTATTATGTTTAGGTAATCCACCGATAGGTCTTCCTTCCGGTGTTACCACGTATTTATTTTTAAGAATAAAGAATGTAATGGTACCGATTACCATGGCAATTGAAGCTGCTAAAAATCCCCATTTGAAAGCAAAAATATCTCTTACTCCCGTTGCAGAATCTTTTACGTCTCCTACGTACGGACAGATAAACTGACCTAAAAATGCTCCGATGTTGATTCCCATATAGAAAATCGTAAAAGCAGAGTCCAATTTAGATTTTTCCTGTTTTGGATAAAGGCTTCCTACCATTGAGGAAATGTTTGGCTTAAAAAATCCGTTACCGAAAATAATAACGAATAATGCAAGCCACATGATCATTTTAGCACTATCCAGACTTCCTGAAAATGTCGATGCACTTATGAAAAGTAAAAACTGACCGATTGCCATTAAAGACCCACCAATGAGAATGGCGTTTCTATTACCAATATATTTATCAGCTATAAAACCTCCTAAAAGCGGAGTAAGATAACACAAGGCTAAAAATCCACCATAGATGATTGCTGCATCAGCTTCTTTTATTAATAAGGAATTTACCATGAAAAGCGTCAAAAGAGCTCTCATCCCATAAAAATTGAAACGCTCCCACATTTCGGTTCCAAAAAGAACCCATAATCCTTTTGGATGTCTGGAACCTTTATTCTCTACAAATTCATCCGCTTTCGGATTTAATGCTTCAATATTATCCATTTTTATTGTTAATTTTTGTTAAGACTGACAAATATAGTTTTTTTTGTGTTTTCAACAAGGTTTTAATTTTATAATTAAACAAAAAAAGCCGCAGAATCATTCTGCAGCTCGATTTTCTTTATTTTAGCAAGAATCAGTGACCTTTTTCTTTCATTATTTTGTTCAATCTTTTTAGCATTGATAAACCTAAAAGAGTAGCAAATATCAATAAAGCAAAATTAACAAGGAAGTAATTCATTTTATTGTCATAACTATACCATGTGCTCGCCAGAATCCCTGAAAGTTTATTTCCTACAGAATTGGCCAGGAAAAATCCGCCCATCATCAAAGCCGTAATTCTCGCAGGAGAAAGTTTGGAGACAAAAGAAAGTCCCATTGGAGAAAGGCATAATTCCCCGACTGTAATCACACCATAGCTCGCAACGAGCCACCATGGTGAAACTTTAACGGCTCCGTTATCTCCCGCCCAGACTGCCAGAACCATTACAAGACATGATAATGCTGAAATGAATAATCCCAAAACAATTTTGGTTGGAGTTAGAGGCTCTTTACCCCGTCTTCTTAAAAAAGCCCAAAAGCCTACGACAACCGGTGTTAAGGCAATTACCCAAAACGGATTGATAGACTGAAATAATTCTGTATTGTACAGGTAAACTTCATTTGGACCAGTCCCTCCTAAAGCTTTGCGGTCTAAATCTGAAATATTGTTGAAATAAATATCTTTTCCTATTGTTTTGATGGTTTTTCCATCCTTATCTTTTTGAGATTGATACTGATCATTATATACGGGAACTTCTTTATCTTCATAGTTTTTTCGTTCAACCATATAAATATCCTCCAAAGGTTTTTCCATAGAAGCAGGAACGCTTCGGTCCGTATAATAATTGGCCCATCTCGTTAAAGCCGTTCCGTTCTGCTTGAAAACTGCCCAGAAAAACATACTGATCATAAAGACAGATAATAAAGCTCCAATAGAAGATTTTTCTTCCGGTTTTGCTTTAAAATAAAGAGAAGCATAAAAGAAAATAACAGGAATACAGGCAAAAATGAAAGCATCTGTACTGTCGCTTCCAAAAATATTTCCAGGAATAATCCATCCGATAACTCCGGCAATAATGGCAGGAACGAATACCTTAAGCAATATTTCAGAAAGCTTTGTATCGCCTTCCTGCACGGGCTTCATTTGAGCTGCATGGATGTAATGCTTTCTCCCGATGGTAAAAATAATTAATCCCACAAGCATTCCGACTCCGGCAGTGATGAAGGCTTCGCCCCAGCCAAATTTGTTTCGCATAAATGCGGCAATAATATTACAGATAAACGCCCCGATATTAATTCCCATATAGAAAATATTATATCCGGAATCTTTATTCGCTTTATAAGGTTCTTCAGAATATAAATTACCCAACAATGTAGAAATAGTAGGTTTAAAGAAACCATTTCCGATAATAATTAATGCTAGAGAAGAATAAAACAACGTAAGATCTTTAAAAACACCCATTCCTATATATCCGGCTGCCATTAAAATCCCTCCAAGATAAATGGATTTGATATATCCTAAAATACGGTCTGCCAGAAAGCCTCCGATAAAAGGCGTTAAATACGTCAACGCAATATAGGTTCCGAAAATATCGTCTGCAGTTTTGTCTGGAAGTCCAAGGCCACCTTTTATACCGGTGGGTTCGATCGCGTAGAGTACAAAAAATTCCTAGAATTAAATAGTAGCCGAAACGTTCCCACATTTCCGTAAAGAAGAGGAAAGGCAGTCCCTTAGGATGTTTAGTCTTCATAGTTGATAAATTTCAAATTTTACAAATATAGAATTTTAAAATTTATTAACTTTGAATAAAATAAGATGAAAAAAATGGAAATTACACTGAAAGATTTAGAAAATAATATCAGAACGCTTCCTGAAAATTTTTATGAGGAAGTGAATGATTTTATTGATTTCTTGAAGACAAAATACACCAGAACAAATGGAGACGATTGGTCAGGAATTTTATCTGAACCTCAGAGAGAATCAATAAAAAAAGGAGTTGATGACATACAAAACGACAGAACTTTAAGTCATGAATCTGCTCAAAAGAAAATCAAAGATTATATTACTTCGAAGAAATAATAATGGAAATTATTTGGTCTGAAGAAACTCTAAGGAATTATTTAAAGGTAATTGATTATTTGTTTGAAAACTGGACAATTAAAGAAATTGAAAGATTTGAAAATCATTTTAATAAATTAATTGATAATCTGAAAAATCACGTTGCGATTTGTCCAAAATCTAAAATTCTGAATTTGAGAAAGTGCATTATTGATGAAAATAATTCTTTAATATATCAGGAAATAAATGATAAAATTTTTCTTGTAACGATTATTGATAATCGAAGTTTTCATTTCTATTAATAATAAAAATCCGAATCTACATTGAAGATTCGGATTTTTTTTAGCTTAAATTTTAATTCAAAATTACAAATTCTCCAAGATAAAATCAGTCATTTTCTGATACAGCTGCGGTCTTGTCTGGCCCCCGTAAATTCCGTGGTTTTTATCAGGATAAGCCATAAAATCAAACTGTTTTTTGTTCTGAATCAATGCTTCTGAAAATTCCATGGAATTTTGGAAATGCACGTTGTCATCAGCAGTTCCGTGGATTAATAAGAATTTTCCTTTCAATAAATTGGCGTATTCAGTTGGTGAATTTTTGTCGTATCCCTCCGGATTTTCCTGTGGAGTTCTTAAGAATCTTTCTGTATATACCGAATCGTAATATCTCCAGTTGGTAACGGGCGCTACGGCAATCCCCATTTTGAAAACGTCTGCACCTTTCGTCATGGCCAAGCTGGTCATATAACCTCCAAAGCTCCATCCAAACATCCCGATTCTGGATTTGTCAATATAAGATTGATTTCCAAACCATTTTGCCGCTGCAATCTGATCTTCAATCTCATATTTTCCTAAATTCATGTACGTTACTTTCTTGAATTTAGCTCCTTTATAGCCTGTTCCGCGACCGTCTACACAAGCGATGATGTATCCTTTTTGGGCCAGCATTTCAAACCATAAAGCATTTCCATTATCCCATGAATTGGCAACCTGCTGAGAACCCGGTCCTGAATATTGGAACATAAACAGCGGATATTTTTTGTTTTTATCAAAGTTTTTAGGCTTGATGATCCACGCATTCATCTGATCTCCGGCTTCGTTTGGAATGGTCATAAATTCTTTTTCCACAAAATTATCTGCTTTCAGTTTTTGAAGCTGGGCATCATTGTTTTGAAGTTCTTTTACCAACTTTCCGTTTCCGTCTTTTAAAACAAATGTATAAGGCTTTGAAGCGGTAGATGATGTTTCAATAAAGTAATTGTAATTTTTGCTGAAACTTGCGGAATTATTCCCTTCTGCATTTGAAATGAGCTGAGATTTTCCGTTTTCGATGTTTACTTTCGAAACCACTTTATTGATGCTCCCTTTTTCTGTTGTCTGAACATAAATTTCTTTTGATTTTGGATTATAACCGTAATAATCGGTTACTTCCCAGTTTCCTTTGGTAACCTGTTTTTTTCAACTTTCCGTCTTTATCGTACCAGTATAGATGACGGTTGCCATCTCTCTCTGAACCCCAAAGGAAAGAATCATCCTCTAAAAATTCCAATGTCGGACTGTCGGTGTCAATCCATTTGTCGTCCGTTTCGGTGAACAATTTCTGGACAGAACCTGTTTTGGTATTTACTTTCAGAACATCAGAAGCATTTTGAATTCTTTGGGAAGTAATCAAAACAATTTCGTCAGCTTTTGCGGTCTGAATAACGTTTGGAATATAATAGTTTTTAAATGAGCTTAAATTTAAAGAAATGGTTTTTCCATTGTCAATACGGTACAGCTCTGCCGAAACCTTAGAATTTTTTTCTCCTGCTTTAGGATATTTGTAGCGCATTTCAGATGGGTAAAGCGTTTTTCCATAAATCGGAATGTAAATTTCCGGAACCTCACTTTCGTCTGATTTTACAAAAACGATCGCATCAGAATTTTTTGTCCATTCGTACTGTCTTGCATGTCCGAATTCTTCTTCATAAACCCAGTCTGCAAGCCCGTTGATAATTGAATTTTTTTTGCCGTCAGTCGTAATCTGCGTAATTTTTCCTGAATTTAAATCCTGGTAAAATAAATTATTCTCAGCAATAAAAGCAACCTTTGTAGCATCAGGCGAAAATCTAGGTTCCTGTACAAATTTTCCTTCATTTAAAGCAACTGTTTTTCCTGATTTTAAATCTTTAACCTCAAATTTCCCAAGAAAAGAATGTCTGTAAATAGGCTCGCTTTCTTTTAGCAGAAGGATTTTAGACTCATCATCAGAAAACTCATAGCTTTCAAACCGACCGTCCACAATATTTCCTTCTTTTTGTGAAGTTTTGTAAGAATATTTGGCGATTCCTCCCTGTTCAATAACTAAATAATTCTCACCGTTTTTCATGGAAGTAATACCGGCAATGCCTTTTCCCCGGTAGTATCCTGAATATATTTTGTCTAAAGTGATTTCCTGTGCAGCCAAATTTTGAAATGCAACCGCCAGGGTAAGTGTTAATATGAATCTTTTCATTTTGAATTTTAAAGATCTCAAATATAACAATTTTATGAATGGCAAAAAAAGCATTTAAAACCTAACCTTTGGCAAAAGAATTGAATATTAAGATTAATAATCAAATCATATAATAATTATGGAAACGAATGCTTACGATCAAAAACTGAACCGATATGAACTTGAAGATAAAATTGTATATACCGGATTTCCAAGCTATAACGATGCTGAAGAATATGCTCAGAAAAAAAATGGGGAATTGGTAGAAGTAGGTTTTAAGGATGGAAATGATAATCCTGAAATCTGTGATGAAGCCAAATTGCTTGATAAAAAGCTACATTATTTTGTAGATGCCGGCAAAGAATACAAGTTTATTCACTCTTCAGATCCTGGTTTTAAAGATTATGCAGACGAATTACAGAAAATAAAAGCAAAACTGCAACAATCTCCACCTGATGAACGGTATATCGCGAGTTTTGAAATCGAAAATGCTGAAGACCCGATTGTTGTCATTAAAAATGATCATTTTGAATCGGTAACTTCGAGAGAACGGTCAAAATATCTGAAGCACGCAAAAGTGTATGAAATAGGAGTTTCAGTACCAAAATCTTAAAAATCTTATATTATGAGCAAGACTAAATATTCAGAAAAAGCTCAGGACAAAGTAGAAAAAGTAATGCACGAATTCAAGGAAGGAAAACTGAAATCTTCTTCCGGAGAAAAAGTGAAAAGCAGAAAACAGGCAGTTGCCATAGGTATTTCTGAAGCGAGAGAAAAAGGTTTGAAAGTACCTAAAGAAAAAAAGAAAAAAGATTAATAAAAGCCGGCCTGAAAATTTTCAGGCCGGCTTTTTATTTTATCCTTCATAATTATAAAGAATCTGATAATATTCATCTGCCATTCGGTCACTGTTGAACTGATCCTTCACGTCATTCATAGAATTGTACTGTATTTTTCTCCATTTATTCGGATTATCATAATAAGCAGGAAGAATTTCATTTTCAAGAATTTCGTATAGCTTATTCATATCATAATTATCCTGTTCATAGATACTCATGTTCTCGTAATCGCCTTTCGAAACCACGAAAGAATTTTCTCCGTGTTTTGCAAATTCCGGGATCCATCCATCATCCGTGGAAAGATTGATAGAGCCGTTCATCGCTGCTGTCATTCCTGATGTTCCCGAAGCTTCCCTCGGAACTCTGGGATTATTCAACCAAAGATCAGAGCCTTGCTTTAGAGATTTACTTAGTGAAAGCTCGTATCCTGTAAGCACCGCCATATTTTTATTGTTTTTACTCTCTTCCACCAGGGAATTAAAAATAGAAATTGCAGAATAATCCATCGGGTAAGGCTTTCCAGCCCATATGATCTGTACAGGATATTTAGGGTGATTCAGCAGTTTGTAGAATCTTTCCTTATCCTGCAAAAGAAGGTCTGCCCGTTTGTAACCTGCGAATCTTCTTGCCCAGACAATGGTAAAAATATTGGGGTTAAAAAGATTTCCGGTTTGATCAGCAACGATATTGAATAATCTTTTCTTTAAATGTTTTTTGCGGTAGTCGAAAATGGTTTCGTCATTTACATCTTTTGCGTTGTAGAGTATTTTATCCGACCAGTATTTGAATTCCTGTGCGTTGGTGATGGAAGTGATTTTACAGATTCCTTCATATTTACTCCACATTGCTCTCGAAACATCGCCGTGAAGCTTTGAAACACCGTTGGCAATATGAGCCATTTTCAGGGCGCAGAGCGAATGGTTGAAGCGGTCGTCGGGAGATCCTTCAATTTTTTTAACATCTTCCATGCTGAAGCCTGAAAAATACGACATATCATAGCAAAGTCTCAGATTATGTTTTTCATTTCCTGCCTCTTCCGGGGTGTGGGTTGTGAAAACCAGTTTTTCTTTTACTCTGTTCAGATTTCCGTTGTATTTTTTAAGTAAATGAAATGCGGCAGGTAATCCGTGAGCTTCATTGAGATGATAAATGTCTCTCTCCACATTCATTTCATCCAGCAGTTTTGCCCCGCCTTTTCCCAAAAGAATATACTGAGCCAGTTTGGTAGACTCGTTGCCATCATACAGTTTGTGGCAGATCGTTTTTGATACATGATCATTTTCGGGAACGTCCGTAGACAGTAAAAACATGGGTGCTGTATGAAAGATTTCAGGATCAAGATACCATACCTTTACCCAAACCGGCGCACTATGGATTTCAATCTGGAATTTTATTCCCGTATCCTCAAGGAAACTGTACATTTTTTTTGTCCAGACAGGTTGCAATGTCTGATCATGATTTCTCGCCTGGTCATAATATCCGAATTTCCAGAGAATACCGATTCCGATGAGATCCTGTTTCAGATTATAAGCGCTCCTCATATGAGAACCTGCTAAAAATCCGAGACCTCCGGAATATATTTTTAAAACCTGCTCTATGGCAAATTCCATTGAAAAATAAGCTACTTTTTTAGAATATTTGGGATTAATGCCGAACGGCATTGTAAAGTTTCTAAAATCCATGCATCACAGTTTTATATTTGAAAAGCCAAAGGTATTAAATATGAAAGTAAACTATATGTTAATTATTGGATAAATTATTTTTAAAAAAATATTAGCATTGATTTTTTATTTATCTTTAAGTGTAAATTTTTGATAATCAAAACTTCATGACATGAAACCGAAAGTTTTATGTGTTCTATAACGATAAAAAGCAAGCACATGAAAAAGGCATTTTCTGATGAAGATTTAATTAAAAATCTAAGCTTATATTATCTTAATCGACATTTGAAAAAAAAGCCGATTGAGAAATATCACCGTAAAATAGACGAATCTCCGCTTCATGACCGTGAAAAATACAAGAAAAAAGTCAGAGATATTGCTCCTCAATTCTTTCATGCATCATTTTCCTGAAGTTAAATTTGAAGATTTAACCTGCGAAAGTCCCGACTTCATCGCGAAATTCAACGACAAAAAGATCGGAATTGAATTGACCGAAGTGATCAATCATCTTGAAATGAAAAAGATTGAAAGCAGTTTAAACAAAATTTTCCGTCAGGCAGAAATATTATTGGAACAGGAAGACACTACGAAATATCGTGGTGTTTATTTTTTAGAATTCCACTCAAATATACGTCCCGATACGCTCGAAAATCAGCAGGAAATTATTTTAAATATCTATAAAAGTATCAAACGCGGAAAACCGCTCGGCTGTGTAAAAAGTATAAGAAAATCTTTTCACAGAAGAAATGTTTTCATTACCCACGAGTACAACATGAATCTATTTGACGAACTCTGCTCTGAAAAAATTGTTGAACTCATCGAAAAAAAGAACGAAAAGTTTCCTTATTACGACACTTCTGTAGACGAATGCTGGCTGGTGATTGTTTCGGATATGAATTCTATTGCTTCCCGCTACACATTTATTCAGGACAAAGAACATCTGCATCAGGTCAAAAGTCCGTTTCATAAAATTTTTCATCTCGAAAACCTTTGTGGAAATATTACAAGTATAAAATGATTCGTTGAGAATGCTTTATTATTTTTTGATTTTTAATGAATTATATTAAATAAATTTGATATAATTGATGTGAAATGTTTATATTTGGTATTCACAAAGTTATCTCACTGAATAATAACCAAATTGAAAAGCATGAAGAAATATTTACTCTTTTTTCTCCTTTTATTATCGAAAAATCTTTTTTCCCAGGCCGATTGCTCCACTGCACTTTCAGTTTGCGGAAATTCGAACATTACATACTCTCCATCAGGGATTGGTGCGACCAATGAAAATCTGGGCGGATGTCTTATAAGCGGCGAACACAATTCGATCTGGTACAAAATTACCATTGCAACCGGCGGAACGCTTACTTTTAATCTGGTTCCGAGTGATCCGGATGCAGATTACGACTGGGCAGTATATGGCCCCAACGCTACCTGTGGGAGTCTGGGAGCGCCTATACGATGCAACGCAGCTACAGTAATAGGGGTTGGAGCTTCAACCGGACTGAATATGACGAGTACGATCACCAGTGCAGCGGGAGGTTCTCTTACGCCTTACTGTAGGTATCTTGATGTTTTGCCGGGGCAGACCTATTATTTATACATAGATAACTGGGTGGATGTTTTCAATCCCGTGACAGCTCCATTTTCACTTACGTGGGGCGGAACGGCCACACTCGCATCTCCGTTTACCAATCCAAATATTCAGACGCAGCCATTCACCCCGCCAGGAGCTCCTGCAGCAAATCCTGCAGATCCTAGAGAAATTATTATCTGCCAGAATCCGGCAATTTTCGATTTCAGCACCTTATCGGCGGGTATTCTGAACGGAAATTCCAATTTCCAGATTACCTATCATACCTCTCAGAATGATGCGCTTTCAGGAGCAAGTCCTATTCTTACACCACAGACGGTGAGCATGACGGCAACCTATTATTACAGTATTCATTATCAGGATCCCGCAGATCCCAATAACCCGATCAATTTATGCAGGCAGGTAGGCGCATTTAAGTTTAAACAAGGAAATATTACCGGAACGAATGTCACGCTTTACAGCTGTAATAACAATAATGCAGGTACCGCGACTTTTAATCTTACCACTGCGGCAGTATTCTCAGATCCCAATGCTGTAAAACAGTATTACCATACCATGAGTGATCTTAATGCCGGGGTTAATCCAATTACCAATGCTGATACATTCGTTTCTGCCGAAGGAATTGTATATGTGAAAATTACTTCTCAGTACGGCTGCGTGGGTACGGCACAGATTACCCTGAAATTCTACCCTCAGGTGGTTGTTACCGAAGCAACTTTAAGATCTTGTTTTATTGAATCTAACCCTTCAACGGCTTTGTTTAATCTTACAACAGCACCGGTTACCACCCAGACAGGAACGAAAACATATTTTCCTTCCTTGGCTGATGCACAGAATAATACCAATCCTATTCTGCTTTTTGCAAATTATATTTCGTCAAACGGAGCTGCTTTTATAAAAGTAACTGACGGAAATGGCTGTTATGCCATCGCAAAAGTCAATCTGATTGTCATTCCGCCTGTATATTCTGATGTTCTGAAAGACAAAACCATTTGTATGGAAGACAAAACAACACTTGATGCAGGACCAGGCTTTACCTCCTACGAATGGAGCACCGGGGCCACTACACAGACAATATCTAATGTTGGCGTAGGAACTTACTGGGTGAAATTGAAGACAGGCAGTTGTATAACACGGCAAACAGTAACTATATACCCATCCGAACAACCCGTGATTTCTTCCGTGGATATTACCAATAATACAGTAACCGTAAATGCTTCAGGAGGACAGGCTCCTTACCAATATTCTACGGATGGCATCAACTGGCAGGAATCTAATGTGTTTACCAATATGCCGAGAGGTGATAATCATGTTTTTCTTAAAGATGCTTATGATTGTGACCCGATTACCATCACGATTGTTGTTCCGAATCTGGTGAATGTAATTACTCCGAACGGTGACGGGGTGAATGACGTGATTGATTATTCTGCACTGGGAAATAAACAGAATCTGGTATTTAATATTTTTGACAGATACGGCAATAAAGTATTTCAGGCAGACAAGCTCAGAGGCTACAAATGGAACGGAACCATGGACGGGAAAAAAGTTCCTACCGGCACCTACTGGTACTCGGTAACCTGGAATGAAAACGATAAAAAGAATACTCTAATCAAATATTCCGGTTGGGTAATGGTGAAAAACAGAGATTAGTACATGTAAACTGCCGCGAAAGTGGCAGTTTTTTTATATATACATTTTTAGCTTAGTTACGAAGGTTTTTGTTTAGTTAAGAAGATCTATTGTCTGGTTAAGAAGGTTTTTTGCCTGTTTATTTTTATATTAGATTTAAATTTTCAGATATGAAAGATCTATTCATAAAACGTTTTGAATATTACAAAACCTTGGGCGACAAATCTTTTTTACAGCTTTCCGAAGATCAGATTTTCTGGCAGTTTAATGAAGAAAGCAATTCTATAGCCGTTATTGTAAAACATATTGCAGGAAATATGCTTTCAAGATGGACTGATTTCTTAACATCAGACGGAGAGAAGCCCGATCGTAAACGTGATGAAGAATTTGTCAATACATTTTCCACAAAAGATGAAGTACTACAGTATTGGGAAGCCGGCTGGAAATGTCTTTTTGATGCATTGAATCAGATTAATAATGAAAATTTACACTCCATTATTTATATCAGAAACGAAGCGCATACGGTATTGGATGCGGTCTTGCGTCAGCTGGCACATTATCCGTATCATATAGGGCAGATCGTATATATTGCCAAAATGATGAAAAATGATGACTGGAAAACTCTTTCTATTGCAAGGAATAAATCGGATGAGTTCAATTCTCAGATGAAAACAAAGTTTATTGAGGATCATATTGCTTCAAATTCTTCACCTGTATGCTTCCAGAGCAGCCCTGAAGTCAGGGATGAATTTAAATAATAGACTCAATCGATTTACAATTTATATTAAATTGATTATCTTTGCCCCCACAAAATTCACGATCAATAAATGTCTCAATTTCATAGAACTGCCGCATTTCATACCTTAGGCTGCAAATTAAATTTTGCGGAAACATCTACCATTGCCCGTCAATTAACTGATGCAGGATATGAGAAGGTAAGTTTTGATGAAAAAGCAAATATCTATGTGATTAATACCTGCTCCGTAACGGAAAATGCCGACCGCGAATGTAAACTGCATGTAAAAAGAGCAATGAAAGCCAATCCGGAAGGTCTTGTGGTAATTGTCGGATGCTATGCACAGCTGAAACCAGAAGAAATCTCACAGATTGAAGGGGTTGATCTAGTTCTTGGAGCTAAAGAAAAATTCAATATTCTGAGTTATCTTGATGATCTTGAAAAATCTGAAAACGAAGGCATTGTCCATTCCTGCGAAATTGAGGAAACGGATTTCTTTATAGGGAGTTATTCGATTGGTGACAGAACAAGAGCTTTTCTTAAGGTTCAGGATGGTTGTGATTATAAATGTACTTACTGTACGATTCCCTTAGCAAGAGGAATTTCGCGTTCCGATACCATTGAAAATGTTCTTAAAAATGCCAGAGAAATTTCCCAGAAAGATATTAAAGAAATTGTTCTTACGGGAGTAAATATTGGCGATTACGGTAAAGGCGAATTCGGAAATAAGAGACATGAACATACTTTCTTAGATTTAATTTCTGAGCTCGACAAAGTAGAAGGAATAGAAAGAATCCGGATATCTTCCATCGAGCCTAATCTTCTGAAAGATGAAAGTATAGAACTGGTTTCAAGGAGCAGAAGCTTTGTTCCGCATTTTCATATTCCGCTACAATCCGGAAGTGATGATCTTCTGAAAAAAATGAAGCGTCGTTATCTTACGAAATTATATAAAGATAGAGTTGCTAAAATCCGTGAGGTGATGCCTGATGCGGCTATTGGGGTCGATGTGATCGTCGGTTTTCCTGGTGAAACAGAAGAGTTGTTTATGGAAACTTATAATTTCCTTAATGAACTTCCTATTACGTATCTGCATGTTTTTACTTATTCTGAAAGAGAAAATACCGAAGCTGCCGATATGGAAGACATAGTTCCTATTCCTGAAAGAAAAAAACGTAACAAAATGCTCAGAATTCTTTCTGAAAAGAAAAAGATGGCATTTTACCAGACACAGCTCGGAAAAACACTTCCTGTACTTTGGGAACACGAAAACAAAGACGGAAAAATGTTTGGCTTCACAGAAAACTATGTGAGAGTACAGAAGGATTTTGATGCCGCATCTGTTAATCAGATTGAACTCCTGAACTTAGAAAAAATACTGTCAGATGGCACGGTTTCTGTGCGGTCTTCTTTTGAGAGATTTTTGGAAAAGTTGTGATGATTATTGCTTTGCAAAGCAACAGGTTTATCTTAATATAATTAATAATTTTGAACTAAATTACAATAGGGACGTATAGTCCCTATTGTCGTTTAACTCTTGTTGGCTATCATTTTATTTTTATAATTTTTTAACGGGGCTTCCAATGTAAACTCCCTCTTCACGTATATCTTTAACTACAATGCCACCCATGCCAATCGTTACATTATCGCAGACTTTTATTCCTTGTCTTATGGATGAATTTGTTCCAAAATAAACGTTATCTCCGATTTCACAAAGTCCGCTAATATTCGTTGCGGGTGCAGTCGTAAAATAATCTCCGATTTTACAATCATGCCCGATTGTTGTATGCAGGTTTAAATGAGCATGTTTACCGATTGTAATATCTGTTGTAACAATCGTTCCTGCAGTGATTATACTTCCTTCTCCAATTTCAACGTATTCAGAAATTATTGCAGATGGATGTACTATTGTGGTATATTTTGTTTCTTTTGGAAGTTTTTCAACTGCTTTTTTCCGGATTTTAGGGTCCCCAATTGCAACGACTACATGATAATCGGCTGGGTCAAATTGATCATCCGTAATTACAGAAATACCATGAACGGTTTTTGTCTTTTCATAAAATTCTTCGGTTTCCAAAAAGCATGCTATTTCTTCAATTTTTAAGCCTGTTCCCGCAATACAATCAGTTAAGCACATGAGCACTTCCTTTCCAAAACCACTTGCTCCGACAATTAAAATTTTGTTGTCAAATTTTATCATATTTTTATTTTGTTTTTTCTTCTGACATAACCAACGTCCAAATTTACGTATTGCTTGAAAAATTATTGTCATAAAAATTCACAAAATAATATTCATGAATTAAAATTATTTTATGATTTTATAGAATTGAAGAATTTTATAAATTGATTGATAAATAAATAAGAATTTTATAATGTTATAATTGATATTTTGTAAAATTTATAAATAAACAAAATACTTAAGATTATTCAAATGCATATCTTGGGACAAATGTATTAAAATTGAGATCAAAAGACCATTTGATTCTCAATAATCAGACCATTCAAGTCTTTTATAATCTTTATCTTTGATAGAAAAATAATAGAAAATGAGAGATAAGTTTTTATCTTGGGGAATTGTATTGGTGATTGTTACATGGGTTGTGGCATTGCTGATCAGGGCGCATTACTGGATACCTATTTTTTTAACGGCTGTTTATTTGCTCGGGGTTTATAATGCCTATCAGACAAAACATGCTATTCTGAGAAATTTTCCTGTACTAGGATATTTCAGATATTTCTTTGAAAGTATTTCGCCGGAAATGCAGCAGTATTTTATCGAAAGAGAAACAGATGGTAAGCCTTTTCCAAGAAACCAACGTTCTGCAGTGTACAGAAGAGCTAAAAATTTAAGTGACACCGTTGCATTTGGTACTCAGTTGGAGGTCAATCATCGCAAATATGAAGGGATAAAGCATTCCATTTATGCAAAATCTCCATCGGAAGAGCTTCCGAGAGTATGGTTGGGAGGTGAGCAGTGCAGCCAGCCTTATCATGCTTCTTTATTTAATATTTCAGCGATGAGTTTCGGGTCATTGAGTGACAGAGCTCAGATGTCGCTGAACAGAGGTGCAAAAAAAGGAAACTTTTATCACAATACAGGTGAAGGAGGGATTTCGCCTTATCACCTTGAAGGAGGAGATCTCTGCTGGCAGATCGGAACCGGATATTTCGGCTGTAGGGATAATGAAGGAAAATTTGATCCTGAACTTTTCAAAAAATATTCTAATCTTCCGAATGTGAAAATGATTGAAATTAAACTATCGCAAGGAGCCAAACCTGGTCACGGAGGCGTTTTACCGGGAGTGAAAAATACTCCTGAAATTGCAAAAATACGTCATGTAACACCCGGAATGACTATCATCTCTCCACCATCACATTCTGCGTTTTCTAATGCGTCGGGACTGCTGAAATTTGTGCAGCAGCTTAGAGAATTATCAGGGGGGAAAGCCTGTAGGGTTTAAGCTCTGTATTGGTGATACAAAAGAGTTTGAAGATATATGCGTTCAGATGAATGTGATGAAAATTTATCCGGATTTTATAACAATTGATGGTGCGGAAGGCGGAACAGGCGCAGCGCCTCCTGAATTTTCAGATGGTGTGGGAATGCCTTTGGAACCAGCACTTATTTTTGTCAACAAAACACTCAAAAATTACAACTTACGAAATAAACTGCGTGTGATTGCCAGTGGAAAAGTTTTAACGAGTTTAGATATTCTGAGAGCGGTTGCCATGGGTGCGGATATGTGTAATAATGCAAGAGGTTTTATGTTCTCATTAGGCTGTATTCAGGCGTTGAGGTGTAATTCAAATAACTGTCCGACCGGTGTTGCCACGCAGGACAAAATGCTAATCAAAGGACTGGATGTTACTGATAAGGCTGAAAGGGTATATCATTTTCATAAAAATACACTCCATACATGTAATGAACTTATTGCGGCTGCCGGAAGAAGTTCTTATGAGGAAGTTGATGCCAGTATGTTCATGAGGGGTGACGAATTTGACCATCTTTCAGATCTCTATTTTCCGGACATTTTAGGAAATGTAAAAAAAGTAAATCCGGTTTTTAAACATAAAAAAAATCGCTTCATATTTTGAAGCGATTTTTTTTATTTATTGATCAATGGTAGGCCTTACATTGGCCTTATAGATTTCAAAGTTAAATACAAAACAATTGTTTTGTAGGGAATATCCCGTGTAATTGTAATGGGTGTTTCTCGCAAAAGCAGCTCTTGACGGTACAATAATAACACCCTGCAAATTGTAAGCATCACCATCAGCTTTGTTGGCATATCCTTCAAAATATTTTAATCCTTCCTGAAGTCCTTCGATTTCATAATAGCTTCTTTGCTTTGCTGCATCCGAATTATTAGTATTATTTACTATAGAATTTTTAACATAATAAAACATTGGATCAGTCACAGGTGACCCTGAACCATTAATGGTATTTAAAAGAGTTCCTGCGCTTCCAAAAGAAACTTTCCCGTCACTTTCTGAGGCAAGATAGTAGTTGGCTCTCATCATCACTCTGATTTGGGTAGCGTTAGTTGATGTAGGATTTGTATCTAATGTTACTCCTGACGACGGTTGCGCTCCGTTTCTAACAATATAAATAACTCCTGAAGAAAGTTTTACCGGACTAAGTTCGGAAAGCTTTTTTTCATTATCATCCGCGGTATCCGTAGAGCTGAAAGCTTTTATATTTCCTTGTGAATCGAGATAGTTCTCATCCATAAATTTTTGAATAGCCTGATCGTCATATGAGTTTCTTACTGCTATATCATCCGGTTCTACAAAAGTTTCAACCTCATCATCCTTTTTACAAGCAGAAAAACACAGAGATCCCGCAAGGATATATAAAAATATTTTTTTCATTTCAAAAACTTTAATTACTTTACAAAGAATATAACGGCAAAAGTATAAAAAATTATGAGAATAGATAAATTTTTATGGAGCATTCGTTTTTATAAGACCAGAACCATTGCTGCTGAGGAAATTAAAAAGAACAGAGTTTCTATTGGTGATTCGGTGGTGAAGTCTTCCAAAGAGGTGAAGGAAGGAGATGTAATAAAGATCCGTAAAAATCAGATTGACTATAAAATTAAGGTAATTCAGATCCCGAAAAGCAGGATAGGAGCGAAGTTGGTTCCCTTGCACATAAAAGATGTGACGGATAAAGAACAGTACGAACTTCTGAAAATGCGTAAAATGTCACAGGATTATTACAGAATCAAAGGAGAGGGAAGGCCTACGAAAAAAGACAGAAGAGAAATGGATGATTATGTAGATAATGATATTTCTTCTGATTTTACCGACTGGGATGACTTTTTTGGTGAAACGAATGATGACTCTGAAGAAAATTAAAACAAAGCTCTAGGAATAGAGCTTTTCTATTATTTCAACGACAATTGCATCGGGTTCCCTGTTGTCTGTATTTACACTGAATTGTGCTTTGCTGTAGAAAACATTTCTCTCAAATAAATGCTTGGCTATAAATTCCGGCAAATCTTCATCTGAAACATTGGCTATCAGAGGACGTTTTTCTTTCTGTTTAGTAAGTCTTTCCAATAGAGTTCCAATAGAAGCTTTCAAAAAAACACTTTTTGAATTATTATTGATGATTTCCATGTTATTATAGTATGCCGGTGTTCCTCCTCCGAGGCTCAAAATCACATTTTCTTCAGTAGCAAGAATTTCTTCCAAAGCCTCTCGTTCAAGCTTTCTAAAAGAGATTTCTCCTCTTTTTGAGAATATTTCAGGAATGGTTAATTTATTTCTCCTGGAAATCTCTTTATCGAGGTCAATCAGTTTAAAATTGAGTTTTTCGCTTAATATTTTGGAAATGTGAGATTTGCCACTTCCCATGTATCCGACCAGTGAAATTATCATGAATTTTTTTTTAACAAATTTGCAAAAAAAGTTTTGAGAAATAAAAAAAAAGCTATATCTTTGCACCACTTAAAACAAGGGACATTACTCAAATGAAAACTTGATAATAAAGTGGCCGACTCGGTAGCTCAGCTGGTAGAGCAATACACTTTTAATGTATGGGTCCTGGGTTCGAATCCCAGCCGGGTCACTAGCAAAAAAAATTACTGAAACTTTGTGATTTTATGCCTGTGTGGTGAAATTGGTAGACACGCCATCTTGAGGGGGTGGTTTCCTAAGGATGTGCTGGTTCGAGTCCAGTCGCAGGCACTGCAGAAAATAAAAATAATTAATACTGAAAAATAAGAATTTTGTTTTATATTTATCATTATTAATTGTGGCCGACTCGGTAGCTCAGCTGGTAGAGCAATACACTTTTAATGTATGGGTCCTGGGTTCGAATCCCAGCCGGGTCACAAGTTTACTGAAAAGTAAATTTTTTTCATATTAATATTTTGTGATTTGGTGTTTCAAAGGCTTCCTCAAGAAGCCTTTGATTTTTTTTAAAAATAATTTATCTCTTTTGTTTGATTTAATTTATTTTCTATCTTTGCTGAGAATTTTTTTAAACTTATTTATCATGAAAAAACAAATCTTGTTTTATTTAATTTTCGTCTTAACTTTTTTTTAGTACAGTTTCATGTTCTAGAGATGATTCAGAGGAGCAAATTTTGTCCAACTCCCTAGTGAATAGCAAGGTAAAAACATCGTCTCAGAGTAAATTTGGAGTTGCAACTATTTATTCTTTTTACAGCTCTAAATATTCTTCTCATTACTATAGTGCAGATCCGGTTGCACCTCAGTATTATGTTAATGAAGGACCTGCATTTTATGCTTCATTAGACGGTTCTACGGAATCAGGTTTATATCCAGTTTATAGGTATTATAGCAGTAAGTATCAAGATCATTACTACACGACAAGTACGGTAACTCCAGCGTATTATGTAAATGAAGGAATTGCATTTTGGGGTTCAAATCTACTTAATCCAGTTTATAGATTTTATAGTAGTAAATATCAGGATCACTACCTCTCGAAAGATCCGATTGCACCACAATATTATGTTAGGGATGATGGAAATTTCGGAGCTTTTCAATCTTTCTAAAAGTTCAGAATTAAAAAAAAGGGTTATGGAATTTTTCATAGCCCTTTATAAATTTATATAGCAATGTATTAATCCAAATGGATGTTATCAATCAATCGTACTCCATCTACGAGAACAACGATGAATGCTCTGAAATTTCTGTCTTTGTAGAAAAAATCTGTTTCTTTTAAAGTGTCTTCGTCTGCAATCAGAAAATATTCAAGCTGCATACCTCTTTGATGGTCAAAAATATCCTGTACCCTTTGCTTGATTTCGGAAACCGTTAAAACCCGGAACCATTCATTAACTTTAAGTAATGTTTCATAAATGACTTTGGAAGCTTCTTTTCTGTCTTTTTTCGAGCCTTTGATTTCTGGAACTTAAAGCCAGCCCGTTTTCTGCCCTGTAAATAGGTACTCCTTTTATAGTAACCGGAATTTTATTTTTTTCAACCATTTTTTTGATGATGGCTAATTGCTGGAAATCTTTTTCTCCAAAGTAAGCATTATCCGGTTTTATCTGATTGAAAAGCTCTTCAACCACTGTTCCCACACCATCAAAGTGTCCCGGTCTTGATTTTCCTTCCATTTCATTTTCCAATCCGTCAAAATTATAATGTCTGCTCTCTGTTTTTTCGGGATAAATATCGGTCACTTCAGGAATATAGACAGCGTCTACGAGTCCTGATTTTTCAAGAATTAAAATATCTCTTTTAATATCTCTAGGGTATTTTTCAAGATCTTCCGGATTATTGAATTGAGTAGGATTAACAAAAATTGATGAAATCACTAAATCATTTTCTTCCCTGGCTATTTTATAGAGTGATAAATGGCCTTCGTGAAGTGCTCCCATAGTAGGTGCAAAACCGATCTTCTTCCCCATTTCTTTCTGTCTTTCAATGAAATCCTGAAGGATTTTCCTGCTTTTTAAAACTTCCATAGTTTATTTTAATAGTAATTCAAAAATACTAAAAATATCATATAGTAATGATATGGTTGTAATGTGTTTTAATAATTTCCTAAGGCAAATTATCGTAAAAAAATGTTAATTAAACTAATGTTGAATGTTTTTTCGTAATTTTGCGCATTAAAGCATTTTTACAAAAATTAGATAGAAATTTATGCCGAATCAAAAAATACTGTACATTACTACAGAGATGTATCCATATCAGGAAGATACGAATATGGCTGCAGTGGTAAACAAAATGGCACTTAAGATGCACAATGAAGGCAATGATGTAAGAGTTTTTATGCCAAGATTTGGACAAATAAGTGAAAGAAAATTCCAGCTTCATGAGGTGATTCGCCTTTCCGGAATGAATATTATCATTAATGATCTTGATCAGCCTCTTATTATTAAAGTAGCGTCTCTTCCGGGGGGAAAGACTTCAGGTTTACTTTATCGACAACGAAGAATATTTCAAAAGAAAACCGTATTATTTTGATGATGAGGGCAATTCTTTTGAAGATAACGACGAAAGAGCTATTTTCTTTGCCAGAGGTGTAATCGAAACCATCAAAAAGCTGAATTGGGTTCCGGACGTGATCCACCTTAACGGATGGATGTCTTCTTTTGTCCCTATTTACCTGAAAACGTATTACGAATCTGATACATACTTCAAAGATGCTAAGATTGTTCTTTCTTTATATAATGAAAAAGATGCTTCTTTAGCCTCAAATATTGATGAGAAACTGAAATTTGATAATATTTCAGGATTAAAAGCGTTAGATAATCCAAGTGTAAAAACTTTTGTAATTGAAAGTATGGACTACGTGGATATGGTTGTGAAAGGTGACGAATTCCTTGATGAAGACCTTGATAAGGCTTTTAATGAAACCTCAACTCCGAAATCAGAATATCTGGACTTAGATTCTATTAATCAACTTTATTAAAAAAACACATTTTTAATGATTCATACTATTAAAAAAGGCGATCACCGTATTTTCTCTGGTGATTTTTGGAAGTGTAATACTTTATAATTGCGAACCTGATGTTGATGATCTTGGTGAACAGCTTTTTCTAAATGGAGCTGCACAGGGTACTGAAGCACCTTTTGAGGTAACGGCCTACAATATCAATAATCACGATACGATCAGAACTGATGCCAGCAAACTTTCGTTTGGCGTACTGGGAGCTTTTGACGAAGAAAAATTCGGAATGCAGAAGGCTTCTTATCTTACACAGGTGAAATTATCAACGTATGATCCTGACTTCGGGACTAATGCAACAGTAGATTCTGTAGTCTTGGTAATAAAGCCGAGAATTGCCACAGATTCGGTCACAACGAATACGGTAGATGATAATTATACTTATACAACAGCGGCTGATGGCGCTGTAAATGCTAAAAAAGTGGTAAATACTTATCCTGTATTGAAATTTGGTAAAGCAAAAAGAAACTTAACCATCAATGTAAATGAAGTAAAAACTTTTTTAAAATCCGCTTCTGATACGGTAAAATCTAATGATTCATTTAATTTTGACTCACAAGTTATTGGTTCAAAGGTGTTTAATGGTAATGTGAGTTCTGTAGCAATTACAAAAGATGATGGGGGAACTGCCTTATTTACGGCATCCACTCCGGGTATCAGAATTTCGTTGGATAAACAGTTTTTCCAGGATAAGATTATTGCTAAAAAAAGACAAACCTGAACTTTCGGATGCCTCCAATTTTATCAGATACTTTAATGGTTTAAGAATTTCTGTTGCTGAAGATGATGGATATCTTTTCCAGTTCTATCCGGACGATATGGAAATGATCATGTATTACAAATATGAAACTACTGGCAGTACGACAAAAGCGCAAACCTCTTATTCATTTATAATGGGTTCAGGCAATGCGCATATAGGCCAGTATCAATATCAGAGAGGCAGCTCGTTTAATAGTAATGTTTTCACTTTGAACAATGCAGGCGGTAACGATAAACTCTATACTCAGGCAATGGGTGGACCTTCGATAGGGGTTAAAATTCCGGAATCTACTATTACTGATATTAAAAAGCTTATCACAGATAAAAAAGCAGGGATCATCAGTGCTAAAATAAGAATTTACACAGATCCTTCATGGAATAACAAAAATTATGCTAAACCGAGAGAATTCACTTTGTTGCGCAGGTATGTGAATCCGGATAATTCTTCTGCTCCTACTAAAGTAAGAGGTAATTTTACCAATGATTTATTAAAACTGGCGGGAGTTCCGGGATATACAATTTTTAAAGCTTATAATTTGGATGATAATCCTGCATACTACGATTTTGTCGTTACACAATCGATAAAAGAAATGGTGGAAGAAGGGAGTAAAGACTCAACAGACAAAACTGAATTCAAATACTTTAAAATTGATTTAGGTTCTTTTCTGGAGAATTCTGACAGAACAAGTCTTGCGGGATACAAATTTACATCTACACCTTTCAATACAAGCAGAGCAGTATTTGTAGGAACAGAGGCAGGAAACCCAAACAGAGTAAGACTTTGGGTTACTTACGGTACAAAATAACTTAAAAACACTTAACACACTAGATATAATAATATGTGCGGAATCGTTGGATATACAGGCTTTCAAGATGCTTACGATATAGTAATTAATGGTCTTAGAAGATTAGAATACAGAGGGTACGACAGTGCCGGAATCGTTCTGGAGGATGGAAATAATAAACTTGAAGTTGAAAAAACGAAAGGTAAAGTAGAGGATCTTGTAAACATTTCCAGTCAATTGAAAGGCAAAGCCAAAATAGGTATGGGACACACTCGTTGGGCAACTCACGGAGTTCCGAGTGACAGAAATTCCCATCCACATTTATCTAATAATGGTAAAATTGCCATTATTCATAATGGTATCATTGAGAATTATGACACCATTAAAACAATGCTTACGGAAAAAGGATTTACTTTTAAATCTGAAACTGATACTGAAGTTTTGGTAAATCTTATTCAGTATTTTATGGATCTTAAATCTGAAACCGATTTTCCTACTGCTGTAAGATATGCCTTAAATGAAGTTTATGGAGCTTATGCTATTACAGTAATGCATGAAGATTATCCTGGGGTATTAGTCGTTGGGAGACTGGGATCTCCTTTAGCTATCGGAATCGGTAATAAAGAATATTTTATTGCTTCAGATGCTTCTCCTTTTGTAGAATTTACGAAGGAAGCTATTTATCTTGAGGAGGGACATATGGCAACTATCTCACTGGAAAATGGAGTAGATATCAGAACTATTACTGAAAACTCTAAAATTGTACCTGAAATTCAGGAGCTTAAGCTTAGCTTAGAGCAGATCGAAAAAAGCGGGTATGAGCATTTCATGCTAAAAGAAATCTTCGAACAGCCAAAATCTATTCATGACACCATGAGAGGAAGATTATTGGTAGATGAAGGTGTTATTAAAATGGCCGGAATCTGGGACCATATTGAGAAATTTAAAAATGCCAACAGAATCATTATCATTGCCTGCGGAACATCTTGGCATGCAGGACTTATTGGTGAATACCTTATCGAAGAATATGCAAGAATCCCCGTAGAAGTAGAGTATGCTTCAGAATTCAGATACAGAAACCCAATTATTACTGATAAAGATGTAGTAATTGCAATTTCACAATCGGGAGAAACGGCAGATACTATGGCAGCCCTAAAGCTCGCCAAAGAAAAAGGAGCATTTATTTATGGAATCTGTAATGTTGTGGATTCATCTATTGCAAGAATCACAGATGCAGGATCTTATACACACGCAGGGCCTGAAATAGGAGTAGCTTCAACAAAAGCTTTCACTGCGCAGCTCACAATTCTTACCCTAATTGCATTTAAATTAGGACATCATAACGGAAATTTAGGAAATGCAGATTTCATGAACTTAATTGCTGAATTAGATGCTATCCCTAAAAAAATTGAAGAGGTATTAACTTCTACGCACGAACTGGTTCAAAATATCGCTAAAGATTTTGTAAGTGCTACCAACTTCCTGTATTTGGGAAGAGGTTACAATTATCCGGCTGCACTTGAAGGGGCTTTAAAACTTAAGGAAATTTCTTACATCCACGCTGAAGGATATCCTGCAGCTGAAATGAAACACGGTCCTATCGCTTTAATAGATGAAAATATGCCGATCGTTATCATCGCTCCGAAAAAAGGACATTATGATAAGATCGTGAGTAATGTTCAGGAAATTAAGGCAAGAAAAGGGAAGGTTGTTTCTGTTGTCAACTGTGGAGATACACAGGTAAGCGAAATGTCAGATTATGTTATTGAAATTCCTGAAACATCAGAATGTTTCTCACCTATTGTAGCATCAGTACCTTTACAGCTTTTGGCATATTATATTGCAGTATATAGAGGTGCCAACGTAGATCAGCCGAGAAACCTCGCAAAATCTGTTACTGTGGAATAAAAAATACTTGTAAATAAAATAAATTTAGATTTCTTTCGTTATTTCAAAAAAAATCTTAAAAGTTTCTTAAAAAAATTATATATTTACGGCTTAATTATAAAAATTAACATGAAAAGGATATTTCTTTTATTATTGTCTGCGTCAGTAGCGTCGGTATCTTGTTCAGGTGGTGGTACTTCTTCTGTGGGGAAACCAGGAACAAAAGGAGAGTTGATACCAAGAGAAAAAACAAAATCATTTGTTGCAGAAAGACCATACGGCATGGTTGCAATTCCTGCAGGTTCATTTGTGGCTGGTTTAACAGATCAGGATTTCACAAACAGTCCTGAAAAAGCTCAGGCGAAAACTGTTACCGTTTCTTCTTTCTTCATGGATGAAGCGGAAACTACTAATGCAGAATACAGAGTTTTTATCAATTATGTAAGAGATTCTATCGCAAGAACTCTTCTTGCTGAAGCTGCCGGAGAAGGTGGTGAAGGTAAAGGAAGGGGTACAAGTATAGGAGATTATGCATATCTTGCCCAAAAAGAAGAAAACTTAACACCATATCAGGAATATTTAGAAGCACAGGGAGGCGGAGATGAAAGCAGCTTCGATCCTACAAAGAAAATTGACTGGAAAGTTCCATTGCACTGGAATGTGTCAAAATATCCTGACGTAGAATATGCAGAGGTTCTTGAGTCAATGTATCTTCCTGCTTCTTCCAGAGTTGGAAATGAAAGAATCCTTGATGTTAGTAAGCTTAAATATACCTACAGATGGGGAGATATGGATGCTGCTCTTGCTGAAAAAGAAAGAGGTGTAAACTATCTGAGAAGCGAAAGTATCGCTATCTATCCTGATACAACGGTTTGGGTAAAAGATTTTCACTTTGCTTATAACGAGCCATTGTTCGAACAGTACTTCTGGCACAAGGCTTACAAAGATTATCCTGTAGTAGGGGTGACTTGGGATCAGGCCAGAGCTTACTGTAACTTCAGAACTAAATTAAAATCTGATTATAACGAAAGTTTAAAAAGAAGAAAGCAAAAACCATTAATCTTCAGACTTCCTACGGAAATCGAATGGGAATATGCTGCAAGAGGCGGAATGCAAAACGCTACTTATCCTTGGGGTGGTCCTTACTTGATGGATGACAGAGGTTGCTACCTGGCAAACTTCAAACCTAAGAGAGGTAATTACATGGAAGATGATAAAAAAGGTACTTATACATATACTGCTCCGGTAAAGAAATTTAAGAAAAATGGGTTTGGATTATTTGATATGGCTGGAAACGTTTCTGAATGGACAGAATCTGCTTATAACAATTCATCATACGGTTTCTCATCTACGCTAAATCCTTCTACAAAGGACAAAACGGATAATAAGAAATCTGTAAGAGGAGGATCTTGGAAAGATGTAGGATACATGCTGATGACTGGTGCGAGAGACTGGGAAAGAAAAGATTCAGCAAGAAGCTATATCGGGTTCAGAACTGTACAGGACATTCCTGAAGCTGCTGTTAAACCAAGAAGAGTTAACAGATAATTTAATCAAACCATTTTTAATAACAATTTAACACTAAAAAAAACTAACTTATATGTTTAAGACTAAAGATGCTTGGATGAATTTCTTTTATTCATTCGGTGCTGCAATTGTAATTCTTGGAGCTTGGCTTAAAATTACTCACATCAATATTGGGCCTATTACAGGTAACGTTGCTCTTACAGTGGGACTTATTACGGAAGCAATCATCTTCATTATCTTTGCCTTCGACCCTCCAAAAACTGAAGAGTCTTATGCTTGGGAAAATGTATATCCTGAATTATTAGATAAACATGCTAATCCAAATCCGTTACATTCTAATGTAACATCTAGAAATACTGTAGATCATTTTGCTGAACTTGAAAATTCTCTTTCAGGTAAATTGGATAAAATGCTTCAGGACGCTAAATTAGACGTTCAGTTATTTGAAAGATTAAGATCTGGTATTGATAAGTTTTCAAGTTCTGTTGACCAGATCAACCAAACGGTAGATGTATCTGCTTCTACTCATAAATATAATGACCAGTTAAACAAAGCTGCTCAACATATGGAAAGTATGAATGCTCTTTATGCAATGCAGTTGGAAAACGGACAAAAGCAGTCTGATTTTGCTAAAAAGTATGTAGAAGATATGCAGAAATCTGTTGAACATTCAGAAAAATTCAATCAAGAATTACAAGGTTTAACATCTAATTTAAATAACTTAAACAGAGTTTATGGTGGTATGTTGACTGCTATGAAGTCTTAATTCCCTAACCATTTCTAAAATTTAACTACTTAATCTAAAACAAAAAGAAAAGAATGGCACAAGGAAAACAGACACCTCGTCAGAAGATGATCAACCTAATGTATTTGGTTTTCATCGCGATGATGGCTCTAAATATTGATGCGGAAATCATCAGATCATATTATGACTCTACAGTTGCTTTAAAAGATACTCGTTTATTAACTGAAAAAAAGAACGAAGATATTTTTGAAAAAACTTTGGAGGCTAAAGCTCAGCAGGTACCGGATACTTATGCTCAGCCTTGGCAGCAATATCAAAAGCTGAAAGAGAAAATCAATGCTTTGGTATCGCATGCTGATCAGATTAAAGACAAATTAAAAAAGGAATCAGAATTTGTAGAGAGAGATCCTAAAACAAAAAAATTAGTTGATGTTAGCGAAAATTTCTCTGCGCTTAACAACAATGAAGCAACTACAACCTACTTCTTTAAAGATGGTGATGAAAACTCTGCATCAAAAGGAGCTATAGAACTGAAAGCTAAAATTGATGATGTAAGAAACTTTATCAATGCAACTTTTGGAAATGATCCTCAGTTAAAAGATTTAATTGACAGAGCAAACAAATCATTGATCGCTGAATATCCTAAAGGACAATCACCTAACAATAAGACTTGGTTGCAGAACAAATTCTATCATCAGCCGCTTATTGCCGCTTTGTCTAATCTTGAAATTATTCAGAATGATGCAAGAAACGTACAGTCTGATGCATTAGCATTATTATTACAGGAAAAAGTAGATGCAAGCATCAAGTTTACAAGCTATGAGGCTATTGTGTCAGCTCCTGTAGATGTTGTTGCAGGAAAACCTGCAGAAGCTGTTGTAATGCTAGGAAATTATTCTAACAGTAACAAAATCAGCATTTCAGGTGTAGGAAGACAGGAAAATGGTAAAGGATATGCAACATTAAATACAAGTGGAATCGGAGAGCACACTTTAAGTGGAAATATTACATTAACAGATGCTACAGGAAAAGCTCAAAACTTCCCTTTCACCCATACTTACAATGTAATTGCCGGTCCTCAGGAAGTAAAACTTCAAAAAGGTTTATTACTTTCAGCTGATAAAATGAATGTAATGTACAGAGGTCTTGATAATCCAGTTTCTGGATCTATCTTAGGTGCTGATAATGCTAAACTTTCATTATCTGCTCCGGGAGCTGCAGTTAAGAGTACTGGTCCTGGTAAGTGGAATGTTAAACCAGGTGCAGGAAATATATTGAAGATTACGTTATCTGGAACAGATCCTTACGGAAAATCAATTTCTCAGGTATTTGAATATCGAATTAAAAATGTACCACCGCCACAAGGACAGATCAGAGGTAAAAATATTTTACCGATGCCTGCGGGATCAGTTGAGAATCAATCTCTGTCTGCTGTGATTCCTGACTTTGACTTCCCTGTATCTTTCAACGTGACTTCGTTCATGGTTAGAGTACCTGGTAGAGCGGCTTTACAAATTCAGGGTAACTCACTACAGGCTGCTTCTGGATTATTTAGAAATCTAAGACCTGGAGATGGTGTTTATATCTTTGATATTAAAGCGACAGCTGTTGGTTTAGGAGATCAAAGAATTGGAAATATTTCACCAGTATTAATTAATATCCAATAAAATTAATAGAGTATTATGAAAAAATATATTAGCAGTTTTTTAGTATTAGTTTCGGGATTTGCATTCTCCCAAACTATCCTGAATGCTTCTTCTCCTGAAGAATTCAGAAAAATGAGAGCTGAGAACAAAATGAAAGTAGGAGATACGGTTATCGACAAAACAGTAAAACCTTTGGAATACGGATTTGTTGATGAAAAGGATATCCTGAAAAGCATGTTTGTTTGGGAGGTTATTGATATGAACGACAAAATCAATCAGCCTTTCTATTATAATAATCCTGATGGATTATTGTCTACAGAAACAAAATCTTTGTATAAACTTTTACTTGATGGCGCAATGAATGGTGATATTAAGGAAGTTTATGATGATGAAAACTTCGTTACGAGACTTACTCCTCAGCAAATCAAAGACAGATTGGTAAGTGTGCGTGTTGATGATGAGGCGGTAAACATCCTTAATAGCGGACGTCAATTAACTGAGCAGGAGAAAAAAGAGCTTACTGACATTTATGAAACAACTACTGACAAAGTTAAAGTTTTGAAAGTATTTGGAATGTGGTTTATTGATAAGAGAGATGGGCAATTGAAGTACAGACCTTTAGGTATTGCTGCAATGGGTCCTGACCCTCAGATGATTGGTAGAGTTGGCCCGGATGGGCAGCCGATCGAAGGAGCTAATGATCTTATTGATCTTTTCTGGGTATATTATCCAAATGCAAGAGATATTTTGGCTAACAATTATGTTTACAACAGAAAAAATACCTCTGCAGATCTTTCTTTTGATGATTTGATCAATGCGAGAAGATTTTCTTCTGTGATCTTTAAATCTTCTACCGGTCTTGGTGATGGAGTTATCAAAGACTATATCCCGAGAGATGCGGATGAACAGTTGGAGGAAAGTGACAGAATTAAAGAACAAATTCTGCAAATGGAAAATGATATGTGGAATTACTAAGATTTCACTTGATAATTATAGAAAACCTGAGTATTTTTACTCAGGTTTTTTTATTATGGAGAATGTAGATTATATCATTGTTGGCGATGGCTACGCCGCGCTTTTTTTCGCCCACCAGCTTATCATCAATAACAAATCGTTTATACTGTTTTCGGAAGAAAAGAAAAGTGCTTCCCAGATTTCTGCAGGAATTATTAATCCTGTAGTTCTTAAAAAAGTTTACCACTTTCTGGAAGGCTCAGGAACAGATCGGTTTTTTAAAAGAAACTTTGCAACAAATTGAAAAATATACAGGTAAAAATTATTTGATTGATGCTCCGATTCACAGAATTTTTCATGATGAAAAAGAGCAACAGCTTTGGCTTAAAAAATCAGAAAATGACGAACTTAAAAATTTTTTAGATAAAAATTTTGATCATTTAGATGTGGTAAAAAACGATTATCAGTCAGGAAAGGTCAATCAGTCAGCGAGACTTGATGTTAATGGATTTTTCACGGATATATTTAAGTTTTTAGAAACCGGAAACCATATTGT
Organism: Chryseobacterium sp. POE27; assembly: GCF_039727685.1. Taxonomy (NCBI): domain Bacteria; kingdom Pseudomonadati; phylum Bacteroidota; class Flavobacteriia; order Flavobacteriales; family Weeksellaceae; genus Chryseobacterium; species Chryseobacterium sp. POE27. Next base: position 3,581,879 of record NZ_CP152475.1, read on the forward strand.
AAAAGAAAAGTTTAATTATACAGCATTAAATACTTCTGATAACATCTACAAAAGCTTTAGATATAAAAATATATTATTTTGTGAAGGAATGGGTGTTAAAGATAATCTATTTTTCTCGGATATTCCTGTTAATCCCAATAAAGGACATCATATCAAAGTTGAACTTTCACAGCCGATCCCTGAAAATATTACCATTAAAAAGAAACATTTCCTTTTTCCATTAAATGAAAAAATATATTTTTATGGAGGAACTTACGACAGGGAGCAGCTTCATCATCAGGTAGATGATTCTGCAGTGGAGCAGCTGACGAACGGACTGAAAGAATTTTATCCTGCCAATTTCAGTATTTCAGAAGTCAATTTCGGTTTCAGACCTACAGTAAAAGACAGACGACCGATTATTGGCAGACATCGTGAGCATGAAAATATGTATGTCTTTAACGGACTTGGTGCCAGAGGGATTCTCAATGGATGTTACTTTTCAAAAAGCCTTTACGATTTTATAGAAAACAATATTCCTTTGCATGAAGAAGTTTCTCTGGACAGATTTTAAGTCTCCCGGATTATAATCATTGTATGTGTCCCCGGAAATTCTTATCTTGATTAAAAGATAAAAATATGGATGAGAATCTTCTGGGAATTATTGCGGGTGTTTTAACGTCAGTATCAATGATTCCGCAACTTATAAAAGTTTTGAAAGAAAAGAATGCTGAAGATCTGTCATGGACAATGATTCTTGTACTCATTACCGGACTTTCGCTTTGGGTTTGGTATGGTTTTATTAAGGATGAACTTCCGATTATTCTTTCCAATGCTTTTGCAGTCCTCGTCAATATTATTTTATTGATTTGCTGCATGATTTACAAGAAGAAATAGTATAAAAGAATGAACACTTCTGCCTAAGGCAAAAGTGTTCTCGTTTATATGGATGTGTTTATTATTGCTAGGGGAGAAGAATAAATATCCTTGGTAGCCTTTTAGATTTTAATATGAAGCCATTTTTGTATCGGCAGACGGTTTACTTTTTTTATGGTGAAATAATACCATATTGTAATCTTTATTCAGAAAAGTGATTTCACCTCTTATATCGGAGTATTGAAAATTTGCATCACTTGCCGTGTAATCTGGCAATTCATCCTTTTTTTTAAGTTCATAGGTTTTACCGCCCAACCTTACAATAAGGGTATTTTTGGTTTCATTCATTACAATTTCAAGCTGCTCTCCATATTCATCCGTAAAAATATCCTTTCTGATTTTATCCTGATTGGTATCTGCATTTTCGGTCACAACAGTCTTAAGATTTGTTTCTTCATCTTTTGCCTGATGTTTACATGCTGTTAATATAAAAACCATTAAAATGGCCGAGATCCTGAGTAGCTTTTTCATAGTAAGTGACTTTAAAGTGATTCATTGGTATGGTGTTAATATCTATAAATTTACAATTTAATTAAAGATAATGTGTTAAAAAATTATAAATTATTAATAAATATTCTTCATAAAACAATAACTCAAATATTCTTGTATAAAATTTCCATAAGTAGATTATGATTAATAAATCAAGAAGAAGTAGTGAATAAAACGCATTTCAATAATTAATAAAAATCATATTTATAAATAATTCACTATACGATTCTTTGAACAATTGATTACTTTATTACTATTGAAGTAAGTAAGGATATTTATGAATGATTAACATTTATAAGTATTTTTTCAATGCTTGTATTTTAAGCAAATGCAGTGCCATAAAGATTATTATTACTTAAATTAACTTTTAAAATTCTGTAAATGAGCTTTTTGGCTATATCAAAAACATATTTTAAAGTTTAAAATTGATATCATTCAGCTATTTTAAAGAAATGTTAAATATCGTTAACAAAGAAGCTTAATGTTATATTTTTTTTGAAAAGTAGTACAAGTAAGACCTACCTTTGTGCCTTGAAATTATGAGAAACTATATAGTATATTTTTTGACAGCACTTTTTCTTCTTTTCATTGTGGAAAGCAAGATCAATGTCAGAACGTTGAAAAACGATTATACTGGACATACTTCTCAGAATTTACCAAAAAAAATCCAATAAATTAAACCAAACTTACGAAAAGCTTTCTATTCAGCAAACTATTGATGATGCGGGAAATCTGTATTCTATCGAGCTTACTGAGGATGATTTACAGTTTTCAGATAGTTTTCAGGCAATTGCTGTTTTTGCAAGTATTTTTACACTCGTATATATTTTTGGCCTAAAAAGTTTCAAAACATCAAAGCCGACAATTCAGGGTTTACTTTCTGAATTTTCTCATGTAAAAAGATTCATTCTGATCCGTTCTATCAGAATATAAAATTCATTTTTCGACTTTCTTTTTCTGCTGACACCCTCGGCGGAGAATACACTGCGTTGTATCTGTCGGTAATCACTGCATCGCAAAATCCTTATTACCACCTTCCTATTAAAACATTAACGATTTATATAAACTCTAGAATTATGATCAAAAGAGTTGTCGCAAGCATTGCGCTAAGCAGTCTTTTATTGTTCAGCTGTAACAAGAAAAAAGAAGAAAAAGAAGAAGCTACAGTCTATCCCGTGACCTCCCCTGTAGTGATGGATACGGTGATTGATAAAGAATATGTAGCTCAGATTCAATCTGTAAAAAACATTGAAATCCGTGCACAGGAAAAAGGTTTCCTGGAGAAGATCTACGTAGATGAAGGTCAGTTTGTACATCAGGGCCAGACCTTATTCAGAATTATGCCGCAGCTTTATCAGGCGGAACTCATGAAAGCGAAAGCCGAAGTAGAGCAGGCCTCCATAGAGCTGAAAAATGCAAGTACACTGGCCAGCAACAACATCGTTTCCAAAAACGAGAGAGCAATGGCTAAAGCTAAACTGGATGCCGCCAATGCAGAAGCAAAGCTGGCGCAGATCCATCTTTCGTTTACAGACATCAAAGCTCCGTTTTCAGGGATTATCAACAGAATTCCCCGTAAGTTGGGAAGCCTTATTGACGAAGGTGATTTATTGACGTCACTTTCAGACAATAGTAATATGTATAGCTATTTCAATGTTTCTGAGCCTGAATATCTTAGTTATCAGATGCACGCTGCAGACAGAGGAAGCAACGAGGTGAGCCTGCTAATGGCAAACGGAGAATTGCTTCCCGAAAAAGGGCAAATCCAGACTATTGAAGGAGAGTTTGACAATGAAACCGGAAATATTGCTTTCAGGGCAAAGTTCCCGAATCCCAATAAACTGCTGAGAAATGGTGAAACAGGAAAAGTGAGAATGACCCTGCCGTTGAGAAATGCTTTAATCATCCCTCAGAAAGCTACCTATGAAATCCAGGATCAGAAGTATGTATTTGTAATTGGTAAAGACGGAGTCGCAAGATCTAAAAATATTAAAGTGGCTTATGAGCTTCCTGATGTTTATGTAGTGGGCTCCGGCCTTGCAACAGGTGATAAGATCCTTTTGGAAGGTGTTCAGAAAGTGAAAGACGATCAGAAAGTTCAGACAAAATTCCAGGATCCGAAGAAAGTTCTTAATTCATTAAAATTAAAAGCAGAGTAAAAAATATATGATAATTGATAATCGATAATTGATCGGTCAAATGTTCAAAAGTATCATCTATCATTAATCATTAATAATTCATCATTATTTTTATGTTTAAGAAATTCATTCGCAGACCTGTTCTGTCTATCGTAATCTCTCTGATTATAGTTTTCATGGGAGTTTTATCACTGTTAAAATTACCGATTACACAGTTTCCCTCTATTTCACCACCAAAGGTAAATATCACGGCAGAATATCCCGGTGCCAACAACGAATTGTTGATTAAATCCGTGGTTATTCCGTTGGAAAGAGGATTAAACGGTGTACCCGGTATGAAATATATGACTTCTGATGCCGGAAACGACGGAGAAGCATCCATTCAGGTAGTTTTCGACTTGGGAACAGACCCGAACGTAGCCGCAGTAAACGTGCAGAACCGTGTATCTTCGGTCGTAAATAAACTTCCGCCTTTAGTGGTGCGTGAAGGTGTGAAAATAACGCGGGAAGAACCTAATATGTTGATGTATATTAACTTATACAGTGACGATCCGAAAGCTGACCAAAAGTTTCTTTTCAACTATGCAGATATCAATGTGATGTCTGAATTGAGAAGGGTAAGCGGTGTCGGCTTTGCAGATATCCTGGGAACAAGGGAGTATGCCATGCGTATATGGTTGAAACCTGACCGTTTAACGGCTTACAGCATTTCAGCAGATGAAGTGATGGAAGCATTAAATCAACAAAGTTTAGAAGCTTCTCCGGGTAAAACAGGGGAAAGTTCCGGAAAGCGTTCACAGTCATTTGAGTATATTCTGAAATATCCGGGGCGTTACAACAACGAGAAGGACTATGGAAACATTATCCTTAAAGCAAAATCCGACGGAGAATTTATCAGATTAAAAGATGTAGCCAATATTGAGTTTGGTTCATCTATGTACGATATTTATTCTACATTAAATGGAAAACCTTCTGCAGCGATCACTGTAAAGCAATCTTATGGTTCCAATGCAAGCGATGTTATCAAAAATGTAAAATCTTTGATGGAGGAACTTCAGAAAACCACTTTCCCGAAAGGAATGCATTATGACATCAGTTATGACGTATCAAGATTCCTGGACGCTTCTATTGAAAAAGTAGTTCATACTTTGTTTGAAGCATTTATTTTGGTGGCTATTGTGGTATTCCTTTTCCTGGGCGACTGGCGTTCAACGTTGATTCCCGCGCTGGCGGTTCCTGTGTCATTGGTCGGTACATTCGCCGTGATGTCAGCCTTCGGAATTACATTAAATATGATCTCTCTCTTTGCCCTTGTAATGGCGATCGGTGTTGTGGTCGATGATGCGATTGTGGTTATTGAAGCCGTTCACGCTAAAATGGAAGAGAAACATTTTTCTCCGTTAAAGGCAACAGAAGAAGCGATGCACGAAATCAGCGGAGCGATCATCGCGATCACCTTGGTAATGGCATCTGTATTTATTCCGATTGCCTTCATGTCTGGTCCGGTTGGGGTATTTTATCGTCAGTTTTCCATTACGATGGCTTCGGCGATTATCCTTTCGGGAGTGGTAGCTTTAACATTGACGCCGGCTTTATGTGCTTTAATTTTAAAGAATAATCACGGGAAACCGAAAAGAAGAACTCCAATCACCATTTTCTTGGATAAATTCAATAATTTGTTTACCAAAGGAGCCGGGAAGTATGAAAAAATGCTGAATAAAACGGTTAAAAAGAAAACTATCACTTTACCTTTATTATTAGCGTTCTGTGCCTGTACGTTTTTCCTGAGCAATTCACTTCCTTCAGGATTTATTCCGGCAGAAGATCAGGGGATGATTTATGCGATTATCCAGACCCCTCCGGGATCTACGTTGGAGAGAACCAACCAGATTGCCAAAGAGTTGCTAAGAGAATCTGAAGATATTGATGGAGTACAGTCTGTTTCTTCACTGGCAGGATATGAGATTCTGACTGAAGGTACAGGTTCCAACTCCGGTACTTGTTTGATTAACCTCAAAAGCTGGGAAGATCGTAAAGAATCTGCTGCAGAAATCATCGAAAAGCTTGAAGAAAAAGCCAAAAATATTCCGGGAGCCAATATAGAATTCTTCCAGCCACCGTCAATTCCCGGGTACGGTGCAGCCGGTGGTTTTGAACTTCGTCTTTTAGACAAGGCGGGAAGCGGAGATTATCAGAAAATGGAGAAAGTAAGCAACGATTTTGTGCGTGAGCTGAAAAAACGTCCCGAGTTGGGGTCTGCATTCACATTTTATTCTGCAAGTTTCCCTCAGTATATGTTAAGGGTGGATAATGATTTAGCCGAACAGAAAGGGGTTACAATTGAGAATGCAATGGATAATTTATCAACATTGATAGGTTCCAACTATGAGACCAGTTTCATCCGTTTCGACAGACCATATAAAGTGATCGTTCAGGCGGGGCCGCAATATCGTGCGTTGCCAAGTGATTTATTAAAGCTTTATGTTAAAAATGATAAAGATCAAATGGTTCCGTATTCAGATTTCATGCATTTGGAAAAGGTTTATGGTTTATCGGAGATTACAAGACACAATATGTACAACTCTGCTGAAGTAAGTGGAACGCCGGCACCGGGATACAGTTCAGGACAGGCAATTGCGGCAATTAAAGAAGTGGCAGATAAAACACTTCCGAGAGGTTTCGGAATCGACTGGGCGGGTATTTCCAAAGATGAAGTAAGCCGTGGGAATGAAGCAATATTTATTTTCCTGGTGTGTTTAGGATTCGTTTACCTTATTCTTTCTGCACAGTATGAAAGTTTTATCCTTCCATTGCCGGTAATCTTATCGTTGCCGACAGGTATTTTCGGAGCTTTCTTATGTTTAAAATTATTAGGGCTGGAAAACAATATCTATGCTCAGGTAGCAATGGTCATGCTGATCGGTCTTTTAGGTAAAAATGCCGTACTGATCGTGGAATTTGCCGTACAGAAAAAGGCTGAAGAAGGTATTCCTGTGGCTCAGGCAGCTATCGAAGGAGCGGCTATCCGTTTCCGTCCGATCCTGATGACATCATTTGCATTCATTGCAGGTTTGATTCCGTTGGTGATCGCTACCGGGCCGGGTGCTATCGGTAACAGAACGATTGGGACAGCAGCAGCGGGAGGTATGCTTATCGGAACTATTTTCGGATTAATGATTATTCCTGGATTGTACTACATCTTCGGAACTATTGCCGAAAGGTCGAAACTGGCGAGATATGAAGAAGAAAATCCTTTAACAGAACAAACAGAACCGTATCAACACGATGACAAACATGAAGATTTATAATAAATATATAGCAGCCATCGCCTTATCGCTTGTTTTAGCGAGCTGTAAGGCGCCTATGGCGACCGTCATAAAAGACGAGGTAAAAGAAAATGTGCCTCAGAACTTCAATCAGGAAGATCAGGGTGATGCCAATAATAATAGCGGGACAACTCCCTGGAGACAGTTTTTTACTGACCCTAATTTAGTTTCCCTAATTGAAACGGCTCTAAAAAATAATCAGGAGCTGATGATCACTTTACAGGAAATTGAAATTGCGAAGAGTGGTGTTTTAGCTAAAAAAGGAAGATTAACACCTACTGTTTCTGCAGGAATCGGAGCAGGAGTGAAAAAAGCAGGACGTTATACCAGCGAAGGGGCGGGCGATGCCACTACAGAAATTGAACCCGGAAAAGAAATGCCGGATCCACTGGGGAATTTTGAAGGCGGCTTAATGGCCAACTGGGAAATCGATATCTGGAAAAAGCTCAGAACAGAAAAGGAATCAGCAATAGCACATTATCTTTCAACAGTAGAAGGTAAAAACTTCGTTCTTTCTAATCTGATTGAAGAGATTGCTGATAATTATTATGAATTGCTGGCGTTGGACAATCAGCTTGATATCATCCAGCAGTACACAAAACTTCAGCAGAAAGCTCTTGAAATTTCAAAAATTCAAAAAGAAGCAGCGGCAGCTACCGAATTGGCAGTAAAGAAGTTTGAGGCTGAACTGGCAAAATCCAAGGCAACGGAATACACCATCCGTCAGCAGATTACCGAAAAGGAAAATGAAATCAACGCGTTGTGTGGCCGTTATCCTCAACCCATTGTAAGATCGAAAGATGATTTTATGACTACACTTCCGCAAACGGTCTATACCGGAATTCCTTCACAGCTGCTGGCTAACCGTCCGGATATCAAGCAAGCTGAATTGGAATTAAAATCTGCAAAATTAGATGTTGAGGCAGCCAGAAAAGAATTTTATCCTACATTGGAAATCTCCGCAACATTGGGACTGGAAGCCTTTAAACCGTCTTATTTAGTTAAGTTGCCTGAATCGATGGCTGCAAGTCTGGTAGGTGAATTAGCAGGTCCGCTGATTAACAAAAGCGCAATAAAAGCCAATTTTCAGACTGCCGATGCAAGACAGATTCAGTCTCTGTACGAATACGATAAAACGATTCTGAATGCGTATCTGGATGTGGCCAATTTAATGTCTAAAGTCAAAAATATTGATCAGTATTATAAACTAAAGTCTGAAGAAACCAAGGCTTTGGAACAATCGATAGATATAGCTAATCAGCTTTTCAGGAATTCAAGGGCAGATTATCTGGAAGTACTCCTTAATCAGAGAGATGCCCTGGATGCCAAAATGGAGCTGGTGGAAGCTAAACAAAAACAGCTGAGTACAGTTGTTGACATTTATAAGAGCTTAGGCGGAGGCTGGAAGTGATTATAAATCCTTAATGTTTTAAAAAGAAAAGAGACTGCCCGAAAGGGACCAGTCTCTTTTCGATTAAAACTGAATTTTAATAAAAAGATTCATAAACCTTTTATTAAATTGATCTGCAGGATGTGTGCGCAGTTAATTATGATATGGTTGATACCTTAAAAAAAATGGTTATTAGTTTTGAAATTAACTTTAAAAAACCAACCTCCCCCAAAAAAAGTAATTTCCCTGTTAAGGAAGGTGGCGAAATTATTTATTGACTCACTATGTTTTTACGGTTATTAGTTTTTACCCTTCTGATGTAAGGCTATTTTATATCTTATGTAAGCCTTGTCATAGTTCGAAAACAAAAGCATTATTTTTCTTCTGTAAATTTCTGTGTTCAAAAATATCATCTTATAATGAATTATGAAAGCAATTGTTGTCATTATTCATAAATAAAGACGTCATAATTCGTACGAGAAGAATATTTAAAATATTGACTATCAGTTTTTATATTTGTAAAATAGAAATAATTCGATCCTTGATAATAATTCAAACTTGTTTGAGAAAAACCGCTCAATTTTTGTAATTTTGACCGTTGTTTTATAATGAATGATACTAAGGTGATTAAAAAACTATTTCTTTTATTTTGTACCGCTTGGTTCGGGTTATTCTTTTCTCAGGAATCGCATAGTCAGTATTATGAGCTCAGAAACAAATATGAAAATATGGAAGAGAATGATGCTAAAGCATTTCTCTATATTCAGCCATATATTAATAAAGCAAAAAAGGAAAAGAACTATGAAAAACTGGTTCAGGGATATAAAGATGGTATTTTTTACGCCTTCCTTGATGAACAAAAATTAAAATATGCCGACAGTATGGTTTGGGCAGCAAACCTTTCCCGGGATAAAGATCTTCTTATTACCGCCCATATTGATAAGGGAGTCATATATTATTACAATTACAAAAAATATCAGCTGGCACTCAATGAGTATCTGAAAGCATACGAATACTCTAAAAATACCAGAAATGAGTATTTGAAATACCAGAATCTGTATCATATTGGCGTGGTGAAAAGCTATTTAGGATATTATGATGAAGCTGCTGAATTATTCGGTAAATGTCTTACACATTATAGAGAGAAATCAAAATCGAACCTTCATCCGAATGAAATCTATAACAATAAAAGAGGATATCTCAATAGTCTTCATCAGCTGATTATATGCTACAGGCATTTAGGGAGAAATAAGGAAGTGGATGCAGCCATAGAAAAAGGACTTTCTGAAGTCGGCAACAGTAACGATTATGCGCAGGAAAAAGCCTATTTTCTTTTGTCAAAAGGTATTTCTGAATATAGAGACAAACATTATAAACTTGCATTATCGGATCTTAATCAGTCTCTGCCTTCGATTGTGAACAGCAGGGATTTTGCGAGACTTTCGGTTAATTATTTCTTTATCGGTAAAAGTTACCTTGGATTGAAGGATACTAAAAGGTCATTCGGTTACTTCAAAAAGATCGATTCGATTTTTAATAAGCATCAGTTTCTTCTTCCGGAGCTTAGGGAAAACTATGAGATCCTGATCGACTACAGCAAAAAGAATAAAAATCAGGCACAGCAGCTCTATTATACCAGTCAGTTGCTGAAGGCAGACAGTGTCATGTCGAAAGATTTCAGTTATCTGTCTACGAAGATCCATAAAGATTATGATACTAAAACATTGCTGGATGAAAAAAATAAGCTTCAGAAAATCAATTACCTGGTAACCGTTGTTATTATACTTTTGATTATCTGGGCGATCGGACTTATCATGCTGTTTAACAAAAAACAGAAAAAAGCAAAAGTAATCAAACAGCAATACATCTTACTTGAAGAGAAATTTGCAAAAGAGCAAAATATTTCGGAAGCTCCTATTGTTGCTGTAGAGGAAAAAAGAACCAATCTTCACGAAAGAAAAGTAGAAGAGCTGCTCAGAAAGCTGAAATTATTTGAAGATAAAAATGGTTTTATTCAAAAAGGTCTTACCATCAGTAAACTGGCCTCACAGCTGGGAACAAATTCCAGCTATCTTTCCCAGGTCATTAATGAACATAAAGGTGGGAATTTTAACAAATACCTCAGCCAGCTCAGGATCAATTACATCACCAATTTACTTTTTGAAGACAGAAAATACCTTAAATACAACATCGAAACCCTCGCCAAAGAATGCGGAATCGCTTCCCGCCAAAACTTCTCCGATTTGTTTTATGAGATCAATGGGATACGCCCCACGGATTTTATTAAGAAGAGGATTCAGGAGATTGAGAGTAAGAATAATTAGTTTTGATACTGATCTTTATTGCTGTTATTGTTAAAACTGAAAACACCTCGCTTTTACAAATGTCTTAATAGCCAAAGTCCCGATTTTAAACCGGGACACGATGAATTCGTTTTAAAATAAAGGATACAATTAAGGATAATCTAAAATCAACATTATTTTTTCCTTGAGTTCTTCGGGACATTTTTTAATGATTTTATCTTTATTTTGTTTGCTGATTTGCTTGGGCTCTACCCATTCAGTTACATCAGAACTCAGGCTGTTGTGATCATACACTCTTTTTATTGTTTCATTGTTGTAAAAAGTGTATTCGTCATTCAGAAAATTTGTAGAGATGTTTATTTTGCAAATTTCGTTTTCCATAATAATGTGTTTTTAGATTGTTCGACATTCGGTAGATTATCATCCTTTCTAATTTAATCATTATCAGAATACAAAAAAGGCTTTTTCAATTATTTTTTTTCTGCTAAAAAACGCGAATTATTTTTCTTTTAAAATTATTTTTAATTAAAATCATTCTACTAAAAAGTAAGTGAAGTTAAAAATTATCAGTTCTTAAAATAATGTTCCCGTACTTTCGACTGCCATTTTAGGGATGTGAATGTCAGTTTTCCACTCTTCATTCATTTTTTTGATAAAATAAGCAGAGAGAAGAGGTGAGGCTTTTTCGATATTTTGATGTACAAAGAAGTAAACATTTTGCAGGCCTTCTTTCTTCCATTTCGTCAGGTGCTTCATCCAATCATCCAATCTCGCATAATCACTGTCAGCATTGGCTCCCACGTATCGGATGAATGCTGTCGGTGTTGTGAGACGCATATGCAGCATGTCTCTTCTGCCTGCTGTGTCTACAATAATATTGGTAACATTGTAGGTTTCAAAAAGTTCACAGGTAGTATTCAGAATATTCTCATTGGTAAACCATTCGGTATTTCTTAATTCAATGGCGAGCGGGACTTCTTTGGGCCAGTCTTTAACGAATTTTTCCAATCTGTCATAATCTTTAGGTTTAAAATTATCATGAAGCTGAAGAAATACCATTCCTAATTTTTCATCAAACTGCATTACGGAAGTCGCAAATTGAGTAACCGGTTCGGTGACGTCAATTAATCTCCTGAAATGGGAAACAGTATTGGTGATTTTAGGAAAAAATTTAAAATTATCGGGAGTCTTTTCCTTCCACGTGTGAACCTGATCAGGAGTAGGCATCCCGTAGAAAGTTGCATTAAGCTCTATGGAATTGAACTGAGTCGCATAATACGTTAGTTCATCTTTTGCCCCTTTGGGATAAAACCCTTTGAGATCGGTTTTATTCCATTTGGCACACCCGATGGAAATATTTTCCAGGCCTTTTTTATTTTGGTTTAAAATTTCCTTTGTTTTTGGGTGATCTTTGGGTAGCGTAAAATCTATTTTTGAAGGATCTTCTACTTGTCCGAATTTCATATCTGGATATATTTAATGATTAAGTCTTTTAACAAATATAAAATAAAAAAGCACGCCAGAAAAGCGTGCTGAAGTGAATATGTATTGTTTACTATTTGAGAGTCCTATGCTTCACAAGCTGTACAGGTAACAAAGTTGACCATCATTTCTTTAGAAACAGAAGAACTTCTTTGATAATAAAGAGTTTTAACCCCTTTTTTCCATGCTTCGATGTATAAATAGTTGACATCTTTTACCGGCATTGTGGAAGGAATCTGCAGGTTCAGTGACTGAGCCTGATCGATATACTGCTGTCTTTGTGCCGCCTGCGAAATAATTTCCATTGGAGAGATTTCTTTAAAAGTTTTAAATACTGCTTTCTCTTCTTCTGTTAATTCCTTCAAATGCTGTACAGATCCGTGGTTCAACATGATTGTTCTCCATGTTTCCTCATTATCAAGGCCTTTTTGTTCTAATAATTTTGCCAGATATTTATTCTTACGCATAAAGTTTCCTTTTGCGAGGCCGGCTTTAAAATAATTAGAAGCGAACGGCTCGATTCCCGGAGAAGTTTGTCCCAGAATCGCAGAGCTGGAAGTTGTAGGAGCAATGGCCATTGTTGTGGTATTTCTCAGTCCGTATCCTTTCAGCAATTCAGGTTCTCCGTAAATGTTTGCCAGTTCTCTGGAAGCCTGTTCAGCCTGTTCTTTGATACGTCTGAAAGCTCTTGCATTGAATTGTGTTGCTTCAAAGCTTTCAAAAGGAATCATATTTTTCTGAAGGTAAGAATGGTATCCTAAAACACCCAATCCCAAGGCTCTGTGTCTCATCGCGAAATTTCTTGCTCCCTGAAGATAATAGTTTCCTTCTGTTTTATCAATAAATTCAGATAAAACTGCATCCAGGAAATAGATGGCCAGTTTTACGGCATCCGTATCTTTCCATTCGTCGTACAATTCAAGATTCATGGAAGATAAACAGCAGATGAAAGATTCTTCCATTGTCGAAGGAAGCATGATTTCAGAGCAAAGATTACTTGCATTTACCGTTAATCCTAAATCTTTGTAAACCTGCGGTTTATTTCTGTTAACGTTGTCTGTGAAGAAAATGTAAGGAAGGCCTTTTTGCTGGCGGCTTTCCAGAACTCTTGCCCAGATCTTACGTTTTTCCATATCACCTTCAATCATGTCCTGCATCCAGTAATCCGGAACGCAGATTCCTGTAAACAAGTTCTGAATCGGACTTCCGATATCTTTAATGGATAAAAACTCTTCAATGTCACCGTGGTCGATATCAAGGTAAGCTGCAAAAGCACCTCTTCTCACCCCGCCCTGAGATACGACGTCCATGGCAGTATCAAAAAGCTTCATGAAAGAAACTGCTCCTGAAGATTTTCCGTTATCGGTTACTGCAGTTCCTCTGTTACGAAGTTCCCCGAAATATCCTGACGTTCCGCCACCGATTTTTGTCTGCATGATAACTTCTCCCATTTTGTGGGTAATTCCTTCAATGCTGTCCGGAATGTGAACGTTAAAACAGGAAATAGGAAGACCTCTCTGAGTTCCCATATTGGCCCATACCGGCGAAGAAAAACTGATCCATCCTTTGGTAATCATTTCCTTGAAAGCTGGCTGAAGCTCAGGTTTATACAACCTTTTTGCTGCCGCCGTAGTAATTCTGTCGATAGCGCCTTCTACTGTTTCCCCTTTTAGCAAATAACCTCTGTTAAGCATTTGCTCCGACTCTTCATTGAGCCACCATATATTGTTGCTTTGTTCTTCCATAGTTGTTTATATTTTCGAAATTCCTGAGTGATTTTAATACTCAGGAATTTTGTGCTTTAATAATATTTTCTTTAAAAAGATTGTAATATGCTTCGACAGGCTCAGCATGACATTGCTAATACTAACGGCTTTGACGCTCGCTTCGCTCGCGCCGAATTAAATGAATTAAAACAAATCGTTCGCCGTAATACTCTTATCGTGTTTCGTATAATCTACAGGTCTTTTAGCAAAGAAATCGTCCATAGAATTGGCAAAAACTTCCTCTTCAAACCAGACCATCGGACGGTATTGTTCCGGAGTGACATTGTATCTTGTGTTCATGCCGATTTTCTTTAAACTGTCGTCCACACGGTACTTCATGAAATTTAATAAATCCTCTTTTGAAAAAACATTTAATTCTCCCAATTCGAAGATCCAGTCAAGGATTTCTCCTTCAAGTTCAACGGATTGGTCAACAAGGGTATAAATATCTTCAATATCAGAATCCGTCAACAGTTCAGGCTGTTCTTCACGGATTTTATTGATAAGGTAGATTCCGGCGTTGGCGTGAATCTGCTCGTCAACGGAAGTCCAGGCGATGATATTGGAAACATTTTTCATGTATCCTTTAAATCTTGTAAAAGAAAGAATAATGGCAAACTGAGAGAAAAGAGAAACATTTTCGATCAGGATACTGAATAACAAAAGAGAAGAAACATATTCTTTCGGCGTTGCGGAATTGGCGTGTTTCAGGACATTTGACAAAAATTCGATTCTCTTTTTTACGGCAGGAATTTCAATGACATTCAAAAATTCGTCGTTGTAGCCTAAAACTTCCAACAGACGGGAATAAGCTTCAGAGTGACGGAATTCACATTCTGCAAAAGTGGCTCCCAAACCATTAAATTCAGGTTTTGGAAGGTGATTGTATAGATTTCCCCAGAATGTTTTTACAGATACTTCAATCTGTGCGATAGCCAGAAGCGCGTTTTTTACAGCGTGTTTTTCATTCGGCTCCAGCTGTGAATGAAAATCCTGAACATCTGCAGTGAAATCCACTTCCGAGTGTACCCAAAACGATTTGTTAATCGCTTCCACGAATTGAAGAACCTCGGGGTATTCAAATGGCTTATAGCTTACTCTCTTGTCAAAAATTCCCATATTTTTAGAATGTCTTAAAAAATTAAATAATAGATCAATGTGGATAAAGTCCAAAAAATAATCAACAGGTTGATTTGTTGTGGCTTACGGTTGAAAATTATCAACCTCAAATGCGCTTTATTTTTCGTGATGTACAAGTACAAAGTTAGAAAACAAGAACTGTATTTAAAAGGGTGAAACACTAAATGATTGAGTTTTAACCTTAAAAGTTTTCCACATTTACATGAAAACCGCTTAGGCATTGACTTATACGTGAATATCCTTTAAAAATGTATGTTATAAGCAGATTGATATTAAACGGGTTGATGTAAACCATTATGAATAAAAGAAAAAAATATTAAACAATAATTTAATTAAAGAATTTTTCATTCTTCGTAACAAATTAAAATTTATATCTACTTATTGAGTAAAACATAATCTTACTTAATGTTAGTAATTCAGGATTTACATAAGTCGTACGATACAGGGAAAAGCAAACTGCATGTTCTCAAGGGAATAAACCTTACCATTGGGGAAGGTGAATTTGTGTCGATCATGGGAAGCTCCGGATCCGGAAAATCTACACTCCTTAATATTATAGGGATTCTTGATGAGAAAGATTCCGGTGTTTATGAGCTGGATGGTGTTCCTATTGAGCATCTGTCGGAGGTGAAGGCTGCAGAATACAGAAGTAAATTTTTAGGGTTTATCTTCCAGTCTTTTAACCTGATCGGGTATAAAACTGCTTTGGATAATGTTGCGCTTCCGTTATATTACCAGAATGTCCCGAGAAAAGAGCGTGACCGTAAAGCGATGGAATATTTGGAAAAAGTGGGGCTTGCGCAGTGGGCTAATCATTTACCCAACGAGCTTTCCGGGGGGGCAGAAGCAGAGGGTTGCTATTGCGAGGGCATTGATCACAAATCCTAAAGTTGTTCTGGCTGATGAACCTACAGGTGCTTTGGATTCTAAAACGACTCATGACATTATGAAGCTTCTTCAGGAAATCAATAATGAAGGAAAAACGATTATTGTTGTAACTCACGAACCGGATGTGGCTGCACAAACTAAACGAAATGTTATTCTGAAAGACGGAATCATAGAAAGTGATGAGTTTATCAAGCAGTTAGTGCTGTAACAGTGAATGGTGGATAATCAATTTTTGCTTTGCAAAGTGAGTTTTTAGAAGGACAGTAAATTGACACACATAATACAAATGACTACGAAAAAAAATAAAAATGTTTTTAAATCTGAATCATTATAAACTTGATGTTTATAAATCTGCAAGAGAATTGCGATCTGAATGTTATAAAATTTTGTTTCAACTTCCGAAATGTGAAAAGTTCAATTTGACAGATCAAATAAGAAGAGCTTCAACCTCTGTAGTTTTAAATATCACAGAAGGTTGTTCACGAAAATCTGAACTGGAAAGAAAAAGATATTTTGAAATAGCAAGAGGTTCTGTGATTGAATTGGATTCGTGTTTTGATATAGTTATGGAAAGTAACTATGCTAAGCTGAAGATTTAGATAATATTGGAAAATTGGTAAAGACAACTTTTATATTATTAAGTGGAATGATTAAAAAAGTGAATGGTGAATAATCAATTTTGCTATGCAAGCAAATTTTGGATGGTAAAAATTGACAACAAAGTTGATTGACTCGAAGAAAATTGACAGCAATGCTAATTCACTTTTTTAAAACATAAAAAAAATAAAAACTATGTTCGACCTAGATCGCTGGCAGGAAATATTCAGTTCTATTCGCAGTAATGTATTGCGGACGGTACTTTCCGGATTTACCGTGGCTTTGGGATTATTTATTTTCATTGTTCTTTTCGGAATCGGAACCGGGCTTCAAAATGCCTTCACACAAGGTTTTGCGAGAGATGCACAGAATCTGATCTCTATTGTGACAGGAAAAACTACCGTAGCTTATAAAGGACTTCAGTCCGATAGAGTTGTGACCATGAATAACGATGATTATGATTTTCTGGTCGGCATAGATAAAGAAAAAGTAGGGAGTTCAACACCCCGATATACCGCCAACTTACTTGTAAAATATGGCAAAGAAAGTGGTAATTATCAGATCAACGGGGCACGTCCGGAAGAGAAGATCATTGAAAATAGAAAAATGCTCGACGGCAGATACCTTACACCAACCGATCTGGAAAGAAAACAGAATGTTGCCGTGATTGGAAGAATGGTTCAAAGGGATCTCATTAAAAATGGAAGTCCTGTAGGGAAAGAATTAAATATCAACGGAACTATTTTTAAAGTTGTAGGCGTTTTCTCGGATGACGGTGGCGACTGGGATGAAAGGCATATTACAGTACCTATCACCACTTTGCAGCAGATGAAAAAAGGTTCCGACACGGTGAGCATTAATTATATTGCTTATAATGATAAGCTTACGCCACAACAGGCCATTAAATATGGTGACGAAATTAAAGAAAAATTAAAGGCCAGAAAGAATGTTGCTCCAAGTGATGAAAATGGTGTAAGAGTCTGGAACAATGCCCAGAATATGGAAGATACCTTCGCTTTCATGGCGGTGCTTACGGGGATCGTAGGATTTATAGGTTTGGGAACTCTGGCAGCCGGAATTATCGGAATCAGCAATATCATGGTGTATATCGTGAAAGAAAGAACGAAGGAGATCGGAGTAAGAAAAGCAATCGGCGCAAAACCGCGAAGTATTGTTGCTTTGATTGTTCAGGAAAGTGTTGTGATTACTGTAATCTCGGGTTTTGTGGGAGTTGGACTGGGAGTTTTGGCCTTACATCTGATCGGTGACAGCCTTGAAGAATACTTTATAAAAGATCCAAGTGTGGGCTGGGGATCTATCTTCATGGCATTTATTGCTTTGGTGTTTTCCGGGCTGATTGCAGGATTTGTTCCTGCTTACAGAGCATCGAAAATAAAACCTATTGAAGCATTAAGAACAGAATAATTAAAAGTGAATTTTGCAACGCAAGTGAATTTATAGTTGTAGAAAGATTGACCATTGACCCGAAGAATTGATAATTGACAGTTAAAAAATGAATATAATATTTAAAAAAGATACTTGGCAGGAAATTTATTATTCGCTCAGGAATAATAAGCTTCGGACATTCCTTACCATGATTGGGGTAGGCTGGGGTATGTTTTTATATGTAAGTTTGCTTGGTGCGGCAAAAGGTATGGAAAATGGGTTCGACAAATTATTTTCAGGGTTTGCTACCAATTCTATTTTCCTTTGGGCGCAGAATACATCCATTCCTTATGAAGGTTTCCCTAAAGGACGACAAATGCACCTTCATCTCTCAGATATTGATATGCTGAAAAGAAAAATAGCAAGTATCGATTATATCTCACCTCAAAACTCAAGAGGAAGTTTCACAGGAACTCCGGGCGAGGCGATGTCGAAAAATGGTAAAACCGGAACGTATTCATTAACCGGAGATTATCCTGTAGGAAATAAAATATCCGAAAAAAAACTGATTTACGGAAGATATATTAATGATGCGGATGTATCAGGAAATAAAAATGTAGCTGTCATTGGTGAAGAAATTTATAAAAACTTTTTCGATTCTAAAAAGAATGAAAATCCGCTCGGAAAGTCAATTAATATTAAAGGGATATTTTTTAATGTTATAGGGGTCTTCAGGGTGAAAAAAGGGGGTGGTTTTGAAAACGATCAGACTGTTTTTATTCCGCTTTCCACTTATACAAAAATGTATAATGTCGGAGATCAGATCGATATGTTTGCCATTGTAAGCAAGCCGAATGTTGACGCCAATGCAGTGGAAGAGAATGTAAAACTCGAATTAAAATCTAAAAATAAAGTGTCTCCTGAAGATACGAATGCTTTCGGAAGTTTTAACCTTGGAAAAGAATTTAAAAAACTGACGGGCTTCCTCACAGGAATGCAGCTTCTTACGATTATTGTAGGAACATTAACGATTCTTGCAGGGGTAATTGCTATTTCCAATATCCTTCTAATTACCGTAAAAGAAAGAACAAAGGAAATAGGGATCAGAAGAGCGCTGGGAGCAAAGCCTTCGGAGGTTAGAAACCAAATTTTGCTTGAAAGTGTTGTTATTACGCTTTCGTCAGGACTCCTCGGTTTTATGTTCGGTATTTTCGTACTGATGATTCTGAATATAGCAACACAGGGGCAGGATTCATTCCCGTTCTATAATCCGACGGTCAATTACGGAAATGTGTTTGCGGCGATGGCGGTTATGGTATTTTTAGGGTTGGTTATCGGGATGATACCGGCACAGAGAGCTGTAAAAATAAGACCTATTGAAGCTTTAAGAACAGAATAAGTTTACAGTAATCTTTTAACTTTTACTATTTAAATAATAAAATAAACTATACATATGAAAAAGAAATTCACTTGGAAAAAAGCCATTTATATTGTTTTGGGGCTTTTATTTGCAGTGGCGCTGTTCTCAGGGATCGGGTATCTTGTAAAATCCAATTCTAAAGAAAGCGAAGCTTTCCTTACCCGTAAACCTACCGTTCAGAATATGGATGACAAAGTGATGGCAACAGGAAAAATTATTCCAAAAGAGGAAATTGAAATAAAACCAAACATAGCAGGAATTATTGATAAAATTCTGGTGGACGAAGGCGACCGTGTAGAAGCCGGGCAACTGATCGCAACGGTGAGAATCGTTCCAAATCTTGCGGAAGTAAACAATGCACAACAGAATGTGAATAATCAGCAGCTTCAGATCAACAATGCAAAACTCAATGTTGATAATATGCGCAAACAGTATGAAATGCAGGAAAGGCTATATAAGCAAGGAGTTGCTTCTAAGCAGGAATTTTTGAATGCACAGCAGCAGCTTTATACTACACAGCAGGCTTTGAAGAATGCACAGCAGCAATTGGTGACCGCACAAAAGTCTTTGCTGATCGCAAAAACCGGTTCCACTCCTGAATTGCAGGTGCTGGCTACTACGCAGATCCGTTCTAAAGCTTCAGGAACTGTTCTTGAAGTTCCTGTAAAGGTCGGAAGCCAGGTGATCGAAGCTAACTCTTTCAACGCAGGAACTACTATTTGTTCTATTGCAGATCTTAATTCATTGATTTTTCAAGGAGAAATAGACGAAGCCCAGGCCGGTAAACTAAAGCAGGGAATGGATATGAATATTGTAATCGGTGCTCTTCAGAACAAAACTTTTCCCGGAAGGCTGACGATGATTGCGCCGAAAGGGAAAGACAACAACGGAACTATTAAATTCCCTGTTGAGGGTGATGTTTTTAATCCTAATAATGAATACATCAGAGCCGGATTCTCTGCCAACGGTGAGATTGTTCTCAGTTCAAAGAAAAATGCATTGCTGCTTGATGAATCTCTGATTCAGTATGAAAAGAAAAACGGTAAAGATATGCCTTTCGTTGAGGTAAAACAAAAAGACGGAAAATTCAGAAAAACATACGTGAAGTTAGGCGCCAGCGACGGTATCAATGTTGAGATCCTGTCAGGAATCGATAAGAACGCTGAAGTAAAAGTCTGGAACCCATCTGATAAAGACAAAGAAGAATTAAAGGAAAAAACAAAAAAATAGTAAACTGACACTATAAATTTTTTAGAGGTAATCCCGGGATGTTTTTCCGGGATTTTTATTATTCAACGCAGGCTGATTATGAGATGGATTTATTTTAAAAAATTGGGTTTTAAATTATTAACGCAATATTGTTGCATTAAATAAAATTTTTCTATCTTTGTTCTGGCAAATGGTTTATTACTTACATTCCAATGCCGGCAAATAACAATTTATGAAAAATAACTTTGATGTCATCATAATAGGTGGGAGCTATGCAGGATTATCTGCGGGAATGGCTTTAGGAAGATCATTAAGAAATGTTTTAATCATCGATGGTGGGAAACCATGCAATAGGCAGACTCCGCATTCCCATAATTTTATTACTCAGGACGGGAAGGCGCCAAAAGAAATCTCCGATCTGGCAAAAGAGCAGGTCGCAAAATATGAAACAGTAAGCTTTTTTAACGGGATTGTTATAAAAACCTCCAAAAATGCTGCTGATTTTAATGTTGAAACTGAAACTGGTGAAAAATTTACGGCTAAAAAGATAATTCTGGCAACCGGCGTGAAAGATATAATGCCGGATATTGAAGGGTTTTCAGAATGTTGGGGGATTTCTGTGATTCATTGTCCGTACTGTCACGGTTATGAAGTGAAGGGCAAAAAAACAGGAATACTTTCCAACGGTGATCTTGCTTTTGAATTTTCAAAGCTGGTATTTAATTTATCAAAAGATCTTACTTTATTTACCAACGGAGAATGTACATTCAATGTAGATCAAACAAGGAAATTTAACCAAAATAAAATCGTCATTGAAGAAAAGGAACTCCAAAAAATCGTTCACAGCAACGGACAGATTGAAAAGGTAATATTTAAAAATGGTGATGAAAGGAAGTTAGAAGCTTTATATGCGAAAATCCCTTTTGAACAGAATATTAATACGGAAGATCTGCGGCTTGAACTTACTGAGCATGGTTTCATTAAAATAGATCATTTTCATAAAACAAACGTAGAAGGTGTATTTGCATGCGGAGATAATACCACGATGATGAGAGCTGTGGCAAGTGCGGTAGCACAAGGAAATTTCACGGGTGCTATTGTTAATAAAGAACTGTCGGAAGAAGGATTTTAAGTTTTTTTAATCAATATTTTATTATTCCTCCAATTATTTGTGAGGAATTTTTGTTGTAAAAAGACTTATGGGAAACGTTGAAAATTATAGAGAATAAATCAAAAAGTATTGTCAAAATTTTATCAAAAAACAAATATTATAAAGGAATTTGATAAGTTTAAAGATTAAAAATCATAGGTAATCATGCTGAAATCTTGGCGGAAATTTCGTACTTTTGGGGTGAAAAATTTCAAAAACTAAAAGTAAAATGGATATTATTTTCGACCTGATTGAAAAAGAAAGACAAAGACAAACCCATGGGATTGAAATGATTGCATCAGAAAATTTTGTTTCTGACAATGTGATGAAAGCTGTGGGGAGCGTACTTACCAACAAATATGCTGAAGGATATCCCGGAAAAAGATATTACGGAGGATGCGAAGTAGTAGA
The DNA here is from genome assembly GCF_039727685.1 of Chryseobacterium sp. POE27. Lineage (NCBI taxonomy): Bacteria > Pseudomonadati > Bacteroidota > Flavobacteriia > Flavobacteriales > Weeksellaceae > Chryseobacterium > Chryseobacterium sp. POE27. The sequence goes on from NZ_CP152475.1 coordinate 3,603,889, forward strand.
TGAGGTTGAAACACTGGCCATCGAAAGAGCAAAACAGCTTTTCGGTGTTGATTATGTAAATGTTCAGCCACATTCAGGTTCTCAGGCGAATGCGGCGATTTATCTTGCAGTTTTGAAGCCGGGTGATAAAATAATGGGGATGGATCTTTCTATGGGAGGTCACCTTACACATGGTTCTTCGGTTAATTTTTCAGGAATTCAGTATGATGTCGTTTCTTATGGGGTGCAGCAGGAGACAGGTCTTATTGATTATGACCAGATGAGAGAGGTTGCTTTAAGAGAAAAGCCAAAAATGATGATTGCCGGTTTTTCAGCGTATTCAAGGGATCTTGATTATGCTAAATTCAGAGAGGTGGCGGATGAAATCGGTGCGACACTTTGGGCAGATATTGCACATCCGGCAGGTTTGATAGCAAAAGGATTATTGAATTCACCATTTGAACACTGCCATGTAGTGACTACTACTACGCACAAGACTTTAAGAGGTCCGAGAGGTGGTATGATCATGATGGGTAAAGATTTTGAAAACACTTATGGTCACAAAACTCCTAAAGGAGAAATCAAAATGATGAGCCAGGTTCTGGATGGAGCTGTTTTTCCTGGTATTCAAGGGGGGCCGCTAGAGCATGTGATTGCCGGGAAAGCGGTAGCCTTCGGTGAAGCACTCGATAGTCAGTTTGAAACGTATGCAAAACAAGTGAAATCTAATGCTCAGGCACTTGCAAAAGCTATGATCAACAGAGGTTTCGATATTGTAAGTGGCGGAACTGATAATCACCTGATGCTTGTTGACCTCAGAAATAAAGGCGTAAACGGTAAGGAAACTGAAAAAGCGCTGGTTCTAGCCGATATTACATGCAACAAAAATATGGTGCCCTTTGACGATAAGTCCCCGTTCACAACATCAGGTATCAGATTGGGAACAGCAGCCATCACCACAAGAGGATTAAAAGAAAATGATATGGATACCATTGCAGGATTAATTTCTGAAGTGGTGGATAATATTAAAAACGAAGAAGTAATCGCTTCTGTAAGAAAGAAAGTAAATGAATTAATGGAAGGGAGAGCATTATTTAACTATTAAGAAATTTATCTAAACTAATATAAAGAATGGGCGTCTGCTCATTCTTTTTTTGTATGATATGGAGAAGAAGTCGTTTACCTTTGATGAGATTAAACAAAAGCTGGTCAACTATTGTGTGTACCAGGATAGGTGTCATTATGAGGTAGAACAGAAAATGAAAGAATTTCTTTTAATTGACGAAGCAAAGGACGAGATCATACTTTACCTTTTAAAGGAAAACTTTCTGAATGAAGAAAGATTTGCCAGGAGCTATATCAGAGGGAAGTTTTATATTAAACATTGGGGGAAGACAAAAATTAAAATTAATCTTAAACAAAAGCAGGTTCCTGAGAAATTAATTAATAAATGTTTTGACGAAATAAATGAAGATGATTACGATAAAATGATCCGGAAAATCTATGAAGATTACTACTCAAAACAAACAGGGCTTAAAGAATACCAACAGAAATCAAAAACAATAAAATATCTTATGAGTCGCGGTTTTGAATACGAAAGAATAAGTGATGTTTTAGACTCATAAGTAATTGGATGTGGTATATTTTTTGCTAATGGTTTTCTTCTAGTCTTGAAGATATGATTACAGATCATAGGCCAGATTACAGGAACTCTATTTTATTTCAAACTAAATTTATTTTTAAATTATAATGATAGATGAAATTTTATTTTAAATTTGCATCAATGCTTTCGATTATGAATGCTAGATTATACTTTTACACACACATGAATACCATTAAAGACAATGTATAACTCTTTTAGAAAGAAAATGTTCGGAGGAGATAATGTTGTCAATCTCTCGGATGTAAGATATCTGCCCAGGTGGATAATTCTGATCATAGATATTATCATTTTGGTAATATCCCTATTCTTATCTACTTACATTATAGAAAAAATTACACAAAGTGAGTTTGTTTACAACAGACAAAGGATCACTGTTTTTGCAGGTATCATATTTTCAAATGTCATTTTTATGTACATTTTTAAAACGTATGCCGGCATTATCAGGCACTCTACCTTTATAGATCTGTTCAAGTTGCTCATTTCATGTTTCTGCAATCTGTTTTTGGTAGGAACTTTGAATACGATCTTTCTTTGGGTCACAGGATCAAAATTCATCCTTAATCCATATCTTATCCTGTATTTTATTATTTCCTTTATGGGTTTGTTTCTTTTCAGGCTTTATGTGAAGGAGTTTTTTCATATCGTAAGAGAATACAGAAGAAGTACATTAAAGAAGAGAATTCTTGTACTAGGTATAGATGAGCAGTCTATTGCCATAGCACGGGCTATTCTGGATAATCCCAGTCTTCCTTATCATGTAGTAGGATTTCTCACCCAGCGTACCGATTCGAAAAGAGCATATCTGCTCGGAAAACCCATTTTTGCTAAAGAAAAAATTGAAGAAAATGCAAAAGAAGAACTCCTGATCGACGGAGTGATCATTATAAAAGAAATGATGTCTAAAGATGAAATGAATTCATGGGTGAATTTATTTCTTGAAAAAGATCTCAATATATTTAAAGCTCCATCTGTACAGAAGCTCAGAGACAGTGATTTTGGTGGTTCTATCCGTAACCTTCAGATTGAAGATCTTCTGAACAGGAAGCCGATTAAAATTGAAAATGAGGAAATTAAAAGAAGACATTTTAATAAAAATATCCTCGTAACCGGAGGCGCAGGATCAATCGGGAGCGAAATTGTACGCCAGGTTGCTCAATTTAATCCCTCTCTTATTGTTGTGCTGGACCAAGCGGAAACTCCTCTTTACGACATTGAGCTTGAAATGAAGGAGAAGTTTCCTCATATCAGATTCAAATTTGTGCTGGCCGACGTTTCAAATAAAAATAGGATAGAACCTTTATTCCAGATGTATAATTTTTCCATGGTTTATCACGCTGCTGCATATAAGCATGTACCGCTGGTAGAAGAAAATCCTCATGAAGGAATTCTGGTGAATGTTTTCGGTTCAAAGATTATTGCGACATTATCGAGCAAATATCATGTAAACAGGTTTGTGATGATCTCTACCGATAAGGCAGTAAATCCAACGAATGTAATGGGTGCTTCAAAAAGAGCCGCGGAATTATTCGTACAGTCATTACAGAATATGGAAGGTAATACAACCAAGTTTATTACAACAAGATTCGGAAATGTTTTAGGATCCAACGGTTCGGTGATACCTCATTTTAAGAGACAGATTGAAGCAGGCGGTCCTGTAACCATTACACATCCTGATATTGTAAGGTACTTTATGACAATTCCTGAAGCTTGTGAGCTGGTACTACAGGCAGGAACAATGGGACAGGGAAGTGAAATATTTGTCTTCGACATGGGTGAGCCTGTGAAAATTCTGGATTTAGCACGAAGAATGATTAAATTATCAGGCTTTGAACCTAATATAGACATTAAAATTATTTATACAGGATTAAGACCTGGTGAAAAATTATATGAAGAACTTCTGAGTGATGATGCAAAAACATTGCCTACCCATAACGAAAAAATTATGGTTTCCAAAGATCCTACCATGGAGTTTTTGGAGATAGAAGCACTAGTAAATTCGATTACAAAAGCTTCTTTAAGGCATGATAAAGTAGAAGTTGTCCGGTTGCTAAAAATTATTGTACCGGAATTCAAGAGCAATAATTCTATTTACGAATCACTGGATAAATAGAAAAAATTTAAATGTATATTTGTAGAATTTTAAAATATGATGAAAGGTAAAATATTGGTTATAATATCAGCCTTAGTATTAGTTTCTTGCAGAACTAACCCTAATGCTAAAAATGATCTCAATTATTTGCAAAATATTGAAAAAGTAGCGATAGAATCTTCGGCCAAAAATTCTGTTAATACAATACAAAAAGGAGATCAGCTGGTTATTCTTATCACTGCCAAAGATATGGCTGTGGTAAAACCTTTTAACCAAAACTACTCATCATCAGAAGTAATTCAAAGTAATGCTACAGCAGGGGGGAATACTCCCAATCAGGGTGCTACAAATGTTTCTGGCCCAACATATATTGTAGATTCTGATGGTAATATCGATTTTCCTGTATTAGGTGTTATAAACGCTGGCGGTAAGACTTTAGTGGAATTGAAAGATGATCTTAGAGAAAAAATACAGCAGTTTGTTATTAACCCAACGGTAAACATTAGATTAGCCAATTTTAAAGTTACCATACTTGGAGAAGTAAACAGGCAGGGAGATTACACTATTTCAAACGGACAGGGTACAATCCTGAATGCACTAGGTATGGCAGGAGATCTTACGATGTATGGTAAAAGAGATGATGTATTGGTAATCAGAACAGAAAACGGAGTGGTTTCTCATGGTAAAATAAACCTGCTGGATGCAAATCTTATTAACTCTCCATATTATTATCTTAAACAGGGCGATGCGATTATCGTACCGGCTACCAATACAAAAGATGTACAATCAAAACAAAATCCAAATACAGGATTGTATCTGACGGCAGCATCTATTGCGATAACTGCTGCTGCGGTAATAGTTTCTTTGATCAGAAAATAGAGATACTTTTTTTGAATAACTAATGCCGTGTCTCATAAAGGAATCTCCAGAATTATGCTGATACAAAAGATTTAAATATAAAATTAGATAATGAATAACTCTATAGTTGAAGAACAGGGTAAAAAAATAAATATTAATGAAGCTATTAAACCTTATCTGAGAAATTGGGTATGGTTCATTATAATTCCTATTTTATCTTTAGTTATAGTGTACTTATATATAAAAAAAGCTACACCTGTCTATAAGATTCAATCAACAGTACTCATTAAAGATGCAAAAAAAGCACCATCTTCCGCTACGGGAGAATTTGCTGTATTGCAGGACTTATCCGGACTGGGAGGCATGGGTACGAACAGTATTGATAATGAAATTGAGATTTTCAAATCTAAAAAGATGATGTATGATGTTGTCAGAAAACTTGAATTACAGAATGCAATTTATACAAAATCCGGTTTCAAAACCAAAGAACTGTACAAAGATACCTCACCGGTAATCATACATACTATCAATGAGAAGCCATTTGTAAAAACTCCTGAAAAACCTATTTCAATAAAAATAGAAGGAGATAATATCACTTTAAGCTCGGAAGAACTTCCTAAAGAAATTAAAACAACTTTTAATAAAACGATTAGTCTTCCTTATGCCAATTTGTTAATTGAACGCAATCGTGAATTTAATAAATTAAAAACGGGAGATTTAGGCGAAATTTATTTTGAGTATTCTACCCTGGAAAGTACTGTAAATAAATGGCAAGGTCTATTGAATGTATATTTAGTTAATAAAGATGCTACAGTAATAGGATTATCATTAAACTACCCAAATACGGATAAAGCAAAAGATATTCTTAACAGTTTGATACAGGTCTATAACAATGAGGCTATCAACGATAAAAATTCAGAATCTAAAAAGACAAAAGATTTTATTGATGACCGGATCAATATTATAGCAAATGAACTTGGCCAGGTAGAAAATCAAAAGGAAAATTTTAAGACTTCTAATAAGATTGTAGATATTGAAACCGAAGCGAAATTAAATCTTGAAACTTCAGCAAATGCCAGAGCCAGGCAATTAGAATTGGAATCTCAGCTGGAATTAACTAATTCTTTAATCAACTTTATAGGTAAGCAGAACAATTCTCAGGTGCTGCCTACAAACATAGGGCTAAATAACGAAACCGCAATATCAAATATATCTGCTTATAATCAATTAGTTATAGAGAAAAATAGATTGCTGGAAAATGCAACGGTACAAAACCCTCTTGTAGTAGATCTTAGCAAACAGATTTCTTCGTTAAAAGGGGCGGTTATGGAAAGCTTAATTAAGAACCGCACAGGGCTTCAGCTTGCTAAAAACCAATATGAGGGCGAACAAAGTACTATAAACTCTAAAATCACAAAAGTTCCTTCACAGGAAAAAAAGTTTAGAAGTATTGAAAGACAGCAGCAAATCAAGGAAAGTCTATATTTATTACTGCTTCAGAAAAGAGAAGAAACGGCTATCTCTTTGGCTGTTACGGCGAATAAAGCCAGAATAGTAGATTATGCATATACGACCCCTAATCCTATTGCTCCCAGAAAACAGGTATTCCTTTTAGGTGGGTTATTATTAGGTTTGCTTATTCCTTTTATTATTATTTATGTTAAAGAATTACTTAATGATAAGATAAAATCAAGAAAAGATTTGGAAGTTTTATCTCATGGTAAATCAGTAATCGGAGAAATTCCGAGTTTAGAAAAAGGTCAGGATGAACTTATTAAAACAAATGATCTTACTCCGCTAGCTGAAGCTTTCAGAATATTGATTACCAATATGAACTTTATGCTGGCTAAGAAAAAAGATGCGAAAGTAGTCTTTGTAACTTCAACTGTAAAGGGGGAAGGGAAAACATTTGTTTCTGTGAATCTTGCTCTTGCTCTTGCTACACCAAGTAAAAAAGTTATTATCATTGGATCCGATATCAGAAACCCTCAGCTTCAGAGATATAATCCTGCCAGAAAAGGATTGTCGGGACTTACTGAGTATCTGTACGAAGAGAAAACCAAAATTGATGATATTATACATGTCTCTACTTTTAATCCGTACTTAGACGTAATTTATTCGGGAAGCATACCTCCTAATCCTACGGAACTTCTTACTAACGGACGATATGATGAATTAATGGCTGAGCTTAAGCCAAAATATGATTACATCATTTTGGATACTGCTCCGCTGATGTTAGTTACCGACACTTTCCTTTTTGCTGAAATGGCAGATGTTACATTATATGTATCAAGATCCGGCTATACAGAAAAAGCTTTAATAGATTTTGCGAACAAGAATATCAACTCAGAAAAAATTAAAAATGTAGGCTTTGTACTTAATGATGTAAATAAACATTATTTAGGCTACGGAAATAAATATGGTTACGGATATAATGCAGAAGAAAAAAAATGGTGGCAAAAGATTTTAAATAAATAAAGTGTATGCATTTCCACAAGTGACAGATAATAATAAGAAATATATGTTGCTAAGACAAATTTAAAGATACTAATAACATGTGATGTTCAAAAATAAAGTATTCGAAAATATTTTTTCCTTGGGAATAAGCCAGATAGCGAATGTAGCTTTTCCTTTAATTACGATGCCTTATGTATCAAGAATTATTGGTCCTGAAGGATATGGTATTTTAAACTATAGTACTGCTTTCATTGGTTATTTTACAATGTTCATATTATATAGTTTTGATTTGTCAGGAACGAAGATAATTTCCAGGAATATTGAAGATAAAGAATTTGTAAGTAATGCATTTTCCGAGATATTATATTCCAGATGCATTTTATATATTACTTCATGCCTTTTATTTATAATCTCCCTCTTCTTTGGAAAAGTTTTCCATAAAGATTATCTGGTAAGTACTATCTTGTTTTTAGGTTTACTTTCTTCGGTTTTTTCTCCACAATTTATCTATCAGAGTTTTCAGGATTTAAAACTTTTTTCTAAAATAAATGTAATCAGAGGCTTTATTAATATGATTCTTATTTTCCTGTTTGTAAGGACAAAACAAGATTATTTTTATATTCCTCTATTTGCTACTATTTTTAATGTTGTCATTAATATTGGCTTACTTATACACGCAAAAAGAAAATTTTCTTTACGCTTGACTAAACAACCTCTAAATAAATTATTTAATTTAATATTTGCCGATAGATTTATATTTATATCAAATGTTTTGGGGGCATTCCGAGCCACTACAAATACCATCATTTTAGGTTTTTTTGTTACGACGAAAGAAATAGGTTATTTCACAACAAGTATTAATTTTTTATTTGTTGTGGTAAATGTTCTTTTCATACCCATATCAACAGCTATATATCCGTTTATATCAAATGCATTTTCAAAATCTGCAGAAACCGGAAATGATATTGTAAAGAAAATAGTACCGATCATTACATATTTTTATTTTATTACCTCTTTTTGTTTATTGATCTTTTCCCCTTTAATTATTGCGTTGATTTTTGGAAATAAGTTTGATAAATCTATCGAAATCTTACAGATAATATCATTTGCTCCCTTAACAATCGGGTTGTCTAATTTATTGGGAGTACAGGTTTTATTAAACTATCATTTCGATAAATTATATTTCAGAATAAATCTATATACGACCATTGTCGGACTTCTGTTAAATCTCTATTTAAGTAATAAATTTGGGTATTATGGTGCTGCATGGAATATTATTATAGTCGATATAATTATCATTTCATTGTATTTTATATTCTTAAGAAAACTAAAAATAAACATTATAAACTGGAAGTATTTTAATCCTAAGGTCATTAAAACAAACCTGTTGAGTATTGCTTCACTCAAAAAATAATTTTTACTATGCACATCTTAGGAATAATAATATTGTATGCCCCGGATAATAAAAATGTTTTAAACAATATATCCAAATTTATCAATAATATAGATCATCTTATTGTTTGGCAAAATTCTGAGTGTGAAGATATAGAGAACTTATTGAATGAATATTCTCATAAGCTTTCATTTATGGGAGATAAGACTAATAAAGGAATAGCTTATCCTTTAAATATCGCTGCGGAAATTATTAAGAAAAACACATTGTACACCCATTTATTAACAATGGATCAGGATAGTAAATGGCAGAATTTTGAATTGTTTGCACATACTGTCGCCTTACGTAATGATAGTTCTATTTATTCACCTAATATAAATAATGAGCATACTGTATATAAGGAAGATTTCATAAAAGTTCAGGATTGCATTACATCAGGAGCTATGTTTTCAAAAGAAGCCTTGGCGGGAATTAAAAAATTTAATGAAATTTACAGTGTAGATTGTGTCGATTATGATTTTAGCTTCAAAGCGATTGATAGTGGAATAGATATATATAAAATCCGTGATAGTCATATGCTGCAGATGTATGGTGTTCCTAAGAAATCTAAATTCTTCGGAATAAGATCAAATGTCTATTCTGCTGAGAGATCTTATTTTATTGTTCGAAATCATATATTACTATGGAAAGATTATACACATCATTTAAGCTTTGGGTTTAAATTGAATATTCTAAAACATTATATATTTGTAAGAATTATAAAAATTATTATTATGGAAGATAATAAAATAAAGAAAATTATTTCCATTTTAAAAGGATTATTTGATGGAATTACAAATAATCGTTCAAAAAAATATATATAGATTATGAACAGGCTTTTATGGATCTTTATATCAGTAATTTGTATTGTTGCAATGTTTTTTGCAGGAAAAGATTCTGAGCATTTTTCTAATAGAGTATTTTTCACGAGCAGTATTATACAGGTAATTTCTATATATAATATTTTTTCCAGAGGAGATGAACCATACTCATTAGAAAAAATGTTCTATCTTTTCTCACTTTTTTTCTTTGGTGTCGCGCCTTTATTACAATCGTTTGACAACTCAAAATTCTGGTATTACAGACCACTCCTGGAAGAGGAATACTTTTTCATGAATATTTTAGTAATTTTTATTATTATTTTTTATAAAATTTTTTATATTTTTTTCAGGAATACAATAAGAAAACCTAGAATACAAGAAAGGCTCAATAGCTTTAGAGTACCGGATAAAATTACATTTTTCAATGCTTTTATCTTAATCGCTTTATCATCGTTGGCATTTTTTATAGTATTTGCATCCAATAATTTTAATATTTTCCCAATGCTTGTACGTGGTGGAGAATTGGTTGCTGATGCGATGAGGGATGTTGAGGTAGATGAGAGTCCTACAAAATGGTTGATTGTAAATAATTTTGTAAGGCCTATTTCCATTATGTGTTTTCTTTATTATGCTGTTTCTAAAGAAAAGAATAAAATTATTTTTGCAATATTAGGTCTTTTAGCTCTTATAACATGTTTTCCTTCTGCTGTTCCTCGTTTCGCGGCGGCTGCCATGTATATTCCTGTTATATTGGTCTTATTCTCATTTGTCAGAAAAAAAATGTTTTTTCATTAATTTTTGTGGGAGGATTATTGTTTCTTTTTCCTTTTTTAAATGTTTTCCGAAATTTTGGTGATAGCAGAAGTGAGAAGTTTAAATTAGATTTTAAGATGTTTACTGAAGCCCATTTTGATTCTTATCAAAATTTTGCATTGTTGGTTTCCAATGATTTAATCACTTATGGTAAACAATTACTTGGTGTATTCTTATTTTGGGTACCGAGATCTGTCTGGCCTGAAAAACCTATGGGAACAGGAGCCTTCACTGCAGAAAAGCTGAATTTCTTTTTTAGTAATGTTGCGGCTAATTATTTTGCGGAAGGTTATGTAAACTTTGGATATATAGGAATTATAATATTTTTAATATTTATAGCATATCAGACGGCATTGGCAGATAAAATATATTGGGAAGGCGAAAGAAAAGTTACAGGTGATTTTTTTTCAGTCTTATACACGATTTCACTAGGATTTCTTTTTTTTATTTTAAGAGGCGATATGCTCAGCTCAGTAGCATATTTGTTTGGTTTTCTATTTGCCGCAATATTTGTGTACAAAATAACAACATTCAAAATCAAAAATTAATAATAATGAATAATAAAAAAGCTCGAGTCATAGCTTTCTATCTTCCACAATTTCATCCTGTTCCTGAAAATAATGAATGGTGGGGACCTGGTTTTACAGAATGGCATAGTGTGGCTAATGCCAAACCGCTTTACAAAGGACATCATCAACCTAATATCCCTGCTGATCTGGGGTTTTATGATTTACGAGTTGCAGAAACCAGGAAGTTACAGGCGGAAATGGCGAAGGAAGCTGGTGTGGAAGGCTTTTGTTATTGGCATTACTGGTTTGGAGACGGAAAGAGACTTTTGGAAAGGCCTATTAATGAAGTTCTGGCTTCAGGTGAACCGGATTTTCCTTTTTGTTTTGGATGGGCCAATCATAATTGGTACCAGAAACTTTGGGATCCATCCGGAAGCGGAGATAAACTGCTGATCGAACAGAAATATCTGGGCAGAAAGGACTATGAAGAGCATTTTATGACAGCTTTATTACAAGCTTTTAAAGATAAAAGATATATTCAGGTTGATGGTAAGCCGTTATTTGTTATTTATTCAATAGATAATAAGGAGAAAATAAAAGAAATTATTGATGTTTGGCGTGAACTGGCGTTAAAAAATGGGTTGGAAGGAATTTACTTTGTAGCAGTACAAAGAGGAGAAACAAAAGAGGAAGTAAAATCTTTAGGATTTGACGCAATGTACAGATTACAGGATTATCTGAAGACATATGTTAATCAGCCCTATCTTGTCAAGGCTTGGCAATTTTTAAACATTAAATTATTCAATACCCCTAGAAAGATTGATTATGGGAGACTATCTGATAATCTTTATATAGATCAGCATTATGACGAAGATACTATCCCTACAATTATCCCCAACTACGACCATACGCCAAGATCTGGTAGCAAAGGATTTGTAATTGCAGGTTCAACGCCTGATTTATTTGCGAGACAGGTCTCAAAAGCACTCCAATTTCTGAAGAACAAAAAAGAAGAGAAAAAGATTTTATTTTTAGTTTCCTGGAATGAGTGGGGAGAAGGAAATTATATGGAGCCGGATCGTCGTTTCGGAAAAGGATACATTAAAGCCTTAAGAAAAGTTATATTCAACGACTAACACAGCTAATAGATGAAGAATAAAAAAAGTATATTTCTTTACGAATATAATTCCCCCATACAGAGTTTTCTTTTACAACCTGCTGGAACAGGCACGCAAAGAAACTAATTTCGATTTTGAAGTTTTTTTCATGAGAGAAACAGAGTCCAACAGAAATTGGAATATTGATCTGAATGATCTTAAATTTAAATATAAAATCGGTAACGGATTATACTTTGATATAAAAGGTTTTTTCTTTCATTTTAATCCTCTTTTGGTAAAAGATTTAATAAAATCTAAGGACGAAATTATTTTAGGGGGGCAGTTGGAATAATCCGAATGTAATGTTAATAGCCTTTTTAAAAAGTATTGGATTGGCAAAGAATACCTTATCAGTTTGGAGTGAAGCTAATTATTTAACAAATGAAAGTCAGGCTAAAAACAAATTGAGGGACTTTTTAAAAAAATGGTTTTTCAGACAGATTGATGGCAAGTTTATAATTCCGGGAGAGATGTCCGTAAAGTCATTTACAAAATGGAATATTCCAATTCATGATATTGTATATCTGCCTAATGTAGTCTCTACGAACGTTTTTAACACGAATAAAGTAGTAGATAAAAATAATGAGATGCCCGTTTTTTTCCTGGTTGCCAGATTGGAGGAAAACATAAAAGGAATAAAGAATTTTATGGATGCAATTGGTACAGATAACCTCAGAAAGATTATTTTAAAAATTGCCGGTACAGGAAGTTCTTATGATGACTATTTAAAATACATCAGAGATAATAATTTGGAGAATCATGTAAAGCTTTTAGGAAATCTTTCGCAGGAGCAGATAGGGGAAGAATACAAAAATGCCGATGTTTTTTTACTGCCTTCATTTTCAGACCCTAGTCCGTTATCTATAGTTGAAGCCATTTCATCAGGTCTTCCTGTGTTTGTCAGTGATCGTTGTGGTAATCACTTTGAAACAGTTTCGGAAGGTAAGAACGGCTATGTTTTTGATCCTTCCAATCATACTGAAATTAGGAATAAATTTAATCTGCTAATGAATAGAAAAGAACACTGGAAAGAGTTTTCACAAATAAGCTTACAATTAGCTGAGGAAAATTTTAACCCCAATATTGTTGTAAGAAAATTTATATCAAGCTACGAATAAATGAAAATAGTACATACAGTAGCCTCTTTTGGTAAAGCTTCTTATGGTTTAGGCAGTATTAGCATGGGGCTGGCAAAAGCTCAGCTGGAATTGGGAGAAGACGTCAGTGTATGGAGTTCTGATAAAGACGAAACCATATTGTGGACTTCAGAAAATTATGTTTTTCCTAAAGAAAGATTACTGGGATTTCCTCATACTTTTCCTCTTATAAAAGCTTCCGTTACAGAAATAAGTAAAGCTTTAAGAGATAAGAGCAATGATATCGTTCACCAACATAGCTTGTGGACATCTCAATCTGTAATAACATCTATTTTAAGAAATAACGGAGCAAAAACGATTATTGCACCACATGGGACTTTGGCAGAACACGCTCTGAAAAATTCTAAATTAAAGAAAAAGATTGCCTTATCGCTTTTTGAAATGAAAAATTTGGAAAAAGCAAGTGTACTCCATGCAACATCTGAATATGAAATTGAAGATTTCAGAAAACTAGGACTGAAAAATCCTATTGCCTACATAGAAAATGGAATAGGATCTAATGTTCTCATGGAAAAAGGAAATGGAAATCGATTCAAATTCAAATATCATTTACCAAAGGAAAAAAAAGTATTACTCTACCTCTCAAGAATTACTCCAAAAAAAGGGTTAGACATGCTTCTTCCAGCAATTTCGGAACTTCAGGAAAAATTTAATGACTGGATTTTGGTTATCGTAGGAAATAATGAATTTAATTATCAGCCTGAAGTAGAAGCTATGATAAAAGCTTTACATTTAAATGATAAAGTTTTTATCATTGAGCCACAGTTTGGTGCTGCAAAATATGATGTTTTTGACGCTTCAGATTTTTTTATATTACCATCTTATTCGGAAGGCTCGCCAATGGTAGTCGTTGAGGCATTAGCATATGGTTTGCCGGTAATCACAACAAAATCATCCAGCTGGAAGGATTTGGATGATTATCATGCAGGATATTGGGTAGATATTGACAAAGATCATATAAAGCAGGCGCTCACCAATATGGTGAATTTATCAAATGAAGAATTAAATCAATATCGTAATAATGCAGAAAAATTAATTAAAAAAAAATATCTTTGGGATGAAATCTCCAAAAAGACTATTGAGTTGTATCAATGGGTAGCCTTTGAAGGTGATAAGCCAAACTTTATTTATTGATATGGAATATTTAATTTTAGGAGGTAATGGCTTCATCGGTTCATATATTGTTGATGAAGTTTTAGCAAAGGGACATAGTGTTACGGTTCTGGATATTGGGCCTGAAAAATACAGAGAACCATTGCCGGGCGTAAAATACATTTTTGGAAGCATTGACAATCATCAATTATTAAATGAAACGTTTCATAACAAAGACGTTCTGATACACTCTGTAAGTACAACATCTCCTTTCTCATCAAATCAAAATATAGAATACGATATACAGTCTAATCTGATAAATGCGATAAATATTTTTAAAATTGCAGCAGCAAATAAAGTTAAAAGAATTATTTATCTCTCCAGCGGCGGAGCTATTTATGGAGAGCCGACATCTATTCCAATACCGGAAAGCCACGATACCAATCCTATTTCTTCTTATGGCATTACAAAGCTTGCGATAGAAAAATATTTAAAGTATTTTTCATTAAATTTTGGTATTGAATATAATATTATCCGTCCGTCAAATCCCTATGGACCACGACAAAATCCATTTTCTAACCAAGGGGTAATTTCAGTTTTTTTAGGAAAAGCTTTGAGAGGTGAAACAATTGAAATCTGGGGAGATGGCAATATAGCAAAGGACTATATTTTTATTTCAGATTTAGCTTCAGCAATTTATAATGCATCGATATCAAAAAAAGTTTCCGAAATATATAATATAGGGAGTAGTACATTTATTTCTTTGAACGAAATTATAGATGTCATCAAAAAAGTCACCGGAAAAAATATTGAAGTAAAGCATATTGATTCTAATAAATTCGATGTCCAGAAAGTTTGTTTAGATATCAGGAAAGCACAGGAAGACCTCTTGTTTCAACAAAAAACAGGACTTTTAGATGGAATTTCAGAAACATGGGATTTCGTTAAAAATATTAAATACTGATTCACAATATACAATAGATTCATACCTATTTCATAAATAAAACAATAATGCAGATCAAAAATAAAACCCTCCTTATTACCGGCGGAACAGGCTCATTTGGAACAGCTGTTTTAAGGAAATTTATTCATACAGACCATTTCAAAGAAATAAGGATCTTCTCTCGTGATGAAAAGAAGCAGGATGATATGAGAAATCAGTTTAAAAATGATAAGCTGAAATTCTATATTGGTGATGTGAGAGATTACAGAAGTGTAGAATCTGCGATGAGAGGGGTAGACTATGTTTTTCATGCCGCCGCTCTGAAACAGGTCCCTTCCTGCGAGTTTTTCCCTATGCAGGCCGTGAAAACGAATGTTGAAGGAACTCAAAATGTCATTGATGCAGCAGCTTCAAACGATGTGAAGAAAGTTATTTGCTTAAGCACTGATAAAGCAGCATATCCCATCAATGCAATGGGGATTTCTAAAGCGATGATGGAAAAAGTGGCGGTGGCGGCGTCAAGAAATCTTGAAAATACTGTGGTCTGTCTTACGAGATACGGTAATGTAATGGCTTCCAGAGGTTCTGTGATTCCATTATTTGTGAAACAAATCAAAAACGGAGAATCTCTTACTATCACAGATCCGAATATGACAAGATTTTTAATGTCATTGGAAGAGGCTGTAGATTTGGTTTTATTTGCATTTGAGCATGGTAATCCAGGAGATTTGTTTGTTAATAAAGCTCCTGCAGGGACAATTGGAGATCTGGCTCAGGCATTAAAGGAAATGTTTAAAGCAGATAATCCGATAAAAGTTATCGGAACCAGACACGGAGAAAAACTGTACGAAACATTGTGTACCCGCGAAGAGATGATCAAAGCGGAAGATATGGGAGATTTCTACAGAATTCCGGCGGATAACAGAGACCTCAACTACGCACAATACTTTTCTGAAGGTACAGAAGATATTTCAAAAATAGAAGATTATCACTCTCATAACACTCAGCAACACGATGTGGAAGGAATGAAAAAAACTTTTAATGAAGCTTCCTTTGATCAGAAAAGAAGTATTGGGCGAAGACATACTGCAGTATCCTGAATAATTACTTTACATAAATTTCGGTGCTAATTCAGATGATTTGAAAATTTAAAAGAATGAAAAAAATTGGAATTACAGGGCAAAATGGTTTTGTCGGCTCACATTTATATAATACTTTAGGCTTACATCCTGATCAATTTGAAAGAATAAATTTCGAAAGAGATTTTTTTGATAACGCGGACAAGCTTGATGAATTCGTAGGAAAATGTGATGTGATTATCCATCTCGCTGCAATGAACCGTCATCCGGATCCTGAAATTATTTATGAAAACAATATCGGTCTGGTTAAAAAGCTGATAGCTTCTCTGGAAAAGACAAATTCCAAGGCTCATGTTCTTTTTTCCTCTTCTTCGCAGGAAGAAAATGATAATTTATACGGAAAATCCAAAAAAGAAGGAAGAGAATTGCTGTCAGAATGGGCCGCCAAGAATAACGGAAAATTTACCGGAATGATAATTCCTAACGTTTTTGGGCCTTTCGGAAGGCCCAATTATAATTCTTTTATTGCTACTTTTTGCCATAAATTAACTCATGGCGAGCAACCGGTTATTGATAAAGATAGCGACGTTAAACTGATTTATATAGGAGAACTTATTCGAGAAATCATCAATCAGGTTGAAAGTGGAGAATCAAATAAATTATATGAAGTGCCAAATACTTCAGTGAATAAGGTTTCGGAAGTTCTTCACAAATTAGAAACGTATAAGAATTTATATTTCGATAACGGTGAAATTCCTGTTTTGGAAAGTAATTTTGATCTAAATCTTTTCAACACATTCCGGTGTTATTTTGATATTAAAAATCACTACCCCGTAAAATTCACACAACATACAGATCCCAGAGGAGCTTTTGTAGAAGTGGTCAGGCTGGGTATTGGCGGACAATGCTCATTTTCGACTACTGTTCAAGGGATTACAAGAGGAAATCACTTTCATACGAGAAAAATAGAAAGATTTGCAGTGATAAAAGGTAAAGCACTTATACAGCTGAGAAAGATTGATACAGATGAAGTTTTAGATTTTTATCTCGATGGAAGTGAGCCTGCTTACGTTGATATGCCGATCTGGTACACTCATAACATTAAAAATATAGGAGAAGAAGAATTATATACCATTTTCTGGATTAATGAGCCTTTCGATCCGAAAGATGCTGATACGTACTTTTTGGAAGTTTAATACAGATAAAAATTGATGTCATTGATAAACATTCTCTAAAATTTTACTAATTATTCTGTTATATTAGTTAATTTTATGACAGAATGAACTCGATGACTTATATTTTGTTTAAAAAAATGAGTTTTAAATTTTTTATTATATCACTATATAAGGAAAATATGTAATTTATCAACTTAAATTGGTATTTTTGGAGCTGCAAAAAAATGAGAATCTACAAATGAAGAAATTAAAAATAATGACCGTGGTGGGCACAAGGCCCGAAATTATCAGACTATCAAGAGTATTATCAGCTTTGGATACTTCTGAAGCTGTTGAGCATATTATTGTTCATACAGGACAAAATTATGATTATGAGCTTAATCAGATTTTCTTTGAAGATCTGAAGCTTCGTAAGCCCGATTATTTCCTCGAAGCAGCTGGAAAAACAGCAACTGAAACCGTTGGAAATATTTTAATCAAAATTGATCCGCTTTTGGAAGATTTAAAACCCGATGCATTTTTGGTGTTGGGAGATACAAACTCTTGTCTTTGTGCTATTCCCGCTAAAAAAAAACAAATTCCCATTTTTCACATGGAAGCCGGAAACAGATGTTTCGATCAAAGGGTTCCCGAGGAAACCAATAGGAAAATAGTGGATCATACAGCAGATATTAATCTTACATACTCTGATATTGCAAGAGAATATTTGTTAAGAGAAGGTCTTCCTGCAGACAGAATCATTAAAACAGGTTCTCCGATGTTTGAAGTTTTAAATCATTATCTTCCGCAAATTGAAAATTCTGATGTTTTAAGCCGTTTGAACCTGGAAGAAGGAAAATATTTTGTGGTGTCTTCCCACAGAGAAGAAAACATCAATTCTGAGAAAAATTTTAATGGATTGATTGAAAGCCTTAATGCTATTGCGGAAAAATTCGGATTACCGATTATTGTTTCTACTCACCCTAGAACCAGAAATAAGATCGATCAAATGAAAGTGAATGTAAGACCTGAAATTCAGTTTCTAAAACCGTTAGGTTTTCATGATTATAATGCTTTGCAGATGAGGAGCTATGCCGTTTTATCAGATTCAGGAACTATTTCTGAAGAATCTTCAATACTGAATTTCAGAGCTTTAAACATAAGAGATGCTCACGAAAGGCCGGAGGCTATGGAAGAAGCATCTGTAATGATGGTAGGATTGTCACCGGAAAGAATCATGCAGGGACTCACGCAGCTTCAGCAGCAGAAAACAGGCAATGAAAGAAATTACAGACAGGTTTCGGATTATTCCATGCCTAATGTTTCTGAGAAAATGGTAAGGATCATCCTGAGTTATACAGATTATATTAACAGAGTGGTGTGGAGCAAATAAAGAAAAAGAAGATATTACTTGTTTCCCAAAATTTTTATCCGGAAAATTTTAAAAGTAATGATATTGCATTTGAACTGCAAAAAAAAGGATACAATGTCACGGTACTAACCGGAATTCCGAACTATCCTGAAGGGAAATATTATCCTGGATACGGATTATTTAAAAGAAGAATTGAGACTGTACATGGAGTAAAGGTTTACAGATGCTTACAAATTCCAAGAGGTAAAAAAGTACACCAAATTTTTGCTGCCCCTTACCTATCTTAGTTTTATGTTTTTTGGGTCTTTATGGGCTATTTATCTCGGACTTTTTAAAAGATTTGATTCCATTTTGGTACATCAGGTATCTCCGATTACCCAAACGTTTCCTGCCATTATTGTGAAAAAGATGCAGGGAAAACCACTGATTCTCTGGGTGTTGGATTTGTGGCCCGATGCATTCATCTCAGGATCAGGAATTAATAACAGATTTATTATTTCTTTACTCGATAAATACGTTGATTTTAGCTATAAAAACAGCAATAAGATTCTTATTAGCTCTAAAGGGTTTAAGGAATCTATTTTAGAAAAAACAGGTGATGAAAAAAAATACAGTATTTTCCTAATTGGGCGGAAGGGTCTTTTCTACAAACGGAAAAGAACCCTATCCCTGAACTTCCAGGTGGTTTTAAAATAATGCTGGCCGGAAACCTTGGCGTTTCGCAGAATCTTGAGAATATATTGTACGCAGCCTTACAACTTAAAGAGGAAAATGTACGGTGGATTATACTGGGTGACGGCAGCAGAAAAGAATGGATGGAAAATTTTGTCAGAGAAAATTCACTTCAGCAAAGTGTATTTCTCATGGGAAAACATCCTGTCGAGACAATGCCGGCTTTCTATGAAAAAGCAGACATCATGATCTTAAGTCTTAATAATAAATATGATGATCTGAAAAAAGTAGTCCCTGCGAGATTACAATCCTACATGGCATCTGGAAAATCGGTCATTGGTTTTATTGAGGGTGCCGCTGCGGATGTAATAATAGAAGCAGATTGCGGTTTTACCATAAATCCTGATGATGTGGACGGATTGGTAAATCTGATTAAAAATATAATTGTTGAGGATTTTCATCGATTAGCTGCTCTTGGGATAAACGGTAAAGCCTATTTTGACACCCATTTTACAAAGCATAAATGCATAGATAATCTAATAGAACAGATAGAAGGACTAAATTAATTTAGTATTTTTGTTAAACTTAAACATTAAAAAAATAATTAATATGAATATAGCAGACTTTATTTCAAAATTTTCAGCAGAGTTTGATGATACTGACGCATCTGAATTTTCAGCGGAAACAAAGTTTAAAAATCTTGAAGAATGGTCTTCTATCACTGCTCTTTCCATCATTGCTATGGCAGATAATGATTATGGGATTGAACTGACAGGTGAAGACATCAGAAACAGTGAAACAATAAAGGATTTATTTGATATTATAAATAAAAAAGTAAATGCATAATCCATTCTCTCTTGCCGGAAAATCAATTTTGGTTACAGGTGCCTCATCAGGCATTGGAAGGTCGATCGCAGTAGAATGCTCAAAAATGGGCGCCAGCTTGGTTATCTTAGGTAGAAATGAGGAAAGATTACAACAAACTTATCAGGAGCTGGAGGGAGTGGAGCATCAAATGTATTCTGTTGAGCTAACATCTTCTGAAGACATCAAATCTATATTAAATGATCTGCCTTCTCTTGACGGGCTGGTAAATGCAGCTGGTATTTTAAAAAGAATTCCGTTTAAATTAATGAGCTCCGATATTCTGGAAGAAGTAATGGGAGTTAATTTTTTTGCTCCTGCTATGCTTACCAAAGAGTTGCTTAATAGCAAAAAGATAGAGAAAGGAGCTTCTATAGTATTTATTTCTTCAATTTCCGGAAATTATTGTTCATCGGTAGGAAATACGGCTTACTCTTCTTCGAAAGGTGCGCTTAATGCATTGTCAGAGAACATAGCTCTTGAGCTTGCCGCTAGAAATATCAGGGTAAATACAGTAAATCCAGGAATGATCGCAACAGATATGCTTTATCAAAAATCAATTTCAGAGGAACAGATCAATGAAGATTTATTAAACTATCCTTTAAAAAGATACGGAAAGCCCGAGGATGTTGCTTATGCGGTAATCTATTTACTTTCCGGAGCCAGCTCTTGGGTTACAGGATCAAGTCTTTTGATAGATGGAGGTTTTACATTAAAATAAAAGTATGAAAGCATATATAAAAGCGATTTCGTATTACTTACCGGAAAAAATTTATACCAATCAGCAACTTGTTGAAGATTTTCCCGAATGGTCTGTTGATAAAATAGCAGAGAAAGTTGGAATTGATGAAAGGCATATCGCTGCTGAAGATGAAACAGCAGGCAGCATGGCTGAAAAAGCAGCACTTAATCTTTTTAAAGAATGGAATATAGATCCTGCAGACATTGATTTCGTAATGCTCTGTACGCAAAGTCCTGACTATTTTTTACCGACAACCGCATGTGTCATACAGCATAATTTAAACATCCCTACGCATTCAGGAGCAATAGATTTTAATCTCGGCTGTTCAGGATATGTTTATGGTTTAGCTTTAGCTAAAGGACTTATTTCAGCCGGCGTGGCAAAAAATGTATTGCTTTTAACGGCTGAAACCTACACAAAGCATATTAACCCAAAGGATAAGGGTAATAAAACCATATTTGGTGACGCTGCTGCTGCAACACTTGTTTCTAGCGAAGGAAAAGCAGAAATTAAGGAATTTGTTTTGGGAACAGATGGTAAAGGGGCAGAAAATCTGATGGTGAAAACGGGCGGAATGAAATACAAAGATAAAATGAATGTTGTTGAAGAAGACGAAAACGGAGCGGAAAAACATTCTGATTATTTGTATATGAATGGCTCAAAAATATTCAATTTTACTCAAGGTAATGTGCCAAAGCTCGCCAAACAGGCGTTAGAAAAAAATAATCTTGAAAAAGAAGATATTGGTCTTTTCGTTTTTCATCAGGCAAATAAATATATGATGGAATTCCTTAGGAAGAAAATGAAGATTGAAGAAGAAAAATTCTATTACTACATGAGTAAAGTAGGAAATACTGTTTCCTCAACAATACCGATTGCGCTTTCTGAAGCTATGAAGGAAGGGAAAACCGATGGGAAAAATGTTATGTTAGCAGGATTTGGAGTGGGGTATTCATGGGCAGCAACTGTATTAGAGTATTAAAATGAATGTAATATACAGGAAAACTACCGAACTTTCCGATTCGGACATTGAAAATATCTGTGGGATTTTCTCAGAGGTTTTTCCTGAACATACTAGATCGGTAACATATTTTAAAAACGAATTTTTAAATACGGATTTAGGCTATTCTTTTCATGGGTTATTAATGGATGGTGAAAAAATAGTCGGTTCACAAAGCTATATACCTTTTGTCTACATGGTGGATGGTATTGAAAAGGAAGTTGCTCTAAGTGTTGATACAATGATTCTAAAAGATTACAGAAATTTTGATAATATTTTTGATTTATTATCAAAAGGGCATAAATTTTTAAAAGAATCAGGATTTGCATTCGTATTTGGATTTCCTAATGATAATGCATATCCGCTTTTGACTAAAGGGCTTCGGGAAAAAGATATCGGCAATTTAAGCACATATGTACTTCCCTATAAAATAGGGGGGTGTTAAAGGGAATCTAAAGGGATTCAATTTTCTATCTAGGATTTTTTCGTCAGTATTAGTTAACCTGTCTTTCTTTTCAAAAAATATAGAAACAAAGAAATACAGGATTCATAAAAACTGTGAAAAATTTAATAGCTACCGATACCGGTGGTTTGATGCAGATTATAAAAAAAGTTGTTAAAAAAGGCTTTGAATTTTTTTACAAAATTAAAAAGCATCAGAATGTGGATACGGCATTTTTAATTGATGTACATCCGCTTAACAAAAAGAATTTTGATGAAGCTGTTCGTTATATATATCAAAATGAAAGAAAAAATTTTGATATTATTTTGTATATCGGTCATCTTCATTTTAAGCCTTTGAGCTTAATAAAAATTCCTGCGAAAAAAGAACCGAAAACATTTCATTTTACTGCAAAAATCCTTAATCCGGAATCTATCTCTAAAGATGTTTTATACGATGTCAATAACTGGGATGTTAATCTTTCTAATTATGATTTAATATGAAGCTGCTTACTTTTGACATCGAAGACTGGTATAATTGTGATTTTATTGATAATGATTTCAATTGGGACAGACATGAAGTTAGAATATATGAAAGTGTTCAGCGCATTCTCGACGAGTTGGAAAGGAGAAAAATAAAAGGAACTTTCTTCTGCCTTGGATGGTTGGCGGAAAAGCATCCGGATGTTGTCAAAAGTATTGATAAATATGGACATCATATTGGCTGCCATTCCTATCAGCATGAATTATCATTCCGGTTTTCTCAAAAAGAATTTAAGCAGGATACTGATAAAGCAAAAAAAGCTTTTAGAAGATACTATCGGTAAGGAGATAAATGCTTTTCGTGCTCCAGGTTTTTCGATTACTTCTAAAAATATCTATTGCTTTGAAACGCTCATTGAGCTGGGTTTTTTATATGATGCTTCAGTTTTTCCCGCGAAACATGATTATGGTGGATTGCCTGAATTTGGAGTTTCTGACCCTTTTATCATTGAAACAAAGTCCGGTAGTTTAAAAGAATTTCCTATGAATGTTCATAAGATTTTGAATAAAAATATAGTTTTTTCAGGAGGTGGATTTTTCAGACTTCTTCCATATCCCGTTATTAAGAAGTTTACAAATGAGACAGATTACCTGATGACTTATTTCCATCCCCGCGATTTTGATGAAGGGCAGCCCGTGATTAAAAGTCTTCCTGCTATGAGAAAATTTAAATCATATGTTGGTATAAAGGGAGCATTCAGAAAATTTAACAGATACCTTAATGATTATCATTTTTTGAATATTGAAGAAGCTGACAAACAAATTGATTGGAATAACTCAAAAATAATAAAGTTATAATGGAAATTATAATTACCGGGGCTTCAGGCTTTGTCGGACAAAATTTATTGAAATACTTTTCTGACGAAAAATCTAAAGTTTCGGCACTTTCTATGCGTAACGAATGGAGTTGTCCAAATAAAGGCGATGCCATTATTCATCTTGCCGGAAAGGCACACGATACAGAAAATACTTCTGTTGAAGATGAATATTTTACGGTCAATACAGAACTTACTAGAAAAATCTTCGACGAATTTTTAAACTCAGAAATTAAAGATTTCATTTATTTCAGTAGTGTAAAAGCTATAGCAGATACCGTAGAAGATGTTTTGTATGAAACTCAAATCGGGCAACCTCAAACACCTTATGGAAAATCTAAACTGCTTGCAGAAGAATATTTACTTTCAAAAGTAATTCCTCACGATAAAAGACTTTTTATCATTCGTCCATGCATGATTCATGGACCTGGAAATAAAGGGAATTTAAATCTTCTGTATAAATTAGTCAGAAAAAATATTCCATGGCCTTTAGCAGCTTTTGATAATGAAAGGTCTTTTTTTAAGTATTGATAATCTGAATTTTTTAATACTACAGATATTAAAAAACAAAGAAATTAAGTCTGGAATTTATAATTTTGCAGACGATGACTTTGTATCTACAAATGAATTGATAGAAATTATTGATGAGGCGCTTGGAAAAAAAACCAAGCAGTTAAAAATCTATCCTTTTATTATAAAATATTTTTCAAAAATTGGTGACAAATTAAAATTTTCATTAAATTCGGAAAGATTAAAAAAACTGACAGAAAACTATAAGGTTTCTAACCAAAAAATAAAAGAACATTTAAACATTCGACACCTTCCCATGTCGACTAAAGAAGGATTAATAAAAACTATAAAAAGCTTTGAACACAAATGATAGAACATCTCTTAGTTTTCATAACATTATTTATTTTAATACATATCTATTTTAAAATTGCCGATAAATATAATATTATCGATAAGCCCAATCATCGAAGTGCGCACTCACAAATCACGCTTAGAGGCGGAGGAATTATCTTTCCTATAGCCTTTGTCATTTTTTGTTTGTTGAATTTTAAAGAAGCAACCGAGATGTACTGGTCTTTCGGGCTTGGGCTGATGGCGATATGCCTTGTAAGTTTTATTGACGATGTCAAAACTTTGTCAGGTAAAATAAGAATTTCTGTCCATTTTGTTTCAGTTGTACTTTTGTTGTATTTCACTAAAACCTTTAATTTGCTTCCTTTTTGGACGTGGCCGATTTTCTTCATAATGATTATAGGAACACTGAATGCCTATAACTTTATGGACGGAATAAATGGCATGACAGCAGCTTATACTTTGGTTACATTGCTTACGCTGCTTTATATTAATCATGATATTATTCCTTTTACTCAGGAGAATTTTATCATTTATGCAATTTTGGCTTCTTTGGTTTTTTTATTTTTTAATTTTAGGAAAAAAGCGAGGTGTTTTGCCGGAGATGTCGGAAGTATGGGAATAGGCTTTTGGATAATAGCCCTCATTACTCTTCTCATCATGAAGACCCAGGATTATAAGTATATTTTGCTGTTCTCTGTTTATGGGATGGAAGTTGTGTTAACAATTATTGAAAGACTCCTTCTGAAAGAAAATATTTTTGAAGCGCACAGAAGGCACCTGTATCAGTTACTTGTCAATGAAAAGAAGGTACCACATCTTGTGGTAAGCAGTATTTATGCAATCACTCAACTGCTGATTAATATTTTTTTGATTTATTCAAAATTGCCTGCTGTTATCAATATTTTAATTATATTTATCCCTGTTGGAAGCCTATATTTAGGTTTGAAACTCAACCTGAAAAAGAAAATGCAATCTGTAATTAAATAAATATGAAAATAAAAGAAACTCCTTTAAAGGACTGTTATATAATTGAACCTACCATTATTGAAGATGAAAGAGGTTATTTTTTTGAAAAATTCAATGAAAGAAAATTTGAGGAGCTTACAGGAATGAATGGACATTTTGTGCAGGATAATATCTCCAAATCTTCATACGGAGTGATTCGTGGGGTACATTTGCAGAAAGGAGAGCACGCACAGGCAAAATTGGTATCTTGTCTTGAAGGTAAAGTTTGGGATGTTGCAGTTGATTTGAGAGAAGATTCTCCAACCTTCGGTAAGTGGTTTGGGATAGAGCTTACAGCAGAAAATAAAGTTCAGTTGTATGTTCCAAGAGGCTTTGGACACGGTTTTTCAGTATTAAGCGAAACTGCAATTTTCTCTTATAAATGTGATAATTTCTATTATAAAGAATCAGAAAGGGGAATCATGTACAATGATCCGGATTTGAATATTGACTGGAAAATTGATGAAAAAGATGCTAAACTTTCCGAAAAAGATAAAATGCTTGCCGGATTTATTGAAAAATAACTTTCCGAATTAAATACTAAGACCACTTATTGAGTGGTTTTATTTTTTTAATCATCTCTTCAATATTTTGTATCTTTGCAAACTCAAAATCAAAAAGATGCGCACAAAATCCGTAGGTAAGAAGAAAATCAATGTAGTAACACTTGGATGTTCCAAAAATGTTTATGATTCCGAAGTTTTGATGAGTCAGCTGAAAGCCAACGGCAAAGAAGTTGTTCATGAAGACAGAGGAGATATTGTAGTGATCAATACTTGCGGATTTATAGACAATGCAAAGGAAGAATCTATCAATACTATTTTGGATTATGTTGAAGCTAAAAACAGGGGAGAAGTAGAGAAGGTATTTGTTACTGGTTGTCTATCAGAAAGATATAAGCCGGATCTGATAAGAGAAATCCCTGATGTTGACCAGTATTTCGGGACAAGAGATCTTCCGGTTTTGCTGAAGCATCTTGGTGCGGATTATAAACATGAATTGGTGGGTGAAAGACTGACCACAACGCCTAAGCATTATGCTTACCTGAAAATTTCGGAAGGCTGTGACAGGCCGTGTTCTTTCTGTGCAATTCCTCTGATGAGAGGTGGTCACATTTCAACCCCTATAGAAAAATTGGTTTCCGAAGCACAAAAGCTTGCTAAAAAAGGAACTAAAGAACTTATTCTTATTGCGCAGGATCTTACCTATTATGGTTTGGATATTTATAAGAAGCGCGCCCTTGGAGATTTGCTAAAAGAACTTGTAAAAGTGGACGGAATTGAATGGATTCGTCTTCATTATGCCTTTCCAAGCGGTTTCCCGGAAGATGTTCTGGATATCATCCGTGAAGAACCGAAAGTTTGTAACTATATTGATATTCCTCTTCAGCACATCAATTCAGATTTGTTAAAGTCCATGAAAAGAGGAACTACTCACGAAAAAACCAATGCATTGTTGGCAAAGTTCAGAGAAAAAGTTCCTGATATGGCAATCAGAACAACTCTCATCGTTGGCTATCCGGGAGAAACAGAGGAAGTGTTTCAGGAGCTTAAAGACTGGGTAAGAACACAGAAATTCGACAGACTCGGCTGTTTTACATATTCTCACGAAGAAAATACAGGAGCCTATGTATTAGAAGATAACATTCCGCAGGAGATAAAAGAAGCGAGAGTAGAAGAGATTATGGAAATTCAATCCCAGATTTCATGGGAAAAGAATCAGGAAAAGATCGGAAAAATCTACAAGTGTATCTTCGATCGTAAAGAAGGAAATTATTTTGTAGGAAGAACAGAGTATGATTCTCCTGATGTCGACAACACGGTGTTGGTATCTGCAGAAAACACTTATATTTCAATCGGAGATTTTGCTGAGGTAAAGATCATTTCTGCAGAAGAATTTGATCTTTATGGAGAGTTGATATAAATAACTACAATCAAAATAATTAACATATTGATGACTAAACCAATTTTATGTGTGGTTATGATTCAATGTGTTAATTATTTTTTTAAACTTAATAAATAATGTTTTACATTTGCTGTCAAATATTTATTAGACCTAAAATTAGATTTGAATTAATAGTTTAAAACAAAATAGAAATATTTTTTTTATCCGAAATTAGCACAGGTTGGTTTCGGATAATGAATGTGATTTTATTAATCTTAAATACGTATGAAAAAAAATTATTAACAGCAATTTTGCTGGTGGGATCTTTCTCATTAGCATACTCCCAGCAGGGAAGAGTTGGGATCAATACGGTTACTCCCGCTGCAACATTTGACGTGCAGGCCAACACGACAAATAATTCTTTACCAGATGCGGTATTAGTTCCTCGCATGACCAGAGCTCAGCTGGAAGCAAAAAATACAGCTTATACCAATGGTAGTGGTTCAGCCAATCAAAATGGAGCTTTAGTATTCATCAGTGATGTTACAAGTGGAACGGGAACGGGCAAAACCATGAATGTTCAGGCAAAAGGTTTCTATTATTATGATGCCCCGAATAGTGTCTGGGTAGCCGTAACTCCAAATCTGAAAGTATCAGTGGGAACCAGCGAAACACCAACCAATACACTTGTTGGGGCTTCACAGATTTATGCCATCAAAGGATCGTTCAATGCAAATGGAACTTCTTCTTCTGTAAGTATTCCCTCACCTGTAGGGATGACCTCATTGTATTCGATTACTATTTACAAAACGGGATCAGGAATGGTATATGATAGAAGCTTATATTCTTATAATATTACATCAACTCCAAATAATGCTGTTACAGGTTCACCAAATATGTCTGTAATATATCCATCGGGCAACTATGATTATATAATGGAATATCTCAAATAATTTCTAATAATTATATGAGCACGCTTACCGTTTAAATAGGTGTCTGTCATCATTGAAATTATCGTATATTTTACTGTAGGTATAAATAAGTAATGTATTGGTTTTTAGTTGTTTGATGTTTGTTTTATAGGCTTTTTAGCAGTCATTAAGTTAAATTTGTTAACTTTTTAACACTTTTTTTAACATATTTTAACAATATAGGTTAATGTATTGATTTTCAAATAATTAAATTTAACATTAACAAAATATTTAGATTTAATTAACATCCGTTAACATATAAAATAGGACCATTGAAAGATTCCTGATACATTTGCCAAGTCAAAACCAATAAAAGTTCAAAATGATGAAAAGATTCATTCTCGTAATCATAATGATGATTTCAACCCTTGGTGTTTATTCGTTCAAAATGAATGCCATAGATGCGAAAAAAACAAGTTATGCATCGTACTACCACGATAAATTTAACGGTAGAAAAACGGCCAGCGGAGAAATTTTTGATAATGCAAAGTTTACCGCAGCCAACAGAACGCTTCCTTTCGGAACAAACATAAAGGTGACCAACCTGAACAATGGTAAAGAGGTGATTGTGAAAATTAATGATAGAGGACCTTACCATTCGTCAAGAGCTTTAGATATGTCTAAAGCAGCGTTCGATGAAATCGGAGATACCGATCGCGGTACCATTCCGGTGGAATATGAAATTGTCGATTAATTTTATGATTTAAATTAACAAAAGCCAACCTAATGAGTTGGCTTTTTTTGTTTTCAGGCAGGAAATTATAAGTTGATTTCAACAAGAGCCGGACAATGGTCTGAATGTACAGCCTCTTTTAAAATAACCGCTCTGGTAAGATTGTCTTTTAAGGTATAAGAGGTGAAATTGTAATCAAGCCTCCAGCCTTTATTTTTTGCCCTTGAATTTTGCCTGTAGCTCCACCAGGTATAGTGATCGGGTTCATTGTTGAAATATCTGAAACTGTCGATCAGTTCGCATTCATTGATAAAATCAGTCATCCACTCTCTTTCCATCGGCAAAAAGCCCGAAACATTCTTTAAACGAGCCGGATCATGGATGTCGATTGCTTCATGACAGATATTGAAATCTCCCGAAATAATAAGATTGGGAATTTCTTTTCTTAAATTCTTGATGTATTCTAAAAAATCACGACAAAACTGCATTTTGAACTCCAGCCTTTCTATATTAGAGGCAGAAGGTACATAAACCGAAATAGCGGAAAATCCGTCAAAATCTGCACGGATAATTCTTCCTTCATTGTCGTAGCTTTCAATGCCGCAGCCATACTCAACGTGATTGGGTTTTATTTTTGAGGCTATTCCGACCCCGCTGTAGCCTTTTCTTACTGCAGAATGCCAGTAACTGTAATAGCCAAGTTTTTCAAGACTTTCAATGTCGATCTGGTCGTTTCCTGCCTTACTTTCCTGAATGCAGATAATATCGGGATCAGCTGATGTCAGCCAGCCAAGAAAATCTTTTGTAAAAGCAGCCCGAATTCCGTTTACGTTATAAGTGATTAATTTCATGTTTCAAAAATATTAATAAAAAAAGAAGCGGGAAAAATCAAAGATTTTTCCCGCTTCTTTTTGGATCTCTCGGTATTAGAGAATTATTTTGGTTCAAGAACGCTGACAGGAATAATACACTCTTCCAGTGAAATTCCGCCGTGCTGATAGGTTTCTTTATAATAATTCACAAAATGATTGTAGTTTTTAGGATAAGCAAGGAAAATATTATTTTTTGCGAAAATATATTTAGAACTTAAATTTCCTTTCGGCAAAAATAACTTTTCAGGATTTGTAATCGCCCAAACGTCACTGCTGTCATATGTAAGGCTTTTTCCTGTTTTATAACGGATGTTGGTAGACGTTTCTCTGTCTCCTACCACTTTGCTCGGTTTTTTTACATAAACGGTGCCGTGATCGGTGGTGATCACCAGTTTAAACCCGTTTTCGGCAGCAACCTTAATAATCTTCAATAATGATGAGTTTTCAAACCAGTTCAGAGTCAGAGATCTGAATGTTTTATCATCACGAATCAGCTGATCTACGATATGATTATCAGTTTTCGCGTGAGAAAGGATGTCAATAAAATTATATACGATCACTAAAAGATCATTGTTTTTGTGTTGATTAAAATCATCGTAAATTTTACGCTCAAAATCTGCATTTAATACTTTTAGATATTTCATGGATTTGGAACCAAGGCCGATTCTTTTCATCTGATCCTCAAGAAAATCTCTTTCGTATTCATTTTTATTCCCTTCCTCATTATCGTTAAACCATTTATCTGGGAAACGTTTTTCAATTTCAGACGGCATAAGACCTGCAAAGAATGAATTTCTTGCATATTGTGTTGCCGTCGGAAGAATGCTGTAATAATAATCTTCAGAGATTTTATTATAGTATTTCGTAAATAAGGGTTCAATTACTTTCCACTGATCGTAGCGAAGATTATCAACCATTAAAAGCAGAACTTTTTCTTTTTCTACTTCCGGTTTCACTTTTTCTTTGAAAAGAGTATGGCTCATAATCGGTTTGTCCGAATCATGCAACCAGTCTTCGTAATTGTTTTCTATAAACTTGGCAAACTGAATATTAGCTTCTTCTTTCTGTGATTGTAAAAGATCTGCAAATTCATTATCCGTTACTTTATCAAATTTGATTTCCCAGTTAACGATTTTCTTGTAATACTCTGCCCATTCCTGATAAGTCCTAAGATAGGAAAGTTCCATGGAAAGATTTCTGAATTCCTGCTGATACTGAAGAATTGTCTTCTGTTCAACAAGATTTTCCTCTTGAAGGTTTTTCTTTAAAGAAAGCAAAATTTGATTAGGGTTTACCGGCTTCAAAATATAATCCGCGATCTGTGAGCCGATTGCTTCCTCCATAATGTGTTCCTCTTCACTTTTGGTTACCATTACTATTTTTAAAGAATTATCTTTATCCTTAATCATAGGAATCGCTTCCAATCCGGAAATTCCGGGCATATTTTCATCAATAAGTGTTAATGCGAATTTTTCAGAATCCATCAGTTCCAGTGCTTCATTCACATTGTTTACAGGAGTTACCTGATATCCTTTTTTTTCAAGGAACACAATATGAGGTTTCAGCAAGTCGATTTCATCATCTATCCATAATATTTTTTCCGACATAAATTTATTTTTTTACATGGTTATTGTATCAAATTGCTGACCAACTCTAATTAAAATCTGCCAAATTGAACACCTGTAAAGTTAAATATAAGTTAATGAAAACAACAATGTTTCCTCACAATTATTATTATCATGTCTGATAAAATTTTTTAATGATGATTTAATGAAAGCTCAATTTTAAAATCCCTAAATTTGTTTATTAATTCAGACGTTTCAATGCAGAATAAACTCAAAATCATCAACGATCCTGTTCACGGTTTTATCAGAATTCCACACGAAATTTTATTTGATATTATTGAGCATCCTTATTTTCAGAGATTAAGAAGAATCGGGCAGACGGGGCTTCTGAACCTTATTTTCCCGGGCGCTACGCATACGAGATTTCATCATGCTTTGGGAGCTATGCATCTGATGTTTACCGCGCTTGAAACATTGAAGCAGAAAGGAGTGAAGATTTCCGAAGAAGAAGAAAAAGGTGCGATGCTGGCTATTTTAATGCATGACATCGGTCACGGTCCATTTTCCCACGCATTGGAAAGCATGCTCATGGACGACTGGCATCATGAGACACTTTCATTATTATTAATGAACAGGCTGAATGAAGAATTCAACGGAGAACTTTCATGTGCTATTGAGATGTTTCAGGGGAAATATCATCGTAAGTTCTTCAATCAGCTAATTTCTTCCCAACTTGATGTCGACAGGCTCGATTATCTGAAACGAGACAGCTTTTTTACAGGAGTTTCTGAAGGAAGCATCAATACACAGCGTATTATTTCAATGATGAATGTTTGCGAAGAGGGAGAATTGGTTATTGATGCTAAAGGAGTTTATTCCATAGAAAATTTTCTTACCGCCAGAATGTTTATGTACTGGCAGGTTTATTATCATAAAACATCTGCATTGGCAGAATTTATTCTGGTAAAAATTCTGGAGCGTGCCAAATATCTTGTTTCCCGGGGAGTAGATTTGCCGGCCGGAGATAATCTGAAATATTTCTTGTACAGAGAAAAAAGTGCGGCTACGGATGAAGACGTAAGAAGATTTACTCAGCTGGACGATAATGATGTCATACAGGCAATGAAATCATGGCAAAATGCAGAAGATAAAATATTGTCGTACTGGTGCAGCTGCGTCATACAAAGAAATCTCCCCAAAACGATTATTTCTTCGCATCCTTTTGATAAAGAATTTATTAAAGGAAAAATAAAAAATACAAACGATTTTTTCAGGATCGATAATGGGGAAGAACTGGTACATGAAATCAAAAGAAAACTTCTTCCTTACGATACCGAAAAACAACCCATCTACCTGTTGCAGAAAAATGGGAGAAAAATCAGGCTGGAAGAGTCGGAAGATCAGCTTTTGTCAGGGCTTATGGTTAATAAAACAAAGCGGTATATCCTCACTTTTCCACGGGATATTTCAGAGTTAAATTCTTAAATAATATTAAAATTTTACGATCATAAAACTAAAAAATGTTTGCGAATTACAGAATTTCTTATCTTTGCAGAATATGGAATTCACAGCTTCGCAAATTGCAAGTTTTATTGACGGAAAAATAATAGGTGACGAGCATGCACTTATTACTGGAGTTTCACCTATTGAAAGCGGGGAAACTGGACATCTTTCTTTTATAGCACAAGATAGATTTACGCATTATTTGGATGCCTCTAAATGCTCTGTTATCATCGTCTCAGAAAATCTTTTGACGAAAGATTCTTACAATACCACGATCATATCGGTGAAGGATGCTTATCTTTCGTTTCAGATATTAATGAACCTTTATCAGGAAATGCAGGGAAGAAAAGAAGGGATCGAAAATGGCTCTTCAATACACGATACTGCCGTGATTGGTGATAACGTTTATATCGGAGCTTTCACATATGTTTCCGAAAAAGCAAAAATCGGGGAAGGATCTCAGATCTATCCGCAGGTTTACATCGGAAAAGGCGTGAAAATCGGTAAAAACTGTAAAATAGACAGTGGTGCAAGAATTTATGATTACTGCATTATAGGCGACAACTGTGTGATCCATTCCAATACCGTAATCGGAGGTGACGGATTTGGTTTTCAGCCAACACCGGACGGGTTCAAAAAAATTCCTCAGCTTGGTAATGTTATTATTGAAGATGATGTGGAAATCGGCTCAAATTGTAGTATTGACCGTGCAACTATAGGCTCTACTACCATCGGAAAAGGCACAAAGATCGATAATCTGATCCAGATTGCGCATAATGTAAAAATAGGTAAAAACAATGTGATTGCGGCGCAGGCCGGAATTGCGGGATCTACGACCATCGGCGACTGGAACCAAATCGGCGGTCAGGTCGGCATCGTAGGACATATAAAAATAGGAAATCAGGTGAAAATTCAGGCGCAGAGCGGAGTGAATTCAAGTGTGAATGACAGAGAGACACTGTACGGTTCACCAGCCATCAGTTATAATGACTACCTGAGAAATTATATCCATTTCAGAAACTTTACTGAAATCGTTAACAGAATAAAAAATCTTGAGAATAACTCAAAAGATAAAACTAATGAGTGATATGCAAAAAACGCTTCAGCAAGAAGTAACTCTCTCCGGAATCGGACTTCATACAGGTAAAGAAGTAAAACTTACCATAAAACCTGCAAAGGAAAATACAGGTTTTATCTTTGTAAGAACAGATCTGGAAGGACATCCTCAGGTGGAAGCAGATGTAAACTATGTAGTTGCTACAGAAAGAGGAACGACATTAGAAAAATTAGGCGTAAAAATTACGACTTGCGAACATCTTCTCGCAGCACTCGTTGGTTGTGACATCGACAATGCCATTCTTGAAATGGATGCTTCAGAACCTCCAATCCTTGACGGATCTTCAAAGTATTTTGTGGAAGCTATCGAAAGCGTTGGTGTTGTGGAACAAAATATTCCGAGAGAATACCTGGTAGTAAAAGAAGTTCTTACTTACAGCGATCCGGCTACAGGATCAGAAATTACAATTATTCCTTCCGATACATACGAAGTAACAACAATGGTTGATTTTGGGACTAAAGTTTTAGGAACTCAAAATGCCACACTTAAAAATATTTCTGAGTTTAAAGATGAAATTTCCTCTGCAAGAACATTCAGTTTTCTGCATGAGCTTGAAATGCTTCTGGATCATGGCCTTATCAAAGGGGGAGATATTTCAAATGCTATCGTGTACGTAGATAAAGATCTCACCCTAGAGACTACAGAAAAACTGAAAAAAGCTTTTGGAAAAGACAACGTATCCATAAGACCCAACGGAATCCTTGATAATCTTAATTTAAATTATCCTAATGAAGCAGCAAGACACAAATTACTGGATGTGATTGGTGATCTGGCTTTGGCGGGGGTAAAAATAAAAGGCAAAGTTATTGCCAATAAACCTGGACATTTTGTAAACACGCAGTTTGCCAAAAAAGCTGAATCGTCAGTGGAAGCTGCAGAAAAAGAAAAATGTTCCTGATTTTGACCTGACTAAAGAACCCGTTTTTGATATCAACGGAATTATGAAGCTCATGCCTCACAGACCACCGTTTTTATTGATCGATAAAATTCTTGAACTTTCCGACTCTCATGTGGTAGGTTTGAAAAATGTAACGATGAATGAACCTTTCTTCGTAGGACATTTTCCGAAAGAGCCCGTAATGCCGGGGGTTTTGCAGGTGGAAGCTTTAGCACAGACAGGAGGAATCCTTGTTTTGGCAAGCGTTCCTGATCCTGAAAATTACTCGACCTATTTTATTAAAATTGATAAAGTAAAATTCAAAAGAAAAGTAGTGCCGGGAGATACTATTATTTTCAAGATTGAATTGATCGAACCCATCAGAAGAGGAATCGTCCATATGCAGGGCTACGGCTATGTAGGAGATACTGTTGCGGTAGAAGCAGAACTAATGGCCCAAGTTGCAAAAAATAAAGTTGATTAAATGATTCATCAATTAGCAGCCGTAGATAAGCGTGCGAAAATCAGCAAAAATGTAATCGTAGAACCTTTTACTACCATTGCAGGGGATGTGGAAATCGGAGAAGGAACATGGATTGGTCCCAATGTTACCATCATGGATGGAGCAAGAATAGGTAAAAACTGTAGAATTTTTCCGGGAACGGTAATTTCTGCTATTCCTCAGGATTTAAAATTTGATGGAGAAGATACGCAGGTGATCATTGGTGACGAAACCACGATCAGGGAATGCGTGACGGTAAACAGAGGTACAAAAGCTTTAGGATTTACTAAAATTGGTAAAAACTGCCTTATTATGGCAACAACACATATTGCGCATGACTGCGTTATCGGGGATCATGTGATCATCGTGAACGGTTGTGGGATTGCAGGCCACGTAGAAATCGGTGATTATACGGTAATGGGGGGCTTGTCTGCGGTACACCAGTTTGGTAAGATCGGAAAACATGTCATGATTTCCGGAGGAACGCTGGTAAGAAAAGATATTCCGCCTTATGTAAAAGTGGCAAGAGAGCCAATGTCTTATGCCGGAATTAATTCTGTTGGATTGAGAAGAAGAGGATTTACCAATGAAAAAATATTTGAAATCCAGAAGATATACAGAGCAATTTTTCAGATGAAGATGAATGTTTCTCAGGCTATTTCGCATATTGAAAAAGAAATGCTTCCTACTGCAGAAAGAGACGAGATTCTTCAGTTTATCCAAAACTCTCCGAGAGGTATTGTAAAAGGATACGGAACCGGAAAAGAAAGTAATTAATTGTAAAAAAATCAGATATGAAAATTTTAATCTTATTCATGATGCTTTCAACGACTTCTTTGTTTGGACAGCAAACGGAAGGATTAAAAACTCAGAAAACAACAAGGACCTCTATTCTGGAAAGAAAGATTCCTGAAAAGTCTACAGACAGCCTTGCTAAAAGTAATTTTAACTCTATTCTGAAGCAAAAGGATAATTCAAACTCTATTTTTGGCACAGCGAATCAATACAATTCTGAAGTTCAGATGAATGTCAACAGGCTACAGAACAATGTAAATACATTTAATAATAACACATTCAACAGGATGCTGCCTCAGGGACAGGGAATACAGTTTAATAAAAGAAAATAATTATATACAAAATAATGGCAACAAGTAACGATATCAGAAAAGGTCTGTGCATTGAGTATAGCAATGATATTTATAAAGTAATTGAGTTTCTTCATGTAAAACCGGGTAAAGGGCCGGCTTTCGTAAGAACGAAACTAAAATCTGTAACAAACGGAAAGGTAATTGACAATACTTTTTCTGCAGGTCATAAAATTGATGAAGTAAAAGTAATCACCAGAAAATATCAGTATCTTTATGATGATGAGAATGGTTTCCACTTCATGAACAATGATGATTTTTCTCAGCTTTACCTTAACAAAGAAATGATTGAAAATTCTAATCTTATGAAAGCAGGAGAGGAAGTGACAATTATTTTGAAAGAAGCTGACGAAACTCCTCTTTCAGCAGAATTACCACAATCTGTTTATCTGGAAATAGTGGAAGCAGATCCTGGAGTAAAAGGAAATACCGCTACCAATGCGCTGAAAAATGCTATCGTTGAAACAGGAGCAAGAGTAATGGTTCCATTGTTCATTGAGCCGGGAGACAAGATTAAAGTAAGTACCGAAGATGGTTCATACTTAGAAAGAGTAAAAGAATAATTTTTAATACAATCTACAGAAATTCGGTTTGCCCTTGCATTCCGAATTTTTGCTTTATAAAAGTGAGAAGTCCGAAAGGACGATTTATAACAGAATCGGATGCAGTCCGGTAACTTTTATATGTTTTACAAACCTAAACATCATTTAAAAATATGACGTTTCATCAGCCACAACAACTTGAAACTATTGCCAATATTATCGGGGCTAAATTTGTAGGTCCAAAAGACTTCGAAGTATTGGGTACCAATGAAATTCACATGGTGAAGCCAGGAGATATCGTTTTTGTTAACCATCCTAAATATTATGATAAAGCATTAAATTCTGCTGCTACCATTATCCTGATTGACAAAGAAGTAGACTGTCCGGAAGGTAAAGCCCTTTTGGTTTCTGATGATCCTTTCAGGGATTTTAACAAAATCAATACGCATTTCACGAGAATATATAATTTTACGGAAGAACTTCATGACGTTGAAATTGGTGAGGGAACGCATATTCATCATTCCGCAGTAATCGGAAATAATGTAAAGATCGGCAAAAATACGCTTATCTTCCCCAATGTGGTGATTGGCGACAGAACCGTTATTGGTGATAATGTTGTGATCCAGTCAAATACCGTGTTGGGAGGTGATGCATTTTATTACAGAAAATTAAATGGAAATTTTGATCGTCTGATCTCCGTGGGAAATGTTGTTATTGAAAACAATGTTGAGATCGGAAACGGCTGTACGATAGACAGGGGGGTAACAGATTCTACAGTGATTGGTGAAGGCTCTGTTCTTGATAATCAGATCCAGATAGGACACGATACGGTGATTGGTAAAAAATGTCTTATTGCTTCGCAAGTGGGAATTGCAGGATGTTGTGTAATCGGCGATGAAGTAACATTGTGGGGACAGGTCGGTATCGCTTCCGGAAATAAAATAGAGAGCGGATCTGTAATTTTAGGCAAAACAGGAGTCAACAGAGATCTTGAAAAAGGAACCTATATCGGCATGTTTGCAGAAGATTTTAAAACCTACCTGAAGAAAGAAGTTAAACTGAGAAATCTCAAATAAACAAATTGTTTAGATTTATCTTTAATCAAAGAAATTTAATTAAATTTGTGTGCATTTAAAAATCAATAAATAAATTAAATAAATAATAAAATGTCAATTTTAGTAAACAAAGATTCTAAAGTAATTGTACAAGGATTTACGGGGAATGAAGGTACTTTCCACGCAAGCCAGATGATCGAATACGGAACCAACGTAGTAGGTGGAGTTACTCCCGGAAAAGGAGGAAGCGAGCACCTTGGGAAGCCTGTATTCAATACTGTAGCTGATGCTGTGGCAAAAGCCGGAGCAAACGTGAGTATCATTTTCGTACCACCTGCATTTGCGGCTGATGCAATTATGGAAGCAGCTGAAGCGGGAATCAAAGTAATTGTTTGTATTACTGAAGGTATTCCTGTAGCAGATATGGTAAAAGTAAAATCTTACATTGCCGACAGAGAATGTAGATTAATAGGTCCTAACTGCCCCGGAATCATTACTTCTGAAGAAGCTAAAATTGGTATTATGCCAGGTTTCGTTTTCAAAAAAGGTAAAGTAGGTATCGTTTCTAAATCAGGTACGCTTACTTATGAAGCTGCAGATCAGGTGGTAAGAGCCGGTTTCGGTATTTCTACAGCAATCGGTATCGGTGGTGACCCAATCATTGGAACAACGACAAGAGAAGCTTTGGAATTATTCATTAATGATCCTGAAACAGAAGCGGTAGTTATGATCGGAGAAATCGGTGGTGGTCTTGAGGCTGAAGCAGCAAGATGGTATAAGGCCAGCGGTTCTACAAAACCTGTTGTAGGCTTTATCGCCGGACAAACTGCTCCTAAAGGAAGAACAATGGGCCACGCAGGTGCTATCGTTGGTGGTGCTGAAGATACTGCTCAGGCAAAAATGGAGATCATGAGAGAAAACGGTATCAATGTAGTAGATTCCCCTGCTGATATTGGTGTTACCGTGGCTAAGGTGTTAGCATAATTTTTTAAAACATAATGATATGAAAAAATTTTTATTGGCCTCTGGCCTAATGTTTTCTGCGTTGTCTTTCGCACAAATAGACTTCAGCAGTACAAGGTTTGGGATCTCTGCAGGAGGTAACTTCTCAGGAGTAAAAAATGCCCACAATCCCTCAGGAAAAAGGTTTACGATACAGGGCGGAGCTTTGGCTTTAATTCCTATCGGAAGTGAAAATCAGTTTTTTCTTCAACCCGAAATACAGTATTTTGGAGCAGGAGAAACAGGTAAAGACAAAGGAGCTAAAGGCACCGACGGATATGACGCTGTATATGCAAATGATTATCTGAGTGTACCAATCAGTTTTAAAGCTTATTTTTCCGAAGCAGAATCAGAATTCTTCGGATTGATAGGACCGAGATTTAATTTTTTATTAAGTCAGAGAGTGAAAAACGCACCTGTGTCAAGACCATATTATGACCCGGATTATGAAGTTTCCGGAAACTCAAAACTTAATGGTAAAGCCAATGGCTTTAACTTTGGACTAGGTTTTGGGCTAGGATACAGCTACAAAAGGCAGTTGGAATTAACCGCAAGATATGATTTCGGTCTTTCCAATACCTATCCCGGTCTTGATTATGAACCACAAGGAAGTACTAAAAATAAATCCGAGCAGGTTCTTAGTTTAAGTGTAAACTATATTTTCAACTGAGAAAATTTTAACCCTAATAAAAAAGTCCCGAAACATCTTGTTTCGGGACTTTTTTTATGATAAATCTGATAATTT
This sequence comes from Chryseobacterium sp. POE27, assembly GCF_039727685.1. Taxonomy (NCBI): domain Bacteria; kingdom Pseudomonadati; phylum Bacteroidota; class Flavobacteriia; order Flavobacteriales; family Weeksellaceae; genus Chryseobacterium; species Chryseobacterium sp. POE27. Next base: position 3,643,863 of record NZ_CP152475.1, read on the forward strand.
TTTATCCTTTAATCCATTTCCAGATCTCTTTGAAAGTAGCTTTATTTCCATACATCAAAATACCCACTCTGTAGATCTTTCCTGCTACGAAAATCATAAAAATAGTAGTTCCTAAAAGCAGAGCAATTGATAATGCGATCTGCCAGGCCGGAACACCGAAAGGTATTCTGGCAATCATCGCTACCGGTGAAGTAAAAGGAATAATCGACAGCCAAAATCCAAGTGGTCCGTCAGGGTTATTCATTAAAGAAAAGCTGCCGTACATTCCCAGCATTAGCGGAAGGATCGCAAATAAGGTGAATTGTTGTGTCTCTGTCTCATTGTCTACCGCAGAGCCGATAGCCGCATATATAGAGCTATAAAAGATATATCCTAAAAGGAAAAATACAATAAATACAAAGATGATTAATGGAAAATTCAATTCTAGCAAACTGTGAGAAATCTGAGTGGCAATCTGTGCAACATCCAGTTTACTTGCCAGTTCATTATTTCCGCCCGGAATATTTTTCTGAATGGAGGTAAAACCTGTATTTAAAACCAACGCTCCGATCACAGACATTGTAATCCAGACTAAAAACTGCGTTAAAGCTACTAAAGTAACTCCCAGAATTTTGCCCATCATCAGTTCGAAAGGTTTCACAGAAGAAATAATAATTTCCACAACACGATTATTTTTTTCTTCCAGCACGCTTCTCATTACCCTTACACCATAGATGATGATGAACATAAAAGTAACATACATCAGGAGAATACTCAGTCCACTTTTTACCCCAAAGCCAAGATCGGAATCCTCCTTATTGTTCTCGGAAACATTAATGGTTTTTAAGGTAAAACTTTTATCAAGATTATCCAGCTGCGTTTCTGCAATACCTAATTGCTTGAACTTTTCTTTCTTAATAACATCCGTAATATCAGAAACGATTTTCTGCTTCGTATCAAATCCTATTTTGCTATTAATGACAAGTCTTGTATTTTTCTGAAGATCATCAAAATCTTGATTTTTCAGTGCCGGTAAAATTAAAATACCATCCAATGATTCATTGCCCTTAAGATTATTAATCTTAGACTTTTCATCAGCCGCAGCAACATAGATGTATTTCAGCTGATCACTGGATTTCAGCTGATTGGTAAATAGGCCGCTTTTATCCACCACTTCAATCACGCTGTGAGATTCGTTGGCTTTAAACATAAGACCGATTACCGAACCGAAAGCAACCAGCAGAACCGGAGCCAGTAAAGTAAGTATAATGAAGGATTTTTTCTTAACCTGTGTCAGAAATTCCCTTTTTGTAATTAAAAAAATATTGTTCATAATTAAGAATTGCTGCTTACTGCATTAATAAAAACTTCATTCATACTTGGAATTTTTTCCTCAAATGATCTTACTTTTCCTACATTGACAAGATCCAGAAGAATATCGTTTTGATTAGATTCATTCTTTAAATCAAATGATATAAGATTGTTTTCGTTTGAAATATTAGAGATATCGTATTTATTTCTGAAGTTTTCAAGCTGAGAATCATTGGTTTCGGAAAGGGTAACCCCGAAAATATTTTTCTTGAATTTTTCCCGTACATCAAAAACTCTTCCGTCGATAATTTTTTTTGAATTATTAATCAAAGCAACATAATCACACATTTCTTCCACACTTTCCATTCTGTGGGTAGAAAGAATAATCGTTGTTCCGTTGTTTTTAAGATCAATAATCTGATCTTTAATCAGATTGGCATTTACAGGGTCAAATCCTGAAAACGGCTCATCGAGGATAAGTAGGTTGGGTCTGTGAAGAACCGTTACAACAAACTGGATTTTTTGTGCCATTCCTTTCGAAAGTTCAGAAAGCTTCTTTTTCCACCACTGGTCAATATGCAATTTGTCAAACCATTTCTTGGCTTCACTCAAAGCATCGTTTTTGCTCATTCCTTTAAGTTCACCAAAATAAAGAAGCTGGTCACCGACCGTCATATTTTTATAAAGGCCTCTTTCTTCGGGCATGTAGCCGATATCTTTGATATGATCCGGATTCAGTTTCTGTCCGTTAATGGAAATGTCTCCCGAATCAGCCTGTGTGATTTGATTGATGATACGTATAAATGAAGTTTTACCGGCCCCGTTCGGACCTAAAAGACCATATACGCTTCCTTTCGGAACGTGGATGCTGAAATCATCCAAAGCCACTTTTTTTGCCGGCATTATAGGTCTTTCTGATATGTTCAGCTTTTAGCATTAAATTGTTTTTACTTATTAGTATGAAAAAGTCCCGAAAGTTACGGAATTATTGAAACAGAATTTAATCTAAAAGAAAAAAATCCTGATGATGATCAGGATTGAATTATTATTGTTTTACGATTTGCGTAACCTTCATGGTGTTGTCGCTCAGTATATAGCGGATCAGATATTTTCCAGGCTTCAATTTTTCGATATTAATTTCCCCCCGAATTCATATTTACTGAATAAGTAGCAACCTGAGTTCCCAAAATAGAGTAGAAGATCACACTTTTAATTTTAAGATTAGAGTCTTTAGCCTTTACAATCAGAAAATCCTTTGCAGGATTCGGATAGGCAACAAGAACACCATCATCAGACTTTTGTGAAAAACCTGAAGGCTCCTTTATCTGAGCTTTAATATTATTGGAAAATCCAATAAAAGCGCCTAAAAAGATAAATAAAAGTAAAAGTTTTTTCATCAAATTATAATTTCTTTAAATATATTAAAACAAAAGTAAACAATTCTACAATTTCCTGCAACACTTTTTTTGTTTAAGTTGTAGTAAATTTGTATTAAATTTTATTCAAAAAGTATTCCAAAATGATACATTCAAGAAATAGAAGGCTGAGAGTAAACGAATCTGTCAGAAGTCTGGTAAGAGAATGCACACTTACCACCAACGATTTTGTAATGCCAATCTTCGTTATGGAGGGCGAAAATAAAGAAGAACCCATCGCTTCAATGCCGGGAATATTCAGGAGAAGCATCGATCTGACAGTGAAAGAATGTAAGGAATTATTTTCTTTAGGTGTAAAAGCTGTCAATCTGTATATGAAAGTTTCAGACGATCTGAAAGACAATACCGGAAAAGAGGCATGGAACAAAAACGGATTGATGCAGAACACGATAAGAGCCATCAAAGATGCAGTTCCTGAAATGGTTGTGATGCCTGACGTGGCATTGGATCCTTATTCAATCTACGGTCACGACGGAATTATTGAAAATGGTAAAATCGTCAATGATGCTACTAACGATGCTTTGGCAAGAATGTCTGTGTCGCATGCTGAAGCGGGGGCCGATATTGTGGCACCAAGCGACATGATGGATGGAAGGGTACAAACAATCCGCGAAGCTTTGGAAGATAGTGGATTTACGGATGTTGGGATCTTAAGCTATGCCGCGAAATATGCAAGCTCTTTTTACGGACCTTTCAGAAGCGCTTTAGACAGTGCGCCAAAAGATAATATGGAAATTCCTAAGGATAAAAAAACATATCAGATGGATTTTCATAATTCCCGTGAGGCATTAAATGAAGTATTTAAAGATATTGACGAAGGAGCAGATATTATCATGATTAAGCCGGGACTTCCGTATCTGGATGTTGTTTCAAAAGTTCGTGATGCTATCGATCTTCCGATTGCCGTGTACAATGTGAGCGGAGAATATGCAATGGTAAAAGCGGCTGCACAAAACGGCTGGCTGGATAATGATAAAACGATTATCGAAAGCTTAACATGTATTAAAAGGGCTGGGGCAGACATGATCTTTACCTATTTTGCAAAAGAAGCAGCGATGATTCTCAACAGGTAATTGATCAGCAATAGAAAAGCACCTTATTGAGCGTTTTAAATTTTTGTGTTTGTGTAAAGTAAAACGTTTACATTTTATATATTTGCTTCATGATTTTACGAGGAGAAAACTTAATCAAAGAATACGGTCCCAAGAAAGTTGTAAAAGGCGTTTCTGTACAGGTTCAGCAGGGAGAAATTGTCGGATTGCTTGGCCCGAACGGAGCCGGGAAAACCACTTCGTTTTATATGATTGTTGGATTGGTTAAGCCCACTTCCGGGAAAATTTTTCTTGATAAACAGGAAATCACTACCGATGCGATGTACCGCAGGGCACAAAAAGGAATCGGTTATCTTGCGCAGGAAGCATCCGTTTTTAGGAAACTTTCGGTTGAGGAAAACATTATGGGCGTTTTACAGCTTACAAAACTTTCAAAGCGTGAACAGCAGATCAAATGTGATGAGCTGATTGAGGAATTCTCACTACAGCACGTTCGTAAAAACCGTGGTGATCTTTTGTCCGGAGGGGAAAGACGTAGAACAGAAATTGCAAGATGTCTGGCAACAGATCCTAATTTTATTCTTCTGGATGAACCTTTTGCCGGAGTAGACCCGATTGCCGTGGAAGATATTCAGAAAATTGTAAGAAGTCTTACAGATAAAAACATTGGAATCCTGATTACAGACCACAACGTTCAGCAGACTTTGGCCATTACCAACAAAACGTATATTATGTTTGAAGGAAGAATCCTGAAAGAAGGACTTCCCGAGGAATTGGCAAATGATCCGCAGGTAAGGGAAGCTTATCTCGGTGAAAACTTTGTCTATCAAAGTATTTTTGATAAACCTACAAAGAAGAGTTACGCGTACAATATCTGGGCAGGAAATTTTGATTCTAAATCCCAGCTGCAGAATTTTGTGAATGAAAATTTTGCTCAGTATGATGATCTGAGACTGATGTACGGTTTTGAAGATATCAGTTTCGCTTCATTGGGAAATTCGGAAATTCAGCACATATTCAATGATGTAGTAGACAAAAATGCCAACAATGCTTTTGTATTTCAGAAAAAAGAAATTAATTCCAATTATTCTCTGGAGCAGGCTGAAACAGAGTCTAAAGCAGCAGGAAAGCCGGAACTCCACTATCTTACAACTTACATTTTTGAAGGATAATTTGTAAATTAAAGCAAATCTTTTTGCTGAAAAATAGAATAAAAACGTACCTTTTCTCTGTAAAACGGTACGTTTTTTAGTTAAATCATTTCTATGGCAAAACCTTTCAACAGAACCGTCACTTTATTCGGAATTTACAAACAGCTCGTTCCTTTTATCAGACCCTACCGGCTGATGATCTATGGAACATTGTTTCTTACATTTTTAGGAGCTCTTGCCGCACAGGTGAATCCGCTGGTGCTGAAATATACTGTGGATGAGGTTACAAAATTGACTCATCTTCCGCATCCCATGTCGCAGGGAATTCATGTGCTGGTGGTAATATCGGTTATATTACTTGGGAAAGAATTGCTGAATATCTTTATCAATTTCGGGCAAAAATTTTATGGTGAGAAAATCAGGATCAATGTAAGCTCTGTACTAGCACAATCTGCGATCGACAAAATTCTGATGTATCGTGTCGCTTATTTTAATGATGAAAACCATGAATCAGGAAAATTACAGATCAGGATCGACAGAGGTATTGAAAGCTTAACAAGGCTTGTACAGAACTTTTTTATAGATATGCTGCCACTGTTTTCCAACGCTGTGATTGCTTTATTTATCATGTATCTGCAAAACGTTTACGTCGGAATTGTCTCTACGATCATTGTCCCGATTTATTTTTATGTAAGCTCTTTGCAGGCAAAAAAGCTCGGCGGAGTGAGAAGAACATTAAGAAATCAGCGTGAGCAAAAGACTTCGGGATTATTAAATCTGATTAATTCCATCATGGTGATCAAAAGTTTTGTCCGTGAAAAATTTGAAGGCAAAAAACAATATGATCTCCAGATGCAGCTTATGGAAAGCCAGATGTTTACCCGGAGAACAAATTTTATTTATGACGGTTTAAAAACATTTATCGAACAGTTTGGGGTGGTTTTAATTATTCTTCTGACGGTTTATCTTGTACTGGACCAGCAGATGACTATAGGTGCAATCATGCTTCATATCATGCTTTTTAACAATGTTTCGGCTCCGATACGGCAATTACACAGAATCTATGACGATATGAACGATGCGATGATTTATGCAGAAGGATATTTCGATATTTTAAATGCAGATGAAGAGAAAGAGCCGAACGGAAATTTCGTAGAAAAGAAAATCAAAGGAAACTTTGAATTAAAAAATATTAATTTTACATATCCCAATGGGACACAGGCTTTACACAATGTTTCCATGAAGATTGAAAACGGGAAAACGACGGCCTTAGTAGGTTTGAGCGGTGCAGGTAAATCTACGATCATCAATCTTTTATGCAAGTTTTATCTTCCGGATTCAGGAGAAATTTTATTGGATGACTTTAATTTGAATGATTATGACAATACTTTTCTTCGCAATGACCTTGGTCTGGTGCTTCAGAAAAATCATATTTTCCAGGGAAGTATCGAAGACAATATTCGCTACGGAAATATGAATGCCTCTTTCGAGGAAATCCAGGAAGCTGCAAAAAAAGCCTATCTTCACGAGCAGATTCTGGATTTACCGGATGCTTACAGTCATGATGCTACACAACTTTCCGGGGGACAGCAGCAAAGAATTGCCATCGCAAGGTTGTTTTTGAAAAACCCACCGATTATTTTTCTTGACGAACCCACCGCAAGTCTCGATGCAATTGCTACAGAGCAGATTAAGAATTCCCTGGATGCCATAAAAGAAGGGCGAACAGTGATTATTATATCGCACTCTCTTTCACAGATTCTGGATTCCGATAAAATATATGTCATGAAAAAAGGAAGGGTAGTGGAAAGCGGAACTCACGATGAGCTGGTTCAGATCAACGGAATATACAGAGAAATTTTCGATGCTTCAGCAAGAAGTTTAAATCTGGATAAATTGATGAATAGTTTTAAAAAATAATGTAATATAGTAATTTAATAATACACAATTATCATTCATCAACCATAAAATGAACGATCACTACCTCAAAAAACTCGACAGGGTAACCGCTATTCTTACTCAATTACAGTCAAAATCAATTGTAAGGGCACAGGATCTTGCACAGAAATTTGACGTAAGTGTACGGACAATTTACAGGGATATAAAAACATTGGAAAACGCCGGGATTCCTATCATAGGGGAAGCCGGAAGCGGATATTCCCTGATGGATGGTTATAAACTTCCTCCCGTGATGTTTACAAAGGAAGAAGTGTTAAGTTTTATTACCGCCGAAAAACTAATGCAGAAGTTCTCCCATCAAAGTCTGGGAAACCACTATCAGACAGCGATGGAAAAATTACGTTCAGTATTGAAATATTCGGACAGAAATTTAATTCAGAACATCGAAACGCAGATTGATATTTTTCAGCATCAGGTCAAAACTGAAGATACCTTAAAAGATGTTATCCCAACCATTCTGGAAAGCATTGCCGAAAAATATCAGCTGAGCATAGAATACAGAACCGTTGACGATAAAATTTCCACAAGAACCATTGAGGCAGTCGGCGTTTTCTTTGAATTTAATTTTTGGTACATTATGGCTTTCTGCACATTGAGAAATGATTTCAGGCAGTTTCGTGTAGACAGGATTTTGAAGATTTCCAAAACTCAGAATCCGTATCTTCAGGAATATGGACAAATCAATGATTACCGGAAAAATGGCAACGGAAATAAAGTCACCGTAAAGCTCCTGGTGGATAAAAAAATAATGGGGCATCTTGTAAATTCAAAAATTTATTATGGCTTAATTGAAGAAGTAGAAACAGAAAACGGAGTAGAGCTCACCTTTGAAACGGAATGGCTTAAGGATGGTTTTCCGCGTTGGCTGATTACTTTTGCAGATTATGCCACCATTCTGGAACCGGAAAGCCTTAAAGAAAGACTGAAAGATTTATTAAAAGATATTTCCGATAGACACCCATAAAAAACCTCAGCAGAAAATTGTGCTGAGGTGTAGGCATTTAAGTATCTGAGTTATGTTTTATTAAAGATTTCAGTCTCCACAGTGGCATTAAAGAACTGAAAATCTCTCCCAAAAAAAAGGCGGTTCAATTCCCAAAGCTCTCAGGTAAACGTATCCCTGCCCACGGTGATGAATTTCATTATCAACGAAATACAAAATATTCTGATACACCGGGAATTCGTATTGTCCAAACAAATTGAAAGTTTCCTGAAAGCGTTCCTCCGAAATCTGCGCAAAATAATGATTAATCACTTCCGTTTCTTCATCCCATTTTTTCAGCAAATCTTGTTTCGTTTGAGGGTTGAAGCCTTCTTCGTTGTAGGCTTCCATGTTTTTGCCGACAATTCCTTTAAGGCCCGGACCTCCGATTGCGATTAATTCGCATGCCAATTTTGCAAAAGGTCTCATTCCGCCGATAGAAAATTCAAATAATTCTTTTTCCGGGAAAGCTTCAATTACTCTTCTTGTCAGGTTTCTGTGTCCTTGCCAGTGTTCCAGTAATTGTTCAGAACTCATGAATTTTTTTGTGATAGTTGCTGTAGTTGTCATAATTTTTAATGTTGTTTGTTATTGTTGATACAAAGATAAAACGCACTTATGACAACAGTTTGTCAGTAGGATTTTTGAAATAAAAATATTTTTTTGTTTTTAAAATAATTCAGATGATTTTTGCGTTAATGATACAGACATAAGCAATGTTAGTAGATAGATAATTTGAGAGTGATCGGTCTTTCGGACCGGTCATTTTTTTATAAAGCAGCTATTCTGTAATCGTTCTGAAAGTCAGATTCACTCTTGGCGTTTTTATTTTTGTCGTTGTTGGCAGTCTGTGTAGCCAGTGGTCCTGCGTTGTTCCTTTCATCACGAGTAAGCTTCCGTTTTTCAGCAATAATTCCACTTTTTCTTTGGTGGTTTTATGTTTAAATAAAAACTTCCGCTCAGCTCCAAAGGTTAATGAAGCAATGGCTCCGTGTTTTTTGAGATCTTTCTCAGCATCACTATGATAAGCCATGCCTTCGTTTCCGTCGTGATATAAATTCAAAAGGCAGGAATTATAGGTTTCTCCCGTAATTTCTTCACATTTCTGCTTTAATTCCAATAATTCCGGTGTCCATGGTTTTGCATATTTTGTTCGTTTGGAATAGGTATATTCAAATGGCTTTTCACCGAACCAGGCTACTTTTCTTTTTGTTATAATCAGTTTTCCAAAGATGATCGCTTCATCATTTTCCCATGGAATCTGATTAAATAAATAATCATAATAAAAATCTGATTTTTCTTTTGAAAAAACTTCTCCGTAGTAGTGAACGATTCCGTCTTTGGGAAGTATATTTAATGGGAAATCTGATATGTCTTCGAATAAGTTCAGCATAAAGTTTAAGGTTTTGAATTTAAAAATCAGAATAAACTTTAGAACTTTCCCAGCCGATAATCAGCTGTTTTCTGTCGCTTCCCCACATATAACCACCAATTTTTCCGGAAGACTGAATGACACGGTGACAAGGAATCAAAAATGCTACAGGATTACTTCCAATTGCCGTCCCGACAGCTCTCGAAGCTTTGGAGTGACCAATTTTTTCGGCTAAGTTTCCGTATGTTGACAATTTCCCCATCGGAATACTGAGCAGGCTTTCCCATACTTTCAACTGAAAATCTGTCCCTTTTAAATGTAATTTGATAGTATTTAATTCTCTCCAGTCTTTACTAAAAATAGATAACGCATTCTTCTGAAATTCGTCCTGTTTTTCAAAAAAAGAAGCATTGGGGAATTTAGTTTTTAAATCTCCCAATGCTTTGTGTTTGTCGTTTTCAAAAGCCATATAGCAGATTCCTTTTTCTGTGGAAGCTGCAATTATTTTTCCAAAAGGACTTTCGGAAAAACTGTAATTTATGGTAAGGCTTTTTCCCCCGTTTTTATATTCTGCCGGAGACATTCCTTCTATTTTTACAAACAGATCGTGCAATCTGCTCGTACTTGAAAGTCCTGTCTCATAAGCCGTTTCAAATAAACTTACTTTTTCTTCCTTCAATAAATTTTTAGCGTGTTCAAGACTGATGAACTGCAAAAATTTCTTCGGGCTTGTTCCCGCCCAATCAGAGAACATTTTCTGAAAATGAGCCGGACTCAGATGAATTTTTTCTGCCACTTCCTCCAAGCTTGGCTGAAGTTTGAAATTATTCCGGATATATTCTATCGCTTTGGCAATTCTCTCGTAATCTATATGATTTTGTGTGGACATAGCATTTATTTTACCTCACAAATTTCTAAAGAATACACGACTGAAAAAATCCGATTCTTGCGAAATTTTAATTGTTTTTATAAATATGGTAGTAAGCAAGCATCTTATAATATAACTTCGCCGCCAGGAATGCACTTGGTTTTGCCATCGGAGAATCCATTAATTCTACAATATCAAAGGCTACAACGTTGCATTTTTCAAATACTCTTCTTAACAGTTCCAATGTAGGATACCATTGTAAACCACCCGGCTCAGGAGTTCCTGTGGATGGGCAAAGTGAAGGATCAAAGGCATCCAGGTCGATGGTAATATAGACGTTTCCTGAAACTTTTTCCAATACATCATTTACCCAGTTTTCGTTGTTGGCAATTTCGTGAGCAAAAAACACCCTTCCTTCCGGTAAATATTCAGCTTCTTCAATATCCATAGAGCGGATTCCCACCTGTACAAGATTGTGCTTCTGATTGGCCTCAAACACTGCACAAGCGTGATTAGAAGTAGAACCATGGAACTCAGGACGAAGATCTGTGTGCGCGTCAAGCTGAAGAACTGTCAGATTCTCGAATTTCTCACCCACCGCACGGATCGAACCGATAGAAACTGAGTGTTCTCCCCCAAAAAGCGTAAACAATTTACCATCATGATTCAAAAGCTCTTTTGTTTTTTGATAAACAGCTTCTGTCATAGCTTCAGGCGAAGAATTTTCAGAAATTTCTCCGGCTAGGAAAACTCCCTCTAAATAAGGCTCTGTTTGGGTTTCGATGTCATAAAGCTCCATGTTTTCAGAAGCATCTAAAAACAGTTCCGGGCCTTTGTCGGCACCTTTTCCCCAGGTTGAAGTTCCGTCGTAAGGAACAGTTACCAACATTACTTTCGAGTTTTCCAGCGATGCATTTTCTTCAGGAATTCCTGCGTATGTTTTCATGTTTTATTTTAAAATTAAATGATTTCGGCAAAGATACAAAGAAGTTTGGAGAAGTAGATGGATGGTGGAATATAGGTGCTGGAAGTTTTACAAAAATGACGAAAAATTAATGCTGAAATTTTAGATCTAAATCATCTTAAATTCAAATAATTAATCTATAAAAATACGCGCTCCAATTTTAAACTTCCATCCTCCAGCTTGCCCCTTTCCAGCCAAAATTACTACCTTTGTTAAAATTTAAATTGTATGTCGTTAAGAGCTGTGCTGTTCGATATGGATGGCGTTATTGTGGATACAGAACCATTGCACAGAAAAGCCTATTTTAAAACATTTAGTGAACTGGGAATTGAGGTTTCCGAAGATTTATATGCTTCTTTTACAGGAGCTTCTACCAAAAGAGTCTGCGAAACGTTGATTAACGAATTTAATTTAAAACAGACGTACGAAGAAATTGCTGATACCAAAAGAGAATACTTCAAAGATTACTTTTATAACGATGAAGAGTTTGATTTAATCCCCGGGGTAAAGGAACTGATCGAACATTATTATGAAAACGGAATTAAATTAATCCTCGCATCTTCAGCAACGATGACAACCATCAACATGGTTTTTGAGAAATTTGAACTGGAAAAATATTTCGGCGGAAAAATCAGCGGTGCAGATCTGAAAGAATCAAAACCTCATCCTGAAGTTTTTCTGCTGGCAGCAGAAATGGCAAAAGAATCTGTTGAAAACTGTATGGTGATCGAAGATTCTACCAACGGTATTCTGGCGGCACATCGGGCAGAAATTTTCTGTGCGGCATACAGAAGCCCAAATTCTAAAAATCAGGATTATACGTTGGCCGATACGGTAGTTTCTGATTACGAAGAATTAGAATTGGATAAAATTTCAAAATACTTTTAAACAATAAAAAGGCTCTCAAAAACTTGAGAGCCTTTTATTGTAAGTTTTGGCTAAAGCCAGTTTGATATTATGATTTTTGTTAAACGGGCTAAAGCCCGTTGCTATTGATAAGCTATTTATACCCAAGAATTTTCAGTACGTCTTCAGGTTCCTGTTTTTCACGGAAAATTTCATATTGAAGTTCACCATTTTCATCTTTCTGAATCAGAATGTGTCTTGGCTGAGGCATCAGACAGTGATGAATTCCACCAAATCCGCTGATTGTTTCCTGATAAGCCCCTGTATGGAAAAACCCGATATATAAAGGTTTTGTATCACTGAAAACTGGCAGGTAAATCGCATTGGTGTGCTGTTCAGAATTATAATAATCATCTGAATCACAAGTCAGCCCGCCTAAGAAAACCCTTTCGTATGTATCTTCCCATCTGTTCAAAGGAAGCATGATAAAGTGTCTTGAAATGGCCCAGGTATCAGGAAGTGTGGTCATGAAAGAAGAATCGATCATATTCCATTTTTCCCTGTCATTCTGACGCTTTTGAGAAATAATTTTATAAATATTGGCTCCGCTTTCTCCCACAGTGAAGCTTCCGAATTCCGTGTAAATATTAGGTTCTTCAACCCCTTCTTCCTCACAGAATTTTTTAATCTGAGATACGATTTCTTCCACCATATACTGATAATCGTAATCAAAATTCAGAGAAGTTTTGATAGGAAAACCACCACCAATATTCAACGAATCAACTTCCGGAGCGATTTTTTTCAGACGTGCATAAACACGAAGACATTTGTATAATTCGTTCCAGTAATAAGCGGTGTCCTTGATCCCGGTATTGATGAAAAAGTGAAGCATTTTCAGTCTTGCATTCGGGTGTTCTGCGATCTTCTGGCTGTAATAAGGAATGATATCTTTATATCCGATTCCAAGTCTTGAGGTATAAAATTCGAATTTCGGTTCTTCCTCAGAGGCAATTCTGATTCCGATGTCAAACGTTGTGTCGATGCTTTCCGTCAGTTTATCCAATTCGCGGTAGTTATCGAGAATAGGCGTAATGTTTTCAAAACCGCTGTTAATCATGTCTGAAATTTTCGCCAGATAATCATCCGTTTTGAAGCCGTTGCAGATTACTTCAATATTTTTATCCACTTTTCCGTTATCGTAAAGAGATTTTACGATGTCCATATCATAGGCAGAAGAAGTTTCTATGGAAATATCATTTTTTAAAGCCTCTTCCAGTACGAATTTGAAATGACTTGATTTTGTACAGTAGCAATAAGTATAATTCTTTTTTATATTCGGTTTTCTCAAAAGCTTCCCTAAACCAGCTTTTCGCCTTCTGGATGTTCTGAGAAATTCTCGGCAGGTAGCTAATCTTTAGCGGAGTGCCAAACTTTTCAACAACTTCCATCAAAGGAATGTCGTGAAATAACAAATTGTTCTCAGAAACATTGAATTCCTCAGTAGGGAAATACAGCGTCTGATCAATTAGTTCCGAGTATTTTATTTTCATTTCTAAATAAGTGAATTAAGAAATGCAAAATTGCTAAAAAAGTTTGGTTTTTTAACGTTAAAATTATTATAAATTTCTAATCGCTTGTACACTGAAAATCCCTCGGAATTATCAATACGTAAACTTTTGAATATATTCTTTTCGTTTATCTTCAGTAATTCCCAATACCTCTTGAATATATCGTTCCGTTGATCCGTATTCTTTATTGATTTGATTAAAGGAAGCGTCAAGATAAGCAGTTTCTACCCAGCTTAATTTTTCCAAGACTTTAATATCCATTTTCGGGTAAAGGAAATGCAGGTTTTTCGCAAGATTGAGACGTTTGTTAATGAGTTTTTCCCGGTAGTTATTGGATAACAGATAATCGTTGCAAATCGTCTCTTTATCGAATTTTAAAACCGTTAAAATCAATGCGGTAATAATTCCTGTACGGTCTTTCCCTGCAGTACAGTGGTATAAAACAGGTTCGTTGGATTCTAAGATTTCAGTGATGATTTTCTTAATGATTTCGGGGTTTTCAGTTACATAATCTTTATAAAAGTCAAGCATCCTTTTTTTAGCCTCGGAACCATTCACTTTTCCTTTCAGTACCAATTTTCTGGCCTGATCCAGCTGGTCACCTTCATCTTCAAAAGCTGAATAATTTTTATAAGTAATCTGATCTGGAAGATGATCCGGTTTTTGAGCAATTTCTTTTGAATTCCTGAGATCGATAATTTCTTTTATTCCCAAGTTTTCAAATTCTTTAAAGGACTTGGTTTTCAATTTAAAAAGATTCGCGCTTCTGTAGAGTTTTCCTTCTTTTAACGTTCTTCCGTCGATATTCCTGATATTTCCGACGGATCTGAAATTATGGACTTTTTTAATGTTAATATCCGTTTCCAATACATTTTTCCCGTACTCAGGACTGGAAAAGTGCTGTGTTTTACACGAGAAAACACAGAATATGGAAATGATCAGAAATGATATTTTAATTAGGCTTTTCATTTTTTATTTTCCCCACAGATTTCACGGATTTGCACAGATTTTCCAGTCCGTGGATAATATGAATTTAAATTACAAATAATTTTTACCGATGAAAACCAACAGGTCTCCTTTTTCATATTCGATGGAAACTTCATCTTCAATGGCGAAATTTCTTGTTCCGATTCTTGAAGTGATATTTAAATAGCCATTAGTCAAGGGCCAGTTCAGGCCTTTTGTCGTTATATTTTCAACTGAAGGGAAAGGATACAGCGATATCATTTTACCTTTAACGTTATGTAATGTAAAACTTTTCGGAACAAAATAATATTCAGAAAATTCATCATAAAATTTGATGTCCAACTGATCTTTACATCCGAAAGCCACGGTGAGGTTTCCCAGAAAATGATCCTGTTCCCCGCCGCTTCCTCCGAGCACATCTACTCTTTGGATGCCTTTTTCAAGAATAATTTCCAAGGCTTTCTGAAAATCGGTTTTGTCCTGATCCGGAGTGTAAATGAATTTTTCATCATAAATATCTTCATCTTTCCCGGAATGCGAATCAAAATCGCCGGAAATGAAATCCAGTTTTTCTAAAGGGAAATTCAGGTTTCTTAAATAATGAAAAGCACCGTCCGTACAGGCTATTAAGCTATATTCTTCTATGCCCGGAAAGGATTTCGGCGCATCACCATTGATGAAAAGTAATGCTTTATCTTTCATTCGGGTTCCAGTATTCTTCCGGTTCGTTATTGATTTTTGAAATATATCTCGCCAGTACAAAGAGGTAATCTGAAAGGCGGTTTAAATATTTTATTAATTCGGGGCGCACTTCTTCAGATTCATTTAAAAAAACCAGCGAACGTTCTGCGCGACGGCAGATGGTTCGTGCCGCATGTAAAAAAAGTGGCCGCTTTTCCGCCTCCGGGAAGGATGAAATATTGCAGCGGGTCCAGTTTTTCATCAAAAGCATCCATCCAGTTTTCCAGCTCTTCTATTTCAGTATCCGAAATGACCAATGGCAGACGTGATTTTCCGTTTGCGAGCATCAGTTTATCAACAGGAGTTGCCGCTTCAGAACCAACCGTAAATAAATCGAACTGTATTTTTTTGAGTTGTTTTAAAACCTCTTCATCTTCAATATGGGTTTTTGCAATCCCGATGAATGAATTCAGCTCATCGATATTTCCGTAGCTGTCTACTCTGGCGCTTGCTTTTGAAACTCTCGTTCCGCCATATAAAGCGGTCTGGCCTTTATCGCCGGTTTTTGTGTAAATTTTCATACGACTAAATTACTTTTTTTATCATAAAGCCTACAAGTCTGATGATCTGAATATGAGTTCAGAATTCGCTTGCAGAGCCTTATTCGGCTAATAATTTTATTTAAGAACTTCAACTTCAATCGCGCTGTCGTCAAAAATTCTGATAAAAGCTTTTGTATAATCTTCTTTTGTTGCAAAATTCGGATTATCCATAAATTTCTGTGGATTGATGGCAAACAGCGGGAACCACGTCGATGAAATCTGAATCTGAATTTTATGTCCTTTTTTAAATGTATGAACAACATCCTGCAATCTGAAATTCACAGCCGTTTTTTGGTTCGGAACCAGAGCTTCAGCTTTTTCTCTGGAATTTCTGAATCTTGCAGGCATAATCTCGCTTCTTACCATCTGGTGATAATTTCCGTAGATCACGCCGTCTTTCTTTTCAGCAGGCTTAAAATCTTCGGGATAAATATCAATTAATTTTACGGCAAAATCTGCATCGGTGGAAGTGGACGCAATATTTAATTTAGCCATAATTTCACCTGCAAAAGTAACATCATCTGCTAAAACATCCGTTGTAAAGGTCAGTACATCAGGTCTTCTTTCTGCGAATCTTTGATCTTCCGACATATAATTTTTTGGGGTGAAACCGTTAAAATCCTTCAGATTATCAGAGCTTAAAACCGGATTGTTCGGGTCGCTGTAATATTCTGAGAATCCCCGTCCTGATGAATTTTTTAACGTTCCTCTGGATAAATAAAAGTTTACTTTTTTTTGCTTCTTTTGGCGGATAGGTAGCAAATTCTCTCCATTGTTTGGCACCGGTATCATACATCAAAGCTTCCGGTAAACCGGCATCCTGCTTCGTATTTCCTTTTAAATAATGATTAAAGAATTTCGTCTCTATATTTTTCTGATAATACGTAGCAATGCTGTCTCCGAAATAAATCTGATTGTGGAAATGTTTTCCCTGCTCATAAGCCCAGGCTCCGTGTGAGAAAGGTCCCATGACGATGGTATTTTTAGCTTTCGGGCTTGTTTTTTCGATGGTTTTATAAATATTTAAAGGCCCGGAAAGATCTTCAGCATCAAACCAGCCTCCGACAGTCATTACCGCATGATTTACATTTTTAAGATGAGGCAGCAGACTTCTTTTTTTGCCAGAATTCATCGTAATTGGTGTGGTTCATAATTTCTGTCATGAAGAAATTATCCTTATAATATTTTTCGTAGCCATCCTTTAGAGTTCCCATGTCGCGGTAGAATTTCAGGCCGTCTTCAGAAGTGGGTTTAATCATCGTATCTGTGTACCAGGCTTTATTTTCCGGTTTTGTTTTCTGAACTCCGAAAACAGGAAATGTTCTGAAGTATGCTAACATAAATCTTCCGTTGTGAAGAAAATCGTCATTCCAGAAATCTGAAATCGGTGCTTGCGGTGAAGATGCTACCAATGCAGGATGTTGTGCCAAAATGCCCACTGCAGTATAAAAACCGGGATAGGAGGTTCCGTATTGTCCGACTTTTCCGTTGTTATCTTTAATGTTTTTCAAAAGCCATTCGATGGTGTCGTAAGTATCTGTGCTTTCATCGATATCTTTCTTGGTTTTATGATCGACCTGTGGTGTCATATTCGTAAAAGTTCCCTCGCTCATATATCTTCCGCGAACATCCTGAAACACAAAAATATATTTGTCTTTCATTAGATATGAGTTGGGTCCAAGCTTGGTTCTGTATTCATTTTCTCCATAAGGGGCGATGCTGTAGCAGGTTCTCTGCATCAGAAAGGGATATTTATTTTTATTGGAAATATCTTTCGGAATATATACCGACGTGAAAAGCTTCACCCCGTCACGCATCGGAATATACATTTCCTTTTTAATGAAATTATCTTTTACAAAAGTATCGGGCTGTTGTTTATCCTGTGAATTCCCAAAAACAAAAAGGAAAACCAACAGAATGGAAAAATGAATCTTCATTACACAAAATTTGTGGCTAATTTAATCATAAATGATTTTAATTACTGTCTTGTTCAAATGAAATTCTGAAAAGGACTGCTTCAACCTGTTAAAAACAGCATTCAGGCATTCAGTTGAGACCATCAACCATTTCGATGAAGCCGTCAAGCATTTCGAATAGGCGATCAATTGGTCCGGAGAAGTAATCAATCGGTCCGAAGAAGCAATCAACCACTCCGAAGAAACAATCAACTAGTCCGAAGAGGCGATCAACCACTCCGAAGAGGCAATCAAGTACAATTTGTTATATTTCAGTGCTTTATGGCTTTGTTTATTTAACCACAAAAGTTCCAAAAGATTAGAACTTTCTATTTTAACCGATTTTTATAAAAAGAAAAGTTAACAATAGTTTTTAAAAATCTTTGATTTTTATTCTTTTGAAAGCTTTGATTGGCTCATAAAACTTTTTAAACTTTTCTTTTGCGACTTTTATGGTTACATTTAATATTAGTTTAAACATAGGTTTAATGTTAATTAAAACCGTACTTCCATTTTTTACAATCATATGCTAACATAAAAAAAACATCCCCTAAATGGGGATGCCCGCAGTGTAAATAATTTTAATTTACTTGTTTTGTGTTTTCTTGCCTGCGAATTTATTGAGCTTCATGGTTAGTGAGAACATCACATAGCGTTTTAGGATGAGATCATCACGATCTTCAAAATAGGTGTTTGATATAATTCTTCTTACACTTTGGTTTTGATTCAGAACATCATACACTTTTACTTTTGCTGTCAGCTGTTTGTTGAAGAATGAATAGCCTACGCTGGTATTCCAGAAATAAAAATCCCTTTTGAATCCCGGGGCAATATTCGTATTGGTATTGTACTCCAGGTCGTTTCCGAGAACAAGCCTGCTTTTAAAAATATAGTTGGTAAGTTCCAGCTTAAGGATCTGATTGCTTGTGTGTACATTGTCTATGCTGTAGTTTTTATACTTAGAAAAATTATATCCTAAGCTATAGGAAGGCTTTATCGTAAGCTTTTCTTTAATCTCGTAGGTTAAGTTCAGTCCCGGATTGATACTGTAGGAGCTGCTGGTAAATTCCTGACCGTTGATGAATCCTTTATTGAAATTATAATTGGTGTTGAATCTCGGATTGATCGTCAGTTTGTTTTCTTTCCATTTAAATGTTTTACTGAAGCCTCCTCCCAGGTTGAAATTTTTATTCCCGCTGATATTGGCGTATGTTATCAGCTGCCTTCCGTTTTCGTCGAATGAGGAATAATTGATGATATCATTGTTCTTATAGGTAAATCCAATATTCAGATAATAACTGATAATCTTTACCATATTGAAATTGTTGAAATAAAGATAAGTGGTGTTGCGCCATGTATTTTTCAGATCAGGATTTCCCTGGAAAGCAATCAGCGGGTTTGAAATATCACGGTAAGGTGTCAGCTGGTCCGCAGTAGGAATACTAAAATCTGAGAAATGATACAGGTTTAATCTTTTGTTCTGTGAAAACTCATAGTTCAGTCCCACGTTGTAGCCGGGAAGGGCAAAGTTTTTCTCCAAATTATAATTCTGATTCGTGAAACTGGAATTCAGATCCATGTTTGAGAAATCTACATTCACAGATCCCCACGCGCTTATTTTCTTTTTATTGATTTCAAAAGATAATTCAGGTGATATCTGATCAATCTTCTGATTCATGCTGTTCGACAATATATCGTTGTAGTCGGAGTACTGTTGGGTAGCAGCATTGAAATCATTTACATCCCTTATATTTCTCGTATTGGCTGAATTGTAGCTGATGCCCAGGCTCACATTCACAGAATCTGATACAGGTTCAGAATACCCCATACTGAACCGGTAGTTGCTGTTCTGATTTTTCTTTACGGAAAACTGGTTTCTGTTATCAAAAGACTGGGGTTGTGTATAGAAAATATTTTCAGACCTGTTCAGTAAGTTTTCTTTATTTTCAGAGATGCTGCTGTTCAGGTTAGCATGCATTTCTCTTCCTTTTTTTCTGAATTTCTTTGAAAAATAAATATTAGGATTAAATGAATTATTCTCTGAGTCGGTTTTGGTATAATTGTCACTTGTATTCAGCAAATCGTTATCTTTCAGGGTGCGTGAACTTGATGTACTGAAGTTGTGCAGCTCATTTCTTGAAAAGGAAGGAGAGAAATAAATACTCGTTAAAGAATCTAAACGGATTCTTGCCGAAAGATCAAAATTATATTGCCCCGATTCATTTTTGCCATTGCTTTCAGAGTTGGTTTTTAAAGTATAATCGGGAAGCAGTGTTGTTCTGGATACTTTAGAACGTGTTTCGAGATTATTATTGATATGGATTAAACTTACATTGTCCAGATCGGTATCTTTCCCGAATTTATCACTGTAATTAACCCCGATAGTAGTAGATTTCTGTATGCCTTTTGTGTTGTTTCCGCCTTGCGTAAAATAGGTGGTTCCTCCGCTGGTAACCACAGACCCGCCCTGCATTAGCCATGAATTCCTTCCGCGCCCCATGCTGTCAAACACTTCATCACTGGAGAATCCCTGGGAATTGATATTATTTGAAGCGGCCAGTATGCTGATCTTGGTGTCGTTTTTAAAATAGCTTAACAATCCGCTGCCTTCATATCTTTCGTCGGAACCGTAGCCCACCGTGAGTCTTGAAATAAGTCCTTTATTTTTTTTCTCATCGATATTGAAATTGATCGTAGCGTTGTTGGATTTTGATGCTTTTCCGCTCAACTCTTCTTCTTTCGTTTTTGTGGTGGTGAACTGAATATTTTTAATGATATCCGCCGGAAGGTTTTGCAGCGCTATTTTGCCGGTTTTATCAAAGAATGGTTTTCCGTTGATGGTAATCTGGTCGACTTCTTTACCGTTGATGGTGATTTTTCCGTCGTTATCTATTTGCACACCGGGAATCTGCTTCAGAAGTTCCTCCACTTTACTGTCGGGGCGTACTTTTATAGAAGAAGCATTAAACTCAATCGTATCCTTTTTTATCTTAACAGGTGAGGCGGAAAGTTTAACTTCCTCAATATTGGTCACAGAGTTTTTTTCCAGTTCAATGTCGCCAAGAGAAAATGACTTTTCTATTTTTTCCAGATGTTTAGAAAAAGAAATCATTTTATCTGCGTCTACCTTTAAAATGCTGGGTTCGTTGAGTTCGTCCGCTTTAAGGGAAAATCTGCCTTCACGGTTGGTGGCAGTATAGTTGATGATGGATGAGTCTTTTTCTTTAAGGAGATAAACAGTAGCGTTTTCAATGCCTTTCTTTTCGAAGTTGATGATCTTACCGTCAATATTTATTTTTTGAGCGTTAAGAATCACAAAGTTAAGGGTCAGGATCAGCAGTAGTGCTATTTTCTTCATGCAACAATGATTATTAGAGCTGCAAAAGTATAAAAAAAAGTCACCTAATTCACGCGATATAGAGTTAAATAGAGTTAATCTTTAGGTTGTAATATCTAATAACCTGTTAATATCATAATAAAAACACAAACATCCCTGTCAAAAGGGATGTCTATAAATTTTTATGAGTAAAATAGGTTTAAGCTCTCAGGTATCTTGAATAGGCATACCCTTCGTGTCCGTCGGAAGTTTTTACTTTCCACCAGTCATCGGAAGTTTGCTCGATTAAAGTGATAGAAGAACCTTTGGTTACTTTGCCGATAATTGCGGCATCTGTAGAAGGTTCCTGTCTGATATTCAGATTAGAGTCATCTGTAGCTACCGTAAGCGCCGTACCTGCCGCAAGGCCTGAAACCTGTACATCAATATTAATGTCTGAAGCAGAATAGGTAGAATCAATCGTTCCCAGAGCATTCCAGACAGCATCTTTTGCTGCAGTATTTGAAGCGCTTCCCGAAACATAAAGAATTCCGTCCTGTTCCTGAACCTTAAGGTCAGAGATTCCTGCAGACTGAGCGGCAGAAACCACCCCTGAATATTTATCTTGTAATGTGCTCATGACTTTTTATTTAACAGTGTAATTATAATTTACTTTTCCAACTTTTAAAGCATCTACGGATTCTTTAACTTTTCTTGCATCAGAAGAAGAGACATTTCCTGTAAGAGTCAGCTCTCCATTGATGACTTCTACTTTCACTCCCGGTATATCTTTTACGGCATCTTTTACCTTCTGTTGTACGGCAGGATCTACGGCAGATTGTGTTTCTACCGGAGCTGTTGCAGCAGCAGCAGCAGGAGTCACAGTAGCCATATCGTGAACATCTTTAATACCGTTAATAGCTTTAAGCTGTTTGATCATGGCATCTTTTTCCTCCTGGGTTTCAAAAGTACCGCTCAGGTGAGCAACACCGTCCTTTATTTCCACGGAAGCTCCGGGATTAGCAGTTACTACCGTAGTAGCCTGGGTTTGAAGATCAGCATCAGAAACTTTCTTTTTACAGGAAACTGATCCGAAAGATATAGCTACAGCCATTGCAGCCATTGCGATTGATTTTTTCATAGTAGTATATTTTGATTTGTTATTATGCCTAAATGTAATAATAAAATTTATACCAAAAGATAAAAACAGGGTTCAATTTTATTAAATATTCGGTGTATCGAGCAAATCAGGCGCCGGTGAAATTAATTGTTACGGAATTAATTTATTAAAGCTAATCTGCGGAATGTGGGCTTGGAAGCAATTGTAAAAATATTATATTTGCCAAACTTGAATTATTCATATGAAAGGACAGAATAAATTATTTATAGCCATTATCATTGCCCTTATTTTGGGTGTGGGAATTGGTGGATTTGTACACGTGCAGTATCCCGAAAGTGCAGAACCTTTTTCCAAAAATATAAAGCTCCTGGGAACTGTTTTTATCCGGCTGGTACAAATGATTATTGCTCCCCTGGTTTTTACGACTTTAGTGGTAGGAATCGCTAAGATGAGTGATATTAAAATGATCGGAAGAGTAGGTACAAAGGCAATGTTGTGGTTTATCTCTGCCTCTTTGGTGTCTCTTTTTATCGGGTTGATTTTAGTCAACTGGCTGGAACCGGGACATGTTACCAAATTACCGATTCAGGATGCGGCTTCAGCGGAGGAACTGCTGAAAAGCAGTGAAGGTTTCTCAATGGAAGACTTTGTAAAACATGTTATCCCTAAAAGTGTTTTTGAAGCTTTTGCCACCAATGAAGTGCTGCAGATTGTAGTCTTTTCTATTATGTTTGGGATTGCATTGGCCAATCTGGGTGATGAATATGCACAGCCTGTCGTGAAACTGTTTGATATCATTGCACACGGAATCCTGAAAATGGTAGGGTATATCATGTGGTTTGCACCATTGGGCGTTTTGGGAGCTATTGCTGCAGTAGTGGCAACCAATGGTTTTGAAATTTTTAAAGTGTATGCCATTTACCTCAGGGATTTCTTCTTTGCTTTAGGAATCCTGTGGCTGGTTCTTCTCTTGGTAGGATATTTAATCATCGGTAACCGTCTTTTTGAATTATTAAGAAGAATTAAAGAGCCATTGCTTATCGCCTTTTCAACCACAAGTTCCGAAGCGGTTTTCCCGAAACTGGTGGAAGAACTGGAAAGATTTGGATGTAATAATAGGGTAGTATCATTCATTTTACCGTTGGGATATTCATTCAATCTGGACGGAAGTATGATGTACATGACGTTTGCATCCATTTTCATTGCACAGATCTACGGAATTGAAATGACCATCGGACAACAGATTACCATGCTTCTGGTTTTAATGCTCACTTCAAAAGGAATTGCCGGAGTACCACGGGCTTCCCTGGTAATTATTGTCGCCACATGTTCCATGTTTGGTATCCCGCCGGAAGGAATTGCTTTGATCTTGCCGATCGACCATTTCTGCGATATGGGAAGAAGTATGACCAACGTTCTCGGAAATGCATTGGCAACCTCAGCCGTTTCCAAATGGGAAGGGCAGCTTGACAATCATGGAGGAAATTTGTAAAATATAAATTTCAGCTTTGCTGGTGAATGGTCAATAGTGAATGGTAATATTCATTGTTGACCATTTATTTTTTCCTCACCCTAAATCCCTCTCCCGAGGAGAGGGATTTAGGGTGAGAAAAGTATTACATCTACATTCTGAAAGAAATGAAGGGAAGTATGAATGATAATCACAGAGATAATAAAACGTAAGTAATGAATAATATACAAAATCACAAAAGTTTATTAAAAGAAAAAGGATTTACCGTTATCAACAATATCTTTTCCAATCATGAGGTAGAAAAGATAAGTGAGGTTATTCAACATATAGACCCTTCCAAAGAAACCTTCAGGAAATCAGAAGATCTTTTTGCCATTCGACAGTTTCTGAAAGAAATTCCTGAGGTGAAGGATTTAATCTTTAATGAGAATATTAAAAGCATTGTCAAAGATATTTTCGGGAGTGATTATTTCGTGGTGAAAAGTATTTATTTCGATAAACCTGAAAAGTCAAACTGGTACGTGGCTTATCATCAGGATCTTACCATATCCGTTGACAGAAAAGCCGAGCTTCCCGGTTTTGGCCCATGGACTACGAAACAGAATCAGTTTGCCGTTCAGCCGCCATTAGAGATTCTTGAAAATATTTTCACCATCAGAATTCATCTGGATGATACGGATGAAAACAACGGGGCTTTAAAAGTAGTGCCTAGATCTCATGCTAAAGGAATTTACAGACCGGAAACCATCGACTGGTCAGTAGAAACTGAAGAAATCTGCAACGTAGATAAAGGAGGAATCATGATTATGAAGCCTTTGATTCTGCATGGCTCCAACCGTACAACAAATGGGAAGAAAAGAAGAGTGATTCATATTGAGTTTTCAGACCGGGAACTTCCTGAAGCATTGAACTGGTCTGAAAGAATGGTCATCAATTAAAAAATGCTGTACTCTGGCGGCTTACTAAAATTTGCAGGAGACTATTGAACTTATTTTGGTAAACAAGTCCTTTTTTTCTGAAACTCTTTATTGATGGGCTTTGGTGAGGAATGGTTGAACATCACAAAAAAAGTAGTCTATCGTAGACTACTTTTCTCAGCTACAAATGTAAACAAATTCTTTTTACTTCCAAACACAACAAATTGTTTTCTAATTCCTTAGTTTTGTTCATCATGAAGTCTTTAAAGAAAAATATGGCGTAAAACGGGCTGAATTTTACACCCTTTTTTTACCTGTTTTTTAAGAAGCTTCGCAATGGTGAGCCTTGTATGTAAAAAAGTAGTCTACGATAGACTACTTTCTTACAAAACATGAGACTACAAATGATATTTCCCTCAACCCTCTCCCTCACACGCAAAAGCGTGGTTTTGCTGTGCTTTTTAGTGGTCTTGGTATCATCATTTTTAAGCGCTCAAACTTTTTTACAATCTGATTCTGTAGTCTTTGTATCCGAAGACTCGTATCTCTATGCAGAATCTCCAGTATATATTTCCAGTCAAAACCTGAGAAAAGCATCTTTTAAGAAGTGGTCTAGGGTTTTGATCAAAACATCTTGTCCCAAAGTTTCCCATAAGAAGTTCACAAGTAGTCCAACGGAAAACACGTGTTATAAAATTAGTCCAACAGGCAAAAATACCTTTGGACTGTTTTCTAATTCATCTTCAATAGCTGTTATCGGAAGCTCTTCTCCGATAAAGCTTCAGCATAAAATAATACCATCTTTCTTTTTTATGTTGATAAGCGCAAGAAGGGATCAGGAAAAAAATATTCATATTACTTTTCCTCCTTTTCAAATTATACGCATTAGCATCAATCATTTCGGTCGTCCTCCGCCCAATTTTAAACACGGATAACACGAATGTTTTATCACAAATGACACAAATTGTTGAACGCCAATAAAAACAAATGCTTTAGTAAAGGAGATTATCCACTCTGTTTGTCATCCCGTAGGGATCTCAGCAAAGAAAATCACACAATATTAGTGAAATTAGTGTTCAACCATTAGTGGCATTCGTGTTTCGTCAATTCGAGTGTTTTTTCGTAACAAGGTGAAGAAAAAATGTATCGAGAATGAAATTTATCCTCAAACTCACAAACTTCTCGATATGATTTTTTCAAAATCTACTCGAAGTGACGAGCCTGCCGAAGCTATTATTGAGTCGGAGGGTTTGAGAGTGGGAGGGTTTTAGGGTTGGAGGGGAATATGGGAGGGTTTGAGAGGGGAATAGTGGCTTCGAGTCACCTCAGCCACCAGGACTCTCCCACGCTCAAACTCTAAAACCCTCCAACTCTAAAACCTCAGTGTTCTCTTATAAGTGCAACGCCTTTGTGAAACTTAAAAACACATCATAGATAAAAAAAATCTTTGTGTACTTAGTGTTCGAATAAACGCCGACTAAGTCACCAAAACATAAACAAACTCATAAATACAAAACAATGAAACAATTAATTACAACAGCTGTTCTGCTCTTCAGTATGACAGCATTCGCTCAGGTGGGGATTAATAATACATCTCCAAAAGCAACCCTTGACATCACTGCCAAAACAAACGGAACCAAACCTGAAGGATTGATCATCCCGCAATTATCCGGTAGTGATATCCGTACGGCAACAGCAGCAGGAGTCTATGGAACAAACCAGAAGGGACTCATCGTGTATGCATCTGCTGCCGATTCGGCTCCCGCAGGGGCTACTGCCAATATTACTGCTCCGGGATATTACTATTTCGATGGCAGTATATGGCAGAGGATCTTGGGAAGTTCTTCAGGAGACACCACCAATGATTCATGGACTAATGATACAGCCAATACTATGGTAAAAATTGGGACAAAAGCGGATGGCACGGCAAGAGCAA
Source organism: Chryseobacterium sp. POE27 (assembly GCF_039727685.1). NCBI lineage: Bacteria > Pseudomonadati > Bacteroidota > Flavobacteriia > Flavobacteriales > Weeksellaceae > Chryseobacterium > Chryseobacterium sp. POE27. The sequence goes on from NZ_CP152475.1 coordinate 3,670,315, forward strand.
CAGGAACAGATTTTATAGTCAAGGATAACGGTTATGTTGGAATTGGAACAACTTCACCAAAAGCGCCACTACATTTAAGCTATAATAATGCAGCTTCTGCTATAACAACGTCATATCTTACACCAGGACTGGTTTTGACAGGACCTAGTACAGGTTCCGGGCCAGGCATTTACTTTGAAGCACAAGATAATAATACGGGAAATCGAATTATGAAGATGCATCTTTCTAAAGATGGTTCAGGAGATGGATATCTTAATTTTGAATCTGTAACAGATAATGCCAGTGGAGTTGTAAAAAAAATAATGGCTTTAAGTAATAATGGCAATGTAAATATTGATAATACATTTTATGTAGATGCTGCCAGTAGCAAAGTCGGAATAGGAACATCTACTCCGAAATCTTACCTTCATGTATCATCGCCCGCAGGGCAAACAACTCCAATTGCTGCTTTTTCTATCGTCAACTGTGGTTCGGGATGTAGTCAGGGTACGGCAAAAAATATCGTCCTTAATAATATACATACAAACAATAGCCTTTTTGGCTCTATTGACTTTGTTCCGGGGACAGATCCATTGGGTGATTCTGGTGCTTCTATACAGGGGATCGACAGGGATGCTACCAACAATTACGCAGGGCTTTCATTCTTCACAAGAAATGCAACCGATTATGATTCACGTATGGTGATTAAATCATCTGGTAATGTGGGAATAGGAACTGCTGCCCCAAACACTAATGCTGCACTTGATATTAGCAGTACCACCAAAGGTGTAAAACTACCTTCTCTGGCTCTTACAGCTACCAACAATGCAAGCCCATTAAGCGCACATGTTGCCGGAATGCTGGTGTACAATACCGCTACAGCCGGTACAGCACCCAATAATGTAGTACCCGGTTTATATACCAATGACGGCACCCAATGGATTTTATTGCAAACACCACAGACGGTAAACGTAAGTGCACCTGCCGGTACGGTAAGTTATACTGCTGCCAGTACAGTCCCTGCAGGATATCTGGAATGTAACGGAGCTGCTGTAAGTCGTACAGGATATGCTACATTGTTTGCTGCAATTGGCACTACTTATGGAGCAGGAGATGGATCTACCACTTTTAACCTTCCCGATTTGAGAGGAGAGTTTATAAGAGGCTGGGATCATGGAAGAGGAGTGGATACTTCCCGTTCATTGGGAAGTGCACAAAGCAATAGTACAAAACTTCCCAATACCAATTTCACAGGAACCACTTCTTCCTATACTCATAATCATGGCGTAGGAAATGGTACCAGTAGCACAAATACTGTTAATGCAGGTAGTTATGGTCTTATTAGAAGATCGGCTTCAGGGGAAAATGTTACAGCTCCTAACGCGGATACAGGTTATTCTGGAACTGAGCCAGACCTTACTAAATCGCCTCTGGTAATCCCTAATGATAGCCATAGCCATACTGTGAACGTTGACGGAGGAGGCGATACTGAAACTCGCCCGCGTAATATTGCCCTTATGCCTATTATAAAATTCTAGTATAGTTCACAGATTTGCAATCCTATACTTGATATACATGCTGGCGCGAGCGTCTCGCTCGTGCCGGTTTTAAGCAAGATTCAGATATAGTGTGGTCACGAGCGTGACGCTCGCGCTAGCAAACCGACAACAATTACTTTAATTAATCCTAACCCTAACAGGGCTCTCAACCCTGTTAGGGTTTAAATAACAAATTTAAAAACCATTTAAAATCAACAACAATGGCAACAATTCTTCACAGAATCAAAGCGTATCTGTACGATAACGTTTTAACAAAAGACAATCCTAATGATTTCACGGCACGCACCGCAAGCGAGCGCAGTCTCAATGTACAGCAGATCTGCCAGTCAGCCGCCAACCGTGGAGGAGCAGATATTTCTGCTTCGGCAATGGAGCATGCGACGGAGCTGTTCCTGAAAGAAATGGCGTACCAGCTTTGTGATGGGTACTCCATCAATACTGGTTATTTCACGGCTAATACCACCATTCGTGGGGTATTTGATAGTCCGTCGGAGACTTTTAATAAAGATAAGCACAGCATCATCTTCCAGTTCAACCAGGGAGAAAAGCTGAGGGCTGAGATTCCTAATATTGAAGTCGAAATCCTGGGTGTGGCAGAGGCTTCTGCCGCAATTTTACAGGTGGCGGACGTGAAGAGCGGTTCAGTGAATGACCTTCTTACTCCGGGCAGAAACCTGAAAATTGTGGGCAGCAAGATTAAAGTCACCGGTGATGATGCTTCGGTAGGAGTCTATTTTGTAGACGCTACAACACAGGAAAGAACCAAAGTAGAGCAAAGTGATATCGTAACGAACAATCCTTCGGAGGTTATGGTGGTGATTCCTGAACTAGCAGCAGGAACTTATACTATTGAAGTGCTGACGCAGTATTCGGGCAGCCAATCTTTAAAAGAGCCACGTACTGCTACTCTGGATAAGCAACTGACGGTAGCGTAAGACCAAGGGGATTGCTTCGGTGCAAGCAATGTGATTGTTAGGTAGCTAGCAAGGGTCTTACTACGAGGCTAGCAAGCTGCCTGCTTCGGTGCTAACACGAGGCTTGCAACGTACCATGCAATCGGATTGCAAAAAGAAGAAGCTCTTTTCCGGCCGGCAAAGGAGCAGTTCATCATAAAAGCCGGCTAGTATCATTTTTTTGTGTGCGCTCCGGTCTGGGTTTTGGGTCCCGGCCGGAGTTTTTTTGTGGAAGGGTTTTGAGTTTGAGGGTGAGAGTGTTTTTGAGTATCTGAGTATGGGAGTTTCTACGGAACGACAAAGAGTTGTAAAATGCAGGTGACTGAGGATCTCGAAGTCACATCCTCCTACATCATGGAAAATTAATTTTAACGCCACGAGCGCAAGGTTTTATTTGAAATGATTGCGTATATTTTTGGTTCGCAAAGGCTTTAAAACTCAGAAAATGACAGCAAAATCTAATATTTAATTGTTTTTGAACGCCAAGCCCACTAAGATTTTTTGAAAGTATAATGCTTATTAGTTTCACAAAGCCGCTTCACTTAAAAGAGAACACCAAGCCAACTATTCTACCGGAATGATAAAGTGGGCGCGGACGGGTCTGAGGATTTTTGAGTAACGACAAAGAGTTGTAAAATGCCGGTGACTGAGGGTCTCGAAGGCCCGCATTGAATGGGTGATTTAATAATAATTTTGTTATTATTGTTGTTGACAGGATTTTATCCTGTCCTGATTTAAATCGTCCCTTCGGGACTCGGCCTGACACCGTATATCACACTGTTTTTGAACACGAAGCTCACTAAGTTTTTTTGAAAGTATGGCGTATATGTAGTTTCACAAAGCCGTTTGACTACGTCGAATCTTTGATTTCACTTAGAAGAGAACATCAAGCCAACTATTGTAATGGCTGGCTGCAGTTGATAATATAGACAACTTAAAAATTCCACTCCTCCGGAAGGGTGGCGAAAATTCAAAGAATTTTTGTCGGGGTGGTTCAAGAATACTTCCTGCACAATGACCTCCATTTTAACCACTTCGATTGTGTAGGCCCGAATCTTTCCATGCTAACGTTAAAAGCTATACTGAGATTCCTACCGGAATGACAAAGTGCGTGTTTAAGTTGGGAGAGTTTTAGGGTCGTAGGGGTGTAGAATGGGATCTTGGTGGCTGAGCGGAGCCGAAGCCACCAAACTTTTTAATAGTTGCTATCATTTGCTGAGCGTTATAGTTTATGCTGAGCCTGCCGAAGTACCTTTGCGCTCGAAAGAATATGCGTACAGTAAATGCCTCTTGCGAACGTTGCGCTAATAAATACAGAGAGATTCTTCACTCCGCTTTGCTACATTCAGAATGACACAGCAGCGTTGTAAATAAATAGTAGTGGAATGGAGTTTATTCTGCGACGGAATTCAAAGGATATCCATTTATTATTAGAGTCTCTCCTCTATAAGTAGAGGTTTTAGGTCATTACTTGTATTTTTCCACGACTTTATTCAGATATGCTTTGTATTTTTCGCTGATGGGAATTCTTTCATTTCCGATCATCAGATTGTTTTTTCCGATGCTTTGAATGTGTTGAAGCGAAATGATATGAGAATTATGAACCCTGATGAAATTTTCTGAGTTGATCTTCTCGATGATGGATTTCATGGTCTGATGGATAATCAGTTTCCGGGTTTCCGTATAAATAATAATATAATCTTTCAGCGCACTGATGCGGGTAATCTCGCTTAGATTAAGTTTTACATCTTCATTGTTGGAACGCACGAAAATAAATGATTCTTTAAAAAAAGCCTGTGTATTTTTTTCGTGTACTATTTTTGAATTATTAAGCTTGTTGTAGCTTTTATAAACCGCCTTCAGAAATCTTTCAAAAGAAAAAGGTTTCAGCAGATAGTCGGTAACATCCATTTCGAAGCCCTGCACGGCACAATCGTCATAGGCAGTGGTAATAATGACGTCAGGAAGTTTACTGAAACTTTTTAAGAATTCTATTCCGGAAATATTCGGGAGATTAATATCAAGAAAAATGAGATCAACATTTTCCGTTTGCAGTGTCTGAATGGTTTCCTGAATGTCATAGCAGTTTTTTACCAGATTCAGAAGCGGAATTCTTGATATATATTCTTCAATCACGTGATGAGCAAGTTCTTCATCGTCTACTATGATACAATTCATTTTAATTCAATTGAAGTTTTAAATTTACGCTGTATTCAGAGCCATTGTCTTCAATATCAAGCTGATATTTTTCGGGATAAAGAAGATTCAGTTTCATTTTTGTATTTTCTATCCCCATCTTGCTGTCATTGCTATCTTCAGGTTTTTTCTTCTCATAAAAATTCGTGATCCGGAAATCCAATAATCCATTTTCCATATAAATTTTAAGATTAAGGGGTCCTTTCTTTAAATCAGCATATTTAAAGGCATTTTCTACAAACGTTAAAAGCAGAAGAGGTTCAATCTCATAATATTCAAAATTACCATAAAATTCATAATTCATGTTGTTAAATTTATTGAAACGGATAGACTGTATCTCGATATACTTTTTAATGTTTGAAATTTCATCATTCAGATTATTCTTATATCCGTTTTTATTATTAAGAACATAGCGCATAATATCAGATAAAATCAAAATCACCCTCGGTGTATCCGGAGATTTAATAATGGATAGCGAATAAATACTGTTCAGGGCATTAAAAAAAGAAATGCGGATTGATCTGTTCCCTGAGAATTTTAAGCTCACTGGACTGCCTTTCAAATTCCAGCGCTTTTATTTTCTTTCCGTTTTCTACCCATTTGTCTAAAAAGAAAAGGAGGGTGCTGAATACGATTGAGAAGATCCCGATCCTGAAGAAAATATCGTAGAGACCTATCCCGTTCTGAAAAGGAATCATTTTTCCTTTCTTCGGAAAATCCTTAGGTGACATAGGCATATGCTTTGGCATCGGAGGCATGAAAAAAATCATAAGTGCTACATATACCGCGATCAGGGAAACGGTGATGATAATAATTTTTTTGGGACTCTGGCGAATGATAAAGGGTAGAACCAGATAATAATTGATATAGAATAATATAATGGCTATAATGAACAGCTTTATATTCATCATCAGAAAAAGATTCCCGAAAACAGAATAATCCATGATCAGCTTAAAAAAAATAAGAATGATCCAAATGATCCAGTGGTAGATGTAAGTTGTTTTTATCTGTTTAAAAAATGCAGTCATAAATCTGTCTTTTTATAGGTACACAAATTCCCTCAATAAAAAATATTGAAGGAACTTTCATTGTAATTAAAGCATCTAATACGCTATCTTCATAGAATCCAGTTCATGTATAGAAATTCTTGGGAGTGTTTGTTTTCCTATTTTTTTTACAACAAGCAGGGCGGTTTTCTGTGCATCTGCTTCGTTTTTAAATGTTTTTTCTCCCTGTATTGCAGGAATAAAAGGCTGGTTAATAAAGACTTTCTTTTCCTTCAATATTTGGTATCCGTATCCTGACTCCTGTTTTGTAATCTTTACGTCAAAGGTATTATTTTTTTTCTCACAGCTCACGAGTAAGATTACTGATGAAAAGAATATTCCGGAGAACGTTTTAGTCATCATCATTTTCACTTTCGTTAGGATGAAATACCCAGATGTCATCAAAATAAGACGAACCACTGTTTCCGGTAAGGACATAGCCGTAGTTTCCGATTGAAAATGCGCAGGCACTCTCTCTGGATGCCCCTTCAAAAGATGTTCGCTGAGTCCAGTCATTGGCAGAAGGATCATATTCCCAGGTTGTATTTCCGACTCCGCTTGTAGAACCTGTGGCTACATATCCCAGCCCATTTGCTGAAAAAGCGGCTGTAGATGTACGGTTTTGCGTGTCATCATCATTGCTGGTGTCTACTTTTCTGGTCCATGTTTCAGAGCCGGGATCAAATGCCCAGAAATCTGATACAAGGCTTCCGTTATTGCTTCCGAATCCCACATATGCAATATTGTTGATCACGAAGGCAGCTCCGTCTCTTCTTTTAGAACCTCCCAGACTGTTGATGGGACTCCATGATGAGGTAAGTTCTTCATATTTATAGAAATCTTTCAGTTCGCTTCCGTCGTATCCTGTTCCTACATATCCTTTATTATCAATTCCGAAGGCTAAGGCTGCATATCTTCCTGTTCCCGGAAAATCATCAATTTGTGTCCAGGAGTTGTTGATAGGATCGTATTTGTAAAAATCTTTTAATTTGTTTAATCCATCATATCCTGTCCCTACATATCCGTAGGAATTGGTGGCGAAACCAACGGCAGAACTTCTTTTTGATCCCGGGAAATCGGCTTTCTGGGTCCAGGAGTTCGCATTGGGGTCATAGCTCCACAGGTCATTGTAATAATCCTCTCCGTCATAGCCGCCGGTGATGTATCCTTTTCCGCTTACAACAAATGCGGAAGCATTGGATCGCGGCTTACCGTCCAGATCCGAAACCCTTACCCAGTTTCCTATCAGTTCATCATCATCATCATTGCTACAGCTTACTGCTAAAAATGTTCCTACAAGAGTAAGAGCTAAGATTGAAAGTTTACCATTCATTATTCATTCTTTTTTGTGCAAATGAATTTCATTCTGATGTATTCTGAAAATTTTTTAGACGGATGGCTGTTATTTATAGTCAGATGCGGCAGTTTTGTTGACGGATGGGGGATGTTTAAAAAAATCATCGGATATCTGATTAAACCTTGCTGTTGTCTACAACTAATAGTAAAAGGAAGAATAAATTTTTGTTCATTGTATCTTCATTTTATGTTTGCGGAAAAAAAGATGTATAAATACTTGTTATTATGTATTTCATTGATGTTTTTATTTTCCTGTGAAGATGAAAGTAATACGTATGAAGTCGGAAGCTCCTGGATGGATGCACAGTCGAAAATCGTAATGATCGATACACTCACGGTGAAAATGTCTACCATTATGATGGATTCTACAATAACCTCCGGAAAAAGAGTGATGATGATCGGAAATATACATGACCAGACCTTCGGAAAAGTGAGTTCTTCTTCTCTTTTTGAACTGACACCTTCAAGTTACAGCCTGTCGTCACCTTCCACTGCAGTTTTTGATTCCCTGGTCATGTATCTTACCAACACAGATTTCTATTACGGAGATACCCTGAAAACCTTTAAACTGGCTGTTCATCCTTTAACAGACAGGATAAAACTTGACAACGGATACCTTTATAATAAAAGTACTTTTAATTATTCTTCGAATTCCATCGGAAATGCAGAATTTTATCCAAGACCCAATACAGACAGCAGCTATGTGAAAATTAAACTCGATCAGTCTTATGGGCAGACACTTTTTAACACCTTAAAAAACAGCGATGTTACCAATCAGGAATATTTTCTGAACTTTTATAAAGGTTTAGCGCTTGTACCTTCTTCAGAAAATAATGCGATGCTGCGTTTCGGGATCAACTCTTCTTACCTGGTTCAGATCAATAAAAATACAAAAGAGAAGGTCTCTAATATGGTAAGGATGTATTATCACACGACCTCTCAAAACGGAACCGAACTTGTGAAATATACATTAGATTTAAGCCCAAGCCCAACTTTTCAATACAATAAAATTTCAAGTGACTTTACAGGATCCGAATTGGCAAATCTTACGCCCCAAAATTCTATTCCGTCAACAAGCCTTGGAAATAAGACCTATCTCATGGCAGGCATCGGGGTTTATACTAAAGTGGAAATCCCATATCTGAAATCATTAAAAAATTTATATGAAAATTATAAAATTATTGATGCTACACTTTCATTAAGCCCGGTCGCGGGATATTATTCCGATAATTTTTATAATCCAAGCCCGCTTTACTATTACGTTGGGGACAAATTGAATCATCTTGTCAGCAATTACACTTCCGACGGAAGTACCGAAATCACCACGAGTTTATCAGAAAGCAGTGAGTTTCAAAACGAACATGCCTACAATTTTTCCATGACAACCTATGTAAACAGTATTTTGACGGAAACCACAAACTCCAATCATAATACGCTTATTTATCCTTCGTCTTATGCGGATGTCCTTTGTGGGAAAGCGGTTTTCGGTGATGTTAAAAATAATACAAATCCGGCGAAGCTAAAGGTGTATATATTGGGATATTAATGCAGAATACTATTTATGAATAAAAATAAAATAACAATATGTGCACTGTTCTCGTGCGTTTTTACATCAGGATTGTACGCTCAGAACGCATCGCCTTATTCTTACTTTGGAATAGGAGGGTTCAATAATGTTGATGATGCCCGGAATATTTCGTTGGGAAATACAGGGATTGCCCTGGAAGCGCCCGAATATATCAATTCCAAAAATCCCGCTTCAATGACAGGTATTACTACAAGAAATGTTGTTTTCAATGTAAGCGGAATTGTAAAATACAATACAATTTCCAGCAATTTGGGATCGGACAACAGGCTGAATTCCAATTTTACGAATTTCAGCGCGGCTTTGCGGGTTTCAAAAAAAGCATTTATCGGCATAAGTATGCAGCCTGCCACTTCTTCCGATTATAAAATTTCATCTACCATTCCGATTGAAGGAACGGCCGTGGAGTATCCTGTCACTTATGAAGGGAGCGGAGGACTTTCAAACTGGGGAATAAGCTTAGCTTACAAACTCAATGACAACTGGAGTTTTGGAGGTAAAGTGAAAAATAATTTCGGGACTATTGTGCGAAAAGAAACTATTTCTACAACATCTGAAGTAGAAATCAGCCGAAGTGTACGCTATACGGGTTTTAGTTATAATTTAGGAACACAGTATAAGAAAAATTTCACAGATAATTTTCAGCTTACTTTGGGAGGCATTGTAAATTTCGGAAGCAAGCTGGTTTCTAAAAGGGAAGTTTCTTACACGCAGAATCAGGATTACACCAATACGCTGACCTCAAATCTTTCTTCAAAAAATTCATCTCTTCCTCTGGAGATGGGAGCTGGTTTTTCCATTTTAGCAAAGGAAAGATACAGAATGACTTTCGATTTCACACAGAGCAACTGGGATAGAGTGAAAAATACAGAAACTTCCGAAAAGTATTACAGGCAGTATGTTTATGGTTTAGGCTTTGAAATTCTTCCTGCGAAAAAAAGGTTTGAAACACTTTCGGAAGCATTTACATACCGTTTTGGACTGAATTACGATACCGGTTATTACAAAATTAGTAATGTAGGAATTGACAAACTGGAGGCTACCGTAGGTTTGGGAATTCCGTTAAATAAGGTTAATCTCAATGTTGGTTACGGCTACGGAATTCACGGAATGCAGAAAAATGTATCCATCAAAGAAAATTATCATATGCTCAACATCAGTATGAATATTCTTGATACATGGTTTAAGAAAAAGTATATCGATTAAAAGGGCGGATAAAGTAAGTAAATAAAGTCATATCAAATTGTTTTTTTTAAAATTCCCCTCCGAACTTTTCGGAGGGGAATTTGTTTTATTTAAAAGATATTTCATCAATAAAAATATATGCGTCTCCGCCGGCGCCTTGGTGCCATTCCGGCAGTTTACCGAAATGATAAGCTTTTACTTTTACATATCTGGCTTGTGTCGGTAAAACCTCAGCTGAAAAATCTTTTACCTGAATGGTTTCATCTTTCGGATCAATTGTATTTTCTACGGTTTTCAGTAAAATATAATCTTTCCCGTTGTTTGAAACGTAATATTCCACTTTTTTAGGCATTAAGATCCAAGCTCTGCTGTCCTGAAGATAAGTTGATGAAAGTTGAGTAAACTGTTGTGGAGATTTCATGTCAATAATCGCTTCAAAAGTCTGCCCCTGATAGCCCAGCCATTCGCCTTTTCGCCAGTTGGTATCACCATTGATGCCGTCGATTAAAGATAGTTTTCCGCTGGCTGTATATTGTGCCGTAGGAGTAGAGTTTACTGTGATGTCCCAATTATTGGGTCTCCTGTTGGAGTTTGCCCTTACAATCGAGCTTTTTTCACCATTTCTTTCGGCATACGCTGAGACGTGCGTTGTTTTTGTGATCGTGAACGGTCCTTTATAGGCTGTAAACATTTTTCTCACATTGGCATCTCCTTCATCGAGAGTCATATAATAAATTTTATCTTCAGGATTTAATGCCGTGATTTCCACTTTGGTATTCAGGTCAAAAATCCTTGCTGCTGCAATAACGGGAGAAGCTGTTAATTCATCATATTTAAAATCTTTAAAGGATTTTACGTTTTCAAACCCAAGTTTTTTAAGCTCGTCTCTGCTTGTATTTTTAGTGATTGTACGTGTCGTTCCGTCTTCCAGATGAATTTTAATTTCATCAAAATAAGGCTTCGTAGTTTGCCATTCCGGCATTCCGGGAGTTACAGAGTAGATTCCCATGGAACTGAGAATGTACCACGCGCTCATTTGACCACAGTCTTCATTTCCGATAAGGCCGTCCGGAGCATTTTTGTAATAATTATCGAGAATGAATTTAATTTTTGCATCTGTTTTTTCGGGTTTGTCAACATAATTATACAAATACGCAATGTGGTGGCTAGGCTCATTTCCCTGTGCATATTGCCCGATCAGGCCTGTAATATCAACTTGTTCACGACCCGTTGTTTTGTCCGGCGCAGCGAAAATACCATCAATAAATTGTTCAAATTTCTCTTTTTCGCCATGCGCTGCAATAAGGCCTGGAATATCCTGTTGAACAGAGTAGGAGTAATGCCATGAGTTTCCTTCCGTATAATTATTGTTAACCTCTCTTGGATCAAACGGCTCATACCAGTTACCGTTTTTTCTCGGCTGCATAAATCCGTTTTTAGGATTGTAAAGGTTTTTCCAGTTCTGTGAGCGTTTCATGAAATATTGGTAATCTTCTTTTTTGCCTAAAATTTTAGCCATCTGGGCAATACACCAGTCGTCATAAGCATATTCCACGGTTTTGGAAACACTTTCATGCTCATCATCAATGCTGATGAAATTGTTTTGCTTGTAAGCATTTAATCCAAAAATATCCAACATCGCAGAATGTTTAGAAGCTTCAAATGCCTTTTCGTAATCAAATCCTGTAATTCCTTTCGCCATCGCATCTGCAATCACAGAAACCGCGTGATACCCAATCATACACTCCGTTTCGTTGGAAGCGAGTTCCCAAACCGGAAGTTTGCCGCCCTGCTCGTATTGTTTAATAAATGTATTGATAAAATCAGCGGTTCTTTTTCTGTCGATCAACGTCATCAAAGGATGTGCTCCCCCTAAAGGTGTCCCAAAGCGAGAATACTGAATAATAATCAAAACCGTTTGCCGTGTAGAATTTGTTGTCGCGCCCTCTGTATTTTCCGTCAACATCCATATTGATGTTGGGCTGCGTGAAAACATGATACATCGCAGTGTAGAAGACGGTCAGCTTATCTTTATCGGAAGATTTCACTTCAATTTTTGACAGTTCTTTATTCCAATCTGCAGCAGCTTGCTTTCTGATTGATTCGAAATCATTTGATTTTCCTTCCGCCAGCATATTCTTTCCTGCACCTTCATAGCCTGTGGGTGAAATTGCCACTTTAACACTGATTTTTTCACCCTTTTTAACATTAGCTGAAAAAGCTAAAGCTAGTTTTGTTCCTGTAAAAAGATTGGCTTCATTTCTTCCGTTTACCAGTTTTTTTAAAATTTTCATTGGTTTTGAAAATTCAATTCTGGCATAAATGTACTGGTTGGTCGCCCATGCTTCACTTCTGCGGAAAACTTCGATGGTTTTGTCATCGATTATTTTAACTTCACCTTCTAATAATTTATCCCTGTGATTTAAGTCTAAAATAATATTGGCATTTCCTGCATTATTGAAAGTATATTCATGATAACCAACCCTTTTTGTCGTTGTGAGCCGTACATCAATATTATGTTTATCTAATTTTACCGAATAAAATCCGGCGGAAGCTTTTTCGTTTTTATGAGAAAATTTCGATGAATATTCTTTTGGAGTAACACCGGGCTTTCCCATCGTAGGCGTCAGCATGATATCGCCGTAATCAGAAACTCCCGTACCGTTGAGGTGCGTATGTGAAAATCCGTAGATCACCGAATCTGAATAATGATAGCCACTACAGCCATCCCAGCTTCCGTCGATCCTGGTATCGGGTGAAAGCTGTACTATTCCAAAAGGAACAATAGCCCCCGGAAAGGTGTGTCCGTGACCGCCTGTTCCTATAAACGGATTTACATATTGCGAATAATTTTGTGAAAATGCATTATGAAAAATAATTCCTAAAAGAACGATTAATATTCTTTTCATTAGATATAAATTAAAATTTCCCTAAAATACTATAAAATTAGCTTATGCAAAAGAAAATATCTATCAGTCTCTTCACTTATTCTAAATAGGTTAATTTTTCGTAAATTTGTAAACAATTTTATTAGTTTTATGTTGACGAAAGAAAAGGTTCAGGATTTCCTTAAAGAGATAGAAGTTGATGATTTGGTGAACAATCTTCAGATCATGGGCAATGACGTTTATATTGATATGACCGCTCATTCACCTGCCATGCACGAAAAGAAAAAACTGGAGGCAGCCATGAAGCAGGCTTTTGCCAGCGAGTTTGGAGAGGAGGTTCATTTGAAATTGAAAATCGTTTCTCCGGAACCGACCGAAATTCAGCAAAGTCAGATCAAAGGAAAACAAATTCCCGGAATTCAAAATATTATAGCCATCGCTTCCGGAAAAGGAGGAGTGGGCAAGTCTACGGTTTCTGCAAATATGGCGGTTACTTTAGCAAAGATGGGCTTTAAGGTCGGTTTATTAGATGCCGATATCTACGGACCTTCGGTTCCGACGATGTTCGATACAGAAGGTCAAAAACCTATATCTGTAGAAATTGACGGTAAAAATCTTATGAAACCGATTGAGAATTACGGAGTGAAAATGCTTTCCATCGGGTATTTTTCAGGAGCCAATCAGGCGGTTGTATGGAGAGGGCCGATGGCTTCCAAAGCATTAAATCAGATGATCAGAGATGCCGCCTGGGGAGAATTAGATTTCTTGTTGATTGATCTTCCTCCGGGAACGGGTGATATTCACCTTTCGATCATTCAGGAAGTTCCGGTAACGGGCGCTGTGATCGTAAGCACCCCTCAGCATGTTGCTCTGGCGGATGTAAGAAAAGGTATTGCGATGTTCCAGATGGAAAGTATTAATATTCCTGTTCTTGGTTTAATCGAAAATATGGCGTATTTTACCCCGGAAGAATTGCCTGAAAATAAATATTATATCTTTGGTAAGCAGGGAGCACAGTATATGGCTGAAGATCTGGGAATACCTGTGTTGGGAGAAATTCCTCTTATCCAGAGCATCAGGGAGGCGGGAGATGTCGGCAGACCGGCGGCACTTCAGGAAAACTCCAAAATTGCAGAGATCTATACGGAAACAGCCAGAAATATGGTGGAGAGTCTTGTAGAAAGAAATAAAAACCTTCCTCCTACAGAAGCTGTTAAGATCACTACGATGGCCGGGTGCTCGCCAAAAGCAAAATAATTTTCATCATTGAAAACCCACAATTGAAAAGAAAAAATATGGAAACAAATATAACACACGAAGATACAGTAACAAGGGTATTGGAAGCTCTGGAAAGCATCCGCCCGTTTCTTAATAAGGACGGCGGCGATATTGAGCTTATTGATGTGAAGGATAACCTGGTTTATGTAAAGCTTTTAGGCAACTGTTCCGGATGTTCATTAAATTTTTCAACCCTGAAGCTTGGCGTTGAAAATACCATTAAGCAACATGCTCCGGAAATTGAAAAAGTAATAAGCGTAGAGTAAGAATTTAAAAATATATTCTTAGGACAGATCCGGCCGGGTCTGTCTTTTTTTTTCTAAATTCAAAAATAAAACTGATATTAATCAGTAAACAATATAATATCTATCGGAAAAATAATTAATTTTTTTCACGAGTTTAGAAACATGTTATTTCAAAGGATGGGATTTGAACCTTAGTTATTGGCTTTTAATAATTTTTAAGGGTTTAGGAGAGTGAAAATTATTGTAAATGTCTGTATTTAAGAAATGTTAAAGATAATTATGAAAATTTTATAGTAATAATTCTACTCCGTTGTGAATATTATATGTGTTATTTTTGTAAAAAAATATTTACGGTGCTATATGGGGATGTGTGCTTGTAATATACTTTTTTATTCATACGCTTTAGAGGATTAATAATTTTTAACAGTTGGGTAAAGATTATTTCAATTATTTGAATTCCGGAAATTCCGGGATAGTAGAATTGTGTGTTAAAACGTCCTTAAATAGAGGGGAAAAGGTATATTATGATGCTGTGTAATTGGTCTGTAACTTGTATTGAAAATATAAAAAAAATGAGACAAACTTTTTTTCCATTCTTCCGGGAAATTTATTTAAAAAACTAACTCTATGAAAAATATACTCATTGCTGACGGTCATTATGTTGTAAGGACAGGTACGGCTCTGGTGCTAAAATCAAAACTTCAATATCCTTGTAATATAGATTTTGCAGAAACCTATTCTGAAACAAAAGAAATGGTCTCCGAAAATACGTATGATCTGTTGATAATTGATATCGATATACCGGGCAGTATCTTTAAAGCAATGGTAAAAGATCTGAAGAAAAAGCAAAAGCAACTCAAAATCCTGTTTTTTTCTACCTATGATGAAAACGTAGGGATACAATACATTGAAGAAGGCGCATCCGGATATCTCAGTAAAGGGGCTTCAGAGGCCGAAATTCTTACGGCTGTAGCCAGTATGTTTGAAGAAGGATATTATTACACCCTCAATATGATGAAAAAGCTGGTGACCCATTCTACGGACAGCCATTCTGTAGAGCGGCTTTCAAAAAGGGAACTGGAGATTTTCAAACTTCTGGCACAGGGAAACGGGAATATTGAGATTTCCAATATCCTGAATCTTAAAATGTCTACCATAAGTACGTACAAAAAGAAAATATTCGAAAAGCTGCAGGTGAAAAATGTGGTGGATCTGGTGAGAATTTATGATGATATGCATTAAAGTATAAATCCGGTGAATTTTTTTCGCCGGATTTTTTATAACATTTTATTTTATTGCTTCAATACCGTTGAGCCAAACAAAGTTTCTTTGGAATAGCTTATACGAAAAAGCCCCGACAAGCGGGACTCATTTTAATCAACTAATAATATATTCTATTTTACAATCACTCTTTTTATGTGTCCTTCTGATGTTTTTATGAGATAAACTCCTGTAGAAAGTTTGGAAGTATCGATTGTTAAAGCATTCTTTTCTTTTTCAATCATTTTTCCTGACATATCATAGAGCTCATAATCCTGTACTCTGTTAAAATACAGTATATTGCCTTTTGTAACCGGGTTGGGGAATACGTTGAATGTTGCTTTTTCAGATTTTACTTCACCTGTTGCAAGATTACCTGCACCACCAACTTCGTACATCGATAATGTTCCGCTGATTTCATTGGCAATGATCACATAGCCTTTTCCGGTGGTCGTATTTTCCGGAGCAATATAGATGATTCCTTCCGGACCATTGTCACCGCCATAAGCTGATGTCATACGGGAATGTTTATAGTCCGTAAATGTAGGATTATTAGGATCTGAAATATTGTACACCATTACGCCTCCCGTCCTTTCCAGGGTGATGAAAGCATACGTCTGTCCATTAATATTGCCCAAGGCAACGCCTTCAGGCTCAGGTCCTTTAGCGCGGCTTCTGCTCTTTACCGTATTGGATTCATTATCTGCATTAAAAATCAATGGATGATTGGCGGCAATATATCTTTCAAACTGATCGCCACTATCGTAAACAATTTGCTGAGTATCTGCATTAAAAATTGAAAAAGAACGGGCACCTAGTGCAGCTATTTCTTCAAAGTCTCCATCGCTGTCTGTATTTCCGGTAGCATTGGAAACCCTGAATCTCCCAAGATTGTAGGAAGCTTTTAAAACAGATGACTGAGGGAATAATGAAGCATCCAGTGTGTAATTATTGGCTCCCACTGTCGTTCTTTCGCTGAATCCTGAAAGATCTTTTTCATCACCCTCGTTGGCCGTTACAATATAATGTGTATTCCCTACTTTGTAATTCTGAACCGCATCTGGAGTGTAATAAGTTTTTACCGGCCAGTTGGCAATTAAAATTTCATTATTATTATCGGAAGCATCGAAGCCGTTTCCGGGAATGCTCATGTCTTTTTTACCTAGTCCCCAGATTCCTGTAATTGTTTTAGTAGTTAGATTCACTTCTGCCACAGCATTATTTTCCTGAAGTGTCACCCATGCTTTCTGGCTATCGGAACTTATCGTAATGTATTCAGGTTCAAAATCCTGGGAAAGTGTGTTGTTGGTTCTTACTTTTCTTAGACCTGTTGCTGTTAAAGCGGTCACCTGTGAATCGAAAGCATTAAAATTGAGTGTTGTTACATTACTTTGGGTAAGGTTGGCAACTCCTCCGGAAATATCAATGATACTTATTGTTCCTTCCGGATCTACCGTGTAGGCATCATTCGGCTCTCCTTCATTGGCGGTCATTACTTTTGTACCATCCGGAGAAAAAGTGATCATATCTGGTAATGCACCTACTGTTACCTGTTTAAGGAAATTACCGTTAATGTCAAAGAAAACGACGGAGCCATTCTGCTGTGGATTGGCATTAGGTGACGCGGCAGCAATGATCCCGTTCTTTACGGCAATGCTGGTAATACCACCATATGGAGCCATGTTAATGGTATTAATTACCGATGGCAGGTTTGGATTGCTGAAATTAATAATATCAAAAACATCAGTGATTGAGCTTATGGTAAATAACCTTTGTGTTGCAGGATCATGAACTACAATTTCCGTAGAGCTGTTGTTGTTTCCTGACGGATCAAAGCTTCCGATATAGTTTAATGCAATCTGATGCGAAGGAGCCGGCGCAGGCTTGTCATTGTCAATAATATAAACGGTAGCATTAGGATCTCCGGAAATGGTTGCTCCCGCCGGATTTTCAAGGCTTACAACGAAATATTCTGCCTGTTGTTCTTCTAAATTATCATCGATGATGGGAATATTTACGGTATAACTTGTCGTGGAAGGAGTAAGCGTAATGGTTTGATTGGCTAAAGTAAAATCATTACTGCCCGCCGTACCGAAAGGAGCCGGTTTTACCACAAGATTCACGGTAGCATTTGAAGGGTTGGTAATATTTAATTTAAATGCTAAAGTTCCTGAGTTTTCATCAACTTTAATAAAATTTTTATCTAAAGAAACGGATGCTCCGGCTGTTGTAAATGTTGTGGCTGTTACTGCTGTCACCGCATTGTCACTTGTATCCTCAACAGTATTGGGTTTTAGCGCCAGATAATACGTCTGATTGGGAACTAAAACTGTTGTTGGGATTATGGTAATCTTATTATTTGAAAAAGTAGTGGTGAAAGGTATCTGAGTTCCTGAAGCATTACCTAAACGGAAGTCAACAAGATTTTGTGCATTTGAATCACTGATCGTAGTATTGTCGATTAATCTTACATTTTCATTAAATGAAATGGTAGGATTTATAGTAGGTAAAACATTATTCGCATTATTTGACGGAAGATAAGTGACCGTTGGCGGTGTTGTGTCTGCTCCGTTTATTGAGGTCGCATCTACGGTAAAATTGTCAAAGCGGTTATTTCCTCCCGTTCCTCCTCCGGTAGCGGAAAATTCAACCTTAAGCTTGAAATTGGGATTGTTCGCCACACCTGCTACTCCGGAAAGATCCAATGTAATCAATTGCGGATTGGCATCCTGCGGCGATACGGTCTGATATGTTTGAAAATTGGTTCCATCCGTAGAATAAGACCATGTCTGTGTTCCTGATCCTGAACCTGATCTTCTTGTCGTAAACTTTACAACAACATTTTGATAACCTGTAGTGGGAAGATTAAACTGTAGATTTCCGTTGATAGGGAAGTTGTATCTTAAATGAGTTCCTGCAGCATCTCCATTTCTGGCATTGAGGTTTTCATTGCTGAAGTTTTGCCCTGTACCACCTGCGAAATCTATTTCCGTTGTTCCGTTGATGACAGCAGTCATTGATCCTCCGGTTACACTTAATGTTGGAGTGGCAATGGCCGCAGTTGATGTATTGTTGTTAAAATTCCAGTAGTGGATAAGTGATGTCTGCCCGAAAACCGCTCCCTGAAGGAAAAATGCGGCTATCACAGAACCTTTTAAAAAGTAATGATTGATCATTTTTGCTGATATTAAATTTATGCAAAAATGAAACTTATCCTTCTTAAATATTTTAAGGTAATTTTAATAAATGATTAATAAATAGGTTATTATTACTCTGATGAAATGAAACCGCAAACTATGGATCGTTATCAGACTTCTCTACAAACGATTTGAAATTCAGTAAATATTAATTTTTTCTACTGTTTCTATTTTGACAGCTGATTGGAAAAATTCAGATTTTTCCCTGTTGCTTTTCTGCCGTCAAGGGGATGTTTCTGCATGTAGAAAAATCCTGAAATAGCAGTCAGAACCAATAAAATAAAAGCAACCAGAAAAATTCTTTTTAACATTTCTTTCATATCGCCAGATTTTTAATGTCCTTGATTTCTAATGTTGAGGTGGGATATCCTTTTTTTACCGCGTTGATCATTGCTCTGCCCACTCCCTGTAAAGTTAATGATTTTGATGGTAATATAACAGGGAAAAACCAAATAAAAGGTTTAAAAAACCATTTTACATTTTTCTGACCCTCAACAGGTTTCATAAATCCGGGACGGAAATTATATGTATCCCGGAATCCCAACTTCTTTAAGGCATTTTCCGTCTTTCCTTTTACTCTTGCCCACATTATTTTTCCGCTTTCTGTTTTGTCGGTATACACACCGGAAACATAATTAAAAACCATACCTGGGTTTTTACTGAGAACGGCTTTGGCAAAATGAATAGTAGTATCATAAGTAATTTTGGTGTACTCTTCTTCGTTCATTCCTATACTGCTGATACCGGCGCAGAAAAAGACCGCGTCGTATCCTCTGAAGTTTTCATCATTAAGATCAATTGCAAGAAAGTCAGGAACCATATATTCCTTCAGTTTTGCGTACTTTATTTCACATGATTTTCGGCTGACACTTAAAATTTCAGAAACATTGGGATTCTCCAGACATTCCATCAGAACGCCTTCACCTACCATTCCCGTAGCACCGGTCAGGATTACTTTAATTGAATTCATTTTATTTGTTTTCTATTGCTGACGTTTTTAGTCGGCTTTTACTTTATATACGGCAAAAATTTTAAGTTTTTAGTTAAAGATCAATGTGTACCTGTGTTGAGTTTTTTAAAGTAACCTCAAGTTTATTTTGAAGCTTTTTGACTCCGTAGAATTGTATTTTTTTGGAGCAATTTGATTACATCGAAAGCAATATATATTTTTTATTTGAAGCTTTTTCCCGCTTTCGCTACTCGCTATTTTTTGATTTAGTTGCGGCGGCGAAGCCGCCGCAACTAAATCAAAAAATGAGCTCAGACATGCCGCTCAATCGGGGCTAGGGGTTTTGTCTGCCTTTTACCATTTCACCATTAAAACAATAGTTACTACATCTGAAATCCGTTTAACAGAATTAGAAATTTTATTAAAAATTGACTTATTTCGATAGGCGCTCGTCATGACAATTAAAAATAAAACCGATCAAATTGACCGGCTTTTAGATTAATTTATATATTAAAATTACTTTTTATCGTGCAGTTTACTGTAAATGTTATGAATCAATCCATCGGCAACGGATATTTTCGGAACAAAAATCCTGCTGATTTCCGACCACGACATTACGTTGTTGAAAATTTTCAGAGCATGAACCAAAACATCTGCCCTGTCTTCACGGAGGTTGTATTTCGTCATTCTTTCATCAACCGTTAAATCATCAAATTCCTTGTAAACTTTCTTCAGGTGCGACAATGACATTGGTCTACCGTCTTTGGTCTTGCTCATCGAGAATACTTTATTGATATTTCCTCCCGATCCAATGGCAACGATCGGCTTTTTACTGTTGATATTTTTCCTGATTTCTTCCTTCATATCTTTCCAGTTGTCGGGTGTTACCAGATTATTCAACAGGCGGATCGTTCCGATATTGAAAGATTTTTCATAAAGCATTTTGCCATTTTCATAAAAGGTAAGCTCTGTAGAACCTCCACCGACATCAATATAAAGATAGGCAAATTCCTTATCAAGGGCTTCTGCTATATGATTTTCAAAAACCAGGGCAGCTTCTTCATCTCCGGAAATAATCTCAATATCGATTCCTGATATTTTTTTTACTTCCTCAATAATATCTTTACCGTTGGCAGCATCACGCATAGCGCTTGTTGCGCACGCTCTGTAATGCTCAACTTTGTACATTTTCATCAGATCGCTGAAAATCTTCATAGAATCGATCACCATTCTTTCCCGCTCTTCACCGATTTTACCAAGGGTAAAAACATCCATTCCCAATCGTAGAGGGATTCTTAACAGATTAAGCTTAATGAATTCCGGTTGCTTATTGTTGATTTTTACTTCATTAATCAGCAGTCTGGCCGCATTACTTCCTATATCTATGGCTGCAATCTTCATTTTTTGTTCGTTTTGGCATGTAAATATCGATAGGTTTCGAGCTGAGAACGGCATTCTTCTTTATTATTATGAATATACTCGTTGCTCAATTTTTTGTCTAAAATACGAGCTTTTACATTATCTTTCAACTGTATATCAAGAATATCTTTCAGTTCTTTCTTCAGATTCTTATCGGTGATTCTGGCGGCAGCTTCAATTCTGTAATCCAGGTTTCTTGTCATCCAGTCTGCGGAAGAGATGTACATATCTTCGGCTCCTTTGTTGTAGAAATACATTACTCTGGCATGTTCCAGGTATTCATCAACAATACTTATTGCTTTTATTTTTTCTTTAAATTCTTTCTGGTTCACCGCACAGTAAATTCCCCGCACGATCATTCTGATGATAACTCCGGCCTGGGCTGCTTCATATAATTTTTCAATCAGTAATCTGTCGCTTACAGAATTTGCCTTAATAATCATTTCAGCATGTCTTCCTGCTTTGGCTTCATCAATTTCTTTATCGATGTGATAAACAATTTTTTCACGCATGAATTGCGGACAAACCAAAAGATTTTTGCAGGTTTTCAATACAGGCAAATAATCATCTTTCGGCTTTTTAAGAACACTGAAAACCTTATTTATATCTGCCATTATTCCGCGGTCTGCTGTCATCAGCAAGTGATCTCCGTAAATTCTTGCCGTTTTTTCATTAAAATTTCCGGTGCTTACAAATCCGTATTGAATGGTTTTATTGTGAGATCTTTTCTTGATCACACACAGCTTGGCATGCACTTTCCTGTTCGGAAGCCCTATTAAAACCGTGATTCCTTCCGGTTCCAGCATTTCTTTCCATTCAAGATTGGATTCTTCATCGAATCTTGCCTGAAGCTCAAGCATTACCGTAACTTCCTTACCGTTTCTCGCCGCATAGATCAATGCATTAATGATTTTTGAGCTGCTCGCAAGACGATATGCCGTGATCTGAATAGACTTTACATCCGGATCCATCGCTGCTTCACGCAGAAGATCAATAACGGGATTATATTTATGATAAGGAAATGACAAAAGTACGTCCTGTTTTAAAATAACATCTGTTATCCTTTCTGTATTTTCAAAAGCGGGATGTGTAAAAGAGGTTCTTTCTGCTGGCTTTTCATATTTTTCAAAAACATCCGGAAAATCCATGAAATGTTTGAAATTATGAATTTTTCCTCCCGGAATAATGCTGTCTTTTTTACTTAAATTTAATTTCCGGATAAGCATTTCCAGTAAGGCCTTATCCATATCTTTATCAAAAACGAAACGCGTTGGCTTTCCTTTTCTTCGGTTTTTTAAACCTTTTTCTATCTTTTCTGCAAAATTCGTTCGGATGTCGTTATCCAGATCCAGTTCAGCATCTTTAGTTACTTTAAAAGCATTGGCGGAAAACTCATCATATCCGAAATAAGAAAAGATATGCGGTAAATTGAAGGTAATCACATCTTCCAGAAGCATCACATTCTTTTCCTGTGGATCGTCGGTAGGAAGTAATACAAATCTTCCCACAAAACGCGACGGAATTTCAATAATCGCATAATTGCTGGAATACTGCCAGTCTTTTTTTCTCATAGCCACGCCCAGATAGAGACTTTTGTCTCTCATATAAGGCATTGGCGTATTTTCGTGAAGCAGAATAGGAATCACATTAGATTCTACCACTTCATCAAAATATCTTCTCACAAAATCTTTCTGCTGCGCCGTTAAATTTTTTGAGGTTTTAATAAAAACATGATGATCGGCCATTTCGCCCTGAATTTTCCTCCAGGTTTTATCGAAATTCTGCTGATGCCTGATCACGATATCATTAATTTTCTGAAGTATCTTTGAAGGAGGCTGATAAAAAGATTCGGCAATTACTTTTTCCTTAAAATCCATCGCGCGCTTTAATCCGGCAACACGCACCCTGAAAAACTCATCCAGATTGTTAGAAAAAATTCCTAAAAACCGGATTCTTAAATGTAACGGGACGTTCTCGTCCATTGCTTCCTGAAGCACCCTTTCGTTGAAGGCAAGCCAGGTAATATCTCTCGGATTAAAATGTAATGACATTCGCTAGTTTATAATTTATCAAAAATAATGATTCAGCTCTTTTTAAAGGGCCTTTTCAACGTTAAGCTTTAATTAAATTTAAGAACCAGAGCGCTGAAATTTGTTTTTTGTAAGTGACTAAAGTTATTAAAAATCTGCTACAATATAAACAGCATCCATAAAAAAATAACCCTCATTCTGTCAATAACAAATACGTGACATCCTTTGACATTGTTTATTGACATTGCCATTTTCTGACATCCATTTATCAATATCGAATGCCTTTATTACACGATCATAGGGCTGTTTTTTCTTCCTGCTTCATTTGTATGTGTCAATTTGTCACAAAATATCCAATGGTATAAATATTGAGAAATAGAGAAATGTAAACTAAACTTAAAAATTAGAAAAAATAAAAATATTATGAGTAAAATAATCGGAATTGACTTAGGTACAACCAACTCTTGTGTTGCTGTAATGGAGGGAAAAGACCCTGTTGTTATTCCTAACGCAGAAGGAAAAAGAACAACTCCTTCTATTGTAGCATTTACAGAAGATGGTGAAAGAAAAGTGGGGGATCCTGCAAAAAGGCAGGCCGTTACTAACCCTACAAAAACGGTTTACTCTATCAAAAGATTTATCGGAACACATTTTAAAGATGACGCTTCTGAAATTTCAAGAGTACCTTATAAAGTAGTAAGCGGACCAAACGATACGGTAAAGGTAAAAATCGACGACAGAGAATATACGCCACAGGAAATTTCAGCAATGACACTTCAGAAAATGAAGAAGACCGCTGAAGATTATCTTGGCCAGGAAGTGACGAGAGCGGTAATTACTGTTCCTGCCTATTTTAACGATGCTCAGAGACAGGCTACTAAAGAAGCGGGTGAAATCGCTGGTCTTAAAGTAGAAAGAATCATCAACGAGCCTACTGCTGCTGCATTGGCTTACGGTCTTGATAAAAACCATAAAGATCAGAAAATCGCTGTGTATGACCTTGGGGGTGGTACTTTCGATATCTCTATCCTTGATTTAGGTGATGGTGTATTTGAAGTATTGTCTACAAACGGTGATACGCACTTAGGTGGTGATGACTTTGATGATGTAATTATCAACTGGATGGCTGATGAATTCAAAGCTGAAGAAGGTGTTGACTTAAAATCTGATGCTATCGCATTACAAAGATTGAAAGAAGCTGCTGAAAAAGCAAAAATCGAATTGTCTTCTTCTCCTCAAACGGAAATCAACCTTCCATATATCACCGCTACCGCTACAGGTCCTAAGCACTTGGTTAAGAGCTTAACTAAAGCTAAATTTGAGCAGTTATCTGCAGATTTGGTAAGAAGATCTATGGAGCCGGTTGCTAAAGCGCTAAAAGATGCTGGTTTATCTACATCGGATATCGACGAAGTAATCCTGGTAGGTGGTTCTACAAGAATCCCGATCATTCAGGAAGAAGTAGAAAAATTCTTCGGTAAAAAACCATCTAAAGGAGTTAACCCGGATGAAGTTGTAGCGATTGGTGCTGCTATCCAGGGAGGTGTATTGACCGGTGATGTAAAAGACGTTCTTTTATTAGACGTTACGCCACTTTCTTTAGGTATCGAAACAATGGGTTCTGTTTTCACTAAATTAATTGAAGCGAACACAACGATTCCAACTAAAAAATCTGAAGTATTCTCTACAGCTTCTGACAACCAGCCGGCTGTAAGCATCAGAGTAGGGCAGGGTGAAAGACCAATGTTCAATGACAACAAAGAAATCGGTAGATTCGACCTTACAGATATTCCGCCAGCGCCGAGAGGAGTTCCTCAAATTGAAGTTACATTCGATATCGATGCAAACGGTATCCTAAGCGTTTCTGCTAAAGATAAAGGAACCGGTAAAGAGCAGTCGATTAAAATTCAGGCATCTTCAGGTCTTTCTGATGAAGAAATCGAAAGAATGAAGAAAGAAGCTCAGGAAAATGCTTCTGCCGATGCTAAGAAAAAAGAAGAAGTTGAGATCTTCAACAAAGCTGACGGATTGATCTTCCAGACTGAAAAGCAATTGAAAGAGTTTGGTGAGAAATTATCAGCAGACAAAAAAGCAGCAATTGAAGCCGCTCACGGAGAATTGAAAACAGCTTTCGAAGCTAAAAATGCAGATGATGTAAAAGCTAAAACAGAAGCTTTAGACGCAGCATGGATGGCTGCTTCAGAAGAATTGTACGCTGCAGGTCAACAGCCTGGTGCTGATGCAGGAGCTCAAAATGCAGGAGGTAACAATGCAGGTGCTGATGATGTACAGGATGCAGACTTTGAAGAAGTGAAATAATTTTGAGTAACAATAATAAATAATTAAAATCCGCTCTAAACGAAAGTTTAGAGCGGGTTTTTAGTTTAAGAAAAGCTGGTTTTAAATTTCTTTTAATTGCAGTAAGCAGTTCGTGGGTTGGTACTGCTGCCACAACGAAACTCATATTTAATTTGCAGATATTTAGGAGTCGGATTATCCGTAACTTCAAGGGGAGCCATGGCTTGCCCATTGGAAGAAGGCATGGTAATTTGTGCCGCAGAGCCGTTACCCAAAGCTACATTTTTAGCACTGGCATTTCCGTTAAAGCTATAGTCCATCATGGCATCCAAAAGGCGGTAGACTCCATAATAATCTAATGCATCAAAAACCTGACGGGAGCTGGGCATCACATGATCCGTTACATAATTGTATCCGTCAACAGTCGATGATTTAAAATAAATAAAATCTTTTTCACTGTTAGGAATATTGATATTCTTAAAAATATCGATGGCCATACGGTGATCATTCATATCATCTTCATCATACACCTGGGTGATCATTTTTGTATTGGCCGGAAAATTCTGCAATTGCTGTTGGGTTGTTAACGGGCTATTCCAGTTAAAAGAATACCAGGGTGCCATAGTAAACAAAAAACGTGCATTTTGCCCCCATCCTTTTTCCGTAAATGCTTTGTAAGCAAGATCAATGCTTGCGCCGCCCCCAAAAGAGTGACCCATGAAACCTACTTTTAGAGTATCGATAATGTTCGGATAATCGGCAGCAGCCTTTACAAAACCTTGCCAGAGAGTCTGGTAACGATGATCTATACTTACATCAATCGTGCGGTAAGGTACAAATACCACCACGTAACCTTTCTTTGCAATAAAGTTGTACAATTCTATATTGTAAGATTTGTCCTCACCACCGTAGGGATGGGAAAAGAATATGGTAGGTCTGGGAGAAGTGATCCCCTGCGGATAGAAAATCGAAACCTGTGTGCCTTCATACTGCGGATTGTCAAAATTAATTTCTGCCACTTCATAGTTGCCATCCGAACCGTATCCGGTGGTCGGTTTCGGAATTGGTCCCCGACGGCTGGTGTCTGAGGTTGTCTCCATTAGAGTTTCTTCATTATCAGCATTGCTAGTCTGAGAACAAGCTGAAGCGGTAATGAATATCATGATTACCCATGGATATAATAATTTTTTCATTTTCTTTTGTTTTTAAAGTTTTGTACTAATTGATCTTTTATTTCCTGATATTTTTTATACTGTTCTTCATTCAGAACTTTACTCAGAACGGAGGATTTTTCCTTCTGTAAAGCTTTCAGCTTTTTGAATTTAGCCAGCTTGCCATCATTGCCTTGCAGAATAGGATCATTTTTCCTGGCATATTCGAGGTTAAGATCATATACCTGCTGGATTTGGGTGGAATTTAAAGCCAGTTTCGTTTTCATCCATTCGGTCTGCATCTTTGCCCGTTGTTCGGGAGTGCTGTCCTTCAGACTTTTCGACTGCGCCGCCAGGGGCGTAAATGCCATACACGTAACAGCTGTTACGATAAGACAAATTTGTTTTCTTGTTTTTAGAATCATCTCGGAAGTTTTAGTTTTTTAATAGAACAAATGTAGCAATAGCGATAGATTCCGTTACAATAAAAAACGGTGAACCGCCTAAATCAAGTGGTGAAATTGATTATTGATCCAGCCATTTTCTAAACACCATTGCTTTTGCTTTGCTCACTATGATCTGCTCCTGTGGTGATGGATAAATTTTAATTAAAAGCCTGCCGTTGAAAAAATATTCCACGGTATCTATGGCATTCCTGTTAATGATAAACTGACGGTTTGCCCTGAAAAATAGTTCCGGGTCCAGATCTCGTTCCAGTTGTTCCATGGTAAATTCTACGGCATATTTTTGTCCGGTCGTCGTGTGGGCATATACAACTTCATTGGCTGTATAAAACCAGCTTATTTTAGCGGCTTCTACCGGGATCAGTCTTCCGCAATAGTGGATCAGGAAAGATTTTTTATAACGCTTCGTTACAGACTCAAGCTGTTGCAGTAAAGCTTCAGTTTTAGTCTGTTCCATTTTAATGCCGGTAGCGATCAGTGTATTATATTTCAGGAGAGTTCTCTGTATTTCTTCCCTGTCAAAAGGTTTTAAAACATAATCAATACCATTATTCCGAAAGGCTTCTATCGCATAATCATTATACGCCGTAACAAAAATAATGGGTTTTCTAATTTCTAGCTGCTTAAAAATTTCAAATGACAACCCATCCGATAATCTTATATCAGAAAATATCAGATCATAATCACTATTGTTACCGTTGAACCAATCCACAGATTCTGTGATGCTTTGTAACGTTACGATAACCTCAATACCGGGATTAATTTCTTTCAGGATATATTCAAGATTTCTTGCGGTTGCCGCTTCGTCTTCTATCAGTATGATGCGGAGATTCTGGGTCATAATAGCGGGAGTTTTACCATGAAATATTCTGCAGTTTGATGAATTTCTATCTCATGCAGTGTTTGTAGCCTGTATCTTTCATTCAGGTTAGTAAGGCCAAGTCCGGTGCTTTCTGCTTCACTGGCGACGGGCTGAAGAGTATTCCTGACAACGAGCCAGCCATTTTCTCCGTAAATATCAACGATTAAAGGATGTAAAACTGTAGCCATATTATGTTTAACCGCATTTTCCACCAATGGCTGCAGTGATAAATGAAGCATTTTTTTATTTAAAATATCCCGGCTTATATTAATTTGAATCTGAAACGTATTTTCCAGCCGCATTTTCACCAGCTGAATGTAAGATTCCAGATGCTGAAGTTCGGTATCCATCGTTACCATATCGTTCCCTGAATGCATCAGCGTATATCTGAAAACTTTAGACAGATGCAGAATATAGTTTTGTGCAAGATGCTGATCTTCCCTTACAATAGCGGAAAGGCTGCTGAGCGTATTGAAGAGAAAATGTGGATTAAGCTGTTCCTGGAGGAGTTTCAGCTGAGCCTGAAGATAAGCGGTATGCAGTTGTTCATTGATGAGATCTTTATTTTTGCTCTCACGCATCAGAAGAATAAGGCGAATGACCACGGCAACCATGACACTGCTGAGTAAAAACCGGGCAAAATATCCCCTCACTCTGATTCTTGGAAGTTGCAAAGCTCCAAAAAGCAGGGAGTGAAGGAAGCTTCCCAGAATAATAGCGGCCACTACCAACAAAGCGTTGAAGGTATAGAGCTTCAGCCACTGCTGCTTTTCCCTGTATCTGCTAAAGAGCTTTCCTTCTGAAAGATTAAGATGCAGCAAAATCATACAGAATACCATATTGTACAGAAACTGGAAAGCATATTCCCAGATATTGAACTGCCAGTAGCGGGCAATGATTCCATCGGTATTAAGGGCCATCAGCTTTGCTGAATTTGCGACCAAAGTAATTAGTAATGCACTGTAAATATATATTTTTCTCTCGTTTCTAATCATTTATACAAAGAACGTAAAATATTAAATTCGATGAGGTAAATAAAGCGGCGAAACTGGAAAACTAAAGGATGAAACGGCTACTTTTTAAGGCAGTAATATGAATTTTAAATATCTGATGAAAAATAAATTCTCACTTATTCTTCGCCCTAAACATTTTAGGAGACATTTTCATTTTCTTTTTAAAGAATTTGCCAAAGAAAGACTGGTCGCTGAAATTAAGCTTTTCTGCAATCTGTGTGATCGAAAGGTTAGAATTCAGAAGCAGATCACGAGCCTCAATAATAACCGAATTGGTAATAATCGTACGGGTAGATTCCCCGGAAGCTTCTTTCACGATACGCGTGAGGTAGCTTGGGGTTACAAAAAGTTTCTCAGCATAGAACTCCACAGCTCTCTCTTTTTTGGAATGCTCAGAAAGCAGGACAAGAAACTGATTGATCATATCCTTTTTTCTTGATGTTTTAGGATCGATCATTCTTGCATCGCTATAGCGGTATAATACCATCAGCTCCAGAAGTAATGCGTTGAAATAATGGTTGATGATATCTTTTGAATAGTAATTATTCTGTTCGTCTGCCATACTGATTTTATCGATCAGGAACTTCAGAGTTTCCCTTTCATCGATGCCGGGATGCAGGATAGGAGTGGTTCTTTCAGAAAAGAATACGATCTCGTTGATATAATGCATGTGACGGATATTTTTTTGTATGAAAGAATCGTTGAAAACAATACCCTTTGCCCTGGCGGAGGAACCTTTGTTGGCCGGATGAATAATTGAATTGGGGGTGATAATAACAATATCATCTTTTTTGATGTATATTTCTTCAAGATTAATCTGCATATTTCCTCCCCCTTCTGTGATCAGCATAATGGCGCAATTATCTGTTCTGAAGGGATAGGCATAAGAATTTTCATCAAGATCATGAGATTCCCTGATGATAAAGAAATCACTGTTGGTTTTTGGGGAATCCCCGTTTTTATCAATGATCTTAAAAAGATCGTGTATGTTATGGAAAACAATATCTTTATGAGTCATACAACAATTTGATATGAACGTTAGTAAAGTTAATAAATAAGCCGCAACCCTGAAACAAATTCAGATAAGCGTCGATGAATTATCTGGATACAATCCGGGTCGGATGTTCAGTCCCTGCTTGTGAAATATAGCGTTCTACAATAGAGAACTCCGTTTTATACAGTTCAAATACCGGCTTAAGCTCATTTTCCGAAAATAAGGTTTCAGAAGATACACTTAAAAGTCTGAAGCTGCTGTCCAGATATTCGCATTGGCAGTTGGGAATGGTTTCCAGAATATCCTCCCTAAGCCAAAAAGCATCTATAATTTTTCTGAATTTTGTTTTAAAAAGCACATTGTTTTTCATATCTGTTTTTTTATCTGTTCAATGATTATGGTAAGATCTTCCGGAGTATCGCTCACTATTCTTTTTACCACCAATACATTCCATAGCCAACCCAGAAACCCCGAAACAGAAGTAATAATCGTCACTTTCAATCCTTCCTTTGTATCTTCCATTACATATTTTCTGTACAGTCTGGCTCCTGCAAGCCGGATTCGGAATGTGAAACGCTCGTAAGGCCTGAATTCCTCCACAATACCTTTTGCTGTTATAAAAAAACTGCGGTGTTTCACTTTAAATAAGCCTACTTGTCCGGCTTTACTTTCAATACATTCTGAATGTTCAATGTTGAAATCCCATTCACTCCAGTGGTCAATATCTGTGATCATTTCCCAAACCTCTTTTTTATCAATCAGCTTACTGGTTGCAGATATGGCCCGGCTCTTCATGCATTACCTTTCATATTGGTTAATAATGCAAATTTCTGTAGTGAAATGTTAATAAAAAAGGTCTGAATTCGGTGTAAACTGGTCAGAATCTGAACAAGGCGCCTTGTATTAGTTTAGGTTCCTGAGATCAGAGAGAATGTTTTAATTAAGGTATCTTAATATTACATCATTCTTTTAGTACGAGCTTTTAGCAGTGTAGATTCCTTTATTGATGGGCTTTCCTGAGGGACGGTAGAACATCACAAAAAAAAGTAGTCTAGGTTAGACTACTTTTTTCAGCTACAAATGTAAACAAATTCTTTTTACTTCCAAACATAAGATATTGCTTTCTAATTTCTTGCTTTTAAACTCATCATTAAAATTTTGTCGCAAAACAGTTGGAATTTTTCACCGTTTTTCATCTGTTTTTTACTATCTTTTATGGTGATTAGTTTCTTATGTAAAAAAAGTAGTCTAACCTAGACTACTTTTTCACACAAAATAATGAAACTACAAATGATTCCCTCTAAAGCCCTCTCCCTCCAACGCTTTTGCGTGGTTTTGCTGTGCTTTTTGGTGGTCTTAGTATCATCATTTTTGAGCGCTCAAACTTTTGTACCCTCCGATTCTGTAGTCTTTGTATCCAAAGACTCCTATCTCTATGCAGAATCTCCAGTATACATTTCCGATCAAACTTTTAGAAAAGACTCTTCTAAAAAGTGGTCCAAAACTGTTGCTAATACATCCTCTTCAAAAAGTTCCAATCCGAGGTCAATAAGTAATCCTACGGATAATTTGTGTTATAAAAGCTGTCCAACAGGCAAACATAGTCTTGGATTCCTTTTCAATTCATCTTCAATGGCTGTTATCGGAAATCCTTCTCCGATAAAGCTTCAGCATAAAACAATACCATCTTCCTTTTTTCTATTTAAAAGCGCAAGAAGGGATGAGCAAAAACATGTTCATTTCACTTCTCTTCCTTTTCAGCTTACACCTATTACCATCAATCATTTCGGTCGTCCTCCACCTGTTCTTCAATCATAAGGCACAAGAGCTATTTTTAACACATAAGTCACATAAGAATTAAGGTTACAACTTTGAAAACAAAAAGAACACATCAGTTTTTGAAAATCTTTGATTTTCCTTTGCAACAAATGGTCATTCACTATCTACTCTGTTTGTCATCCCGTAGGGATCTCAGCAAAGAATTCCACATAACATTTGTGAAATTAGTGTTCAACCATTCGTGCCATTCGTGTTTCGTCAATTCGAGTGTTTTTTCGTAACAAGGTGAAGAAAAAATGTATCGAGAATGACATTTATTCTCAAACTCATAAACTTCTCGATATGATTTTTTCAAAATCTACTCGAAGTGACGATAAACTCTGCGAGCTCTTGTAAGTGCAACGCCTTTGTGAAACTTAAAACACATCATAGATAAAAAAATCTTAGTGCACTTAGTGTTCAACCAGCAGCGTGATCCAAACACAAATAGCACTAATGGTCTTGCACAAATAACACTACTATTTTAGCGCAAATAGGCAGCAAGGCAACCAACATTCGTGAAATTAGTGAAACCCATTAGTGTCATTCGTGTTTACCAAGCGTGAGCTCTTATAAGTGCAACGCCTTTGTGAAACTTAAAAACACATCATAGATAAGAAAATCTTCGTGTACTTAGTGTTCGAATAAACGCCGACTAAGTCATCAAAACATAAACAAACTCATAAATACAAAACAATGAAACAATTAATTACAACAGCTGTTCTGCTTTTCAGTATGACAGCATTCGCTCAAGTGGGGATTAATAATACTTCCCCAAAAGCTACCCTCGACATCACCGCCAAAACAAACGGAACCAAACCTGAGGGACTCATTATTCCGCAATTAACCGGTGACCAGATCCGTGCAGCCACTACCGCTACACCTACACCGGTGTACGGATCAAACCAGAAGGGACTCATCATTTATGCAACCGTCGCCGATTCAGCTCCGGCAGGGGCAACGGCCAATATTACCGCTCCGGGATATTACTATTTCGATGGCAGTATATGGCAGAAGATCTTGGGAAGTTCTTCAGGAGACACCACCAATGATGCTTGGACTAATGATACAGCCAATACTCTGGTAAAAATTGGGACAAAAGCTGATGGAACAGCAAGAGCTGCAGGAACCGACTTTGTGGCTACTGATGCCGGCTTTATAGGTATAGGTACTGCTATCCCAGTTTCTAAGCTTAATATAGAAAATGATAATAATGCGGACGCTCATGATGATATTACCATCACCACATATAGTACTACGGCGACTCCTTCTATGATTTTAACGCAGAGCAGAGGCACAAAAGCAACACCAGCTAATCTGCAAAATGGAGATATCATGGGTGGTGTCAATTTTCGCGGACGTGCTAATGGAACTTTTAATACATTGTCATTCATTAATAGCAACTATAAAGGTGATGGAACTACACTCCTCAGTGACTTGAACTTCAGCACTAGTGGTACTACAAAAATGAGAATCGATGAAAACGGGAGGGTAGGAATAGGAACAAGTACACCCAATACTAATGCAGCACTTGATATTAGCAGTACCACCAGAGGTGTAAAACTACCTTCTATGGCTCTTACAGCTACCAACAGTGCAAGCCCATTAAGCACGCATGTTGCCGGAATGCTGGTGTACAATACTGCTACAGCTGGTACAGCACCCAATAATGTAGTTCCAGGTTTATATACCAATGATGGTACCCAATGGATTTTATTGCAAACGCCACAAACTGTAAATGTAAGTGCGCCTGCCGGTACGGTAAGTTATACTGCTGCCAGTACAGTCCCTGCAGGATATCTTGAATGTAACGGAACAGCAATAAGTCGTACAACGTATGCTACTTTATTTGCTGCCATTGGCACTACTTATGGAGCAGGAGATGGATCTACCACTTTTAACCTTCCCGATCTGAGAGGAGAATTTGTGAGAGGCTGGGATCATGGAAGAGGAGTAGATGTCAGCAGAAGCTTAGGAAGTTCACAAACGGCAACTAGGATTACAGCGGGTGGAGATTATGCTTTGTCACCATACGGTAATCCTCAATCCGGTTTACAGCTACCTTGGAGTAATAATCGACCATATACAAATGTAATTGGTGATGACAATGGTGAAGATTTAAAAAACCGTACAGACGCTTTTTCTTCCGTTCCTAATGCTTCGCCTAATACACTCAATATAACATGGTATAGTTGGCCTGCACGTCCTCGTAATATTTCATTAATGCCTATTATAAAATATTAGTGGAAATCCGCTGGCGAGTGTCTCGCTCGTACCGGTTTTAAGATTAATTAATCCTAACCTTAACAGGGTTCTGAACTCTGTTAAGGTTTCAATAATAACTATTTAACAATCATTTAAAAAAAATAACAATGGCAAACATCTTACACAGAATAAAAGCGTATCTCTACGATAACGTTTTAACGAAAGATAATCCTAATGATTTCACCGCCAGAACGGCCAGCGAGAGAAGTCTCAATGTACAGCAGATCTGCCAGTCAGCTGCCAACCGTGGAGGTGCCGATATCTCCGCTTCGGCGATGGAGCATGCGACTGAGCTTTTCCTTAAAGAAATGGCGTACCAGCTTTGCGATGGATATTCCATTAATACCGGTTATTTTACCGCCAATACCACCATTCGCGGGGTATTCGATAGTCCTTCAGAGGCATTTAATAAAGAAAAGCACAGTATTATCTTCCAATTCAACCAGGGAGATAAGCTACGCGCAGAGATTCCTAATATTGAAGTAGAAATACTGGGTGTAGCAGAATCTTCTGCGGTGATCTTACAGGTTACCGATGTGAAGAGTGGTTCGATAAACGATCTTTTGACTCCGGGCAGAAACCTTAAGATTGCCGGCAGCAAGATCAAGGTAGCGGGTAACGATCCTTTTATCGGGGTGTTCTTTGTGAACACGACTTCTAATGTAAGGACGATGGTGGAGGAAAGCGATATGGTGACGAACAATCCTTCGGAGCTTATCGTAGTGGTTCCTGCATTACCCGCAGGCACCTATCAGCTGGAAGTAGTGACACAGTATGGAGGCGGCACTTTACTGAAGGATGCGAGAACCGCTACCCTCGATAAAGTACTGACGGTAGCGTAAGTCGTCGGTATCTATTTTCCGAGAGACGATTTCGTCGGGCGTGATAAGGAGGTTGCGTCGAGCGTCACAAGGTGTCTTCGTCGTCCGACGAAAGCACCTCTCGGAAAGTGACTGTTTTTAACAAAATAGTTTATCGTATGAATGCACTCCGGTTTGGGAAAGATTTCCCGGCCGGAGTTTTTTTTGTGGGAGAGTTTTAGGGTTTGAGAGTGGGAGAATTGGAGTGTTTTAGAGTATATGAATATGAAATTTTCTATGGAACGACGAAAAGTAGTCGACTGGCGGGGCCTGAGGCCACTCGAAGGCCCGCGTACACTGGAAGGACTGGTGGCTTCGAGTCGCCTCAGCCACCATTGGAATTGAAGACTTTTGTATTCTCTGAGCGCTTTTATAAGTGGAACGGCTTTATGAAACTTATGCGCCTCCTGTAAAAAGAAACCTTCGTGGGCTCTGTGTTCAAGGGATGGCGCACATCACCTTCGCTTCTATCATTTGCTGAGCGTTATAGTTTATGCTGGGCTTGTCGAAGTACCTTTGCTAACGGAAAATATATGCAATTCCTTAAAATAAAACACTGCGAGCATGGTGTTTAATAACTACCTA
Organism: Chryseobacterium sp. POE27; assembly: GCF_039727685.1. Classification (NCBI taxonomy): domain Bacteria; kingdom Pseudomonadati; phylum Bacteroidota; class Flavobacteriia; order Flavobacteriales; family Weeksellaceae; genus Chryseobacterium; species Chryseobacterium sp. POE27. The sequence continues at coordinate 3,705,750 of NZ_CP152475.1, forward strand.
GAGATTCTTCACTTCCCTTCGCTATTCAGAATGTGTGGGAGGGAGTAGAGCGTGAAATTCCTGGTGACTAAGGTAGCTCGAAGCCACCATTCTTTGATATTTATATTATTAAATACAAGCAGAATATATACTACAATAGCGTTTCGTTTTAGACCAAAATGAGCCAAAAACAGACCTTTTATTATGTTTTTCCTTCCCTCAAATTTGCATGGTGAACCAATTTACGATTGAATTCTCTTTAACGGTAAAAATTTATTTTATGATAGTCAAAAGAACGAAAAGTCTTTTTTTATTAGGAAGCCTGCTGCTTCTTTCAGCGTGTGGCGGAAAAGAACAGCCTGTAGTCAAGGCAGAGCCTGTAAAGGTTGGCGTGCAGAAAATAGAGATGGTTTCCCGCCCTGAAACATTTTCTTACAGTGGAAATATCCTGGCAGACAACAGTGTGAGTATTGGCTTTGGAGTTTCCGGGCGTGTGACTGCGGTATATGTTCAGGAAGGTCAGCGCGTATCTAAAGGTCAGCTTTTGGCGGCCATTGAAACCAGTACCTATCAGAATGCCCTGGCCGTTTCCGGCGCGGGAATGGAACAGGCCCAGGACAATTTCAACCGTCTTAACCAGCTTTATCTTAAAAAAAGTTTACCGGAAAGAGATTATATCGCCGCAAAAGTAGCACTGGCACAATCTAAAGCCAATAGAGATATTGCCATGAAAAATTTGAGAGATACAAAGCTCTATGCTTCTTTTTCAGGAATCATTTCTCAAAAACAAACCGAGGCCGGAGCTACAGCAGCCCCCGGAGTTCCTGCTTTTACGATTGTAAAAACAGATAAGGTGTACGCCGTAGCATCCATTACCGAGAACGAGATCAGTGCTCTTAAGATAGGCGATCCTGTAGAGGTTTCCATTCCAAGTCTCAACCGTACAATTCATGGTAATATAACGATCATCAATCCGCAAGCGGATGACAATTCCAGGACATATACCGTAAAGATCCGTCTCGACAATCCGGGAGGGCAGATCCTGCCGGGGATGATTACGGATATCAACATCAATACCGGGAAAAGCAAAGATGCCATTATCCTTCCTGTTCAGGCCGTACTTAAAAGCCCTGATGGTTCAAGCTACGTTTATACCGTAAAATCTGCCAGGAACGGCGCTACCGCTTTTAAAAAGAGAGTGGAACTGCAGAATATGGCAGGTACCAGCGATGTCATCATCAGAAGCGGACTGGCTCCGGATGACCAGGTAGTCGTTTCCGGGCAGACGCGTCTGGAAGACGGTAAACCGGTTAAGTTTTAATTCAAAAAAGAAATGAAAGAAATGACGAATAAAAAAGTGCATTTTCTGGAAGCTGCGATGAAGCACAAGCAGGTGGTGATCGTGCTGGTGGTGCTGTTGATGGTGATGGGGATCAATTCCCTTATGAATATGCCCCGAAGCGAAAACCCGCGCATCGACATGCCTGTAGCTGCGGTATATGCTTTATATCCCGGAGCTGATGAGCACCAGGTAGAAGAAGAAGTGGCAAAAAAAATAGAACAGTACCTATTCTCCTTTGAAGAGATCAAAAAGAAAAAAGTAAAAGCTGAGGTTAAGGAAGGGCAGGTATTCTTTACCGTAGAAATGAATGCTGATGTTAAAGACCGTAAGAAGTTCTGGCATACGTTGCAACTTGATATGGATGCCAATCTGCGTCCGAAGCTTCCCGCCGGTGTTGTCGGGCCATTTATCAACAGTAATTTTGCCAATGTGACGGCGATGATTATCTCGGTGTCTTCCAAAGAAAGGTCGTACGCTGAGATCGAAAGCTATGTCGATAAGCTGGAAGACGGATTGAAGGTGATTCCTACCGTTTCCAAGATCAACCGTTCCGGGGGACAGAGACAGCAGATTTATATTAAAATCAATGACCAGAAACTGCAGCAGTATGGTTTTGGCGTAAATACGTTGGTGAATGCGATACAGCAGCAGAATGTAACGGGATATAACGGAGAAATATCGGGAGGCTCCAATGCCATTATCCCGGTGTACACCAACAGCCGGTACAAAAATATGGCTGATATTGCCGAGCAGATCGTCTACACCACCCCGGCAGGCAATGTTGTAAGGTTGAAAGATGTTGCTGACCTCGAAAGACGTTTTGAAGAACCTTCCTCATTGGTAAGGGTAGGAGATGAAAAGGCCATGGTTCTTACTGTTGATATGCAGCCCGAGAACAATATCGTAGCCTTTGGGAAAGAAGTGGAGAAAAAGATCGAGGACATCCAGAAAGATTTTCCGCCGGATATCCATATGAAAACGATTGTGAATCAGCCGGAAGCGGTGGGAGAAAGTATCAGTCATTTCATGGTGGAGTTTGCCATGGCGATAGGTTCTGTGGTGTTGGTGGTAATGCTGCTGCTTCCTATACGGGTAGCCGGGGTGGCATCAGCAGCAGCCCCTATTTCTATCGTGATCACATTTGGACTGATGCAGATCGTGGGACTGGAGCTCCATCAGGTGACCCTTGCCGCTTTGATCATCGTCCTCGGAATGGTGGTGGACAATGCCATTGTGGTCGTTGATAACTATATTGAAAAGCTGGATGAAGGATTAACCCCGTGGACGGCAGCCTGGCAGGCCGCCCAACAGCTGTCGCTCCCTATCTTTACGGCAACGATGGCGATCATCTTCGCGTTTGCTCCACTGGCTTTATTCATGGAAGGTATTGCGAAGGACTTCATGGTTTCATTGCCAATTACGGTGGCCATCGCACTGATCACATCGATGCTTGTTGCCCTTTTCCTTACGCCATATACCTGCTATGTATTCATTAAAAAAGGATTGAAGCATAAGGTAAGCGACAGACCTCCTAAGAAAAACATGCTGGACCATCTTCAGTCTGCTTTTGATAATGGGGTAGGACTGGCCTTCAAATGGCCTAAGACAACTATGTTTATAGGCATTTTATCGATTGTCAGTGCCCTGTTTATTGCGACCAAAGTTGACCCGGAGTTTTTCCCGCTCAGTGAAAGAAACCAGTTTAATATGGAAGTCTGGATGCCTAACGGAACCTCTCTGGAGAAAACGGAAGCGAAGGTAAAAGAGCTTGAAAAGATCCTTAAAAAAGACAACAGGGTGGTAGATGTCACCAGCTTTGTAGGGATGAGCTCGCCTCGTTTCCATACAACGTATGCCCCGGAATCTCCCAAAAGATATTTTGCACAGGTTTTCATTACGACCGTGAGCAACGATGCAACCAATGAGATGGCAAAAGAATACCTGAAAAAGCTGAAAAACTTTATGTCGGATGGTTATATTAAGGTGAAGCAGCTTAGCTTCCAGGAAGGTTCACCCATTGAGATCCGTGTGGTAAGTGATAACGAAGCCGACCAGCGGAAAGTAGCCCTTGAGGTGAAAAAGATCCTTGAAAACACCCCGGGAACCAATAATGTACGCCTTGGCAGCGAGTACGATTATATGGGGGTAAAGCTGAATGTGGATGATGTAAAAGCAAATCGTCTGGGCATCACTAATCAGGCTATTACCCAAACGCTCGGAGCGGGATTGAAAGGATATTCCGTATCGACCTTATGGGAAGGGGATAAGCCGGTTGATATCTTTTTGAGGTATGATTCCATCAGCAGAAAAGATATGAATGCCCTGGAAAATCTTCACATCCAGTCTTATCTCGGGGAAAAGATTCCGCTGAAAGAAGTGGCCACCTTACAGCCGGAATGGCATACCGGTTTGATTTTAAGAAAGAACGGAATTAAATACGCCAGCGTTTTTGCAGAGGCCCAGCTGGGACCGAAACCGTCAAGAATTCTGAAAGAAGCCCAGCCGAAAATTGATGCGCTTGCATTACCTGCAGGAACGACCATACAATATGGCGGTGATGCAGAATCAACGTTGGAAAATACACCGGGAATGATGCTCTCGCTTTCCGTGAGCCTTATCCTGATTTTCCTTACGCTGCTGTTCCAGTTTAAGAGTCTTGGAAAGGCACTCATTATCCTGTGTACTTTCCTTCTGAGTCTTTTCGGAGCCTTTTTCGGACTCTTCATTACCGGAAATCCATTAGGAATGACAGGTTTTATGGGAATTATCAGTCTGATCGGTATAGTGGTAAGAAACGGGATCATCCTGGTAGATTATGCCGATGAGCTGATCCGGGAACATGGATACACACACAAAGCGGCAGCTATGGCGGCTGCCAAAAGGAGAATGCGTCCGATATTCCTTACTTCAGCTGCGGCAGCGGTTGGTGTAGTTCCGATGATCCTGAGTAAATCCCCGATGTGGGCACCGCTGGGAAGTGTGCTGGCCTTCGGGCTTATCTTCTCCATGATCTTTACGCTTTTCATAGTCCCGGTGATGTATTACAAGCTTCTGAAAGATCCCGTGTCTAAAGATGAAACCCCGGAAGATCAATTAGACGACGAGGTTATTTTATACAAACCCAAACCTCATCATTAATAATTATAATATCAAATTTTTTAACCGGTTGTCCTGTATAATTTCTTGTTCATAAGCTCCTTCGTTTATTGTTACAGGGCAACCTTTATGTAAAAAAAATGAAAATCATATACGATACGATATCAAAAATAGTTCTGGTCCTGATGCTCGCTGCAGCGGTCAGTTTTCAGGCGCAGGAACGAGTGATTTCTGTGGATGAAGTCAAAAACCTGGCATTAGAGAACAATAAGAAGATCAAAAAAGCGCAACAGAGCATAGAAGCTGCCAAGGCTGCCAGAACGTCTGCCGAAGCAGGAGGAAAACCTACAGTAGACGGAAGTGTGGGAGGATATTATTTCTCCAAACCGCTTTCCGACCTGATACCGGAAGTATTAGGAAGTGCTAATGTGAACGTTACCCAGGTTCTGTATGCCGGTGGAAAGGTAGAAACCGGGAAAAAGATTTCTTCAGCGGCTGTAGATCTGCAGATGGCTCAGAAAAGCCTTACCAAAGAAGAGGTAAAACTCTCTGCAGAAACCACATACTGGCAAATTGTAAATGCCAAGGAGAAAATAGCACTGGCCAAAGAATACATAAGGCTTCTGGATCAGCTGCATACCAATGTGAAGAATTCTTTTGATGCCGGGCTTACTTATAAAAATGATCTGTTGAAAGTAGAAGTTCAGCAGAACGAGGCTCAGCTCAATCTGAAACGTGCAGAAGATGGTCTCAGCATTGCCAAGTTAAACCTTGCTCAGATTGCCGGACTTTCCAATTCAGATTTTGACGTGGAGGATGCTGTAAGCGGCGGTTTTGATGGTGTTCTGGCAGACAGTCAGCTGCAGCCAACGAACCGGCCCGAGCTTTCCATTCTTGCCAAAGCGGTAGAAATGAATGAGCTTCAGGAAAAATTGCTTGACGGTGACCGCAAGCCTAGCGTAGCTCTTTCGGGAATCGGCTTCTCCAGTTTTGGTAAAAATGTTAATCCTGTTAATATGAAAAACAATATGCAGGGATTTGTGGGAATGCTGTCTGTGAATATCCCGATTTATGACTGGGGGGCAAGAAAGGAGAAAGTAAAAGAACAGCAGTATAAAACCAATGCCCAAAAGCTTGAAATGGAAGAAACGAAAGAACTCCTGGTGCTGGAAGTTCAGAATGCAGTCATGCAGCTCAATCAGTCGGTAAAACGTATTGAGCTTGCTGAAAAATCTCTTGTTCAGGCTACGGAAAATCTACGTTTGAATCAGGACCGCTATGATGCAGGAACTGTTGTGGCAGAAGAAGTATTAAAAGCTCAGGTTCTTTGGCAGGAGGCGAAATCGGAGATTCTGGATGCCAAAGCAGAATATAAGATCAATGAAGCGAAGTATAAAAAAGCTTCAGGAGTAAGTAATGTGTATTAAGTGTTTTTAGAAAGGAAGAGTGATCTCTTCCGTTGAACCGGCTGTGTTTGCAGCTGGTTCTTTTAAAAACTTTAAAGAAATTATAAACAAAAAGCCGGCAGGTACATATCAGATCATCTGCAAGGCTGTTAAAAATAATTTATCTTTCTGTTATGTAGAATGAATTGATCGAATTGTTGTAAATAGAAAATATTTTTCATTATCCAATTTATCCAACCGGCTGTATTTTGCAGTCGGTTTTTTTTAACTGTTTAAACATATATTAAATTTAACCACAAAAGCCACAAAAGGCAGGTTTAAAAAGTTTTATTTGTAATCATTTACTTTAAATAAAAAAGGTCACAATAGTTTTTAAAAAAATCTTTGATTTTTATTCTTTTGAGAACTTTGAATATACTAATCATTACATTGTATTATCTTTTGTAGCTTTTGCGGTTAATTAAATTTTAAGCAGATGCATAATTTAAACTTAAAAAGTTATTGTTAATTATATTTATCTTTGAGTATGAATATCAACAAAATATCAGATCCGGAATTCAAAAAAGAAATTGCATCAAACGAAAACCTTAAGCTGTTTCCAGCTGGAACCGTTATTTTAGATATCAATTCGTACATCCATTATATTCCGCTGGTGGTTTCGGGGAGCATTAAAGTGATCCGGACTGAAGAAGACGGAAGGGAAATTCTTCTTTATTATCTCACGCCGGGCGAAAGTTGTATTTCTTCCATTCTTTCCGGGCTTACACAGGATACTTCAAAAGTAAAAGTTGTGGTGGAGGAAGATGCAGAAATTCTGATGATTTCCCTGCAGCAGTCCAAAGAATGGTTACGGAAATACCCTGAATGGACAGATTTTATCTTCGGCCTGTATCAAAGAAGATTTGAAGATTTGCTGGAAGTGGTAAATTCTGTCGCCTTCCAGAAAGCAGATACAAGACTGCTACATCTTCTGAACCAGAAAGCCCAATTATACAAATCAAAAGAGCTTAATGTAACCCATCAGCAGTTGGCCGACGAACTCGGAATTACAAGGGAAGCCGTGAGCCGTGTCCTCAAACAGATCGAAACCGACGGCAAAATAAAACTTTTCCGAAATAAAATTACCCTATTGTAACCTTTATCACTGACGGGCTTCTTTTCTAAGCATACATTTGCATCATCAATTTAAAAATCAATACAATGTTAGAAGCCATAAAAAACCTTTTCGGGATGGATAAAACCGACTACGCGGATCTTATAAAACAAGGTGCCGTGATTGTAGATGTAAGAAGCAAAAGCGAATATGCAGGCGGACATATTAAAAATTCTATAAATATTCCTGTTGATCAGCTGGAGAAAAATCTTTCAAAATTAAGTAAAGATAAAACAATTATTACGTGTTGTGCTTCCGGTATGAGAAGTTCTTCTGCGAAAAACATCCTTCACAATAATGGGTACAAAAACGTTCATAACGGTGGCGGATGGATGAGTCTTAACAATAAAATCTAAAATGATGGAAGCACATTATTATACCGTAGACGTACACTGGAAAAATAACCGTAAAGGTGAAATGACTTCTCCTGAACTGACCCAAAATCAAAATATAGAAGTAGCCACTCCGCCGCAATTTCCGAAAGGAATGGAAGGAATCTGGTCTCCGGAACACCTTTTCACCGCAGCAGTAAGCAGTTGTCTGATGACTACATTTCTGGCCATAGCTGAAAACTCAAAACTCGAATTTTCAGATTTTGAATGTAAATCTAAAGGAAAACTGGAACAGGTAGAAGGTAAATTCCTGATGACCGAAGTGATTCTGGAACCTGTCGTTACCATAGAAAACGAATCGGACAGGGAAAAAGCGGAACGTGTTCTTCAGAAATCTGAGGCCAATTGTTTGATATCCAATTCTGTGAAATCAAAAATTACGATGATTCCGCAGATAAAACTGATGTAGTATTTCCATATTCTTAATGGTGGCCGCTCTTTATGGGCGGCTTTTTTTATGCTCGCTCGAGAAAAACAGGTTTATGTGATGTTGGTTACTGTGTGAGATTCTTCAGCAGCCTAATTTTGCTTTAAAATTAGAGAAATGAGAAAAATAGCCATACTTATTTTATTATTCACGACCTGTTCAGAAGCTTTTTCGCAGGAGATTATTTCTATTTCCAAAGCGGATCTGGAAAATAAAATCATAGATAATAATCTTCAGGTGAAAATGGCAACAAAAGAGGCAGAGCTCGCCAAAGCCGAACTTCTGGGAACCAGAGCAATGTACCTTCCGAATGTGAATGCTTCCTACACTTTTTCGAATACCAATAACCCGTTGTATGCATTTGGTACCAAGCTCAATCAGGAAAGAATCACGATGATGGATTTCAACCCCGATAATCTGAACAGCCCGAAAAGTATTTCCAGTTTTGCCACAAAAATAGAAGTTCAGCAGCCCATTATCAATATGGATGCGGTGTATCAGAAAAAAGCAGGCGAGGTAAAAGCAGAGGTGCTGAACATCAAAACAGAAAGAATAAAAGAGTATGTTCAGTTTGAGCTGAAAAAATCTTATATGATGCTTCAGCTCGCTTACAAAATGCTGGAAACACTGGAAAACGCTAAACAAACGACGCTTGCCAATAAAAAAGTTATTGAAAATTATTATAAAAACGGGATGATTCAGAAATCCGAGGTGCTGTATATGGAGGTACGCATCAGCGAAATGGAAAGTCAGATTCAGACCGCAAAATCAAACATTAGGAACGCTTCCGATTATTTATATTTTCTTCTGGATGAAAATTCAGAAGAAAAAATCCTGAAACCCTCAGAAACGCTTGAATATACAGAATACATTACAGATTCCGGCGCAAAGCTTAATCAGAATCGTAAAGATTTACAGGCTTATCAAAAATCGCTCGAAGCCTACAACTGGATGATAAAATCATCAAAAGCAAAATTTCTTCCCAAACTCAATGCGTTCGGAAGTTTTGAGATGTATGACAATAAGATTGCGCAATTCAATGCCAATGGTTATCTCGCAGGAATTCAGCTTTCCTGGAATGTTTTTGACGGACTGAAATCAAAAAGCGAGCAGGAAAAATACAAAGCAGAACGTTCCAGAGCACAGACCGAAATCGAGCAGTATTCCAAGCAAAGCCAGCTGGAACTCAACAAAGCCAGCCGCCAGATTGAAGATGCCGCATCGAAGATCAATTTCACGAAACAGGCTTGGGAACAAAGCAAAGAAGCCTACAGAATCCGCAAAAACCGTTACGATCAGGGCTTGGAAAAATCCTCCGATCTTCTTTCCGCAGAGACCCTGATGTCCCAAAAAGAACTGGAATATCAGCAGACCATTTTCGAGTACAACGTCGCCAGCGAATATGAGAAGTTTTTTGAGAAAATAATGTACTGGAGCCAGAACCCGAAGGGTTCAATAACAATAGCCGCAGGTGGAACCTGTGGAAATAAATAAAAAGAAAAAATTTAATAATGAAAACATACCTTTATTTAACCTTTATTCTCAGTACACTTCTGTTGGGAAGCTGTTCAGAAGAGAAAAAATCTGCACAGAATACAGATGCACCCGTTTCAGTTACGGTAAGCCGTACAACTGCAGGCACGGAAGGCTCATCAGCCACAGCAAGTGGAAAACTGGTTGCCAAAAATTCCGTCAATGTTTCTACCAGAATGATGGGCTACATCACTTCAATGAAGGCAGAAGTGGGACAAGACGTCAATGCAGGTCAGCTTTTGATAAGCATCAATGCAGCAGATATTCAGGCAAAAGGCGGTCAGGCTTCTGCAAATATTGCACAGGCACGAGCCAGCTACAATATTGCTAAAAAAGACTACGAAAGATTCCTGAATTTGTATAAATCACAAAGCGCCTCCCAGAAAGAGCTGGATGATATGAGAGCCCGTTACGAAATGGCACAGGCAGGATTGCAGGCAGCACAGCAGATGAAAAATGAAGTCAGTGCGCAATACCGTTATACCAACGTTACAGCACCGATTTCAGGAACAATTACAGCGAAATTCGCGGAGCAGGGGGATATGGCAAGCCCGGGAATGCCTTTGCTCACCATAGAATCACCGTCATCTTTGCAGGCGCAGGTTCTGGTTTCTGAGCAGAATATCGCTATGATTTCCAACGGAATGCCGGTTGAGGTTACGTTGAAATCTTTAAATAAAACTGTTTCCGGAACCGTTTCAGAAATCAGCAAGTCATCTGCTCAAACCGGCGGGCAATATATGGTCAAAATCAATATTCACAACGCCTCCGGTTTGCTTCCGGGAATGTTTGTCAACGTACAGTTTCCTTTCAGATCTTCAGGTAAAATCAATCAGAGTTTTCAGGAAGGTATGATGATTCCTAAAATGGCTTTGGTAGAAAACGGTCAGCTTACAGGTGTATATGTAGTCAGTTCACAGAATACGGCAGTTTTAAGATGGCTGAAAACGGGTAAAACAATCGGAGATCAGGTAGAAATCCTTTCAGGTTTAAACCCTAAAGAATCGTACATCGTTTCTTCAACCGGGAAATTGTATAACGGAGCAAAAATTCAAACCAAATAATGTAACAATGAATCAATCTAACAGTATAGCAATGATTCTTTTATGGATTTGATTGTTATATTGATAAATTGTTAGACTGTTACATTTAAAAATATTTTTTTTATGGAAAAAGGATTCGCAGGACGTATCGCCGAGTTTTTCATCAATTCAAAATTAACGATTCTGTTGATGATTGCTTTGATGATTATCGGAGTGTACAGTTCCACACTAATACCAAGAGAAGAAGAACCGCAGATCATCATTCCGATGGCGGATGTCATGGTCGGCTATCCCGGAGCAAGCCCGAAAGAGGTTGAAAGCCGTGTGGTAAAGCCTTTGGAAAAGATTATTTCCAATATCAAAGGGGTAGAACATATTCACTCGATGTCCATGAACGGGCAGGCCATGATTATCGTTCAGTTTTATGTTGGAGAAGATACGGAACGTTCTTATGTAAAGCTTTACGATGAGCTGATGAAGAACAAAAATATATTCCCGAAAGGCGTGATGGAACCGATGGTGAAAACCCGTTCTATTGATGATGTCCCTATGCTCGGACTGACTTTGTGGAGTGATAATGCTAATTACAATGATTTTCAGCTTCGCCAGATTGGAGAGGAACTATCTTCTGAAATCAAAAAAATAAAAGATGTTTCTCTTACCAAAACTATAGGCGGAAGAAATCGCCAGTTACAAGTCGTTTTAGATAAAGATAAAATGGCTGAACTGAATGTGGATGCGCTTTCCGTAATGCAGATGATACAGGCAAACAACGGAAGTTCACAATCCGGAAAGTTTGATTCAGGCGATTCGGAATATCTTTTAACAACAGGTCAGTTTCTCAATTCTGCGGAAGATGTGGAAAATCTGGTTATCGGAACTTCTCAGAATATGCCGGTGTATCTGAAACAGGTGGCAACGATAAAAGACGGCGCTTCTGACCCGTCGAATTATGTAAGTTTTGGCTATGGAAATGCAGTAGAAAACGGCAAAAAATGCAAATCAGAATATCCTGCCGTTACGGTTTCTGTTTCCAAGGTGAAAGGATCTGATGCCATGAAAATTTCTGAGCAGATTCTTGCTAAGGTTGATGTGTTAAAGAAAAATTTAATCCCGGATGATGTACACGTAGAAGTGACGAGAAATTATGGAGAAACAGCTTCCCACAAAGTTTCAGAATTACTGATGCACCTTGGTATTGCGATTTTGGCCGTCACGGTTCTGGTAATGCTGGCAATGGGATGGCGAGGAGGTTTGGTTGTATTTTTCTCCGTTCCGTTGACGTTTGCTTTAACTTTATTCAGCTATTATATTTTAGGATATACGCTGAACAGAATTACCCTATTTGCATTAGTTTTTGTAGTCGGAATCGTGGTGGATGACAGTATCATCATCGCTGAAAATATGCACCGGCATTTTCACATGAAGAAGCTGCCGTTTAAGCAGGCTGCAATTTATGCCATTAACGAGGTGGGAAATCCTACCATTTTAGCAACATTTACCGTGATTGCTGCGATTTTGCCAATGGCATTCGTAAGCGGAATGATGGGACCTTATATGTCGCCGATGCCTATCGGAGCTTCTATTGCAATGCTGCTTTCCCTTTTTGTGGCATTAACAGTGACACCGTATCTGGGCTATCATTTATTAAAGGTAAAAGATGAGCAACATCATAATGAAGAGCAGGGCCTTGAAACAGGAAGAATTTATAGGATCTATAAAAAAATTGAACAGCCACTTCTGGATTCACAATCAAAAAGATGGACAATGATGGCGGTTACTATAGTTTTATTACTGATTTCTGTTGCAGCGTTTTTCACCAAATGGGTAGCGGTAAAAATGCTTCCTTTTGATAATAAAAATGAGATCCAGGTGGTGATCGATATGCCGGAAGGAACAACGCTGGAAAGAACTTCGGCCGTTACGCAGGATATTGCACAATACCTGAAAACTGTTCCGGAAGTCGTAAATTATCAGAATTATGTGGGCTCATCTGCTCCGATTACCTTTAATGGTCTGGTTCGTCATTATGATATGCGTGGAAACAGCAATACGGCAGATATTCAAGTTAATCTTCTGCATAAGGAAGACCGCGATGCGCAAAGTCATGATGTGGCTAAAAGAATGCGTCCCGAGATTCAGAAAATAGCTGCCAAATATGATGCGAATGTAAAAGTGGTGGAAGTTCCGCCGGGACCACCGGTTCTTTCAACGATTGTCGCAGAAATCTACGGACCAGATTATGAAGGGCAGATAAAAGTAGCGAAACAGGTTGAAGATATTTTAAAGAAAACTGATGATGTGGTAGATATCGACTGGATGGTAGAAGCGCCACAGAAGGAATTCAAGCTTGTTCCGGATAAAGAAAAAGCAATGCTGAACGGTATCGCTCCTCAACAGATTGTGGGGAATATGACCTATCTGATGGGAGAATATCCTATAGGGAATCTTTACGATGAAAAATCCAACGATCCGGTGGATATTGTCATGAAACTTAAAAATGCTGATAAAGCCAGTATTCAGGATATTACGGGATTGAAAATTAAAGGACAGATGGGAATGGTTCCTGCAGGAGACCTTGTAAAAGTGCAAGAAAAAGAACTGGATAAAGCCATTTACAGAAAAGACCAGAAAAGAGTTGTTTATGTTCTTGCTGATATGGCGGGAAAACTGGAAAGTCCGGCTTATGCGATTTTGGGGATGGATGAAAAGCTAAAAAAAATCCAGCTTCCGAATGGTTATTCAATGAATGAACTGTATATGAATCAGCCTGAAGATGAGAGCAATTACACCGTGAAATGGGACGGAGAATGGCAGATTACCTTAGAAGTATTCAAGGATTTAGGAACTGCATTTGCGGTCGTGATTATCATTATTTACATGCTGATTGTCGGCTGGTTCCAGAATTTCAAAACACCGATTGTCATGATGGTTGCCATTCCGCTTTCGTTGATTGGGATTGTATTGGGCCACTGGCTGCTGGGTGCATTCTTCACCGCAACATCTTTTATCGGAATGATTGCTCTGGCGGGTGTCATGGTAAGGAATTCCGTTCTTTTGATCGACTTTATCGAAATCCGTCTCAAAGAAGGTATCCCTATCAAGCAGGCTATCATCGAAGCCGGAGCGGTAAGAACAACGCCGATTTTGCTGACAACAGGTGCCGTAGTGATCGGAGCGGTCATCATTCTTTTTGATCCTATTTTCCAAGGACTGGCCATTTCACTGGTGTTTGGAGCGATCGTTTCTACTTTGCTTACGCTGATTGTGGTACCGCTGGTTTATTACATCACGGAAAGAAAAAAATGGGAGAAAAATCCCGATTCTGAGGACAAATTTTTTGAAGCATAAAAACCAGGAAACCTCATAGATTTTAAAACATATGAGGTTTCCAATTAAACATTTATCTTATGAAACTATTATTAATCACAGCAATAGAAGAATTTGAAACAGAGGTGATCAATATTCTTAAACATTCCGGCGTAAAAACTTTCTCATATCAATCGGTAAAAGGATACAAAAATAACGGCAGTGATATCGACAGATGGTTTTCCACAGAGCATTTATCGGTAGATTCCTTGCTTTTTACGGTCTTTGCGGAAGATGGGTTTGTTGATGAAATATATAAAAAGATAGAAATCCTCAATTCGGAACAGGAAAATTTTTCCCACGTTCATATGGCAAGCTTGCCTCTCGAAAAATCAATGTAAAAAGAAATAAAATATGCAAACAAGAATTGTACATGCCATAGCAGGAACTTTCATCCTGATAAGTCTGCTTTTGGGAATTTATAGTAATCCAAACTGGTTCTGGCTGACAGGTTTTGTCGGAGTCAATATGTGGATTCATGCACTTACCGGCTGGTGCCTGATGTATATGATCCTGAATAAAATAGGCGTAAAAAAAGATGAAGCGAAATGTTCCGGATAAAGTGTTTTCAGTCCTTTCTCTTTGAAAGGACTTTTTTTAACATGATTTTAAAATTCAGCTAATCATGATGCCTGAATTTTCTTTTAAAATGATAATATTTAAATAAAAGATGATCGTACCACAAAGCAAACAGCAACAGAGCAACAGGAAGCAGAAGTGTTTTGAGTGCGAAACGCTGAAATGTAAACCCACCGATTATTCCACCGATAAAGAATCCGCTGATAATCATGAGTTTTAAAAAAACACTTTTATGTAATCTTATCTGATCTCTTTTTTCGCGGTAAAACAGCAGTTGTGAAAGCTCTATGCCGAGATCGGTGAAAAGCCCGGTAAGATGGGTGGTTCTTACAACAGATTGAGATACTTTGGTGACCAGGGCGTTTTGTAGTCCCATCGTGAAAAGAAGTGCAGACGAAACAGCAATGCGGAAAGAAGGATTTTCCTTAAGCAGTGTATCAGGCATACAACTTATGGCAAGCATGATAGCCACTTCAATGAATATAGGAATAATGTAAGAGGTATGAAATCTTGATTTGGATGCCCATTCCATAACGGCTCCTGAAATAAAAGCTCCCAACAAAAAGAAAAGGATGTAAAATAAATAAATAAAAGCCATCTTATAATTTTCCAGGAACAGTTGTTCTGAGAAAAAAGCAAAATGCCCGGTAACGTTGGTCGTCAGTGTATTCACTGCAAGTACGCCGGTAATATTTACCAATCCTGCCACACAGGATAAGATGGAAGCCAGTTTTAGATTATGGGAATAGGTACGCCCTTTTCCTTTATGCCTGAACATGAATGAATTATTTTATAAAATTATAGATAAAATTTAAAAACTGTATAAAAATGAACAATCAATTCCTCGATACACAGGTATTCAACTCAGTGAAGATTTGCGATATGAATAAGTTGCTTTAAATCTGTTAATTGTATTTTACGGCCGTCCATCACAATAAGTCCGTCCTGCCTGAAATCATGAAGTATTCTTGCCAGGGTTTCATTGGCTGTGCCTACCATATTGGCAAGATCAGTGCGGGACAGAGAAATATATACGTGTTCCTCAGGAATATTGGAGTGGTATTTTTTATGCAGAATCAAAAGACTTAACGCTACCCGCTCTCTTACGGTACGCTGAGACAGAACAGTCATCAGATTGGCCATAACACTGAATT
This sequence comes from Chryseobacterium sp. POE27, assembly GCF_039727685.1. Classification (NCBI taxonomy): domain Bacteria; kingdom Pseudomonadati; phylum Bacteroidota; class Flavobacteriia; order Flavobacteriales; family Weeksellaceae; genus Chryseobacterium; species Chryseobacterium sp. POE27. The sequence goes on from NZ_CP152475.1 coordinate 3,721,223, forward strand.
CATGGCTAAGGCTTTTTAACAACAATCTCGAAAAGACAACCGACTGATCCAGGATCTTTAAAAAATCTTCTTTAGATATAAATGCAATAACGGAATTTTCAATGGCCTGAGTGGTATCTCCGTAGGATTCATTGCTTAAAATCGCGGAATACCCAAAAAACTCGCCGGTATTGTAAATATAGATAATCTGTTCTCGGCCGTCGTTATCTACTTTATATTTTTTTACTTTACCTGTTTTTAAATAAAAAATTCCTGTAGGGATGGTTCCATCTGTGAAAATGGCTTCATTTTTACGGTAATTCTTATTCTGCATGGCTCTTTTGAGCATTTCCTTGTCACAGTCGGGAAGCTCATCAAAAAGATACTGATTATTGAAAATAAATTTTGAGATCATGCCGCTACAAAGCTACGCTATTTTAGGCAAAATCAAACTTGACTTAAATCAAGTTTAAAAAAAGAGATAGGTCACCGGATTTTACCGGCAAACAGTCTACTTTTGCTAAAATAATAACACAACTTTTGATCGGAAACCTTTTCGGTTCAGAAGGATTACCAGGTCTGATTCATACGAATCATTAACAGAGTTTATCATAATATATGACCACTATAAAAATAAAGAAAACGGCATTTAATGCAATACATCATATCCTTGGCGGGAAAATGGTAGAATTTGCTGGTTATGAAATGCCTGTTAAGTACAAAGGGGTAAACCATGAGCATGAAACGGTAAGAAACGGAGTCGGTGTATTTGATGTCTCTCATATGGGCGAGATCTCAATACAGGGAAAGGACGCTTTATCACTCATTCAGAAAATTACTTCCAATGATGCATCAAAGCTTTTTCCGGGGAAAGTTCAGTACAGCTGTATGCCTAATGATACAGGCGGAATCGTCGATGATCTTCTGGTTTATATGATAAGTCATGATGATTATCTTCTTGTCGTGAATGCATCCAACATAAAAAAAGACCTGGATTGGATTGTAAGGCATAATTCTTTCGGTGCGGAAGTTACCAACATTTCAAATTCTGTTTCCCTGCTGGCGGTTCAGGGACCTAAAGCGGCGCAGGTTCTGCAGAAGCTTACGGATATCAGTTTAAAAGAACTTGAAAATTATACATTTACAATAGGAGAGCTGGCTCATATTCCTAATGTATTGATCTCATGCACAGGCTATACCGGAGCGGGCGGCTTTGAAATCTATGTTGAGAACAGATATGCGGGACATTTGTGGGAATCTATTTTTGAAGCCGGAAAAGATGAAGGTATAGAAGCTATCGGGCTGGCTGCCAGAGATACGCTACGTTTGGAAATGGGCTTTTGCCTTTACGGAAATGATATTGACGATTTTACCTCACCATTAGAAGCCGGATTGGGCTGGATCACCAAATTTAACAAAGATTTTACCCATAGCGGATTCTTAAAAATCCAGAAAGAGAAAGGAGTTTCTAAAAAGCTTGTAGGCTTTGAAATAGAGGAAAAAGGAATTCCCCGTCATGGCTACGAAATCTGGAATGAAAATCATGAAATTATAGGAACTGTAACCTCCGGAACAATGTCTCCTACCTTAAAAAAAGCAATAGGAATGGGATATGTTTCGACAGAAAATTCAAATATTGGAAATGAAATTTTTATCAGTATCAGGAATAAACCGGTGAAGGCAAAAGTTGTACGGCTTCCATTCATCAAAAATAAATAGGAACCTACGTATGCTTATTCCAAAAAATTTATATTATACCAGAAACCATTTATGGCTGAGGAAAATAGGATCTTATGACTTCTGCGTGGGGATTACTGATTTTGCACAGAAAGAAATCGGGGAAATCGGCCTGATTGAGTTTAATGTGAAAAGAGATATTATTGAAAAAGAAGCTTCGTGGGGAGTGGTGTACGGAATCAATGATACCTTTCCTCTTCTCTCACCTTGCAAGTGTAAAATTATATCAATCAATACATTCCTTCATAAAAAACCTTCCCACATCAATACAGATCCTTATAATTATTGGTTTTTAACGATTTCAACATCTGCTTCTGAAAATGAATTTTTAACCAGAGAAGAATATATACAATTGATAAGATGATTCCTTTTAAGGATATTAAATATAAATCATAAACAATACATTATTAAATTTTTTTTATACTCTGTGGACGACGTCCACTCTTTGTCTGAATATTATTGCTACCAGGAATTTATTTCCTGGTTTTTTTAGTGAAAATTCTCTGAAAATCAGTAATTTAAAATCATTCTTAATGAATAAATTCATAATTTTGCTGTAGTGAAAAAGCTGATTTCCATATTGTTGTTATCATTGTATTTGGTTTCCACGACCGAACTCTATCAGCTTTTGAAATTACCGGTTCTTATAGAGCATTACATAGAGCATAAAAACCTCAGTCCTGAGATGTCTCTCACTGCATTTCTGAAAGTTCATTATGATCATCCTGTTAAAGACAATGATTATGAAACCGATCAGAAATTACCTTTTGTTTCGCATGCAAGTCTTCTTTCAGTGGTTTTTACAGTTAATCCTTCTTTAGACTTTTACGTTAAGGAGAAAGTATATCATACTCTTGAGATCAAGAAAACCTTTTATAAAAGTGTTCTTTACAACAAAGAAATCGTAAACTCCATCTGGGAGCCCCCAAGATTCCATCAGTCTTAATCTGTTTTCTCAATCATAAAAATGATTGGGCGTATTCTGTTTTCATACCAATGGATTTGCATCGATGAAGATGCATAAGAAGCTGTACTTCAGAATACCGGAATTTATCACAATAATTAAGATTAATCAATCAATTTATGCTTACAAAAATCATTGAGTTTTCTGTAAAGAATAAACTCATCATTGCATTGTTGGTATTAGGGCTTATCGGAATTGGTTCCTATCAGGTGACCCGGCTGCCGATCGATGCGGTGCCGGATATTACCAACAATCAGGTACAGGTTATTACCATGGCACCTTCTTTCGGTGCAACCGATATAGAACGGCTTGTTACTTTCCCCATTGAGCAGGCCAACAATAATATTTCAGGATTAAAAGAAATCCGTAGTTTTTCCAGATTCGGTCTATCACTTGTCACAATTGTTTTTGAAGATGATGTTGACATCTACTGGGCAAGACAGCAGGTAGCCGAAAGGCTGCAACAGGTGCAGGCAGTCATTCCGCAGGGAATAGGAAATCCGCAGCTTGGGCCAATTTCTACAGGTCTCGGCGAAATTTTTCAGTATGTCGTAAGGCCAGAAAAAGGCTATGAAAAAAGATACAATATCACAGAACTTCGCACCATTCAGGATTGGGTGGTCAGAAGACAGCTTTTAGGAGTAAAAGGCGTGGCTGAGGTCAGCAGCTTTGGCGGTAAGCTGAAGCAGTACGAGATTGCCGTGAATCCCGACCGGCTTAATGCATACGGAATAACCATTAATGATGTATTTGATGCTTTACAGGCCAACAATCAGAATACCGGAGGTGCTTATATTGAAAAAGGACCTACCGTTTTATACATCAGGAGCGAAGGGTTGGTAGGAAGTATTGACGAAATCAACAATATTTCTATTGCAACAAAAACGAATGATGTCCCTCTGTTTATAAGAGATATTGCCAAAGTAAAACAGGGTTTTGCTACCCGTTACGGAGCCATGACTTTTAATGACGAGGGAGAAGTTTCAGGGGCTGTGGTAATGATGCTGAAAGGTGAAAACAGTAATCAGGTCATAAAAAACGTAAAAGAAAAAATCGCACAGGTTCAAAAGACACTTCCGGAAGGAGTAGTAATAGAACCTTTTCTTGATCGTACCAAAATGGTTAATAATGCCATCGGAACGGTAGAGAAAAACCTTACGGAAGGCGCGTTGATCGTAGTTTTTGTTCTCGTATTATTTTTAGGAAATATAAGAGCAGGTCTTTTGGTTGCTTCTGTAATCCCTCTGGCGATGCTGTTTGCCATCTGTATGATGAATCTTTTCGGAGTAAGTGGAAATCTGATGAGCCTTGGAGCGCTGGATTTCGGATTGATTATCGATGGTGCGGTCATTATCGTAGAATCCGTTTTACATCAGTTTAGCCATAATTCAAAATTCAAAAAAATATTTTCCGTCGGAAAATCAGAAATGGATACAATTGTTATCGATTCGGCAGGGAAAATGATGAACAGTGCCGTTTTCGGACAGATCATTATTCTTATTGTTTACCTTCCAATCCTTACTTTACAGGGAATTGAAGGAAAAATGTTCAAGCCAATGGCTCAGACTGTTGCTTTTGCGTTGCTGGGAGCATTTTTACTGTCATTGACGTACATTCCGATGATGAGTGCTGTCCTGCTGAGAAAAAGAAGTGGCAAACCCACTTTATCAGACCGAATCATGAAAAAAGTTGAGCAGGGTTATCTTAAAACACTGCTTAAACTTCTTAGAATTCCTAAAACCGTTTTTTCGATAGTAACCGTTTTATTTATCACGGCAATTTTCATTGTAACAAGAATGGGAGGAGAGTTTATTCCATCTCTCGAAGAGGGGGATTTTGCTGTAGATACAAGAGTTTTACCAGGAAGTAATCTGACGACAACGATTGAAAGTACCCAAAAAGCAGCTCATATTCTCAAATCCAGGTTTCCCGAAGTGGAAAAGGTTGTTACGAAGATCGGAAGTGGAGAAGTACCCACCGATCCGATGCCGATGGATGCTTCCGATATGATGGTTATTTTAAAGGATAAAAAAAGAATGGACATCAGCCTCCACTTTTCCCGAACTAGCCGATAAAATGGGTAAGCAGTTGCAGGAAGTCCCCGGAATTACGGCCAGCTTTCAGTTTCCGGTTCAGATGCGTTTTAACGAATTAATGACCGGAGCAAGGCAGGATGTAGTAATCAAAATTTTTGGAGATGACCTGGATGTTCTTTCTCAGAATGCCCAAAAATTAGGAAAAATCATAGAAACGGTAGACGGAACCCAAAATCTTTATATAGAACCTGTTTCAGGAATGCCACAGGTTATCATAGAATATAACCGCCCTCTTATTGCACAGTATCATTTGTCTGTTTCAGACATCAACAGGATTGTCAATACCGCATTTGCGGGGCAAAGTACAGGATTGGTCTTTGAAGGTGAAAAACGTTTCGATATGGTGGTACGGCTGGATACCAAAGACCGTAAAAATGTTACTGATATTAAAAACCTTTTGGTCCCTACGCCTTCTGGAGATCAGATTCCATTGTCACAGCTTGCAAAAGTGGAGGTTAAAAACGGTCCCAACCAGATTCAGAGGGAAAATGCCCAGAGGCGAATTGTGGTAGGTTTTAATGTAAAAGGAAGGGATGTTCAAAGTATCGTGGAAGAACTTCAGCATAAAACAGATCAGAAAATGAAGCTTCCTACAGGATATTATATGACGTATGGAGGGTCTTTCGAGAACCTTAATAATGCCAAAAAACGTCTGATGATCGCTGTTCCTGTTGCGCTGGCTCTTATTTTCGTAATGTTGTTTCTGGCTTTTAATTCCGTGAAAGAAAGTTTATTGATTTATACGGCTATTCCGCTTTCCATTATCGGCGGAGTGTTTCTGATGGCTATCCGGGGAATGCCTTTCAGTATCAGTGCCGGAGTAGGATTTATTGCCCTTTTCGGAGTCGCTGTGCTGAACGGGATTGTTTTAATATCTGAGTTTAACCGCCTTTATAAAAGCGGAATGCGGAATATTGTAAGAATCGTTATTGACGGAGGAGAATCACGTCTACGGCCGGTTTTGATGACGGCTTTTGTGGCCTCATTAGGATTTATTCCTATGGCTGTCAGTAACGGAGCCGGAGCAGAAGTTCAGCGTCCTCTGGCAACCGTTGTTATCGGTGGATTAATGGTAGCAACATTTCTTACACTGTTTGTTTTACCCTTATTATATGTAAATATTGAAAAAGGATTTAAAATGAAAAAAAATCATCATAAAAATGGAGTGGCTGTATTGATTTTACTATTCGGTCTGACAGGATTCGGAGTTAAATCTCAGACGCCGATCAACCTGCAAACTGCCGTTCGTACAGCATTAGGAAATAATAGAAATCTTAAGAATGAAAAACTGAAATCCGAATATTCAAAGGCATTGATAAAATCAGCAAGTGATATTCCGCAAACAGGAATAAGTCTTGATTATGGACAGATCAACAGTGTGTACAAGGATATGAAATTCGGGATTTCACAGAATATCGCATTTCCGACCGTTTACAAGAAACAGAAAAATCTTTATACGGAAGAATGGAAAAAGTCTTTGCTGAATGTTTCTCTTAAAGAATATGAACTCACAAAAGCAGTAAGTCTTACGTTTTATACTATTTTGTATTGGAAAGAAAAGGAAAAGCTTCTGCTCGAAACTTTAAAGCTGTACACGGATTTTCTGGACAAAGCAAATATCCGCCTGAAAGCTGGAGAAAGTAATATTCTGGAAAAAACAACGGCTTCCCATCAAAAATCGTCCATAGAAATTCAATTAAAACAACTGCAGCAGGAACTTTCCGTTTTGGGATATCAGTTTCAGTGGCTGTTAAATAGCGAAACGGATTTTTTGCTTGAAGATGAAAAAATTTTTAATACAGGAATTCAGCAGGAAATCAGTACACATCCTTTTATAAAAATACTGCAGCAACAGAAAAATGTTTCTCAACAGCAAACTGCCCTCGAAAAAGCGAAATTACTTCCCGGGCTGCAGCTCGCTTATAATCTCAACAGTTTCAGAGGAATGGGTGCGGATGATAAAGTATATGGTTCTGCGCCACAGTTCCATTCTGTGCAGTTGGGAGTTCTCGTTCCCGTTTTTTCCGGTGCACAGAAGGCAAGAATTCAGGCTGCTAAAGTTGCTGAATCCGTTGCTGAAAATGACTTAATGAATACAGAATTCAATTTGCAGAATCAGCTTAAAAAAGTGGAAAATATCTACCGGACCAATCTTGATATTGTCTACCGGTACGAAAGTTCAGAGCTGAAAAATGCAGATGTCATTACAGAAACGGCTAAAAAACAGTTCCTGGCTGGAGAGATTAATTACCTTGAATTTGTTATTCTTGTCAATCAGGCGGTTGCATTAAAAAACAGTTATGCCGATGCGGTCTGGAAGCTGAATCAAAGTGCTATAGAACTGGAATATCTTACTTTAAATCCATAAAAAATGAAATCAATTTCAATATATACATTATTAATCAGCCTTTTTATATTCATTCAGTGTAAAAAGCAAGAAGCACTGAATCAGGAAAAAAATATTCCGCAGGATGAAAATGTGGTTACTTTAACCGACGCTCAGCTGAGAAACGCGCCCATAGAAACAACAACGCTTTCTTTACATAATATTTCTTCGGTTTTAAAACTTAATGGAATGATTGATGTTCCGCCACAAAATCTTGTTTCTGTGAGTGTTCCATTAGGCGGGTATCTTAAATCGAGCAGCTTGCTTCCGGGAAAACCGGTTTCAAAAGGTCAGGTGATTGCTGTTATCGAAAATCCACAGTTTATTCAGCTTCAGCAGGATTATCTGATGGCAAAATCTAAAATGCATTTTGCACAACTGGATTATAACCGCCAAAAAACGCTTAATCAAAGCCAGGCTACCAGCGATAAGGTGATGCAGCAGGCACAATCGGAAATGAACAGTCAGAAAATTTTAATGAATTCTCTGGCGCAGCAGCTCCGTCTCATCAATATCCGTCCGGAATCTCTTAATTCCGGGAATATTAAGAAGAGTGTTCCTGTTTACAGCACCATCAATGGGTTTGTGAGTAAAGTAAATGTGAATATCGGTAAATATGTAAATCCGTCTGACGTGCTTTTTGAGCTCATTAATCCGGATGATATTCATCTCAACCTGAAAGTATATGAAAAGGATCTGGAGAATCTGAACAAAGGACAACGGTTTGCGGCCTATACCAATGCCGAACCTGATAAAAAGTATTATGGTGAAATCCTGCTCATCAGCAAGGATATCAATCCCGGTGGCTGGGCTGAAGTACACTGTCATTTTGAAAAATACGATCAGAGTCTTGTTCCGGGAATGTATATGAATGCTGAAATAGAAACAAGTACCTCTTTTTCCAATGCGGTTCCTGAAGAAAGTATCGTCAATTTTGAAGGAAAAGACTTTGTTTTTGTGGAAGATAAAAAGCAAACCTACAGACTGACTCCCATTACGTTGGGCGAAACAGAAAACGGATTCGTTCAGATCGTCAATTTTAATGATTTTAAACATAAAAAAATAGTCATCAGGAATGCTTATACACTTCTCATGAAACTCAAAAATACCGAGGGCGAATAAGAAAAAAATTAAACAATTAAATTTAAAAAAATGAAAACATCATCTTTAATAAAAGCAGGAGCCGGTTTCATTATCGTGTTACTGATCATTATTCAGTTCTTTGATGCTGAAAAAAACATAGCCACCACTCCTTCAGAAAATGCCATTGAAAAACATCATGCTGTGACGGATCATGTGCGGAAATTATTAAAAACAAGCTGTTATGACTGTCATTCCAATACGACGGTTTATCCGGCGTATAACAATATCCAGCCAGTAAAATGGTGGCTGGCAGATCATGTGAATTCAGGGAAAAGGCATTTGAATTTTGATGAATTTAATACCTATTCTAAAGAGAAAAAACTGAAGAAACTGGATGAGATCGCAGAAACTGTCCGAAGCGGAGAAATGCCGCTGACTTCTTATACACTCATCCATCACAACGCAAAACTTTCTGATGTCGAAAAAGCTGAAATTGAACAGTGGGTAAATGAAGTGAAAAAACACATTGAATAATAGGATGTTAAAAAAACAGAAAGAATATTCTGCTAAAACAAAAACATTCAGTAATTTTAATACTATATCCATTTCGCATGACTAATATACCGGAAGATTTAAAAGGTCTTACAGAAGCTGAAGTAGCAGTTTCCAGAGAAAAATACGGATATAACCGATTGGAAACGGTTAAAAAAGAAACGTGGATGAGCCTGCTCATTAACATTCTGAAAGAGCCGATGCTTATTCTCCTTATCTGCGTTTCTCTTATCTATGTGATTATTGGGGATTACGGAGAAGCTTTATTCATGTTGGCAGCTATCGTAGGAGTTACCGCAATTTCTTTTTATCAGGACAACCGAAGCAAAAAAAGCTCTGGAAGAACTTGAAAAGCTCAATGAACCATTGAGTAAAGTAATCCGGAATTCAAAAATTATCGAAATTCCCACTTTTGAAATAGCTGTGGGGGATCTTTGCATTACCGAAGAAGGAAGCCTCATCAACGCTGATGGGAAAATTGTACATAGTAATGATTTTTCTGTTAATGAATCTTCACTTACAGGAGAAAGTTTTTCTGTTTTCAAGGACAGCGGATCGGAAGATAATAAGGTCTATAGCGGAACAATCACCGTTTCAGGACTGGCCGTTTTTGAAGTGGAAAGCATCGGAAAAGAAACCAGGGTAGGTAAAATAGGGCAGTCTATACTGAATATCAAAGAAGAAATATCGCCTCTACAGCTTCAGATCAGAAATTTTGTAAAAGGAATGGCGATTATCGGGCTGATTATTTTTCTGGCAGTATGTGTTTTCAGTTTTATTAAAACAGGAGACTTTGTCGTCAGCTTATTGAGCGGACTTACCTTAGCAATGTCTGTACTTCCTGAAGAAATTCCTGTTGCTTTTACGACCTTTATGGCTTTAGGTGCCTGGAAACTCATGCGCGACGGAATCATCATCAAGCGAAGCAGTATTGTGGAAACTCTCGGCAGTGTTACGGTAATCTGTACCGATAAAACAGGAACGATAACCGAAAACTCTATGCAGCTGAAACATCTGTATGATTACCGTTCTGATAAAGTTTATGAACAGGAAGAATTTCAATCGGAAAAACTGAACGAACTTATTGATTATGCCATGTGGAGCAGCGAACCCGTTCCGTTTGATCCCATGGAAATAACCCTGCATAAGATTTACGAGAAAACGCAGAATCCCGATAAAAGAAAAGACTATCAGCTATTCCATGAATATCCTCTGGAAGGAAAACCTCCTATGATGACCCATCTTTTTGAAAATGAACAAAAGAATCGGATTGTTGCGGCCAAAGGGGCTCCTGAAGCCATCATTAGTGTTTCCAGGCTTTCAGCACAAGAAAGGGATAAAATAAGAACGGTGATAAAAGAATTCGGGCAACAGGGCTACCGGGTTCTCGGTGTTGCCAAATCTCATTTTGAAGGAAATAATTTCCCTGAAAAACAGCAGGATTTCAGTTTTGATTTTTTAGGACTGACGGTATTTTATGATCCTCCCAAAAAAGGAATAGAAAAAGTATTTCAGCATATTTATGATGCAGGTATTAAAGTAAAAGTTATTACAGGAGATAATGCAGATACAACACAAGCTATCGCCCTGCAGGCCGGGATTAAAAACAATGCTCCTGCCGTAAATGGAAGTGAAATAACTGCAAGTTCGGAAGAAGATCTGATGAAGCTTTCTCGAAATACAACACTGTTTACCAGAATGTTTCCTGAAGCAAAGCTTAACGTGATCAATGCCCTGAAAGCGCAGGGAGATGTAGTGGCAATGCTCGGCGATGGCGTGAATGACGGTCCTGCCTTAAAAGCCGCCCATATAGGCGTAGCCATGGGAAATAAAGGAACTGAAATCGCCAAATCAGCCGCCGCACTCGTGATTACGAATGATGATCTTGAAAAACTGGTTATCGGAATTGCTGCCGGACGTAGAATTTATGCCAACATAAAAAAAGCCGTTCAGTATATCATTTCGATTCATATTCCGATCATACTTACGGTTTCTTTACCGCTGTTTCTGGGGTGGGTATTTCCGCATATATTTACTCCTGTACACGTCATTTTTCTTGAGCTGGTCATGGGACCTACGTGTTCTATTGTTTATGAAAATGAACCCATTGAAAGAAATGCAATGAAAAAACCTCCCAGAAAACTTACAGATACGTTTCTGAACTGGAAGGAACTTATGGTAAGTATTATTCAGGGATTTATCATTACAGCGGGGATATTATGGATGTATCAATATTCTGTTAATCATGAAAATAATGAAGAAAAAACCAGGGCATTGGTTTTCTGTACACTCATATTTGCCAATATATTACTGAGTCTGGTAAACCGCTCTTTCTATTACAGTGTATTGGAGAGTTTTAAAAACCGCAACTTTTTACTTGCGGGAATTTCGGGACTGGTTCTCGTATTGATGTTTATCATTCTTTATGTAAGTCCGGTTTCACGATTCTTCAGTGTAACTCCTCTTACCATAAAAGAACTGGGATTGGCATTACTTGTTGCCGCCATTTCTGTGCTTTGGTTTGAAATTTATAAACTGATAAAAAGGCTTTGCGCAAGAAATCATTAAACTTGAAAAAAAATAATCATTCTTAATCAATTATTTTATAATTTTGATCTGTGAAAAAAGTTGATTTCCATATTGTTGCTGTCTCTGTATTTGGTTTCTACAACCGAATTGTATCAGTTGCTGAAAATACCGACTTTGATAGAACATTATTACGAGCATAAAAAACTCAATCCGGAAATGTCTCTTACTGCATTTCTGAAAACCCACTATGAAAATCCCGTGAAAGACGGTGATTATGGCAAAGATCAGAAACTGCCTTTTATCATTCATACAACACCGCTGGCATTGATTTTTATTGTTGGAGACACTTTTCACTTTGAACTTAAGAAAGATCATTTTAAACAGATAAAGTCCAGGAAAATACCTTCAAAAAATGACAAATTCTGTTACAAAGGTTTTTTAAGAACTGCCTGGGAGCCTCCGAAATATTCGTTTTCATAATGCAATTTTCATGATCCGGTTTAAATAAAACCGGCATATTATAATTACAAACTCATTATAAATTTTAAAATAATGAAAACAATATTTTCAGCCATAGTAATGGTTGTATTCGCTGTTGGCATTCAGGCTCAGAGCCGTTTGGAGAATGCAAAAAAACAGGCTTCACAAAACAAAGAACTTATTTTGCTCAATTTTTCCGGCTCAGACTGGTGCATTCCGTGCATTAAACTTCATAAAAACATTATCGGAACAGATGAATTTAAAAAACTTGAAACCGAGAATGTAATGGTGTACATCAATGCAGATTTTCCCAGAAATAAGAAAAACCAGCTTTCTCCCGAGCTGAAAAAGGAAAACGCTTCTCTTGCTGATCAGTACAATCCGAAAGGGATATTTCCTTATACGATTTTACTGAATTCCGATGGGAAGATCCTGAAAAGCTGGGAGGGTTTACCGTCTGAAAATGCAACGGCTTTCGTAAAAGAAATTCGGGATATCAAGGAAAATCAAAAACTGTAAGAGTATGTTGAAAGAATTCAAAAGACCTCAAAAACTCATGGGGAATGCTTTTGAAATTACCGTTGTAAGTGATGATGAAAAGACCGCAAACAGTCATATTGATGCTGCCATTGAGGAAATCCGGAGAATAGAAAAGCTGCTCACTACTTTCAGTGATGAAAGCCAGACCAATCTCATCAACAAAAATGCCGGAATAAAAGCCGTAAAAGTTGACTGGGAAATCTTTGATCTGATCGAAAGAAGCCTCAGAATCAGTAAAATTACAGACGGATATTTCGATATTTCCTATGGTGGAATTGACAAAAGTTTCTGGAATTTCGACAAAGAAATGAAACAGCTTCCTGATCCTGATGTGATTAAAAAGCATTTGAAACTGGTTGATTATCAAAATATTATTCTTGACCGGAAAAACCAGACTGTTTTTCTAAAGGAAAAAGGAATGCGGATCGGTTTTGGAGGAATCGGAAAAGGCTACGCCGCAGAAATGGCAAAACGCATGCTTCAGAATCGGGGAGTCGTTTCAGGAATTGTCAATGCTTCAGGAGATCTTACGACTTGGGGAAATCAGGCCAACGGAAAACCCTGGACGGTCGGAATTGCCGATCCTGACAACTCCAAACGGCCGTTTTCCTATATGAACATCACAGATATGGCCGTCGCAACTTCCGGGAATTACGAAAAATTTGTCGTCATCAACGGTAAAAAATATTCTCATACCATTAATCCCAAAACAGGAATGCCTGTTTCAGGCGTGAAAAGTGTAACGATTTTTTGTCCCAACGCAGAAATTGCCGATGCAATGGCAACTCCCGTAAGTATTATGGGAATTGATGCTGCACTCAATATGGTCAATCAGATCAATCATCTGGAATGTATCATTATCGACGATCAGGACAGAATTTACTCATCACAGAATATCAATTTAAAGAATTAACCTAGAAAAGAACACATCAGATTGTAACATTAAAAATTAGTTTTTTGCTTAATAAGCTTAATTCAAATGAATTAATTGCTGATGGTAAAGATGTGTTTGATTAAAAAAAGAAATCAAAATGAAAAAATTCATAAAAATAATCGCGGCGATTTGTGTATCGGCCGTAACTATTTCAGTGCAGTCCTGCACAACCGTAAAAGAATACGAAAAAAATAAACTTAACGATGCCGAAATGGTACTTGGCAACCGAACCATTGAAAAAACCGAACTCAGTTTTCAATCTTACAGAGAAGGTTCTTCAGGAGCCAATGCAGGAAAAGTAGGAGGTGGCTGCGGGTGTAATTAAAACCAGGGGTAATTGTAAAAATTTAAAAATGAAAAAAATTATAATAAGCATCGTTACTCTTATCGGGATTTTTAATGCAAAAGCGCAGGAAAATACAGGCAATGAACAGCCAAAGAAACTGACTTTGGATGAAGCAAACTTAGTTTCCAGCTATTACAGGCAAAACGGAAACAACTCCGCAGTGACAGGCGGAATCGGAACTGAAAAACTGACAGACATCTCCAATACCATCGATGTAACCATGGTAAAATATGACAAAAAAGACAGAAAAAACAAATTCGGACTTAGTGTAGGAATCGATCATTATACATCGGCATCTTCTGATATGATTGACCTGAAGGCGAATTCTTCTGCTTCTCATGCCGATACCAGAATTTATCCTGCATTGAGCTGGAGCCGTGAAAATGAAAGCAAAGGCACAACATTAATGGCCGGCGTTTCTTATTCCGGAGAGTTTGATTATCAGTCTTTTGGTGCGAATATCGGGTTTTCTCAAAAAACAAAGAACAGGATGGGAGAATTTACCGCAAAATTTCAGGCATATCTGGACCAGGTAAAACTTATTGCTCCTATTGAACTGCGAGCCAATGGAAATACCGGCGGTGAACACGAAAATTACGGAAGTAGCGGAAGAAATACATTTGCATTGTCTTTGTCTTATTCACAGATTATCAATCAGAATTTTCAGGTTGAGTTTCTGGCAGACGGAGTTCAGCAGACGGGATATTTAAGTTTGCCTTTTCACAGAGTTTATTTTAGTGATAATTCTGTTCACCAGGAAGCTTTACCGGATAAAAGATTCAAAATACCGTTGGGGGTAAGAGCTAATTATTTTCTCGGGGATAAAGTGATTCTGAGAGCTTATTATCGGTACTATACTGACGACTGGGGCTTGAAATCAAATACATTCAGTCTGGAAACGCCTGTGAAGATTTCCCCGTTTTTGTCGGTAAGTCCGTTTTACAGATATTATTCTCAGACGGCCGCCAAATATTTTGCTCCTTATCAGCAGCATACGGCGTTTGATGATTTTTATACCAGCAATTATGACCTGTCGAAATTTGACAGTCATTTTTACGGAGCAGGAATCCGGATCAGCCCAAAGAACGGACTGTTTGGTATAGAACGACTCAATATGCTGGAAATCCGGTATGGTCATTATACAAAATCTGTGGGAATGAAGTCTGATATTATTTCATTAAATGTAAGATTCAAATAAAAAGCCAATGAAACTAATAGCACTAGCTGCTTTAATCTGTTCGGGAATATGCTTCGGACAGGTTAAAGCAGATTCTTCAGGATCTGTAGAAAATATTTCCAATTACAAGGATGATATTTACAGACCCAATTATAAAAAACTGATTGTACCGACAATTTTCATAGCATATGGCGTGGTAAGCTTAACTTCTGATGCGCTTAAAGATCTTAACAGATCCACCAAATATGAAATAGGAGAACATCAGCCGAAACATATTAAACTGGATAATTATACGCAATATCTTCCGGCAGTGATGGTTTATGGATACAATCTCGCAGGGATTAAAGGAAAACATAATCTTAAAGACAGAACAATTATATACGGAACATCACAATTAATATCCGCAGCTTTTGTGCTACCTTTAAAGCATATGGTAAAAGAAGAGCGCCCGGATGGTTCAAATGCTCTTTCATTTCCTTCGGGACATACGGCCGCGGCTTTTTCTTCAGCTCAATTTCTTTTCAGGGAATATAAAGATGAGAATTTCTGGCTGGCGATTTCGGGATATCCTGTTGCCGTTTTTACAGGAGTTTACCGTACCCTGAATGATAAACACTGGGTCGGAGATGTTGTTGCAGGCGCCGGATTCGGGATTTTAAGTACAGAGTTGGCTTATTGGTTGTTTCCTGTCATTAATAAAATTTTTAATAAAAAAAGAATCTAAGAATTTCACATTTATTTATCCTGTTTTAGAATCTAAAAATTTTGGAGCAGGATTGGTGATGAATTTTTAATGTTCATTGTTAAATTTTTTTGGTTAAACTCAAGCTATAAAAAAAATATTTTTACGGTAAGCCGGAAAAAGTTTACATTCGTATGAATTAATTTAAAAATCATTCAAATGAAATTTTCAAAAATACTTTTGATAGCAGGATTATTACTGTTTCAGCTCAATTTTGCTCAGGAAAAAGCAGATGTTGTTCTTAACAAAGCGCTTACTGAAGCCAAAGCAAAGAATAAAAATGTACTTCTTATTTTTCACGCCTCTTGGTGCAAATGGTGCCACGTCATGGAAAAGAATATGAACCTTCCGGAAACAAAGCCTATTTTTGAAAAGAAATTCGTTACGGCGTACGTAGACGTTCAGGAAATGGGCGACAAGAAAAAGCTTGAAAACCCGGGTGGCGAAGAATTGATGGACAAGTACAAAGGAAAAGATGCCGGACTTCCGTTTTGGCTGGTTATCAATCCGAAAGGTGAAGTTCTCGCCGATTCTTTCAACGATAAAAATGAAAATCTCGGTTGCCCTTCAACGGGTGAGGAAGTGGATATGTTTGCTGCAAAACTTAAAAAAATCTTCCGGGATGAATACCAAAGAACTTCAAACGGTAAAAGAAGTTTTTATGAAGAAAAACTAACGAGAATCGGCGAAACCTTTGGTTTCGCCGATTCTTTTTAAACGGTATATTATTTTCCAAAAAATATTTTATCCTGTTTCCGCTGATCGTTATAGATCAACTGAAAATTTATAGGCATATATTGATAGAGAAGTTTCCAGTGCTGTATTTTAGCATGCTTTTTAAAGCTTTCAAATGATCTCACGAAAAGATTTTCAATCATATCCCGCACATAAGAATCGCCATTTTTGTAGATCATATCCATCAGTTTGATGTGATGGGAAATAATATTGATTCTTGATTCCATCAGCAGGTTTTTCAGATAATTGATCGTACTTTGGATCACTCCTGCAAAATTATCCTGTATAGACAATTGTGTAATTTCGGTGCGAAGTCGCGGGTAAAAAAACTTTAGATATTCAACAGCAATTTTTTGATTAATCTTTTGCATCTGTGCATTCATCATAATTAATATTTTCGAGCATTTTTATTGACACGAAAACTGTACCAAAGTTTAGAGACAGGCTGCAAAAATAAATACTCCGACAATCACTGCAATATGAGTGGCCAAAATCTCAATATTATGCCTTTCCACCGTAGTTTTACACGTTTTCCAGTCAGAGATTCTTCTTACTTTTGTTTTCATATTCTTCTGATTTTTAATAGATTTAATTTTTATGTTGTTTTGTATTTCTGTAATGAAAGTCTTAAAAAATGTAATAAATCATATGCCATGACAGTAAATCTGCCGGCTATACATCTTTCTCAGATCTTCTGAAATGCAGGAGAAAATCATTTTCCGGTATTCTTCGCTACAGAAAACGGTAAAATTGTCCAGCGAATAAATGAAAGTATTCTCTATCGCATTTTTCATGACATTATCGCCGTTTGCGTATATTGTATTCACTTTTTTCAGACATTTAAATAAAAGATTTCTGTCGTTCTGGCGGATCATTATTTTAATTCTTTCCGTAAATGTCTGGATAGTATGATAAGGACTTTGAATTCTGTTTTCCTTAATAAGTTCATTCTCAATGTCAGGAATTACCTCTGCAATTTCTTGGGTGGCTTCTAAATAATTCATATTAATTCAATTCTAAAAATTTTATGGTTGCTCCGAAAATAAAAACGGCCAGAAATGCCATCAGTAAAAGGTGATAAGGCTTCAGCCATTTCGGAGTTGCCGGTCCTTTACTTTTTGATCTTCTCAGCGTATCTATTCTGTTTAATGTCTTTAGGTCCATATCTGTATGTTTTGAGAATCATGATGCCAATTGTATTCCTTTAGAATTTATTTTGAATTAAATATTTGATATTTAAATAGTTGTGAATTTATTTGATTTTATTTAAAACAAAAAAACGTGTCAGAATGATAAGTCTTTTATCAGAATGAAATAGTATTGATTGTCTGATTTAATTAATATCTTTGCAGTCCAAAAATATTCAGGAGATGTTTTCAAAAATCGTAGTACACAGAGTAGGAAATAAAATCAACGGAGAATCTTTAATGCTTTCTCAGGAAGAACTACAGCTGGATGAAGGAATGGCAGAGCTGCTTGAAAATTACTTTTTAGGATCTTTCAAATCTGAAGAAACATTCCATTTCTACAGCGATTCTTATCTGGTCAATAATCCGGTGTACAGTTCGGTGTCCGAGATTTTTGAGGACAAGGCCAAGTTTATGTGGGAATCCGAAAATATCGCAAAACATCTTTTTGAAGCCGCTGAAAACCCGAGAGTTCAGGGTGGAGAATTATTTATTGTTTACTTTGAAGACGAAAGAGAAGGAACAGAAAAAGTAGATAAAATCGGAATCTTTAAAACTGAAAAAAGAGAATCTTTCCTTAAAATTTCTCCTCAGGAAGAGAACTTTGAAATTGAAAAGGATCAGGGAATCAGTCTTTCAAAAATTGATAAGGCGGCCTTGATCTACAATAATGATAAAGAAACCGGGTATATACTTTCTGTTGTAGACAACAATAAAAATGGAGATATGTATTACTGGTTTGAGGATTTTTTAAAGGTAAAACAGCGTGACGACGAATATTTTCATACTCAGGAAGCTTTGATGGTGTACAAAGATTACATTACCAAACAATTGCCTCAGGAATTTGAAGTTTCCAAAGCAGACCAGGCCGATTTTTTAAATAAATCAATCAATTTTTTCAAAGAAAAAGAAGAATTTAAGCTGGATGAATTTGCGAGCGAAGTTCTGGGTGACGAGCATGTGATCGAGAGTTTTAATAATTTTAAGACAGATTACGAACAGGATATGCAGATCAATATCGCTGAAGAATTTCCGATCAGTGAAGCTGCCGTGAAAAAAACGCAGAGGCATTTTAAAAGTATTATCAAATTAGATAAAAACTTCCATATCTATATTCACGGAGACCGGAAAAAAATTGCACAGGGAGAGGATGAGCACGGAAAATATTATATGCTGTATTTTGAAAAAGAAGTGTAATTTCTTTTAAATATTTCAGCTTTTTTCAAAATCAATTCACAGCTATGTGGAAAATTCGTGGCTGATAAAAAAAGAGACCGGTAAACTAAATATCTTTTTAAGTGAATTTTTTGATTTCCGGAACAATATAATGTTGCGATTTAAGAGGCCAAACTCTTTGTAATTGCTTCAAAATACCCTTATTCAGAGGGATTAGAGAGTGTTTTTTTGTGGTATGCGTTTCTTTGAAAAAAACTACCACAGGTTTAAAAATTTCTCTATATTTGATTGATCAAAGTATAATATGAATTTTGTAGAGTGTCATGAAGAGCCTATCCATATTCCGGGCTATATACAAAGTTTTGGCTATCTGATTGGCATCGACGCAGAATCTCATTCCATCACTTTTTTCAGCAAGAATATCGAGGATATTTTTAAAATCGAAAGCCCGGAAAAGCTTTTCGATAAAAAGCTTACAGACTTTCCTGAAGTTTTCGAAACTGTCGTTAATTCCGATATTTATCGCTCTCTTCCGAATTTCACCAGGAGAGAAAACGAAACTTTTTTTTGATAAAATTTTTATCGAAGACAAGCAATATCATTTATCCGCTTTCCGAAGCAAGAGCAATATCTTTCTTGAATTTGAAAAAGTTCTGGTTAATCCCCATAAACAGATTTCCAATAAATATGATAATTTTTATATTGTAGATAATGATCAGGAGATATGGGATCTGCTTTTGAACACCTTATCGAAAATCGTGAATTACGACCGTATGATGGTGTACAAATTCATGATGGACGGATCCGGGAAAGTAGTCGCCGAAAAAACCAACGATAATCTTGAAAGCTATCTGGGACTTCATTATCCCGAATCTGACATCCCGATACAGGCGAGGGAACTTTATCTTAAAAAAAGAAAAAGAATTTTCAGCAATGTATATTCGGAACCGGTACCGCTTTTAAGCAAAAACCTGGAAAGCATCGATCTTACATACAGTACTTCCCGGGGGATGTCGCCTATCCACGGACAATACATTAAAAACTCTGGAGCTTCTTCAAGTTTCAGTATTTCAATTATTATTGATGATTATCTGTGGGGTCTGGTTACCTGCCAGAATTCCCAACCGAAGCATATCGACCTTGAAGACAGAGTGCAGGCCGGGATTTTCACGGCATTGGCTTCAAATGCCTACTCATCTTTTAAATCAAAAAATGAACTGAATTACCGTCTGAAGCTGAATGAAAAATCTGCTCATTTAAAAACGGAATTCTTAAAATACAACAGCTTATTTGATTCTTTAACGGAAAATAAAGCGGAGATCAGAGATTTTCTTGAAGCAGATGGTTTGGCCGTTATTGCCGAGGAAAAAATTGTCACGGAAGGAAGCACACCCGATGTTGCCACTATCGAAAAAATCACCCAATGGGCGCATCAGTACACGGAAGACAGCATTTATCTCAGCCGCAGTTTCCTGAAAGATCATGGAAAAGAGCTAGGGCTGGACGAAAGGGCTGCCGGTGTAGTGATCTATTTTGTGGAAAGAAGTAAAAATAATGTCCTTATCTGGTTCAGAAAAGAATTTGATGAACATATCGACTGGGCCGGAAATCCTAAAAAGAAAATTGAAGTAATCTACCGTGACGGAGAGGAAAAAAAGATGGTTTCCCCGAGAACGTCTTTTAAGATTTTTACGGAAGATATAAAAGGTAATTCCAAGCGATGGAATTCCAGAAATGTTGCTGCGCTGCAGGTTGTACGCGATCTGATCTTAGAAACTTCACATAAAAATTACAATACGATCAAAAGGCTCAATGATGAGCTTAAGAAGGTAAATGAAGAGCTTGACAGTTTTTCTTACACGATTTCCCATGACCTGGGGACTCCGCTGACCGTCATGAAGCTGAATGCACAGATGCTGCTCAAAACACTTACGGATCCATCGGAAAAAACCCGCAATAAGATCAATTCCATCATTGAAGAGATCGACAGTATGGCAGAAATGATGCATGATGTGTTACAGTTGAGCCGTGCAAAGCACAGTGAAATTCAGCTGGAAAGCCTTGAGACCTATCAAACCATTGAAAAGATTATTGAGAACGCAAAAATCACTTTCGGAACTCCGGCCAGTGAGGTTGTTATCAAAGAATGTCCTGAAGTTCTTGCTGATAAAACCATGTTACACCAGGCGTTTTTAAATATCATCAACAACGCTATTAAATATTCTTCGCAACAGGAAAGTCCTAAGATTGTGATTGAAGGCATTGAAGACGGCGATATGGTCATCTACAGAATTTCAGACAACGGAATTGGTATTCCAAAGGAGAATAAACATAAGATGTTTAAAATTTTCAACAGAATGGACAATGCCAAAAAGTTCAAAGGAAATGGAGTGGGATTGTCAATTGTTCACAGAATTATGAGAAGAATTGGAGGAAGTGTAGACTATGAAAGCAGCCCCAATGGCACATCATTTATTTTAACATTTAAAAAACCGTAAATACGGGACTATTTAAATCCTTATGACGATATCAGAATATCTAAAACAAAATACGGCAGAATATCATGATGCTGCCGAAAAGCTATTTAATTCACAAAAAATTTTCAATAAAACATTTACGTTTGAAGATTATAGAAAAATAATAATTACCAATTATATGATGCTTCTTCATTCGGAAGACAAGATCTTTGGTAAACTTTCTGAAAAATTCTCAGAAAAACTTCAGCTTAATGACAGAAAAAAACTTCCTTTGATTGAGGAAGACCTTAAAAGTCTGGCATTGAAAAATAGTACTGCTTCACACGAACTGGAATTTATGAATGAATGTGAAGCTTTTGGCGCTATGTACGTGATAGAAGGTTCTACCTTAGGCGGAAATGTTATCGCCAAACAACTTTCCAGAACAGAAGGTTTTGATGGTGTGACTTTCAATTTCTTTGGCTGCTATCATGAAAATACGGGTGCCATGTGGAAAGATTTTAAAGAAGTTCTCGATACAGAATTTCATGAAGAGCAATATGCTGAAGTGTTGTCGGGGGCGAAAAAACTGTACACCTTCCTGCTGAATGTCAATTAATCTTCTTTTACATTCTAAATAACATTTTTAAAGATAATTAAATTCCTGAAAGATTGCTCAATTTTTCAGGAATTGTTAAATTTGGGAGCTTTCAATTTTAAAAAAGAAGCAATTCAAAAAATAAATCAAAATGAAACCGTAAGGTTCTGTAATGACAAATTAATAAACAATATAAAAAGTATATATTATGAAAGTAACTGTAGTAGGTGCAGGCGCTGTAGGTGCAAGCTGTGCAGAATACATCGCAATGAAAAACTTCTGTTCAGAAGTAGTTTTAGTAGACATTAAAGAAGGGTTTGCTGAAGGTAAGGCAATGGATTTGATGCAGACAGCATCTCTTAACGGATTCGATACAAAAATTACCGGAACAACAGGAGATTACAGCAAAACTGCAGGTTCTCATGTAGCCGTTATTACTTCAGGTATCCCAAGAAAACCGGGAATGACGAGAGAAGAGCTGATCGGTATTAATGCAGGAATCGTAAAAGACGTTACCGAAAACTTAGTAAAACATTCTCCGGAGGTAATCATCATCGTGGTTTCCAACCCAATGGATACAATGGCTTACCTTGTACATAAAACTTCAGGTCTTCCTAAGCACAAGATCATAGGAATGGGTGGTGCGTTGGATTCTGCAAGATTCAAATACAGATTGGCTGAAGCGTTGGAAGCTCCAATTTCTGACGTAGACGGAATGGTAATCGCTGCCCACAGTGATACAGGAATGCTTCCTCTATTGAGCAAAGCAACAAGAAACGGAGTTCCTGTAACTGAATTTCTTGATGCTGAGCAACAAAAATATGTAATCGAAGAAACAAAAGTAGGAGGTGCAACCCTCACTAAATTATTAGGAACTTCTGCATGGTACGCACCGGGCGCTGCGGTTTCTGTGATGGTTCAGGCAATTGCCTGCGATCAGAAAAAAATGATTCCTTGTTCTTTAATGCTTGAAGGTGAATACGGACAAAATGATATCTGCCTTGGTGTTCCGGCGATTATCGGAGCAAATGGTGTGGAAAAAATCGTAAACGTAACCCTTACGGCTGAAGAGCAATTGAAATTCGCTGAAGCTGCCAATGCAGTGAGAGAAGTGAATGGAGATTTGAAGTTTTAATGATAAAACTTTATATATATATCTTATATATGGAAGCCGCGCCCGAAGGGCGCGGCTTCTTTTGGTACTGCAACTGTTTCAGTATTTCATAAATTTATATACCTGAAATGTTGAATCATGCCTTTCCAACTTCCGAAGGCGAAACACCAAATTCTTTTTTAAAGGCAAAGGAAAAATGCGATAGATCCTCAAACCCCAGATCAAGATAAATGTCGCTTGGCTTTTTATACTCTTTATCTAAAAGAAAATACGCTTCCTGAAGACGTTTTTTAATGAGCCATTTCCCGGGAGCTGTATTGAAAAGCGCTTTAAAATCTCTTTTGAAAGTAGATAAACTTCTTCCGGTCATGAAAGCAAAACGTTCCAGGCTGATATTGAATTTATAATTCTGATTCATAAAGTATTCCAGATCGATCTTATGAGGAATATTGAAATTAAATAATATATCTTTCAGATCAGGATTGTTCTTCAGTAAAATCATTAACAGCTCTTCACGTTTGATATCGACAAAGTCATCATCCAGTTTTTCAGTTCCGTTATAATACGGTTCCAGCGAGTGTACAAAATTTTTGACCAGAATATCTTCTTTTATGAATAGAAATGAATCATTGTAATCTGTTGCTTCGGCAACGTAAGGATGCCGTTCCAGGAATTTCCTCAAAAAAGGTTCATCAAAAGTAATGATTACCTTTTCAAACTTTCCATCATCTTTATATTTTGTATAGCGGACCAGGTGGTTTTTCCTTGCAATACAATAATCTCCGGGATTCATATTGTAATGATTATGACCGTCGTAAGCAACCATCGAACCTTTAAGCAAAAACAAAAAGAAATGCTCAGGGATAAACTGCTCAGGAGATATTTCGGGTCCTAAATGACAAGATTGCAGATTGTTGAACTTCATTTTAATAATTTTCCTTTGTTGTGATACGAAAGAAATAAATCAATCAAGACCGTGAAAAATTCGCTAAAGAATATTGATTCTCTGGAATAAATTCAACTTCCCGGTCTTTTAAAATTAAATATAAGCTAAATCTATGAACCTGCCATCAGACTATCAGCACTAGCCAGTAAAGCTTCTTCCCGGCTTCTCGGATTCCAGTGCAGAATGGTTCTTGCTTTTTGATTCGACATTTCTTTGTAAAATTCTTTGCTGATGGGTTCAAGTTTTTTAATATTGGTGGTGTATTCCGGCCTTTCTTTTTTAAATAACTCCGCAACATCATAGAAGCTCATCACCCCATCTGCAGTTGCAATAAAACGTTGCCCAGCTGCATCAGGGCTTAACATGGCTTTAATATGAATATCCGCAACATCCCGAACATCTACAACTCCCATTGTGAAAGTTGGAGTATATTCCATACTCCCGTTCAGAATTCCAGAAACGGCAATATCCAGAGAAGCAGAAGTAATTCCTCCAAGCGCAGGTCCAAAAATTCCTACAGGGTTAATGACCGACAGTTCCAGTCTGTTTCCTTCATTTTTGATGAAATCCCATGCGGCTTTTTCAGCAACGGTTTTTGATTTGATGTAGGCCGGAAGCTCAATATTCACATCCGTCCAGTCTTCCTCTGTGAAAATATGATCTTTTATATTTTTGCTGTATCCGACTGCTGCGAAAGAAGAAGTCAAAACCACCTTTTTTACATTGGCATCCCGAGAGGCTTTCAATACCCGTAAAGCGCCGTCTCTTGCCGGAATGATTAATTCATTTTCGTCTTTGGGATCCTGTGCCGGAAAAGGAGAGGCTACATGCAGGACATAATCAGAGCCTTTTATGGCTTCATTCCAGTTGTTGTCACTCGTAAGATCGGCTTCAAAAAAAGTAAGATGAGAAAAATCTGAAATTCCGCCTTCTTCCAGTGCTTTGATGATGTTGTCTTTTTTCGTGAATGAACGAAGGGTGGTTCTTACTTCGTATCCTTGTTGTAATAGCTGAAGAATAGTATGAACTCCTAAAAACCCTGTTCCTCCCGTTACCAAAACGGTTTTCTTTGTCTGTGCGTTTTCCATTGTATTTACATTTTACAGCACAAAGTTGAGATTTATTTGAAGTTTACATTTTGTTGTACAGTTCAAATTTTGTTTGTTGAGGGGTTCATTCAAACGAATGCAATAGGCTTATCAATCTTTTTGCCTGCTCCCTTGCTCTCTCTTTTACATTTTCTTCCGTATAACCTGCATTGATCGAGGTTCCGTGAAAATAAAAAGGATTTATATAATTCATTTGCGTATAATAAGCGGTTTGTTCCAGATTTTTGCAGAATTCATAGACTCTGAAATGATGCTCTCCCAATGTATGATATTCGCTTTCCGGGGCTCCTACGGTGAAACTGGGAATGAAATTCTTCCCTTTTAATTTGTCTCCTTTTGAACCGTAGGCAAATTGGTATTCTAAAACCATGTCAAACCAGAGTTTTAAGATCGCAGTCATATTATACCAGTACACGGGATATTGGAAAACAATGTTTTTATGTTTTAATAAAGCTTCCTGCTCCGCTTTTATATCAATCTTGTAATCCGGGTATAACTGGGCTAGACTTCGGATTTCAATTTCAAGATCGCTTTGCTCAAGTTCTTTGATGATGGTTTTGTTTGCTAAAGATTGTTCAATATTCGGATGTCCGAGAATAATTAGGGCCATATCTAATATTTATTTAAATGAAATTTCTGTTGCTGATGATAATAACTTATTTTAACTATAAAATTGATAGTTGCAAAATTACCCTGCCTTACATACATTTGCAATAACTATCCAATCTGATAGTCTTAATAAAATGAAAAACGAATGCATCGGTAACTATGTTAAAATTGGTGATAAGAAATATCCATGTTCGGTAAGTCTGGCCATGGATCTTGTGGGCGGAAAATGGAAAACCGTTATTCTATACCATCTTAAAGACGGTGAAAAACGATATAGCGAGCTTAGGAAAGAATTATATTCAGTTACAGAAATGACTTTGAGCCTTCAGTTGAAACAACTGGAAAAAGACGGACTGGTCTCCAGACAGGTTTTTGGAATAAAACCTCCGGTGAAGGTAGTGTATGCACTGACTGATTTTGGGAAGACATGTATTCCTGTGCTGGAAGCAATTACAGCGTGGGGGAATCAGATTGTAGAAAAAAAGGAGAGTATATGGAATGAAAGTTATTATAAAAAGCTTATTATCTTAAAATATTTATTTCATTAAATCAAAGCTCATAAACAAAGCTGTTTCCACAGAATCATTGTATAGTTTTGTGTTAATGCCGGTTATCGCAAAGCCAGCTTCCTGATAAAATTTAATAGCCTGATAATGGGTATTCTGGGTTTCCAATTCTACGATTCTGCATTGCAGCTCCCGCGCTTCACGGTTCACTGCTTTAATCAGTAATCTTGCGATGTTCTGACCTCTGAAGGCTTTGCTTACTAAAAGACCTTCAATGAAAAGACTGTTGTTCCATGATCGAAAGTCACCAACAATCCAGCCTATGAGTTCACCTTCGTAATAAGCTCCAAACGAATGACCCTGACTGATAATAGAATTCAGTCGGTGAATATCATCTGTATTGATATTCCCGATTTTAGTGTATGGCTGTTTTTTCTCCCGTAAGTTAAATTCAAAAGTGTTTCCTGCATCAATAGCAGACACCACAAATATCTTATCGGTTGTGTAGCCGTTGTCTCCCCATCCAAGGGCTGGATTGCCGGTCAGCATTTCAAGTTTTCTGATTTCCATTGATGTATTGAAAGTCGTTAATATTCTTTGAAATTAGTTTGATCGACGGGGCTGCTTAGCGCTGAACATATTACCGCATGTAGCATACAGCACCACCTGCAAAATAATCAGCACAGAGATCACGGCTACCCGGATCATCGCATTTTCAGTAAACCGGTTTCTGATGGCTTCCATATAACTTATTTTTTCAATCGTGAATTCCTTAAGGCTGGTGATATCCGTAGATTTGTTTACTTTGTCAATATCAGAGCTGATCTCAGCCTCGTTGAGGGTGGTCGCTACATTGATCAGGTTGATGTTGCTGACGAAAAGCCATGCGAATAAAAGAATGGAAACGAATAAAATAAAAGGTCGGAGAAGTTTCATTTGTTGTGTATTAATAGTGATTTGATATTTGCCAAATTTAAATAATTTGAAACAAACTCCATACAAATAACATACCTTAAAGTTTTAAAAAACAAATTGATAAGCTGTTTCTACATATTTTTTTGCTCTGAACTCTCCATAATTTATCATCTTAAAAAACTTGGGATCTTTTAGAAGTGAAGTGGCTTTAGGTAATCTAAAAACATAAACTACATAAAAATCTTTCAAACCCGGCGGTAAAACAGGGAGTATGATTAATAACGGATAATCAATATAATTAAAATGCCGTGGCGGTAAAATTTAAATAAAATTTCACATACAAAAATCTCAAAACCCTTACATTTGCCTCAATAAAATTTTTACTGAATGCTTAGGAAAATTTCGATCGCCGCGGCAGCTATTTTGTCCTTTACAGCGATCAACGCGCAGAAGATTAAAAATTCCCAACTGGAACGGCCGAAACTTGTAGTAGGCCTTGTAGTAGATCAGATGAGGTGGGATTATTTGTACCGTTTTTACAATAAATACGGCAATGACGGTTTCAAAAGATTACTAAATACAGGATATTCTCTGAATAACGTTCACATCCCTTATGTCCCAACCGTGACGGCATTGGGACATACCTGCATCTATACCGGTTCGGTTCCTGCCATTCACGGGATTGCAGGAAATGACTGGACAGACAAGGAAACGGGCAAAAATGTCTACTGTACCACCGATGAATCTGTAAAAGCGGTAGGAACGACCAATGCAACAGCAGGAAGCCATTCTCCGAAAAACCTTTGGTCAACGACTGTTACCGATGAATTGAGAATGGCAACCAATTTTCAGGGTAAAGTAATTGGTGTATCGCTCAAAGACAGAGCTTCCATTTTACCGGCGGGTCATACTCCGAACGGTGCTTTCTGGTTTGACGATTCTACCGGAGATTTCATTACCAGCAGCTGGTATATGAATGATCTTCCGCAATGGGTGAAATCTTTTAATTCACAGAAAATGCCGGATAAGCTGGTAGCAAACGGATGGAATACGCTGCTTCCGATCAGCCAGTACACAGAAAGCTCACCGGACAATTCTGCCTGGGAAGGATTGCTGGGGAGTGCAAAAACTCCGGTTTTCCCTTACAGCAATTTAGCTGCAGATTATAAGGTTAAAAAAGACAACATCCGCTATACGCCTTTTGGAAATACCCTGACATTGAAGCTGGCGGAAGCTGCGGTGGAAGGAGAGAAATTGGGAGGTGATGATGTGGTGGATATGCTCGCCATCAATCTGGCATCAACGGATTATGCAGGTCATAAGTTTGGTCCCAACTCTATTGAGGTGGAAGATGTCTATCTAAGACTGGATCAGGATCTGGCGCAGTTTTTTAATTATTTAGATACTAAAGTCGGAAAAGGGCAATATACCGTATTCCTTTCTGCGGATCACGGAGGAGCGCATTCCGTAGGTTTTTTACAGGAGCATAAAATCACCACCGGCTTTTTCGGAGACGGAATGGAAAAAACCATGAACGATAAGCTGAAAGAAAAATTCGGGGTGGATAAACTGATCAATGCAATTGATAATTACCAGATCTACTTTGACAGAAAGCTTCTGAAAGAAAATAAACTCGATCTGGATGTTGTAAGAGACTTTACCGTTAAAGAAATAGAAAATAATCCGGATGATTTGTATGCCGTTTCAGTAACAAAGGTACAGGAATCCACCATTCCGGAACCTATTAAACAGAGGATCATCAATGGGATCAACAGGCAGAGAAGCGGTGACATCCAGCTGATATCGCACGATTCCATGCTTCCGCCGTATTCCAAAACAGGAACAACGCACAGTGTCTGGAATTCATACGATTCACACATTCCACTGATCTTCATGGGCTGGGGAATTCAGCACGGTGAAAGTAATAAAGCATATTATATGACGGATATTGCTCCTACAGTTTCCTCTTTACTGAAAATACAGTTTCCGAGCGGAAATGTAGGAAACCCTATTACGGAAGTGATCGGAAAATAATTTCGGAGATATACAATTAAAATCCTTAACATCAGCTGTTAAGGATTTTTAATTTTAAGAATGTTCAACCTTTTTTATTTAACCACAAAAGCTACAAAAGATTAGAAATTTCTATCTTAAGCAGTTTTTATAAAAGAAGAAGTTGCCAATAGTTTTTTAAAATCTTTGATTTTTATTCTTTTGAAATCTTTGATGAGTTCATAAAACTTTTTAAACTTGTCTTTTGTAGCTTTTGTGGTTAAATTTAATTTTAGTTTCAACAGTTTTTTTATACAAATATCTTGGTGCCGTCGATTTTCAGCATATTCTGCTTTTCCATTTTTTTGATGGTCCGGATTACGGTTTCTATCCGCATACCCGTGATCGAAGCGAGCTGCTGCCGGGTGTAAGGAACATGGAAAGAAAATTTATCATTAAAACCGAAATTGCTCTTCACATGATGCAGGATAAGATTTAGTTTCGTTATCGGATCCTGAAAAGAGAATGGGGCAGAGGTAATGTGCTTGTAGCGCATACGGTCTGCGGTATAAGAATACATAGTAAAGATCAGCTGTGGCTTTTTCAGAAGAAGTTCGATCAGCTTATTTTTTTCAAGTTTTATAATTTCACAATCGGTGACAGCGATCGCATTTACCGCATATTTCTTATTGCTAAAAAGATAGCTTTCGGCTAGGCAATGACCATCGAAAGGCATCGAATGAATAAACTCTTTGCCGTCTTCCAGGAAACTGCTTATTTTTACCATGCCGGTTTTTATCTGCAAATAATACTTCGGAGTACTCTCTTCTTCAAAGATATACTCACCGGAATTATAATTTTGTTGCTCAGCACCATGGGAAAACAAGAGGTTTTCGCATATGATCATAATCTAACTGTTATTTATTTGAGATAAAAATAACAAATAAACATATTGATTAAAAATTTATTAATACCACATACATGCCTTATACAGGGAGATACAGAGAAGTGTACTGAAATGATAGAGTGATAATTCAGATTCTCTCTAAGAGTTCTTTATGGCCGTAATGATTTCGTTGAAGAGCTGTGCGCAAGGTTGATTTATAATTATATATTTTATTCAACCGCACATGACTGACAACTCCCTTTTTCTCTGAAACTCTTTATGGATAGGCTTTGCTGAGGAATGGTAAAGCATCAAAAAAAAAGTAGTCTATCCTAGACTACTTTTCTCAGCTACAAATGTAAACAAATTCTTTTTACTTCCAAACACAACAAATTGTTTTCTAATTTCTTAGTTTTGTTCATCATAAAGTCTTAAAGAAAAATTTGTAGCAAAACAGGCGCAATTTTACATCTCATTTTACACCTGTTTTTAAGAAGTTTTGCAATGGTGAGCCTTGTATGTAAAAAAAGTAGTCTAGGATAGACTACTTTCTTACAAAACATGAGACTACAAATGATATTTCCCTCAACCCTCTCCCTCCAACGCTTTTGCGTGGTTTTGCTGTGCTTTGTTGTGGTCTTGGTATCATCATTGTTGAGCGCTCAAATCTTTGTATCCTCTGATTCTGTAGTCTTTGTATCCGAAGACTCGTATTTGTATGCAGATTCTCCAATATATATTTCCGGTCAGAACTTAAGAAAAGACTCTTTTAAAAAGTGGTCCAAAACTGTTGTTAAAACATCTTCTCCAGGAAGTTCCACTCAGAAGTCAATAAGTAATCCAGCGGAGAATACTTGCTATAAAAATGGTCCAACAGGCAAACATAGTCTTGGACTCCTTTTCAATTCTTCACTTACAGCTATTATCGGAAATCCTTCTCCGATAAAGCTTCAGCATAAAACAATACCATCTTCCTTTTTTCTATTAATAAGCGCAAGAAGGGATGAGGAAAAAAATATTCATATTACTTTTCCTCCTTTTCAAATTATACGCATTAGCATCAATCATTTCGGTCGTCCTCCGCCCAATTTTAAACACGGATAACACGAATGTTTTATCACAAATGACACAAATTGTTGAACGCCAATAAAAACAAATGCTTTAGTAAAGGAGATTATCCACTCTGTTTGTCATCCCGTAGGGATCTCAGCAAAGAAAATCACACAATATTAGTGAAATTAGTGTTCAACCATTAGTGGCATTCGTGTTTCGTCAATTCGAGTGTTTTTTCGTAACAAGGTGAAGAAAAAATGTATCGAGAATGAAATTTATCCTCAAACTCACAAACTTCTCGATATGATTTTTTCAAAATCTACTCGAAGTGACGAGCCTGCCGAAGCTATTATTGAGTCGGAGGGTTTGAGAGTGGGAGGGTTTTAGGGTTGGAGGGGAATATGGGAGGGTTTGAGAGGGGAATAGTGGCTTCGAGTCACCTCAGCCACCAGGACTCTCCCACGCTCAAACTCTAAAACCCTCCAACTCTAAAACCTCAGTGTTCTCTTATAAGTGCAACGCCTTTGTGAAACTTAAAAACACATCATAGATAAAAAAAATCTTTGTGTACTTAGTGTTCGAATAAACGCCGACTAAGTCACCAAAACATAAACAAACTCATAAATACAAAACAATGAAACAATTAATTACAACAGCTGTTCTGCTCTTCAGTATGACAGCATTCGCTCAGGTGGGGATTAATAATACATCTCCAAAAGCAACCCTTGACATCACTGCCAAAACAAACGGAACCAAACCTGAAGGATTGATCATCCCGCAATTATCCGGTAGTGATATCCGTACGGCAACAGCAGCAGGAGTCTATGGAACAAACCAGAAGGGACTCATCGTGTATGCATCTGCTGCCGATTCGGCTCCCGCAGGGGCTACTGCCAATATTACTGCTCCGGGATATTATTATTTTGATGGAAGTGCATGGCAGAAGATTGCAACCGGTAACACCTTGAACACCTCTCTTGCCAACGGAAACATCCTGGTGGGAAGTGCATCGAATGTGGCTACAGCAGTAACTCCAACAGGAGATGTCACCATTTCCAATACCGGAGTGACTTCTATCGGAACAGGGAAAGTTACCATCGCCAAGCTTCCCGCAGGAGCTACCGCTACAACCTTTTTAAGAGGAGACGGAACATGGGTAACACCTACTGATACCAATACCACCTACTCCGGCTCTACCTCGATCAATCTGAATGGAACCAGCTTTGAAAGAACAGCTCTGACAGGAGATGTTACTGCATCAGCAAATAGCAATGCAACTTCCGTAGTAGGAATACAGGGACGATCTGTATCCAGTACTGCTCCTACAAGTGGACAGGTGTTAGGATGGAACGGAACCAACTGGGCACCGGCAACAGATGCTACCGGAGTGAGTACAACCCTTAGCAGCGGAAAAATCTATGTTGGAAATGCATCAAATGTTGCTACAGCAGTCACCCCGACAGGAGATGTGACAATGGATAATGCAGGTGTAACTTCTATAGGCACAGGGAAAGTAACAAACAGCCAATTATCGTCAGTAAGTACAGGAACAGGAGGAATCTACAAAGGAAGTGGATCGCTAGCCGGTAACACCACAGTGGCACAAAATGCCAATACCTTAGCTTTACTTCTTCAGCAGCTTCAGGAACAAGTCATTTTACCGTAGATGGGACTACATTAAATGTAGATGCCGTGAATAACAGAGTTGGAATTGGGACTGCAACACCTCAAAAGATTTTACATGTAAATGCCAATAATAACTCGATAAGATTTGAGAATTTACCCTCATTATCAGCAGGAATCAATTCTACTGGATTAGTCGTTGACACAAACGGAGATGTTTATAAAAATAATACAGCCTCTACTGAGGGGCAAATTCTTAGAATAGGATTAAATTCTAATACTTACAATGCAGGTTCGGAAGCTGCACTTCGTTTTAATCTCAATAATGATGCAGCAGAAATGGATGTAGCTTCTAATGGTGCATCTAATTTTATTAATACAATTAATGGTTGTACAATAACAGAAAATGCGGTACTAACTGCGGGTTTTGGAACACCAAGCAGAACAACAGATCGCATAATATTACAACCTGGTGTTTATAAAGTACAAGCAAGGATAGTAGGAAATTTTGGAGCTCAAAATAATAGTAATAATTTAACTATTAAAGCTATAGTAGGAAATAATGAGTATTCACTTA
Source organism: Chryseobacterium sp. POE27 (assembly GCF_039727685.1). NCBI lineage: Bacteria > Pseudomonadati > Bacteroidota > Flavobacteriia > Flavobacteriales > Weeksellaceae > Chryseobacterium > Chryseobacterium sp. POE27. The sequence continues at coordinate 3,754,250 of NZ_CP152475.1, forward strand.
TTAGTTTTTCAAATTCTAGTAATGCTTATGGAACTGCTTATTTTGACGATTATATTATAATTGATACAGCGCAATCTTTAGATTTCACAATTGTACCGCTTACGAGTAATTTTACAATAATAACAAAAGCGTCACCGGGGGTAGGTCAATCATATCGGAGTCTGATAATGATTCAGAGGTTACGATAAGAATTGTTTTAAAACAACCCCGCGAGCGCGAGCGTCTCGCTCGTGTTGGGTTTAAAATATAAAAGGGAGATTCAGGAATGGTGTTGGTCACTAGCGGGACACTTGCGCCAGCAATCCGACAACGACTGAGTTAATTAATCCTGACCCTAACAGGGGTGATAACCCTGTTAGGGTTAATAATAACAATTTAACAACCATTTAAAATCAAAAACAATGGCAACAATTCTTCACAGAATCAAAGCGTATCTCTATGATAACGTTTTAACGAAAGACAATCCCAATGATTTCACGGCGCGTACGATAAGCGAGCGAAGCCTCAATGTACAGCAGATCTGCCAGTCAGCCGCCAACCGCGGAGGGGCAGATATTTCTGCTTCAGCAATGGAACACGCTACAGAGCTGTTCCTGAAAGAAATGGCGTATCAGCTGTGTGACGGGTATTTCATCAATACCGGCTATTTTATGGCAAGCACCACTATCCGAGGAGTATTTGACAGTCCTTCGGAGACTTTTAATAAAGACAAGCACAGCATTATCTTCCAGTTCAACCAGGGAGAAAAGCTACGGGCAGAGATTCCCAATATTGAAGTCGAAATCCTAGGTGTGGCAGAGGCTTCTGCCGTGATTCTTCAGGTAACGGATGTAAAGAGCGGTTCGGTTAATGATCTTCTTACTCCCGGCAGAAACCTTAAGATTGCCGGAAGCAAGATCAAGGTAACAGGCAATGATCCTTTTATAGGGGTATTCTTTGTCAATACCGCCTCTAATGTCAGAACAATGGTAGAAGAAAGCGATATGGTAACGAACAATCCTTCGGAGCTTATCGTCGTGATTCCCGCATTACTGGCAGGCACCTATCAGCTGGAAGTGGTCACGCAGTTTGCAGACAGCAGCATACTGAAGCAGCCAAGAACGGCATTGTTGGATAAACCGCTTACAGTAGAGTAGCTTACATTATGCTGCAGACCGGACGGTGCCACACGTACTGTCCGGACACTGCCATCAGTACTGTCCGTTCACTGCCACTCGGGCGGACCGGTCAGTGCCACAGGCGTGAACCATCCATGGTAAAAATTTAAGATTTATGACAACAACAGCTCCGGTTTGGGAAAGGTTTCCCGGCCGGAGTTTTTTTTCTAGGATCGTATTTTGAATGAGAATTTGACTGTATTTGTCAACACCTCGTTGACCGCCCGATCAAGGGGGTATTGATGGTACGGTCAAGGCTATGTTGACCGTCCGATGTAAGGATCGTTGACCGTACGATATAAGCGGTGCTGACAAAAACGTAGATATTTAGTAGAGAGGCCGTCCGAAAGGGCAGTCTTTTTTGTGGGAGGGGTGGAAAGTCAGAGAGTCAGAGAGTGGGGATCTTGGTGGCTGAGCGGAGCCGAAATCACCAAGACTTTTTAAGAGTTGTTACAGTGCCTGTCACTGAAGCGATGCACTCCTGTCACCCTGAGCCTGTCGAAGGGCCAGCACAATCTCCACAACCTAATAACTAAGGCTTCGACAGGCTCAGCCTGACACCGTGAACGCTAAGCGCACTAAGATTTATTGAAAGCATTGCGTATATAAGTATCACAAAGCCGTTTCACTTAGAAGAGAACACAAAGTCAACTATTTTTGTGGGAGAGTCGGAGGGTTTTAGAGTTGTAGGGCGTGAGCGTTGTGGTGATTCTAGAATACTTCCTACACAACGACGTCCATTCTATCCATCCCAATTGTCATCCCATAGGGATCTAAGCCCGAATCTTTCCATGCTACTGTTACCAACGATGCCGAGATTCCTACGGAAATCGAAGATTCGACGGAGTCAATGACAAAGTGGGCGCGGATAGTTTGAGAGCGCTAGGGTATGAAGGTTTCTGCGGAATGACAAAGAGTTGTAAAATGGCGGGGCTGAGGCTACTCGAAGGCCCGGTTGAATGGATGATCAATGGTTTTAGAAATCATTTCGGCGAGCCTTTGGCTCGCCGAAATGATTCGAATTGTCGTTGACAGGATTTTATCCTGTCCTGATATAAGTCGTCTCTTCAGGACTCCCTGTTTGTGTCTTTTAAATGCTTTAATAAGATTCCTGCCTGAATGACAAAGCACAGGAGTATCTCCCGAATCCACATTCTTACTAAAGCGACTTACTCTTCATACTGTTCAAGAAAATACGTAAATGTAAATCCATCTACTTCGTCTTCTGCATCCTCAAGGGTAGTGAGGAGATCTTCAAACGTTTCAAGCTGATCGACTGTCATATTTACGAATTCAAGGTGAAGCGGCATTTCAAGTTCGCCGGTGATCACATCCGAAAGTGCATCAAGATTATCGCCGAAATGTTCCGGCAAGGGGAGTTTTTCCTTTAATTGTGTATAGAAGTCTTCATAATCTCCTATGTCTGTAAAATCGATATATATTGTTTTCATATTTTTATAATAATTCCTTTCTCGTTTTCAATTTCCGGTTATTGCTTTTCAAAGCTTTTATAATGATCTTTCGTCAGGTACACCTCACCGTTTTCTGTAAATACAATACGGTCGCCATTTCTGTTGCCGCAATGATAGTTGACGTCGGCTTCGAAATAAGACAGCCCTTCAGGTAATGATTTTTCACGGTTACCAAACCTGTCGCCACCAATGGCTTTTCCCGGAAGTACCTCACAGAGGTTCCCTTTTGAAGGATCCCAGCCCTGTTTTCTGGCTTCATTTTTAGTGATGTAAAAATCAGGAAGCTTATGGTTCTGCTTTACAAAACTGATCACGGTTTTGTCTTCCGTAAGCTTATCAATAGATTGCTGCTGATCGGAAGAAGTACTTTCTGGCAGAGATTCTGCACTGCTGTATTCGATGACAGGCTTTGAGCGGTCTATCTTTTTATCTGCAATGAAATTATTATAAACATACATCATGGACATCCCGAAAAGAAGCCCCAGGCAGATGAAAAATAGCGGTCTTGTTTTATTATTCATATTTTTAATTTAGCAATGTAACAATGTAACAATGTAACAATGTAACAATGTAACATTTAGTAATATACCCAATCTAATTAATTGTTACACTGGTAAACTGTTATATTGCTACATTAATTTACCCTCTCCATTCTTCCGGAATATCGCAGATCGGAATAGGAACCATTTTATGTTTGGCGGCTTTATGCATTCTGTCGAAGATCATAAATACCTCCTTATCGCGACCTTCATAATCTTCCACGGCTTTTGTGCCGTATTCTTTCTGAATTTTTTCCAGTTCGGGATAGGTGGCTCCTATCTGGTCTTCATCGGTTCTGTCGGCATCCCAAAGCCCGTCTGTCGGGATTGCATTCTGGATGCTTTCAATTAAATTTAAAGCTCTTGCCAGCTCATATACCTCAGTTTTATAAAGATCTGCGATGGGCGAAACATCGACCCCTCCGTCACCATATTTTGTGTAAAATCCGATTCCGAAATCTTCCACCTTATTTCCGGTACCACATACTAAAAGCCCGTGGAGCTGACCGAAATAATATAAAGTAAGCATTCTGAAGCGTGATCTTGTATTGGCCAGCGCCAGGTTGTTGCTCCATCTGCCTTCTATGTGATCATGTACAGTTTCTTCGAAGCTTTCAAAAACAGGGGTCAGATTGATGGTTTTTCCCTGCACATTTGGAAATCTCTTTTTCAGATCTTCCATATGATCCTGTGCGCGGTTTACCTGGTCTTCTTTTTGGCGGATCGGCATTTCTACCAGGAGAACTTCCAGTCCTGTCATGGCACAAAGGGTAGAAACCACTCCCGAGTCTACCCCTCCGGATACCCCGATGACATACCCTTTTACATTGGCCTTTACTGCATAATCTTTCAGCCAGTTGACAATATGATCTATTACTTTCTGTGTCTGCATTGTTTATATTTTAAATATGTTTTAGATAAGAAGTTTCAAAATTAAATGTTTTGAAAGAATTATTAAAGATAATTTTCATGATTCAGCTCGTACCAGAAGCAGATTCCGTCGGGTTCTGTAAATTCTCCTGTCTGTCTAAAGCCCAGCTTTCTCAAAATATGATTGGAGGCCTGGTTTTCAGAATGAGCATGAGCGTAAATGGTATCAATTTTTAAACCATTAAACCCGAAATCAAGAGAAGCTTTTGCAGATTCTAATGCATAGCCCTTCCCCCAAAATTCAGGCATGAAACGATATCCGAGGTCATACACATTATTGTAACCATTCACTTCCTGGGTCAGGAGTTTTAATCCGCTCCATCCGATGAGCAGGTTGCGTTCCTTTTCGACCACGGCAAGTCTGCCGACACCATTGTCTACGTACTGTTGACGGATCATTCTGATAACGTTTTGGGATTCGCTGATGTCGGAAAGGGGAGGCATTCCTATGTATTTCATGACTTCAGGATCGGAGTCGAGGAGAAACATGCGTTCCGCATCACTTTCTTCAAATTTTCTTAGAATCAGTCTTTCGGTTTCCAGATGCATATTTTTATTGTTGATGAAATCCAAAAATGGTTACGTCCTGAGCTCCTTTTCTGACATCGGATTCCTTTAAAGGATTTTCTTTGATATTCAAAGTTTGAAGCTTCAGATTTTGTGAGATATCCAGCTTTTGGATCTGGTTATGTTCCAGGTTTATATTTATAATGTTTTTAAGGCCGCTGAGATCAATAGCCTTAATTTTATTTAAAGATACAGTTAATTGACTAATTGCAGGAGTAGATTTCAGCGAAATATTTTCAATCCTGTTGTTGTCAAGATATAGAGAAGTAAGGTTGGTAAGACGTTCTGCTTTAAAGATCAATATTTTACATCCTGTGCAGGAAAACAGCTGAAGATGATCCATATTTCTGACGGAGATATCAGGAATATTATTGCCGTCCAGTACGATCATTTTGGCATTCTTAAAGTAGCGGAGATCTTCTGTAACAGTGATCCCTTTGCTTACGAGGAAAAGATTTTCAACCTGGTCGGCTTCCGGTTGGGTAATGTTCCCGTCTTTATTGAGGTCAAAATTTTCCAGAACTGCTTTTTCCAGGTTTTTGTCTTTAAAAATAAGTCTCTGGGCCTGAAGAAAAGGGAAGGTTGAAATGAGGATCAAAGAGGATATTATTTTAAATTTCATCATTGAATTGTGTTTAAATCATTATTTTTGTACACTTAATTTCATGTAAAAGTATGAAGATTTTCAGAATTGCAGCACTTTCGTTGGTATTGGTTTTAGGATTAAATTCCTGTAAAAAAAGAGTCTGAAAACAGATGGAAGGTTGAAGTGAAAAATCCTGCGGAAAAGGTAGATATTACGGATATTTCTAAAAGATTTTATGACGCAAATGTTCCTTTGGATCAGTTTAAAACAGAGTTTCCATGGTTTCAGGGAACGGTGAGTGATGCCGATTTTTCAAAGCGCAGGGCAGATCAGGAGGAAATCAAGATCTATAAAGAGGCCATCGGTAAAATAGACGAAAAGAAGCTTCAGGCAGATCTTCAGGATCTTTTTTCCCACATTAAATATTATTTCCCTTCATTCAAGAGTCCGAAAGTATATCTTTTTTCATCCGCTTTGCAGATGGTTCAGGATCCTATTTTTTATGATGCTAAAGGGAATTTGCTGTTCATCGATGTGACAGGTTTTATGGGGGAAGGCAATGCTAATTATAAGGGTCTTGAAATGTATTTCCAGAAATCCATGAATCCGAATAATATTGTTCCGAAAGTTGCACAGATCTATGCAGAAGGTTTTGTGAAAGAATCTCCGGATCATCAGAAGTTTATCGATATGATCATTCTCAACGGTAAAATCATGATTCTGAAAGATGCTTTTTTTGCCTACGTATCCGGATTATCTGAAAATGAATTATACACAGAAACAATACGAATGGGCAGTATCCAACGAAGCCAATATCTGGAATTATTTTGTGGAGAATAACCTTATTTTCGGTGATGACCACAGGCTTGAAGACCGTTTCATTGCTCCGGGACCTTTTTCAAAGTTTTATACGGAAATCGACAATTCGTCTTCACCACAAATCGGAATTTTTACGGGATGGCAGATTTGTAAAGCATACCTTAAGCAGAAACCTGAAACCAAACTTCAGGATTTCCTGAATATGGACGCAACGGTGATTTTTAACCAATCCGGATATAAGCCGAAATTAGATCAATAAAAATCAGAAATGAAGCTGTAATACGGCTAAGAAATAGTAGAATTTAAAAAAATAGAAGTTATGAGAAAAACTCAGATTACGATAGATGTAGAACTGGATGAAAACCACATCCCTGAAAATATCACCTGGAATGCACAGGATGGCGGAATAGAAAAGGAAGATACAAAGGCAACGATGATTTCCGTTTGGGATGAAAAGAATATGGAAGCATTGAGAATCGACCTTTGGACGAAAGAAATGCCCGTAGACCAGATGAAGATGTTTATTCATCAGATTTTAGTGTCTCTGGGAAATACCTACCAGAGAGCAACCGGCGAGGAAGATGTAGCTCAGTGGATGGAGGAGATGGCAGAAGAGTTTGCCGTAAAGTCTGCGATAAAAATGTAAGAATTAATATAACAATGTATCAGTCTAGCAATGTAACAATTATTGGTAAACTGGTACATTGATACATTGTTAAATTATTAAGATTATGAATTTCAATACAAAAGTAATACACGGTGGACAACACCACGAATCGGCGACGGGTTCTGTAAATGTTCCTGTATTTTTAACGTCAACGTTTGCACAGAAAAGTCCGGGAGTACACTCCGGATATGAATATTCCAGAGCAGCAAACCCTACCAGACAGGCTTTGGAAGATTCCCTGGCAAGCATAGAAAACGGAGCGAGAGGACTGGCTTTCGGGTCAGGTCTTGCGGCAATTGATTGTGTGTTAAAACTATTAAATCCCGGTGATGAGGTGGTAGCGGTAGATGATCTTTACGGAGGAACGTACAGAATGTTTACCCGACTTTTTGAAAAGTATCAGCTGAAATTTACCTTCGTGAATTTTGATGATGTTTCTAAAATCGCTGACGTCATTACTGATAAAACGAAACTGATCTGGGTAGAAACGCCGACCAATCCTTTAATGAAACTGGTGGATATAAAGGCAGTAGTGGAAGTGGCAAAAGGAAAAGATATTCTTGTTGCCGTAGACAATACATTTGCCACCCCTTATCTTCAAAGACCTATTGATCTAGGAGCTGATATTGTCATGCACTCTGCGACGAAATATTTAGGAGGACACTCCGATGTGATCGCCGGTGCTTTAGTGGCAAAAGATGCTGAACTGGGAGATAAGCTTCATTTCATCCAGTTTGCAAGCGGCGGAATTCTAGGTCCTCATGATTCTTATTTAGTATTAAGAGGAATTAAAACATTGGCATTAAGAGTTCAGCGACACTCTGAAAACGGAATGGCCGTGGCAAAATATCTTGAATCCCATCCTGCCGTAGACAAAGTAATCTATCCTGGGTTAGCATCTCACCCTCAGTTTGAGCTGGCAAAATCTCAGATGAAAGATTTCGGAGGAATGGTTTCTTTCACTTTCAAATCAGGTAAAAAAAGAAGATGCGATCAAATTTTTGGAAAAAGTAAAAGTATTCACATTAGCTGAATCTTTAGGCGGAGTGGAATCTTTAGCCAATCATCCGGCTTTAATGACTCACGCTTCCATCCCTGCAGAAAAACGTGCAGAATTGGGAATTACAGACGATTTAGTTCGTTTAAGCGTAGGAATTGAAGATGCGGAAGACCTGATCGCAGATCTGGAAAGAGCATTTTCTTAATCTGACTTGCACAGCTTTGTCAAAGTTAAATTTTCACTGCTTTTAGCTTTGACAAAGTTTTAAAACCCAATATCATGATAAGAAAAGCAACCATTCAGGATGTGAGACAATTGTCTGAACTGTTCGATCAATACAGAATATTTTACCATAAAGAATCTGATATTCCTACAGCCGAAAAATTCATAACGGAAAGAATCGAAAATAAAGATTCCGAAATTTTTGTTGCTGAAAATCAAGATGAATTAGTCGGTTTTGTACAATTATATCCTTTGTTTTCCTCTACAAGAATGAAACGCTACTGGTTGCTGAATGATTTATATGTTAATGAAAATCACCGTGGAAACGGTTATTCTAAACAATTGATTGAAGAAGCTAAGAAAATGGCAAGATCAACCGGTGCCGGCGGAATTCTTCTGGAAACCGGAAAATCGAATGATATCGGAAATCAATTATATCCGTCCTGCGGATTTGAAATTTACGATGAAGTAAATTTCTATGAATGGATCAATAATTAATGTAACAATTTAATAATGTAGCAGTTTACCAATAATTGTTACATTGCTAGACTGACACATTGTTAAACTTATAATTATGACAGAATTTCAAAAATATATACAGCGATATTTAGATTTAATTCCTTCTGAAAACTGGCTGGAAGAATTGAAAAGAACAGAAGAGAAAACAGTTGGAATTTATAGTAAACTTTCGGAAGAACAATCGCTTTTTGCCTACGCAGAAGGAAAGTGGACACTTAAAGAATTGCTTTTACACCTGTCGGACACCGAAAGGGTTTTTCAATACAGAATCCTGGCTTTCGCAAGAGGCGACAAAAATGAACTTCCTGGTTTTGACGAGGAAAACTACGCCAAAAATTCTTATGCTAATGAAAGAATACTGAATTCTCTGATAGAAGAATATCAATCCGTAAGAAAATCGTCACAGATACTGCTGGAAACCCTGAATCCTTCAGCTTTAAAGAATACCGGAGCAGCCAACGGAAATGAAATTTCAGTAGAAATTATCGGGAAATTAATTGTAGGACACAATGTGCATCATTTGAATATTATTGAGGAAAGATATTTGCCCGGTTTATGAAGTATTCCCTAAAAAATATCTTAACTCTCATAAGCTTGTTAACTTTTATAGTCTCTCTCTTCTTTGCGGCTTTTACAGTTATAGAGTCAAGAGGAATTAGAGATTATAGTTCTTTTGAGCTTTTACTAATTGGGGCTATAAGTTTTCTAGGTGGCGGAATCTTGGAATGTTTTATTTGGTCAGCGAATATTTGGTTTTTCGTATCAATAGCCTGCTTCTTTTTTAAGAAGTTTTTTGCTTCAAGTATTACAGGCATCATTGCTTTATTAATTTCTGGATCTTTTCTATTCTGGAATTCTGTATTAGTTTCAGAAAGTGGAAGAGAAGCTACTATTTATAGCCTGGAAATCGGATATTTTTTATGGCTGGCTTCAATTCTGTTTTTGATATTTTCTTCAATTTATTTGAGAGTTAAAAAATAATTTTACAAATATCAATAGGGACGGGCTTTAGCCCGTTTTTTTATTCAATACAATTCAATCGGCTTTAGCCAAAATCTAAAATAAATTTATATTTTTGGACAAACAACACAAATGTCTTATATTAAAATTTATATTCACTTCGTTTTCTCTACAAGAAATAGAATTCACTATTTAAATACTTCAGCGTTAAGAATTAAAGTCTGGAAACATATCAAAGAAAATGCTTCAGAAAAAGGAATTTATATAGATATGGTAAATGGCTACTCTGATCATTGTCACTGCTTAATTTCTTTAAGCTCGGGACAAAGTATAGAAAAAGTTATTCAGATGGTAAAAGGAGAATCATCCTTTTGGATTAATAAGAATCAATTGACAAAAGAAAAATTTGCGTGGCAGGATGAATATTTTGCAGTTTCTGTTTCAGAATCTATGATTGAAGCGGTTAGAAATTATATTAAAAATCAGGAAACTCATCATAAAAAGAAAACATTTGCAGAAGAATATAAGATGTTTTTGGATAAATTTAATTTTAAATAAGCTTTGGCTAAAGCCAATTGAATTTTTATCTTTGAAGACGGGCTAAAGCCCGCCCCTACTGAATTATGGAAAAAATAGTAGAAATATTAAAATCCGGCGGAACCATTTTATATCCTACAGATACGATCTGGGGAATTGGATGTGATGCCACCAATATAGAAGCAATTAATAAAATTTTCCACATCAAAAAACGGGAAAAAAACAAATCTATGATCATTTTGGTGGAATCTGAAAAGAGGCTACAGGATTTGGTTGACGTTCCGGAAATGGCTTGGGAAATCATCGATTTGAGTGAAAAACCGGTGACTATTGTTTATGAAAATCCTAAAGGGCTGCCCAAAGAACTTCTTGCCGAAGACGGAAGTATCGGAATCCGTTTGGTGAAAAATGATTTCTGTAAAAAATTAATTACAAAACTCAATAAGCCTTTGGTTTCAACTTCAGCCAATTTCAGTGGTGAAAAAAGTCCTTTGAAATTCTCTGATATTTCTCCTGAAATTATCAATCTGGTAGATTATGCCGTGGAAGAAGACAGAGAAAAGGTTTCTAAATATTCAGGATCTTCAGTAATCAAAATCTGGAGTGATAATAGAATAAAGGTTCTTAGAGAATAATTTCAGATCATTTCCGGAAACTAAGCCTTAATAATTTTGTAAAGTTTAACCACGGCCCAAAGTTCAAGAATCGCTATAACTCCGATCATAATGGTGTTGGTCATGGTTCCGTTTGTGACTACATTAACAATAATATCTCCGGTTTCTATTACCAGTCTTGAAATCAGGGTAATAAAAAGCCATTGAGGTTTATTAAAAATTACGGAAATCAATAAAGCGGCAACGCTGCCTAACACTCTTACTCCTGCGCTGCTAAATCCGAGCTGTGACGAATAATCTGTGATGCTTGCTCCGGGAAAAGATAATCCGGGATTGAAGGTGAAAACATAAAAGAAAAATATTCCCGCTACAATTAGAATCCACGAGAATATTTTTACCGATAAGGGAATGCTTTGATGTAAATGTAATTTGTTTTTCATCATAAATGTTTTGGTAAAATTAAATAAAAATCCAATTTCCTATAATATCTTTGGCGAAAATATAAGTATCTTTCAGGATACCAAAAACAGGATGATGAAAAATAAACAAAAACAACTGCGGCTTAGAGACGTTAATGACGTTATTTATATTATCGGTGGAAGATGGAAAAGTGCTATTCTTGCCAGCTTGTGCGATAAAGAAAAGCGATTTAATGAATTACAAAGAGATCTTCAACATATTACTGCAAGAACTCTGATCAGGGAACTCAAATTTTTAGAGCAAAACCTACTGATTACTAAAAAAGAGCTTGACGGAACTTCTTATTATATGCTTTCAGAACATGGCAAATCTTTAGAACCTCTGATAGAATCTATCGTGACATGGGGCCAAAAACATAGAAAATTAATTATAGAACAAAAGGATGATACGCTTATCTTTGCAGATTCTGAATTTTGACATATTTAAAATGAATATCAATCTTAATCAAAATAAAAACCTTAAACTTTTTAAAATAATTTCTGAAGTCGCGGAAAGTAATGGTCAGTCAGTGTACATCGTTGGTGGTTATGTCCGTGATTTACTGATGAAAAGAAAAGCTTCTACAGATATTGATTTTGTAACTGAACAAAGCGGAATTGAACTTGCCCAAAGCGTAGGAAAAGAAATTGATCCCAAGATGAAAGTTTCTGTTTTCAAAACGTACGGAACGGCAATGATTAAATACAAAGACCTTGAACTTGAATTCGTTGGTGCCAGAAAAGAAAGCTATACCGAAAACAGCCGCAAACCGGAAGTAGAAGGTGGAACGATTGAAGATGACCAGAAGAGAAGGGATTTTACGATCAATGCCATGGCAATTTCCCTTAATAAAGATAATTTTGGTGAGCTGATCGATCCTTTTAATGGTGTTGATGATCTGGAAAAAGGGATCTTAAGAACACCCCTGGAACCGTCACAAACGTATTCAGACGATCCTTTGCGAATGATGAGAGCGATTCGTTTTGCGTCGACCTTACAGTTTCAGATTGAAGAACAATCTTTGGAAGCGATCAGGCAGGAAGCGGAAAGAATAAAAATTGTTTCCAGGGAAAGAGTAATGGTCGAATTTAACAAAATCATGCTTTCCGAAAAGCCTTCGCTTGGCTTAAAATTAATGGAGCAGACAGGTTTAATGAAATTGATCATTCCCGAATTGATTGATCTGAAAGGAGTAGAAGAAGTTGAAGGACAAACGCATAAAGATAATTTTTATCATACCCTGGAAGTGGTAGACAATATTTCGGAAAACACAGACAATTTATGGTTGCGTTGGGCTGCATTACTTCATGATATCGGAAAAGCGCCTACCAAAAAATTTGTGGAAGGTACAGGCTGGACTTTCCACGGACATGAATTTTTAGGTTCTAAGATGGTGAAAACTTTGTTTCAGCGGTTGAAATTACCTTTAGGACCGGATATGAAATATGTTCAGAAAATGGTAAAACTTTCGTCCCGTCCAATTGCACTCATCACCGATGATGCCTCTGATTCTGCATTGCGGAGACTGCTTTTTGATGCCGGTGAAGATATGGAAGATCTTTTTACACTTTGTAAAGCCGATATCACGACAAAGAATTCCAAAAAGCAGGAGAAATTCAAGAAAAATTTTGAATATGTTGCGGTGAAAATAAAGGAAGTTGAAGAAAAAGATCAGGTAAGGAATTTTCAGCCGCCAATTTCCGGTGAAGAGATTATGTCTATGTTTAATCTGAAACCCGGTCGTGAAATAGGAATTTTAAAGGAAAAAGTAAAAGAAGCCATCCTTGAAGGTGAAATTGCCAATGACAGTGAGCAGGCCAGAAGTTTTGTGATTGCAGAGGCCGAAAAATTAGGATTAACCTTAGCATAAAATTATATCAATATAGATCGTATAAAGCAATGGATTTTCAGTCTGTTGCTTTTTTTTGTTTAAATAAAATCCGGGCGGTTTCGAAGAAACCGCCCGGAAAAAAACACAAATGATGAAAAAATAAATTTCTATTCGCAATAAAGCGTAATATTAATTTTTGTAAAATCCGTTTGTTGCGATTCCTGTATTGAAAGATGATAACAGAGAACCGTTGTTCGCGTTGTAAACGGATACTTTGCTGTCTGAAGTGAATGTTTTTGCATCCGCTACATATAATCTTCCGTCGATTACATTGAATCCGTACAGATTGGTAACTCCTGTTAAGGTAACAAGTGGAGTCGTAGGAACTGTTGTAGAGCTGATATTCATAGAATATACTTTACTGTCGTTCACAAAATAGAATTTGTCAGAATCTATTTTCAGCTTCTGTACCTGCGGGATAGCCGTTAGAGTAACCGTGTCAAAAGATCCTGTTGCAGGATTGATTTTATAGATATAAGAATTGGTGTCATTAGAAGTAAGTGCATAAGCGAATCCATTATATGATACAAGATCTTTGATAATGGCGCCTGTGTTTGGTAAATCTACTGTTTTAGAAACAGCATTTGTTGCCGGATTCACGATTGTAATCGTATTTCCTGTTGGATGACTTGCATAAGGAGGTGCTGAATCATAATAAATACCATCTGTCTGTACTACGATATTTCCCCCTGCTTCAACTACTTTTTTCGGCATATCTGTCGAAGTTGATGCTTTTTACAAATGAATTGTCGTTGGCATTATAAACATTCAGTTTTTTTACCGTTGAAAAATTGTTGTTTGTCACAAAATATTGATTTCCTGAATACGCGATGTATCTCGGATTATCAAGGTTTGATGTAACGGTAGCCTGTTTTCTGAAAGTATGCTTGTTTACAATTTCAATTTTATTAGGCGAGTTCATCACCAAATAAGCATAATCACCTCTGAAGCCAATTGTTTGCAAAACACTCCCTAAAATTTCGTTGTTATTATTTGCAGCGTAGATTCCGTTCTGTAAAATCCCTAAATCGTTGCTTACATACGAAACGTCAGAGGTCGGTGTTGAGAACCCTCCTTCATTGGAAATGATGATACCGTTTGCATAATCTACCTGTGGTGCTTCCATCACAAATTCGTCATCGCTACAGGCAATGTTGAACAACAATGCTGAAGCAAATGCAAGAGATAAAATTTTTCTGATTTTCATTTATTTTCATTTAAAAATTAATATTCAAATAGATACTGTAGTTTCTTTTAGGCAGTGGATAAAATGCCGTTGTCTGATAGATTTCGTTAAAAATATTATTCACCTTTCCACCGACGGTATAATTTTTAAGAAAAGTTCCCGACACGCCTGCGTTCATCACAAAATAAGGTTCCAGTGCAGAACTTCTCTTTTCTTCGGTATCGGCATATGTAAGACCATTGTACATCCCTTGAACATAGATTTTCATGAATGAATAACGATAGTCAATATTCCCGAAAAACTTATGAAGCGGAACATACATCAATTGCTTTTCCGTCTCAAGATTGGTAGATTTCGTGTAAGAATATCCCAAATTTGTTTTTAAAATATGCTTCCCGAATTTCTTCTCATATTCGATTTGAGAATCCAGACCATATGACTGCACTTTGTAGGTATTTACAGGAGAATAATATCCCATATTGCCTGGCAGCCAGGTAATCATATCGGTGATCCTGATGTAATATGGCGTTAACGTAAGTTTTACACCTGCAATTTTAAATTGGTTTTTAAGGTCAAACTGATAAGCTGTTTCAGGTTTCAGATTAATATTTCCGCCCGGTTGCCAGTAAAGATCATTAAATGACGGATATCTGAAATTCTTAGCTACATTCAGATTAAGATTGTACCAGGTTACGACGTTCCAGTTTCCCGAAAATGAAAGTAAAACCGGTGAGCTGTAATCTTCCACAAAATCTTTTTTTAATTCCGGCTTCAAAACGCAAATCTTTTGTAGCGAAATACCTTAGCAATCCGGCTAAAGAACCAACATTTCTGCTGACATCTTTAATACCGCTCATGTATCCTTCTGCTTTATTCACCTGAAATTCTCCGATGATATTGATGTTCAATTTTGAAGTCAGGAAATAATTAAAATCATTCTTCAGAATATAGTTTTTTCCTGTTCCGCCACTGCTTTTAGGATGGTCAATATTGTCAAAATACTGGAAGTTTTCCTCAGTGTAAGCTGCACGGAAAACGTTGCTCAGTTTAGAAGTATTCCAGTCCCAGACAAGGAGACTTCTTACATTTTGGGTTTTATATTTTGTTTTGGTATAATCATCAAGAAATACAGGGAAATGTTGATTTCCGTTGAAAAATTCAGTGATCCACGACAACTGGTGATGGGGAGCAATTTTGTAAGCCGCCGCAATATTGAAATTCGTGTTGGAATATTGTCCGTTTCTGTTGATATAGTTTCGTGATTCTTTTACTTTATAATCATTTTCGCTCTCCGAATAATTTCCCGAAAATTTAAAACTGAATTTCTCGTTGGAAAATGAAGCTTTTGCAAAATTATTATAAGTGCTAAAGGATGCAGCCTCAGAAAATATTGATGCATGAAAACCCTTATTAAAATCTAAGCTGTTATTAAGGTGCACCGTTCCTCCAATTGCTCCGCTGCCGTAGACAACTCCCACACTTCCGGACTTTACATCAAGCTGGTCAAATCCCATAAATGGAATATTGTTCACATCTCCCTGTCCTAAAAATTGTGAATTGATATTGATGCCATTCCATACAAAAGCGGTCTGCTGGGCTGTTGTTCCCCTGAAAGAAGGCGATGAAGCTGCACCACGTCCGTTTTCTTTGATATAGACTTGAGACTGGAAACGTAATGTTTCGGAAAGGTTGGTTGAGTTTTTCTGTGCGTCTTCAGGACTGATGGTATTCACTTTATGAAAAAGTTTTACCTTACTCATTTGGTTATCAAAAACATAAACCGTGTCAATAGCTTTCTCCTGCGCGGAAAGAAAGCAACCATAAGCCGAAAAAATCAGTACCAGAGATCTTTTTATATCCATTCTATTTTACTTTTCCTCCGAAAGCAATGTATTTAGTTACAATTCTGGCAGGTCTCCTGACTTTCGCTTTTCTACACCTTCCCGTTTTCACAGTGGTTTGTCGTAGAAATCTTTAATGCGATCTACAGTTGCGGGGACAGTCCGGGATTTTCGCCCGATTCCCTTTTCATTCCAAATGATTGGAAACCAAAATTTTTGCAAATATAAACTTATTACGCTGAAATCCAAAAACAGAACATGATTAAAGCCGTATTACGACTTTTTAAATCAATTCAATTTAAATTTTAAGGAGCCGGGAACCTGCTTTCCACTGCAATTCCTCATTACGCGGCTCCGCCGCTCCACTCCGGGATTTTCGTTGCAATCAGGGCTAAGGGTTTCAGGTCAGGTGGCTTCGACAAGCTCAGCCACCACAAAAATAACAGTTTTTCTAAACGGTAAGAATTCCCCTCCTTTGGAGGGGTGGATTAATTTTCAGAGAAAATTAAGACGGGGTGGTTTAAAAATGCTAATTTCAAGAGTCAATTGTGAACTGTCAATTTGCTTCGCTTGTCAATTTTTCAATTTTTTAAAATTCACCATTCACTTACAAAACAAAAATTCATCATTCACCCGAAAAATTGCTACAAAAACGTAGAATCAAAATAAAACGGCAGCAAATCTTTTATCGCATTCACTTTTACTACTTCTTCACTCATGCTGGAAAAATAAAGATCAATATTTTCATTCTGCTTGGTCTCGTATTCCATTAAGCTTTGCCTGCAGGCTCCGCATGGCGGAATCGGTGGATTTTTCTCATGAAATTCTTTAGGGCCTCCTACTACGAAAATCTTCTTGATCTTCACATCAGGAAAATTAGCTGCAATCCAGAATAAAGCTGTTCTTTCCGCACAAAGCCCCGAAGGATACGCTGCATTCTCCTGATTGTTCCCGGAATAAATTTCTCCGTTTTCCAGCAGTACCGAGCATCCTACCAGAAAATTGGAGTAGGGGGCATACGCATTTTCGCGCGCTTCCTTTGCTCTTTCAAATAATTTTTTTTCTATGCCGTTCAGTTCGCTGCTATTCTTAAAATATTCGTAACTGATGTGAGTTTCTTTTTTTCATATATTGTGGATTAAAAAAAGGGGGATAAAATTACTTTTTTTTCGTGAGGTGGGCAATATAGGCCTACTCTTTGCAGTTCTCAATTTTTTAAAATAAAAAATAAAATGTTATATACTCCGATCAGATTCAGAAATGTTGAATTGAAAAACCGCTGGGTAATGTCGCCCATGTGTATGTATTCCAGTGAAAACGGACTTGCAAATGATTTTCATTTTGTTCATTACGGAAGCAGAGCTCAAGGCGGGACAGGATTAATTATAGTGGAGGCCACCGGCGTTGAACCTCGCGGAAGAATTACCAATCACTGCATGGGAATCTGGAATGATGAGCAGGCAGAAAAACTTCAGAAAATTGTAGAATTTGTTCATGAAAATTCAGACAGTAAAATAGGAATTCAGCTGTCGCACTCCGGAAGAAAAGGTTCTACTGAAAATACTATTCAGATTCCTGTCGAAGAAGGTTGGGAGACGATTGCGCCAAGTCCGATTCCTTATCATCCGACGGAAAGAATTCCTCATGTTTTAACGGGTGAAGAAATTAAAGAACAGGTTCAGAATTTTAAAAATGCTGCAAGAAGAGCAGTAAAAGCTGGGTTCAACATTATTGAAATTCACGCAGCACATGGTTATCTGATCCATCAGTTTCTATCACCCCTTTCTAATATCAGAACCGATGAATATGGCGGAAGCTTTGAAAACAGAATCCGTTTTTTAATTGAAATTGTAGATGCGGTGAATGAAGAACTGAATGATAATATTGCTTTATTTGTAAGAATTTCCGGAACTGAATATGCAGAAAATGGCTGGAACATTGATGATAGTGTTGAGTTGGCGAAAATTCTAAAGAGCCATGCTGTTGATCTTGTAGACGTTTCCAGTGGTGGAAATATTCATGGAGTGAAAATTCCACTTTTTGACGGATATCAGGTTCCGCTTTCTTCACAGGTGAGAAATAAAGCTGCCGTAAAAACCGGAGCCGTAGGTTTAATTAAAAAAGTAAACCACGCAGAGGAAATTCTGCAAAAAGGTGATGCTGATCTGATTTTTATTGCCAGAGAAATTTTAAGAAATCCTTATATAGCCGTTCACGGATCATTTGAGATGAATGAAGAATGCTTTTTTCCGCATCAGTATCTGAGAGCAAAAATATCTTCGTAATTTTTATATATTTGATCAACAAAAACGAAAATATGAAAGCAGAAGATTTCATGCTGCCTTGTCCGACCAAGAAATTTCTTGGAATAGATTGTTTTGGTTGTGGCAGCCAAAGAGCTATTTTGATGGTTTTTGAAGGGAAATTTACAGAAGCTTTTCATATGTTTCCCGCCGTATATACATTACTTTTATTTTTCGGGGCAATAATTCTTAATTTTATAGATAAAAAAAGAAATTACGGTAACGTATTAATTTTTTTGGCAATTATTAATTCAGTCATAATGGTAATTTCTTATTTTTACAAGCACCACATTTTTATACATTAAATAAACACGAACATTAAATTATAAACTATGAATCAAAAATTACCAAACGCAACAGTCGTTTTAGTATTAGGAATTGTATCCATTGTAACATGTTGCTGCTATGGCGTTATAGGCCTTATTGCGGCAATAATTGGTCTTGTTCTCGCGAATAAGGATCTTGTTTTATATAAACAAAACCCTGGAGAGTACACCAATTATGGAAACTTGAATGTGGGAAGAATACTTTGTATTATTGGTATTGTTCTGAATGTAATTTCTGTTATCTATTACATTTACATTATTTCTTCTGTAGGAGTTGATGCTCTTTCAAATCCTGAATTGTTGCAGGAAAGAATCAGAGAGATGCAAGGAAATTAATTTCTTCACCTCTTAAAAATAAACTCCTTCTCTCAAACGAAAGAAGGAGTTTTTATATTTGTTGAAATCAAGTAGAAACTATCAGCTTCTCATTCATTATCCATCTTATTATTTCACAATAAATTTAACACTCGCCGAGTCCATTTTTAAAATATAAATGCCTTGTGGAAGGTTTTTAATTTTAATTGAATTTCTGCTGTTTTTAAAAGGCTGATCAAATGTTTGCATCACTTTTCCCTGAAGATTGTAAATCTCAGCTTTCCTGATGTTTTGTGTCTCACCTTTTACGAAAATTTCATTATTTGAAATCGGGTTGGGTGAAATCTGTAATTTGGTTTGATTTGTATTTAATTCGCCAGAAGAGATTTGTGCCTGTCGTGATGTTCCTGAATAACACGTCCAGCTCAGGTTATCAATGGCTACTCTGTTGCTTGTCGAAGTATTTTCCAGCTCCACCACTACATTTCCTGTAATGTTAATATTGCTGATGGTTGTTGTCGTGGTATTTGTACTATATGGCACTGTTCCTACTGTCGTTCCATTCACTTTTACGTTGAACGTTCCGTTTGATCCTGAGAATTTCAGTTGTGTAGTCACAGTTAATGAACCTATTCCGTTCGCAGAACTGCCGGACGTTAAAGCTCCGTCTCTTACGGTAATCGCTTTCGTGGAAATAGTCTGATCGGTTCTTGCATCTGTTGCCGTCCATGAAATTCCGTTATTAGTCCAGGTTCTTGTAAGATAAGAAGAAGAGCTTGTTGTCGGGATTGTTTCGAAAGTCTCATTAGCACAAGATGTCGAAGTCGGAGGATTTGTCGTTCCGCCGCCGGTTGAGGATCCTGATCCCCAGATTGAATTAACATAATTCGGGTTATCGATAAAAGGATTTCTGTTTCCCTGGAAAGTGTATGAAGCATTATTTCTGTTGATCTCTGCCTGCGATACCGGATCCTGATTATGCCATGCCAGTAAAACATTCAGCTCCCAAGTCTGCAATCCCGGAAATGTTGAATTGCCCAACATATTTCCTGAAGAAAAAGTAGAAAGTTTGTTTTCATAGCGTGTTACAAAATAGAAAATCATTCTGGCAACATCGCCTTTAAACTCATCAATCGGTTCGAAAACCGTTCCCGAATATCCCGGAGAAGTTGAATTTCCCAATTTAGAACCGTTTTTAGATGTAAATGTTGCTGTTCCTACTTTTCCGAAAGGGTAATTGGAGCGCATACCATTCACTTTACCATCGGTGGCTCTGATAAAATTGATATCGGAAACCATCGGCGAAGCTTCATTAAATAAACTTTGAGGAACAATATGCTCTCTGTTGTAGCAGTTTCCTTCTACAGAATAGGTTCCGCATTGGTTGGTTACCGGAGTGTATTTGTACGGGTCGGCTCCTGTCGGTTTTTCAGAATAGATATCCAGGATCGAGCCGTCATTTTCATAATTTTTATCGATGTCGGTCGTTTTGTAGCCGGTCCAAAGTCCGCTGTATCCCTTGTCCTGATGCCCGTTGGTAATAATTGTGCTTAATGCCGTCTTTAGAGGCGCTCCCGATAATCCGTTTGCCGAATTATAATATCCTGAAGGTGCCTGAGCATTGGCCATAACGGAGGCGAATGCAAGAATTAATAATGATTTTTTCATGTTAATATTTTAGTCTGGTAAGATTAACACAAATTTATGAATTAAGAATTACGGAATTGTTAATTCTGATTTATTATTCTAAAATGTGGTGAAATATTTATTTAATAATAACAGAAAAGCCAATACAAACACTGTATTGACTTTCTATATATCTGATTAATTTTAGATCTTATTTTCTTTGCGGAGGATAATTTTTCATAATTTCCGCCATGATTTCAGGAATTTGTTTTTGCTTAGCTTTTGGACGATCCACGGAAATTCCGCTTCCGATTCCCTGCCAAACCAGTTTGTTTGATCTTGCATCTACCATATCCACGATGATGGCGCCTTCGTTGTAATTGCTGGTCCAGGTTCTGTTCATCCCGATTCCCCATCCGAAAGGTCCTCCCCAGCCCCAGGCTCCGTAAGGAGAAGAGGTCGTAACGTCGGTGATCTTCTTATGGTTGGCCTTTACATTAATGATCAGATCAGGATTTTCCCCCGATTGAAGACCCTTGGTCTGCAGTTGTCTCGAAAGTTCATTTAAAACTCTGTCTTTGTCGATGTCATTCAGTTTCAGATCATCAATTCTCAACTTGTAGGTTTTGTAAGTGGTGAAATTTGCAGTATCCGCATAATCGGAACGTACATTGAAAGGACTACAAGATGTCAAACCCAAAGTAGCCGAGGCTAACAAAATAAAAATATATTTTTTCATTTTATTTATTTTTTTTATCGTTTTTAATAAATGTGTCGGTTTTTTTATCGTATCCGTAAGGACAATGTCTACAGCCACTTTTACAGCAATATCCTCTTTTTAGATGAAACTTTTCTGTAAAAACCTTATACCCCTGCTCGTTGTAGTAAAAATCTTCACCTTCTTTGATGTCAAAAAGTGCCATAGGTTAAATCTCTAAGCTAAAAAACTTTTATATTTGTTAGTATGATAATTGTATGCCAGAAGCCTTTAAAAATATTAAAAATCAGCGGCATTACGCTTTTCCCTTTTATCTTTATTAGGAATCTCGAAGATAAGAAAAATAAAGTATTGATTAATCATGAAAAAATCCATTTAAGGCAACAAATGGAAATGCTGGTGATTTTCTTCTATATTTTCTATGTCGTTGAATATTATTACTGGTTATTCAGACTAAAAAATCCTTATCAGGCCTACGGACAAATTTCGTTTGAAAGAGAAGCTTATGCCAATGAACATGATCTGAATTATCTTCAGAAAAGGAAATTATGGAGTTTCAGGAAATATCTTTGATCATATTTTTATTTCCGTCAGGATTTATTTTAAGTTTTGTTTAACTAATTTATAAAGTATCATGTAAAATAAATTCAGGAAATTTGCAGAGATGAAAATTCCGGAAATACATATTCCTGTCGTTGAAATTCCTGTCGGAAAAAAGGTGAAGCTCTTTATGAAAAGAGAAGATCTCATTCATCCTGAAATTTCCGGAAATAAGTACTGGAAATTATTCTTTAATATTAATAATTATTTGGATAAAAATCCTGAAAAGCCTTACATCATTACTTTCGGAGGTGCTTTTTCCAATCATATTGCTGCCGTTTCTGCTTTAGGAAAACTTTCCGGAATTCCCACACTGGGCGTTATCAGAGGAGAAGAATTAAAAGATAAATGGCGCGAAAACACCACCTTGGTTTTTGCTAAGAAAAGCGGAATGAATTTAAGGTTTGTTACTCGTGAGGAATACCGCCACAAAGAAAAAATTGCCGAATTTTTACAGAAAGAATTTCCCGACGCGCTCATTGTCCCTGAAGGCGGAACCAATCAGGAAGCCGTAGAGGGCGTGAAAATGATGCTGAATAACGAAACAAAAGATTTTGATTATCTTTGCACCGCAGTCGGAACAGGAGGTACGATTGCCGGAATCTCAAAATTCTGTGAAGAAAATCAGAAAGTTATCGGCTTTAAGGCTGTTAGTGATTCTTCACTGGAAAATAAAATATCAACATTAACTCCGAAAGAAAATTTTAGTTTAATAGATTCAGCTTTTGGAGGTTATGGTAAAATAAATGATGAGAATATCCGTTTTATCAATGATTTTAAAGATCATTACGGAATTCCGCTTGAACCGATCTATACAGGAAAAATGATGCAGAAGATTTTTGAGATGATAAATGAAGAATATTTTCCTGAAAACAGTAAAATTCTGTGCTTCCATACCGGAGGATTACAAGGTATTGAAGGTGCAAATATGCTTTTGGAAAAACAAAACAGAAATTTAATTATATAAAGTAAAATTGAAAAACATGAAGCACTAAGTGTTCCATCTTTCATTTTAAAACAATAAAAAATTATAAGATGAAAAGACTTTTCTTATTCGTAAGCCTTTTAGTTTTATCAAAATTCTCAGCCCAGACCTGGGCTACTGAAGATCAGTACATCCAGAAATTTGCCAAATACGCAGTAGAAGAAATGGAAAAATACAGAATTCCCGCTTCTATCACCCTCGCACAGGGGCTCTTGGAAACTGGAGGCGGACAAAGCCGGCTGGCATTGGAAGGTAAAAACCATTTCGGAATCAAATGCAAAGAAGACTGGACGGGCAAAACCATGAAACATACGGATGACGCACCCAATGAATGTTTCAGAGTGTATGACGATCCGCGACAATCGTATGAAGACCACTCGATATTCTTATCCACAAGAAAATATTACGCAAACCTTTTTTAATTTGGATATGAAAGATTACAAAGCGTGGGCAACCGGCCTGAAAAAAGCAGGATATGCTACCAACCCACGTTATGCTTCCATATTAATAGGGAAAATTGAAAAATACAAATTATACGAATTCGACAATACCAGTTCAAAAGAAGTTCTGTATGCAGTCCTTAAAATGTACCCAAATCTAAAAGATGACAGAGTTTTCATGGCCCAACTGGAACCTGAAAAATATACCAGAAAGGTGAAAGATCCTGTAACGATAGAAGTTCCGTATAAGCAGACCTCTTATGCTCAGCAGCAGAAAAGAGTGGAAAGAATAAAAACAAAGGCTGAAGTTCTTAATTCTATTTTAATTAAAAGTCACCCGAACGATGGTTTGAAATACATCGTTATCCCTGAAGATACGAGTGTGGAATATATTGCTAAGAAGTTTAAAATCAGCGAGAGCAAACTGATTAAATGGAATGAGCTGGAAGGTGACACATTACACAAAAATGACATTGTTTTCCTTGAATCCAAGAATTCCGCGGGAAATACAGCAACCTATAAAGCCGAAGCCGGAGAAGATATGCATGATATCGCCCAAAAATTCGGCATTAAATTGAATAAATTATATGCTAAAAACAGAATGGATGAAGGGCAGAAACCTGCAGCCGGACAGTTGATTTATTTAATTGATAAAAAAACCCAGAAACTAAAAATTGGTTGTTTGGTTTTGGTTGATGGTTTTTTTGACCGACAACGAGCAACCATCAACCCGCAACTATCAACAAAAATGAAATACCAAAGAAGTTCAGCTTTATTCGATGAAGCTTACCAATACATTCCGGGAGGTGTAAATTCCCCTGTTCGTGCATTCAAATCTGTAGGCGGAGTGCCGGTTTTTATGAAATCTGCAAAAGGAGCTTATCTTACCGATGCCGATGACAATACTTATATTGATTATATTAATTCCTGGGGACCTGCTATTTTAGGCCATACCCATCCTGAAGTTTTGGAAGAATTAAAAATTCAGGCAGAGAAAGGTTTTTCTTTCGGAGCGCCCACCGAGCTTGAAACAGAGATCGCTAAATTTATCGTGGAAAACGTTCCGAACATCGATCAGATCAGAATGGTTTCCTCAGGAACGGAAGCCTGTATGAGCGCGGTAAGACTTGCAAGAGGATTTACAGGAAGAGATAAAATCGTAAAATTTGAGGGCTGTTATCACGGTCATTCAGATTCATTCTTAATTAAAGCGGGAAGTGGTGCTGCTACATTCGGAAACCCTAATTCTCCGGGCGTAACGGCAGGAACCGCAAAAGATACTTTACTGGCAAGGTATAATGATTTTGAACAGGTTGAAGATTTATTCAGACATAATCAGGGGCAGATTGCAGCGGTAATTATCGAGCCTGTAGCCGGAAATATGGGTTGTGTTCTTCCCGAAAACGAATTCCTACAGAAATTAAGAAAGATCTGTGACGAGAACGGTGCTTTGCTGATATTTGATGAAGTAATGACGGGTTTCAGACTTGCTTTCGGTGGCGCACAGGAACTTTTTAACGTAAAAGCAGATCTTGTCACCTACGGAAAAGTGATTGGTGGCGGGCTTCCGGTAGGAGCTTTTGCAGGAAGAAATGAAATCATGGATCATCTGGCACCTAAAGGCGGCGTATACCAGGCTGGAACACTGAGTGGAAATCCACTTGCTATGAGAGCCGGACTGAAGACATTACAGTTAATTAAAAATGATCCTGAATTTTTCAGCAGATTAGCCAAAACGACGGAAACGTTAGATTTTGAAATCGGGAAAATTTTAAATGAAAAAGGAATTGCTCATAAGATCAACAGAAAAGGATCGATGATGTCTGTATTTTTCCATATCAACAGAGTCAGCAACTTTGATGAGGCGCAGGAAGCCAATCATGCATTGTTTAACAATTTCTTCCACCAGATGCTCACCAACGGAATTTATCTTCCGCCAAGTGGTTATGAAACCTATTTCATCAGTGATGCCATTAAAGACAGGGAAATTGATATGACACTGGAAGCAGTGAGAAAATTTGAATATTCTTAGTTATTTAAAGATAATTTTAAAGGATGAGGTTAGTAACTTCGTCCTTTCCATTTAAACTAAAATCAGATCGGGAGAAATTTTTTTAGTATCAGTAGAAATGGGCTTTAGCACATTTACATCCATATAAATAATCCAGGCTTTAGCCAAAATCTATTATAATTTGGTTAAAGCCTTTATTTTGTTCCTTATTGAAATATCGGGCTGAAGCCCGATGCTACTGATAATTATTATTTTGTTAAGAACATCAAGCTTGCCATTCATAACACTGCTGCTGATGTATTTTACGTCTTCAGACGGGTAAAAATATTGGCCTGAACATATAATAAAATGGTCCGGAGAGGTTCATTATCTATCCGGTGGGATGATTTACCTGCCACGACAGGTTATGGAAAATAAATATATCTTACTTAAATATTTTAGCTATAAATAAAAAGCACCGGAAAAATCCGATGCTGCTGTATATTTTTTATTATTCTTACTGTAGAGATGACCATCCTATTGCCCATGCCGGACTTGCCAGCTGATTTCCTGCACCGGTAGCATCAGATTTTTCGTTGTAGGTTGAAGGCTGTATGGTTACGCTGGAACCATCTGTTGCTTTTGCCGTCATTTTATTGGTAACATTAGTATCAAAAAAAGACATCTTTTATTTTGCTTTGTCCGTTGATGTAGGTTACTGTAGGATCGCTTTCAATACTGAAACCGTCTGTCCAGTTGGAGAGAACTACATTCTCAAAGCTGGCATACGTTCCTGAATAAAGCCTTATCGCCTGCGATTCTCCGGTAGTACCACCGATAAGCGTTACGTTTTTTAGGGTAGGGTTGGATCTTGGAGAGGCATCGGCATTAGCCGCATTGTTTATTCCTTTAATTCCGGTATT
Source organism: Chryseobacterium sp. POE27 (assembly GCF_039727685.1). Classification (NCBI taxonomy): domain Bacteria; kingdom Pseudomonadati; phylum Bacteroidota; class Flavobacteriia; order Flavobacteriales; family Weeksellaceae; genus Chryseobacterium; species Chryseobacterium sp. POE27. The sequence goes on from NZ_CP152475.1 coordinate 3,780,442, forward strand.
TCCGGTACCGCTGGTTCTTCTTTTTGTATAAATATTGGATGCAGTTCCGATCCACCCGTCGGTCCACACAAAGGCATCATCTGCATTACTTACGGAAACAATGTTAGAAATATTTACCGTTCCCCCATATAGCTGGATACCGTCTTCAGTTCCGTTTACGACAGCGATATTTTCTACTTTGGTATCACTTCCCACGCCGTACAGGGATAGACCGTTGAAGTTTTTATCGGTTGCAAAGCTGATTCCCGCATTTTCAATCCTTACATAGGTTAATGACCCTGAATTATCCGTAGCGGCTGTTCCTCCGTAAGATGCATTTCCGACTTCCGTAATGCCAGTTGCTCCGGTGTTGATAGGAGCTTTCCCGCAGATTATAATTCCTCCCCAGCTTCCTGCGGTAGCAGCGGATGAATTAAATGTCACCGGTGAGGCCGATGTTCCGTTAGCATAAATCTGCCCGCCCTGTTCTACAAGGATATATGAGTCTGCAGCTGCCGTTGCGACGATTCTTGTTCCGGCTGGGATCACGAGCTTTCCGCCATCCTTTACTCTTACTGCTCCCTTCAGTACATATACTTTTGTGGCATCAAGTGTTACGACCTGTCCGCTGCTGATATCTCCTTTGAAGTTGGCAGGATCCTGCGCAATTCCTACAACAGCTATCGTGGCTACATCATCGTCTTCCGTACAGGAATGAAAGATAAAAGAAGAACTTATAATAACAGCTGCCATGATGAGCTTCAGATAGTTTTTTTTCATAATATTTTCAGATTAAAGACCCGTTTCTGTTTTCAGAAGACCAAATTACCATTTTTCCTTGTATTTTCACAATATAGATGTGGTAATCTGCTTTAACAAAATATTTAAACTTAAACCATTAAGATTGATTTAAGAAGTTAAGAGGTGTTAAGTAATCCATAAACGGATTGAAATTGTTGCTTATGAATATCTTTGATATTACATTAATTAAACTAAACTCCTAAAATTAATCTTAATGGTTAAAATAGATTTTCCCTTAAAAACTGAGCTCCTTCGAAATTCCTGTAAACCTGTTTATTATTTACATATCAAAACAGCATCGGAAATATTTCCGATGCTGTTTTTTTAATTTGATATGAAGAAACTAATTACTAATTATAAATTGTAGTTTGTCCAACCAGCGTACCAAGTATCGTTACCATCTTTTACAGCTCCTCTGTAAGTTACTGCTGTAAACCAGCTTGTTAATTTAGTGTTAGTGAATACCCCACCTGTTAATAGAGGAGAACCTGAAGCTGGAGAAAAGTTTGGCGTTGTTCCTGCCGGAGCCCATGCATTTGTCAATTTCACATCAGCAGTGTACGTCAACGTTGAGTTTCCGTTAGCCGTGTACCAAGCGGTAAGATCTGCTAAAGTGAAAGCTGTAGGAGATGATGTAGAAGCTCCGAATTTCAACGGCGTTACCGTACCTGCAAGGATATTATTCTGGAATGCAAGACTTGAATTTCCGATGTTGTTATCTGTTGGAGTACCTTTGGTAGCATCAATAAATAAACCTACCGGATATCCTGTGAATACAGAGTTGAATACAGAGATTGCAGAATTTCTTCTGATCTGTAATGCATTCTGGAATAAAGAATTGATTGTACCTACGTTTGTAGATGTGCTTGAAGAGTTGATAGGGCCAATGATCGTCATATTTGAGAATGTAGCCGATGTTTTCGGAGTTAAAGAAGATCCGTTTGCATCATTATCAGATTCGAAAGCATTAGATCCTGAAACGTCAGCCACCTGAGAATCTCTTACCGCAATGCCGAACTGAACTTTTCCTGAATACCCGTTATCTGTATCGAAATCGTCATCAAGACCTTTGTAAGCAATAAGGTGAGAACAGTTTACCGTTCCTCCAAACCATTCGAAGCTATCGTCATTAGCATAAGAAACCTGTACATAATCTACCGTAGTTCCGCTCCCTACACCACCGAAAGTGATACCGTTGATTTCTTTGTCCGGTAAGAAAGCATATCCTGCATATTCTACTCTTACATATTTTAATACACCACTGTTGTCAGCAGCATTCGTTCCTCCGTAAAGACCCAGTCCTTCCGTGTTGTTGATCCCTCCTTCGATTTCACCTACACCAGCCTGTCCGTTGAAAGAAGCATTGGTAGGCGCAGCTCCTAAGATTACTAAACCTGCCCAGTCTCCTCTTTTAGGACTTGGTTTTTCTGAAGTAAAGATAATAGGGTTACTGGCAGTACCTTCTGCCATGATCTTGCTTCCTCTTGTAATAATTAAAGCACCGTTTTTATCAGCCTCACCAACGATTTTAGTACCTGGCTCAATAGTTAAGGTAGCTCCGTTCGTTACATACACCAATCCTCTTAGTTTATAGATATTATTGGCTTTAAGGGTAAGATTTGAAGTGATTTTTCCTGAAAGGATAAGGTTTTCAGTGCTTCCGCTACCTGAACCATTCTGAACTATAGTTTGCCCATCTTCTTCTATGTTTCTACATGCTGTTACAGTAGTTGCTAGAGTACCAAGCATTAAAGAGTATAAAACAAATTTTTTCATGATATAAAGACTTATTTTTTTTATTAGATAATTGATTTTAATTAAAAGCTGTATCCAAGAGTCAGACTGATATTGGTACCTGTTACTCTGTCGATAGCAAGTGCATCTGCACTGTCGTATTTTTTGTTGTTGTTTAGATCGTGGTAGAATTTCGCGTGGCGGTTCAGGATATCTGAAATGTTCAGTTTAATTTCACCTTTTCTCTGCCATATTTTCTTAGCTACCTGGAAATCAAGAAGGGGTCTTGGGTTTTCCCAGATCGGCGGAACCTGATCGTTTCCTACATACAGAATCCTTCTTCCGATCATGTTGAAAAGCACCGTAGAAGACCATCCTGAATTTTCAGCATCATACTGAAGGCTTACGTTTACCGTATAAGGCGACTGCCCCTGCATCGGTCTGTCTACATTTGTAGCTTCGTCTGTCACTCTGTTTTTAATTAAAGCGAAGTTACCGCCCAATGTGAAGTTTCTAAGAGCACTCATGAAGTCCAGTTTCTTTCTGAATTCCAATTCAGCTCCGTAGGCATCGGCTTTATCTACGTTTAAGTAGTTGAATGTATTACTGGTTCCTACCCCTGATTGGTTGAAATACAATTCGATAGGATTTTTAAAGTTTTTATAGAAACCTGCCACGGAAAGAATCTCACCATTTCTAGGATACCATTCCCAACGAACATCGGCACTGGTGATTTTAGTTCTCTGGATAAATTTGTTACCAATCACGGTAGCTCCCAAATCAAAATCATAATATGCTAATGGGGAAACTTCTCTGAATTCCGGTCTTACAACAGTCTGCGAACCTGCAACACGTAGATTCATGTTATTAGTAAGCTTAAATGTCATGTTTAATGCCGGTAAAAAGTCTGTAACACGCGTATTTACAAAACGGTCGTCGCTCTTTTTGGTGCTTCCTACCAATTGGTCAAAGTTCTCGATTCTTAATCCCCAAACTGCTCTGAACCATGAGTTGATATTATTGTCAAATTGTAAATAACCTGCATTCAGGATTGTATTGGCGATATATCTGTACTGGTTTCCGGCGATCTCGTCAAAGGTAAATTTATTACCACCCGTTCCGAAGTTTTCAGGATTGAAAATGGTTTCAAATGGCTGAGAAAGCAATGCCTGATTATATCCTGCCAGTCTTACAGAGAAAGGTCTTGAGTTATAAACCCTGTCCTTTACCTGGAATAAATATCCTCCTTTGATAGTTTGTTTCTGACCAAACATCTCAAACGTTTTGGATACATCTCCACCGGCGTTATATAAATAATCGCTTAGCGTAGAGTAGAATACACTTCCTGATTTTTGAGAAAGACCATTCGAGATCAAAGCCAGATAAGGGCTTCCGTTGATGTCAGGATATTGATTGTACTGTAAACGCTGTAACAATGGAATGTATTGATCCAGAATACCGAAGCTTCCGTACCAGTTGAAGGTAAGACCTCCCAAAGCATCGATTTTATGCGTTCCGGTAAGCGTCGAATTGTAGAATGTTGTTTCTTTAAAGCCAATTTCTCTCGCAATGATATTTGTTCCGTTTACAGGATCAAATTCAAAATCTTTTCCTGTTCTGAAAGACATATGGTTCACCGTATTATTGGTGATGATGTTTTTCAGGGAAATTCTGTTATTGTTATTAAGTTTTAACGTTAAATTTAATAAACCTCCTAAAATAACATCATTCTGGTATTTCTCAGTGTAGTAATCGAAATTGGTATCGGCTAAAAGCCCGTTGATCGTGAAAAATCTGTTGTTGGTTTCAATTTTTCTTTTGTTGTTGCTGTAATTCAATACGGCAATAACGCCTAAGTCTTTTCCGAAGAGTTTTGTATTAAAACCTCCATCCAGCTGTAAGCTTACATTTTCAGGGAAACCGTTAGAATTGTATCCCAGATTTTTTACATATTGTTTTCCGAATTCGGTTTTATCTGCATCCCCCAAAATACTGAAAGAATTCTTTGCAGGGAATCCTGTAGGAAGCTTTCTCGTTCCGTCATCAATTCCCAGGAAATCCCATTTTCCTCCTTTTTGCATTTTAAACTCGTGTCCCATAGTGATAGAGTTTCCTCCCACACCCACTTGTGCATTGAAAAAGTTTTTGTTCGGGATGTCTTTTGTATTTACCTGGATCAATCCACCTCCCCATTCTCCACTGTATTCCGGGATGAACGTTTTGTTGATGACAAGTGTTTCGATCACGTTTGCCGGGAAAAGGTCAAAAGAGAACGTTTTTCTGTCCGGTTCTGTACTGGATAATTGAATGCCATTCAGCATTGCCTGGTTATAACGGTCTGATAAACCTCTTACAACAATGTATTTTCCGTCGAACAAACTCACTCCCGAAACTCTTTTCAAAACTTCTCCTGTATTTCTGTCCGGACTTCTTTTAATAGCCTCAACACCGATTACCTGCGAAACTACCCCGGAATTTCTTTGCAAACCGATGGTAGAAGCGATGGTTTCTTTTCTTGCGTTGGATTTTATAACAACTCCTTCGATTTGTTTTTCCTTCGTAGAAGTAGGCTTGTCCAGAACGATATCAAGGTGGGTGTTGGCATCATTTTTCACAATAACCTCACTGATTTCTTTTCGGTTGTAGCCGTTGGAAGTTACTGTGATGACGTAATTAGTTCCCGGTGGAAGGCTCAGAGAATAGTTTCCGGAAATGTCAGTCGTAACCTCCTGATCATTTACCTTTACTTTTACCCCTTCAATAGGAGTGTTGTCTTTCTCGTCCAATACCCTACCTTCTAGAACCTGGCTTTGTGCGAATGCGTAACCAGCGGAAAACAAGGCAAGCAGCATAATGCTCTTGTGGATTTGTTTTTTCATTTTTACTATATCTTACTCGATTCTTTCGGTGCAAAGAAAGAAAGAATAAACCGGGTATATGGTTTAGCAAAATTTAATTTTTTCTTAACTAAACATTAAGAAAAGGATATAATTGTTAACTTTATGTGAACGATACCCGTTTTGTTAAACTGTGATTAAAATATTATTAACTTTGATGCGTAAAAATTAAAAATGAACCAAAAGAAAATCCTCTTAATAGACGACGAACTGGATATTTTAGAGATTCTGTCTTACAATTTAGAAAAGGAAGGCTACGATATCTATACAGCCACAAACGGTAATGAAGGTATCGACAAAGCTAAAGAAATTGTCCCCGATCTTATCTTATTAGATGTGATGATGCCTGAAAAAGACGGTATCGAAACATGTCAGGAACTTCGCAAGATCAAGGAACTTCAGAAAACCTTAATCGTTTTCTTATCTGCAAGAAGCGAAGAGTTTTCCCAGCTGGCAGGTTTTCAGGCGGGGGCCAACGATTATATCGTTAAGCTCATCAAGCCGAAAATTCTTATTTCAAAGGTTAACGCCTTATTGCAGCTTACGTCTCAGGTTTCCGACAATTCCAAGCTTATTGAAATCGGTGATCTGGTGATTGATAAGGATAATTTCAGGGTGTCAAAAAGCGGTCAGCAGTTTCTGCTTCCGAAAAAAAGAATTCGATCTTCTTTATTTATTAGCTTCCAATACGGAAAAGGTATTTAAGAGGGAAGAGATTCTGGAAAAAGTCTGGGGAAATGATGTGATTGTTGGAGAAAGAACAATCGACGTACATATCCGAAGATTGAGAGAAAAGTTAGGGATTAATACGATTCAGACCTTAAAAGGAATTGGGTATAAACTTATTGTTTAATACTCAGTTCATTATCTTTATATCAACCCATAAAAACTTGTAAAATTGAAATTTTACAGACTTACACTCGTCGCCTCTTGTCTCCTGACATTGGTGATGTTTCTTTTAGTAATCACTTTCGATTTGCTAAAAGATATCTATTACAATACGCCCTTCTTTAAAATCGGGCTTTTCATCTGTCTCATCCTTATCTTTATCATTAATTACATTGTGCTGGAGCTGCTTTTCAATTATTACGGAAAGAAACAGGTCCGAGGCCTTTCGATGCTTCTGCCCCAAGAGATTGTACATAATGACAACGAAAATATTACGATAAAAGAGTTAGGAGAAAGGTTTTCGGATCTTAATCAGCAGAAAGTCACAGAGCTGGACATGATGAAGGAAATGGAAAGCTATCGTAAAGAATACATCGGAAATGTTTCGCATGAGCTTAAAACTCCGCTATTCTCAATTCAGGGATATGTAGAAACGTTGCGTGACGGCGGTGTGGATAATCTTACCATTCGTGATAAATATCTGGAACGCATTGATAAATCCGTAGAAAGGCTCATCGCTATAGTTACCGATCTTGATATGATTAACAGACTTGAAGCAGGGGAGATCAATCTTACCGTTTCAAAATTTGATGTTAATTTGCTCATCAAGGAAATCTTTGATCTTCTTGATCTTGAAGCTGAAAAGCACAATGCGACTCTTCAGATTCAGACCCTACATCCTCAGATCTTTGTGGAGGCCGACAAGCAGAAAATTTCGCAGGTCTTCATTAATCTTATTTCTAATGCCATTCATTACGCCAACCGTCAGGAAGCCAGAGTGGTTGTGAAAACAAGTATTCTTAAAAATAAAGTTCTCATCGAAGTTATAGACAACGGAATGGGTATAAAATCCGAAAGTCTGCCAAGAATTTTCGAAAGATTTTACCGTGTAGAAACCAGCCGAAGCAGGAGAGAAGGCGGTTCCGGGCTGGGTCTTGCCATCGTAAAACATATTCTTGAAGCACACAATGAAAATATTACCGTAGAAAGCGTTTATCTTGAGGGAACGAAATTCAGTTTTATGCTTGAAAAAAGTAAATAATTTCTGCAAAATGTAAGAAAAAAAAATATTTTAAAAAATCCTGAAATATTTTTTTGTCAACTCTCATTTATTTTATATTTGCAACAGAGATTTATCATAATAACAAAGGCAAAAAAGTAATTTTAAACTGATGGTTTACAAAATCCGCGTAATATTAGATGCGAAAGAAGATATTTTCCGGGATATCGAAGTTAAAGGAAAACAGACGCTATGGAACTTACATTTAGGAATTAAAAGTGCGTTCAGCTTGCAGGGAGATGAGCTTTCTGCTTTTAATTTACTGGAAGAAGACGGAACGATCGTAAAAAGTGTTCCGTTGGAAGACATGAGTGACGATGGCGATGGAGAGATTATGTCGGATGTGTACATCGATGAAGCTTTCGAAGAAACGGGTGATAAAGCTCAGTTCCAGTACGGATTTCTTGATCTCTGGGAGTTTTTCTGCGAATTGGTCGAAGTGATCGAAGAAACAAAAGGGGTTAATTATCCCATCACCGTTTACAGATTTGGAAATGTGCCTTTGAAAGCGCCAAGCAAAAGTGGAACCGGAGGATCCAAAAAGAAATCGGCAATGCCTTTAATGGAGGATGATTTCGGGTTTGAGGATGATTTTGCGGTAACCGGCAATTTTGTGGATGATGACGATGAAAATTTTGATGACGAGGAAGAAGAAGATTATAATGATGATGTTTTTGATGAAGAGGACGATAATGATGATGACAGATAATCAAAACAAATAAAAATATACAGCCCTGAATGGAAATTCGGGGCTTTTTCATGTAATAACTTATCTTCAATCGTTAAATCATTCCTGTTTTCCGATCACAATTGCTATTTTTGTTAAAAGAGAATTAATGAAAAAATTAATTTTAATAGCAATCATTGGCTTGGGAATTATTTCCTGCACCACTCGAAATACATCAGAAAAAAATGACGGATCTACCAAAAGACTGGAAACACACGACCAATATTTACGAAGTCAACGTAAGACAATATACCAAGGAAGGAACATTCAGAGCATTTGAAAAAGAAATGCCAAGATTAAAAACCATGGGAGTGAGGACACTATGGTTCATGCCGATAACTCCTATCGCACAGGAAAATAAGAAAGGAAATTTGGGAAGTCAATATGCAGCAGCAGATTACACATCCATTAATCCGGAATTCGGAACAATGGATGACTTTAAACACATGGTTAATGAAGCACACCGTCTCGGCTTCAAAGTAATCATCGATTGGGTGGCAAATCACACGGGATGGGATCATGTCTGGACAAAAACGCATCCTGAATTTTATTTAAAAGATCCTGACGGTAGTTTTCACCGTGCATCGGGAATGGACGACATTATAGAATTAGATTACAAAAACCAAGAAATGCGTCTTGCTATGATTGAAGCTATGAAATTCTGGGTTGCAGAAACCGGAATAGACGGATTCCGATGCGATCTTGCTTCCTGGGTTGAAGTAGACTTCTGGGAGCAGGCACGCCCTGAGATTGAAAAAATAAAGCCTTTGTTTTGGATCGGAGAATATGATGAACTTGAAAACCCTGAATACGGAAAATTTTTCGATGCCAGTTATTCATGGAAGTGGATGCACAAATCTGAAGATTACTACAAAAAAAATCTTCCGATACAGGAACTAAAAGATCTTCTGATACAATATTCCAATATCGGTGATGGTTCTATGAGAGCCTGGTTTACGACCAATCACGACGAAAATTCCTGGAACGGAACCGAATACGAAAAATATGGCGTGATCACAAAACCCATGGCTGTTTTTTCAGCAACATGGAATGGGATTCCTTTGCTATATTCCGGGCAGGAACTTCCTAATATGAAAAGGCTTGAATTCTTCGAGAAAGATCCTATAGCATGGACGAATGATTATCAGATGGCGGATTTTTATAAAGTGCTTCTGAATTTAAAATCTTCCAATCCTGCGTTGAGAGGAGGAGATCCTAATGTAAGAACCTATATTCTGAATACAACGGCTAACGATAAGATTTTTGCATATCTTCGGAAAAATGGCAATGATGAGGTATTGGTGGTACTGAATCTGTCGAAAGAACCGGTCGATTTCAGTATTGAAGATGGAAATTTATCAGGGACTTTCAAAAATGTATTTGATAAAATGAATAGAAATTTTGACGAGCAAAAGACATTCAGTTTCAAGCCCGGCGATTATGCTGTCTTTGAAAAATAATACATATTCTTATTCCAAAAGAACGCAAATAAAAAAAAGAGGCTATCCAAATTTTTTGGGTAGCCTCTTTATGAAATATTGTATAAGACACTCCTAATTTTACATAATAAATTACTTAAAATTAGATTTTTTTAATAATGAAGATGATTAAGAAATACTTTCGCTTTACTTATTCTCTATATTATTTGATGATATAAATGTATGAAAATTTCAAATAGTAGTGATAAAAATTTTATTATGTTAAGTGATTTTAAATAACTCAAAAACAAGCTGTTATTATTTTTAATGGGATGGCTTTTGCTATAAAGCTTTTGAAAGTATTATTGAATGAAAACAGGGTTTAAATAAATTTTTAAAAGATTAATATTATGTTATATTAAAGAGACCGAATATTGATGAATTTTATTCAATAAATTTGGATTTATTATATAAAATGAAAGTTTGATCATGGATAAATCTAAAATATTGGAAGTGTTGAAGACAAAGCTGGCTGAAAAAATTCAAAAATTTGAAAAATTGATTGAAAGTACACGTGCTTCGAATAACGATACCAAAAGTTCAATGGGTGATAAATACGAAACTGGCCGCGAAATGCTGCAACAGGAAATCAATAACTTACAAAGACAGCTGAATGAAGCCATGAACCAGCAGGCAGCCCTTCAGAAAATCAATACTGATGCATGCACGAAAGTGCAGAATGGGGCATTGGTAAAAACCGACAGAGGATTATTTTATATTTCCGCTTCCGTGGGTGAAATTATTTATGACAATCAGAAAATCATGACTGTTTCTGCAGAATCTCCTTTAGCCAAAGCGATGTACGGATTAAGTAAAGATCAAAGCTTTTCGCTTAATAATAGCTCTCAGCTTATTAAAGATCTGTGGTAATGAACGATAATATGATCTGTTTATTTTAATATTTCCCTGAGTAATTTTAAGAAAACTTTATTGCTTACTTTGGAAGCATTTTCCTGATTTTGGCGTAAATTGTGGTATAAATATTACAAATAAAAAATATCAATATGGGAATTTTAGACAACAAAGTAGCGCTTGTGACAGGAGCCGGATCAGGAATCGGATTGGCCATTGCCCACTCTTATGCAAAAGAAGGTGCAAAAGTAATCGTATCAGATATCAATGAAGAGCATGGTAACAAAGCTGTAGAAGACATCAAAGCACAAGGTGGTGAAGCTTCATTTGTAAAAGCTGACACATCAAAGGCAGAAGAAGTAGAAGCCCTTGTAAAGAAAACGGTAGAGATCTATGGAAAGCTCGACATCGCTTGCAACAATGCAGGAATCGGTGGCGAACAGGCACTAACAGGTGATTACAGCCTGGACAGCTGGAGAAAAGTTTTAAGTATAAATCTGGACGGTGTTTTCTACGGATGCAAGTATCAGCTGGAACAAATGGAAAAAAATGGTGGTGGAGTAATTGTTAATATGGCCTCCATCCACGGAACTGTCGCGGCACCGCTTTCATCGGCCTATACTGCTGCAAAACATGGAGTTGTGGGTCTTACAAAAAACATCGGTGCGGAATACGGACAAAAAAACATCCGTTGCAATGCGGTTGGTCCTGCTTATATTGATACTCCGCTTTTACAAAGTCTGAGTGGTGACATGAAAAATGCTCTTATCACCAAACACCCAATGGGAAGATTAGGAAAAGCTGAAGAAGTAGCAGAATTGGTACTGTTCCTGAGTTCAGAAAAATCTTCTTTTATGACCGGTGGTTACTATCTTGTAGATGGTGGTTATACAGCAGTTTAATAGAAATTATACTTTTCAGCAATACAAAGCGTCCATCAAAATGGATGCTTTTTTTCATACATTTTCAAATTTCTTTCTTTAAATTTGAGGCATAAATCATTTTTCAATGCAGAATTACCTAGACCTTTTACAGCATATTTTAGATAACGGAACAGACAAAACCGACAGAACCGGTACTGGAACAAGAAGTGTTTTCGGATATCAGCTGAGATATGATCTGTCGAAAGGTTTTCCGCTTGTAACAACGAAAAAGGTACATCTGAAATCTATTATTTATGAATTGCTTTGGTTCTTAAAAGGAGATACCAATATTAAATATCTTAAAGACAACGGTGTTTCTATCTGGGATGAATGGGCGGATGAAAATGGTGATCTGGGACCTGTTTACGGCGCACAATGGAGAAGCTGGAACGGGGCAGACGGAAAAGTGGTAGACCAGATCACAGAAGTGATTGATCAAATCAAAAAAAATCCGGATTCCAGAAGACTGATTGTTTCTGCATGGAATGTTGCCGAAATCCCGAATATGGCTTTAGCGCCCTGTCATGCTTTGTTTCAGTTTTATGTAGCCGATGGAAAACTGTCGCTGCAGCTTTATCAAAGAAGTGCCGATGTTTTTCTTGGGGTTCCTTTCAATATTGCAAGCTATGCTTTATTACTGATGATGGTGGCACAGGTTTGCAATCTGCAGGTTGGTGATTATGTGCATACTTTCGGAGATGTTCATATTTACAATAATCATTTTGAACAGGTGAAAAAACAGCTTGCCAGAGAAACGCGACCGCTTCCGACGATGAAGCTTAATTCTGAAATTAAAAATATTTTTGATTTTGATTTTGAAGACTTTACACTGGAAAATTACGATCCGCATCCGGGAATAAAAGCGCCGGTAGCTATCTAATATTTAATTTATGAATTCCTTTTTATAATTGTTTTAATTCTGTTATTTTTGATCTAAAGTTTCTAACACAAATTTTGGGAAAAATACCATGAAAAAAAACATTGACAATTCCGGGATATTTCTGAATATTTTAATCATTATTTATACGCTTTACATCAGTTTGTCGGTCTTTATTGAGAAAGTAATTGTGGCAGATGATTTGAGTAAAGTGTATGAATCCAAATTCATTTCACAGTCTTATTTCAGCTTTATTTATTCTTTTCTGGACTCCGCGACAATGGCTGCCAGACCCGTTTCTGGAATCGTAACCGGAACGTTGATGTATCTTTCTAGATATCATGAGTCATTTTATAGGCTTGGTATATTCTTTTTTCCGCTCTCCCTGATGGTGATATATGCAGTCGCTCAGAAAATATTTTCAAAAGAACTGGCCAGTCTGATTACTTTACTTTATTCCTGCTCTGTAATTGGCACAAGCATTCAGTTTTCGTCGATTATGCTCAATTCAAATCTGGCAACGATCTTTTTTTCATTGAGCATTTATTTCTTGTATATCCGCAAAAAATTACTGCTGAGTTCGCTGTTTTTTATAGCTTCAGTATTATGCTATGAAATTTTCCTGCCTTTGTTACTTCTCCATTTATTTATGATTAGAGAAAATAGAAAAAGAATTTTGTTCATTATATTAACATTGGGAGCTATTATTATTTTCAGAAAAGTAATTCAGCCGGTGGTATTTGTACATTCTTACCAGCGGGATGAGATAAGTAAGATCTTTGAATTTAAAAGAGTAATGCAGGTTTCTTTCTATTCTATAAGGTTATTTTTTAAAGATATTTTCCTGGGAATGTATAAAGGAATTCTGAACTTTAAAAAAACTCCATTTCTGGGAATGGATATTCGCATTACTAATGTCTTTGTTGGTCTACAAAGTATTTTGCGGATATGATTTTAAAAATCAATATCGACATTTAAAAAATATAGGAATAATATCTTTTCTTGCCATACTTTCAGCGTTGAGCGTTTTTCTTTTTTCATCGTATATTCCAACCGTTTTCGGATTTGACAACCGGAATTTGGGAGCTGTAAGACTTTTCTATACTTTATTCATCATTGCGGCAGTTGTTGTTACAGCAGTTAAAATGAATCTGCCAAACAAATCAATCGCTCTAGTTTTCAGTATGATTTCTTTTGTTTTAATAGTAACAAATATTAATGTTAAAAATTCATGGATATATGCCAGTCAGTTTAATCATGAGCTTTTTAGCAAACTAAAGGTTGCTATTAAAGAAAATCATATCGAAAGCGGTGAAATCTGTTTAGATTACCGGATGTTTCATGAGCTTAAAAACAACCCTGGTTTTACCTTCAGAGAACCTGTTTTCTATAACAACTGGGAAGCGCCTATGCTTTGCGAGATGAACGACATCAATCCTGAAAAAATCCACGTATATAATGTGGAAAGAAAAAAAGACTGCAAAATAATATTTCTGTATAAAAATGAAAAAATAATCAGGTTAAATAATTAATCTGCCATTCAATTGAGTCTTTCAATCAGTTCGTTGGGGCTTTCAACCACTTTGATGGATCAGTCAAGTGTTTCGAATAAGGAATCAGCCACTTCGAACGGTCCCTCAATCATTTCGATGAAGCAATCAAGCGTTTCGAATAGACGATCAACTACTCCGAAGAGACAATCAACCACTCCGAAGAGGCAATCAACCATTCCGAAGAGGCAATCAAGTACAATTTGTTATTTTCCAACGCTTTATGGCTTTATGTGGAAAAATGAATCGATGAAGAATATATTTTTATGGGCTTCATTGATAGAAAGACATTTATACCAATTAGTAAAGTATAAAAAAAATATTTCTTAATATTTTCATGAAGTCCGTTCTTTGTGAAATAAGTTTTAAATTTGGAGAAATTGATTCTAAGCATTCATAAAGAATCTAATCACAAATAAATCATGAAACATTTAAAAATAAATATCGAAGAAAATGCAGATGCTGAAGTATTGAAAAACGTAATTCTTCAATTGAAAGGCGTTGCATCGGCGGAAATTATTGACGACGAAAACCCTGAAAGTGAACTGAAAAAAAGCTTTTGCTAAAACCAAAGAGCAGTTCAAGAAAGGAGATTACGAGACACTTGTCAACGATATTTTTGATATTTTAACGAAAAAATAATTTTTAATCATAATGAAAAAAGCCATTTTATCGATCGCTCTTTTAGGAATTTTCTTTTCCACAAATGTAGCGGCACAAACTGAAACTTCCGGAAGAGAAAAGGTCTACAGAGCTACTCATACGAAAGCAACAGAACTTAAACATACCAAACTTAAAGTAAATTTCGACTATCAGAAAGAGCAGATGAACGGTGAAGAATGGCTCACGGCATCTCCCTTTTTCTACCCTTCGGGAGAACTCACGCTGGATGCCAAAGGAATGCTGATTCATGAAGTGGCTTTGGATATGAACGGTAAAAAGTCTCCTTTAAAATATGAGTATAAAGATGATGTATTAAAGATCACTTTAGATAAAACGTACGCGAAAAATCAGGATTATACCGTTTATATCAAATATACAGCCCGTCCGAACGAAGTAAAACAGGAAGGAAGCGCTGCCATCAATGATGCAAAAGGTCTGTATTTCATCAATGCACAAGGAAAAGATCCTGATATGCCTACGCAGATCTGGACACAGGGCGAAACGGAATCTTCTTCCGCATGGTTTCCTACCATCGACAAGCCGAATCAGAAAACAACGCAGGAAATCTATATGACAGTTCCTGATAAATACGTTACCCTTTCAAACGGTATGCTGAAAGAATCCCAGAAAGAATCAAACGGTTTGAGAACGGATCATTGGGTGATGGATAAGAGACACTCGACGTATTTATTTTTCATGGGCGTTGGGGAATATGCTATCGTAAAGGATAAATGGAGAAATATTCCTGTAGATTATTACATCGAAAAAGAATACGAGCCTTATGCAAAGCAGATCTACGGAAATACGCCGGAAATGATTGAGTTTTTCTCAAAAAGATTAGGCTACGATTATCCGTGGGCAAAATATGCACAGATTTCAGGAAGAGATTATGTAAGCGGAGCAATGGAAAATACCACAGCCACCCTTCACGGAAGTGATATTCTTCAGAAGCCCGGACAGCTTATTGACGAAAATACCTGGGAAGATACCATTGCTCATGAACTATTCCATCAATGGTTTGGAGATTTGGTGACGGCAGAAAGCTGGAGTAATTTAACGGTAAATGAATCGTTTGCCAATTATTCGGAATATTTGTGGAATGAACATAAATACGGAAAAGATCAGGCAGATTATCATCAGATGAAAGATGTTAATATGTACATACATACGCCGGGGAATTTTGATAAAAATCTCGTTAGATTCAATTATGATTCAAGGGAAGATGTTTTTGATCTGGTAACGTATCAGAAAGGAGGCGGAATTCTTCATATGCTCAGAAATTATCTTGGAGACGATGCTTTCTTTGCCGGAATGCAGGATTATCTGAAAACTAATGAATATCAGAATGCAGAAGCTCATCAGTTGAGATTGTCATTCGAAAAAGTTTCAGGAAAAGATCTGAACTGGTTCTTCAATCAGTGGTATTTCGGAAGCGGAAACCCGAAAATCAATTATTCATACACTTTTGAGCCGGTAAAAAAACAGATTGCCGTGATCGTTGAGCAGACACAGGAACAGCCCTTCCAGTTTCCTCTTGCAATCGATGTTTATGAAAACGGAAAGCCCAAAAGATACAATGTCTGGGTAAATGCCACAGCTAAGAATACATTCAATTTTGATGTTTCTAAAAATGCAGACCTGGTAAATATCAATGCAGACGGTGTTTTATTGGCTGACATTAAAGACACCAAAACTCCCGAGCAATATCTGATGCAGTTTACAGGTTCTAAAGAATTTAAAAGCAGATATAATGCATTAAACGGAATTAAAGACCAAGTAGGAAAAAATCCTGCGGCGACAAAATTATTGGCGGCAGCGATTAAAGATCCTTTTTTCAGAACAAGAATTAAGGCTCTTCAGTTGATGGATCTTTCCAACCCGGAACAATTAAAAGCATTAGGAGCAGATGTTGAAAAATTGGCAGCAAATGATCCTAAGACACTTGTGCAGTCTGCAGCAATTGCAGCGTTAGCAAAGACAAAGGATAAAAAATACATGCCGATTTTTGAAAAAGGAGTGAATGCTGTTTCCAATTCCGTAAAAGGCAGTTCTGTTGGTGCTATTATTACTGTTGATCCCGCAAAAGCAAAGGCATATGCCGATAAAATTGATCTGGAAGGCGCTTCAGAAACCTTGGTAGGACAAATGTTGCCGATCATCGTACAGAATAAGGTAACTTCTCAAATGTCTAATATTGCTCAGTTTGCTGCATTTTATCCTTTCATAAAATTCCAGAATGCTGAATTAGGAAAATCTGCAGAAGATGGATATAATTGGATTATGAGTTCCGACAATTTAAAAGCTACGGAAAGCATAACCAAAATGTTAAGCCGGGCAAAATCTGAAATTACCAATAATCCTCAGGTGAAAATGATGATCTCTCAGATGCTGAAAGACGGACTCAACAAAAAGATGGAAGTTCTTAAGCAAAATCCACAAAATGCGGCAAGTCTGAACAAGCAGGTAGATCTTATCAACAAATCGATTGAAGAATTTAAATAATAAGTATATCTCTGCTATAAATACCATAACCACTGTTTTTACGGTGGTTATTTTTTATAGTATGGAATTGAGTTTATTTAAATTTTAATTAAATTATTTTATTTATATGTTTTTATAATGTAAATTTGTTTACGAAAATGCTAACCGGAAATATTTATGATTTTAACGGATGCATTTAAGAACATGATTAATCTAAACGACTTATAAGTTTAATTAATAATTTACACCCAAGCATCTCTTAGGAGGTGCTTTTTCATTGGATAAAATCAATGTTATATTTTTATCTAATTTAAATCATACTTTGAAAATTTCGTAAAAATCATTACTGATTAAACGTTTACATTTTTTAAATTCGTATCAAATTAAAAAAATATGACTTTTGGAATTGAGGCGGCAAGCTATTATGTGCCTTCTTTGTATTTGGAAATTAAAGATTTAGCTGAAAAAAGAGGAATAGAGCCCGCCAAATTGGAAAAAGGGCTTGGTCTGCATAAAATGGGCTTTCCTGATGTACATGAAGATGCGGCGACCTTTGCGGCAGAAGCACTGTTAAAATTGATAGAAGATTATCAAATCAATCCAAAAGAAATTGCAAGAATTTACCTGGGAACCGAAAGCGCCCTGGATGCAGCAAAACCAACGGCTTCTTATGCCATGCAGATGGTTGAAGAGGTGCTCGAACAAAAGTATGGAAAGAGATGTTTCAGAAACTGTGACGTCGTAGACATGACTTTCGCTTGTATTGGCGCTGTGGATGCGCTTCACAATTCACTCGATTTTGTACGGGTAAATCCTGATAAAAAAGCAGTTGTAATTGCAAGTGATTATGCAAAATACGAACTGGCCTCATCCGGAGAATATACACAGGGCGGTGGTGCAGTAGCCGTTTTGGTTTCTGCCAAGCCGGATCTTATGGAGATTGAAAATCATTGGGGAATTGCTACAGAAAGTGTGTTTGATTTCTTCAAACCAAGACGCCATTTTAAAAAAGAAAATCTGGTAAATGCTCCCGAGAAGTATCCTGAAAAAATAGAGATTTTCACTGATGAGCCGGTATTCGATGGTCAGTATTCCAATCAGTGTTACCAGGACAGGATAAAGGAAGCCTATGAGCATTACAAAGAGCTGACAGGAAAAAGTAAGCCGCACGAAAATTGGAAATATCTTATTTTTCATCTTCCATATGCTTTTCATGGCAAAAGGGTTTTTACGGAAATTTACAGTTTAGAAAACGGTTTGTCCTACGAAACTCCCGAAGAGCAAAAAGCCGTAGCAAAATCGGAAGAGTATATCAGTTTTATTAATGAAAAAATAGAAAAGTCACAAAGAGCTTCCTCTGAAATAGGAAATATGTACACGGCATCCATTTTTATGGCAATGCTTTCCGCATTGCAGACTTCTTTTAACGAAAATGAAGAATTGAAAGGACAGGAAATCGGGTTTTTAGGATACGGAAGCGGTTCAAAATCAAAAGTTTTTGCAGGCAAAGTTTCTGAAAACTGGAAAAGTGTTGTCGCAAAATGGAACTTGTTTGAAGAATTGAAAAACAGACAGTCAATCAATTTTGAAACCTATGAGAAACTCCACCGAAAGCAGCTTAATAAATCTGTAAACGAAAACTTCAAAGGCTTCGGCCTGAAATATGTCGAACTGGAAAATCCTGTCTTAAAAGGAGCAAGATATTATCACTATCAAAAATAAAACTACTGCAAAGCATCTCTATTCCCGGGATGCTTTTTTCTTTTTCCCAGTCGTAACAAATATGAATGATTTTTAGGAAAGCTAGTGTTGGTTATTCAGATAAACTGTTTTATCCTGATAACTTTTTGGTGTCACACCTACAAGCTGTTTAAAAACTCTTGTGAAATAGTTGGTATCCGAAAAACCTGTCTGGTAGGCCGTTTCTTTTATGCTGTTCCGGCTTTTTAGTAATTCTTTTGCCCTGCTGATTCTCTCCTGAAGGATAAATTCATTCGGCGAAGTTCCCAGTTCATCTTTAAACATTCTGAAGAAATTTGATTTGCTCACATAAGCAAGCTTTGCAATGCTTTCAATGGAAAGTTTCTGATGAAGGTTCTTCCTGATATAATCTACCACAAAACCGATTCTGGACTTGTTTTTCGCAATATTTTTCTCCATCATGCTTCTCGCCTGGGTTTGCATGAGCCGAATTAAAAGCTCTTTCAAAGCAAAATCTGCCATGATATCTTTCTGGGAATTATCATCCATAGCAATGCGCATGATGTTGTTGGTGGCGGAGGCTAAAGATTTGTTATTAAAGAGAAAATATTCATCCAGTTCAATATTCCATTGTGAAGTTTCGTCTGTTTTAGGGAAATGATAATTCAGATGATTAAGAGAATTTTCAATAAAATCGGGGTTAAGGCTTAGAGAAATACATTGTGATGGCGTTTCATCCGCTTCGGGAAAATCAATGACCATGGTTTCTCCGGGCGATACTAAAACACTCTCCCCGGGATAATAATCAAAATAACCTGTCTTATTATCAAGTTTCATATGCTTTTTTCCGCGAAGCATAGCGGTGAAGGCTATGGTTTCAAAATGCAGTTTTATGTCAAAAGCAGCTTTGTGAGTCTCATATATGCTGAATTCACAATTGTTCAGATTGAATGTAGTCTGGTTTTCCACCATGCTTAAAAGTTGGTTTTCCGTCTTTAATTCAGGGGTTTTGAGTAAAAATTTATGATCATTCATTTCTAAACATTTTCTGTTGCCATATATCTCAAATATAAGAAAATATGGTATTTAATGAGTGTTAATGAAACTATAAAATTGCTGTTCTGCACGATTTTGAAGTTTTTTTGTACGATTATGCTATCCGAATAAGGTGTGTAAATGTAATTTGGCTATACAGAAAAATTAAAAATTGTACGAATATGAGCACAACAACACAACAACAATCAGAGACATTATTGCAATGGCCTGAGTTCAAAAAAAGATACGATAACTATATTGACGGCAAATTTACCGCACCTTTGAACGGTGAATATTTTGATGTGGTGTCACCAATCGACGGAAAGCAGTTTACACAGGCTGCACATTCCTCAAAAGAAGATCTTGAAATGGCGGTAAATGCCGCGGAAAAAGCATTCCAGACCTGGAAAGATACCTCATCTACTGAGAGAAGTGTTATTTTAAATAAAATCGCAGACAGAATTGAGCAAAACCTCGAATACCTGGCAACAGTGGAAACGATAGACAACGGGAAGGCAGTGAGAGAAACGCTGGCTGCAGATTTACCGTTAGCAGTTGACCATTTCAGATACTTTGCTTCAGTCATCAGAGCAGATGAAGGATCACATAACGAACTGGATAAAGACACTGTTTCTCTCATCGTTCACGAACCGCTTGGAGTTATCGCTCAGATCATTCCTTGGAATTTCCCTATTCTGATGGCAGTATGGAAACTGGCTCCGGCCTTGGCGGCAGGAAACTGTGTCGTATTGAAACCTGCGGAAAGCACCCCAATTTCCATCATGGTTTTAATGGAGATCATAGGCGATCTGCTGCCTGCGGGAGTCGTGAATATCGTTAATGGTTTTGGGGCAGAATTAGGAAGAGCTTTGGTTACCAATCCTAAAGTTTCCAAAGCCGCATTTACAGGTTCCACGGCGACAGGTCGCCTCGTAATGCAGTATGCGACAGAAAACATTATTCCTGTAACCTTAGAGTTGGGAGGTAAATCACCAAACGTTTTCTTCAGTTCAGTAATGGATGCTGATGACGAGTTTTTAGATAAAGCGATCGAAGGAGCCGTTCTTTTCGCCCTGAATCAGGGAGAAATCTGTACGTGTCCGTCAAGATTAGTCGTTCAGGAAGATATTGCAGATGCATTCATCGCGAAAGTGATCGAAAGGGTAAAAGCCATCAAAGTAGGAAATCCTTTGGATAAAACAGTGATGATGGGTGCGCAGGCATCTAAAATTCAGAAAGATAAAATTCTTTCCTATATCAAATTAGGAAAAGAAGAAGGCGCGGAAGTTCTCGTAGGAGGTGATGTCAATAATGTTGGGGAAGGACTTGAAGACGGTTATTACATCCAGCCAACGATTTTTAAAGGAAACAACAGAATGAGAATCTTCCAGGAAGAAATTTTCGGCCCTGTGCTGGCGTTCACGACTTTCAAAGACGAAGAAGACGCTATTAAGATTGCCAACGATACCATCTACGGACTTGGAGCGGGAGTATGGACGAGAGATGCGCATCAGCTGTACAATATTCCGCGTAAGATCCAGGCGGGAAGAGTTTGGGTCAATCAGTACCACTCTTATCCTGCAGGAGCACCGTTCGGAGGATACAAACAATCGGGAATCGGAAGAGAGAACCACAAGATGATGCTCGATCATTACCGTCAGACCAAAAATATGCTCATCTCTTACAACAAAAACAAATTAGGTTTCTTTTAAATAGTAGGGTAATTGGAATCCGTGTAATCTGCTGGAGGTAAAATAGACTTTTAAAGATATATTCTAACCACAGATTGCACAGGTTTTCAGATCTGCATACAAAAAAATCTGCTAAATCTGCGAGCGTAATAGAGAACTCCCGCAGATTTAGCAGATAACGCAAATCTGTGTGATCTGTGGTCAATTAAAAACAAAAACTAAACTAAAAATAAAACTCAGAATATGATTCCAAAAACGATGAAAGCAGCGGTGGTACAAGGGTACGGTCAGCCGTTAAAAATTGAAGAAGTTCCGGTACGCGAACCCGGAAGATATGAAGTACTGGTAAAAGTGATAGCCTGCGGGGTTTGTCATACAGACCTTCATGCTGTCGATGGCGACTGGCCTGCAAAACCCAAAATGCCTTTAATCCCCGGACATGAAGGAGTAGGAATTGTTGTCGCATGTGGTCCCGAAGCTTATGTGAAGGAAGGAGATGCGGTAGGAGTGCCTTGGCTGTATTCTGCCTGCGGATGCTGCGATTACTGCATTACAGGATGGGAAACCCTTTGTGAAGCTCAAAAGAATGGTGGCTACAGTGTTGATGGTGGCTTTGCAGAATATGTTATTGCAGATTCAAGATATGTGGGACATTTGAAGAGTGATGTCAACTTTTTAGAAATTGCGCCCATACTTTGTGCCGGTGTTACTGTATATAAAGGATTAAAAGAAACCGAAACAAAGCCCGGAGAATGGGTGGCTATTTCCGGAATCGGAGGATTGGGACATGTCGCCGTTCAGTATGCAAAAGCAATGGGAATGCATGTGGCAGCCATTGATGTTGCTGATGATAAATTGGAACTGGCAAAGAAATTAGGGGCAGATTTGGTAGTCAATGCAAGAAACACAGATCCTGGAGAATACCTACATAAAGAAGTCGGCGGAATGCACGGCGCATTGATTACTGCTGTTTCCCCTATCGCTTTTAAGCAGGGAATTGACGTCCTCAGAAGAAAGGGAACTATTGCGCTGAACGGCCTTCCTCCCGGTTCATTTGAGCTTCCAATCTTCGAAACAGTGCTTAAGAGAATTACCGTAAGAGGTTCGATTGTCGGAACAAGGAAAGATCTTCAGGAGGCGCTTGATTTTGCCAACGAAGGACTGGTAAAAGCAACCGTTACGGCTGCAAAACTGGAAGATATCAACGAGGTCTTTGATAAAATGAAAAAAGGACAGATCGACGGAAGGATCGTTCTCGATATTGCCGGAAGTGCAAATTAATGATGACAATGTCTGGTTCGGCGAAATGAAATTTCGCCGAACTTTTTTTAATTTCATGAACGACTTAGGAAGCGTAGGCGTAAAGAAAATTAATTCTGAGAGCGTTAAGAAAATTCTAGTGTTTGAAGCGCGACAACAATATTGAACCGAAGAACAAATCCTGAATTTGCGGAAGTTTTAGAATTTTTAGAGAACAGACTTCATTTTTAGCCGTAGTTTCAGTCTTGGATTTTTGGTTCTCGCATGTTTTAAGACAAAAGAACACTAATAAAAAAGAAAATTATGTAAGTCCTTTTACGGTAAAGGAAGCATTATAAAAAACAGACTTAGGAAGCGTAGGCGTAAAGAAAATTAATTCTGTGAACGTTAAGAAAATTCTAGTGTTTGAAGTGCGGCAACAATATTGAACCGAAGAACAAATTCAGAATTCGCGCAAGTTTAGAATTTTTAGAGAACAGACTTCATTTTTAGCCGTAGTTTCCAGTCTTGAATTTTTGTTTCTCATATGTTTCAAGATAAAAGAACACTAATAAAAAAGAAAATTATGTAAGTCCTTTTACGGTAAAGAAAGCATTATAAAAAACCGACTTAGGAAGCGTAGGCGTAAAGAAAATTAATTCTGAGAGCGTTAAGAAAATTCTAGTGTTTGAAGCGCGACAACAATATTGAACCGAAGAACAAATCCTGAATTTGCGGAAGTTTTAGAATTTTTAGAGAACAGACTTCATTTTTAGCCGTAGTTTCCAGGTCTTGAATTTTTGGTTCTTTTGTTTCAAGACAAAAGAACATTAAAACATAAAAACAAAAGAAAAATTATGAAACCTAAAATATCAAGACTTTCAGCTACAGAAAAAGCCTTAGAGGTAATCTGGGAACTGGAGAAGAAATATGGCGATCTCATGTTCTACCAGGCGGGCGGATGCTGCGAAGGAACGCAGCCGCAATGCTTCGAAAAAGGCGGGTTTTATCCGAGAATGAACGATGCCATGATTGGCACCATCCACAATCATGAATTCTGGATCGACCGTGATCTGTTCGAATATTGGCAATACTCCCATTTTACACTGGACGTTACCGACGGCTTCGGACCCGGTGGATTCTCCCTCGAAACACCTTTAGGCAAAACATTCAAAGTTCATTACCGATTGTTTACGCCTGAAGAACTGGAGAATCTGGAGCCGGTAAAACGAAGTGAATAAACCTTAAAAGAATGATGATTCGCATACATTGCTTTTGAATATATTTTCAACAATATCATTGCGATAATCCGTTTCCTTTTATTTACATCATATCAGTTGGGCATTTTGAAAAATTTTTGGTATTGGATTCGTCAATTCGAGTGTTTTTCGCAGCGAAGCGGAGAAAAATGTATCGAGAATCTGTGAGTAAAGGTGACTTAAAGTGAAACTTCTTGATCCGATTTTTTTCAAAAATCTACTCGAAGTGACGAAAATGAATCAAAATGCACAACGGGTTATAGATAAATATCTACACGCCTGTAGATGTTTGTCTACAGAGGGTTTTTGTATTAATTATTTCATTAAGTTTATCCCTTAATCTAAATAATTAACCCAAATGTCTATTAAGTACACAGTGATTGAACGCGGTGAGCCAGGCGTAACTGGCGGAGGAACAAAAAGATGGTATGCTCAGGTAAAAACCGATGGTGAAATGACCGTCGATGATCTCGTAAAAGAAATCGAAAAATTCTCTGCCCTCAGTGAAGCAGATATCCGGGGGGTCATCATTGCTCTCGAAAACGTCATTCAGAAAGAGCTTGCCAACAGCAAAATCATCAGGCTCGACAAACTAGGGAGTTTCTATCCCAGTCTCAGCAGTGGCGGTGCCGAAAGTGAAGACAAATTTAATGTAAACCTTATCAAAGGAGCCAAAGTAAATTACCGTCCCGGTAAACGAATTACCGATGCTCTCAATACGGCCTCTTTTACCAAAGACAAGTAAGCGTACAAAACCTGCGCAGGTTTTACTTCAAACCTAAGCAGGAGTTGCCCCAAACCTGCGCACCTTTTGCATGAAAGCTGCGCAGGTTTTTTGTGAAAGATCGTCAGGGGTTTTAAATACATGACTCAAAACTGCGTCAAACTTTCACAAACCTGTTGACAAACATCGATGCAATCAATTGTCCGACTGCATTTAAAACCGTTGCCAAAGGATCTACCAATGTTCCGATAATCATCACAGCAGGAATGGCTTCCTGGGGAAGTTTATACACCGAGATCATCAGCATCTCGCCGATATATCCGCCATTAGGAATTCCGCCCGCTACAATACTAACGAAAACGGTAATGCCTAAAGCTAAAAGCAGATTCATCGGATCAAAAAAATCTCTGCCGATAATCATAAAAGCAACATAGATCTTAATGATCGAAGACATTGAAGACCCGTTTTTATGAAGCGTAGTCCCGATCGGAATCACAATATTGGAGATCTGACTGGGAATCCCGATCTTAGATGCCGCCTGCAGATTTGCGGGCATAGTGGCAAAGCTGCTGCAGGTACTTAATGCTGTTACCGTTGGGTAAATGGCATTCTTCCAGAAAATCTTTATCCCGCTAATTCCTCCGGCCATAAAGGCATACAATGAGAAAAATACCAGAAAGTAGATAACGCCTGCAATATAATAAAGACCCAAAGGTTTAGCATAAAATCCGAAAAGCTGAGGTCCCAAAGTAGCTACCTGATAGGCAAAATAAGCGCCCAATCCAATAGGAGCTGCCTTCATGATAAGCAAAAGAAGTTCTTTCATCACTTCATATCCTGAGGCAATAAACATTCTGAAAGGTTGCCCGCGTTCTCCTGCCTTCCTTGCCGAGAAGCCTGTCATAAATGCAAAGATGAGCAGTGCCAGCATATTCTGTCGTGAAAAAAGCTGTGTAAATTCGCCCACTGTAAAGAAACTTACGATCTTGTTGCCCCAACTGTCGGCAGAGGCTACTTCTTCGATTACTTCCTTGCTTCCGGAAACACCCGAAACAGGAAACAGATACACCGCGCAGATCGTAAAAACGGCTGCCGTTAAAATGAAAAACAAGAACGTTAGCGCCATAGTAAAAATAATCTTTCCAAACTTTGATTGCTGCTCAAGCGAAGCAATGGAGTTGGAAACAGCAAAAAAGACGAGAGGCACAACACTCACGAAAAGTAAATTCAGAAATATATCTCCCACAGGTTTTAGATACTCTACAACCTGTGGTGCAACAATACCGATAATACTTCCGACAGTGATGCCCAGAAGTAAAAGCAGGATTCCGGAGTAGTTTTTCAGGACTTCTTTCATGTGGCGCTTTTTGATCAAAGATAGCTTTATTTTAACACTCCATTGTATAAATTTCCCCTGTAAAATCCTTAAATTTGAGTAAAACGTTTCTATGGCTTATATAGACTATTATAAAATTTTAGGTGTTGACAAAAGTGCAACTCAGGACGATATTAAAAAAGCCTATCGCAAACTCGCAAGAAAACTCCATCCCGACCTTAATCCTGATGATAAGGAGGCTGAAAGGAAATTTAAAGAGATTAATGAGGCTAATGAGGTACTCAGCAATCCTGAAAACAGAGCTAAATACGATAAATATGGCGAACACTGGAAGCATGGCGAAGAGTATGAAAAGGCACAGCAGCAGCAAAGGCAGTACCAGAGTCAGGGAAATGATTTTGATGGTGGTTTTTCCGGTGCAGATTTTGGAGAAGGGGAAGATTTTTCCGATTTTTTCCAGAGTATGTTCGGTGGAGCAGGAGGATTCGGAAGAAGTTCGAGAGGGAGCGCATCCGGGAAGTTTAAAGGGCAGGATGTACACGCAGAGTTGAATCTTAGCCTAAAAGATGCTGCGACTACCCATCAGCAGACCTTTGATATTAACGGAAAAAAAGTAAGAATCACAATTCCTGCCGGAGTCTACGACGGACAACAAATTAAACTGAAAGGGCATGGAAGCCCTGGCTATAACGGAGGTCCCAACGGTGATTTGTATATTACCTTTACTATTCCGGCAGATCCGGATTTTGAAAGAATCGGAGACGATTTAAAGACAAAGGTTTCCATTGATCTGTATACAGCAGTTTTGGGTGGCGACGTAAAAGTCAATACGCTGACGGGAAGCGTTAACCTAAAAGTAAAACCCGAAACGCAGAACGGAGTCACGGTAAGATTAAAAGGAAAGGGCTTTCCGGTGTACAAAAAAGAAGGACAGTTCGGTGATCTGTTTGTGACGTACAACGTGAAACTGCCTACGAACCTTACCGATAAGCAGAAACAACTTTTCGAACAACTAAAAAATTCCTAAGTCATGAATGAAAGAATATCACGCGAAGAACTCGTAAAAATATACAATATTGAGATTACTTTTTTTTGATGAACTGGTAGATTCCGGCTTGCTGAATATTCATACGGAAAACGAAATCCGATATCTCATGTACGAAGATCTGCCTTCTTTTGAAAGGTTTACCAACTGGCATTACGATCTGGAGATCAATCTTCCCGGGCTTGAAGTAATTCACGATATGCTGCGGAAAATGGAAGACCTGAAGCAGAAGAACCGTGAGCTGATGACTAAGCTTTCGGCGATCAGTGATAAATATCAGGAGGGTTGAGTTTTAGAGTGAGAGTCTTGGAGAGTTTTAGCGTATGAGGGTTTTAGAGTTTTAGAGTATGAGTATGGAGGGGAAAAACTTATATTTGTATCCATAATTAATCAATATGAGTGAAGAGAGAATGATCGTTCTGAAGCCCAGAAGGCAGGATTTTGAAGAAATATATTTCAGTGGTAACCAGGGAAGCCTGTTCTTTTCATCAACCAACCGTGGGAAAACAGTAACGACTACTGTAGTCGGCCTTATTTTACTGATATTGCTGTTTTTCAGAGATGATTTCAGCAAAGAGAAAGCAGGGATTTTATACTTCGTGAGTTTTCTGTTCCTTCTTTGTGCTGTTTTTCTTTCGGTAAGCATCAATAAAGTTTCCAGATGGAAGAAGCAGGTTGGACGTTATTTAGCCAAACTTGAAAACTGCAGCCTTTACGAGATCAGATTCGACGATCAATTTTTTACGGTCAATATCGACGGTGACAAAGAAACCAGCGAATGGAAAGATTTTGAATTTTTCGACAGCAATAACGAATTCATCAGCATCGAGGGAAAATACAGTTATATGTTTCCCAGAAAATCGATGAGTGAGAAGGACTACAGTTTCTTAAAGCAGGTTTTGAAGCAGAGGATTAACGAATAAATATCTGCCAGAAATAATTTAATAAAATAAAAGAACTCAGAACATTTTTGCTCTGAGTTCTTTTATTATTGATAGGAATACCGGTTGATTAATCCAGCCAGCCCATTTCTTTCATCCACTCGTCGTTGTAGATCTTTCCGACATATCTGGATCCGTGGTCGTGAAGAAGAACTACGATGACATCGTCTTTCGTGAACTGATCTTTCATTTGTACAAGAGAAGCGATGGCGCTTCCTGCGGAGTATCCACAAAAAATCCCTTCTTCTTTTGCCAGTTTTCTTGCATAGATAGCGCCGTCTTTATCCGTTACTTTTTCGAAATGATCGATAACAGCCATATCATAGTTTTCAGGTATAATATCTTCCCCGATTCCTTCTGTAATATAAGTGTAGGCATGATCGTAATGAAGCTCACCGGTTTCGTGATATTCCTTTAAGATAGATCCGTACGTATCGACCCCGATCACTTTGATGTCAGGATTTTTCTCCTTAAAGAATGTTCCGCATCCGGTAATCGTACCTCCTGTTCCTGCTCCAACTACGAAGTGAGTCAACTTACCTTCGGTCTGTTCCCAGATCTCAGGAGCTGTAGATTCATAGTGCGCAGCTCTGTTGGATAAATTATCATATTGATTCACATACCAGCCGTTTTCAGTTTCCTTTGCCAGTCTTTTAGAAACAGAATAGTAAGAACGAGGATCGGTAGGTTTTACATCGGTAGGACAGACAATAACTTCAGCACCTACAGCCCGTAGAATATCACATTTTTCTTTTGATTGTTTTGAGTTGGTTACAAAAATACATTTGTATCCCTTGATGATCGCGGCAAGAGCCAGCCCCATTCCTGTATTTCCGGAAGTCCCTTCAATGATGGTTCCACCCGGCTTCAGTCTTCCGTCTTTTTCTGCGTCTTCAATCATTTTCACGGCCATTCTGTCTTTCACGGAATTCCCGGGATTGAAGGTCTCCACCTTTGCCAAAACTAATGCAGGAAAATCTTCACCCAAAACTTTATTCAGTTTTACCAGTGGCGTATTTCCTATAGTTTCGAGGATGTTGTTTGCGTATTTCATAAATGTTTTTTAAAGAACAGCAAAGATACGGCTTTAAATTTTATTGGGATTAAGGATGGTAGGGATTAAATTAATCAGCTTCCTATAGATAAATTCACAAGTGAAGCAAATTCATCATTCACCTTTACTGTCAATGGTTAATTTCTGCGAGTCAATTGTTAATTTTTCTGTGATTCTAAATTCACTTGTGAAGCAAAATTCACCATTCAAAATTGACCATTTATTATTTACCTTAATTATATTTAATCGCCTTCACCGGAGAGATCTTACTGATCAGGTAGCTTGGAATGATAAGTGCAAGGCCCGAAATAATCAGAATTCCCAACGAAATAGATATAATAACGAGCGGATTAAGATCTACAGGAACAGTACTTACGTAGTAATTCTCAGGATTTAATTTAATAATTCCAAAAAACTTCTGAATCAGGATCAGCCCAAGTCCGATCATATTTCCATATAAAAGTCCCGGAATCATAATGATTAAAGTATAATTAATAAAAGTCGCCCGTATTTGTGAGTTGCTGGCACCGAGCGTTTTAAGAAGTCCTATGGAATTGGTTCTTTCGATAATAAGGATTAAAAGAACCATGATGATATTAATCACCACAACAATCAACATAATAATAATGATCAGTGCGATATTGGTATCAAAAATACTGATCCAGTCTGTGATCTGGGGAAATTTTTCGGTAGCTTTTTCTGCGTAGTTCTTATAGCCGATCAACTTTTCAATCTCAGGAAAATCGCCGTCTACATCATCTATATCTTTAAAGAAAATATCAATTCCGCCTACTTCGTCCGGCTTCATATCCTGAATTTTCCGTACATGGTTGATATCTCCTATGACGAACTGATCATCAATCATTTTAATGTCAGTTTTATAGATTCCCACGACTTCAAACTTTCTGTAAATGGGTTGTTGGTCGGTCTTTGAAAATACGGTAACAATGCTGTCTTTAACTTTCAGGTGAAGGTCGTTGGCAATTTTCTGTGAGATGACGACTCCGTTATTGTAGCCTTTTTCAGTAATGGTCGGGGTAGTTCCTGCAAGCAGAAATTTCTTAAACCTGAGGCTGTCAAAATCCTTTCCTATTCCTTTGAAAATAATTCCTGCAAAATTATGTTCATTCCGCATAATCCCAGTGATCATCGCATATTTCTGTGCAGATTCTACATCGGGAAGCTGGCGGATCTTTTTGATATCCAACCCCTGATTATCAAGAACAGACGTATTGTATGAGGAATTGGATCTTGTAGACTTTACGGTAATATGTCCGCTGAAATCTGCCAGTCTCTCTTTGATCGCCTTTTTGGAACCGAACCCTGTAGAAACGGTAATTAAAGAAACAATAATTCCCAACGCTACAGAAAGTCTGCCGATGAAGATGATAACCCTTGAAAGGTTATTTTTGTTATCTTTGGAAAACGCTATTTTTCTAGAGAAATATAAAGGAAATTTCAAGCTTATGAATTTAGATTTCAAAATTAAAAATTTACTTCTTATTTGCCTAATTTTTTTAGGAGTATTCCAACAATATTATTCTCAGACTCAAGCTCCAGGCGGTTTTAAGACGGGTGCCGATCAGCCGGAAGTATATTTGCCTTTGCTGAAGGGGAAAACTATCGGCGTTGTTACCAATCAGACTGGATTAATGAGCGACAGAACGCATGTGGTTGATTTTTTGGTGAAAAAAGGAATTAAAATTAAATCAATCTTCGCTCCTGAGCATGGCTTCAGAGGTGATGCAGATGCCGGTGAAAAAGTGAAAAACGGAATAGATGTAAAAACCGGGATTCCTATTATTTCTCTGTATGGCAATAATAAAAAGCCAAAACCTGAACAATTAAAAGGAATTGATATTGTGGTTTTTGATATTCAGGATGTAGGTGTTCGCTTTTATACTTACATTTCTACATTGACTTATCTGATGGAAGCTGCTGCGGAAAATAATGTTGAAGTGATGGTGTTTGACCGACCGAATCCTCACGACGGCCACACAGACGGCCCTGTTTTGAACAAAAAATGGACGAGTTTTGTGGGAATGCATGAAGTACCTGTAGTGTATGGACTAACGATTGGAGAATATGGTAAAATGGTAAACGGAGAAAAATGGCTGGAAAATAAAGTTCAGGCAAAGTACACGTTGATTCCGATGAAAAATTATCATAAAAAGTTAAGATATCCAATTTTAGAAAAACCTTCACCCAATTTACCCAATGACAAATCGATCAATCTCTATCCGAGCTTATGTTTTTTTGAAGGCACTCAGGTTTCTGTCGGAAGAGGAACGGATTTGCCTTTTCAGATCTACGGTTCTCCCTGGACAAAAGATTTACCCTATCAGTTTACACCCAAACCTAATTTCGGAGCAAAAGATCCTTTCTTAAACGGAAAACTGTGTTTTGGAGAAAATCTTTCAAAATATCCTGAAGATTTAAGAATGTTAAACCTTGAATGGATTATCAAAGCTTATAAAAGTTATAAAAACCCTGACCTTGACTTTTTTCTGAAACCTGCTGCGGGTAAAAATTTCTGGTTCGATACTTTAGCCGGTAATGACGAGCTGAGGAAACAGATCGTTGCCGGAAAATCCATTTCCGAGATTAAAGCATCATGGAAACCGGCGTTGGAAAGATTTGAGAAAATCAGAAGGAAGTATATTGTTTACGAAGAGTAAAATAGGTGAGTGGTCAATCGTCAATTTTGCTTTGCCAGTCAATTTTGAGAAATTCACGAGTTTTAGTGAATTGACCATTAACTATTCATTATTTGTCCTCAATCAAAATCATGTGGCGGAGTTTTATCATTCTTACCTTTGTTCATAATGAGTAGTCCGATTGATAAGCCTATTACGCCTGCTGCTCCAATCATTAAAGCTCTTTGCAGTTTATCTGCTTCATTGTTTCCAAGATAATTCATCAGGAAAAGAATGGCAAAGGTAATAACACATATAATCAGGTGATTTTTTCCGAATAGCTTCATTGGATTTATTTTAATTTATAAGAAATCATGATACCTCCTCTGTAAGGTAGAATTTCACCACTTCTGTTGAATTTATTGTCTTTTCTGTCGTATCGTTCTCCTGTAGTTCTGTCGTATCCTTTATAGAAATCCTGTGATGTCCCGATAGCTGCGTAAACATCAATATTCCACCTGTCGGAAACTTTAAACTGATATCCGCCTGTTATCCCAAATATTACGGAATATCCTTTCTGGTAGAGATTTGAAGTGACGAAAACTTCTCCAAAATCATTGTAATAAGGTCCATCAGACCAATAATTCCACTTTTGCAATACAAACGATGAAGCCGCAATATTGGCTCCTACATACCAGTGTTTAAAAGCTTCATTAAAATAATATCTGCCTTCCGCCGACACAGAGTAATACTGCAGTTCATGTCCTGCAAATGATTTCCATGGTGATATCAGAACATCTCCCTGTACCGTAACTTTTTTTGGTAAGCTGGTGTTCAAGGCCTAAATTAACGATTCCAATAGGAATAAGAAGTGCATTACCTTTTATGTAAACGCTCGTTTCATGGCTCTGTTCAAGTTCCTGAGCATTTAAATTTCCTAATAGAAATAAAGTAAGTAATCCTGTAATGAATTTAATTTTTATCATTTTGTATTGATTTGCTTTAATAATGTATCCGCTAAAGTAGAGTCTTTCTGTGCCTTAATAGCAATATTCTTCGACATCTCGGCAAAGTCTTTTGCCTGATCTTTGTTTCCTGTCAGGAAGTATAGTTTGGCAAGAATATAAGTGTTTTCTGAGGTTTCTCCACGCATGACAGATTTTTCTGCCCATTCTGTTGCTTTTTTGAGAGAAGCAGGATTGGTGACGTGTTCAGAAAAGATCCATGCGGCTTTTAGTAATTCATTAGGCTCAAAAACTTCAGAATTTTTATAATAGACAAGCGCTGCTTTTTCATATTCCGGGAAATTTGCATTTTGCTCGTAATAGCTGAGCTTGGTCTGGTTGAGCTTAACTTCTGCATCATGTTTCCCTACAATTGGTTCGGCGAGCTTCATGAAATAATCGTCATTAATTCTTTTATTTTGTCTGTCGATGGATTGCTCAACGATTTTTCCCAGCCTGATCTGATTGTCGAATTCACGATAAGTTTCCTCGGGTAGAAATTTGATGATCTCAGCTTTTCTTTGGGTAAAAACTTTATAATTTTTGTCTTCGGAAGATTTCAGAAAAAATAATAAAAGTCCGATGTCGTCTTTTGTCAGTTCGGATGTTTTTTCTTTATTTTCAAAATATCTTTCTGAAGCTTTTTTTTGCGAAATCAAAATCTGAGGATGAGTTCAGCCTCATAATATTGATCAGGAATTCAGGGTCTTTTTCACCTTTTTCGAAACGTTCTTTTAAAGTTCCTTTCTTATTGTTCGGTGAATTAATGTTCTGTGCCATTGAAAGAAACATACTTTCTTCCATGTAACCATAATTTTGTGAAACAAGCTCTCCGTCGCCATTCAGAAAAAGATAAGTAGGATAGGAACGTACCCCATATTTTGTAGCAATCTCTCTTCCTTCACTTTTTTCCATGTCAAATCTCGCATTCACAAAATTGGAATTATAATAATCTCCCACTGTCTTTTTAGTGAAAATATTCCTTTCCATCATTTTGCATGGGCCACACCACGAAGTATAAGCATCAATAAACAAAATTTTGTTTTCTTTCTTTGCTTTCGCAATCAGATCTTTAAAGGGCAGATCCTGAAATTGAATAGCTTCCTGGGCGAATATTGTGATAGTGGACAATAAAAATAAAACGGAGACAATCTTCTTCATTTTTCAATAAAAATTAAAAAGCGAATATACTTAATTTCAACGTAAATGAAGTGCGGTTATTGTGAATTAATTGGTATGAAGTAACAAAAAAAGTCACCTCATGTGAGATGACTTTAAGTGGTTTCTCCAGGAATCGAACCAGGGACACATGGATTTTCAATCCATTGCTCTACCAACTGAGCTAAGAAACCATTGAATACTTCTTTTTTGAAGTGGTGCAAAACTAATAACAATTATTAGACTCTGCAAGTCTAAAAAACAAATTTGAAAAGAAAACCACCTTTTTACAGGTGGTTTTTTGTGGTTTCTCCAGGAATCGAACCAGGGACACATGGATTTTCAATCCATTGCTCTACCAACTGAGCTAAGAAACCATTCTTTTACTTCGTTGTTTTAAAGTGATGCAAAAGTAAGAAGTTTTGGTATATGAAGCAAGTATTAACAATACTTTTTTTAACAAAACTTAAAACCTACTGATTTTCAACCGAATTATTTTCCTGTTCCTTACGGATCTTTTCACTCATTTCTTCCAATACAGGCTTAATCGTACTTTCAGGAAGATCACTTATTCTGATGTACATTAGCCCGTCGATCGCATCATTGAAGTTAGGATCTACATTGAAAGCAATAACTTTTGCGTTTTGTTTGATATATTTTTTAATTAAAACCGGTAGTCTCAGCTCAGGTTCAAGATCGTCAATGATTTTATCTAATTTATTAAGATCAGACTCCATCTCATCAAAGAAAAGATTTTTATCTCTGTCCCTTAGTTTTACCTTATATTCATTTCTTGGAGTAATGTATTGAGCTACAGCAGAATCGTAATAATTTGAACGCATAAACTCAATCATCAGAGATTTGGAAAACTCAGAAAATTTATTAGAAATACTTACTCCTCCCATAAGGAATTTATGATCCGGATTTCTCAGGCACACATGAATAATTCCTCTCCAAAGAAGAAAAAGTGGAAGCGGCTTCTGCTGATACTCCTGGCAGATATAAGCACGCCCCATTTCGATCACTTTTTTTAAAGAATGGATGGATGTCCTGCTCAAATTCAAACAGTGAACTGGTGTAAAATCCTTTAATTCCGGATTTTTTCATTACTTCTCTGCCTAATGCCATTCTGTATGCTCCTACGAGTTTTTCTTCGGCATTGTCCCAAAGAAAAAGGTGATGGTATTGTTTATCATATTCATCCAGGTCGAAAGGAAGGTTGCTTCCTTCGCCCACCGCCCGGAATGTGAGTTCTCTCTGGCGGCCGATTTCTCTCATGATCGAAGGGATTTCTTCATATTTGGTGAAGTAAACCTCATAATTTCCATTGCTGAAAAACATCTTATCAGTACCTTTCAGTTTATTGATGTCTTTGAGGATGTCTTCTTTTGGGGTTTCGTCGATGATATTCTGAACGATATTTTCTTCTTTCAGTAAAGGGAATTTTACCGAAAGATTCTTAAGATTAATGCTTTGTGCAAGAGATTTTCTTTTTTCGTAGTAAGATTTCATCATATAAACCTTACGCTTGAGAAAATCGCCCAGCTCTTCAATACTTTCCATATCATCCATCGCTTTTACGGCGATAGGTTTGCCAATTCTGATTCTGATAGGTTTTTCTCTGTCATTCATCATTTCTGCGGGAAGCATCAAGGTTTGCAGACTTGGATGAAGCTTGGCTACCTGATAAAATATTCTGCTGTTTTTGGCATGGAAGTACATAGGAACTACCGGAACTTTGGCCATTCTTATGAGCTTAAGCGCGGGTTTTTCCCATTCTTTATCTAAAATTTCCCCATAAGGATTATTCTTGTTTGAAACTTCTCCCGCCGGGAAAATTCCTATGCAGCCACCGTTTTGCAGATGTTTCAGTGTTTCGCGCATGCCTGATGAGCTGCTGTAAGCTTCTTTTCTGTTTTCAAAAGGATTAACAGAGATTACATAAGGTTCCATCGGCTTTATTTTTTCCAAAAGGAAATTACCCATTACCTTGAAATCCGGACGTACTTCAGATAAGATTTTGCACATCAGAATGCCGTCAATGGCGCCAAGCGGATGGTTGGAAACCAAAATAAAGGGGCCTGTTTTCGGGATTTTTGCTAAATCTTCTTCAAAAGCGATATAGCTTAAATTCCGCTCTCTCACAAATGAATCGAAAAAGTCTTTGCCTTCCTTGTCTTTCAGTTTATCATATAATTTATTTACTTCATTTATTTTAGCAATGCTCATTACAGCAGATGCTACAGGATTTTTAAGAAATCCTATTTTATGTAAGCCGGAAGCCTTTATTAAATCGTTTTTCGAAATTAAACTCATGTGTGTGGTTAGTCGCAATTAGTTTTATTGTGTTACCATTTGAAGTGTATTCTTTGATATTTGCTCCAATAATACACTTTTTTTCCTGGTAAAATTGATCAATGTGATCCATCTTCGCATTCCTTACGGTAAATAAAGATACATTTTTTACCACTTCTGTACGGAATACTTTCTGAAGTTCTTCGTTTAGTTCATCTATATTATTAAATTTATCTTCAAGACATAAAGCCAGTGAAATAGCAGAATTCTGCATCAAGGAAACTTTAATTTTATATTTGGATAAATATCCGAAAATTAAGCTCATATGATCTTCTGCAATGAAGGAAAAGTCTCTCGTTGAAATTTTCAGAAGGGTCTGATGTTCTTTTAAAATATAAGATTCTTCGCTTTGATTTTTATCTGAAGCGCCAACTTTCGTTCCAGCTTTGGTAGGATCTACGAAAGATTTTACATAGAAAGGAATATTTTTTTGCTGAAGTGGCTGCAGCGTTTTCGGGTGAATAACACTCGCCCCGTAATAGGCCATTTCAATGGCTTCTTCGTAGGAAATATTGGAAAGCAGAGTCACATCTTTAAATTTTCTAGGATCTCCCGTCATCACTCCCGGAACGTCTTTCCAGATCGTCATGGCGTCGGCATTCAGGCAGTAAGCGAAAATTGCTGCTGAGTAATCTGAACCTTCTCTTCCTAAAGTTACCGTGAAATTATTTTCATCCGAACCGATAAATCCTTGGGTAACATAGCATATTTCTTTGTTGAGATTTGAAATAAATTCTTCTGTTTTAGCCCAGTCTACAATACCTTCGCGGTAAGAATTATCGGTTTTTATATAATCCCGCGCATCCAGCCACTGATTGGTAAACTGAATCTCGTTTAAATATTCACTCACAATTTTAGTGGAAATCATTTCTCCGCAGCTCACTACCTGATCGTACACAAAGTTGTAGTTCGGAGATTTATTTCTTCTCAAAAAAAGAATCGATATCATAGAAAAACAGATTTATTTCCGCAAAAACAGCATGATTTTCAGGGAATAGTCCTTCCGCGATTTCAATGTGTTTTCGTTTTATTTTTTCAATTTCAGTTTGAAAGTTATCTTTCTTGAAATAAAGTTCCACCACTTTTTCCAACTCATTCGTTGTTTTGCCCATTGCTGAAATTACCAGCAGGCATTTTGAAAATCCCTGGCTTTTTAATACCATGGATACATTTTTTACACTTTCAGCATCTTTTACCGATGCTCCACCAAACTTGAAAATTTTCATTAAATTGTTAATAATAAAATTGTTAGATAAAATTTGTGGGAATATTTTACGGGTGTCAAAATTATAAATTTACAACGAGATATGAAAGAGTGCAGGGGTGGGTTTGGCTTAAGATTTCATTAAAATTATTTTTACCGAAAGATTATTATGATATCCTTCGGTATTCGGGAGTGGTTTTTTATGATAAGTCCTGGCTAAAACGTAAAAATAGGATTCTATAGTATTGATAAACAGTAGATAAGGTCTTTTCTTAATAATTGTTTTTAAATGTGATAAATTTTACGAAATTTGGAGACAACGTAAAAAGAAAAATATGTCAGATCAACCATTACAGACTTTAGGAGAATTTCTTATTGACAAGCAGGATGATTTCCAATATTCTACAGGTGAGTTTTCTCGCCTTCTGAGTGCAATAAGATTGGCTTCGAAAGTGGTAAACAGGGAAGTGAACAAAGCGGGAATTGCAGATATTATCGGGAAAGCGGGAAATGAAAATATTCAGGGTGAAGAACAGCAGAAGCTTGATGTCATTGCCAATGAAATTTTTATTACTGCTTTATCTCAAAGAGAAGTGGTTTGCGGAATTGCCTCTGAGGAAAACGATGATTTCATTGACATAAAATGCGGTGAAAATGGTCATTTAAGTAAATATGTTGTATTGATCGATCCCCTTGACGGTTCTTCGAATATTGACGTTAATGTTTCTGTAGGAACAATTTTTTCAATTTTCAGAAGGGTTACAGAACCAGGAACTCCGGTTCAGCTGGAAGACTTTTTACAGAAAGGAATCAACCAGATTGCAGCAGGATATGTGATCTACGGATCATCAACAATGATCGTTTATACTACAGGAAACGGGGTAAACGGTTTTACGCTTGATCCTTCTTTAGGAACCTATTATCTTTCTCACCCGAATATGACTTTCCCGAAAACGGGGAAAATATACTCTATCAACGAAGGAAATTATATCAAATTCCCACAGGGAGTAAAAAATTACCTTAAATATTGCCAGATGGAAGAAGGTGACCGGCCTTATACATCGAGGTATATTGGTTCTTTGGTTGCCGATTTCCACAGAAATATGCTAAAGGGTGGAATTTACATTTACCCTTCTTACTCACAGGCTCCCAACGGAAAATTAAGATTGTTGTACGAATGCAATCCCATGGCGTTTCTTGCAGAGCAGGCGGGAGGAAAAGCAACCGACGGATTCAGGAGAATTCTTGAAATTGAACCTACCGAGCTACATCAGAGAATACCTTTCTTCTGCGGAAGTGTCGATATGGTAGAAAAGGCTGAGGAGTTTATGAGAATTGACAGTGTAAAATAAATGAAAGCAGAATATTTCAGATATTTATTAGAATTCAAGCGCCCGGGTGGAACATCTCGCGGCGTTTTGCATGAAAAAGAAACCTTCATTCTTGAAATTTCTGAAAATGGAAATAAAGGAATTGGGGAATGTGCTGTTTTCAGAGGGCTGAGCTTTGATGACAGGCCGGATTATGAACAAAAGCTTCAGTGGCTTTGTGAAAATATTCATCAGGATTCTGAATTTTTAAAGGATGAATTAAAAGAATTTCCATCGATTTGGTTCGGATATGAGCAGGCTGCTCTCAATTTAAAACATGGCAACAACCTTTATTTCCCAAGCGAATTTACAGAAGGAGGTAAAGCTATTGTTATCAACGGCTTGATCTGGATGGGCGATATTCATTATATGGAAGAGCAAATTCAGGATAAGCTGGAGAAGGGCTTTCATTGTATTAAATTGAAAATCGGTGTCAACTGGAAATCAGAATACGAAATTCTTCAAAAATTAAGACAGAAGTTTTCAAAAGAAATGCTGGAGCTTCGGGTGGATGCCAACGGAGGTTTTTCAAAAGATGAAGCTATAATTGTTTTGCAACGATTGGCAGAACTGCAGATTCACTCTATCGAACAACCTATAAAAGCCGGCAATTGGCAGGATATGGCTGAATTATGTGCTGATACCCCAACTCCGATTGCTTTAGATGAAGAGCTGATCGGTATTGTTGATCTTAATGAAAAAATTAAACTTCTTGAAACGGTAAAGCCGCAGTATATTATTTTGAAACCTTCTTTAATAGGAGGATTTTCCGGTTCTGATGAATGGATTTCGCTTGCTGAAGAGAGAAATATCGACTGGTGGATTACTTCCGCGCTGGAAAGTAATATCGGGCTGAATGCCATTGCACAATACACATTTACCAAAAAAAATCCGATGCCACAAGGTTTGGGCACCGGATCATTATTTGTGAATAATTTCAAATCAGATCTTGATCTGAGAGGAGAATTATTATACTTTAAAAAAGTAAATAAATAACCTTTATAAATGTCTGATAACATTTTGTCTTTAGGATTTATTCCTAAGCTAGATAACATCTTCTACGAAAATTGCCTTTTTGAGGTATTCTAAAAATGAAGAAAACTTTTCTTTAACCTTTTTCATAATAATATTATTTAGTGTTCTGTGTGCTTATTCGTTTACAATCTCTGTGCCATAATATGGTACTATTTTTGTTTTTTGAGGTGATGTTTTTCATAGAACTGTTTAATTGCTTGTTTAATAGCAGATTGAGCCTATTGTAATTTTTGTTAACATTGAAAATGCTTAAAATATTACAAATTTAAACCTTGAAAAATAGATATTGGGCGTAAATAAAGCAACAAGCTTCCTTGGTATTTAGAATATTTGAAATCATGATAAACGGTAATCTAAGTAATGGTTTTAGTCATGGCTAAGATAGACAAAAATACTGATGCAAAACCAATTATACTTTAAATTATAATTTCCATAAAACTTTTAATTTTCCTAAATTTGCAAATTGTCGTATATACGGCACTCTAAAGCGAATTTTAATGGAAGAAGAAAAAAAATCACTCAATTTTATTGAGCAAATTATCGAAGATGATTTGGCAAACGGACTCAGAAATGATCAGATCCGTTTCCGTTTTCCGCCTGAGCCCAATGGTTATCTGCATGTAGGTCATACAAAAGCGATCTGCATCAACTTTGGTTTAGGTGAAAAATACAATGCTCCCGTGAACCTTCGTTTCGACGATACGAACCCTGAAAAAGAAGAGCAGGAATTCGTAGATTCTATCATGAAAGACGTTGAATGGTTAGGTTTTAAATGGGATAAAGTTTTGTACGCCTCCGATTACTTCCAGCAGCTTTATGATTGGGCGGTGCAGCTAATCAAAGAAGGCAAGGCTTATGTAGATGAGCAACCGTCTGAAGTGATTACCGAACAGCGAAAAAATCCTACCGAACCAGGGGTAGAATCTCCATACAGAAATCGTCCCGTTGAAGAGTCTTTGGATCTTTTCGAGAGAATGAAAAACGGAGAGTTTGAAGAAGGTTCAATGTCTCTTCGTGCAAAAATCGATATGACATCGCCTAATATGAACATGCGTGATCCCGTGATGTACAGAATCTTAAAAAGACCTCACCACAGAACAGGAACTGCATGGAAAATCTATCCAATGTATGACTGGGCACACGGTGAATCTGATTATATAGAGCAAATTTCGCATTCTTTATGTTCTTTGGAATTTGAAAACCACAGGCCGTTGTATGACTGGTATTTAGATCAGGTATATGATGAAACTAAGGTTAGAAATAAGCAGAGAGAATTTGCAAGGATGAATGTTTCTTACATGATCACTTCCAAAAGAAAGCTGCAAAGACTGATTGCCGAAAAAGTAGTGAACGGCTGGGATGATCCGAGGATGCCTACCATCTCCGGAATGAGAAGAAAAGGCTACACCGCCACTGCCATCAGGAATTTTATTGAGAAAGTAGGGGTTGCCAAAAGAGAAAATCTTATTGAGATTCAGTTGTTGGAATTCTGCGTTCGTGAAGATTTAAATAAAGTGGCAAAACGTGTCATGACAGTTGTAGATCCTGTAAAACTGATCATTGAAAACTATCCTGAAGGAAAAGAAGAATGGCTGGAAACAGAAAATAATCCTGAGCAGGAAAATGCAGGAACAAGAGAAATTCCTTTTTCCAGAGAGCTGTATATTGAACGTGAAGACTTTAAAGAAGAAGCCAATAATAAGTTTTTCAGACTGAAACTGGGTGGCGAAGTCCGCTTAAAATCTGCTTACATCATCAAAGGTGAAAGAGTGGAAAAGGATGAGAATGGAAATATCACAACCATCTACGCAACATACGACGAAAAATCAAAGTCGGGAAGCGGAACAGAAGAAAGTTTAAGAAAAGTAAAAGGGACCATTCACTGGGTATCTGCTAATCATGCCATTCCTGTGGAGGTGAGAAATTATGATAAGCTGTTTACCGTAGAGCAGCCTGATGCAGAAAAAGATGTTGATTTTTTAAATTTTATCAACCCGGAATCTGTGACAACCGTTCAGGGATTTGCTGAACCAGGTTTAAAAGATGTTGCGGTGGGAGAACCTCTGCAATTCCAGAGAATTGGCTATTTTACGAAAGATCAGGATTCTACAGGAGACAAATTGGTTTTCAACAGAACTGTGACCTTAAAAGACTCTTATAAGCCGGAGTAAAAATTTATTTATATCATTATAAATGAAACAGGGCTTAATTTTTTAAGTCCTGTTTTTTGTTTTTAAAAAGTTTACAGATGGACTCTCGATAGAAATGACTTAAACAAACTAGGATAAAATCCTAATAAAAAATTAAATATTAAATATTAAATTGTGAAACTTATATATCTATATACAAACTCATTCAAAGGGCTTTCCAAGGAAAGCTGGATGCTGGCGCTGGTAATGCTTATCAATCGCGCGGGCTCGATGGTGCTTCCGTTTCTGGGAGTTTATATGACCAATCATTTGCATTTCAGTATAGAAAATACAGGAATCGTACTCAGCTTTTTCGGAATCGGTTCCGTGATTGGCTCATGGCTTGGCGGATTTATCACCGACAAGATCGGGGAATACAAAGTACAGTATCTCAGTTTACTGCTCAGTGTTCCTTTGTTTTGCCTTATTCCTGTTTTCAAAACAGAGATTGGTGTTGCGGCTATTATTTTAATTCAGAGTATAGTAAGCGATTCCTTCCGGCCGGCAAACTCTGTAGCCATCACCAAATATGCAAAACCTGAAAAAATAACGCGGGCATTTTCACTCAACCGGATGGCTGTTAATCTTGGATTCTCCATTGGTCCTGCTTTAGGTGGAATCTTATCGGGCATTTCATACGAGTTCCTGTTTTTTACCAATGCTTTGGCTGCTTTATTGGCAGGAATCCTGTATATCGTCTTTTTTAAAAAACGAAACAAACTGGCCAGACTGAAAGCTAAAAAAAGTAAAAGAAGTAATTGAAATTAAAAAAGAAAATTCGCCCTACCGCGATGGTAAATTTTTAATTTACTGTTTCTTCTGTATGCTGTTTTCTATATGCTTTTTCCAGCTGTTCAGTACACTGACCATCTTTTACAAAGATACGGCTCAGCTCAGTCAACAAAATATAGGATATATTCTTGGTTACAGCGGATTTCTGGTTGTTTTGCTGGAAATGGGACTGGTACAGGTGGCCGAAAAATATTTCAGCCTTGCTGCAACTATGTTCCTGGGAACTTTCATATGTGGAATATCCTACGCAATGCTGGGGTTTGATCACAGTATGATTACACTTATTCTTTCCATGAGCTTGCTGTGTGTGGGAGAGATATGGGCGCTGCCTTTCATGTCGACCATTACCGCATTACGTTCAGGAAAAAATAATAAAGGCGCTTATATGGGACTAAACGGCATTTCCTTCTCCATAGCCTTTATCGTAACACCATACCTGGGAACGCTGATTGCTGAAAAACTTGGTTTTACCACCTTATGGATAGGAACCGGAATTATGGCAACGGTCATTGCTATTGCATTTTATTTTATCGTTCCATGGATGATTAAAGATAGAAAAAAGAATAGTGAATCCTTTGAGTAGCCATTGAATATCAATAGAAATGGGCTTTAGCCCATTTACAAAGTTCAAAAACATCTCGGCTTTAGCCAAAATCTATTTAAAATTTTGGTTAAAGCCTTATTTTGTTTAATGTAAAAGAACAAACTGCGGGAACTTAATGTCAATTGCATTTTATTACTAATATAAAAAAAAATTCTATTCGGATACCATAGTTCGGCGATGAGTGAGAAAACTGTATAATTTTTGCTTATTCACAGACAATGAAAAAAATCTACATTTTTATATCCATTATTTTTGCAGCATTAGG
Organism: Chryseobacterium sp. POE27; assembly: GCF_039727685.1. Classification (NCBI taxonomy): domain Bacteria; kingdom Pseudomonadati; phylum Bacteroidota; class Flavobacteriia; order Flavobacteriales; family Weeksellaceae; genus Chryseobacterium; species Chryseobacterium sp. POE27. The sequence continues at coordinate 3,823,989 of NZ_CP152475.1, forward strand.
ATCAGCGCAGGAAAAAGATTCTGCAGCACTGATCTCCGAAGTACGGATTGATGCTTATAAAAAACCGGCTGCCTTTATCACTTCCACCAAATCTGTATCGGTAGTTTCAGAAAATCTGCTCAACCAGAATACGCCGGAAAGAATGCTGGAATCCATCAACCAGATTTCCGGTGCCAGAATGGAAGAAAGATCTCCCGGTAGTTACAGAATTTCTCTTCGCGGGAGTACCCTGCGTTCTCCCTTTGGAGTCCGGAATGTAAAGGTTTATCTGGATGATTTTATCTTTTCTGATGCGTCCGGAAATACCTATTTCAATGTGATCTCTCCCGGACTGATTCGCAGAATTGAAATTTACAAAGGTCCTGAAAGTGGCGATTATGGTGCTGTTACCGGAGGAACGTTGCTTTTAAAAACATCAGATTCCGACAGAACCTCTGCTCAATTGGCGGTGGGAAGTTACGGAACATTTAACCAAAGCTTTGATTTTTCAAAGCAAATGGGAAAACATTTTGTTGAGGTTTTTCAGAACTATTATCAGACAGACTCGTATCGCGAACAATCTAAAGTCTTACGAAAACAAATCTTCCTGAAAGATAATTTTCAGTATTCTCAGAAAGGGCTATTGAAAGCAATAATGTTATATGCTGATCTCGATTACCAGACGCCGGGCGGACTCACTTTAGAACAAATGGAATTCAACAGGAAGCAGGCAAAACCCGCCACAAAAACACTTCCCGGTGCAAAAGATCAGAATGCCGGGATTCATAATAAATTAATACTCGCCGGAGTTTCGCATGAATATAATTTAAGTCCGGGTTTTTCACATTTTATATTGATTCAGGGATCTTATGTAGATTTTGAAAATCCGTTTATCACCAATTTTGAAAACCGTTTTGAGAAAAATTTTGCGCTGCGTACTCATTTCAATTATGAAAGAAACTGGGAACATATTTCATTGGCGTATCGCTTTGGTTTTGAAGGTGGAATTAATGATATTTTGATCAACAACTTTGATAATAATAAAGGATTTGAAGGTAATCCACAGAATTTTGATAAGATTAAAAACACTTCAGGATTTTATTTTATTTCCCAGAAATTAAATATTGATGAGAAACTTTTTACGGACATTTCTTTAAGCCTGAACTCAAACTCTTATGATTGGAAGAGATTTTTTCCGAGCAGTGAAAACGGGAAAATACATTTTAAAAATCAATGGCTCCCGAATTTCGGACTGAGCTATCTTCTGGCTAAAGGTTTTTCGGTACGCGCAAAAGTAGGGAAGGGCAATTCTGCACCGACCAATGAGGAGATACGTGCATCGGATCAGCAGTTTAATGCAGATCTCAAACCGGAATACGGCTGGAATAAAGAATTTGGAATCCGTAAGCAATTCGGAAATACATTGTTTGTGGAAGGTAGTTATTTTGATTTCAGGATGAAAGATGCCATTGTGAGACGTCAGAATGATGCAGGGCAGGAATTTTTCGTCAATTCCGGGGAAACTGTTCAGAAAGGTATAGAATTCTTACTGGAATCTAAAAGCTTTACCCTTAAAAATGATATTTTCAGCTTTTTTAAATTCAGGATATCAGGAAGCTTTTACCGGTTTACCTTTGAAAATTACCACCAGAATGATGCAGACTATTCCGGAAATGATCTGACCGGTGTTCCGCGGACAACTGTAAACAGCCTTCTGAATTTTGTTTTGTTTAAAAAACTATCTATTGATTATTCACATTTTTATACTTCAAAAATGCCGCTGAACGATGCCAATTCCGTATGGTCGGAACCCAGTCTTGTGGGAAATATACAGTTCAGATTTCCTTTTGAGCTTGACAGGACAAGATTAAATGTATTCCTGCAGATACAGAATATTTATAATAAAGACTATGTGTCTGGCTTTGATATCAATGCTTTCGGGAATCGCTATTATAATCCGGCTGCTAAAAGGAATTTTGTTCTTGGTGCAAAGATTGATTTTTAAGTCATTGCGAAAGAAAATTGTGCTAGAATTCTTACAATGAATGAATTGATCATAACTTTGAAAGAATATTTTTAATAATCATATCCGCATGAATTCTGGAATTTTCAATAAACCAGAGATGGGTGTCTTTTCCTCCGCATACAACACCGGCAAGATATAAATTCGGAATATTGGTTTCCATTGTTTCGCTGTTGTATAAAGGGTTGAGACATTCTCCCTGTAATTCAATTCCGGAATTTCTTAAGAAGTCGAAGTCAGGTAGATAACCGGTCATCGCCAGTACAAAATCATTTTCAATTTCATGCACTTCACCTTTTTCATCTCTAAAAATGACGGTTTTTTCCCTGATTTCAATTAATTCCGAATTGAAATGAGCACTAATACTTCCTTCTGAAATTCTGTTTTCGATATCAGGTTTTACCCAATATTTCACACTTTTGGAAATTTCCGAATGACGGATAATCATGGTAACTTCGGCGCCTTTTCTGTACGTTTCCAGTGCAGCATCTACCGCAGAATTGCTGGAGCCTACAACAACGATTTTCTGTTTCGCGTATGGATAAGGTTCGATATAATAATGTTTTACTTTAGGAAGATCTTCTCCCGGAATATTCATCAGATTCGGAATATCATAGAAACCGGTTGATATGATTACATTTTTTGAAGAATATTTTCCTTTTGAAGTTTCAATTTCGAAGACATCATTTTCTCTGGAAATTTTCTCCACCTTTTCATACAGATTGATATTGAGATTCCGTTGTCTTGTAATTCCCTGATAATATTCTAAAGCTTCCTGCCTGCCGGGCTTCGGAGCGGTAGAAATGAATGGAATCCCATCTATCTCGAGTTTTTCCGCGGTAGAAAAGAAACGCATATACAAAGGGTAATTGTACAAGGAATTAACAATCGTCCCTTTTTCGATAATGAGATAGCTTAAATTATTTTTCTGCGCTTCCAGGGCACAGTTCAGTCCGATCGGCCCACCTCCGATGATAAGAATATCCAAAGTTTCCATGAAACAAAATTACAAAAAACGAATCAGGAAAAGACTTTATTCATGACAATTAATGAGTTTCAAATTATCAGGCTTCACGATGAAACAGGGTGTTGTGACTCTAAAATTTCAGCCAGTTTTTTAGTAAGGTTTTTTCTGGAAAATTGCTCGATATTTTGAGTGTTTTCAAGAAGATTTCCATCTTTCCAAAGATTAAATTTTTCCAGGATAAATTCTTTTACCGTTGTTGAATCATCATAGCTGAAATGTTTTCCGGCCTGCGTTTCGATCAGTATCCTCGAAACATCAGCATCATTGGGGCCAAAAGAAATAATCTGTTTTCCTGTCGCCAGATATTCGAAAATTTTTCCCGGAATAATTCCTTTTGACGAATCGTTCGGAAAGTTGGTAATTAATAAAACATCTGAAGTCTGCATCTCTTCAATAGCCCTATCGTGAGAGATATATCCAAGATTCAGAATATGCTTTTTTAAAGTGGAGTTTTCTATGGTATGCAGGATTTTATCATCAATTCTGCCTGCAAATTTTAAGACAAAGCTTTCAGCAAAATCAACATTTTCTTTTATAAGATCGTCAAGTGCTTTCCAAAGATTTTCCGGATTTCTGAGCTGTTCTAAAACACCGATATAGCTTAGCGTGAATTGGGTTTTAGGGTTTGAGGGTTTTAAGGTTTTAGGGTTTGAATCAGATTCGTCAAAACCATTAGTTATGCAGAAAGAATTTGCTCCGTTTTTTTTGAAATTTTCAGCATCGGTATAGCTTGTAGCAAGCGTGATGTCAGCATTTCTGAAAACTTCGCTTTCTAATTGGCGGTGTTTTCTGTCGGAACTTTTAGTTAATTTTAAATGTTTATAATAAGAAATTTCCGTCCACGGATCGCGGAAATCTGCAATCCATTGTATGTCAGGTATTTGTTTCTTCAGGTTTAATCCGATCAGGTGAAGTGAATGTGGCGGACCAGACGTGACCACTACATCAATTTTATTTTCTTTTAAATAATTTTCTAAAAATTTAACGGAAGGTTTTACCCAGAAAACTCTGGCATCAGGAATAAAGAAATTACCTCGCACCCAAATTGAAAGTCTGGATTTCCAGCTTTGATTTTTTCCCACATCAAACTGTCCTGCTTTAAACTTTTTATTGCTTTTATTGAGCTTTTCGGCTAACTGATAAGGTTCCCAGATTTTCGTTTTGACGATTTCAATATCTTTCGGAATATCTTTCATCAGGCTTTCATCCAGCAACGGATAGCTCGGGTTTTCAGGTGTATAAATTACGGGTTTCCATCCAAATTCAGGGAGATATTTCGCAAATTTCAACCACCTCTGAACCCCCGGACCTCCTGCCGGAGGCCAGTAATAGGTGATGATGAGTATTTTTTTCTGAGAATTCATTTATGATTATTTAACCGCAAAAGATGCAAAAGCCTATTGTTGTTTTTAGTTATTCAAAAGAAATCAAAATTACATAGATTATTAAGTTTAATTTATTAAAGGCTGCATTTTGCAAACTTTTGGATAACTTATAAGTATTATCTTCTTTTGTTTCTTTTGTGGTTTAAATTAGATATTATTGTTTAGTCATATTGATCAAAGTACTTATTTATAAATGTTTCCTGACCAAAATGATAAATATTTTTAACATTAAAATTTACAAGAATTCCCTTTGGAACTTTTAATAAATTGATGTAATTTATAACCTGAGCTTTATGGATTTCCAAGATAGATGATACGGATTTTATTTCCAGAACAATTAAATCTTCTATTAAAAAATCGCATTTAAAATCACAATTTAAATTTTCATCTTTGTAAACCACAGGAATTTGAAATTCAGATTTGTATTCAATATTTCTTAATTTAAATTCTTTTTCCAAAGCTTTGTGATACACTATTTCTGCCAGTCCCGCACCTAAAATTTTATGAACCTCAATACAGGCTCCGTTAATTCTATAGGTAAGATCGGTTATATACTTTTGGGTAATCATCAATATACAGCTTTTTCAGACTTTTGAACCTCTAAAACACTAAACAGCTTCAGCTTGTCTTTTGTCTCTTTTGCGGTAAATAGAATAAACTCCAAAGCCACTCAGCAAAATAAAAACCGCAAAGCAAAAGAGTGAAATCCATTTTCCTTTTTCAATTACCTCAGGTTCAAAAACCATTCTTATATTGTGGTTTCCGGCAGGAACATGTACTGCACGGAGAAGATAATCAGCTTTGATATACGGAACTTCTTTTTCATCGATGAAAAATTTCCACCCGTGAGGATAATAAATCTCCGAAAATACGGCCAGCTGTGCTGTTTTCGACTGAGATTTGAATTCAAGTTCGTTAGGCTGATATTTCGTTAAGTTGATGTAAGCTGTTGAATCCGGCTGAACAGTTTTTCCGTCAAAATATTTTTTATCCGAAGCAGCAATGACCGCAGTTTTTTTACTGTCTATAACGCCGATTGATTTGATTTCCTGGTTCGGGGAATCCACAAATTTAAGATCACTTACAAACCATGCGTTTCCATTGGCTTTCGGGTTCGCAATTGCCTGTGGCTGTTCCGGACCTCCCAAAACAAGATATTTTGCGTTTAAAAGATTGAGGATATTCGGAACTTTTACAGAATCCATGATCTGGAAATATTCGTTGATGACATCATCATATCGTCTCAGTTTTACCGCGTGATACCCTCCGATGGAAGATTTAAAATAAGAAGTATTCGTCTCGCTGAATGTTCCTAAAATATTATTGAAAATTCTGTAGTGTGTTTTATCTTTTTCAGCGATGGTTTCTAATGTTTTGTTAACATTCACATTCGCTAGGATCGGTTCAAGATTTGGATTTCCCTGAACTTTCTCCGCCATAAGATCTGAACTTTCTGTCTGGAATGGATTTTCCGCGAATATTTTATCGACATAATTATCGTCATTCAAATAACGCTTGTTTACGGTCCACAAATCAAATAAGCTTACCACTCCGATAATTATCAAAGCAATATTCTGATTTAATTTATGTTTTAAAACCATAAATAAAGCCGTGGCAGCTATAGCAACATATATAAATGCTTTAATGGCATCAATCCTGAATAGTTTGAATCTTTCTTCAATCAGATAATCCAGCAGGAAAGGAGGAAGATATGTTTTTTCGTTTTCAGTATGGAATCCTAATAAAGATTTTCCGAAAAGCAGAAGAATTAACACAAAACCCAGCGTTCCACCACCAACATAGATAAGAATTTTCTGTTTGTATTCTGTTGTCAATTCCTTATCTGTAAAAAATCGGTATAATCCAATGATTGCAATTAATGGGAATAATAATTCCACTACAACCAAGATGGAAGACGGTGCTCTGAATTTGTTATAAAAAGGTACAAAATCTATGAAAAAATCTGATAGTGCCATGAAATTGCTTCCCCAGGCTAAAAATATGGTAAGAACCGTTGCACCCAAAATCCAGTAGCGGTATTTTTTCCATGCAAAGAAAAATCCTAAAAGAGCTAAAAAGCAGACGATGGCTCCCTGATAGGCCGGTCCTGAAGTTCCAGGCTGATCGCCCCAGTATGTTAAATTTCCGAAACCTTTTGATATTCTGTCCATTTCCGCCTGTGAACCTACGTTTTCTTGAACGAGTTCCTGAACTCTATTCATCATTTCCTTTCCTTCAGGTTCCTGGCTTCCGCCACCCATTAATCTTGGGATGAAAAGATTCAGTGTTTCAAGTTTGCCATAGCTCCAAAGCAGCATACTTTCTTTATCCATCCCCGATTTTCCTTCGGTGTGGCTGTCATTGGTTAAAATCTGCTTTCCACGAACGGTTTCTTTAATGTATTCGGAATTGGCCATGATTCTCTGGGAGTTCATGCCGACACCGATCAGGCATGAAGCAGCAATGATTCCTGAAGAAATCAGAAAATGCTTCATCGGTGTTTTCTTCTGAATCGCGCGAATCAATTCGGATAAAAATAAAAATCCTAATGCAAGGAAGAGGTAATACGTCATCTGCGGGTGATTGGCCGCAATCTGAAGCCCCATGAACAGTGTGGTGACGATAAATCCCCAAATGTATTGTTTCCGTATATAGACGAGTAAAATTCCTGCCAGAAGTGGCGCAAAATATTCAATGGTATTGATTTTACCGTTGTGACCCGCCGCAATGGCGATATAAAAATAGGTGGAAAGACCGAAAAACGTCGCCCCCAAAAGCGCATATTTCCAGTTTCTGACCACAACCATTCCTAAAAGGAAAAAACCTCCGAAGAGCAGAAAGATATAATTAACAGGTCTCGGGAAAAAATTCAGCTTAGAATCGATTTGTTTGATAATGTCACCTTTGAACTGACTTCCCATCTGATAGGTAGGCATTCCACCGAACATAGAGTCGCTCCAGTAGGTTTCTTTTCCGGTATCGGCTCTGTAATCGAGAAGCTCTTTTGCGCCCCCCGCGATACTGCACGATATCATGCTGAAAAAGCTGTTTTCCCGTGAAAACAGGAGTAGAGTACAAAAATGCTAAAACGATAAATACAACTAATGAAATTGCAATATAAATCAGGTTTTTATTTTTCGCCATGTTGATGATGGTTATTATCTTTTGTTTTCGGAATTATCTTTATCATTACTTTCTTTTACCTCTTCATAATCTACAGTTTCAGCATCCCAGTTGATATTGTTTTTATTTGAGTTTTGAATATCCTGCTGCTTATTATTTTGATTATTATTGTTAAATCTGTAACTATAAAATGTTTTAAAGAAAATCCTTTTAAGGATATTCCATACAAAGAAAATAATGATAGCAGCTAATACCAGCTCAAAAATGTATTTCATAATTTTTTTAATTTAAGGTTTAAAGTTCAAAGTTTGTTGATTGGCATAATGTCTTTCAAATCTAAACTCTCTAACACTCAAATGTCTATATTACTTCGACGGATTGACCATCACAGAAGAATTGGAAACGCTTTTCATCGATTGAGATTCTTTTCCGTTGGAAATAGTTTCTATCTGTGTTGTTACTACAGAAATATTCTGATTGGTGATCCAACCGGTGTTCTGGTCAAATTTTATGGTTCCGTTTTGAGAAAGTTCACTGCTTAAGCTGTGTGTCACTTCTCCCTGATTTTGTTTTTCAACCTTTTTAGGAATTCCTCCTGTTACGCCAATTTCAGCAATGCCGTTTCCAACACTTTTTAATATGTAGTTTGATGTCACTTTTATTTTCCCCTGTGCATCAGCGTTTTCACTGCTTGTCCATTTTTCTCCTACTTTTACTCCTTTTCTTGGCATGATCGTAAGATTTTTATTAAACTGATCTCTTAAAACCTTTTCATTGAATGATTCCTTAAGACTTGCAATAATGCTTTCTTTTTGATTTTTATCTTTAACAATAGTTCCGACGGAAGCGGCCACTTTATTATAAACGGTATCAAAACCAGTTATAGAAATGACATTTCCATGTGTGTCCATTTTCATATTCAGTTTGTTGCCGGTAAGCGCTCTGTTGATATTCCAGATCATTTTAAGATCATCTTCCTTCGGCAGAGGAAGCTTGGTATCTACGACAATCGTTTTGCCTTGCGCGGTCTGAGAATTCCTTTTGGAAACCAGATTTAAAGTGATATCGTAAATATTTCCTTTAATATCATTTACCGTAAAAGACATTTCATCTGTAGACTCATTGGTAGCGTTCAGTGTCTTTCCTGTAGGATCGGTCATTGTTTTTGTGTCTCTCTGGTAGGTTGTTAAAGGATACGTTTTTCCTTTTTCCAGTTTGAAAGTCTGTTTGTAAATTCCTGCGGAGTCTTTAATGGCAGGATTTTCTTCTACTTTTGCTACGGAGTCTGCCGGCACTTCTACTGTAATTGTTTTTCCTGTTTTAGGATCTACTTTGGTGATTTTTGCCGTTTCTTTTTTATTACATGAAACGATGGCTATGGTTGAGATTAGCGCTAATGCTGCTATTTTTTTCATTTGATTCTTTTTAAATTTTTACTACTGTTAATAAATGCTACAGACCCGAGTTTGCAGTCATTTTCTGTCGTACCGCTTCGTATAAAATGGCACCACAGGCGACAGATACATTTAAAGATTGGGTTTTCCCTTCAATAGGAAGCTTTATTTTTTTCGTCGGCGTGATGAAGGACTTCTTTTGAAATTCCTGTTTCTTCATTTCCCATTACGATGGCGCAAGGCTCGTTAAAATTAACATCATAAATTAATTTTTCTGCCTTTTCGCTTGCGGCATATACTGAAATACCACTTTGCTGAAGAAAGTCCACAACATGAGCTAAATTGGGGGCTTTACAGATCTTAACATTATAAAGCGCTCCGGCAGAAGTTTTTATGGCATCAGAATTTATCGGCGCAGCTCCTTTTTCTGGGATAACCACCGCGTCAACGCCTACACATTCTGCTGTTCTGCAGATTGCTCCGAAATTTCTCACATCTGTTAATCGGTCCAGAATAAGTAAAAAAGGTGTTTTTCCTTCTTCAAAAAGTTGAGGAACAATATCTTCCACTTTATGAAACGGAACATCCGATATAAAAGCCACAACACCCTGGTGATTTTTTCTTGTAAAACGGTTCAGCTTTTCAACCGGAACGTAATTGGGACGAATTTTATTTTTAGCCAAAATGGCTTTAAGTTCAGCATAAATAGGTCCTTGCAGTGCATTTTGCACGAAAACCTTGTCAATTGTTTTTCCCGCTTCAATCGCTTCAATCACGGGACGTAGTCCGAAAATAAAATCGTCTTTTTTTATCTGTCATTTTAATAATTTAATAGTGAATTGTCAAATGTAAATTTTACTTTGTCAGTCAATTGTTGTATTAAAATTCATCTTTCACTATTGACTTACGAAGCAAAATTCACTTTTTTTACTATCTTCCTTTTTCTCCTAAAATTGCTCTTTTCTGTGCTAGTACATAGCCGTAATGAAGGCTTTCGTGCATATTGTTAAAAATAATCGCATCCTGAATACTTTTCAGATCCATCCCGAAACTGGTAGTATAAGGCGTGTAATCCGAAAAGAAATCACTGTCATAATCTCTCATTAAAATCTTTGACGTCTCTGTCAGCAAAAATTCGAGATCTTCAACCTCCGATTTCTGAACGTTCAGATTAGGTAACGTTCCTTTTTTTGTAAGTTTCAATCCAATATTTGTCGATCCTGAAAGGATTGCCGCTTAAGTAATAATGCAAAAGCTGCTGGGTAGCAACGGTATGGGCAATATTCCAGTAAATATTATTATTGAAGCCGTCCGGAATCAGCAAAAGATCTTCATGGGAAGTATTTTGTAAAATATCCAGAAGGTTTTTTCTAACCTGTCTGTGGGCTTGAAAATGATAATTCATTTTGCAAAAATTTTAATCACCAAAAATAGTTTAATAAACTGGAAATGACAATTTTTGAATGGAGGATTAAATTAAATTTATATTTTTTTATGAAAATATACATTAATTGCCTTTAGATTTGATATTTCATCTGTTTTCAGACCTCGCATTACTACCGGAATATTTAACAAACTTTAACTCAAAAATGGCATTGTTTGGGTTGATTTATGCAAGTATTTATTAGAAATTTACCAATTATTTTAAATTAGACTATGTCAGATACATATCAAGCAGAAGATATTCGTCAGCTAACCGAAAAGGTAAAGGAAGCGAACTTCTATTTCTCCCGTCTCCGCGAAGAAATCAACAAAGTTATCATTGGACAGGAATATATGATAGACCGCCTTTTGGTGGGTCTCCTGGGAAATGGTCACGTCCTTTTGGAAGGAGTTCCGGGATTGGCAAAAACCCTGGCGATTAAGACCCTGGCTGAAGCTGTTGATGGTGAATTTTCCAGAATTCAGTTTACGCCGGATCTCTTGCCGGCGGATGTTGTGGGAACGATGATTTATAATATTAAAGACAATGATTTTTCCATTAAAAGGGGGCCTGTTTTTGCCAATTTTGTGTTGGCGGATGAAATCAATCGTGCACCTGCAAAAGTGCAATCTGCTCTTTTGGAAGTGATGCAGGAAAAGCAGGTGACTATCGGAGACGAAACGATGAAGTTGCCAAAGCCATTTTTGGTACTGGCAACACAAAACCCGATCGACCAGGAAGGAACTTATCTTTTGCCTGAAGCGCAAAGTGACCGTTTCATGTTAAAATGTACGATCGACTATCCTAAGTTTGAGGATGAAAGGATGGTGATGAGAATGGTTTCCACTTCGCATCAGCCGACTGTGAAACCGGTAATTTCGCTTGAGCATATTGTTGGAGCTAAGGAGCTTATTAATCAGATTTATCTTGACGAAAAAATAGAAAAATATATTCTGGATATGGTTTTTGCTACTCGTTTTCCGGAAAATTATGGACTTTCTGAACTCAAAAATTATATCAGTTTCGGTGCTTCTCCGAGAGCTTCCATCAATTTAGCGATTGCTTCAAGGGCATATGCGTTTCTGAGAGGAAGAGCTTTTGTGATTCCTGAAGATGTAAAATCTCTGGCAAAAGATGTGTTAAGACATAGAATAGGTTTAACTTTCGAGGCAGAAGCTGAGGAAATTTCATCAGAAGAAATTATTGATAGGATTTTAGCGAAAATCCAGGCACCGTAATGGAGGATATTTTCATCAGACGAGCATTTCAGGAAGATTGTGCTCCAATGCTTGAGCTTATCAGAGAGTTGGCAGATTATGAAAATGCATTGCATGAAGTTACGTTAACTTTAGAGCAATTTATTGAAGACGGATTTGGGAAATTGCCTGCTTGGGGAGCATTTGTAGCCGAATGCAACGGTGAAATTATTGGAATTTCGTTGTATTATGAAAGATATTCAACATGGAAGGGAAGAAGATTATATCTTGAAGATCTTGTGGTAACCGAAAAATGGAGAGGAAAACAAATCGGGAAAAAATTATTTGAAGCAACAATGGAATACGGAATGACAGGCCAATACAGCGGAATGGTTTTTCAGGTGCTAAACTGGAATGAACCGGCCATAAATTTCTACAAAAAATACAGCCCTAAATTTGATAATGAATGGTTTAATGTGTCTATTGAATTCAATGTTTAATATTTGTAGTTTAAAGTTTTTTGAACGTTATTAAATTAATTATAAAATTTTTAAAACAAAAATAAAGCAGTTTTAAGCTAAAACTCTCAACAAAAAAATAATAAACTCTAATATACTCAAACGCAGAAAATGCAGATTAAAGATATTGTAAAAAAAAGTAAAGCAGATAGAAATCCGTACCCGAAAAAAAACGGAAGCTACTCTCATGGGACAATATCACAGTGCTTTCAAAGGACAGGGGATGACTTTCTCGGAAGTTCGCCCTTATCAGTTCGGAGATGAGATCCGCAGAATCGACTGGAATAAAACTGCGAGGTTTCGTGAGCCTTTCGTCAAGGTGATGGAGGAGGAACGAGAACTTACAATGATGTTGCTGGTAGATATTTCTGCATCCATGGATTATGGTACCAAAAATCAGCTGAAAAGAGAATATGTCGCAGAAATTGCTGCAAGCTTAGGGTTTTCTGCAGCAGGAAATAATGATAAAGTAGGGCTGATCTTATTTGCAGATAAAGTGTATAAGGTAATACCTCCGCAGAAAGGAAGAAAACACATACTTTCTATTATCAGTACCATATTGACGGCTGATTATGTGCCTTCGGTAACTAAAATCGATAAAGCACTGGAGTATATGATGGGGATTTTTAAAAGAAAATCTTTGGTTTTTATGTTTTCTGATTTTGAAGATCCGTATGATTCCAAAATGTTAAAAGCTGCTTCTAAGAAACACCAGCTATTGGGAATGAGAATTTTTGATCAGAAGGATAATGAAATTCCTGATGTAGGCTATACCTTATTGTATGATGCCGAAACGGGTAAACAGATTTGGGCCAACACATCGAATGCAAGATGGAGATACAATTTTGCAGAAGCACAGAAACAAAAGCTAAGAGCTTTGGAAGAAGATTTTGCCAACAGCTCAGCTAGTTTTCTGAATATGGATACAGGTGCCGATTACTCCAAATTGTTGTACAATTATTTTCAGAAAAAATAACTTCAACCGAATGAATGGGCTTTAGCCCATTATAATTAAAAATAACTTAAGGCTTTAGCCAAAACGTATTATTTACAATTGAAAAAATTATTATTTATATTTTGTTTTCTTATCTGTGCGAATGCTTTTTCACAGATTCTTTCTTCAAGCGTCGAGAAGAAAACCATTGCTCTCGGAGAAGTGGATCATATCGTCGTGACGATCAACAATCTTAATAATGAAAAAGTGTCTGCCGCTCCGGAAAATGAGCTGCTGCCCTTCCATTTTGAAGAAGTGAAAGACAGTATTTCGCAGACTCAGGATGTTTATTACAGAAGAATTGAATTTGCTGTTTTTGAAGAAGGAAAATTTACCATTCCTGAACTTGAATTCAAGGTAGGAGGAAAAATACTGAAAACGATACCTTATGAAATTGATGTGATCAATACAGCACAGAAGACCGATCAGATCAACGATATTATGAATAACAAAGAGGTAAAGCTTGAAGTTACTGATTACTGGGAACTGTATAAGTTTTATATTCTTGCTGCTATTACAGTAATTGCCCTTATTATTGCTATAATATTCATCGTTAAATATGGAAGGAAAGCTAAAGATTCTCCTGTTGTGGCTACCAATCAGACGTTAAAAGAATTAGATTCTCTTAAAAAGAAAAAATATGTGGAAACCGGAAATTATCGTTCCTTTTATGTAGAATTGATCGATATTTCAAGAAAATTTATCGCAAAACAATACCGTTTACCGGCAGATGTTTTACTGACAGATGATCTGATTGATCTGATGAAGAAAAATAATACCATTTCTCAGGAAAACGAAAGGGTCGTGGAAGATGTATTCTTAAGAGGTGATCTGGTGAAGTTTGCGAAAACTTTCCCTGATAAAGCGACGATGGAAAAAGACCTTACTGAGATTACAGATTTTGTAAAGCGCTCATCAAAAGATTTGGAATTCGAAAATTTGAGAAAAGATGTTTGATTTTGATTTTGAATTTTACAGTCCATGGTTTTTACTGCTTTTCCTGCTGTTTATTCCTTTATTGATAAAAGATGCCGGAACTCAGAAGAGAAAAGGAATTAAAGTCCCTACAGTTAAGAATATGAGTGAAAGCGGAGGGATCCAGGTCGTAATGTTTTTGCTGAAAATTTCAAAATACATCATTCTTTCTGCATTGATTATTGCGATGGCAAGACCGCGAACTTTTACCATTTCTCAGGATCGCGATGATACAAAAGGGATTGATATTATGCTTTCCGTAGATGTTTCGTTAAGTATGCTCGCCAAAGATCTTACTCCGGACCGTTTGACAGCTTTAAAAGATATTGCTATTAAATTCGTTCAGAAAAGACCCAACGACAGGATCGGACTTGTAACCTATTCCGGAGAAGCGTTTACAAAAGTACCCGTAACTTCAGATCATCAGGTAGTTATCGACGAATTGCAAAATCTTAACCCCCCTGGAATTGCAGCCGGGAACCGCAATGGGAGAAGGACTTTCGGTAGCGGTCAACCACCTTAAAAACAGTAAAGCAAAAAGCAAAATTGTTATTTTAATGACGGATGGGGTTAATACTATAGAAAATGCAATGCCTCCGGCTTTGGCTGCAGAATTGGCAAAAAATAATAATATAAAAGTGTACGCTATTGGAATAGGAACCAATGGATACGCACTGATGCCGACGCAAACCGACATATTCGGGGATCTGGTTTTTACGGAAACGGAAGTGAAAATAGATGAACCTGTTTTGAAAGAAGTGGCACAAATGACAGGCGGAAGATATTTCAGGGCAACATCAAACAGCAGTCTTGAAGAAGTTTATGATGAGATCAATCAGCTTGAAAAATCTGATGTGAAAGTGGCTAAACTGTTTAATTATCAGGAGTATTTTAAAATCTTTCTCTGGATTGCTTTAGGAATGCTGTTTCTGGATGCTTTATTACGGTGGGTGTTTTATAAAATTTTAAGTTAATGGATTGGTATTTAGGGAATTATTGGTATTTATTGTTGCTGTTGCTTCTGCCGCTGTTAGCTGTTTTTTTAATACGTTTTTTAAAATGGAAAAATAAAAAAAGAGAGATCTTTGCAGATGGTCAGTTCCACCAGCATCTCTTTGAAAAACGATCAGGGTTCATAAAAATTTTTCCTGCTTTATATTTATTGGGGACACTATTTCTTATTTTTTCTATTATTGATCTTTTAAGTGGTTCCGAGGAAATTAAAACCAATCAAAAGCTTAACAATGTTATTTTCATGCTGGATGTTTCCAACTCGATGAATGCAGAAGATATTGAACCAAGTCGTCTGACGGAAGCCAAAAATCTCATTATCCAAACGATGCAGAAAATGAAAAGTGATAAAGTGGGAATTGTCATTTTTGCCGGGGAATCTACTTCTATCATGCCCTTGACAACAGATTATACGTCTGCAGAAACTTATATCGGTGGTATTGAAACCAATTCTATGCAGATTCAGGGAACTGACTTTCTGAAAGGAATGCAAACCGCGGTGCAAAAATTTAAAAATGTAAACAAAGATGCCAGAAAGGTTGTATTGTTGAGTGATGGCGAAGATAATGAGGGAAATGATGATGCTGCAATAAGACTGGCCAAAAAAGAAGGAATTATGATTACTTCCGTTGGAATCGGTTCTGATGAAGGTGCGCCGGTTCCGGAATATGCTTTTGGTCAGCTGATGGGGTACAAAGCTGATATGTCGGGACAGACGGTGATCTCTAAAAGACAGACTGAAGCGCTTAGAAAAATGGCAGAATCTACCGGTGGATCTTATATCGACGGAAATAATATCAATGAAGCTCCTGAAAGAATAATTGATGCCCTTAAAAAGAAAACAGGATCTTCAGAAACAATGGTGAAATCTCAGAATGCCAATCATTATTACCAATATTTTCTTGCAGTGTCCATATTTTTCTTTTTCTTAATTTATATGTTCAATCCTAAAAGAGATTTTAATGTGTAGAAACAAACGCATTTGCGCATGTTCAGATTTCTACTTTAACCCAATTTTAACAAATAAGGCACTGTTTATTAACATATAAAGGAATAATTTTGCATTGGATGAATACTAAAATCTTTTTTTTGTCGTTTATTACTGCTTTCTTCTGTTCAGGAATTCTTTTTGGGCAGAATAATTACCGTACGCTTGTGTATGAAGGTAATGAAAAATTTAACGGTAAAGATTATGACGGAGCTTCTGTGAAGTATATGGAAGCCATTAAAACCAACGATAAAGATTTTACGGCACATTACAACCTGGGAAATGCCCTTTACAAAAACAAAAAATACGAAGAAGCAAAAGCTGAATTTGAAAAAGCACAAAGATTTTCTCAAACCATTTCCGATAAGGCAGCAGCTCTCCATAATCTGGGAAATGCATATATGCAGATGAAGCAACCGGAAAAGGCAGCAGAATTTTATAAACAATCTCTGAAACAAAATCCTTACAGCGAAGCAACAAGAAAAAACTATGAGATTGCTAAGCTGAAGGAAAAAGAAAATCAGCAGAAAAAACAGCAGCAGAATAACTCCGGTAAAGGAGGAGGCGGTAAAGATCAGCAGAAAAATGACGATCAGAAGGGTCCTAAAGATCAAAACCAGGATCAGGGACAAGGTCAGAAAAATCAAGGTAAAGGACAGGGAAATAATCCCGATCAGAAACCGAATAATGAAGGCAAAATCCCGAAAGAACTCGAAAATCAGATACTCAATAAAGTAAGCGATAAAGAGAAAGAAACCGCCAGAAGAATTTTAAATAAAAATTCTTATTCGATGCCTGAAAGCAACGAGAAAGATTGGTGATGCAGAGCAGACTTACCTACATATTGTTCCTACTTATATCCGTAATTTCTTACGGACAGGTAAATCTTTCCGCTACTCCCGATAAAACCACCTATAGTTCCAAAGAAGTAATCAATATTACCATTGTCCTTGAAATTGAAGGAAATGATTATAATAATCAACAGACCAAATTGCGGCTGCCTGACTTTTCAAAATTCAATCTCATAGGAACAGGTTCTGTGACCAGCGGATTTATTGATCCGACAACGAATACAGTGATTTCCCAGTCGGTTACCCGATTAGCTTTAGAACCAAAACAAAAAGGAAAAGTAAAAATTGGTTCGTTTCTAATAACAATAGATAATAAAATCTATAAAACCGAGCCTTTTGATATTTTAGTCAAAGATGTAGACAAAAAAACAGCAGTAGCCGCCAACTCTTCAAAGGATGTTTATCTGAATATGGAGATCGAAGACCGTGAGGTATATCAGGATGAGCCAACAATTGCAGTTTTGAAAGTTTATTCCAAGAATATGGATAACCTGAGACGGGTGAAAAATATTCGTCTTCCACAAAATAATAACCTGGATGTTTATCCGGTGAGTTTTGCAAAATCTGAAATCGATCCTTCGGATTACGGAAATATGTCGTCACAGGTTGTAGCTATATTCCTGATTTTCCCTAATGAGGCAGGCTATGTAGAAGTGCCGGGTGTTTCGGCATCGGTGAGCTCTTATACCGGAAAAAATAAAATTGTCTCGAATAAAGTTAAAATCAATGTTAAAAAACTTCCTGAAGGTTCTCCCGAGCATTTTAAAAATGCAGTGGGCGACTTCAAAGTGAGTATTGCTAATGTTTCAAAAGAAAAAGCTGAGGTTAAAAAGCCGATCAACGTTCTTGTAAAAGTAAGCGGAGAAGGAAATCTCAAAAGCCTGGAACTTCCCAAGATCGCCGAATCACCAGATTATGATGTTTTTGCTCCTAAAATCACTTCCAAAGTGACAACAGCAACAACAGGAATGAAAGGTGAAATTTTGGCTAATTATCTTGTGATTCCTAAAAAGGCTGGTGAGGTTTCCATTAAAACTGAAGATTTTGCTTTTTTTGATCCTTTAAAAAAAGAATATGTAGATCTTGGACAGGAAACACTGAACGTTAACGCATTTTCCCATGAACAGATTTTGGAATCGCGCACTGCCGTTGAAAAGGTAAATGAATACACCAACACCTTCCTGGAAACTGTTAATACGCCTGTTTTAAAGACAACATCCTTCAAGGTAAAAGAAAAAAACAGATTCCACTGGAATATACTTTTCATAAATATCGCTATTTTAATAGGCCTTTTTATAGCGTATCTCTTGTTTAAAAACTGGCAGAAAAAAAGCAAATCAAATAAAGAACCCGAAACTACAAAACCTATTGGTTCAGTAGCTGAAACGGAAAAAGAAATCCGAGAAAGATTGAAAACAGACGTGAATGATTATTTCACTTATTTGGAAAATCTTAAAGATAAAGAAAATTATCAAACGTTTTTTCAAACCTATGAAGAACTGGATTCTGAAGTAAGAAATCAATATTTTAAAAGTTCTGCTGAAGATTTTGCAGATTTTCTTGAAAATCATAAAGGCTCTGTTATAGCTGAAGAATACAGAAGTCTTACCCAAAGAATACAGATAGAAAAATATGCTCCAGTGAAATCCCCTGAGGCCTTGGATGTGCTCTTAACATTCATTGTGAATTTGTATTCAAAGATTAGCAAATAATCAATTTATTTTCATATTTTTGCGAAATTAATAATTGTAAAGGCATGGAGATTTTCAATGATTTTTCTTTAAAAGAAGTCGTAACCTGTTTTATGGTTCTTTTTGCTGTGATAGACATCATAGGATCAATTCCTATTATTGTCAGTCTGCAACAGAAATTCGGAAAGATCGAAGCAGAAAGAGCAACGATTACGGCAGGTCTGATTATGCTTGTTTTCCTTTTTGTAGGAAATAAAATTCTGAAATTTATCGGGGTCGATGTCAATTCTTTTGCCATAGCAGGGGCTTTCGTTATTTTCATCATCGCCTTAGAAATGATTTTGGGTATTGAAATTAATAAAACTTCTGAAGCAAGAGCAGCATCTATCGTTCCTATTGCATTTCCATTGGTGGCCGGAGCCGGAACATTAACGACCACATTGTCATTAAAAGCTGAATTTCATGATATTAATATCATTTTTGGAATTATTCTCAATACAATTTTCGTATATTTGGTGCTGAAATCTGCAGACTGGCTGGAGAAGAGAATAGGAGATGCTACCTTGGCAATCCTGCAAAAAGTTTTCGGGATCATTCTGTTGGCAATTTCAATCAAATTATTTACCGCAAATTTTGCCCAATTGGTGCAGACATATATTAATTTTTAGAATCATGCAGAAGTTTTATAAAGTATTTTTAGTAGTGTTTATCGTTTTCATCGCAATCAATCTTTATGCGCTGGACTGGCAATCTGATATGTTGTCAGAAGATAATTCGAAGTTTGTATTTTCAGCAGCATCGGCTGTGATTGGTCTTATTTTACTTTTTGTAATGAATACATGGAGTAAGATTGGTGTTAAAAAATAATAGTATATCAATATCTATACAAACCTCTTTCTATCCGGAAGAGGTTTTTTTATTTCTAAAAAAATTCCTGAAATTTTATTTGTCGATTATCACAAGATTTTTCAAAATAGCCTCCGATTTCAATTCTGTTTCTCTCCATTCTTTTTCAGGGCTGCTTTGTGCTGTGATTCCGCCGCCTACAAAAAGATGAATTGAATCGTTGTAAAGCTTGCAGCAACGCAGATTTACAAAATAAAAGATATTTTCTTCACTTTCAATTTTACTATATCCTGCGTAAAGTTCTCTCGGAAATTTCTCCAGCTCACGGATTTTCTCTTTACAGAAATCTTTCGGAATGCCACAGACTGCAGGAGTAGGATGCAGTTGCTGAATAATTTCATCCAGATCTTCAGGTTTTATTTTAGCATTAAAATCTGTTCTGAGATGTTTAATATTTCCTGATATATGATCATATGTTGCAGACTCTTTCGAGCCCTCAGAATAATTTTTAAGAATATTCCGGATGTATTCTGTGACAGGTTTTTGTTCTTCAATTTCCTTTTCAGACCAGCTTTCTGAAACAGGAAGTGTACCTGCAAGACTCATAGTTTCAAAATGGTGAGTCTTTTTATTGAATTTTCCTAAAACCTCAGAAAATGCTCCCATCCATGAATTTTCTTCATTAATAAAAATATATCTGAACGCATTTGAATATGACTGGCAAAGGTTTTCAAAACTTTTTTTTAAGATCAATTTCACGGAAGTCCGTAAATATTTTCCTTCTTGAATACACTAGTTTCGGAAGCTGATTTTCGTTGATCACCTGAATAACTTTCTCCAGATTTCTTAAATATTCATTTTTAGTTTCAGCAGTATATTGATTGTTGTCTTTTGGTAATGATGTATTTGAAATCGATTCATGATCCAGGGTTTCATGATTTACTTTGACAATTTTTCCAGTACACTCCATTTTTTCTGATCCGTCGAAAGGGTGAAAAACAATATGTGTTTCATCAGGAGTTTGATCTGTAGAATAGAGATTCTCGTCGAATGGAAGTTTAAAATAAATCATTTATAATGCTTTTCGAAGATCAGCGTCCGGAAATAATATAGGAAATTCCAAAGTTGATTTTTCTTTCTACAAAGGTATTATTCGTCTGAAAAATGTCAAAATCAAACGAGCTGTTTTTTAAGGAAATATTCTTCATATCATATTGCTGATATTCTAAAGATAAAAGGAAATTTCTAAAAAATCTATACTGAAGTCCAAATGAAAATCCAAAGCAGGTCTGAGTACTTTTAAAGTCATCCATTTTTGTCAGGACATTATTTTCAGGAACCAGAAACTGCATTTTATAAGTATTGTGATTAACGAGAATTCCTGCAAATGGACGCAGGTTTTTCCATTCATATAGCAATTTGAGCTGTAGCGTGTAGTCGAAATGTTTATTGTTAAATCTTTGAAAAAGCAACGGTAGATGATCTTCGGTAAAATAAAATCCATTCAGAATGCTGTCGTCTTTATTAGCATCAATATCAATGGTTGAATTCCAATGGTAAACGTTCGCTGAAAACAATATAGATGTCCGGGGAAGTATATTTTTGGAAATCCAGATGCCCAGATTTTCTCCAAACTGGGGTTTATCTGATGAAACAGTTTTAGCCCAGTCACTATATTTCAAGCCAATTCCTGCTTCAATGCCGTACTCAAAAGTGTTGATTTTCTGTCTCCTGATTCTGTTTTTTGCTCTTTGCTTTTCAAGTTCTTCTTTAAAAATATTCCGGACGAAAAATTTTTCTTCTATTTTCGGTGACTGAAAGATCAGATCATTAAATTTGAAATGTACAGGTTTCATCAGATAAACAGTGTCATAGACAACAACATTTTCATAGACATATACAGTGTCTACTTTTTTCCGCCTCTGAGCCAGGGAAAAACTTATGAATAATATAAAAAAAAGAAAAAATATTTTTCTTAAAATCATGTCTGACAAATTTATCTTTCTATAAATATCGTATCTCTTCTGACGATTTTTTTCACTACAATGACTTTTTGAGATGTTTCATTGAGAGAATCTTTAATCATTATTTTTTTACTGTTCTTTTTTTGTGGCAATGCTTTTCTGCTCATCTGTTTTCTGTTGTGTAGCCAAGATCTTTTTATCTTCATTCATCGTAAGTTTATTTTCTGTATTATGATTTGGCAAAGAAACGGTTGTTTCCTGATCTGTTTTTCCGGCTGTCTTTCCTATTGGAGTTCCTGTTATATTTTCCTGACTCTTCATTTCTACGGATGATGTGGATAAAGGATTTTTTACAGATAAATTATTCTGATGATTGATCAAAAACAGTGAAGTTATGATAATGATCAGAAAAGTAACTCCGATCACTATTTTATTTTTTAAAGATTTGTTGGTGGATAGGATCAATACGCTGCCAGTTTTTATATCTGAAGGAATCTGTAATTTTTTAGAAGGAGATATTTTAAACTCGGCAAATTTGCTTTGAAATGTTTGTGCCCAAAGCAACCCGCCAAGCCCGAAAATGACAAGCAGTTGTGCTATTTTATTTTTCGGCGTATTTTGATTGACAAAATTATTTAATAAGTAGTTCTGAACCGATTTTTTTGCTCTCAGGAGATGAGATTTTGAGGTGTTTACTGTAATTCCCAATAGCCCGGAAATTTCTGCATGTGTATGATTTTCAATAAAATATAAATTGAAAACAGATTTATGATGGGGCGGAAGATTGTCGATGGACGACAGCAGTTCTTCATTGGTAAAATCGTAAATGAAGATATTTTTTTCTTCCCAATTAGGATGATCCATTTCTGTATAGGTATCTGGAATTTCTGACGGTTCTGTAGAGACAAATGTATCTTTGCTATGTTTACGAATATGCTGCAAAGCATTGTTGACGACAATTTTTTTGAGCCATGCAAACAGTGCTTTTTCATCATTCAGCTGATGGTTTTTCTGAATTGCCGTGATGAAACTATCCTGTACAATATCCTCAGCAGTATAAATATCCTGTATATATCTGCGGCAAATCCCCAAAAGTTTTGGGGATAAACCTGAATAAATTTTGTTCCAGTCCGGCTTTATTTTAGACATAGTTTTTTTAGTTTTCTACAACATCAATGGAATTAAATGTTGAGGTGTAGTTTACAGTTCCGTTTTGTGTACCGTTTATACTTTGTGCTTCCACGCCATTGATAAATACTTTACCAAGATACGTATTATTTGGGGTGCTGTATTTTATCATAAATACATTATTGTTGAAAACAAATAAATCCTGGATAGAAGTTAAAGAAGAAAAACCTGTACTGACGATACTGTTGTTTTTAAAGTATTCGTTCCCTTGGTTGTAATAGGTTGTGTAAAGGTCGTTGGTTTGCGGATCAGAAATAATCTTTCCATAGAAAGGTAAGCTTATTGTGTAATCTCCAATCAGTGTTTCTGTATTTGACAACACATTTTTGGAGTAATATTTTGCATTCTTCTGGAAAAGAATGTGCAATCCGTTATTATTTTTAGCAAAGTTGAATACATAATTAGGATTTCCTAACGAATTGAAAGTCGTATTTTTAAAATATCCCCGGTCGGTATTCTGATTATTGTCAACAATAAGAGCCGATACATAAATATCTGAACCGTTGATGAAAACTCCTTCAGCAGAATCGATGTATTGACTTTTGTGAAGTATAGTCTTTACACCGTTTTTCCAATAACAAAGCTCGTATCTCTGAGTTGGAGTGGCTGGTATTAGATTTTCAACATATCCTGCAAAATAAATGTCTCCATTATTAACTGCAAACGCAGTAATATCATTCTGTGCCGTAGAGGGAATTCCCAAATACTGCTTAATCTCGTTCTTAGTATTATTTTTCCAGAAATAATGTATGGATTTAAACGATGTCGGCGTCATTCCGATACTTCCCGTTACATAGACATTGCTGTTTTCCACCTTGATTTCCAAAGGTGATAAATTGTCTCCTCCGGTAAGGTCGGTTTTTACATTGTTTTTCCAATAACAGGCTTTGCTGTTTTCTCTTCCTGCAATATAAACGTCGTATGACTGTGGAATCGTACCTGCTGTTTCATCATTAACGGTTC
Source organism: Chryseobacterium sp. POE27 (assembly GCF_039727685.1). Lineage (NCBI taxonomy): Bacteria > Pseudomonadati > Bacteroidota > Flavobacteriia > Flavobacteriales > Weeksellaceae > Chryseobacterium > Chryseobacterium sp. POE27. The sequence continues at coordinate 3,847,528 of NZ_CP152475.1, forward strand.
CAGTGTTACTACAGGAATTCAGTATCGATAGAATAGATACAAAAAAGGGTAAAAATAGTTTTTTCATAGAAAATTGTTTTTAAGTTTCTATTACTAAGATGCACTATCCTGAAAAGGTTGCAGTAAAAAAATAAAAAAAGCTCAATTTTTTTGAGCTTCTGTATTTACCGTTTGATAATCGTATTGGTCATGGTTGTATGGCTTATCAGCTGTTCTTTCTCATCCCTGATCTCAATTTCGGAAACGTGCATTGTTTTACCTTTTCGGATAAACCTTGCCACTGCGGTTACCAATCCGTCTTTTTTGCTTCTCAAATGATTGGTATTGATATTTGTTCCGACTCCGAAATATTTTTCACCATCAATAAAGATATTCGACAGGCTGGAACCCATGGTCTCTGCCAGAACGCAGCTTGCTCCCCCGTGCATAATCCCGAAAGGCTGATGAATTCTCGGTAAAACCGGCATTGTTGCTTTTAATGTTTCATTTTCAACATCAATATCGATAAATTTTATCTCAAGGGTTTTTGCAAATGTTTCTTCGCCCCAATTGTTGATGAATTCTAATATTTCTTCTTTACTTTTATCCTTAATGTGCATATATTATAAGTTATGATTGATAAATGATGATGGATAATTAATTTTGTTAACCTTAACCTTAACCTTAACCTTAACCTTTAACTTTTAACCTCAGAATCATTCCCCATAATATTAGGGTTCCAGTTTGCGGGAACTTTCGGAACGATATCATTTTTAATATAATATTCCTGGATTTCCGTCATAATATCAGCGAAGGAAGCTGTTTCAATTCTCTCATAAGGAATAGTATAGCCGAGGTAGACTATTTTTCTTTTAAAATCTCCTGCAGCAAGCACAATGGGAACTTTCGCCGCCAGCGCCATATGATAAAAACCTTTTCTCCACTTAGGAACCCAGCTTCTTGTGCCTTCAGGAGTGATAACAAGACTGAAATCATCTTTTGCGAATTGTTTCGCTACGAAATTTACCAGGTCATTCTTCTGACTTCTGTCGATCCCGATTCCGCCAAGAGCTTTTACCAGGCCTCCGTACCATGCTTTGGTGTGCGCATCTTTGATAATTATTTTTAATGGCTTATTCAGAGACCAGTAGGCTAGATTTCCCAAAATATATTCCATGTTGTGGGTATGAGGTGCCACCACCAGAATACATCTGTTAAGATTGTTCGCATCGCCTTGCAAAACAACTTTCCAACCCATCAATTTTAATATCATTTTGCCCAGAAGCTTTTTCATATCATCTAAATTAAAAACAAAAAAGTATAACCAAAGTGGTTATACTTTTACAAATATATTGAAATATTATCGCTCTTAAAACAAACCGCTGATTAAATCTACGATTTTCATTACAATTTCTAATGCCAGTTGTATCATGATAATTTAATATTTTTTGGGTGTTCTTGGTTATTTTTTTATTACACAAATGTAAAGTATTTTATTTACATAGCGAACTAAATTTTAATTTTTTTAATTCTTTGTGAGAGAAGAAGGATGTGAATTTCAAACGGTTGTGTTATCCATTCACACCTTCTGCCACTCTCTGCAGTTTAGTTATTTAGTTTGTATGGAAATTTCGTTTTTACCTTCGTCTACTTTGAAGTCGATATTGGCTCCCTTCATCTTTTTGATGCTGTGTTTCATAGAATCAATTACTTTATCTGCCTGGTTGCTCGGAACTTTTTTTCCGTTTACAATAATGCTGTCTTCATCATCAGAATTGTATTCTATAGTAGATCCGTTTACTGTGATTTTATTTTTTTCGATTTTGATTTTTCCATCTTCGTCTCTTTCCTGGTCACTGTCGTTGATTCCGTCTGCATTCAGATCTCCGTCGAAACTGATTCCGTCATTTTTTACAGGAATAACCACTGTTTTTAAAGGAAGTACCAATTCGTAATCGATGCTGTAATCTCTGAATCTGTGTTCATAAGGATATTTAATATAGTTCGGAAGAATGATCTTATTGTTGACCACTTCTACAGGAACATTTACATTCAACGGAAGATTATATCCTTTGGCTTCTTTTTTAATGATGAGATAAGGAGTTTTAATATCTGCTTTTCTTGTTACATCCATGTGAATCCAATCTTTCTCATATACCGAGATTTTATCAGAATAAATATCATTGTCATATCCTTTAAAGTTTTGAGGAATGGTAACCTGCTTGTAATCAATATAAATACTGTCTGAATTGGTGTTGATGGAAACTTCCTCAGTATCTTCTTTGTGGCCTTTCAGGAACATTTCCTTTTTAGCCATGCTGAATCCGAAATAAGCACCCAAAGAGATTAATGCAAGGAATAATGCTCCGATTACCCAGCCTGTGTTTCTTAATTTTGTTTTAGGCGAAATTAATTTAATACTTAATAATCCGAATAACATCGCAGGCAATAAGCTTCCTAAAGTGATCAGTGCCATGATAACGTATTTCATATTGTCGTTGTCGAAATAGAAATTCATTTCACTCACAGGAGGGAAGTCGCTGTCTGCTCCCATGAAACCGAATACTACGAATACACCGATCAGGCAGGATAAAGACATAAATGCGAAGATTCCTCCTAAGATATATCGTACAACATTCCATAATCCGCTTCCTGCGTTGTTGATGTAAGGCTTGTTTTCGATATAGATTTCTCCGACCCTCTGAGTAGACTCGTTGGCAAACTGTACCAATTTGTTAGACTCATTCTTAAGATTGTCGAAGTTCATAGGCTTTCCCTTCATTTTCAGGAAATCTGCTGCAGTTTCTGCTTTTGGTAATACCGCCCATAGGATCACATAAAGTAAGAAAACCAGAGTTGATGATACCGCTGCCGTGAAAATTCCTAAGATGAAAATTCCCAGCCAGATGGCTCTCATTGCAGTGATGTCCATGCCTACGTAATGAGCAAGACCTGCGCAAACCCCTGCGATTTTTTGTCTTTCAGGGTCACGGAACAACTGTTTTTTATCAGAATATTCAGTTCCTGCGTTACCTGTTTTTTTGGTGTTCTTTTCAGAATAATACGCTTCTTCCTGTTCTTCGATTTTTTCAGGGCTTCCGATTTGTGCGATTACTCTTTCTACATCAGAATCGTTAATCACTTCACGTTTTGCCATAGAATCTTTAAAGATTTCTACCATTCTGATTTCTATATCGTGCATTACCTCGTCTGCTTCAGAAGCATCCAGAGAGCTTCTCAGTGCGTTCAGATAATCGCTTAGCTTTATATATGCGTGTTCTTCTATAGTAAAAGAAAAACCTGCGAGTCCTATTGAGAGTGTTTTGTTCATAGCTTTGTTTTTTTAAGGTTTTTGAGTGATTTGGTTGACTGAATTTGTTAATTCGTTCCAGGTATTCTGAAGTTCATCTAAAAACAGTTTACCTTTTTCAGTGATCTGGTAGTATTTTCTTGGAGGTCCTCCTGTAGATTCTTCCCATCTGTACGAAAGAAACTCGCCGTTTTTTAATCTTGTTAAAAGAGGGTAGAGTGTTCCTTCCACTACATCCAGTTTTCCTTTTTTCAGCTCATCGATTAAGTCGGAAACATACATTTCGCGATGATTGATGAGACTTAAAATACAGAATTCCAGAATCCCTTTTCGCATTTGCGCTTTGGTATTTTCAGTATTCATCTTTAATAAGTTTTGTTAATTAGTTATATCAATTTCGAAATCCGGAACCTAGCTAGACGATCCTATTTCGATTTTACATTACAAAGATATGTAATTAAAATGGTATTATGCAATACAAAGTAGTGAAAATATTTTATTAAATTATTTAAGTTGCTGATAGTCAGGTTAATTATTTTTATTGTGAAATTTTTGTCATGTAATAATTTCTTTAAATTGAATCGTTTTTTTGAATTCTGAATGGTTTTTATTGGAAATCATCATCAAATTATAGAATGAGTTTTAAATCAAAACTGTTATTTTTGTAATAAATTGAAAAAATTGTTTTTAAAACTAAAATGCACATATGATACGTTCAAAATTTTTATTACTGTTCCTGTTTCCCTTTATCAGTATTCCTGCCCAGCATCAATTTCAGATCAGTGACGGATCTGCTAACTATAATGTTAAAATAAATGTTGAAACATGCAGTAAAGAAGAATGTCGGGGCAAAGCAACAATAGACTTGTATGATAAGAAAACATCAAAATTGTTTCAGACGCTGAAGTCCGCTGATCTTAATTTTTATCTGAATGAAAACGAGAAGCCAACTGTAAACGTCATCCAGTTATACAATGAGCAAAGTCCGCTGATTTTTGATGATTTTAATTTCGACGGAACGGAAGATCTTGCCATCAGAAACCGGAATGAAAGTGGCTACGGAGGTCCGTCTTATGATGTTTATGTTTACAATATTACAAGAAAACAATTTGTGATTAGTGATGAATTAACAGCACTCGCCCATGAAAATCTTGGAATGTTTAATACAGATTCTGAAAGGAAAAGATTGATTACCTATTCAAAATCAGGCTGCTGCTGGCATTTAACAACCGAATATACTGTTTTACCACAAAGAGGACTTTTTAAAGTCTATGAACTCGAAGAAGATGCAACAGGAGGAGAAAAAGTAAAGGTTACAAAAAAGGAATTTATTTATGATAAATGGATTACGAATGCTAAAACCTATCCGATAAACGAATATTATAAAGAAAATTAATAATGAAGATTCAAAAGGAAATCGATTTTATTCTGGCCGTAGATGCCCTGAAAAATGTACAGAGAAGAAACTTTAATGCCGATGATTCCAGAAGGGAAAATACCGCAGAGCATTCATGGCAGATTATCATCCTTGCACAGATTCTCTTTCCTTATGCTAAAAACAGGGCAGATATCGATTTGCTGAGAGTGATCAGAATGCTTTCGATTCATGATCTGGTGGAAATTGAAGCGGGAGATACTTTCTTATTTGATGAAGCAGCGATGGTCGGAAAGTTTGAAAGAGAAAAGATTGCTGCTCAAAAGGTTTTCGGGATTTTAGGTGAACCGCTAAAATCTGAATTTTTCAATCTTTGGCTGGAATTTGAGGAAGAACAAACGCCGGATGCTATTTTTGCCTGCGCGATCGACCGGATCATGCCTTTTATCCTGAATTCTCATACTTCTGGAAAAAGCTGGACGGAAGCAGGGGTTACCGAAAAACAAATCAGGAATATGTTGGAGAATGCGATCAGCAGAGCATCTGATGAATTGGGAGAGGCCTTTCAATTACTCTTAATTAAAAATCTGGAAACTGAAAAGGTATTGAAGTAAATTTTAAATCAGATTGACTTAAGCTTTTATAGAATTCTCTTTTACTAAAATAAATTGACCTCTGATTTCACGGATAATTGCAAATATTTTTCTTTAAATCTAAAAAAAGAATCTGTGAAAATCCGTGAAATCAGTGGGAAATAAAGTAGCTTCGGCGGCCAAAGGCCGCCGAAGCTACTTTATAGTATCTGAATTGGTTTTTTAAATTCATCAATCGCTACAAAAGTAAAATCACCCACGATCGCTCTTTCCCTTTCATACGAATACATTTGCTCAGTGTAGATTTCCACATTTACTTTCATACTTGTATTTCCTACATGAACGACCTTTCCAATCAGTTCTACGATAGTTCCGGCTGGAATGGATCTTTTGAAATCAATTTTATCGCTGCTTACGGTTACAACACGTTTTCTTGCAAATCTTGTGGCTGCAATGAACGCTACTTCATCCATGAGCTGCATGGCAGTACCTCCGAAAAGCGTATCATAATGATTGGTGGTATTGGGAAAAACGGCTTTGAAAATTCTGGTTTCTGATGCTTCAATTCTTTCTTCTGTAGTCATATTTCATTATTAAATTAAAGCGAAATGAATGTTTAAGAACAACAGAAAAAGGCAGAGAAGAAAATCTCTGGACATCCATTAGATCAACAAACTTCAAATCGCGAAAGTTTTTATTGTGAAGAAAAAGGCAGGTCTCCTGACTTGTAACATCTTTATTTCCTTCCCGTATTTGTACAGTGGATTTTTTAATAAAGACTTCAGTTACTTACAGTTGCGCGACAGTTCGTGATTTTCACACGATTCCCTTTTAATCTGCAGTTAAGCAAAACCAATTTCCTGAAAAGATTAAGCATAAGTTTTTTAGCCAAAAGCAAATTCTTTTCGGTAGCAAAAGTAGTGATTATTGGTGAATTATTCAGGATTTTTGTAAATGATCTGGCTTTGAACTTTCCCCTGTTTGATGGTCCAGATCGTGGTATATCTGTTTTCGCCGGAACCGTTGATCATATAGAGAAAAATATGATCGTTATCTATTGCTGTTACGCCCACATTGTTGAAATCCATCGTCGGCTGGAACATATTTTTGATAGCATCCCGTACAAATACAGAACCTCTTCCCGGCTGCTGAACTCTTACCGATTTTATTTCTGTCATTCCTTCAGGAATTTCTTTGCCGACTCCCCAGGCTTTTACTTTATCAACTTTAGTGATGTTTCCGTTAACATCTTTTTCCTGTTTTTTGGTCTTCGCATAAGAAGGGTAGACATCAATAATGACTTTCGTTCTCTGATTTCCCGGAATTTTAGGATTGGTATCATCTGTAAAGATCAGCGATTTACCGTTTTTCGATTTGGAAGGGGTGAATTGAGGCAGCTTGTCAACAAAAACTACACGATTTTTATTCACCATTCCTTCTTTTGTAATGCTGTCGTATCGTACAAATGGTTTGTCGGTATCATCTTTTTCAGGGTACTTAATCCAGATCCAGTCGGTTTCACCGGGAGCAGGTTTTACGTAAATAAAAACATCACCGGTTTTCATACGGATTTTATCAATGATTTTCCGGTAGTCATCTTTATGAACACGCACCATGGCATATCCTTCTTCGGCCTTTACGACACCGAAAGGAACTTTGTTCTGCCCTTTGGCAAAAGACATTAGTAGAAAACTGAAAACGGATAAATACAATGTTTTTTTTACGGAAATCATCATGAAATTTTTTTGACAGTTCAAATATATAAATTAAATGCTTTTTGAAAGATAATTATAATACTGCAATTCTTTGAAATCTTTAATTTGCTTTAAATGCGTATTGGAAAGAAGATAAATTTCGTCCGAAATATCTAAAACTTCCATATAATGATGATCTGAAATAATAAAGCCTTTTTGTTCAGACTGCTCTTTGATGATCTTTTGCATTTCGGTTATGAGTTTAGGAGAAAGCCCATTAAAAGGTTCATCCAGCAAAATAAATTTTGAATCGGAATAAATAATTAACAGAGCTTCAACGATTTTTCTTTCGCCACCGGAAAGATTTCTGGAAGTTTCATTCAGAAAAGGTTTGATAAGATCTGAACCAAAAAGCTTTTCGGAATTTTTCTTGTCACAAAAAAGCGGGATCAGATTTTTAATCTTCACATCCCTAGGAAGAAAAAAGCATTGAGGTAAATAAGCGATTCTGCTTTTTCTGTCAAATTGGTTTTGCAGAATTTTATCATCAACCCGAATAAACTGTGTTTCGCCTTTTAATGTTCCGGAGATAATCTTCAGCAAAGTTGATTTTCCTGTTCCGTTTCTGCCTAATAGTCCGATAATTTTTCCTGTTTTGCAGCTAATACAAATGTCCCTTAAAATTTTCTTGTCAGCAAAAGACTTTGTCACACTGTCAACATGTAATGTACTCATAAAAACTTTGTAAGAATGTTGATGAAAATGCTTAATGCAATAGTTGTGACCCAAAGAAATGCTCTTGAAAAACCAAAATTGGCGTAAAAATAATATTCATCTTTTACCCTTAATTCATAAATCAAAAAATGAAATGAGGGCAGAAGTACCAAAAAGCACAATCCAAAACCACTGGCTGTAAATCCAAATCGTAAATCCATTAAAAGAGAAAATAGAATAGCAGGAATCAACAATTTTAAGTAAAACATCCAAAGAATTTTAAAGTTTTTGATCATGTTTCAAATGTTAAAAAGAAAAATAAAAGAGTGCCGGTAAGACACTCTGTATTGTATTTAAATTCTCTCCAGTTCATCGGCATCAATCGTCGTCTTGAATGTTCCGTAGTTCACAATCACCTTATTTCTGGAAATCTTTTCAATGGTTCCCACACTGGTACTTCCTGTGATACGGACACGTTGCCCGACTTTCATCCACAACGCGCGGTCGGTTTTACGTTTTTCTTCCAGCTTTTCGTTGGTTTCGGCAATCTTTTCGATCGTTTCCTCCTTTTTTAGTTGCTGGGTTATTTTTCGTTTGACTACCTGAAGGCGCTTGCTTTCGTCTTTGTCTGCCCCGATTTTCCTGAACTTTTCCTGTTCGAGAATCTTCACAAAATCTTTCACCACATCTTTCCTGGATTTTCCTTTTATATAGCTGTCGATAAATGTTTCAATTTTATTCCCGAACTGCAGTTTGCGATGTTCTTCTTCATACAATTTCTGAAAATTATATAGTTTTTGCTGAAGTTGTTCGTTCAGTTTCTGAAGGTTGTCGCGTTTGTCTTCTACAGATTCTTTTCTCTCGGCAAGATCGGTTTTCAGTTTTTCAACTTCATATTTTTCCTGCTGAAGTTTTACAATCGTTTTATCAAGATTTACGATATCGTGTTCCACTTTTTTCTTAGCAGAATGAATGATAAATCTCGGAATTTTATTTTTCTCTGCAACTTCAAAAGTAAATGAACTTCCTGCCTGTCCGACTTCCAGCTTATACATCGGTTCCAGCGTTTCTTCATTAAAAAGCATGGCTGCATTTTGTGCATTCGGAAGCTGTTCTACCACCAGCTTAATGTTGGTGTAATGCGTGGTAATGATCGCAAAACTTTTTTTATCGTAGAAAAATTCAAGGAAGCTTTCTGCCAAAGCACCACCCAGCTCAGGATCTGAACCTGTACCAAACTCATCAATCAGTAAAAGCGTATTGGCATCGGCTTCACGGATAATTCCACCCATTTTCTTCAGCCTTGACGAATATGTCGAAAGATGATTTTCAATAGACTGGTTGTCACCGATATCTGTCATGATCTTATCAAAGAAAAACATTTCGGATTTCGGATGGGTTGGTACCAAAATTCCGCTCTGAATCATCAGTTGAAGCAATCCTACGGTTTTCAGTGTAATAGATTTTCCTCCCGCATTCGGCCCTGAAATACAGATAATTCTGTTATGATCCGTTAAGCTGAGCGTTTGAGGATAAATAGTTTTATTCTCCGCTTTATTTCTCAAAAACAATAAAGGATGGAAGGCTTCTCTTAATTTTAACGTTTTGTGGCGGTTGATTTTCGGTAAAATTCCGTTGATGAGTTCTGCAAATTTTGCCTTGGCTCTCGTTAAATCAAGATCGAAAATATACTTTTGATATCTCCATAGCTGAGGTTGGAATTCCGCAAGTTCAGCGGTCAGCTTTCGCAGGATTTTATCAATCTCCTTCTTCTCTTCCTCTTCATTTTCTTTAAGCTTAAAATAATGCTTCACCACAGAATCCGGCTGAATATACGTAATGGAACCTGTTTTGGATAATCCGAGCACTCTTCCCGGAACTCTTTTCTTAAACCCTGATTTTACCGCCAAAACTCTCTGATCATCAATAATCGTTTCACGAATATCATCTAAAAATTCACTCTGGCCGTAATTAAATAAAGCCCGGTTGAAATTTTCCTGAATGGCTTTCTTCGCCATCTGGATTTCCGCTCTCAATTCTTTTAAAACCGGGGAAGCCTCACTTTTCACTTCTCCGAAGCGGTTAAAAACCTTATCTACCTTATCAATAATTTCCTTTTTAAATTCCAGTACCGAAACATCCTGGATCAAAGTAGGAAAGGTTTCCGGCATGGTAGGGAAAAACTTCTGCAGTTTTCCGATCTGTTCTGTGAGGGTTTTTATTTTGATGAAAGCATTGTTTTCCAGACGGTAATTTTCGATCAGCATCAGTTTCAGTTCGCTTTCGATATCTTCATATTCATCAAACGGAATCGCATTTGAACTTTCAAAACTCGAAAGATATTCGGATGTTTTTTTTAGGGAAAGCTCTGCCTCGTCAATTTCCATCGGACGAAGCTGAAGAATTTTTTTCTCTTGTTTTCGGAGAATAGGCAAAAGGTGAGATTTCCGCGAGCAATTGCGGAAACTCTAATTCATTTAAATCTTCTTTATTTATAAACACATGGCAAATTTAGTGAGAAAATGTGAATTTAATCTGAAAATGAGTTAATTTGAGAATTTGAAAATATCTATTAATCAAAGATTATTAAATTTGAGATATGAAACTGGAAACCGAAAGATTGCAATTAAAAGAAATCAATGAAAACCACGTTGAAGATATTTTAAAGATCAGAAGCAATGAAGTGATTAATCGTTTTGTGAAAAGGAATTCTCCCAAAAATAATTATGATGCGCTGCAGTTTATCCTAACCATTAAAGAAAGAACTAAAAATAATCAGACGTATTATTGGGGAATTTCTCTAAAAAGTCAACCTGAACTCATCGGAACAATCTGTCTCTGGAATTTTTCTGAAGACCGGAAAACTGCAGAAGTCGGATATGAAATGCTGCCGGATTATCATGGCAAAGGTTTCATGTCTGAAGCTTTGAAAGCTGTAATCGATTTTGGATTTAATGAGTTGGATCTGCGTGAAATCGTCGCTTTTACCAACAGGTTTAATGAAAATTCTAAAAAACTTCTTCTGCGTCACGGCTTTGTTCTGGAAGAGGATAGAAAAGATGAAGGTTTTCCTGATAATTTTGTTTTCAGTTTAAAACAAAACAGTATTGTATAAGCCACCAAAAGCCTGCAGTAGAATTCCACTGCAGGCTTCATCAATCTCTAAGCATTTTCTTGTGCGATCTAATATGAATTTTTATATTACTGTGTGTTTGCTGAAAGTGCGAATACCAGATTAAGGTCATCTTTCACAACGATCATCCCGCCCATTCTTTTCGGAGGTATGATATTGAAATCACTGAATTTTACACTTCTTTTGCCTGTAAATTTTCCGTTCTCAAGACAGAAGGTAATGTTGTATATTTTGCTTCTGTTGATCATTTTTACTTCTATCTGTGCATTATACACTGCTTTGCCTTTGTCTAAAGAAAGAAATTTTATGGTAAGATAAGGATGCTCTTCTGCTGAAAGGGTTTTTTGGAAATCTGAAGTCATCATTCTGTTGCGGCAGTCAAAATCATCTACTTTTAAGGCAATGTTGGGAAGATTTTTTTCGCTGATCATAAAGTTTCCTCCCGGATTTCTGAATGTGTTATTGGTACATTTAAAAGTATTGATATTGGTACTCCCGTTAATCTGAATGTAGTTTTCCTGAGCATTCATGAACATTCCTATCAGAAGCGGAACAGCAGTTAAAAAAGCTTTCATAATTCAGGTTGTTTTTAAAAAGTTTAGATAAAACTTTTGCGTTGGGTTTTCATTTAGAAAGAAATGGCTGCTTCCAGAACAAATCCGTTGAATTTGCCGTCATACAGGATGCTTGAAGTAGGGTATCCGTCGTATTTCTGATTCACATATTCTGCTTTTGCAAGAATATTTTTTGTCATAAACCATCCTCCTCCGATATTGTAACGGGTGATGTCAACTTTATTTCCTGTCGCCAGTTCGCCTTTTACTTTGTTATATCTTCCGCCGAAATAAAGATTGTCATCATTTCCGAATCGGTAAATCAACTCTGCTGCATACTGGTTCCAAGTTCTTCTGTCGACTTCTGCCAGATTTCTTCCTGAAGCATTTTCAAAAGTTCCGAAGAATTCAAGACCTTTATATCTCACAAATGGGTTGATCATGAAAGAAGTAACTTTATTTTTAAAGTCCGGCACTATCTGTCCTGATCTGAAGTTAGCAGAAGAAGTAGCGGCTGCATTTTCCATGACGTAATAGTATCTTGATCCGGCTCTGTCACCATCATAAAAATCTAGTCTCTGAGTATTGGCTGTATTATAAACGGATCCTGTAATACGTACTCTTAGGTCACTGTTCAGTTGCTTGTCGTAACCTATTTTACCATATAAAGAAGGACTCGTTCCGCCGTTGGCATTCTGGTTAAGCCTTCCGTTGGTAATACCTCCCATTCCTATGAAGCCATCTCTGCGGTAGTAGTATTCAGCAAAGATCATTGTTGCATAAGCGTCCATCAGATAATTTCCTACAAATGGGTTTTGTGTGGTGTAAGCATTGTCACTTCTTCTGAAATGCACGTCACCGTAATTGATCTCATCATGACCGAATTTAATGGTTGAGTGTTTCATAAAGTCACTCAAAAAATCTTTTTGGATAAAATCAAGCTTGTCAATCTGGATATAACCTCCTTTTACATACGTTTCGTTGTGGTGACGGGAAGATAAGAATGTTCTTAAGTGTAAGTTAATACCGTCATATAATGCCACATCAATATCAAGGTTGGCTGTAGGAAGGTTAAAGTTGTTCCCGATATCGTAAAGCTGGGTAGCTGCTACGGATTGGTCTGCGCCACTTTCATGCTTAAGTCCCTGAAATTGTAAGGCAAACGCCCCGCCGATTCTCACTTTGAGTTTTTCAAATGTCGTTACAGAGTCTTTTGGATTTTCAAAAATATTAATACCTCTCTGATCTCTTGGTTTAAGGTTGTCTAGTGGAAACTGTTGGGCGTGTGCGCCGCCGGCTAGTAAAACTGTTCCTAATAGTGCTGTTTTTATGTAGTTGGTTTTCATAATGCTTGGATTTTTAATGTTCTTTTAATTTACTGTGCTACGATGCTTACTTTTATGGTCACCTCGTCACCTGTTTTGATGCCCATAAATCCGGGTCTGCTCATTCCATAATCTGACAGTTTTACTGTCTCGGTTCCGTAGATGGTGTAAGTGTTTTCGTTTTTCGCAACGTTTACAGGAAAAGAAACGTTTTTGGAAACTCCTGCAATCGTCAGTTTTCCGGTCACATTGCTTTTACCAATATTGATGGATGAGGCAGTAAAAGAAATAGTAGGATGTTGTGCCGCTTTTAAAGCTTCATATGCCTTATTATCCATAGTGGTTCCTTTTTTACTTTTCAGGTTTTTTACCGGCATGGTAAAGGTGGCGTTGGAAATGCTGTTTCCGTTCACGGTTCCTGTAAAAGTGGCAGCTGAAGAATTCATTTCCCAATCGTGTAAAGGAGATGTCCCGTTAACAGCAATAATAGTAGTTTTTTGATTGATTTTTTGCGCCTCTGCATTTTGATAGAAAAATAGTGTTCCGCATAGGATTGTAGCATTCAAGAAAATTCTTAAAGTTTTCATATCGATAAATATTTAATAGTTATATTATTTAATCTTCCTTTTTTTTATGATATAAAGGTATAGATTATGTTAATTTTAATATAATTTTTGAATATGATATAAATCTTTAGAATTTGTTGTTTTATGTAATATTCAGTATTTTTAAATTATTATTAAGAATTTTTTGATTTAAGTGGTGAAAGTTTGGTTTTTAGTTTATTTTAGGGTGAAATGTCAGCTGAAAAAATAAATCATATAAATTTTGATGTGAAATTTGCTGATGAATGTCACTCTGTATTTCTTGTTTGTGCAGTTGTTAATGGTTACTTTATCGATTAAGCATTAAGATCTATTTCAGTATTTATTTTTTATATTTGAAAAATTATTGACTGAACTTTACAGTATAGCTCTCCAATAAAAGAATATCTGCTGAAGCTGGCAATTCTTTTGATCTGTGTGCGCTGAGATATTAATAAGTAAATTACTAGAATATGACCTGGACAGAAATATTAGCCCCCATAAAAAACACGGAATACTTTGCCACGCTTTGGGAAAAAGTAAAGCAGGAATATGCCACTACAAAAGTTTTTCCTCCAAAAAGTCAGATTTTCAGAGCGTTAGAGATCACTCCTTTTGATGAAGTTGAAGTAGTAATTATCGGTCAGGATCCTTACCATAATGATTATCAGGCAAATGGATTGTGTTTTTCTGTTTCCGAACAGGTTGTTGCACCACCTTCACTGAAGAATATTTTTATCGAACTGAAAGACGATCTTGGTGTCGAAAGAAAATCAAAAGAATTGGATGATTGGGGAAAGCAGGGTGTTTTATTATTAAATGCTACTTTAACGGTACGCGCGCATTCTCCAAACTCTCATAAAGATTTAGGATGGGAAAAGTTCACGGATTTTATTATTAAAGAAATTTCTGACAAAAAAGAAAATGTCGTATTTGTATTATGGGGCGCTTTTGCACAAAAAAAAGCCGAACTCATTGATCCGGCTAAACATTTTATTTTAAAGTCTGCGCATCCGTCACCTTTTTCTGTTCACAGAGGTTTTTTCGGAAGCAAACCTTTTTCGAAAATTAATGAATATCTTACCTCAAAAGGCAAAAAGCCTATTTCGTGGTAGAATCTTCATCAGACTTTTGAATTGTAATACCAATTCGGTATTTCCCATTCAGTGCATTAGTTCCTTGTGCTGACTCCGGATATGGATTAACTTCCGCTAAAGTAATTCTGTATCCGTTGAAATCTACAGATTGATGATAATTTCTTCCTTTATTATCCACACTTGCAAGTGACAAAGTCATGGGTCTTGTTGCGGTTCCCATTACTTCTATTTCTGCAACGGCAACACCCGCCCAGATGCAGTTTACCTCTTTCGGGCATCTACTGTCTTCAGAAATACGTTTGAATGTGACATTCATCTGGTATTTGTCCAGAAATCTGTTTTCTCCTTCATTAAAATAAATGATTGAGTCGCCCTTCGTATTTTTCGCTGGATTTCCTGAATTTTCCACCTGATTTCCTATTGAAACTTTTGCTTCTTTCTGTGTTTTACAGTTGATTAATGATAATAGCCCTACGCTGAGTATAATTGTTTTGTACAACATTTGTCTTATTTTTTTAAATGATAGCAAGCATATTCAATACTACCACCAAAAACATTGCCACACCAACTACAAAGCTAAATCCTGTTCCGTAAATAAAACCTATGAAAGCACCTTTGGTAGATTTCAGGGCTTTATTGAAGTCTTTGCTGTCATGAAGAAGTTCTCCTATAAAAACACCGGCAAACATTCCCACTAAAAAGCCTAAGGGAATGGGTAAAAAAAAGTCCAATAATGGTGCCGATTACAGAACCAATACTTCCCCAGCGCGTGCCTCCGTATTTCTGATTCGTTTTTGCGGGTATCACATAATTTAACACGACTGAAGCTATAGTAAGGATAATGAATGCCCATACATAGATCATCGGTAAATCTGCATCAGTACCGAATTTGTAGATCAAAAGTCCGCATATGCTTAAGAGTAATCCCGGTAAAACAGGAAGAAATGTTCCTAAAATTCCTAAAAATAAAAGGATGAGACAGAGAATATCAATTAAGGTTTTGTCCATTTTTTTAATTTAATGAAAAGATATAAAAAAAAGTGGCTTCATAAAAGCCACTTCCATGTTTAAGTTGAAGTTTTTATTAAAGGTTTAAAATTACATATTGAAGAATTACGCCCGCGTTCCCAATATTTCCTGAAGCATGATTATGGAAAGTGGTGTAATAAATATAACCGCTGTTTGAAGATCCCGAGCAAGGTCCTACTGTTGCTCCTAGTGCAACCAGGTAAGGAACCAGGGCCTGAGGAACTGAAAGACTGATCTGGATATTTCCCGGAAGGGTAATGCAAACTGTAACAAAGGTTGTATTCGGAGCATTTCCTATCGGGGTAGTCGGAATACCTGTTGCCGTGAAATGATTGGTTCTGATCATCAGGGCGTCATTTGATGAGGTTTCCTTTACCAAAACTTCCCAGTAGGCGGGATCATAATTGATTATTTTTTGCCATGCCCCAAGATCGTAATCAATGTTGAGCGTATTGAATCCTAAAGCTGTTGTAAGACCTGTATTGGTTACTGTAGCGCCCAGTGTTCCTGAGTTTCCGATATTTTTGGAGCATAATTTTGAATCAGGAACAAACCCTCCTGCGAGCGAACAGTTATTCGTATTGGTTGTTCCGCCCACTAAATAGGCGACATCCCAATCTGAAGCATAGATACTTCCCCCATTAGCAACGAAGATGGCCAAATTGGCATCAATTGCAGAATAAAGTCCCGGATTTGTGGAATAGTTATTCCTGGAGCCGCAGTTGAGAAATATGATATCATACTGTGCAATAGTTGTAAGATTAGCAAGGTCGTTATTGGTGATTTCCGTAGCCGTATATCCCAAAATCTGAATAATATCTTCTATTTTGTCATACGTTCCTTTTACATAAGCAACTTTTGCTACCTGATTGAGCTTGGTTTGGCTTGCATCAAGAGCTAAGGTTTCATTATCTTTTATCATCGCGGAAATTTCAGTCCGGAAATTGCTGCCGTTACCCGTCTGGATATAGATTTTGCGATTTCCGGCCGGTGCTTCCAACATGAAATTACCTTCCGCATCCGAAGTGGTATAATAGATTTTATACTTATCATCAAAAGTGAAAACCGAAGCTCCTCCAATCGGCTTTGTTCCGTTTTGTGACATTACCTTCCCGGTGAGTTTGCCGGTCTTTGCGGTGGCGACAGTATCAGATGCTATTACGGGATCTTCGCTTCCCGAACAATTGGTTAATAGTGTGAATATACACAGTAAAATAAAAAAGTAGTGTTTTCTCATATGTTATTGATTTTGATTTGTTTAGTTTTTATCAAATTTAAAAAATAATTAAATATTAATCTATAAAATTCCTTTTTTTTAAAAATAATTTACTGATATTGTTTATTACAAATGAATTTTTCATTATTAATCGGGGTTTAGTGATATGTTATGATTGTGATTCACAAATATGTTTTCATTGATATTTAACAGAAAATTTGTTTTGGGATGAAATTTGATGCAGAAAATTGTATAAAATCATTTTTATTTTTCCCTAAATTTGCTCTAATGAACGACCAATTAGAAGAAACAAAAGATTTCATACAGGGGCTGAGTGAGCCGCTTTACCAATACATCAACCGAATAGCTCCCGACGGTCTTGAGTTCGTATTCCATATCATTGTGAAAATTCTTTTGCTGTTGGCTGTTTTTTTCATTTTTGATTTTATTTTTAAAATCATTATAAACAGTGTTTTCAGAATTTTTCACAATAAAGAAAGGTATCCTGTTGTCAATTCTATTTACGAATCGAAAATCACCAATTCAATTGCTCATCTTTTTGCTCTTCTGATTATCGGTGGAATTCATGAATCTATATTTTATGGTGCTTTAAAAAATACGACGATATTTATTATCAGATGTGTGAATTTGGGATTGGTCATGATCTTTGCAGGAATGCTGTACAGGGGATTAACAGCTTTCAGGAATTATTTTGTGATTAAACAGGATTTCTACAAAATTATGGCGTTGAATGCCATTTCCGAAACGATGAAAATTTTAGGGGTTTTCCTCTTTTCGGTAGTCGGAATCTGTGTGATTTTCGGGATTAAAGGAACAACGATTGTTGGAAGTTTAGGAGCGATAACTGCTGTTCTGGTGCTGGTTTTCAGGGATACAATTTTAGGATTTGTGACAGGACTTCATGTGGCAACTTCAAAAAATCTTAAAGTGGGTGACTGGGTAAGTATTCCGAAATATAATCTGGAGGGAAATATCGCAGAGATCAACCTTCTGACTACGAAAATCAATAATTTTGACAGGACCTTTTCCACAATTCCGACTTATGATCTTCTCACGACAGAAATTAAAAACCTTCAGGTGATTTCTGAAACGAATGCAAGAAGAATTAAAAAGTCAATTTACTTTAATATCAATTCATTTAAATTTCTTTCCGAAGAAGATATTGAACGTCTGAAAAATATTAACCTTATTTCAGATTATTTGAATAAAAGATCCATTGAACTGAAAAAAGAGAAGGAAAATATGGCGCATAAGGAAGAAATTATTAATGGCAGACAGCTTACGAATATTGGGGTCTTCAGATATTATGCTCAAAAATATATAGAGAAAATTCCTGAGCTTGACCGGGAAGGTCCTGTCATGGTACGTCAGCTGAATATTACTCCGCAAGGTCTTCCGCTGGAAATTTATTCCTTTACCAATGATACCGAATGGATTCGCTTTGAGGAAATCCAATCGGATATTTTCGATCATTTGCTGGTGGCTTCAAAAGAATTTGATCTTGAAGTAATGCAGGTGAAAGTTTAATGTAAATTACTGGCAAAGCCGTAACTAAAAAATATACTTTTCGTTTCTGCAATTTGGATTTTATCAATAGCTTTGTAGCTGTATAATGATCGAATAGGTCTGGCGGTATTATTTTCTGAGCATATTCCATGTACTTGCTGAATTTCTGAATGATACGTTATTCGTCTGAACCATATTTCAAAAACTTATCAGTAAAAATGACAAAACTTAGTGTAAACATTAATAAGATTGCAACCATAAGAAACGCAAGAGGAGGCAATACGCCCAGTGTAACGGAAGCTGCGGTTAAAATTCAGGAATTTGGCGGACAGGGAATTACCATTCATCCGAGACCGGATGAAAGACATATTACCAGAAAAGATGTTTATGATCTTAAACCGCTTGTAACCACAGAATTTAATATCGAAGGCAATCCGCACAGAGCGTTTATTGATATGGTTCTGGATGTAAAACCTGAGCAGGTGACTCTTGTACCTGATGCTGATGACGCTATTACTTCCAATGCTGGCTGGGATACTAAAAAGCATCTCGATTTTCTTACGGAAATCATCGCCGAATTTAAAAATGCAGGAATCCGTACTTCAATTTTTCTTGACCCTCAGCCTGAGCTGGTAGAATATGCTGCAAAAACGGGTGCCGACAGAATAGAATTGTACACAGAAGCGTACGCCAAAAACTACACGGTAAATAAAGAATCGGCAATAAAACCTTATTACGATACAGCAATTATGGCGGGGGATTTTGGCTTGGGAATCAATGCTGGCCACGATTTAAGCTTAGATAATTTAAAGTATTTTGCCGATAATATTCCGAATCTCCTGGAGGTTTCCATCGGTCACGCTTTGATTTCTGAAGCGCTGTATATGGGATTGGAAAATACGGTTCAGGCTTATTTAAAAAGGCTTGCGAAATGGTAAAATAATGGCTGGAAGTCAAGTGTTGGAGATCTGGTAAGCAGTGTTGAAACTTCCATCTTCCATCCTGAAAAACAAAAAAATATGGAAATTTTAAATTCAAAAATATTTGGCGAAAATCTTTCGTCTACACCGCTTTTGGTATTTCACGGGTTATTCGGAATGCTCGATAATTGGGGCACTTTCGGTAAAGATATGGGCGAGCATCTTCCTGTACATCTTATTGATCTCCGGAATCATGGAAGGAGTTTCCACTCCGAAGGGATGTCTCATGATGATCTGGCAGATGATATTCTTCGGTATATGGATCATTATGGGATTTCAAAAGCTCATATTCTGGGGCATTCACTTGGCGGAAAAGCTGTTATGCAATTTGCGATAAAATATCAGGAAAAAGTTGAAAGTCTTATTGTGGTTGATATCTCTCCTAAAGCATATCCGCCGCATCATCAGGGAATCATCAAAGCATTGGAATCGGTGGATTTCAATACGGTTTCTTCGAGAAATGAAGTGGAGGCAATACTCAGTCAATACATTCCCGAGAGATCTACAATTCAGTTTCTGACCAAAAACCTGTATTGGGACGACGATAAAAAGCTGAACTGGAGGTTCAACCTTAAAACGTTATCTGAAAAGTATAATGAATTTGTCTCCAATGCCATAAAATTCGGGGTTTTTGATGGTAAAGCTTTATTTATTGCCGGTGAAAAATCAAATTATATTCTTCCTCAGGATCATTTCGCGATCAAACAGCAGTTTCCAAAAGCAGAATTTGTAACTGTAAAGAATGCCGGGCATTGGGTGCAGGCAGAGAATCCTGTTGATTTTGCTAATGTTGTTAAGAAATTTTTGAATATTAATTAATATAATTACGAGATTGATTGTGATTTGTTAAAATTTTCTTAAAAATAAATTTTATCTTCTTTAGGTGATATTTTTTTAATACTTTAGAGCATTCTAAATCATTAATATTAATACTATGGAAGGTAAAAAATCAAAAAAGCCATTCTTCGCTTCATTTTTAGAGAAGCAAGTTCAAGATCCGGAAACAATTAAAGGAGGAGCAGTTACGTCTGTATTAGTGGATAATATAACAAATGCTCTAAAAGACGGCGTTACTTCAGCTATTCTGGATAATGTTACAAAACCGGGAAGTGATAATGTTACCATGAAGTATCCTTCAGACGGTGACGAAGACGCAACTGCAGTTTAAGAATTTAAATAACTAACAGTCATAAACTTTAAATTAAAATTATTATGAAAAACAAAGATTCAAAAAAGAAACCTTTCTTCGCATCTTTCCTTGAAAAACAACTTCAGGATCCTGAAAAAATTAAAGGTGGAGGTGATGTTACGATTGCAACGCAGGACGGTCCCATTACAACGTCAAAAACTGCAGATACTATAACAAAGCCTATCTATGATATGGCTCAGACAATGAAATATCCTTCAGACGGAGACGACGATTCTCCATCTGTATAATGAATTGTTGATACAGAATACATTAACAAATTATATTTAAAGGAAACTTACACTCTAAGTTTCCTTTTTTAATAAAAAACAGGCAAATGATTCTTTGCATTACACATTCCCGGGATTTTTACAATATTGATATCTTTTTTTGAATATCTCAAAAGCAAAAATATTCCTTATTTCAGACTGAATTCCGATAAAATAAACAACAATCAGAAGATCAGCATCAGCGAAAATGGTTTTGAACTGACAGATGAGTCCGGAAATACCGTGCATTCAAAGGAAATTACGGCGGTATGGCACCGAAAGTCGTGGCAGATTGATATTCCGCAAGAGCTTGATGAAGCTTTCAGAAAAATTTTCCTTAAAGAATATTCCACTTTGCGATATAATTTATTGACAGCCCTGGAAAATGTTCCATGGATCAATCCTTTCGAAAATGAAAACAAAATTGACGGCAATAAAATGCTTCAGCTTAATATTGCTCAAAAGCACGGATTAACTGTTCCGAAAACCATCTTCTCGAACGATGCTGATAAAATCACTGCTTTCTTCCATGAATACTGTAACGGGAAAATGGTCGCAAAACTTCACGGCGTGATCTCAAAGTCAATGGGTGGGGAAAACCTTCTTTCAACCAATATCATCAATGAAGATTCTCTTGAAAATATTGCAGATGTCGAATACTGCCCGATGATTTTTCAGCCTTATATTGAAAAAGAATATGAACTGAGAATTGTTTATCTGGATGAAGAATTTTTTACCGGTAAAATCAACAACAGCGAGAATGCTGACTGGAGGATTGCCCAGGGAAATTATTTCTGGTCAGAATATCATCTTCCCGAAAATATTAAACAAAATCTCACGGCAATGATGAAAGAAATGGGACTCTACCTGGGAGCCATAGACATCATTAAAGGAAAAGACGGACAGTATTATTTTCTGGAAGTCAATCCGCAGGGAGAATGGGGAATGCTTCAGAAAGACCTGAACTTCCCGATTGCACAGAGAATTGCCGATAATCTTATAAAAAGAATGAAAATCAATGAATAAAATTTTAATAATTACCCATACAGGAGATAATTTTTCAATCGAAAAAGTAACAGAATATATCGATCAAAACAATTGTGAAGTAATCCGCTTTGATGTAGATCAATATCCTTTAAAAAACAAATTATCCACTACTTTTCAGGACGGAAAGTGGACGACCATTCTCGAAACTCCTGAAAAGAAACATCGCCTGGATGATATTTCTGCGGTTTGGTACAGACGGGCTTACAATATAGGCAGTGGAGTGAGAGAAGAAATGGATGAAAAATTCTACGGCGCAGCGATGGGAGAGATCCGAAATACGCTTTTCGGATTCCTGGAATCGGTAGATGTGTATTCTCTTGGAAAACCTAGTGTTTACAGAAGGTTGGACAGCAAGGAAGAGCAGCTGAAAATTGCTGATAAAATAGGACTTAAAATTCCTGAAACCTGTGTGACCAATAATCCTGAAGAAGCTAAACAGTTTATTTTAAAACATCAGAACGTCGTAGCCAAAATGCAGACAGGTTTTGCCATTTATGAAGACGGTGTAGAAAGTGTAGTGTTTACCAATGTCGTTAATGAAGATAAATTGGAAGAACTTGAAACGCTTTTATATTGCCCGATGCAGTTTCAGAAAAAAATTGAAAAGAAAAAAGAACTCAGGGTAACGGTTGTGGGCCGCGATGTTTTTGCGTTCGAGATTGATTCTCAGCAGTCGGATGCTGCAAAAATCGACTGGAGAAAAGATGGAGTAAACCTTATTGATAAATGGGTTCCTACAGATCTTCCTTCCGGTGTTGAAACAAAACTGCTGGAACTTCTCGATGTATATCACGTAGATTATGGCGCCATTGATATTATTGTTTCTCCTGAAGATGAATATTATTTTATCGAAATCAACGCTGCCGGAGAATTTTTCTGGCTGGATAATCTTACAGAAGGAAACCTGATCTCGAAAAGTATTGCCGATCTTCTTTGCGATAAAGCTCCGAGAAGAAGCAATGAAGTTTTGGTACAAAATGCATAAACAGTCATTAAAACAGTGAAATTTATATATCAGAACGGGCTTTGTCCCGTTTTTTTTATTGTGTCTGCTCAGTTAAGAAGAATTTTCGTTCAGTTATGAAGATATTTTGTTTATTGAAGAATATCTTCTGCCCGGTGAAGGTTTTTCATCTGATGTTACAGAAAAGTCTAAACAGAATCATAATTTATCGTGAATTAAACAGAATTCTCCTTTAAAAATCGCAAATTTGCAGTTACGGATAATATCATCATAAATGAGTCAAACAAGTAAAGATAACGGATGGTTTTTGTAACGGGTGCTACCGGAATTCTCGGCCGGGTAATTGTTTTGGAACTTCTGAAAAGGGGGAAAAATGTTCGTGCTTCAAAAAGACCGACAAGTAATCTGGAAGAAGTAAGACATTCTTATACATTTTATACGGAAAATCCGGACAGTTTTTTTGATAAAATTGAATGGACGGAAGTAGATTTCGATGATATTCAGTCTATTCAGGAAGCGCTGAAAGGCGTTGATGAGGTCTATCACTGTGCAGCAAAGGTAGGATTTAATCCCGCTGATGATAAAGAAATGTATCACACCAATGTAAAAGGTACCCAAAATCTATTGTATGCCTGTGAAGGCTCCGGAGTTACAAAGTTTCTCTATGTAAGTTCTATTGCGGTTCTTGATATTCATAATGAAAACGGTGAACTCGATGAAGATTCTGACTTTAATTCCAAAGATGAGCATTCGGTGTATGCCATCTCAAAACATCTTGCCGAGATGGAAGTGTGGAGAGCTTCCGCAGAAGGCTTGAAAACGGTAATCATAAATCCCGGAATGATCATCGGAAGCGGAAACTGGGGAAACAGTAGTGGAGATATATTTCCGACGATGGAAAAAAACAGCTTTACCTTTTCCGGCGGCACCAGCTATGCCGATGTGAGAGATGTCACTGAAATATCCATAGAATTAATGGATAAGAATATTTTCGGAGAAAGATTTATTATTATTTCTGAAAATAAAAGATACGCTGAAATGGCCCAAAAGGTGAGAAAAGCATTAGGATTAAAAGAAGCCAAAGTACTTTCAAAATTTCAGCTGAATATGGGTGTTGTTGCCAATATGCTTTTGGGATGGCTTATTCCTGCATTAAGAATGGTTACAAAATCTAATGTAGAAGCCATTTCCAACATGGAAATCATCTCCAATAAAAAAAGTGAAGGAAAGATTGAATTATACATTTATCCCGTTGGAAGAAACTATAGACTTCCATCTTAAAAATTATATTAACGATAAAAAGGCAAATAAATGAATCTTGCGGAGGCAATTATTCAAAAAAATATAGATAAGCATCCTTTAAAATCTGCCATTGGATTTAAAAAGAAAAATGAAGGATGGAAAGAGCTGAGCTGGAAGAAATTCGGGGAAATCGTATGTAAAACAGCAAACGCATTAAAGGAAGCAGGGATAAAAGAAGATGATAAAGTGGCCATTTATTCCGACAACTCATCAGAGTGGATGATTGTTGATCTTGCGGCAATGTCGCTCGGAGCGGTTACGGTTCCTATTTATTCAACCAATAATGCAGAACAGGCAGAATATATCATCAGTGATTCCGGAGCGAAAATAATTCTCGTCGGAGATCAGGCCCAGTATGATGCCTGCCTTGAAATAGTACAGAAAAAGGAAAGCAGTCTGGAAACGATCATTGTTTCTAAAAAAGCGGTCTGGATCAAGAAAGAATTCAACAGCTTTTATCTTGAAGATTTTATCGCAAAAGCTTCTCCGGAAGCAGAAATATGCAAGAAAGAATCTGATGATGTTGCTACGCTTATTTATACCTCAGGAACTACCGGAACTCCAAAAGGCGTAATGCTTACCCATGGAAATTTTATCAAAGCTTTCGATGCTCATTTTGAATTTTTTAAGTTTAAAAACTTTGAAGAAGAACTTTCTCTGGCATTTTTACCTTTGAGCCATGTTTTTGAACGGAGCTGGAGCCTACTTTGCCTGTATGGTGGTGCAAGAGTGTATTTTCTTGAGGATCCTAAAAATATTGCCAATGCGTTGGTAGAAGTGAAACCTACCATGATGTGTGCTGTTCCGAGGTTTTTTCAGAAAATCTATGCCGGAGTTTTGGAAAAGGCAGAGGAAGGTTCATCTTTAAAGAAAAAAATCTTCGACTGGGCCGTAGAAACAGGTTGGGAAACAGCAGAATTAAGACGAAATGAAAAATCAATACCTCTCGGTTTAAAAATAAAAGAAAAAATTGCTGAAGCACTTGTCTTCAGTAAAATTAAAGAGAGAATGGGAGGCAGACTTTGGTTTCTGCCTTGTGGCGGAGCTTCTTTATCTCCGGAAGTCACCCGTTTTTTTGAATCTGTGGGAATTCACGTTACCGTTGGATACGGATTGACTGAGACTACGGCAACGCTTACTCTTTTTCCGTTTACTCATTTTGAACATGGTACTAGCGGAAAACCTCTTCCGGGAGTAGAAATCAGAATCGGGGCTGAGGATGAAATTCAAGCTAAAGGAAATGGAATCATGAAAGGCTATTACAATAATTCTGAAGAAACCTGGAAAGTTTTTACGAATGACGGGTGGTTTAAAACCGGTGATGCAGGAAAGATCGATGAAAATGGAAATCTTACCATTACCGATCGCCTGAAAGATCTCATGAAAACATCGAACGGAAAATATATCGCTCCTCAACAGATCGAAAATCTTCTCACCAATAATAATTTTATCCAGCAGATTGTTTTAATAGCGGAAGGAAGACAGTTTGCTTCGGCACTTATCGTTCCGAATTTTGAGTTTTTGCAGGAGTATCTTAAAAAGAACAATATTCCTTTTACCAGTTGGGAAGAGATTGTAAAAAACGAGAAAGTAAACGATTTTTACAAACAGAAAATTAAAGAGTTGCAGGAACATTTGTCTGAATATGAAAAAGTGAAGAAGTTTACTTTGATGCCTGCAGAATTTGAGATTAATACAGGTGAAATCACCCCTACATTGAAAGTGAAAAGAAATGTAGTTCTTAAAAAGTACGCCGATCTTATTGATGCAATGTATTAAATAAGGTTGAGGTTGAAGTTGGGATTTTGGAGTAATTTGGTTGAGGTAATAGATATAAAAACATTATGACAGCACAGGAATTTTTAGGAAAAGAAGAATTTACAATACATAATCAGACGGTTTCGGAAAGCTGTCCGTCGAATATTGCTCTGATCAAATATTGGGGAAAATATGAGAATCAGATTCCGGCAAATCCGAGTATCAGCTTTACTTTAAATCATTGTAAAACCAATACGACTATAGAGTTTTTGACAGATGAAGCATTTTCCGTTCAGACTTTTTTAGCCGGAAAGGAAGAAGTGAAATTTGCCGAAAAGATTGAAAAGTATTTCAGAAATATCGAGCAGTATCTTCCATGGATTCTTAAAGGGAAATATGTAATTAAAACCGAAAATACGTTTCCACACAGCTCAGGGATTGCAAGCTCGGCTTCAGGTTTCGGAGCGATTGCCAAATGCCTGATGAGCCTGGATGAAACTTTTTCAGGGAAAATTTCGGAAGAAGAATCATTGAGAAAAGCTTCTTTTCTGGCAAGATTGGGAAGCGGAAGCGCATGCAGAAGTCTGTACAATGGATTGGTGGTTTGGGGAGAGTCTCAGGTAAGGGGAAGTTCCGATCTTTTTGCTGTTCAGTATCCAAATGATGAAATTCACGAGATTTTCAAAGATTTCAATGATTGGGTTCTGCTGATTCATGAAGGTCAGAAATCTGTTTCTTCCACAGTTGGTCACGGTCTTATGAATACTAATCCTTATGCAGACAGAAGGTTTCAGGAAGCTAGGGAAAATTTCGATCCGATGAAAGAGATTCTGGCAGCCGGTGATATGCAAAGTTTTATAAAATTGGTTGAGCATGAAGCATTAACTCTTCACGCGATGATGATGATGAGCGATCCTGCATTTATCTTAATGAAAATAGGAACGTTGGAGGTAATCAATAAAATCTGGGATTTCAGGAATGAAACAGGTTTATCTTTATTCTTTACACTGGATGCCGGTGCAAATGTTCACGTTCTGTTTCCAAATGACGGTTCAGAAGAAAAAATCAAGTCTTTTATTGAAACGGAATTATTGCAGCACACGCAGAACAATGGCGTTGTGAAGGATGTGATGAAGGTTTGATGCCATTTTATTGATGTATTTAAAAATACCTAACTATGTTTCATAAAAAACCTGCGCACCTTTCACCCGAAAGCTGCGCAGGTTTGGAGTAACTCCTGCTTAGGTTTGAGGTAAAACCTGCGCAGGTTTTGTACGCTTACTTGTCTTTGGTAAAAGTGGCCGTATTGAGTGCATCAGTAATACGATTTTAAATGAAAAAAAATATTTTTATCTGGTTTTAATATTAGCCTTTTTTGCAATGGCTTGCTTATATTTAAAGCATGAAAAAGTAATTTCTACCGGAACGTGGGGCAAGAATAGAACAATTAGTTGGAAATAACATAATACGGGCCTTTGAGCTCGTTTTTATTTTGGTAAAACTGTTAATCTTCGGTCACCACTGCATCCCGCTCTCCATTTTCTTTTTTTCCTTCTTCGATCATTTCCCTGGCTTCTTCTTTTTCTTCCTGCGTTGCGTAATCAATTCGTTCTTCTTGCTTTTCATCCTGTTTGTGGTCAATGAAAAATTCGCAATATACCGGAAGATGATCTGAGCCGAAGTTTTCCAGGGTTTTAAGATCTTCAATAAAAATTTCTTCACTGTGAAACATCAGATCGATAGGAAATCTTAATAAACGATACTTTGCATGAAAAGTAGACACGAATGAACGGCCGATTCTCGGATCAATAAGATGACTGGTTTTCCTGAACAGGATAGAAGACTTCGACCAGGCAACGTTATTAAAATCTCCAACAACAATTACTGGTTTTTTAATTTCTACTACTCTTTTTGCAGTACTTAGGAGATCACCGTCTCTTTCTTTTGAGGTTTCCTCTTCAGTGGGACTTGGTGGCGGAGGATGAACTCCAAAAAAGACAAATGAAAATCCGTCTTTTGTTTTTAAATGAACTTCGATACTCGGAATATCATCTGCCACAAAATAATGGGTCTGTGAATTTTCTATTTCGATTTTTGAGTAGAAATGCATTCCGTAGGTATTTTCCAAGGTAACTTTGTGCAGATAGGGATAATCCTTTTCTAATACTCTCAGTGCTTTTTCCCAGTCACTGTTGCTTTCCATGGTAAGAAACATTTCGGGACAGTGTTTTTCTATCAATTGAATAAAGCGCTCATATTCTTTATTAAACTGATAAACATTGGCAGAAATGAAATGAAGTTTTTCAGAAGACTGGTATTTTTGGGTATATTTTTTAATAGGGTATAAAGGAGTATATTTTACCAAAATCACACTGTGATGAATCAACATAACAAGCAACAAACCCTGATAATACCATAAATATTGTGATTTATCTGCAACGATAAAACCAAGCAGCATGGTAAAAAGAATGAAAAATGTGATCTGTATTTTACCGAATTCCGGAACACGGAATATCCAGTGAGAATGTTGAATTTTTGGCAGTATGGTTAGAATCAACAACAATACAGTCAGAATCAGATAAGCTGTCCACATATGTTAAAATAATTATATAAATTTAAATTATTTTTTATTATTGCTCAAATCAAATTATCTTTAAAGCTAAATATTAATAACAATTAAAACTGTTCCAAATGCACAGATTTATTATGAATAAAATTTTTCCAGTCATATTTCTTCTTGGAAATTTTTGCTTTGGTCAGAATCAGCAGGATGTAGAGAAGCCGGTGAGAAATTTATTTACCGCCATGAAGAATGCTGATGCAGAACTTTTGAAGTCGGTTTTTGCTGAAAATGCCATTTTGCAGACCATTACCAAAGACGGAGTGAAAAATGAAAATCTTAAAGATTTTATAGCTTCAGTTTCAAAGATGGCGCAATATGATCTGGACGAAAGAATCACCATTGAAGGAATCCATATTGATGGTAATCTTGCGAGTATTTTTACGCCTTATTCATTTTATTACAAAGGAAAATTCTCACATTGCGGAGCAAATAGTTTTCAGCTGGTAAGGCAGAACGGAGAATGGAAAATTCAATATGTAATCGATACAAGAAGAAAAGATGACTGCAAAGAAATCAAATAACAACATTAAAAATGAAAATCCATCATATTGCTATCATTTGTTCAGAATATGAAGTTTCCAAAAAATTTTATACTGAAGTTTTGGGTTTACATATCATCCGTGAAGTGTATCGGGAAGAAAGGCAATCTTTCAAACTGGATCTTGCCATCGGAGATCATTATCTCATCGAATTATTTTCTTTTCCTGATCCTCCGAAAAGACCATCCCGACCTGAGGCATGCGGTTTGAGGCATTTAGCTTTTTCTGTTGAAAATGTTAATGAAAAACGGAAAGAACTCATTCAAAAAGGATTAAATTGTGAAGAAATCAGGATAGATGAATTCACAGGAAAAGAGTTTTTCTTCACTCAGGATCCTGATCAATTACCATTGGAATTTTACGAAATATAAATAATTTAAAATAAATTTAATTTTAATAATGAAAAAATTTATCATACTGTTTACAATAGCTCTGACAGGGCAAATAAATGCTCAAACGGTTAATGAGCCAAAAAACCACCCGAAAGAATGGTCGCAGTCTTACGAACCTTTCAGAATTGCCGGAAATTTGTATTATGTGGGGACTTACGATCTCGCTTCGTATCTTATTGTAACGGATAAAGGAAATATTCTAATCAACACAGGACTGGCAAATTCACTTCCCATCATTAAAAACAATATTAAAAAGCTTGGATTTAAATATCAAGATATCAAAATATTGCTGCTTACACAGGCCCATTACGATCATTTAGGTGCAATGGCTGATCTTAAAAAAGAAACCGGAGCAAAGCTATATGTCGATCAGGCAGATGCAGATGTCCTAAAAAGCGGAGGAAAATCGGATTACGAGATGGGAAAATACGGAGTTACATTTAAACCTGTAAATCCTGATTTTATTTTAAAAGATAAAGATTTGATAACGCTTGGAAATACAAAACTGATGATGCTTCACCATCCGGGTCATACAAAAGGATCTTGCAGCTATGTTTTTGAGACTAAGGATAATAAAAGAAATTATAAGGTTTTAATTGCCAATATGCCAACGATCATTATTGATAAGAAATTTTCTGAAGTCACAACTTATCCGTCGATTGCCAAAGATTATGAATATACCTTAAATGCAATGAAAAAGCTGGATTTTGATATTTGGGTGGCTTCTCATGCAAGTCAGTTTGGCCTTCATGAAAAACATAAGCCGAAAGATCCGTACAATCCAAACGCTTTCATGAATAAAAAAGAATATCTGGATGAACTGAACGAACTGGAA
Source organism: Chryseobacterium sp. POE27 (assembly GCF_039727685.1). Classification (NCBI taxonomy): domain Bacteria; kingdom Pseudomonadati; phylum Bacteroidota; class Flavobacteriia; order Flavobacteriales; family Weeksellaceae; genus Chryseobacterium; species Chryseobacterium sp. POE27. The sequence goes on from NZ_CP152475.1 coordinate 3,877,553, forward strand.
AAAGATTATCTTGAGAAAAAATCAGCCGAATAAAATATTAATGAGCGTAACCGGTAAAAAAGCTTACCGCCATAATAGCCAGTACAATTGAAGAAATGACTACATAAACGTAGTCTTTTTCTTTTAAATACCCAATGAGAGCAAAAATAATTCTCATTAAAGGCGTAAATATCAACAGTAAAATTCCCAATTGAATGATGGCCATTCCTTCACCTTTGCAAAGTGAACTCCAGAATTGCCCCCAAATTTTTTCAGAAGAACTCCCCATATCGAGAGAAGTGTACTTTTTTAGGCATTTTAAAGCCTTCTGTGAAGAGTTTTATAAAACCGATTAATGAGGTTATTACAGAAAGAATGACTCCCAGTCTCAGCAAATTTCCTACAGAGCGGTTCAGATCGACATCCGTGAAGTTCTTTTTCATTATCTGAAGCTTTTATTGATCCCGTTATACATCATGTAAACCGACAGGATAGTGATTACAATGGCAAAAAATACTTTTAGTTTTTTAGTCTTGGAAACCATAAGTGTTTTGGATCCGATGAAGCTTCCTACTACAACTCCGATCAGAACCGGAGCTACAATCACCGGAACAATCTCGCCTCTCTGGAAATAAATCAAGGCACTGGCAACTGCTGTAACCCCAATCATAAAATTACTCGTTGTTGTTGAAACTTTAAAAGGCAGTTTCATCATATTGTCCATCGCCAGAACTTTCAATGCTCCGGATCCTATTCCCAGAAGTCCGGACATGGCACCGGCAAACATCATCATAAAAAATCCGGGAACTGTATTTCTAGCCGAATAGCTTTTTAAAACACCTTTATCGGGAAAGGTTCCGTACAACTTTAATTTTTCCTCAAGACTTCCTTTAATGACAGGCTCCTGATGATCGGGCTTTCCTTTTAAGTTTAAAATAACCGTCAGAAGAAGAATACTTGCGAAAATAATTCCGATTGTGTTTGGATTAAGCATTCCGGAAACCAAAGCTCCCACAATAGCTCCTGCCGTTGTGGCAATCTCAAGAAACATCCCGATCCGCATATTGGTGAAACCTTCTTTCACAAAAGCAACTGCTGCACCGGAAGAAGTTCCGATCACCGAAATTAATGATGCGCCGATAGCGTAATGCATAGGAACGCCGAAACCCAGCGTCAATAAAGGGATAATAATAACTCCGCCTCCTAAACCGGTCAGTGAACCCAAAAGTCCTGCCGAAATTGCTCCAAGGAAGAGAATAATGATTTCTGACATGCTACAAATATAAAACTATTGCGTTAGTCTGCCAAACGTTTAAAAAAGATAAATTTGATGTATTTTTGCATAAACAAAATTTTAGATGAAATTATTTTATGTCATTCTGGGAGCTACACCACCCGGCAGAAATATTGAGCAGCACGATGTATTCTTCGGAATTGCAGAGAACCTGAAAGATCTTGTGGAGGATATGAAAGCGTTTTGGAAAGAAGCAAAAGGAAAAATCCATATCGACTGCTATCAGGAAGTAAAATTTGTAGATGGATATGAAGTGAAAATCGTTGAGAGAGGTAGCGAAACCTCAGAGGAGCAGCTGTATTTCATCAATCTCGGAGGATATAAAAAAGGTTTTTTTGAAGAATTTCATGAGCAGCATCTGGTAGTGGCCCATTCTATGGGAGAAGCCGTAAAAAAAGCAAAAGCTACTGAATTTTACGAAACAATGGGTTTTAAAGGCGCTACCAGTCATATTGATGAAAAGTTAGGAGTAGATATCGACGATATTTTTCCTGTAAAGGAAATTTTACCTTCAGATATGAAAAAGAAATATGCCATCTCTTTGGTAAAATCAGATGCAGAAAATCAGGAAAATTTTGTAAGTCTGGGATATTTAAAAATTGATAAAGTTCAGTAAGTTATTATTGAAACCGTATTCAATAATGAAGTTTATAAAATTAAATCTAATAGAAATAAATATATTTAAAAATGAAAATTGGAATTTTAGGAGGAGGACAGCTCGGAAGAATGCTGATTCAGGAAGCGTTGAAATACGATGATGAGTTTTATACACTGGATCCGGCTTCTGATGCACCATGCCATAATATTTCATACTTTACGCAAGGAAGTTTCAATGATTATGAAACGGTTCTTAATTTCGGTAAAGATAAAGACGTGGTCACCATTGAAATCGAGCATGTAAATGCAGATGCATTGGCCGAACTTGAAAATCAGGGAATAAAAGTGGTTCCAAATTCCAACATTATTAAAACCATTCAACAGAAAATTCTTCAGAAACAATTTTATAAAGCTCATGATATTCCAAGTCCGGAATTTGAAGTAATGGACGGAAGTTCTGATGAAATTAAAATGCCATTGCCTTTCGTACAAAAATTGAATACAGGAGGATACGACGGAAAGGGAGTTCAGGTAATCCGTACGGCGGAAGACATGAAAAATTTCTGGATTGCAGATTCTGTGATTGAAAAGCTTGTGGATATTGACAAAGAACTTTCTGTCATCGTTGCAAGAAATGAAAATGGAGAAACCAAAGCTTTTCCTGTGACGGAAATGGTAGCAGATCCTAGATTAAATTTATTAGATTTCAACATCTGTCCGGTTGTATTGTCAGAAGATATTGAAGAGCAAATTGATTCTATTACAGAAAAATTCCTGAATGCGATTCAGTCACCGGGACTTTTTGCGATTGAATTATTTTTGGATAAAGAAGGAAAGGTCTGGGTTAATGAAACTGCACCGAGACTTCACAATTCAGGACATCAAAGTCAGGAAGGAAATGCCAATTCACAGTTTGAGCAAATGTATCGTGTGATTAAAAATTTACCTTTAGCCGATACGGATGCCATCATTTACAGTGGAATGTTGAATCTTGTAGGCGCAGAAGGTTATTCCGGAAAAGTGGTGTACGAAGGAATGGAGGATGTTTTACGACTGCCTGAAACCTACATTCATCTATATGGAAAAACAGAAACCAAGCCCGGAAGAAAGATGGGACATATCAACGTTTTGGCGGAATCCAGAGAAGAGTTGATGGAAAAGTTGGTGATGGTGAAGGGAATGGTGAGGGTTATCGCGGAGTAAGTTAAATATAAAACAAATAGGGTGTCTGAAAATTAGACATCCTATTTGTTTTTATTATCCTATTCAGCTAGAATAACACTATTAAGGTTCATTAGCTGGATAATATTAATTGATAATCTTCTGAGTTTTAGTCTGTATTATCAGATCTTTACTAAGGTTAGGAAAGTAATGCCTTATCGTTTCTTTGGATTTTCCGGAAGTATCAATAAATTTCCAAGTTTTACCCTGATCTTCAGAAATTCCAATCATACTGTACGCTACCAGAATTTTACCTTTAGGAGTCTGCATCAGAATTTCCTCAGTAATGGTAAATTGAATTTGATTTTTAAAATTGATAAATTTTGAAGGCGATTTAAATTTCAAATCGATAAACTTGAATCCATCCTTCTCCATTTTATGTACTGAATTTCTGGTGACCTGTATCATCCTACTTTTTCCTCCAAGCAATTCATAGACCTTCGGGTAGACAAATTCAGCATATTTATTATAATTTTTCTCAAGAAAATATTTTCTCATCAATCCTAATTGATAATTAAGAGTCTGATTTTTAGTCTGTGAGGTTATAATCCCGAAAAAGGAGAGATATATTAAAAAGCTTAACAATAGTTTAAATTTCATTGGTATAATTAAGCTTTCAAAAATAGGAAATAAATTATATACAAGCTAATTAATTATTTGTCAATTCAACCGAAAAATTTCACCGGAATTACATATTTTATTTGGATCCAAAACTATCCTAAGCTATCTAGCAGGCAGCTGCCAACAATCAGCACTACTTAAAAATCTTCTTAATCACATTCCCTATTTCCATAAAATCATCGTGATTTGCCACAGATCTTTTTTCGGAACTGTTTTCATCATATTCTGAATAAGGAAAAATAAGAAGGTAATTTTTATCGGCCAGATTTTTGTTCAGCATTTCAGGAATGAGCCTCATTCTTGGGATGTAAGAATGCATTCCCCGTTTTGCCATAAAGAGGATGAGTGCTTCATCATCCTTCAGCTGTGAAGCAGTTTCTTCGCCATCTTTCCAGGTTTTCATGATGATAAATTCTGCTTCAATATTAGCTTTTTTAATAATTCTCTGAAGAATATCCAGAATATTTTCAGCAGCATAAAAAACAACAGTCGCACCGGAATTTCTTGCGATATTCCATACTCTTAATAGGGCATGGAAAAATCCGGCTTCTTTATGGGCATTTTCAGGAATCATTACTGCATATTTTTTTATCGTTGATAAAGGTTGCGCAGCGTGGTAAACAAGCACGTTGACATCATCATTCTGAAGATAGCCATTATAAAGATTATAGACAAAAGCAGGAGAGAAGCCTTTATCATCTTCCAATCCTATGATGAGATCGGTGATATTCTGTTCTTTGATGACGTTATTGATTCCATTTACTACATCATTATCATATCTTTTGAGTGACTGAATTTTTACATCTGCGGCAGCAGCAGTATCTGTTGCCTGATGAAGGAGTTTCTCAGCATTTTTTACGGAAGATTCATTTTTATCTTCGTTAATAACATTTAACGCAAACAAACTTTCTGTATTGGAATGTGCTTTAATCAAAATTCCCAGATTGACCATTCTTTCAACTGTTGCTTCATAATTTAAAGCTAAAAGGATGTTTTCATCTTCATGGTTATTTCCCGAAACGGTATCTTCATTGTCAAGCTCGGCAATCTTTTGAGCACTAGACATGGAGACAAAAGATGAAATGGTGCATGAAATAAGAATAAGTAATATACTTCCGTTGAGAACATGTTCGTTTAACAAACGTATAGGCTCTCCCGATTCTGTTTCGGAAAGGATGATGTTATAACCAACCATCACCGTTGCAAGAGTTGCAGCAGCAGAAGCAGAACTTAAACCAAAAATAAGTTTCCCTTCCTCTTTGGTAAATTTAAATGTTTTTTGAGCAACAACAGATGAAATATATTTTCCGCCGATGGATGCAACAAGCATAATGGAAGCAACCTTTAATGTTTCAAAACTGTTGAAAAAAACTTTAAAATCAATCAGCATTCCAACGCTGATCAAAAAAAACGGAATGAAGATAGCATTTCCGACAAACTCTACGCGGTTCATCAAGGAAGAGGTATGCGGAATTAGTCTGTTTAGTGCCAATCCGGCAAAGAATGCACCAATAATTGCTTCTACACCGGCTAATTCTGCCAGAACAGCAGCAAAATAGATCATTACAAGAACGAAAATGTATTGTGAGATTTTGTCGTTTACTTTTTTTGAAAAACCACCTTCCTATTAACGGGAATATCATTAATACAATAAGTCCGAAAATAATAACAGAAACAGACAGCTTTATCCAAAAAGAAGCTCCCACATCTCCCTGAACCATTCCTATAACTATAGCCAGAACCAGTAAAGTTGCAACATCGGTTATCATCGTTCCGCCTACTGTAATATTTACTGCCTGATTTTTTGCTATTCCCAATTTACTGATAAGAGGGTAGGTAATAAGCGTTTGTGATGAAAAAAGACTTGCAAAAAGCACAGAGGTTAGCACGGAGAAATGGAGTAAATAGTATGATCCTAAATATCCTAAAATGAAAGGAAATATAAATGCATACGCACCATATCCCAGACTTTTCCATTTGTTCTTTTTAAAATCTCCCATGTCGATTTCCAGCCCGGCGAGAAACATGATATAAAGAAGCCCGGTAGTTCCTGTAACTACAATGCTGCTGTCTCTGGCCAGAACATTAAAACCGTTTGGTCCGATTACAGCGCCTGCAATAATAAGCCCTAATAAATGAGGAACTTTTATTTTGTTTAATAAAAGAGGAGCTGCAAGAATAATAATCAATACCAGCAGAAATTTCAGAACCGGGTCTTCGATGGGAAAACTCAGATTATGTATACTCAGTACGTTCATAAGTGTTTTATTTTGTGGAGCGGAGAAGTTCAACAGAGAATTTTGCCACGCATTGATCTACGGCGATTGTTCTTGTGCCTCTGATCTTGTTTGGAGAAATATCATTCAACAGAATATTCATTTCAACCTGTTTCTTTGCCGTTGAATCTGTCTTATAATTAAGTTTTATCTCATTATTTTCATATTTCCCGGAATAAATTCTCACTAGATTATTATTGTTTATTATTTTGGTCACCAGCTGTATCGAATCGCTGTCAAATTCCCAGGTATCGGTGCGTTGATCTCCCACCACATAATCACTGCAGTTAGATTCCGTACAGATTACTCTTCCTGTCCAGCTGCCGGCAATTTCATCTGGCCATACAACAACTTTTACGGAGTCTTTTTTCGAAAAAATACTGTCCCTCATTTTTAGGAGTACCTGATATTCAGATTCTTTTTGAGCAAAAAGTTTTTCTTTTTCAAGCAGCTGCTTTTCTCTTGCCGTAAGTTCTTTCTCCTTTTTGTTGTCATCGCAGGCAACGAAAAAAAATGAAATACAGATGATGATAAATAGTGAATTTTTAAGCATATTGTAATTTTGGATTAAACAATATAATGAAAAATAAATAAATTATGAAATTTAAACCTTCCGAAATAGTCGATGTCTCTGTCAATTAAAGCGATCAATTCATCTGCTTTTTGTTTCAATACAGAATTTGCCAGATTAAGGCCACGTGTACCTGATCTTTTTCATAATGGTATTGATTTTTTGTGTTTAAAAATATAATTGAAATCTAATGTATATGGATTATTGACTCAATTCATTTTTCTCAAAAGGCTGTAAAGCATTGTAAAATAACAAATTGTACTTGATCGGCTCTTCGGAGTGGTTGATCGCTTCTTCGGACTGATTGATTGTTACTTCGGACTGGTTGATTGCTTCTTCGGACTGGTTGACGGGTTCAACGGAACGGTTGATTGCCCTTACAAAACACTTGAACGTCTTAACAAAGTGGTTGATGATCTCTACTGAATGCTTGGATGTCGTTTCTAAACGGTTGAAACAGTCTTCAAACTCCTTGAACGATTTAATGTACTCTTTTTATAAAATAATAAGGTTATTCAATTCTCTGTTTCTTAAACATTTCACGGTTATAGTTGATTACAAAAACGCCGAGAATAATAAGAAGGGCAGCAATAATAAATTTTGCTGAAATCTTTTCATCGAGAATAAGCCAACTCAGGAATATTGAAATAATAGTATTGATATAAGCCAAAATAGAAACTTGTACAGGAGAAACTTTTGTCAAAGCATAATGATAAGCGAAAAATGCAGCCACAGAGCCGAATAATGCCAAATATAACATTGCAGAGACACTTAATACAGACCAGTTTTCGAAGTTATAATTTTCGGTAAATAAGAAAGCAAAAATAAGCTGAATGATTCCGGCAAAGGCAAACTGATAGAAAAGATTGAGGGAAATATTTTTGCTCTGAATATTCATTTTTTTAGTGAAAATGGTTCCGGAAGCCCAACCAAGAATACCGCAGAACAGAAGAAATATTCCTAATCTGTACTCTGGATTGGCCAAATCGTGTATGCCATCCCAAAAGATAAAAGTAATTCCTCCGAAGCACATCAGTACACCGATAAGTGCTTTAAACGTAAACTTCTGCAGACCCAGTGCCACACTTCCGAGAAAGACGATGATGGGTGAGCTGGCGCTGATCAGTGAAGTAAGGCTGCTGGTCAGGGTTTCTTCTGCAACAGTTGTCAGTCCGTTGGCAATGATCAGCATTAATGAAGAAAAAATAAGCTGATATCCAAGATTTTTCCAACCTATCCACTGAAACTGACCTCTGTATAAAAGGATCATAAGCATAATGAAAGAAGCTAAAAACTGACGGATACCCGCTACAAACCAGGCAGGAATTGTTTCTACCGCGACACGGATGGATAAAAAAGTAGTTCCCCAGACAATGGCAACAGTCAGGATCGCAAGCGTAAGTTTATAATCTTTCAAAATGGTGGTGTATGTTTAACAAAAATACGTTTTTTTAAATATTGCTGACGTGTACGGCCAGCTGTTCCGCAATGTTGAAACAACTTTTACGCCTTTTTGCGTGAAGATTATTAATTTTTTATCTTTGAAGATCTAATATAGAAGAATGGTAGGAATTATTATGGGAAGTCAGAGTGACTTACCGATTATGGAACAGGCTGCGAACTTTTTGAAATCTTTGGATATTCCGTACGAACTGACAGTTGTTTCTGCACACAGAACCCCGGAACGGATGTTTGACTATGCAAAAACAGCGAAGGAAAGAGGCTTAAAAGTGATTGTTGCCGGAGCAGGAGGAGCGGCACATCTTCCAGGGATGGTGGCAAGCTGTACAACATTACCGGTGATTGGAGTTCCTATTTTATCAAGCAATTCTATCGACGGATGGGATTCTGTCCTGTCTATTCTTCAGATGCCGGGAGGAATTCCTGTGGCTACGGTTGCTTTGAATGGTGCTTTGAATGCAGGAATTTTAGCGGCAAAGATTATTGGCACTTCAGATGAATTGGTAGCTGAAAATCTTCAGAAATATCAGGATTCCTTGAAAGATAAAGTATTGGGAACCGTGGATGATATTAAAGCTCAGCACCCTAACTATTTTGATAAATAATCTAATTTAAATAAAATAAGATAATTGATGGATATTAAATAAAAAAAATCCCACTACTTTGAGTAATGGGATTAATATTTATATCTGAAATACAATTAGTATCTGTAATATTCAGGTTTGAAGGGTCCTTCTACACTTACTCCGATATAATCGGCCTGTTCCTGAGAAAGGGTTTCCAATTCAACGCTTAATTTCTTAAGGTGAAGAGCAGCAACCTTTTCATCCAAATGTTTAGGCAATGTGTACACTTCGTTTTTGTACGCTGCAGAATTGTTCCAAAGTTCAATCTGAGCTAAAGTCTGGTTTGAGAAAGAGTTAGACATTACAAAACTTGGGTGACCTGTTGCACAACCTAAATTTACCAATCTACCTTCAGCAAGAATGATAACTTCCTTATCTTCAATAGTGTAGATGTCAACTTGTGGCTTTACTTCAGATTTTGTCTGGCCGTAGTTTTTGTTTAACCAAGCCATATCAATTTCGTTATCGAAGTGACCGATGTTACAAACGATTGCTTTATCTTTCATTTTAAGGAAATGTTCGGCTCTTACGATGTTGAAGTTTCCGGTTGTTGTAATGATAATATCTGCGTTATCAACTACCGTATCCAGTCTTTTCACTTCATATCCGTCCATGGCAGCCTGAAGCGCACAGATCGGGTCAATTTCAGTTACTGTAACGATAGATCCTGCTCCTCTGAAAGAGGCAGCAGTTCCTTTACCAACATCTCCGTATCCGCAAACAACCACTCTTTTTCCTGCAAGCATTACATCAGTAGCTCTTCTTACAGCATCGACAGCAGATTCTTTACATCCGTATTTGTTGTCAAATTTAGATTTAGTTACCGAATCATTAACGTTGATGGCAGGCATTACCAAAGTTCCGTTTTTCATTCTTTCGTACAATCTGTGAACACCTGTTGTTGTTTCTTCAGAAAGCCCTTTGATATCTTTTGTTAGTTCAGGATATTTATCAAAAACCATATTGGTAAGATCTCCACCGTCATCAAGGATCATATTCAATGGTTTTCTGTCTTCACCAAAGAATAGAGTCTGCTCGATACACCAGTCGAATTCTTCTTCATTAAGTCCTTTCCATGCGTAAACAGGAATTCCGGCAGCAGCAATAGCAGCAGCAGCGTGATCCTGAGTAGAGAAAATATTACAAGAAGACCAGGTAACTTCAGCTCCCAAAGCTACCAGCGTCTCGATAAGCACAGCTGTTTGGATCGTCATGTGAAGACATCCTGCGATTCTTGCTCCTTTTAATGGCTGAGACGGTCCGTATTCTTCACGGATTGACATCAATCCCGGCATTTCTGCTTCTGCAAGAGTAATTTCTTTTCTTCCCCATTCTGCAAGGGAAATATCCTTAACTTTATAAGGAATGTATTGTGTTGTAGTACTCATATGTAAATGAATAAGTTAAAAATTCAACGATAATAAGATTGCAAAATTACAACTAATAATTAAGATATAAAAACTCAACACCCAGATCTGCTATATGAAATTATACAGGTAATAAAATTATTTTTATTTATTCTAAATAGATTATATTTGTCATTAAATAAGTCCATATGAATCATACAACTACCGAGGAAGCTAAGAAAGCTGCCAAACCATTGACACCGAAAGTAAAAGAATTAATCGAAAGAAGCAAAAGTGTAATTTTAGGAACTTTAGATGCAGAAGGCACTCCAAATTCCAGTTATGCGCCTTTCGTACACATTGACAATACATTCTACATTCTGGTTTCTTTTATGGCAAAACATACTCAGAATCTGGCTGACGGAAGGAAAACTTCTGTCATGCTTATCGAAGACGAATCTGCCACAAAGCAAATCTACGCACGTGAAAGATTAACTTTTGAGGCTTCAACTTCACAAATAGAAAGAAATTCCGAAATATGGAATGAGGTTGTCGGGAAATTAAAAGAAGCTCATGGTAAAGTGGTGGATGTGATCGCAGAAATGCAAGATTTTATTCTTATTGGCCTGCATCCTGTGAAAGGTTCTTATGTAAATGGTTTCGGAAGTGCCTATTTTGTCAATGAAAACTTAGAGATTCTTGAGCATAGAAATGACCAGAATCATCAGTCGAAATAATTTTAAAATTTACAAAAGATAAGTTTTTTACACTTTTCAAGTTTAGTTTTAAATTAAATAACGTTCACTTAAATTTATTATTTAAGTGAATTTTTATATAAGAAAAACGACAGTGCTAAACTTCTATTATCGCACTGACGGTTTACAGCCAAAATTTTTCACTAATTTTACCGAATAAAATATACCAATGCCACTTTACAGAGACTTTTCCGATGACAATGCCACAATTCTCGTATGGAAATATGATGAAACGGAAGATCTGGATATCCACAAACTTCTGGAACCTGAAAATGCAGAGAAAGTAAAAGATTATCATCCCAAAAAGCTGCTGGAAGTTTTAATGGTCCGTAAGCTGCTTAAAGGGTTGAAACCTCATTCAAAAATTTTATATAAAGAAAGAGAACCGTTTTTATATCCTAAAGATGCGGAAATTTCGATTACGCATTCTTTTCCTTTTGCGGCTATTGCCATTTCTAAAAATAAAATAGGAATTGATATTGAAAAGTTCAACCCCAAAATTTTAAGGCTCATTGATAAATTCACGTACGAAAACGAAAGAGGTTTTATCCCTTTTGATAATGAAGTGACGTACTATACCATTATCTGGAGCGTGAAGGAAAGTATGTACAAAATTCATCATTCCAAGCACTGGTCATTGAAAAAGCATTACGAAGTAAGGCCTTTTGAGCTGAAATATCTCCATAATATCAGATGCAGAGTGCATGATGACACAATGTCTGATGAATTCAAGGCTAGGGTAGAGTTCTTCGACGAATACTGCTTTACGATTGTTGAGGAATAGGTTGTAAAGTTTCTTTATTTTCCGTTTCGTTCTGGTATTTTTCAATTACTTTTCTTTGCTCTTTCGCTACATCATAAATCAGTTCCAGAATATCATGAATATTTTTAAGCTCCGTAAGATGCGATATTTTATTCGGATCTCTGAGGTCATAGGATTCATGTTCCGTCAATTCGGTTTTTCTTTTTAAAATGAGATCGTCCAATGATGAATCTTCCGGCTCAATGCGGCTTTCCATATTAAGGGTTTCTGTTATTTTATCGCCATTCAAAAGATGAGTTACCTTCTGCATTTCTGCTTCTATTTTGCGGCTCCAGCCTTCAGCGTCTATTTCAGGATACTTTTCATCATCTTTTACATATTGAGATAGAGAAGCGGTGTACGCCGTGATAAGATGAGATGTTGCGACAAACTGATGTACAACTTCCAGTTTTTTCTGTTGGTTTTTAGGTTCAGAAATCATTCTCTGGAAATTGTCGGAAAGATTGGCCAATGAAATAATGGCGTTTTTTCGTTTTACCTTATAATCCTGAATATCAAATTTTTCTTCCAGAAATTTTGAAATAACGGATTGAAAATAAATAAGATTACATTCTGCCGATTTTTTCATTAAATCCAGATTCTGTGTATGCTCCCAGACCGGCAGCACAACATAGGCTACCAGTGATGTGATGACTGCAGCAATAATGGTGTCAACAATTCTGTCTCTGAAAATAATATTTACATTGCCGGGACTCAAAAAGTTAAAGCTTAAAAAAACATAAATTGTCATGAACAAAACGGCCCAGAAATATTTTCCTTTGAGAAAGCTGAAACACATAATCATACTTAACAAAAGAATGGTAAAAAGAAGCTGATTAATATGGATATAATGGAGGATTCCGTAGGCAATCACAGCTCCTGCGATTGTTCCGTACAGTCTTAATAAGTTTCTTTTTTTGGTGATGGAATAGGCGGGTTTCAAAATCGCTACAATCGTGATCAGAATCCAATACGTATGTCCGATTCCTAAAAACTGAAACAGGGAAAACAGATATCCAACAAGCAAAGCAATCGTAATTCTTAAAGCATGCCTGAAATGTGATGATGAAAATGAAATATTGTTTTTTAAAACTTTAAAATTAAGTTTTTCTTCATTCGGCATGAATTTTTTCAGATCTAATCCGGTGGAAAGGCTTTTAGCAAGTTTGACATTCTGGGAGAAAACTTTATAAATTTCGTTGATCTCTTTGGTGATCTCATTGATACGCATCAATATTTGTCTGAGAACCATGAAGTTTTCAAAATTTTCTGGAGAAATACGTTTGTTTCTCAATTCAAAATAATCGTGATTGAGATGTTTCAGTTCTTCTTCAAGATTAGAAATCGGCTTTGCTTTCGTTCCTATCTGAAGTGATATTCCGATGTTGGTGATCTCCTCGGAAAGAAGATTAAGATAATCATGAATTTTTACCAGAATAGTTGTATTGTCAAAACTCTGCTGCAGTTTCTGATAATCACTTTCTGAGGTCATCAGCTTTTCATGCAGATCCATTGAATTAAGGAACATCAGCATCAATAATCTGCTTGTCGTTGTCGATTCGTTTACGATGGTTCTTGTTTTGAAAACAGTTTCGCGGGTTTCTTCCTGAAGGTTTTTAATCTCGATCTGCTTGGCAATCACCTGTGTCGTGAGTTTGTCAAAATCGGGATTTTTCTGGTAATAATTGGCTTTAATTTTTAAGAATTCTGCCAGCTGAAGATAATTTTCTCCTATCATCTGGCTGGCAAGCTTATACGGCTGAATAGTCGTTACAATTAAAAATATAAGTAAAAACCAGGTACATCCTGATGCAAAAATCAGGAGACTTTTAAGGATATTGGCACCTGTTAAATGTCCGTCGATAAATATAGCAAGAACAACCAGTGATAATGAGCCTACTGCTGCAAGCCTCTGCCCATACACACCAATCAGCGAAAAGAACATTCCGAAAATGATGATTTCTGCAAAAACCAGAATTTTGATATTCATAACGAGACTTGCGATTGTGGCCACAAATACGAAGCAGATAATGGCAAAGGACAAAGCATTTCGTCGTCGAATAAAAGGACCCGGCTGATCTGTAAGCGCTACAAAACTTGTTCCCAGCGGAAAAAGGAAGTACTCTTTCAGAATGCCAAAATGAGCGAGAACCAAGCACGGAAGAACAGTAGCCAGTGTAATCCTGATCGCAGAATATACATATTGGCTGGTGACAAATTTTTTGAGCTCCGCAGAATAGTTCATACTACAAAAATAAGAGTTAAATGTGAATTGTGAGTTTTAGTTGGTAAGTCAAATGTGAATTTTTTTGAATGTTAAATATTGTGATATGTTAACTGAATAGTTTCTGGATATGAACTTAAAATTTATCAAATTTTAAACCATGAGTAATCGGTAACTTAAATTTGTAAGAAATGTCTGCCATTCTAGCCCCGATCGCAGCATTTGTCTGAGCTCATTTTTTGATTTTTGGCGCGGCGGCGAAGCCGCCGCCGAAACCAAGAAAATAGCGAGTACGGAGAGCCGGAAATAGCTACTAAAAGAAAAGTCCCATAAAAATATGAGACTTTTTCAGTTGTATGTGGTATTTCTTAGTAATCTACATTGGATGTTTCTTCACCGATGTTCCAGGTAAGACCGAAACGAAGCGTGTTATCCAAGGCACTATTAATTTTAGACATATTGATAAGGTAAGAAAGATCAAGTCCGAAAGAACGGTACTTTAATCCGATACCTGCAGTAGCAAACTGTCTTGCTCCCTGCTCTTCACTTTCGTGGAAATAACCCGTTCTTACAGAGAATGCGTTGTCATAAGAATATTCCAAAGCACCACTCATCATGATAGAGTTCGGGTTTTTAAAGGATTTTGCGATACCTGCAATTGGTCCCACGTTTGGAACTTCATAGATAGGCTGTCTTGTATTTGGATCTGTTCCTACATATTCTGAACCCGGAACTAAAATTTTAGAACCTTCAACACTGATACCCACTCTGTTCATATCATCAAGATACATATCGTAACCAACCCCTAATCTTGCCATGGTAGGAAGATAAGATCTTGATTCTTCGTTTCCTGTGTAGTCTAATTTCGGACCTACGTTCTGAATAGCAAAACCTGCGTTCAGTTTTCCATCCATCCCTCCGAAACTTGAGAATCTTGGAGAAGTATAGTACGCCGAAACATCTACTGCAAAAGAGCTTGCCGGCTTCAAAGTCGTGTCTGTGTTGAATCCTCCGGCTAAGTCTGAACGGATATATCTACCGGTAACAGCAGCAGAGAATGAATCAGAAAGTTTCAAAGCATAAGCAACGTCGATAGAGAATTCGTTTGGCTTCGAAGTACCCATTGAAGTTACTTCGTTTCCTACTAACTGAGTCAGATCCACCTCACCCATGTTGAAGTAATAGATACTCGCGGAGATGGTAGATCTTTCTTCCTGCCCTAAAAATTTATGGAACGCTCCATATAATAAGAATACATCATTGGTAAGTTTTCCCATGTACGGAGTGTAATTCAATCCCACAGAAGAACTTGTTCTGCTGAAAGGATATTTCGCGGCATTCCAGAATTGAGAAAAAGCATCCGGAGAGGTTACGACACCCTGATCCCCCATACCTCCAGCTCTGGCATCTGGCGCGATTCTTAAGAAAGGAGCTCCGGTTAATACAGGTCTTACAAGGCTTAAATCTTGAGAATAGCCTAAAAAGCCAGCACTTAACCCAATTCCTAAAAGCAGTTTAGTAGTTAAATTCATATGTTGTCTTTTATATATTATCAGTTTTTTGTTGATATTATTATTGTTATTGTTTTAAAATTATTTCAAAAGTACCATTTTTTCTACAGCTGTAGCACTTCCTTTGCATTTTTCTTGATTTTGACTTTTTGCAAATATCTTAAAAATATACGTACCTTTTGCAACTGTGGCACCAAAATCATCTCTTCCGTCCCATTCTATTGCCTGACGTGGCGTTCTAAAGCCCTGTAGGAAGGGTTCTGCGACCACAGGCTGAGATAAAGTTCTTACCAATTTTCCGGTAATGGTATAAATCTGAACATTCACATCAAGGATATCATCACAATTATGCTCAAACTGGATATATGTTTTGTTGGTAAACGGATTCGGCCAATTCAATGGTCTGTTGATCACCAAATGCTGATCTGCTTCATCCTTAACTTCAAAGTTTAACGTTGCAGTTGTAGAATTATTGTTTATATCCCAAACTTTAAATGTCAATTGATGTTGCCCCACTGACAGGTTCCTGAAAGGGTAGGTTACATTTCCCTTTTGATAGTCTGCCAGACTCGGACTCAGACATCCGTTTCCTTCTCCTGATGCATAAAAATCATTCAGTACAATAGTGTTGATAATTTGTCCGTCCAAATATACTGTAATATCGTGACCGATACCAGACCCTGTAGAATTAATTCCTGTATCATCGGTGATACATGCCAGCAGCATAGGATTCTGATCTGTAATACCACCTTCCGCAAAGTTGGTATTGTTCATATACAGCTTCACTTTTGGCGGTTCATTATCATTAATTCCGTTCGGGTTGATATCTCCGACCTGCACTGCCTGATTATTAAATACATCGCTGGCTTTATTGTCTGCATATCCTAAGATTCTTCCCTGACCGATGGCGTAATTGATATCCTTCGGTACATAAAATTCTACAGTGAATACCCCATTCACAGCTGTTCCGGAAGCTTTTACAATGGCACTCCCTTCTTCTGTGTACTGAAGAGCCGGAGTTGACCAGCCTTCATTATTCAATGTGGATTTATTCAATCTTTTATCAAAAATGTTGATAACTACCCTTCCGTTAAATGTCGTATTAACCGTACCGTTGGGATTGTTGATATGTCCTTTTACTTTTACGAAATCCAATCCTCTGATCAGTCCCGGTACCGGAGTTTCAATATTATCGATAACGAGTAATCGCTTCGGTCTGCTTAGTTTCATGGCCGGATCTCCAAGGAAATTAACTTTCATGTGATCTGTAGCCGAACCTTTCTGTTTTTTAGCATTTAAATGTGCGTATCCTAAAGTTTCAAAATCATCGCTGGTAAGTTTAAATATATTCTGGGTAAACAGATTCGTGAAATCTACTCCGTATCCTACATCGATAGCTCTGCTTGAAGTAATCATGGTGGCCGGACCTCCTTGTTTTAACTTAATAAACTGTTCTCCGGCAGAGGCTGTCTCAGGTTCATCCCAAAGGGTAAATTCGCAGGTAATTGTGGATACAAAAGGAAATCTGCTGTACACATTAGAGAAATTGTTGGCATTCTGAACTTCAGATAAAGTTAAAACTCTTTCCTGGGCCCATCCGTTGATACCTCCGTGTCCGAAATAGAAAATATACAAGCTGTTTCCGATATCATTTGAAATCGCCTGGTTTACCTGAGGATATCTTTGACCGCCGGCAGTACTTTGTGCCTGGAAAGCATCCAGATACAATTTTCGTACATTATATTCCTTAAGATCTGTTGATGGTTGCTCAAAAACAGTTACCAGAGAACTATTCATAACCGTGTGGAAAGGTGTACCACCATCATTATCATCATCTACCACAAAATCAAGCTTCATTTTCCACTCTCCGAAAGGCGTTGACTGCCCGGAAAGGTTATTGTAATACGCTAAAGTTTTGTCCATCATGTTGGACGCCTCCGTTACATTGGCCGCCGGAAGTCTTCCTACAGGGAGATCAGGTAAATTGTTTGTAATAAATTCACTCGTTTGTGGACTTGTCATTACAATATAGTCATCCGTCACGAAAGACCGTACAACGTCAGATGATTCTTCACTCTGATAGCTCGTCACAACATTGGAATTGTTTGATATTCTGTTTTTAAAATCGTATGACGTATCTCCTAAAATGAAAACATATTTTAGTGTTCCGGCAGGGGTATTCAGCTTTGTGACAAAATCCCTGATTGCCGTAAGATCTCTGCTTCCGCTTCCGAATTCGTTATAAATCTTGTCAGTATCTATGATCTGTACATTGTAATTGTTTTTTGTCTGATGGTAATTAGCCAGTTTCTGTGCCTGTCCCATCATTTCAGGAACCGTAATAATCAGATAATCCACATTTTGAAGTGCAGAAAGATTTTGATTATTGATGCGTCCTACAAACTGCGGGGAATAGGCAGCATCAGCTTTAAAAGCGACAAATTCATTATTGAAATTCTGATCTGCCGTAATATATGCAAAATTAAAAGTTGTATTTCCTGCCGCCTTATTTACTCTTCTGTTGGCATTTGTAATATCAGTAACATCCCAGATCTGCTCAGCAGAAGCGGCATTGGAAAGACTGAATCCGTAAGTAGTATTCGTTCCGCTTTCTAATGAAAAATCCCTGAAGTTCATCTGGGTTCCGTTGAAATTCAGATTGTCTTTATATTGTACCTCAAGATAATCCACATAAAAATTTCCGTTGGGGTTAACCGTAATATTAGGTTTGATGTTGAAGGTTATCTGGCTTCCGCTTAATCCCGAAATCGTCCCCGTATATCTTACTGGATAAAACTCGTTGGTTCCGCCGGAATTTGCAGCAGGAATGGGAGTTGTAGATGGGTTTTGTGTATTAATGTCAAAGTTGATGCTGTTTTGCTGAGACTTGTACGCAACGACCTGCGCCCTGTATCGGATGACGTCACCGCTCTGAATGGGTGAAGCTGTATTGAAAGTTACCGCCTTATCGGTCGTAAACGGAGCTTCTTCTACCCAAAGCCTCCCTACTTTCATCAGGTTCTTCTGGTCATTATTTATCACCTGATAATTGTCAAACCTCGTGATGGGTGCAGTAGAAGGCAGGGCGACATCTACTGTCTGAACTCTTTTTCCCGGACCTTTATCAAAATTTATATAATAATAAGAATAATCTTCGTAAATGTTTTTTACGTTTTCACTTCTGTCATTTCTCGTATCGACTCTCTTAAAACCATTTCCGTTTGACGAGTTGTAAAGGTTGTATCCGTTCGGTCCCTGAGCATAAAATAAGGCATAGTCGTTATCATTCCATACGCCGTCATCTTCCCCTACAACCTGGATCGCATTTTCCTGAAGAGCGCTGTATCTTGCATCCTGATTATACTCCGGAAGCATAATTCCCCCCGTTTCCGTAGATTCTGAAATTTTTAGGATTCACAGAAGAAGGATTGATGCCGTTATCCTGTAAAAACTGTTTCGTGATCTTGAAAATTCCGGATTTGTCTACCTTGATCTTGTAAAAATTTCCTGTTGATAAAGGATTGGCAGTGGTACCTACCTTTAAGGTGCCGGATAAATTATTAGGTGCATTTGTTTCTGAAATTTCAAATGAAGATAATCTCTGAACCTGACCTTTCACCTTTTTAAATAAAGCAACACTGATGCTGGCATACCGTTCTCCTTCCAGATTATAATAAGTAACATCTTTCACCTCATAATCAGGAAGCAGATCTTTACTTATTTCAAATAAATCTTTAGCAGAAATATTTTCCCATACAGGATTAGAAACTTTTAACTGCTTTTCACCAACCTGTTGTTTGGTAGTTATAAAAATGTTATTTTGGCTGAATGAAAATCCTTGATTTTTAAAATTAGGGAGATTGAGTTTCGTATCACCATAATCCCGGATTTTAGAGCCATCCCATTCAATGGAGATTCTTTGAGCCCAGAGGATTGATACAAAGCTTAATAAAAATAAAAGCGAGATTTTTTGTTTCATGTTTATTTTTGAAATTTCTGAATTACAAAATAAATGAAAATTTATAATTAAATTGTGATACAATAAAATTAATTTGTTAACGTTTTTCAAAAAAATCAACTCTTTACTTGATTTATTGAATAATTTATTTTTTCTTTGTACTTTGAAAATATTTATATCGACTATGAAAAAACTAAAGTTGTTTTCATTAATAGCATTAAGTTCTACACTTGCATTAACCAGTTGCGGAGGATCTAATAATGGCGGCGGTACTAAAAAGTTTGTCAGCAAAACAGGTTGGAAACCAAACGAAAAACAAGGTTGGTTTTTTGCAGGAAAGCAACAAAAACAGAAAGGTTGGCCGGGGATGGTATATGTAGAAGGTGGAACTTTTACAATGGGATTAGTGAAAGATGATGTTATGCACGATTGGAATAACTCACCACGCAGAATGCAGGTAAGTTCATTCTTTATCGGAGAAACAGAAATTACTAACTACGAATACCGCGAATACCTTACATGGTTGAAGTATGTATTCCCTCCAAGCGATCCTAGCTTCAAGGAAATCTACAATGGCGCATTGCCGGATACCTTATTGTGGGACAACAAATTATCTAGAAATGATTACAACGAGACGTATTTCCGTTCTCCGGAGTTTGATTACTATCCTGTAGTGGGTGTATCTTGGACTCAGGCAAACAGATATTGCGAGTGGTTATCAGACAGAGCCAATGAAAAGGCTCTGATGCAATCCGGAATTATTGCCAAAGATTTGTACATCAACGAATCTAATAATCAGGGTGGAACTGCATTCAATATGGATAAATTCAAATCGAATGATCCTGAAATGCAAGGATACATCAACGAAAAAAGAATGCAGCAAAAAACAGGTTTGAAAACTACAAACCAAAGATTGCTAGCTGCAAACAGAGCTCCGAACGCTGCCATGGTTACCAAATTCAGACTTCCTACCGAAGTAGAATGGGAATATGCAGCTTTAGGTTTGGCTAAAAACAGAGAGTACAACCAATATAAAGGTAAGACCCCTCAGATTGAAAAATTAAGAGGGACTAAAGGAAGAGATAGAGGAATGTTTCTTGAAAACTTTAAAATGGGTGCCGGTGACTATTCAGGTATCGCAGGCTGGAAAAATGACGGATCAGCGCAAACTTCTGACGTTAGACAGTTTCCTTCAAATGATTTAGGTATTTATGGAATGTACGGAAATGTATCAGAATGGACTGCTGATGTGTACAGACCGATTATCGATGAAGATTTTAGCGACTTCAACTACTACAGAGGAAATATGCCTCAGGCTATCGTAAGAAACGGAGACGGAACTTACAAAATGGTAGATGAAAGCAGCATTAAATATGATACTCTGGCAGACGGAAGATTAGTTTACAAAACTTTACCTGGTCAGTTTGAAAGAGAAACTATCGCTGATTACAGAAACTACAGAGATGGTGACAGAATGTCTTCTTTAGATTACAGAAATGCATCTGATTCAGCTACTACTTATGATATGTACAATTCTCCTAAATCAAGATTTATTGTAGATGGCAGTGGTAGAGTAGTTTTACAGAAAGACAGAAAGGAAAGAACTTCTGAAATTTCCAACGATATCAGAGTTGTAAAAGGAGGTTCTTGGCAGGATACAGCATATTGGCTGGATCCGGGACAAAGAAGATATAAAAATCAAAACAAAGCCTACGGATGGATCGGATTCCGTGTAGCTCAGGATGCAAGAGTGAGTGACAAGGGTAGAACAAGAAGATAATATTTATCAAAATAATTTTCAAAAAACCTTCCGGAATTCTGGAAGGTTTTTTTATTTTTGAACCATGAATACAGAACAGTTTTATCCTTTGTTTTTACAGTCCGAAAATGTTGTTATCGACAGCAGAAAAATTCGAAAGAATGATATTTTCTTTGCTTTTTCAGGTGAGAATTTTAATGCTGCAACATTAGCTGAAGAGGCTATTCATAAAGGAGCTTTGGCTGTTATCGTAGAACAGCAGGATTACGAAAATAAAGAGAAGAATATTTTCTATATTCCTTCAACTTTAGAATTTTTACAAGAGCTTGCTGTATATCACAGAAATAATCTTCAAATTCCTATCATCGGATTAACTGGCAGTAATGGAAAAACGACAACTAAAGAAATTATTCATGCGGTTCTCTCTGAAAAGTTTAATGTGCAGTACACACGTGGCAATTTAAATAATCATATCGGCGTTCCTTTAACTATTCTTTCTATCAGACTGGAACACGAAATGGCAGTAATCGAGATGGGAGCCAATCATCAGAAAGAAATTGAATTTTTATCCTCAATTTCACAGCCAAATCTTGGATATATTACCAATTTCGGGAAGGCGCATTTAGAGGGATTCGGGGGTCTTGAAGGAGTTATTAGAGGAAAATCTGAACTGTATGAATATCTTAAAAATAATAATCAGACAATTCTTGTTAACGAAAACGATCCTATTCAGGTTGAGAAAACAATGGATTATCCAATCAAAATTACCTTTGGTAAAGCTGAATCAGATTATCAGTTTGAGCTTTTTTCAGAAGAACATTTTGTAGGTTTAATGTATAAGGACAAAAAAAGCTCTTTCAAAACTTACGGGAGAATATAATTTTACTAATCTTTGTGCTGCTGCCAGCTTAGGGCTTCATTTCGGAATTGATTTTGATAAAATTAGCCATGCTATTAAAAACTATATGCCAACAAATATGCGTTCTCAGATTGTCGAAAAAGGACATAAAATACTGGTTCTGGATACGTATAATGCTAATCCCAGCTCAATGACTGCCTCTTTACACAATTTTGTTACATTCAAAGGCTCAAAAACAATTATTATTGGTGATATGCTTGAACTGGGAGATGAGAGTGAAATTGAACACCATAATATATTAAACTTAGCTTTAAATCTAGGTTTTGATCAAATTATTACTGTTGGCAAAAATTTCATGGCTGTTAATCATTCTACGCCATGCTTCGAAAGTATATCAGAATTAACGGAATATCTTAAAACAAATACAATATCTTCAGAAAATATACTATTAAAAGCCTCCAGAGGCATTGCTCTGGAAAAAGCAATAGATTTTATTTAAGATTTTGTACTCCAGAATTCTCGGATAATTAATTTAATATTTTTGAATGTGCTTGGAAAAACTTCATCCTCAATCTGAACGGTGTTTTTCCAGGCAACTTCAGTAATCCCTTCTTCTATTTGTGGTTTTGAAGTGTCTTCACCATTAAAATTCATTTCAAACCAATGCGTGCATTTCAAAACTTTGTCGCCATTCCTTTCTACATAAATATGATAGGTTGTATTGATAAACTTTACCAGTTCCACGTCGGCAAGACCAGTTTCCTCTTCAATTTCCCGTACGGCAGATTCTTCCCGGGATTCTCCTTTCTCCATTTTTCCTTTCGGAAGATCCCATTTTCCCAGTCTTTTGATGAAAAGAACATCACCAGCGGGATTATTTACAATACCACCGGCAGCCTCAATAATTCTGAAGAGTTTTTGGAATTCTGACCAGATTACAGCAATATTATCCCCGAAAACGTTCAATTCCTTTACAGATGTATTTTCAAGAAGATCCAAAGCGATCTCCAATGTTGTGACACCTTCGTATCCAAGCGTTTTTTCTAAGTTTTCAGATTGCTTAGACAACAATAATTTTTTTTCGTTCACAAAAACTTTATACATTTGTAAGAATTAAGAATTTAAATACAAAAATAAAAAATGAATTTAGAAGGACGAAAGATTATTGTCAATAAATCATCTAAAGATCTTGTAGAAATACTGAAATCACCGGAAAATTACAAAGATTTTATGCCGGATGGTCTTCAGAAGTTTGAAACGAGAGAGGACGGATTTAAATTTGGGTTGCAGGGAATGCCGGAAATCGCCTTGAAAATAGATGAAGTGAATGATCAGAAAGCAGTTTTGAAGTCGGCAAGTTCCAGTCTGGATTTTTCATTGACTGCAGTTTTGCAGCCTCTTAACGAAAATCAGACAGAGGTTCAGATGTTGTTTGAAGGTAAGTTTAACCCATTTATTAAAATGATGGTGGAAAAACCTCTTCAGAACTTTATCAATACGCTGACCGATAAGATTGAAGCTTATAAATAAATTAAACCTCCGCAAAATGGAGGTTTTTTTTATGCAATAATTCCGGAACTGTGATCACAGGAACTGCCTGTAGCAGATGCCAGAACGTTGATCTTATTATTCATCCTAAGAATTCCCATAAAGGCAAAAATTAAAGCTTCTTTATAGTCAATGATTTCCTTTTCGGGAATAATAATTTTAGCATTAGTTTTTGCTTTAATTTTTTCAATTAAATATTGATTGTAAGTTCCGCCGCCTGTAAAAAGTATATTACTTAATTGATATTCATTAAAAACTTTCGAGATCTGATGAGAAATATGTTCTGTAAAGGTCGCAAGCAGATCAATGGTTCCAATATTTTTAAATAGTTGAAAAATATTTTCATTGCACCATTCAATACCCAATGATTTTGGATGGGGTTGCTTATAAAAGTCTAATGAATTTAATCTTAAAAGTAATTCTTCATTAATTTCTCCTTTCTTGGCCAAATCTCCGTTTTCGTCAAAATTTTTATTGAATTTTTGAGCTAGTTTGTTCAGGACAATATTTACAGGAGCAATGTCAAAAGCAATTCTTTGATCGTTAATTTTTAATGAAATATTTGAAAATCCACCTAAATTAAGGCAGGCGTCGTATTGCGAAAAAAGCAGTTCGTCACCGATCGGTACAAGTGGAGCTCCGTTACCACCCATCAGTACATCCTGACTTCTGAAATCGAAAATGACCGGAAGATTCGTTTCTAGTTTTATTGCTCTCCCGTCGCCGATCTGTAAAGTGAATTTTTTTTGAGGCTGATGAAATACCGTATGACCGTGAGATGCGATTAAATCTACATTCTCAAGCTGATTTTTTTCAATAAAATTTTCAACAGCTTTTCCTAAGTAAAAACCGTACTCGGAGTTGAGTTCCAATAATTCTTCGGCTGAAAGATATATTGAATTCCTCAGTTTTTCTTCCCATTTTGCGGAATAGAGAAGTGTTTCAGCTTTTATAATTTCAAATTTCCATGAATCTTTCTTTTCGAATTTGGCAAAACAAATATCCAATCCGTCTAAACTCGTTCCGGACATCAATCCTATGGCATGAAAAATCATAAATTATCGTTTGTTTTCAGACAGTTTGTCGGTGCTGAAATCTCCTGAATTCTGATAAAAAACATATTCGGAGAAGTCATCTTTGGCAGTCATTCCATGAGCTCCTATCAGGGTGGAGCCGTCTTTCATCGTCACGTAAACCGTGTCACGTGTATAAATTCTCTTTTTTCTCTGATCCCAAAATACACTCTGCATCGCAAATTTTTCATTCTCATTGGTGGTAATTCTTACGTCGCCTCTTGCTTCGTAGAATTGCTTGTAATCATAAAATTTAGCATATTTCGCCTTGATCGTTCCAGGGACTTTTGGTTTCTTTTTATCGTAAAAAAGGATATTTACTCCTTTCTTCGCAACGGTGTACGGACTGTCAATGAGTTCATACTTCTCAATGATTGGAGCCTTCGCTCTCATAGTTACAAAACCTGAATCTCTTTGAATAATATTGGCATTGTTGATGATCTGTGAAGGAAAATTTTTATTGTTTTTACCTTTACTTTTTGTAAGATCTTCTTCACAGGATATTATCATAAAAAATATAGCACAACTGAAAAGGTATGCTATATTGTTTTTATTTAATATGTTTCTGAAAGGCTTCATGCTAGTTATATAAAGTCTTTCTGAACCATTTATCGGCAAAATTGAAACCAACTTTCAGGTTAACGTAGTTTTGGTTGATCAGATTATTTTTAAGTGTTCCTCTTTTTCCGACTTCAAGACCAAGCTCAAGACCGCTCATTCTTGTTATACTGCTGTTTTTGAAAGGAAGAAGAACGCCCGCAGAAACCCCGAATTTATTAATATTTTGTCCAGCAATCTGTAAGCTTCCTTTTTCATAAAAAGCTCCGTAGCGGTAAACGATTCTTGAAAAATAACTTCTGAAGTTGTTATAGTTTGGTAAATACCAGCCTCCGGCAGAAATTCTGTAAGAATCCTGAAGATCAAGAGACTGACCAAAATAAGCTATGCTTTCGCCTTTTTTGTAATCTCCCTGCACAGATAAGAACCATTTATTCTCTTCACCATATCCTACACCAAGGGATGCTTGTAGTGGTAAAAGATTTCTTGAGTTTGTATTTTTCTCTTCAATAATACTTTCATTTGCTTTTACAGTTTGTCCTGCATCCGAATAGTAATACGTGCTGTTCAGATAATCGGTTACCATGTTACTTGTGTTACCGAAAGTTGTGGTGGCACCAATCGTCAGCTTTCTGTCAGTGCTTGTATTGAGGTTCTGGTAGCTTGCTCCTAATGTAAAGTTGAAGTTTCTAATACTGTTTTTGGTTTCATAACCATTGATAAGTTCCGCATTGGAATATGCAAGCTCATTAAGGTCATAAAGATTCCCAAAATAATAATTGGCTCTTGCCCCTACAGCAAATTTATCATTGATTTTATAGCCTAATGCAATCTGTGCGGTATTTAAAGTTCCGCTTCCTTTGAATCTATTGTATCTAATTTCTCCCGTTGAAAGAGTATCACTGTGAATAATCTCGTAGCTTTTTGAACTGTATGGCTGGTAAGAAAGTCCCATTTTCAGTTTTGGTGATAACGGAAAAGCCAGTGAAATATTAGATAAATACGTAGAATGTTTGGTAGACTTCGTATTGTTATAATCTGTTTTGAAGTAATTATTTTCGTTGGTCGCTTCCAGCTTGATACTGGTAAGCTCGAAATTAGCATTGTTTGCGGGGTTTGCAAAATTAAAATTACTTGTAAAATCGCTTATAAAAGCTGTTGATATTCCCCCCATAGAGGACGTTTCGATCGTATTATCATATTTTACATCTCCGATTCCGTAAGTCGCATAAGGTGAATTACCCAGATTCTGCGCGTTTAGGAAATATCCAACTGATATTAATGATAGTACAAAGATTTTTTTCATTCTTTATTTTTAAAATAATGCGCAAATATCTTAAATATTAATGAATTGTAAAAATTATATGAGGTTAAAGTTTGTTAAGGGGGATGAATAGATGTAATTGTGACAAATTTTGAGTATTATTGTTGGTTTATTTTATACTTCCGTCATTTTGAATCTTATATTTCTTTTTCAGCAGTTTTTTCCATTTTGTTATGTCTGGTATAAATTTCTATTTCATAATTCTTAGAATGATGTAATCTTTAATGCTTTGTCAGTTTTTTAATCAGCACTATAAATTATATTTCTTTTAACATTCTTGCCTTGTTGCTCAATACTTATCGTTGTTACTCCTCCATTAAATAAAAATTCAATCACTACCTTTTTAGAAGTTATATTATAACTTATAGAAATTAGTCCATCTTGATTTATGTTTTTAGTTATGTTTTTTTTAGGTAAATGAGGCAATAGATAATTTATCTTTTCTACTTCTCTTTTATTTTTTGTCTTTTGATAGACAGCTTCAATAGAAGTATTTTTAAAAATACAATTTTGTTCGTTTCCGTATTCAGTAGATGTATCATTATCAACTAGATTTTGATAATTGATTTTATATTGTTCGTTTGAATCATAATAGCAATCTATTAGTTTATTCCACAAAGTAATATTGAATTTTAAATTTGTTGGGTAATCTATATCATTTGTTATATCAAGTAATTTTTTACCTGAAGCATCAAAAACAATCCATCCGATAGCATTTTCTTGAGAATCTGAGTTATTAAATAGTTTAATTGTAAGTTTGCTATCATCTTTTTTTTCGATAGATAAATTAAAATTATCGATGAATGAATTTTGAATAGAAGATGTAGATATTATTTTTTTCAATAAAATAAAGCAATCATTATCTTCCTTTTTAAAATTATTATTTGATAAAATTTCTACCCTACTTAAGATATCAGTTTGTGGTTTTACCAGTATTGTATTTTCTTGTTTTTTACAAGATGTAAATAGCATTGTTACAATTAATATTATTATAAATAATCCGTTATTCTTCATCTTTAAAATCATTTACTATTTTTGACTTAATTCCCTTGAGACTTTCTCTATATTTTTCTTGTGCACTTGTATCATTGGCATTATAATGATATTTTCAAATTATCCAACTGGGTTTGCCTTTCGGGTTTAAATATTTTAAGAAAACGATCTTTATTGTGTGTGACATGAGAATTTTAATAATAATTACTTAATAAAATCTATAATTTTATTATTAACCATTTTATTATAATCTCCCTCTATTTCACCATTATTATATTTTTTACAATAATTTAAATTTGATAAAGAAAATTCATAATAAGAAATGTCATTTTTTTCATAAAAATTTCCCTCTAAGAAATTTGGATAATTTTGATAGTCTTCATTTTTGTTTATAATGTATTTACTAGGAATTTCCACTGTTACGGCATCATTGGATTTGTATATTTTGATAAAATCTTTATATTTTATTTCAGACTCTTCATATTCTGGTTTCCAATATGTTATTCTCTGACCTAATGGATATAAAATTTTATCTTTAAAATAATATATTTTCCATCCAAAGTTAAACTCACCTACTAAAGGAAGAAATAAAATTAAACTATTATCTGATTTGTTTGAATAAATAAATACGTCTGATGTCGATAGTTCTTCATTAATTAATTTTCTAATAATTGCCTTATCAATATCTTTAAATTTTATTGTTATTAATTCGTATTTATTATTATCAGAAGCTTTCAGTACATTATTATAAACTTCTATGTTCTTACAAGATGATTTGTAGTAGTTGTCACCAAAAGTTGTGCTGCACTTTATCTCTTCAAATATTATGTTTTTATAACTTATATTAGTTAGTGATTTTGTTTTTTTATTGTTTTGCGTTTTTGTTATAGTAAAACTTGCTTCGTCCCTCTGACCTTTGCAAGAAATTAATGTTAAAAAACAATAGGCTATTATTACTTTTTTCATATCTAATATTTATTCCCAGTTTTTTTCTGCTATTTTTTTATGATATTCCTTTTCTTGTAGTGTCATTGAAATTTCGTCTTTATAATATACAAAAATTCCAGGATGGCATCTATTACTTAATCCGTGCCCACTATTAGAATTTCTTATTTCAAAATGTAAATGAGGGTCTTTGCTACTTCCATATCCACTTGTTCCATTTTTACCTAAAACAAAACCACAATTAACAAAATCCCCCTTTTTCAATGACTTACTTAATTCTTGTAAATGTGCATAAAATAGATAAAAGTCTCCATCAAAACTGAATCCAGAACCACTAAGCATTTCGCCTTCATTTTCGTATTGTAGTTTAAAGAAATTAGTTTCACTTTTGTATTGCTTCCTGTTTTGAAAATGTTTTCCACTCTCCATTAGATGTAAGTTTGTAAGTATTTAAGTTATAGTTACAGCAACCTACAACATTTCGAGTAGTAATTGTTCTATTTGCTGCATCAATATCATCTGCTAATATTCCGTGTTGTAAAGGAAATGGATCTTTAGAAGAAAATTTTCCATTTTTATCTTGAAAATAATACTCGTATAAATCGCCTCCATTACCTCCATCGTCCCAAATAATAGCAAAATCTTCTAATCCATCAAAATTATAGTCTTTAATGATAAATTTCTCACATGGTAACTCACTGAGTGTTGTCCATGAGTTTGGCTCAAAATGAATCTCTTCTGTTTTTTTATTTTTTTTATCTGTAACGATAATCCATGCTGAGATTGGATATTTTTGCTCCTTATTATTTTTGTATTCTTCTGCTTCTAAGGTAAATTTGTATCTACCAGTATTGTCATTGAATACACAAGATTTATTTTTTGGAAAGCAATATTTATTTTCGATAGTTTTTACTTTTTTTTCGGCTATGAATAGATTTGAATTATTACTATTTAGTTTACATGAAATAATTTCTTTTTTCTCATTTGCCCAATTTAAAATATAATACGAAGTTTCTTGTTTATCTATATATAAATATGTTTGATTTCCTTTGATTTTAAAATGGTCAATATTAAAATTGGAATCTTCCATAGCTGTATGTTCATATATTTTATTTTTGCTTATCTCAATAAACTTATCAACATCTTTACAGAAATAATATTTATTATTCTCTTTATTGACAAATAACCATTTTCCATAGTACAAATTATAATTAATTTCTTTAGGTTTGGATATATTATTTCTTTCCATTTTTTGACAAGATATTAATATTGAAATAAATAACCATAAATATGATATTTTACTTATTTTTTCCATCTTTTTAATTTTTTCTTATTTGAGTTACCGTATAGAAATGTCCGTTGTAAACAGTTTTTCCTCTCAAGGAATAATCTGTTTTATCTAAGTACAATCTGTTATTATCACTTGCACCTTTTTCTTTATGACTTGTGCCAACATCGTAAAAAAGATAATAACATTTACTTCCTTCGCATTTCCGGCCAATTATTACTACAAAATGATCTGTGGACTGATCTAAATTGTTATCAATTTTATATCCTAATCCATGGTCAACTCCAACTTGAACAGGATGTCCTTTTTCCAATTCACTATCCAAATACATAATGGCTTCTTTTGAAATCTGATTGTTGATTATTAATTTAGAATGTTCACTGTTTTCTATAGCCGTTTGATATAATTTTGATAATGAAGTAGCCTTAAGTCCACTATTTATTAATATATCATCACATGTTTTTTTGCATGCAACCATTTGTCTATCGCGCCCTCCCCATTTTGGATCAAACTGTGTTTGCCATTTTACTTTTTCTCTTAGATCAATTTCTGATTTTCCACATAATGAATTCACTGAATTACTTTTTGGAATATCTTTTTCACAACAATTATATCCAAATTCTTTTAAAAATCCCTTTTTTAAATATAAAGGACTTTTACCAGACAATTCTTCTTGATAAAAATTATTATATAATTCTAATGCTTTTTCTATCGTTTCAATTGGCTGTCCATATCTACCTGGAGGCAGACTAGCCCATTCATAGCTCCCATATTTTTCTGTTGCTTCCTTTATATCTCCTTTTATTATTAGATCTAAGATTCCTTCTCTTTTATATTTGAATAAGACAATACAAAATTTATCTTGTCCCTCTGCAGAAAAATCTTTAATGTTGTACGTTTTTCTTTTATTAATCATGTTATTATCACTCCAAGTATATCCCATAACTTGATACGCACCTGCAGCTGAACTATACACTTTTTCGCCGTTTTTTTT
Source organism: Chryseobacterium sp. POE27 (assembly GCF_039727685.1). Lineage (NCBI taxonomy): Bacteria > Pseudomonadati > Bacteroidota > Flavobacteriia > Flavobacteriales > Weeksellaceae > Chryseobacterium > Chryseobacterium sp. POE27. Next base: position 3,908,136 of record NZ_CP152475.1, read on the forward strand.
GGTGTACCAAAGGACTTTAATATGTGGGTGGTCACTCATATTTTTATTATGAGGTGGCTTTGTAAAGTTGCCCCCACCAAATAATTTTGTGTATCCACTTTCAAAATCATTTGGAATGTATACAATATCAATCTTTTTTTGTTTCTTTATTATATTTTGAAGATTTTATAAGTTCACCTGTTCCTTCTCCTACTCTAAGCATTCTCATATAAGCTTTCACTCTTGCTTCACATTTACAAATTTTTTCTTCCTCTTTCTTCTCCTCCTTTTTCACCCCACCCACAGCCACAGCGCTCCTACCTTCCGGTTTAGATATCGTTGGCGATTTTTCTTTTGTAGCGGTTCCTTTGCTTTCTCCCCAATCCCAGAGTTCTTTCATCTTATCTATAGCAGTATCTATAATTCCTTTTTCTTCCTTTTGGCTTACCGGTTTCTGCGCTGCGGGAGAACCCTTCGCTTTGGGTATTACAGGTGGTTGATAAGGTTTAGGCTTGTAATATTGCGCATAAGGATTTTCAACTTCTACATTCTCTGTTGCGTGTTTATTATGTTTGTAATATTCCACCGTTACATAAAACTCAAGCTCTTTGGTATTGGCTTCACCTTTCATAGCTTTTTGCATCAACGCTTTGGTGAGTGTAAATTCTGCAACTGCCAAACCGTTTTCATCTACTCTGGCTTTTTGGGTTTCTATGGCAGTATTGTTTGCATGATGGCCCGCTCCTTTGGCATCATCTTCCCAAAGCGTAAAAACTATCTCTTTATGAAACATATTCACGCAATAAGCTTTGGCTCTCAGTTTTTCCATAAAGCTGAATGTACTGCCTTTTCTGTTATCTGTATAATAAAGCTCTGTCTTACATATCTGTGGGGTTTTATTTGGTTTTGGGGTAATAATAAGCCCGCCGCCTTCCGGCTCATGGAGATAGCCTTCCAGTCTATAGGTGTGCCCTAAAGATGCTTCTCCAAAAGTAAAGCTGCTGTCTCCTTTTTTCCTGACGTGTGTAGTGGTGAATTTTCCGTTGCTTCTTTTCCTGAAAAGTTCCCAGGTTACCGCTTTTAAATCTCTTTCCGAACTGGGGGTATCAGGATACCAATCTGAGATATGGTAAGTGTTTTTCTCTCCAACAACGGGAGAGATGTTTCCGGATATTGCTGAAACTCCTTTTTTAGGCATTTTTTACATCATTTGTTTCTCAAATTTATTAAATTATTGAATATGAAATTAATTTCTAAAGAATAATTACAAAAATTATTACATCTAAAATAAAAGATCTGTGATATAATTCACGATTTATTTGCAACGCAAAATTCACAATTCACAAATCATTCGTTCCAAAAATTCTTTATCTTTGAGCCATGAATTGGGAGAACATTGCCGGACAGGAAAATCTGAAGAAACTTCTGAGAGACAGTATCGCTGAAAACAGGGTAAGCCACGCGCAGCTTTTCGTAGGAAAAGAAGGGTATGGAACGTTGCCGATGGTTTTGGCATACGCAAAAGAAATTTTAAGCAGAGAAAATGAACATGCCGCTTCAAAAATAGAACATCTCAACCACCTTGATCTTCATTTCAGCTTTCCGGTTTTTACGGATAACAGAAATTCTTTAAGTAAAAATAAATTTGAAGAATTCAGGGAGATGATTATGGATTTTCCTTATTCAAGCTATGACGACTGGACCGCTTTTCTGGAATCTGAAAACAAACAGCTCTTCATTTCGGCAGATGAAATCGATGATCAAAATCAGAAGTTTTCTTTAAAAAGCTTTGAAGGCGGAACCAAAATTCTCATTGTATGGCGGGCAGATAAAATGAACGTTGCCGCAGCCAACAAATTCCTTAAATTTCTTGAAGAGCCTCCTGCAAAAACAATCATTATCCTTACAGCGGAAAGCACAAATGATATTTTGCCGACCATTCTTTCCAGAACTCAGATCGTAGAAGTTCCGAGAATTAACGATGAAGATCTCGGAATTTATCTTAAAAATAATTTCAATGTCTCTGATGATAAAATAGGAGAGGTCATCCACCAGTCGCAGGGAGATCTTAATGACGCTGTAAAGCTTCTTCAGTCGGGAAGTAAAAATGATGAGTTTGAAAAACTTTTTGTTCAGTGGGTCCGTGATGCATTCATGGTAAAAAAAGAAACCGGAGTTTTTAAAAAGCATTATCTTCTGGGCAAGAGAAATCGCAGGCTGGAACCGTGAAAAGCAAAAGAATTTTTTAAATTACTGTTCAGAAATTTTCAGATTGGCTCTTTTGCAGAATTATCAGTCGGAAGACCTGGTTTATAAAAAAATTAATGCCAATGGTTTCAACTGGCTTGGGTTCTCAAAATTTATCAGTGGTGCCAATATCGAAAGCATTCTGGAAGAAATCAGTACGGCCGATTTGCATTTAACCCGAAACGGAAATCCAAAAATCATATGGACAGATTTGGGAATAAAATTATCAAGATATATTCATAAAAATGCATAAAAAATCCGACTCTGGATCGGATTTTATTTTTACAATTAAGCAGTTTTTTTTGCCTTTCTCTCTTTAGCGCTTTTTGCTTTGGCATTACTTTGTGCTCTAGATTCTTTTTTGTCACAACCTTTATGATAATCTGCATTGGCTTTCTTATCTGCTGTAGAACAGTGTTTTTTGTCTTTTCCGGCACAGCATCCTTCTTTTTCCTGTGCAAAATTCAAGGTAAATACGCTTAATAAAGCTAAAATTGAAATAAATTTTTTCATTTGAATCTTATTTTTTAAGCTTCAAATATAACAATTTCAGGTAATTAAAATTAACGAATATTAAAAAGATATTAATTTTTAAATAAAAATCAATCAATCGTTTGATTTATTTAAAATTGGATGTACATTTGCATGCTCAAAAAATGAGAATAAGAAATGATTTCAAAAGAAGAAAATATATTATTTGCTGCCGAAAAGCTTTTTGCAGAAAAAGGTTTTGAAGGAACTTCCATCCGGGAGATTGCCAAAGCGGCCAATGTGAATATTTCTATGATCTCGTATTATTTCGGTTCAAAGGAAAAGCTGTATGAAAAACTGGTGGAGTACAGGATGAATGAAGGACAGTTTTTTGCAAAAGACATTTTAGAAAGAACGGACATTAATGATTGGGAAAAAATAGAAAAGATCGTAGACCAGTTTGCAGGAAGAGTAAGACATCACAAATGTTTTTACAGGATCATGCAGAGAGAGCAGCTTCATACACAGAATCCTCATATTGTTGATTTTCTGAAGCAAACCAAATTAGGATTTATTTCCATGTACTCAAAAATATTGGCAAGCGGGCTGGAGAAAGGAATTTTTACTAAAAATCCACCGATCTATCTGCTGCATTCCACCGTGAGCGGAACTTTGTTTTATGCCTCCAACGCCAAAGAAATGTACAAGGAATTCCTTAATAATACGGATGAAGAAGAAATTTTCGACGAAAAGTATTACACAGAACTTAATACACATATTAAATACTTACTTAAAGACCTTTTGGGTTATGAAGAAAATAAATAATTCAGTCATTGCGCTGGCACTGTTTGTGGGAATTGCAAACGCAAATGCACAGGAGAAAAAAACACTTACTCTTGACGAAGCTGTGCAGTTAGGCATCCAGAACAGCAAAAATCTGAAGATCGATGCCGCAAAAATCGAAGAAGCTACAGCCGATCTTCTGGAAGCTAAAAACAGACAACTGCCCGAGCTGAAAGTTTCAGGAAGTTATATGTATCTTCCCTTAAAACCGAATATCAACATTAAACTTCCCGGAGTTTCAGGAGATGGTGGTCCCGAAGTACATCAGGTTGCTTACGGATCTGCAAACCTCAGCGTTCCCATCTACAGCGGCGGAAGAATAAAGTACGGAATCGAATCTGCAAAATATCTGGTGGAAGCATCAAAGCTAAGCACTGAAAATGATAAGGTCGCTATTGCCTACAACGTTGCTCAGGCTTACAATAATTTGTTTAAAGCCAATCAGTCCATTAAGGTATTAGAAGAGAACCTTACTGCTTCCCAAAAAAGAGATGAAACTTTTCTTAAAATGGAAAACAATGGCATCATTGCAAGAAACGACAGATTAAAGGCCAACCTTCAGACCTCAAATATCGAATTGCAATTATTGGAAGCCAAAAACAACTACAATATTGCCAATATCAATATGGATTTGCTATTGGGACTGCCGGAAACCACAGAAATCGATGTAGACCAGAATTATATTGAAGAAGGCAACGAAGTAAAAACGATAGACTATTATATCAATACTGCCAGAGAAAACCGTAAAGACCTTCAGGCTTTAGATAAGCAGAGACAGGCTGCAGCACTGGGAACAAAAGCGGCAAAAGCAGAAAATCTTCCCTCCATCGCTTTTACCGGTGGATATGTAGCAGCTGATATTCCGAAATTTTTAACCATTTATAATGCGGTAAATGTCGGAGTCGGAATTTCCTACAACCTATCCAATCTTTGGAAAGAAAATTCTTCATTAAAACAGTCAAAAGCAAGAGAAATGCAGCTTTCGGCAACCAATGAATTATTAAATGACAACATCAAATTAGATGTCAACAGAGAATATCAGAATACCGATTATTCTAAAAAGAGAATCGCAGTTTTCGAAAAATCTGCAGAGCAGGCCAACGAAAATTACAGGATTACAAAAAACAAATACGATAACGGTCTGGCTACAATGACAGAACTCCTGGATGCAGATGCAGCACAGATCTCAGCGAATGTAGGCGTTATTAATGCAAAAGCAGATGCGGCACTCGCCTACAGAAAACTATTACAAACTACAGGAACTTTAACAACTAAATAAATTAAGAACGATACCGAAATGGAAAATAATACTACACAAGTCACTGAAACTAAAAAGAAAAAAAGTTTAGTTTTCCCTATTATTTTAGCGGTTGTTTTGATCGGCGGAGGAATTTATGGATACAGAACCTATTCTTACGGTCAGGTACATGAAGAAACAGACGATGCACAGATTGCTTCCAATATGTCGCCGGTTATTTCAAAAATTTCAGGATACGTAACGGAAGTAAAAGTAAAAGACAACCAGTTCGTAAAAAAAGGTGATACACTGGTAATCCTCGACAACAGAGATCAGAAAATGGCTCTTGAGCAGGCAGAAGCAGCTTTGTCTACCGCAAAAAGCAATATTTCAAACGCGCAAGCGAGTACAACGGCCACATCCAAAAACATCGGTTCATCCGAAGCAGCGGTCACAACAGCCAATGCCCAGATCGAAGCCGCAAAAGTAAACGTATGGAAAACTACGCAGGATCTGAAAAGATATGCCAATCTGGTAAAAGATCATTCCATTACAGAACAGCAATACGAGCAGGCTTTAGCAGCAAAACAAACGGCGGATAAACAGCTTCAGGTTTTAATTGATCAAAGAAATCAGATCGCTCAACAAACCAATATCGCATCATCTCAGACAGCAGCAAGCTCACAGCAAATCAGCGTGGCCGGTTCTGTAGCCAAGCAGAGAGAAGTAGATGTGGAAAATGCAAGACTAAACCTGTCTTACACAGTAATAGTGGCTCCTGAAGACGGATTTGTAGGAAAAGTTCCGATTCAGGCAGGACAATACTTACAGGCAGGATCCCAGTTATTTGCTTTGGTTAAAGATGATCAGAAATGGGTAGTGGCCAATTTCAAAGAAACGCAGGTTGATAAGATGGTAGAAGGACAAAAGGTGAAAATTGAAATTGATGCCTTCCCGGACAGAGAATTTGAAGGCGTAGTAAGCTCTTTCTCCCCTGCAACCGGTGCTACATTCTCCATTCTTCCTCCGGACAACGCGAGCGGTAACTTCGTAAAAGTAGTACAGAGACTTCCTGTAAAGATCGATTTTGTAAACCTGGATAAGGATGTTGCAAAAAAACTCAGAACAGGGATGAATGTGAAAGCAGAAGTTTCATTGAAATAAAAATATAAGTGAATTGTCAGTTTGCGGAGGTAAATTGATGATGAATATTAAGGAAGCAGGTCATGAAGTTGATGACGGTTTGCAGATGAAAGTCAGCCATCAGGAGGAAAATGAAGAAGCAGGCTGAGGATGAAGATGATTCCGGCAATGAAGATGGAAATCAATGAAGATGTTGAAATGAAGCAGTAAAACAATAATGTTGATGGAACATTGACAATTCACTTTTAAATTAAGATTTTTCGAGATTCAGAAATTGCTGTATCCGTGATGGGTTAAAAATTAAATGAAATTTAAAAAGTAATATTCAATTGCTTTTACTGACAATATTTTAAAACCTTCACATATACAGAAATTAATGATTAAGAATAAAGTTAGTTCGTAAAAATGCTTGTTCACATTCTCATTTTTCTGAATCTCCTAATCTCTTAATTTTTTTAATACTATTAAAACAAACATGCAAGATTCATTAGTAGAATATGGAGCGCGGAGAGTAATCATCACGATTACAGCAATTCTTTGTGCTTTGCTTGAAATTGTGGATTCCACGATTGTAAATGTTGCCCTCAATGAGATGAAGGGTAACCTGGGAGCCACACTTTCCGAAGTCGGCTGGGTCATTACCGCCTACGCGATCGGAAACGTGATTATCGTGCCGATGACGAGCTGGCTTTCCCAGCAGTTTGGGCGTAGAAATTACTTTGCAGCATCCATCATTATATTCACTGTATTCTCATTTCTCTGCGGAAATGCCACCAACATCTGGGAACTGGTATTTTTCAGATTGATGCAGGGAATCGGTGGGGGAGCTTTATTGGTAACTTCACAGACCATTATTACAGAATCTTACCCGATTGAAAAAAGAAGTATGGCGCAGGCGATTTATGGTTTAGGGGTAATTATTGGCCCTACATTAGGCCCACCATTGGGAGGTTATATTGTAGATAATTTCAGCTGGCCGTATATTTTCTATATTAATATTCCTATCGGGATTGCAGCAACTTTAATGACGCTCCAGTTCGTGAAAAGCCCAAAATATGCGGAAAAGCGTAAAGCTTCGGATGTCGACTGGATCGGGATCGCTCTATTGGCTATTACCGTTGGGTCGTTACAGTATATTTTGGAAAGAGGTCATGAAGAAGACTGGTTTGCAAGCGGATGGATTGTACTCTTTACAGCATCAGCAGTTTTAGGGTTTATACTTTTCCTCTGGCGGGAACTCACCTTCAAATATCCTATTGTAGAATTAAGGGTTCTGAAGAACAGCAACTTAAGGATCGGTACAGTCATGTCCTTTGTATTGGGATTCGGTTTATATGGTTCTACATTCATTGTTCCGCTGTACACCCAGAGTATTTTAGGATGGACGGCCCTGCAGTCTGGTGCGCTGATGATTCCTGCGGCACTTACAACAGCATTCATGATGCCGATTATCGGACGGTTATTATCAGCCGGTGCCAAACAGCAGATTCTTGTCGCCTTAGGATTATTTATATTCTTTGTCTACAGTTTCTGGGGGTATAAAATTCTGACACCCGATACCAGTAAAGATGCCTTCTTCTGGATGCTGATCGTAAGGGGAGCGGGGCTTGGGCTCTTATTTATTCCAATTACCTCCTTATCTTTAAGTACGCTGAAGGGTCAGGAAATCGGCCAGGGAGCAGCCTTTACCGGGATGATGAGACAGCTGGGAGGATCTTTCGGGATTGCAGCCATCACGACATTCATTGCCAATGCCAGTCAGAAATACAGGGTCAACCTCATCTCCCATCTTGATGAAACAGACTTTGCGGTTCAGCAGAGACTCCAGGCTTTAAAAGGAAGCTTCATGGCTAAAGGAATGACGCCCGATGCTGCGATGAATGCCGCCTACAAAATGCTTGATCTTTCCGTAACCAAACAGGCTACTGTACTTTCTTACATGGATGTGTTCCTCTATCTCGGGGTAATATTCCTGATCTGTATTCCGTTTATCCTCTTTATTAAAGAAAGAAAGGGTAAACAGAAAATCGATCTTAGTGAAGCCATGCATTAACATAAATAACCTCCGTTTTGCGGAGGTTATTTTATCTGCCTTCGTATCTCCTTAAAATTCTGATACAATAACAATACGGCTGGGTTTTTAAAGGATTAATATCTATAATTTACCTAAATGGAATGGTTCATCAGTAGTCGGGCGGTCTTCCGGATAGGTTTTTATACGTCTTAGAAAGATATTTATACGTTTTATACGTAGAATGATATATATAAAATATATCTGTATTTATATTAAACGGATCTGTATATATTTAAAACATATAAAAACATTACTAAAACGTATAAAGATATGTTTAAGACGTATAGCGATATATCTTAAACGTATAATGACCACTGATTCACCGGTCCGGACCATTGAAAAATGTCTCCTGACATACATCTGTCATCATCAGGTTGTACATTTACAGAATAAATGTGAACTTAGCAGGTCACACTGGGGTCTGCATCAGCACTGCTCCGGAAAAAATTTACTAAAACCGAAAATATTTTATCAATGAGTTACTGTTCAGCAATAGAAAGAATGACCCCCGAAGATCGCAAGGCACTTCATCAAAATTACCACGACAACCACTACGGTTTCCCGATTCATGATGATAATGAGCTGTTCGGGAGACTGATCATGGAGATCAACCAGGCCGGACTGAGTTGGGAGACGATCCTGAAAAAAGAAGAAGGCTTCAGAAAAGCGTATGATAATTTTAATATTAAAAAAGTAGCCGCCTATACGGAAGCCGACCGCGAAAGACTGCTGAGTGACCCGGGAATCATCAGGAATAAACTGAAGGTAAACGCTGCCATCGAAAATGCAAAAACCATCATTGCGCTTCAGAAGGAATTCGGATCATTTGAAAAATGGCTGGAACATCACCATCCGAAAACATTGCCGGAATGGATGAAGCTGTTCAAGAAAACCTTCAAATTCACCGGCGGAGAAATCGTTAACGAATTCCTGATGAGCATCGGCTACCTGAAAGGCTCTCATTCTGAAAACTGCCCCGTGCATGAAATCGTATTGCAGCAAAACCCGAAGTGGCTGGAAGCTGAGTGATGATTTTTAAAATTAAATTCTTAAAATCTTAATGGTTAAAATAAATTCTTCTTTGAGAAATAAAACCATTAAGATTGATTTAAGAAGTTAAATTAGGTAAGGGTTTTTAATGGTTTTGTACTCAAGATCGAAGAAATCGGGATATTGGTAGAAGATTTAGAGAGAATTTCACAGTTGTCGGGATTGAAATATTAGCTTTCTTATATTATTTAATTACCAAATAACTATTTCCACCGATCCATAAACTCATTATAGGCTTCCCGGTAAGAATCTGTGACAGCAATTTCCATTCGTCCAATTTGTACAGAATTTTTCTTTACTGCTGTGATCTTATCTAATGAAACGATATAAGAGCGGTGAATTCTTAAAAATTTGTGAGGATTTAGTTTTTCTTCGATACTTTTTAAGGTTGTTAAGGTGAGAATTGGTTTTGTTTCTTTCTCAAGATAAATTTTGACATAATCTTTCATTGCTTCGATATACAAAATTTGATCTTTCACGATTTTTACCAATTGATATTCTACTTTGATATAGAGAAATGGATCGCTAATAGGAGCTGAATCCGTAGAAACAGAAATTGGTTTTTCTTCTTTTATTTCAGGAGTCTGTCTGATCAATTTAAAATAATTTTCAGCTTTAAGGACTGCTTTGCTGAAATCTACATAGGTAAAAGGCTTTAGCAGATAATCTAATGCATCCACCGAATAGCCCTCCAAAGCATAAGTGTCATAGGCAGTAGTAAAAATGATTCTTGGCTTTTCACTGATTTGCTTTCTATCAAGGATCTGTGCCATTTCCATTCCGCTGAGTTCGGGCATTCTGACGTCTGTGAAGATCAGGTCCACATTATTGCTTTTTAGAAATGAAATAGCTTCCATACCGGACGAGAATTCTGCTGACAATTCCAGTTCAGGAGTACGCAGCACGTATCTTTTGATCAGATCCAGTGCAATCGGTTCGTCATCGATAATGATACAGCTTATTTTCATACAAGATGCAATTTAAGGATAATTCTGAATTCTTTTTTCTCTAAATCTTCAGTAGTTTCCAGTTCGTAATGATTGGGATAGAGCAGATCCAGACGCCGTTTGGTATTGGTAAGACCGATGCCGTTACTTTCTTCCAGATCCTTCGTGCTAATTTCTGCAATCGGATTGAAAACCTCAAAAAAGAGAATGTTTTCGTCCTGTGAAATACGGATGGTAATTTCATCTTCCTTATGATGAGTGATTCCGTGTTTGAAGGCATTTTCTACAAAAGGAAGTAAAATCATCGAAGAAACGGGGTAATCCTGAACAGACTTTGGCTTCTCAAAAATAATCTTGGTATTCTGTGGAATTCTGAGTTGCATCAATTTGATATAATGCTCTATAAACTGAATTTCCTTACTCAGCATCGAGGAGTGATGTTTAGTTTCATAGATCACATATCTCATCATCAATGACAGGCTGTGCAATGCTTCCTGAGCCTTCTCTACATTGGTTTCCGTTAATGCATAGATGGCATGAAGGACATTGAAATAAAAATGCGGATTGATCTGGGCTTTCAGGAAGGCGAGCTCAGAAGCAAGTTTCTCCTGCTCCAGTTTTTTGCGGCGATTGCTGATATCTTTCAGTCTCTCATTGACTTTTACGGTCGTACTTATGAATATTAAAAACAGTGTGACAACCAAAAATATAAAGCTGTTGATCGTGAGAAAGTTGACTCTGCTGTTTTGGTTGGTGCTGTCCATTTTTTCCATTACTAAATGGACTTTGTAGAAAACGGCAATATAATAATTGAGAGTAGCAGAAATACTGATGATCAAACATAAAACAATGATGAAAACAAAGCTTTTATTCCTGAATAATATTTTGGGAACTATGACATAATAGTTCAGATAAAATGTCCCAAAATAAAGAATCAGCTGATAGATCTGCAGAACCCAAAACTCCTTGGGAAAAGAAATCTGAAATGTCAGCGGAAACAGTAAAAATAAAAAAAAGTGGGATTATGATATATAAATGAGGAGCCCACAAAAGGTTCTTTTTCATTCTGATTTTAAAATTTGTGGAGTAAATAAAAACAAAATAAATCAATTTCCGTCAGAAATCTTCCCAAAATCACTGATTTACCGACGAATCCAAAGGTTTTTACCGACGAAATGAGATTTTTTGATTATTCATTTTTCATCGATACGATTTCTGGTTTTTATCTATTTGTTGTTGCTGTAGGTCTGTAAACCGAAAATTTGTGATTTGGTTGAACTTATTTTGATGCATGAAAAGAGGAATTATGTTTTCCAATGACATTATTTCCTCAGCAACGTTAATCAAAATCAAATATAATGTACAGCTTTAATCAACGTATAAAAAATTCTGTTCTGAGCATTATGGCAATATCGTTATTGACATCTTGCGGCGGAGATAATAAGAATTCGGGTGCTTCCGGTATGGGAGGGCCGCAGGGAGAACAGACTTATCCTGTTTTTACAGTGCAGTCTCGTTCCACAGATCTTTATCGTGATTATCCGGTAACCATAGACGGACAGGAAGTGGTCAACATTCAGCCAAAAATTGACGGCTACGTCAAACAGGTTTATATTGATGAAGGCGCTGTGGTTCATAAGGGGCAAACCTTATTTACCATTTTTAATCCTCAGTATCAGCAGGAGCTGGAAAATGCCCAGGCAGCCGTAATAAGTGCTAAAGCAGATCTTAATTCGGCTGATATGGCGGTAAGAAAAGTAAAACCTTTGGTACAGAAAGACATTGTCAGCAAGTTTGAGCTGGAGTCAGCAGAATATACTTTACAGATGAGAAAATCAGCGTTTAACCAGGCGAACTCTAAGGTGGCAACTGCGAAAACCAATCTCAATTATACCCGTATTACAAGTCCAATTAACGGTGTCGTGGGAAGTCTTCCAATGAAGACGGGAAGTTATGTAAGCAGTACAAGTACCACACCGCTGACCACAATTTCTGATACGGGAAATGTATTCGCCTATTTCTCAATGAGTGAAAAGCAGCTTTTGGAATTTCTGAGAGATACTCCCGGAGCGACGGTTCAGGAGAAATTGAAAAGCAGTCCATCGGTTACATTATTACTTTCCGACGGTTCCGAATACGACCAGAAAGGTACTCTTGAAGCTGTTCTGGGCCAGATCAACAGCCAGACAGGATCGTCCAGTTTCAGAGCCAACTTTCCAAATCCGAAAGGACTGATCAGAAGTGGGGCAAGTGGAACGATCCGTCTTACAGAGCATTTAGATAAGGTAGTGATGATTCCGCAAAAAAGTACTTACGAGTTACAGGGAAAACGATTTGTTTATGTAGTGAATGCTGATAACACTGTGAAAAGTGTTGAGGTAGAGGTAATGGATATTACGAAAGATCAATATTTCGTGGTGACCAAAGGCCTGAAAGCAGGAGACAAAGTTGTTTTTGACGGAGCCGGTACATTGAAAAATAGTACCAAAATCAAACCGGAAAATACCAACGCATACATTGCCAATTAAACTCATAGTCAATCAATACATAAATCTAAGATATGTTACAAAAATTTATAGACCGCCCGGTTCTGTCAACAGTAATTTCGGTGATTATTGTGATACTGGGATATCTTGGTCTTTCGTCAATTCCTATTTCACAATATCCTGAGATTGCGCCGCCTACAGTTGTTGTTTCGACTTCTTACCAGGGAGCGAATGCTGATGTGGTGATGAATAGCGTGATCGTTCCCTTGGAGGAGCAGATCAACGGTGTGGAAGATATGACCTATATGACTTCTACGGCGAGCAATGATGGTTCTGCAAAGATCTCTATTTATTTTAAATTGGGAACGGATCCTGATCTGGCAGCAGTCAATGTTCAGAACAGAGTGTCCAAAGCATCAAGTTTATTGCCTCAGGAGGTTACCAAATCGGGTGTTACCACGCAGAAGCAACAGAGCAGCAATGTGATGATCTTCTCTCTTTACAGCGATAACCCGTCATTTGATCAGAAATTCCTTCAGAATTATGCCAATATCAACCTGCTTCCGGAGCTCAAGCGTATTAATGGAGTAGGTGATGCATCTGTCTTCGGAAGTATGGATTACTCCATGCGTATCTGGCTTAAACCTGATGCAATGGCGAATTATGGATTAATTCCGACTGATATCAGCAATGCTTTGGCAGAACAGAATGTAGAGGCGGCACCTGGGAAATTCGGTGAAAAAGGAAATCAAGCCTTCCAGTTTACAATTAAATATACAGGCCGTCTAAAATCGGTTTCAGAATTTGGAGATATTATTATTAAAGGGAATTCAAAAGCTAATATTCTGAGATTGAAGGACGTTGCCAGGATAGAACTGGGCTCGCAGAGTTATTCGAGTTCGTCAACAACTAACGGAAAACCTTCAGTGGGTATTGGAATTTCGCAGACTTCCGGGTCAAATGCCCATGAGCTGATTCAGCAATGTCAGGCAACAATCGAAAAAGCAAGCCAGTCATTTCCTGATGGCATCAAATATACCGAATTGATGAATGCTAATGATTTCCTTAATGCCTCGATAGAAAAAGTAATCCATACGCTGATAGAAGCTTTTATTCTTGTTTTTATTGTTGTATTTGTTTTCCTGCAGGATTTCCGTTCAACTTTGATTCCGGCCATTGCAGTCCCGGTTGCGATTATCGGGACGTTCTTTTTCCTTAATTTATTTGGATTTACGCTTAATCTTTTGACACTTTTTGCATTGGTTCTGGCCATTGGAATTGTAGTGGATGATGCTATTGTTGTGGTAGAAGCTGTTCATGCTGAGCTGGACCAGGGAGTAGAATCTGCCAAGGAAGCAACATCCAAAGCGATGAACGGAATTAGTGGAGCGATCATCTCGATTACTTTGGTAATGGCTGCGGTGTTCATCCCCGTATCATTTATTTCTGGTTCTACAGGCGTTTTTTATAAGCAGTTTGGTTTAACATTAGCGATAGCGATTGTCATTTCGGCGGTTAATGCATTGACATTAAGTCCTGCATTATGTGCTCTTTTCTTAAAGCCTCATCAGGATTCTGAGCATCATAAAAAGGGTTTCTTACATAGATTTTATACCTCGTTCAACGTTGCATTCGACGGAATGACTCAAAAATATAAAGGCGGCGTAAAGTTTTTAATCAAAAGAAAATGGCTTGCAATTGTTTCCATCGTTGTATTTGGAGGACTTTTCTGGTGGCTGATGAAAACAACACCATCGGGATTTGTACCTAACGAAGATCAGGGTGTTTTATTTGCAAACATCAGTCTTCCTGCAGGGTCATCGCTGGAAAGAACAGCTGAGGTCACCGAGAAGGTCGATCACTTGATAAAACAATTACCGGAAGTACAGACGACACTCAGACTTAACGGACAGAATTTCATCGCCGGAGCCGGAGGTTCATATGGAATGGTAATCATAAAACTTAAACCTTGGGATGAAAGAAAAGGGAAAGCTCAGGATATCAACAGTATCACGGGGAAACTCTTTGGAATGACGGGGAATATCCGTTCTGCCAATGTCGTTTTCTTTGCTCCACCTACACTTCAGGGCTTCGGAAACAGCAGTGGTTTCGAATTTCAGCTTCAGGATAAAACCGGCGGAGATTTGAATACCTTTAACAATACCAGTAAAAAATTCCTGGCCGCACTGAGCAAACGTCCGGAAATTCAGTTCGCTACAACATCATTTGATAACAATTTCCCACAGTATGAAATGAATGTTGATGTGGAAAGAGCAAAAGAAGCCAATGTCTCCGTCAGTACTATTCTTAGTACGATGCAGGGCTATTATGGCGGGGTTTATTCTTCCAACTTTAATGATTTTGGAAAACAGTACCGGGTAATGTATCAGGCAGATGATCAGTTCCGCGCGAATCCTGAAACGTTGAATAAGATTTATGTCCGTACAGACGATAATGTGATGGCCCCGATTACCCAGTTCATCACAATGAAAAAAATATATGGTGCTGAAGCGATCAACCGTTTCAACCTATTTACCTCTATTGCAGTGCAGGGTTCGCAAAACAACGGTTATAGTTCAGGAGATGCCATTAAAGCGATTGAAGAAGTGGCCAAAAAAGAACTTCCTGTGGGTTTCGGATACGAATTTTCCGGATTGACGCGTGAAGAAACATCCAGCGGTTCTCAGACTGTTTATGTTTTCGTGCTTTGTCTGGTGTTCGTTTACTTCCTGTTGAGTGCGCAGTATGAAAGTTATATCATTCCTTTTGCGGTGTTGTTATCATTACCCTTAGGTTTGGCAGGAGCGTTCATTTTTGCTAAAATATTTGGTGTGCAAAACAATATTTATCTTCAGATTACCCTCATTATGCTGATCGGGCTTTTAGCTAAGAACGGAATTCTGATTGTAGAATTTGCATTAGCGAGGAGAAAAGAAGGTTTAGGCCTCGTTCAGGCTGCTGTAGAAGGTGCGGTGGCGAGACTCCGACCGATTCTGATGACCTCTTTCGCTTTCATTTTAGGATTGCTTCCTCTGATGCTTTCGACAGGTGCGGGTGCCGTAGGGAATAAATCGATAGGAACGGGAGCTGTTGGAGGAATGCTGTTTGGGACAATTCTCGGTGTTTTTGTCACTCCTGCCTTATTTGTCATTTTTCAGTCTTTACAGGAAAGATTTAGAAAAAGCTGATCATCAATTTATAACAAATAAGAATCATTATGAAATTAAATAAAAATCATATCATATTACTGGTCGCTTTTCTCAGTGTGACTTCCTGTAAAGTGACAGATGCTTATCAGAAACCAGCCGCGAAAACAGAAAATATTTACAGGACAGACCGACCGGCAGAAGACAGTACTTCTATCGCCAATCTGTCGTGGAAAGAGCTTTTTACTGATGCTCAGTTGCAAAATCTTATTCAGGAAGGATTGAATAATAACACAGACATCAAAAATGCGATTCTGAAAATATCGGAATCGCAGGCAAGTCTGACACAGGCTAAATTAGGTTATTATCCAACACTAGACGGATCGTTTCAGGTCACTCACTCAAAACAATCAGCCAAATCGCTGAATTTGGGTGGATTAAGTAATCAGATCAATCTTAAAACGACGACCTATCAGTTGGGATTATCAGCAAGTTGGGAAGCTGATATATGGGGAAAGATCGGAAGTTTAAAACGCAAGGCTCTGGCCAATTATTTAGAAAGTGAAGCGGCGCAGCGTGCCGTTCAGACCCAATTGATTTCCAGTATAGCCACGTATTATTATCAATTATTATCATTGGATAAACAACTGGAAATTACAGAGGAAACTATAGAAAACAGAACGAAAGATGTAGAAACAATGAGGGCGCTGAAGGAAAGTGCTGTAGTGACAGGAGCTGCGGTGGTACAAAGCCAGGCCAATAAATTTTCTGCCGAAGTTTCTGTTCCGGATTTGAAAAAACAGATTCGTGAAACCGAAAATGCATTAAGTGTACTTCTAGGAAGAACACCTGGCAAGATAGAAAGGGGTTCACTGGATGACCAGACTTCAGTCGGCAGCATCAGTACCGGAGTTTCTTCCGATCTGTTAAAAAGACGTCCGGATATCCAGCAGGCAGAGCTGCAGTTCAGATCAGCTTTTGAAGATGTAAATGTTGCAAAAGCTAATTTTTATCCAAGTCTTACATTAACTGCAGAAGGAGGCTTTGCTTCTTTAAAACTTAAAGATTTTTTTAATCAGTCTGTCTTTTATAATCTCATAGGAGGTTTGGCGCAACCCATTTTTTCACAAGGTAAGAATAAAGCGAGCTTAGCCATTGCGAAAGCACAAAAGGAAGCTGCCTATAACACCTATCAGCAAACCATACTGAATGCCGGACAGGAAGTTTCCGATGCTCTTTTTTCGTATGAAAATGCTCTGGAAAAGCAAAAGATCCGAACAGAACAACTGGTCTATCTCAACAAATCGGTAGAATTTACCAAGGAATTACTGCGTTTCACGTCCAATACCAATTACACCGATGTTTTGACGTCTGAGCAAAGCTTACTTGCAGCCCGCCTGAATGGAATAAGTGATAAGTTACAGGAGTTACAGGCAATTGTGGATCTTTATATTGCTTTGGGTGGAGGATTATATTAGTTGTTTAATAGCTTTAGAATGGCACCACGACCTTAAAATGGTGTCATTTAGATACGTTTGTGACGATTTTCTTGATGTTTATCTTGAGCTACCATAATAAATAGGACTTGATATAATTTACCTGACATTTCTTTGGATTTAGTGTCCATATTTACATATCTTTTTGGCTTATAAATTGATAGTATGAACGGTATTGAATTTTTGGTAAATTGATGAATAAATCGATTGTAATTTTGGTTTTCTTTGTAAGCTGTTTTTCTTTTTTTTACGCACAGGAGAAAAAAGATTCGATTTATTATAAAATTGAAAAATTTTCGGACAAAAGGAAAGTTACACGATTCATTCATCGTTTCATATTTCGTAGAGAAGCAGATTCGACTTCTGTAAAAACAACCACTGAAAAACTGTCGCAGGAAACTTACAACGGAAAGTACATAAGAAATATTCGGGTAGAAACAATTGATCCATTTGGATATGGTTCCAAAGACAAAAAAGAGAAATTCAGATGGTACGACTGGTTTACAAATCATCTGCATTCCAACACAAGAATTTCTACGGTTAATAATTATCTGCTTTTTGAAAAAGGAGAAGAATATAATGCGCAAAAAATCTATGAATCTGAGCGTTTGCTTAGAACAATGCCTTTTATAAACAGGGTTAATATCAGTATTTCGGACAGTACTTCTACTAAAGATTCCGTGGATGTAGTGGTAAAAGTTCTGGATTCCTGGAGCTTGAAACCGAGAGTCAGTTATTCCGGAAGCAAAATTGGCTTGGGAGTTACCGAAGAAAATGTACTCGGTTTGGGGCATGGATTAGATTTGCTTTACAGAAACGATTCTAAAGAAAAGCAAGACTATCTTTTTGGAAGTTATACGGCCTACAATCTTTTTGGTTCTTATATTAATGCTCAGGTGTTGGGAGAAAGAGATTTCTCTAAAAATGAAAGAATCAATTTTAATGTAAGAAGAGATTTTTTCTCACCATTAACGAAATGGGCAGGTGGTTTTTCTTTTGAATATTTTATGCGGAATGTTGCGCTTCCGATAGAAACGGATACCACTTTTCCGGAAGTCCAGATCAAAGTCTATAGTCAGGATTTATGGGGCGGTTATCAGATTCCCGTTTCTTCGAATTCCAGTGAAAAAATATCTAGCAATATCGCACTGATTGGAAGATTTCAAAATTATCAGTATAAAGACAGCCCGGGAATTGACCAGTATCAGTATTTCAGTTCATACAGTAGTTTTCTGGCATCCGCCGGATTTATTCAGAGAAAATTTGAACTGCAGAAAAATATTTTTCAATATGATTTGCCGGAAGATATCGCTTATGGAACTTCTGTGAATGTTACTGCCGGTTTTTTATCAAGAAGCAGTAAAATGATACCGTATGCCGGAATTTCGACAACGTATGGCAGCTTTATAAAACTTGGTTATTTCAGTCTGAAAGCTCAGTTAGGACGTTTTTTTAATGAGGATCGGCAAGACCGTGAGTCTTTCCGTTTAGATGGAATGTATTTTACAAATCTGATGGATTGGAAATTTGCAAAAGCAAGACATTTCTTTTCTCCGACTTTGGCATTGGGAAACCCGCAGCATAATTATTCTTACATAGACCGAATTAATCTTTCTTCAGGGGATGAATTTCCGGTTTATAATGCAGATTATATAGGGACTAAAAAATTGGTTTTACGATATCAGCTTCAGCTTTTCATTAATAAGACCTGGAAGAATTTTCATTTCAGTCCATATCTGACTGCGGCAGCCGGATGGCTAAGCATGCCTGACGAGAAATTATTGAAAACAAGAACAAACACTAAAATAGGAATTGGGGTTTTAATCAACAATCCGTATCTGGTTTTCAACAGGATTCAAATTTCTTTTATGTATTATCCTCGCGTTCCGTTTGATAATAATTCGCTTTTTGATTTTAACAGCAACCGTAATAACGTTTTATCAATGAATAGTTTTGGTACCGATATTCCGCATTTTGTGAATTTCGGGAATTGAGTTAGATTTTATGATAATTATATAAAGTTAATATTTACTACACGAAAAATATAGTTAACGAACATGATATTGACAAAAATAAAATGCCAGATATTTAATAAATCGAATTTTGTATAATATAAATCTCAGTAAGATTCCGGTAAAATATTGTGAAAGAATTTAACGATATTCTTTTTCAATTTCTCAAAAATATCGGAAGTTCCAAATTCTTTGTTGTCGTAGCCGATCGGAAATCCTTTGTCAACATATTCAATATTTTTTGCCTCTGTAAGATTTTGGAAGTTTTTGTTGACAACTCCAGTTTCATCTGTGTGTATGTCTAAATATTTTACTGGAGCATTTTTAGAAAAATCCAATTTGCTAATCTCTATTGTCTTGACTTCTCTTTTCAAATCTGATCTAAAGTATAGATTCATTTTCTTTGTATCAATAACAGTCTGCCATTCTCCCGGATGTATAGAATTCAAAATATTCCAGACATAATCAACAGGTCTTTCGTCGTACTTATAATTCTTCAACATATAGTAGGTACGATTGTAGCGGTCTTCCCATTTTGTACTTTGATCAAAATTAAACTTTTCCTTTCCACCAAGGAAATCAAATTTTTTAGCAGTAGACAGGTCCTTATGATATTGATTGTTGCACAAAAGAGGCATTGGCATTTCTTTATTCGTCAATACTTTGTATTTACCGTTTAACAAAGCTATAGTTGCGGAATTTCCTTTGGCATCAGTCAGAAAAAAATGACTACCAGCTGCATTGGGCCACCAATCAATATTTGGACCGCCCTGAAGGTGGTCTATCACTTCTTTTACAGTTTTATAATTGTCCAACTGATACTGAATCCACTGTGCCCAAAACATATTGGGTTGCTTAGGATTATAAACTTTAGTGGTTTCTTCTAAATATAATTCCACTAAAAAAAGTCCTTTTTCATTTACTCCATAGCAAGGGAAATCATATCCCAAAAGATTAAAGGTGACAGATCCGAATTTTGAAGTCCATTGCGTATTGAATTGTAAATGATCTGTTGTCAAGTTTTGCCAGCTGATATTTCTTTTAAGAACGTCACGCTTGTTCACTACAATCATTCCGGGCATTGTTTTCCAATTCTCATTGAAACCAATGACATTATAATTTTTACCTGTAAGTAAAAACGCTGAGCAGGCCTGACTTTGATTGGATAGAATAAGAGTACAAATTGCAAATATTCGCAGGAACAAAAACTTCATATTAAATAATTTATGAATTTATTTATAATCAACAAATATAATAAGATTCATTAAAAGTATTTTTTAAAGGTAATTAAATTTAAGCACCTACATACAATTTTACACCTCAATATCCCATTTTTTACGGTAATTTAGGAACAATGAAAGTTCGAGTTTCTGGATAGGCGTTCTAACTGATCTCAAAGCTTGTGGTATGGAAGATATTCTTATATGGCAACTAATAACCTGAACGGCTTTACCCAAACCATCTGCAGTGTTTTTTCACGGTCTCAATTCAGATATATATTTAGCACAAATTTCATTGTAAATCTAAAAACCTTATAACAATCCATTGGTAAACGTCTTGATGAAATTCTCCCTGTAGATCTCACCGATCGGAACCTCCCTGTCATCGAAATTGATTGAATAACTGTCAAAAGAAATGATATGCTCACTGTTGATCACATAAGACTTGCTTACTCTGATGAAGCTTGGCAAAGGAATTTTTTTGATGAATGGTCTTAAGATTCATGGAGGCTATGATCTTCTGCGATGTGGTATGGATCAGAACATAATCTTTTAAGCCTTCAATGTATTTGATGTCTGTAAAATTGACCTTAAAAAATTTCTTCTCAGATCTTATAATCATAAACTCCGAAGTGCTTTTTTCCAGGCTGTTTTCTTTATTGGCCGATAATAGATCGCTATAGTGTTGGGCTTTGTCGACCGCCTTTTGCAGCCGCTCATTGTCAAAAGGCTTTAGAAGGTAATCTATGGCATCCAGCTCATAGCTTTCCAGTGCATATTGAGGATATGCTGTTGTGAAAATGACCAGACTGCTTTTTGGTATTGTTTCAATAAACTGCAATCCTGTCATTTTAGGCATTTGTATATCAAGAAACACCAGGTCTGCTTCATTTCCTGAAAGGAATTTTTCTGCGGCCGACGCACTTGAAAAACTTCCGACTACTGTGGGTCCGGAGATCTCTTCCAGCATCGAATGTAATTCCTCTCTTGCCAATGGCTCGTCGTCTATAATGATACAGTTCATATCGGGATTTTTTAAGTTAACGGTATACTGATTGGCTGTCGATGTGGTTTCTAACTTATATTCATCCTCATTAAATAAAAGCTGTAACCTTCGGATAATATTTTTCAGTCCCAGACCTCCATAAGGATTTTCAGTCTGCTCTTTTTCTAGAGGTATAGAATTGATGCATGAAAAGCATATTTCTTTTTCGGTGACGAAAAACCTGATATTGATGTTACTCTGATTTTCTGAAGTTTCCGTACTGTGCTTGATCGCGTTCTCTACGAATGGCAAAAATAGGTTAGGAGGTATTTCGATCGTTCTCAGATCCGGCACTTCATTATCTGTCTGGATCGTAAAATCAAAGTGATCTCTTCTGATCTTTTCAAGACTTAGAAAATTGGTTATGAACTTAATTTCGGAAGTCAGCCTGACCTTTTCATTGCTACTCTCATACAGCTGATATCTCAACAGATCTGATAATCTCACAATGATGTCCGTTGCCTTCAAAGGGTTGTTTCTGATCAGTGCCTTTATATTATTGAGCATATTGAACAAAAAATGTGGGGTGATCTGATTTTTCAGTTCATTCAGTTCGAGATTCATGGTCAGAGTCTTTAATTCTGACATTCTGGTACTGTCTACGATCCACCTTTGCAGAAGTTTTATAGTCGTAGTCAATAAGATAAAAAGCATAACGAAATTCACGCTCTCAAAATATTCATTGACAGGGAATGTCCGATGTTGATCATTGATATGATAATTATTAAAAATATTTCCAATAATAAAAATAAGAAAAGCGAGACCTATGATACAAAGCATCAGTACAGCCAAAAGATATGCAAAATACTTTCCTTTGAAAAAAAATAAAGGGACAATCACATACATATTGACGTAGATCATCATTACAAATGTCATAAACACCGTAAGGAATAGAAAATATCTGGAATCTTCTGTAAAGTCAGAAGTAAAGTTTGCATTGACTAATAACAAAAATAGCCATAGTAAGAGCAGAATATGCCTGACAAAACGATAGCGGGCATCCACTAAAAAGTTAATAATGCCACTGTTCTTATTAGCCTGATAGGTTTCCATTATAAATGTATTCATTACAAAAATAGAGCATTTATAATAGAGCGTTAAATAATTTATACAAAACAGCTGTTTTCGACTACCAAAAAAATTATGGGATTTGGTAGAGGTTTAGGGGTGTTTGGTATAAAAAAATAAAAACCAAGATCTAAAATCCTTTCTTTTGCTTCCTAAATCTGATCTATGGAGGTTGAAAGTTTTCTGAAAATTGTAGAAGAGATAGAGCATTCATGTCTCTCTGCCGAGCAACAAGAAGAGATGATCACGAAGGTCGCAGATCTGAGCCGTTTTATACAATCCTACGATCCGTCCATAGAGATCATTAATTGGATGCGATATAAGGGTAGTATCATTAAATACTCTGGCACAAATACAGGGGTGATCTTTTGTGATGATACAAAGTTGCCCTTAACACGTGCAAACTATTCCAATGCGGGTTTGATCGACTTTAAAAAACGTGAAAATCTGAAAGAGTTATGGCTCGTCGTCGTCAGCAGTTGTGCATCTAATGATCTGAGATCATTCAAAAGCTTGATTACAGATAAATCACGGGATAAGATCTACGATAAAATATTCAGCTTTGACTTCTTACAATCCCGGGTCCAAATCATAAAATAAAAATATTTACATTTTGAAAGCAAAATTCTCTTTATTAGCAACTGTTATCAGCACAATCTTTTTTTCACAGGTGAAGGACAGTACGTCCACAAAAACCATGTCCTACATCGCAGAGAAATTTCCTATTACGCGTGCCCTGAATGTGGAATATAATCAGTTAACACCTTACAACTTTTCTTCTACATTGAGAGGTCAGGAATTGCCGGAAGCAAAAGTGAAAAATTTCTACCGCGCAAAAATGAGTGCCAATATCAATTTAATTACAAAACAAAAATTTGTATTGAGCACTAACCTTAATTATCGTTACATGTCAGCAAACACGGAAATGAATGATCCTGCAGGCAGCGTATTTTTCAGAAGCAAAGAAGATTATCACTATCATTCGGAGAGTTTGAGTCTCACTTATTTTTCAAAATTGTTCAACAGGATGATGATCTATTCGGCCAGCGCCTCAGTGGACGGGAGTGAACAACATTTTGAAAGACTGCGCGGAATAGCAACCGCAACGATGGTTTTGAGAGCCAATGCAAAGACCAAAATGACGGTGGGACTTTTGGTTGCTATAGATCCTTCCGTTCAGACACCTGTCATTCCGACGTTCACCTATGAGCATAAATTCAATAATGGTCTGATCGCCGACATTATTTTACCGAAAAGTGTGTACCTCAGAAAAAGAATTGCTGAGAATGGCAGGCTCTCGATCGGGAGTGAACTGGATGGGACATCATTGTATCTTTATAATATCGACAGTACGGATAAAAAATATGAATTCCGGCAGATAGAGATCAATTCAGGGCTGATGTATGAACATTATCTTGGAAATTCTTTTGTTGCAACATTCAAGGGCGGTGCGAAAAGTATTGTGGAGGGACGGTTATTTGAGAAATCTGAATCTTATGGTTCATATATTTTCCAGGCAAAGCCACAGACAACATTTTATGTGAACGTTGGTCTGTCTTTCGATCCGTTTATCAAGAAAACAGCACAGCAATAAATATTTATGAATCCAAATCATACTTCAATTGTGATTTGTCTCCCTAATCAATAATTTGTAACTTGGTTTCTTTTATACTAATCAGTAAATATGTTCAAATCTGATTTATGGAAACAATAGAACAATTTTACCAGCATAAATTCAATGAATTACCTGGCAATTTGGAATATACCATCGGACAGTTTAATGTGTTTCGTATTGAAAACCGATTGGACAGAAAAGAAGAATTGCCGTTGCACGTTCGCAGGAATTTCTTTAAAATAATGCTTTTTTCAGGAGAAAATGTTTTCAAGTACGGAAACGAGGAAATAAAGGTTGAAGGCAACACCTTGCTGTTTTTTCATCCTGATATTCCCTATTCCTATCAACCTTTAACCTCTGATACAAAAGGTTTTTTTTGTGTATTCAAACGTGAATTTTTTCTTGGGAGCCACAAACTTGATGTAGATAATCTTTCCCTTTTCAGATCTTCTGTTCTCCCCGTCTTTAAATTATCCACGGATGACTGCAAAGAAGTAAAAAACCTCTTTGACAAAATGTTTCAGGAAGTAAACGGAAACTATATTTACAAATATGATCTGATCAGGAATTATGCCAGTGAGCTGTACTTTTTGGCAATGAAATGGATGCCTCCGGAAAATCTGTTTCAATATGGAGATGCCAGCAAAAGAATTACAATGGTATTTTTGGAATTGTTAGAGCAACAATTCCCCATCCAATACAGCACTGACAAACTTAAATTCCGTTTACCCAATGAATTTGCAGAAAAGATCTCCATTCACGTGAATTACCTTAACCGCTGTTTGAAAAAAGTGACGGGCAAGACCACAAGCCAGCACATAATGGAGCGGCTGAGTACTGAAGCGAAAATTTTGCTCAAACACACAGATTGGTCTGTTTCTGAAATAAGTGATAGTCTAGGTTTTGATGACCTTGCCCACTTCAATAAGTTCTTCAAAAAGCAAACAGGTTTAAACCCGACCTTTTTCAGGTTGGTTTGATTTATACAAATAATGTTTTTGTTTTTACTAACGATGCTTCAGGTACCCGGACTAATTTTGCTGTAATAAAAACTATAAAAATGAATATTTCTAAAGTTTGGTACATTACAGGTGCGTCCAAAGGCATTGGAAGGTCCCTTGTAGAGCAATTATTATTGAGAGGTTATAAGGTTGCTGCAACATCACGACAAATTTCTGCGTTATCTGATATCACAAGCGAAAACTTTTTGCCTCTGGAGGTTGATCTGAAAGATGAAAAATCTATAGCAGTATCCCTGGAAAAAACCAACACTATGTTTGGAAGAATCGATGTGATCGTAAATAATGCAGGGTATGGAATCGGCGGAGCTATTGAAGAATTGACAGAACAAGAGATTAACGATAATTTCAACATCAATTTTTTTGCAGTCGTTAAAGTCATCCAACAGGCATTGCCTTTTTTCAGGAGCCAACATTCAGGGCACATCATCAATATTTCTTCTATTGCCGGTTTTGCACCAGGACTTGGCTGGAGCATCTATTGTGCTGCTAAATTTGCAGTTACAGGTTTGTCAGAAGCTTTGACAAATGATCTAAAGCCATTGGGAATCAATGTGACTGCAATTTTGCCCGGATGGTTTCGAACTAATTTTGCAAAACAGGACTCCATCGCCTTCAGTAAAAAACAGATTGATGATTATGGTTTTTTGAGAACGGCACATCAAAAAATGAACGAAATAGATGGCAAACAGCCAGGTAACCCCGACAAGGTCGCTGACATTTTTATTGAACTAGTGAACAGTCAGAATCCTCCGACGCTTTTATTTTTAGGAAGTGATGCTTACAAAAGGGCCAAGGAAAAAATAGCCTTCTTATCACAGCAAATCGAAGAATGGGAAGATCTTTCAGCCTCAACAGACTTTCAACAATAAGCAAGTCACAAAAACATAATAAATTGATCCGTTGCATGTAGGAAATTACTTTTTCTCTGCTTTTTTCTTCATTTTATAGGTAAAATCTTCATCTTCCTGATCTTTACCCGATGTCAAATTTCTCTAAATTTCTCATCAAAAACCTGGTCTTTAGGATCATGATTTAACGTATGCTTCTCGGTATTTCGATTTGCTAAAGGCAGGTGGTTTTGATATCTGGAGTTCATTTAATGGAATCCCTTTTTTTAGTAAAAACTTGATGAGGATTTATCAATCTTTTTTAAATACATTTCTTTAAAGCTAAAATTACTGATTTACATTGAATTAGTTTGATAATCTGACTACAATAATTACCAATTGGGCTACTTTTTACAGCACATCAATCAGGAATTTTGTACTTGAAAATTAGTTCAGTTAAAAACAAATAAAAAAAATTATGCAAAAAAGAAAATTAGGAAATAGCGGGTTGGAAGTTTCCGCGTTGGGCTTTGGCTGTATGGGGTTAAACTTTCTTGACGGTAAAGGTCTTGATAAAAAAGAAGCCGTAACTCTTCTACATAACGCCGTTGAGAGAGGGATGACGTTTTTTGATACCGCAGAAGCTTACGGACCTTACACGAACGAGGAACTCGTGGGTGAAGGACTAAAGCCCTTTAGAAAGGAAGTCGTCATCGCTACAAAATTCGGCTGCAAAGATGCCAATCCGGCAGTAGGTTTAGACAGCAGACCCGAAACGATAAGAAAAGTAACCGACGCCTCTTTAAAAAGATTAAAAACAGATTATATTGATCTGCTTTATCAGCACAGAGTTGATCCGAACGTTCCGATAGAAGATGTTGCAGGTACGGTAAAAGACCTAATTCAGGAGGGCAAAGTAAAATATTTCGGTTTATCGGAAGCAAGTGCTAAAACGATTCGGAAAGCACATTCTGTTCAAGCGGTATCAGTATTGCAAAGCGAATACTCTCTGTTTTGGCGTGAACCGGAAAATGAAATCATACCAACATTAGAAGAGCTGGGAATTGGTTTCGTTCCGTTCAGTCCTTTGGGTAAAGGATTTCTGACGGGTATCATTAACAAAAAATTAGACGATATCGACCGCAGAAATGTTATTCCACGTTTCACCGAAGAAAATATAAAAGCCAATCTGGTTTTAGTGGACGCGCTTTCTGAGATAGCCCAACAAAAAAATGTGACAACAGCACAATTAGCATTGGCTTGGCTCTTAGCTCAAAAGCCTTGGATAGTACCAATTCCCGGAACTACAAAATTGCATCGACTAGAAGAAAATATTGGCAGTACCAATATTGTCTTAACAGACGATGAACTTAAAAAAATTGATACAACAGTCAATGGAATTACGCTTGCAGGTGACCGATATCCCGAATTTTTAGAAAAACAAATTGATAAATAAAAATGAATAGCAATGCAAAATATTAGAGGAAAAGTAATTGCCATTACAGGGGCTAGCAGCGGAATAGGTAAGGCTATTGCCATAGAATTATCAAAAAACGGCGCAAAGGTTGTTTTGGGTGCGAGACGAACGGAACAATTGCAACAGTTGGTAAAAGAAATTAAAAATACAGGTGGTGAAGCCATTTTTTCTCAGATTGATGTGAAGGATAAAGCTGATCTCGTTCGGTTCGTCAGTACAGCAGTTGATCAATACGGAACATTGGATGTAATTATAAACAACGCAGGTGTAAGCCAGTTAAGCCGGATCGACGAATTGGATATTGACGGTTGGGAAGAAATGATCGACATTAATCTGAAGGGTGTATTGTATGGGATGGCAGCTGCAATTCCCATTTTCAAAGAACAAAAATCGGGACATATCATCAATATTATTTCAACGTCAGGAATAAAGATCGTTCCAATGCAGGGTGTTTATGCAGGTACGAAAAATGCAGTTAGAACTATCGCAGAAGCATTTAGGCAGGAATCAGATGGAATGATAAGGATTACTGGTATTTCGCCAGGTGTTGTAAAAACCGACTTTGCTGATAGTATAAAAAATCAGGAAATGAAGACCATCATCACGCAGAATATGGAAAATTTAGCCATTAGCCCGGATGCCATTGCCAATGCGGTTAGCTATGCCATTAGTCAACCCAAAGATGTGGAAGTTGGTGAGATTGTGATTCGTCCGTCAAAACAAAATTGATTACATTCGTAAAGAAATGCAAACACCATCCGACATCCATCATATTAAAAGTATATCGCAATTGATACGGCTATTGGAACTTCCTGCACCACTGCACCCGCTGATCGCATTGGTTGATTACGGTAATGTTCCTATGGAGATATTTCCAAAGGGTCAAAAAGTAAGCCTGGACTTTTATAAAATTTCCTTTAAATCTACCTTTAAAGGACAAATAAAGTATGGACAGGGCTATTACGATTTTGAAGAAGGCGGATTGGCATTTTTGAAACCCAAACAAATCGTTTTCTCGCCGGAAGAAATTGAAAGCTATGAAGGGTTCGCCTTGTATTTTCATCCGGACTTTATCAGAAATTATCCATTAGGGAAAACAATAAACCAATATGGCTTTTTCTCTTATGATGTTTCGGAAGCCTTATTTTTATCGGCAAAGGAAAAAGAAATTGTAGCCAATTTATTTGCAACAATAGCAAATGAATTATCCAATAACATTGACGGCTTCAGCCAGGATGTTCTGGTGTCGCAATTAGAATTGTTATTGAATTACAGCAATCGTTTCTACAACAGGCAATTTATTACGAGAAAAGCCATCAATCACGACATCATCACTTCTCTGGACAAACTTTTAAATAAGTATTTTGAAGAAGAAAGCAGTCTGAAAAACGGTTTGCCATCCGTGAAATATATCAGTACAGAATTAAAGCTGTCCCAACGCTACCTGAGTGATATGTTAGGTTCACTGACAGGACTGAACACCCAACAGTATATTCAAAACGCCATTATAGAAAAAGCCAAAGAAAAATTATCAACAACAAATCTTTCTGTTTCGGAAATTGCTTATGGATTAGGCTTTGAACATTCACAATCATTCAGCAAACTTTTCAAGGCAAAGACAGACGTTTCACCGTTGGAGTTCAGACAGTCATTTAATTAAATGGAGTACATAATGATTGCTGGTCTTAACTTGCATTATAAGTCGTATAAAAATCCCCTTACAAGTAAAGGGGATTTAGTTTTCGTATAATAAAGTATTATTGGTAACATTCCTTATTCAATGCTGTGCTGCTGAAGCTTAACATTTGGATGATCATAAATCAATTTTGTTATAAGGCTCTAAATAAAAACAATAGAGAGAAGTTTCAGGCATACATCGTTTTTTTTAACCATAAACTTATTCTAAATGGTAATTCTAAAATCTTATCTCCTTTCAGACTGAACATGAGTACAATCGTAAATAGTAAAGCATATAATGTTAACGGAGATATTTTAGGAATGAACTCTCTATTGTACCAATCAATTTGATTAAAAAGTATGGTGGGAGAGACGTTGGCTGGCAACAATACTTTAGCTACCTTTTTACCGGGTTATTTTAAAATATTTTATTGGAAAATATATGACCGCATGTTTGGGATTATTTCAAATTTTAAAATCTGCGACTGGCTATGTCAAGAATTTGGCATTGGTTAAAAAAAAATCTCTGACTGTTATAGCTTCATAGATACTACAATGATATTATATTTAAATTCTTTCTTTTGGTCAAACCTATTCAGCAAGGTACTTTTAGTATAAGGATCACGGCTATTAACTATAAGAATAGCTATTTGACCATTTTATCTTTTAGAAAATTACTTGCATTTGTATTATTGGGATTGAGTTCAAGTGATTTTTTATAATTAATGATCGCTTCTTTCCGGTTTCCCATTGCTTCTAGAGTTTCAGCGTAACTATCATAAACATTCGCACTGTTTGGAAATAACAAGGTATTCAATTGAAAAACCTGTAAAGCCTCGTTTTTTTTATTTTGTTCTAATAATTGATAGCCCCAAGAATTGATTTCGTCTTCGGATAATGTGAAATCTTTGTTGGCTTTTTTTAATTTTTGTGTAAAGCTTGTATCCATTTTTAAATTGACTTTCAATGAGTTGTTGACGCAATGATTTTAGATTATTACTCAGGCCGAAACCATTTTTAACTTTCATATCAGGAAAATAGTATCCGGCTATTTCATCAATGAACCATTCAGGATTGGAACCTTGAAGATTGGTCAAAACCACGATCGACAGATCATCCTTTGGATAGACGAATAATGCCGAACGCATACCTCCAACAGGTGCAGCAGCAGGATGTTCTTCTCGCTCGACTGTTGGCCAGCCCAGTGCATATCCGTTAGTCAATTTATTAAACCCGTCGATATGCCCGTCATTTAGTTTTACGGAAGTGAAAAGCTCTTGGATGCTATTTTTGTTTTGCAATAGCTTTCCATTTTGCAGTGCGATAAGCCATTTGCTTAGATCTTCGGAAGTGGAAATGATCCCTGTGGCGGTTCTAAAGAATACCGGAAAAGTGGCAAATACATTATGCAGCTTTCCGTCATTAATCCATTTTCCTTCCATATTGATAATTGTGGAATAGGCTCCGGCATTGTTTGGAATGGCCACCCTTTAAAATAAAAATCCTCTGATAACAATAGTTTCAGAGGATTTTTTTTGTACCCATAACCGAAGAAATCTCGAAACATTTGGTGGAAGATTTGGAAAGAATTTCTGAAATATTACCTGGAAAATACTCCCAAAAAAAGAAGAATTAGTTAATATATTGAGTATGCTAAAAATGTCTTATTAAAATTTAATTATTTGCAGGGTACTGTCCGTTGAAATATTTTTATTTTTGAATATTTTCAGGTATAGTATTTCAATTATTTAATTTCCTTAAATCTGAAGGTCTCGATCTGGTAAATTCGCGGAAAGTATCACTAAATGAGCTTACAGAATTATAACCCACGTTATATGCAATTTCATTAATGGACTTATTTGTATTAAGAAGAAGTTCAATGGCCTTAATAATTCTTAAAGTTTTTAAGTATTGGAGAAAAGAAATATCCAAATCTGTTTTAAAAAGACGCGATAGAGAGCGTTCACTCAATCCAAATTTTTTACTTATACTAGCAAGACTGTGTTTTTCTTCTATTGTACATTCAAGATAAGAAACAATATTCCTAGTCATCTTGTTTTTGGTGGCAGGAAGAATAATGGGCAAGGGTTGTTGATGGGTTTTGGGTAGAATTTTTTTTAATGCTACTAAAAATTCAAAATTTTCATCAGTAGATATTACATGTCTCTCATCCCATATTTCAGTATACTTGATCATTTGTATTAAAAGTTCTGTGGCAGGATAAATACCAAGACGACTGAAAAAAGGATCAGACAAATCGTCATGAGCAAAGAAATATAATGATCGTAATACTGTTGCAGAATGACCAATTTGTAAAATATGTTCCAAACCCTGCGGAATCCAGAAGAAATGTCTTGCGGGAACAACATATGTCCGATTATTTATAGTAATATAAGCGATACCTCCTTCAACATAACTAAGTTGTCCTTTGGTATGTCTATGAACCGGGATCAATTTTTCAGATTTTTCATGCATTACAAATACACTTTTATCGTTCTTATCAATATCTGGTAGTGAATTAATTAATCCCATACTAATGTTGTATTTATTGATAACAAAGATAATGAATTTGGCCGGAATCATGAAAAGAATGACTATTGTCGATAAATTTTTTTATGTAAATAATGTAGATTTGCAATACAATGATTCTAAAATTTTCAATGAAAAATTATCTCACTGGATTTCTAATGTTTGGAATAACTTTTTCGACTTGGGCCCAGAGTTCTGTTTGGAATGCAGACACATTAAAACTCTCACTAAAAGACGCTTGGAACAAAGCAGAGGAACACAGTCGCGATATTAAGATAAAACATTTGGAAGTGGGTATTTCTGCTGAAGAAGTAAAAGATCTTAGAGCGGAGCGGCTTCCCGAAGTGCAGATAAAAGGAAGTGCAGAAAAAGCAAGCAATATACCGATTTATGAAAATGGCTTATTTTCAAAACCAAGTCAACATGAAGTAATACATACACTCTACAGAGCAGGTGCTGATTTTTATCTTAATCTCTATAATGGAAATAAACTTAATCTACAAATTAAAGAAGAAAAAATACTTCACGAGATTTCTGAAATTAAGAGAGAGCAAACTGTTTCTGATATTCACTACAAGACGGCTGCTTTGTATTTAGACTTACAAAAAAATATTAATTTTCAGAAAACTTATAAAAGAGGATATTGAAGACCAAAAAAAACAGCTGAAAGAAATACGTAGCTTATTAAAAAACGGTGTTGTACTAAAGAGTGACGTTTTGAGAATAGAGCTTGAGCTCTCCAGACGTGAAATGGCATTAATTACGATAGAAAATGATATTCTTATTGCTACTCAAAAACTGAATATTATTATTGGAGTTCCTGACGAACAAATTGTAGTTCCAGACGAACCGACTTACATTTGGAACAATACCACCTCCTACGAAGAATATTTAAAAACGGCCTTAGAACATTCATTTGATTATCACATTTCAGAACACAAAACAGAGCTCAGTAAAATAAAAATAGATCAAATTAAAGCTAATGTAAGACCCAAAATTGGAATGTATGGAGAATTTTATTATGCAAATCCACAAATTTTCTTATTTCCTTACAATCCATATTGGTATTCTTTGGGGGTAATAGGGTTAAGAGCATCTTTCAATTTATCATCTTTTTATCATAATACCCATAAGGTAAGAGCTGCCAAAATAGAGTTTGAAAAAGAAGAAGAAAGTTATAAAAATACCGAAGATAAGGTAAGACAACAAGTAAAAGAAGCTTACCTGAGGTATCAGGAGGCTTTAGAACAGATAAAAGTTGCTGAGGCTAATCAGGCTCATGCGAAAGAAAATGCAAGAATTATTAAAAATACTTACTTTAATCAGACTTCTTTAATTACAGATTTGTTAGATGCAGATGTACAACTTCTGCAGACAAAGTTCGAGCTTGAAGCAGCAAAAATAATGGCACAAAATAAATATTACTTACTACAAAATATAATAGGTATTTTATAAATCATGAAAAAAAATATACGGTAACTGATAGATTTGTTACTAAAATTACAGGGTGGATTGCAAGTTTAATTCTTTTGGGGCTTATAGTTTGGGGGGGAGGATCCTTAATGGATTATTATAAATATGAGCAAACAAATGATGCACAAATACAAGAGTATGTTAATCCTGTTATTTCTAGGGCTGGAGGCTTTATAGTTGATGTTAAGTTTGAAGAAAATCAAAACGTAAAAAAGGGAGACACAATTTTGGTGATTGATAATAGAGAATATGTTCTTCAACAAGAACAAACACAAGCATCTCTTGCAAAAGCTGAGGCTCAGCTTGTCGTTTTAGGAAGTACAATTAATACATTGGAAAATGAAGCTTCTTCTTCTCAAGCACAGATTGCCGCAAATAAAGCGAAGGTATGGAAACAAGGATTGGATTATGATAGATATCTGAAACTATATAATGAAGAATCTGCTACTAAACAACAAGTCGAAAAAGTTCAGGCACAACTTGATGTAGATAAAAGTGAATATAGATCATCTCAAGAAAACTACGCTGCATCAGTTTCAAAAATAGAAGATATTCGCGCAGAAAGAAATGTTGTAAAGGCTGAAATTCAAAGGTTGAAATCATTGCTAAATAGACATAAATTAGATGTTACTTATACGTACATTACAGCTCCTTATAATGGCAGAATGGGAAGACGTACAGTTGAAGTGGGTCAAATGATTGATGCAGGGGAAACTCTTGCTTTTATTGTAAATGACGATACAGATAAATGGGTCGTTGCAAATTATAAAGAAACTCAAATTAAAGATATGAGAATAGGTGATGAAGTAAAAATTATCGCAGATGCATATCCTGAAAAAGAGTTTAAAGGAACTATTATTTCTCTTTCACCTGCTACGGGTTCTAGTTTCTCGTTACTCCCACCTGATAACTCTACAGGTAATTATGTTAAAATTGTTCAACGTATACCCATAAGAATACGAGTAGATGGTTCGAGGAAAGAAATAGATGTTTTAAAGGTAGGTATGAATGTTAACGTATTTGCGTCTAAAAAGCATAGTTAAATGAAGACAGCAATCCCAATATTTAAATCTTGGATTCCTGACTGGATGGTGAAAATAGTACTTTTCAGTATGACCCTACCTGGAATTGTGATTTTCTTTCTTCCTCTAGCTAACATCAATGCAGCAGCAGGCTATTATGGAAGTGAACCCGCAGATATGCAGTTTGCAGTGGCTCTTTTTTACGCCGGATACGTAGGATTTTATTCTCTGGAAAGAAGGTTCTTTACTTTTCTAGCTGCGAAAGAATATTTTATAATTTTTACTACTCTGCAAATGCTTGCTTGTTTGGTATGTTACATTACAAAAGATGTTTATATATTATTTCCCGTAAGGTTTATACAAGGAATGTTGTTTGCATCCAATGTGAATATCTCTTTATCTTTAATGTTTACAAGGTTGAAAAGTGAACGTGCGAGAGAAATTGGTTTTTCAGTATTTTTTGGAACTTTGCTCTGTGCTTTGCCTTTCAACAATTTGGTTACCGCGGAATTAATAGATTCTTACAACTTTAACATCGTTTATAAGTCTGCAATATTCTCCTTCTTTCCAGGTTTACTGTTTATAATAACAGGAATGAATTCATTTCGGTTACACGTTAAATTTCCTTTATACAAATTGGATTGGCAAAGCTTTGTAATGTACAGTGCTATTCTGTCACTTTTAGGTTATATTACCATATTTGGACAAGAGTACTATTGGCTTGATGATGTCAGGATTTCCGGTAGTGTATTAGCTATAATAATTCTGTTAATTATTTCTATATTTCGTCAGAAATCATTGAAGCGACCCTATATCAATTTACGTATTTTTTCTTATCGAAATTGTAAAGTAGGTTTAGTTGTGCTTTTTGTTATGTATATCTGTCGGTTTGCGTCAGGTATTACCAATAGCTATTTCACGGGAGTATTGAAGTTTGATCCTTTTTACCTCTCTTACATGAATGTTTTTAATATTTTAGGGATAATAGCTGGAGTTATTATTTCTGCTGCGATGATTCTGCAGAAAAAAAGAATCAGAAATATTTGGTTATTAGGATTTTGTTTATTGTTTGTTTTCCACGTAAGGATGTATTATCTTTTTGATATACAAGCTGATGAATTTAATTATTTTCTACCATTATTTCTTCAGGGAATGGGTGTAGGTTTTATTATGGTACCCACAATTGTTTATATTATTGCCTCTGTACCAGTCTCGTTAGGTCCATCTGCTGCTGCTGCTGCATTAGCTATAAGGTATTTTGGTTATGCTGTAAGTATTGCTATTATAAATTATTTCGAGCTTTTCAGAAAAAGTATGCATTATAATGCTTTTCAGGATCATTTAACAAAAATAGATCCTATGGTAAAAAACTTTTTGCATAAGCAAAATACAAAACTTAGTACCAAAGGTATGCTGGAGGGAATATCTTCTAAAGCTTCTGAGAAATTACTTATTAAAAATCTTACTATGCAAACACAGATCCGTTTTGCTATGGATTATTATGAGATGATGGCTATTTTCTTATTAATCATTATGGTACTTATTGCAATATTCCCGTATGTTAATAGGACTCGTGTATATCTTAGATCCCGAAGACTTTCACCGGCTTAAACTTTTTAATCAATACTTATATTATGAAATTAAAACATATATTAATTATTCTTTTGATATTAAATGGTCTTTTTTCCTGTAATAATGATGACAATACTTTTCATCTGAAAACAGTGAAGCTTCTTGAATATTCAAAGAATTTACCCGAACAAAAGCTGTATATAAAAGCTTTTTCTGATGATTTACCAGAGTCGATTGCGCAAACTGAAGAATATCCAAGTACATTACCATTGCCGGCAACTCTAAAAATGTATCCTTCGCCAAGCATGAACCTATACGGGAAAAATTACCACCTGGAGCTTTGGGGCGGGATTTCAGGATATATTGGAAGGTGTGATATTGATATGGATGACTATAAAATTGTTTTCCCTATTGATATGGAAATTGAAAACGATAGTTTAAGTATTTCGATGCAAGGCACCTGGGACTAAGAATAAAACAAGTATGGAGGAAATAAGAATTTTTAGTGAAACTATATCAGAACTCCTAGACAGTGGGTATCTTTTACAAAATGAACTAACGGAATATTTAAATTTAATACAAAATATTAAAACAAAAGGTTCTGAAATTCCAGCTTCTGGGTTCAAAGTTGATAAAATATATAAATGTTATGACGATAATTCTGAAATAATTTATGTTTTTGCAATATCAAATTCAAATAACAATATAAAAGGAATAACTACTTCAATTTGCGTAGATGAAAACATTATTGAGTTCTCGGAATTGTTCAAGAAAATTAGAAAAGGAATAGAGAAATTCGGAAATTATGTTTTTGGAATAAATAATAATAAAATATTTTAACAATTAATTTAGTATCACTTATGATTAATTAAAATTAATCATAAGATTGCGTAATGCAATCTTATGACCGAAAGTGAATAAATTAAGAGTTATTCTATATTTTGAGCCTTTAATAGCTTAAGAAATTTTTAGAATAGCTTTTATTATTTTTTCGGTGGATTACTATGGGCTACTTTTCAAAAAAAATCTAAGATAGTAAACAGGCATATAAGAAGACAGGTTATAGTTTTTATATGAATCAATTTTCTTGTGTTTTTGTTCGTAAAAACGGATTTTCATCTTCCATCAAGTCTTTGACCTTTGAAACAATAGTTTGTAGATATTGTAAACAAAATTTTGACTTTTCAATCACGATCTTGCATAAAGATCTAGATTCTGCTATTATATCAAAATTCTATTTGCGTATTAATTCTTTTGACTTTTATTTTTTCATTATCAATCGAAACAATGATCAAAATTTCTTTTTCGTTTATGACAAAACACAAATAAATTTGTACACTGAACAATAGTCTTGATTCTTTAAAACAAATTACTGAACAGGTTGTCTGGTAAAGAATTGTAATTTAACAGTTATAAACAATGCGAATATGTTTTATCTTAAAAAAAGTATCTAATTCTTTGTTGATGAGTATGGAATATTGTGATTAAAACAAGTTTTTTTATGTTGAGAAAATACGATTTGTTCACTCTGACATTACATCAAGTTATTGAAATATTTTAAACTAAATTAACGTAGTTCACTAAAAAAAGAGTACCTATCCAGTTTCATCTTTTTAAATGTATGTGTGAATAGGTGATAAATTAATGACTAAAGCTATAGTTTAAAACACTTTTAATATTGGCTACGTTTGCTATGATGACTTTTAAGGTATTTGTAATTTAAAAGGACCTTCAAAGTAAGTCTGATAAGAATCAATTAACTTCCCATTTAAATCATATACACCTATAGTAATATTCTGTTTGGAAAGATTCATTTGTGATTCTGGAAAGCTGATGTTGATGGTTCCTTTTGATATTTTATCACGATCTACGACTATTTTACTAGAAGCACTATAATTAATTTCAGCATGTGCCGGTTCGATAACTTTTATAGTAACAATTTTTTTATTATTTGTCTTATTAAGAAATGTGTAATTATACGTATTGATAATTTTTCCTTCTCTTACAAAAAATGTACTACCTGCAGGTTTGATAAACTTCGCTTCCATATCACCTCTGCTTGACAGAAGGAATCCAAGGAACCCGATCAGCAATATCAGAATTGCTGCAAAACCTTTCATTCTGCTAGTAAACTTATAAGGAGTCCCGGTCTCAATCTCTTTTTCTGATGCGTATCTGATCAAACCTTTTGGCAAACCTACTTTTTCCATTATTTCGTCACATGCATCTATACATGCAGTACAATTTACGCATTCCAATTGCTGTCCGTCTCTAATATCGATTCCAGTAGGACAAACTGCAACACATTGATAACAATCGATACAATCACCTTTTCCTGTAACTTTTCTGTCTTCCCCTTTTCTCCATTTAGAGCGGTTTTCACCTCTTTTGAAATCATAAAATACATTAATAGTTTCCTTATCAATTAGTACACCTTGTAACCTTCCATATGGACAAACCAATGTGCAAACCTGCTCTCGAAACCATGCAAATACAAAATAAAAAGTGGCTGTAAAAAGAATCATAACAATAAAGTTGGTGATGTTCTCAAAAGGTCCTTCCGAGATAATTTTAAACACTTTTTCGTAACCAACAATATACATAAACATAATGTGGGTTATGATGAGAGAAATGATAATATAAATAGCCCATTTTAGAGTCCTTTTCCAAATTTTTTCAGTATTCCATTCCTGTCGATCAAGTCTCATTTGTTTATTGCGATCACCCTCAATCCAAAACTCTATTTTTCGGAAGACTGATTCCATAAAAATTGTTTGAGGGCATATCCAACCACAAAAAATTCTTCCAAAGGCAATAGTAAAAACAATAATGAAAATAAGAGAAGCGATAGCACCTAGGGTAAGAATAAAAAAATCCTGCGGATAGAAAGGTTGCCCCGCAATAAAATATTCTCCATTAATGACATTTAACAAAAAGAAAGGGTTTCCATTAATTTTAATAAATGGAATGACAAAGTACATAATCAAAAGAGTATAACTTACTAGATCTCTGTAATTAGTGTATTTACCCTTTGGTTTTTTTGGAAAAACCCATTTTCTCTTACCTGATTGTTCCATTGTTCCTATAGAATCTCTATAGGTCTCAGGGTTTAAAACTTGCCCCTGTCCGCCGCGAACGACTTCTTCATTTATTTCTGACATTTCAGTGTTAGTATATAAATTGTAATTCTTATTGATCATCACGGAGGGGAGCACGCTCTGCTTCATGATAAAATTTTTTTTGGTCTTGTGAAAACATAAAGTATGAGAATAACAAAAAAAAATAAAAAAATAATCATGGATAACGTTTGATAAAATCCTGCATAATCAGTATTTGCTAAAATGTCTTTAAAGTTTTGAGGAATCATTTCATGTATATTTAATTGTTACCAGCTGTTTTTATATCGCTTGTTTTTATATCTGTACCTAATCTTTGCAGATAGGCTATAAGGGCTATAATTTCTTTCTTTTCTAGTTCACCTTGTGGCCTTTTGGCGTAGGCTTCTTTCAAGTCTGTAGCCTCCGAAAAAATATCTTTCACTATTATAGATGCCTGATTATCGGCCCATTTATCAGCTGAATCAATTTGGGCTTTTGTGTAAGGTACATCAAATGTATTTTTCATAAATTTTAGCTTATCGATCATTTTAGATCGATCTAAATTATTGGCTATTAGCCATGGATATCGAGGCATGATAGAACCGGCGGATGTGGACCTAGGGTTATACATATGTTTATAATGCCAAGAACTTGGGTTTTTACCACCTTCTCTATGTAAATCTGGTCCTGTTCTTTTTGAACCCCAAAGGAATGGTCTGTCATAAACAAATTCCCCAGCCTTAGAATACTGGCCGTTTTTGCCATTAAATCTTACAATCTCATCTCGGAATGGTCTTACAATTTGAGAGTGACAGGCATTACAGCCTTCGCGGATGTATAAATCTCTACCTTCTAATTCTAATGGGGAATATGGTTTTACCGCTGAAATTGTCGGTATATTTTGTTTAAGCATTAAAGTTGGTATAATTTCTACAGCTCCTCCAATTGATACTGCAATAAAAGATAAGACTGTGAATAAGACGGGCAATCTTTCCAACCAAAGATGGATACCTTCTCCCTCTTTCCTTTTATTACTAATATTGGCTAAGGCCGGTGCTTCGGCAGGCACTTCTTTTTGGAAAGAGCCTTTTCTAATAGTAGCTGTAAGATTAATGACCATTAAGATAGCACCTGAAAAGTAAAATAACCCACCTAAAAATCTCATTTTAAAATAAGGGATAATTGCCGTTACTGTATCTAACCAGTTTTTCCATAATAATGTCCCATCCGGGTTAAATTGTTTCCACATTAATCCTTGTGTAAATCCTGAAATATACATTGGTACTGCGTAGAAAATAATTCCTAAAGTTCCTAACCAGAAATGCCAGTTCGCCAGCTTAACAGACCATATTTTTGTTCTCCATAGGATTGGAATAAGGTAGTAGATCATTCCAAAAGCCATAAAACCATTCCATCCTAATGCTCCAAGGTGAACATGACCTATCACCCAATCGGTAAAGTGACCAATTTTGTTGATGTTTTTAGTCGCCAGTAGTGGTCCCTCAAAAGTTGCCATACCATAACAAGTAACTGCAACGACAAAGAATTTTAAAATAGGATTTTCTCGTACTTTATCCCAAGATCCTCTCAGAGTCAATAGTCCATTCAGCATTCCTCCCCATGATGGGGCAATCAGCATAATTGAAAAACCAGTACCTACAGCTTGTGCCCATGCTGGTATTGCTGTATATTGAAGATGATGTGGTCCTGCCCAGATATACACAAAAATTAACGACCAGAAATGAATAATTGAGAGTTTATACGAAAAAACAGGCCGTTCGGCTGCTTTTGGTAAAAAATAATACATTAATCCCAAAATTGGAGTGGTTAAAATAAATGCAACTGCGTTGTGACCATACCACCATTGTACAATAGCATCTTTTACTCCAGCATACGCAGAATATGATTTCCACCCCGTAAATGATAAGGGAACTTCAAGGTTATTGAATATGTAAAGCATTGCTACTGCAATCCAAGTTCCCAAATAAAACCAAATTGCAACATATAGATGTCTAACTCTTCTTTTTGTGATGGTTCCGAACATATTAAGTCCAAAAATTACCCATGAAAAAGTAAGAAGTATGTCGATTGGCCATTCATGTTCCGCATATTCCTTTGATGTATTGATTCCCATGAAGAAAGTAATAAATGTTACTACGACCATTAACTGCCACGTCCAAAAATGAATCCAACTTAATGTTTTGTTAAACATTTCTGTTTTTAAGAGGCGAGGTACAGAGTAGTATACCCCAATAAAAAAGCTGTTACAAACAAATGCAAAGATTACAGTATTTGTATGCAACATTCTTATTCGACCAAATCCGAAGGCTCCATTAGTATCTATCAATGCTTGGATACCTCCGTTTCTCAAGATATGAATAGATTGGTCATCTGTCCCAAAAATGAATTCAGGCAGTTCAGGGTAAAACAAAAGCAGAGCTGCAGTCAGTCCAAAGACGAATCCTATTAACGCAAAAACTATTGTTGCATATAAAAATGCACGTACTATGGTGTTATCATAGTAAAAATTCTGTGTTTCCATTATGTTCAAAGTTAATATACCACTATCATTTATTTATGGTGTTAATCATCGAAAAAATAGCTATTTTTATGATGATTAAAATATTACAGCAATAAAGTATGAAGGAGGTTTATCCAACATTTGAAATTGAAGGTCTGTCGACGTGTAATTCAATTAATGAAGTATTTACCATTGATAGATTTTCAGAATTTTTAGATCAAAATCCTGGAACAACAAAAGTTCATCGCCATTCTTTTTATCATGTTACCTATTTTGTAAAAGGATATGGTGAAAATTTAATCGACTTCAAAACATACGACGTTGCTCCAGAAAAGATTTTTTTTATGCGTCCGGGACAGGTTCATAGTTGGAGATTGGCTGAAAATACAGAAGGTTATGTAATTAATTTTTCCACTACTTTTTTTGATCAGTTGAAGATCAATTCTTCGTTAATTGATCAATTTCCATTTTTTAATTTATTTGAAAGTGACCAGATGGTAAATATTTCAAAGGAAAACCAACGTAAGTTGAAAGTTTGTTTTGAAAATATTATTACAGAAATGACTGACATTCAATCTTGGTCACAAATAATGATTGCATCTTTAATACTTCAGATTTGTGCACTTGCTGGAAAAGATACTATCTCCAAAACTATATTTATTGACACGAATTATAATTCTTTAATATTAAAGCAGTTTATAGAGATTTTAGAAACTAATTTTCATCAATATAAATTACCCAAAGATTATGCAACTTCTCTAAATATAACACCTAACCAATTGAACTTTATATGTAAGCAACAAATTAACCTATCAGCTGGTGAAATTATTAGAAATAGGATTATTCTGGAAGCTAAAAGACTTTTGGTGAATTTTGATTTATCAATTACAAATATTGCTGAAGCATTAAATTATTCAGACCCGTCTTACTTTGTAAAATTTTTTAAAAAATATACATCATTTACCCCCG
Source organism: Chryseobacterium sp. POE27 (assembly GCF_039727685.1). Lineage (NCBI taxonomy): Bacteria > Pseudomonadati > Bacteroidota > Flavobacteriia > Flavobacteriales > Weeksellaceae > Chryseobacterium > Chryseobacterium sp. POE27. The sequence goes on from NZ_CP152475.1 coordinate 3,950,402, forward strand.
AGGCCTTCCGAAAGCAATATTATAATAAGTATTAAAAATCATTCAATAGTATTATAAATTTAATAAATTACGATTAATAGAAATGATTTCTGAAAAACATATAAAAGATTATAATTACAATATCACGCAGTATAGTAGTGGAGATTTTATCTATGAGGAAAATTCAACCTGTAAGAGTTATTTTCAAATTATATCAGGAACGGTCAAGCTTAATAATTACAGTGAAGATGGAAAAGAATTCATTCAGAATATTATCAATGCACCACAAGGATTTGGCGAAGCCTTATTATTTATTAATGAAAAGTATCCAACTAATGCCATAGCCTTAACAGATTGTGAGATTATACAGATTTCTTCCAAAGATTTTTTTAAACTGTTGACTGAATATCCTAAATATGCGATAGAAATTAACAAAAGCCTTTCACGCAGGTTATATTATAAAATGATCATGTCTCAACATATATTTTCTAATGACCCTACTACGAGACTTAAAACTTTAATGAATTATTTTAAGAATATCTATTGCATAGAAAATGGTTTAAATTCCGAATATATTGTTCCGTTAACCCGCCAACAGATGGCAAATCTAACCGGATTGCGTGTAGAAACTGTTATACGAACTATTAAATTAATGGAAAAAAATAATCTGCTGAAGATAAAAAAAGGATTAATTTACTATTAAATAAACTAACCAGTTGTGATTTCAATCATAATAGAAAATTAAGCATTCAAAGTAGTTTTAAGTAAATAAAGTTGTTTCTTAAAACTTATACTATGAACGAACTTCTTAATGAGCCTGGTTTACAAATTACAATTGTTCTTTTTTTGATTCCCATCATTTTTGCACTTATTCTTATTTTAATAAGAGTAAATCGGATGATTTCTGATACATTGAAAAAAAAGAACTTAAAAGGATATATGAGCATCTGAGTCATCTGCAGCCAGGCGAAATTTCTGCGTTGGAGGAACGAAAAAAAGAACTTGAATTCCAACTTTCAGGAAACGAACTTTCCGCAAATAAGCAAGTAAAAGACCCGCGTGGGTTAATAGACCAAGCAAATGAAATTCATGAAATCCGTTTTCTGCAAACCAAAAGAGAGGAGGGAAGGAATATTAAAATTCCGGATGAGGAAAAAAAATTAATCCTTTGGTTTCTTGGCACTAGTGTATTCTGGCTTTTTATGGGAACCACGGTTGGTGAATATCTTGGAATAAAATTTGTCGCTCCGGATGCTGACCATATCAGCTGGTTGAGTTTCGGAAGGCTTAGACCCGTACATACCAATATGGTTTTTTGGGGATGGGCATCTATGGCAATGGTAGGTTTCTCATATTATGTCATTCCAAGGGTGGGAAATACAAAAATTTTCAATCTTAAGATAGGATATGTGACTTTAATATTAATGAATTCTGCTGTATTTCTTGGTAGCGTTTGCTTAATGGCGGGAATCAATAATAGTGGCGGAGAGTACAGGGAATATATCTGGCCAGTTATGTTACTTTTTGCTACAGGAATTATAATTAGTATTTATAATCATATCAATACGATCGCGTTCCGAAAAACAGAAGAAATCTATGTTTCCAATTGGTATGTAGTCTCGGCTATGATGTTTGTTGTAGTCATATTGGTGGTTGCTTATCTTCCATTTTGGCAAGACGGTTTGGGAGAAACCATAACGCAGGGTTATTTTATGCATCAGGGAGTGGGGATGTGGTTTATGTTTTTCAATTTGGGATTAATGTATTATTTTCTTCCACAAGAGTTGAACAGTCCGGTGTATTCTTATAGTTTGAGTATACTTGCGTTTTGGACACAGATTTTATTTTATACTCTCATTGGGACACATCATTTTATTTTTAGTGCTATCCCATGGTGGATGCAGACTATTGCTATTGTTGCTAGTGTGGGCATGGTGATTCCTGTTGCAGCAGGCAGTATTAATTTTATGATGACAATTCGTGGGTCATGGCATCGCTTGAAACTGAGTTATGTACTACCTTTTTATGTAGTTTCTATTATTTTTTACTTTACAGGCTCAATGCAAGGAACGGCAGAAGCTTTCAGATCTACCAATCTATTATGGCATTTTACTGATTTTACGGTAGCCCATTCACACTTAACGATGTACGGGATTATTACATTTATGCTATGGTCTTTCACTTATACCTTAGTACCAAGACTTACTTCATGTGAACCACCAAGTATTACCGTCGGATTACATTTTTGGTTAGCTTTGGTTGGGGTTTTAGTATATACCGTTTCACTAATGATAGGCTCTACAGAAAAAGGAATGATGTGGATGGAGAAACAACCGTTTATTGAAGGAGTTATGCATATGATGCCTTTCTGGCTCTGGAGAGCGATCGGGGGAACAATGATGTGGTTGTCACACATCATCTTTGCTTATAATTTTTACAGAATGATAAAGCCCAAAAAAAGAAATTAAACTTCCTCAGACACCAGACGATATTTTAGAAATCATTCACAATAAAAAAACAAAAGCATAATGGATTTTTTTAGTGATCATAAGAAACTTTTTTCTTCAGCATTGGCATTTTTCCTTTTTCTGACCCTGTTTATATGCATATTTCCTGCATTGAACAACCAAAAAGTATATAAACCTTTACAGGGAAGTAAACCTCTTACAGAAGAAGAAAGCCGTGGGAAATCAATTTATATCCGTGAAGGTTGTGTAGCATGTCATACTCAGCAGGTTCGTAATGTAGACATGGACCAAGTATTCGGTAACCGTCCAAGCCTGGCTGCAGATTATGCCAGAAACAAAAGACTCAATCTTTTCCAGAATACTGCTACCCTCATGGGAACAGAAAGAACAGGTCCCGATCTTACCAATATCGGAGCCCGACAATCTAGTAAAGACTGGCAATACTCCCACCTATTCAACCCCAGATCTGTAGTTCCCCAATCGATCATGCCTTCTTATAAATGGTTATTCCTAATTAAAGATCAACTTGATCCTGGAGATAAGGAAATCAGTCTTCCTGACGCATTTAAAAAAGGAATTAAAGGAAAAGTTGTTCCATCAAAAGATGCCAGTGACCTGGTGGCATATCTTCTCAGTCTTAAACAGACCGAACTTCCTAAGAGTATTCCGGCAAGAGAATTTTTGTACAAAAAAGAAGAGAAAAAAACTGAAGGAAGTGTTGGAGGAGATAATCTTCCTGATGGAGAAGCTTTATTTGTAGCCAATTGTGCCACCTGTCACCAGGCAACCGGAGAAGGAGTTCCGGGAGCATTCCCACCATTGAAAGGTGACAAAGTAGTCTTAGGAGATAATTTGGAACTGTATGTTACTATTATTATGAAAGGATATAACGGTCTGGCACCTCAATTTGGAGAAATGCCAGCAGTAGGGACCAATGCTAATTTCAAACCTGAAGATGTGGCTGCTATCATTAATCATGAAAGAACAAGCTGGGGAAATAATGGTAAGAAAGTAACTGCTGAAGAAGTAAAAACAATCATGGATAAAATAAAATAGTATGAAAAAATTAAAGTTTATAATTCCTATTTTTGTTCTTTGGACTGAATATGTTCAGGCTTGTGATGCCTGTAGGCTTCAGCAACCCAAAATAACCCAAAACTTTACACATGGTACGGGTCCTGAATCAAACTGGGATTGGGTTATTGTGACAATTATTACAATAATTACCCTAGGAACATTGTTTTATTCTTTCAAATTCTTAATCAAACCAAACGAGAATAGCAAGAAACATATCAAAAATAATATATTGGATTTTTAAATCTTAGAAAAATGTCAAAACATAATGCCGTAGTCTTTTTATATATAGATGAGGAACCGAATCCTATTGCTGAACTTCAGACTCCTATAGTTTTCAATCTCGATACCACGAAATTGGCAGACGGAGAACACACTTTAAAAATTGTTAGCAAATTTGATAATAAAGAAGGCCTGAAAATTACTCGTTTTAATGTGCGTAATGGACCGATCATTCATATGGAGGGGCTATCTAACAATGAAACCGTCAACGGAATATTACCATTGATGATCAATGCGTATGATACAGGTAGAAATCAGAGTTTTATTATTAAAGGAAGTGAAAACCCGAGAACTATTCCAGTTTGGGTTTGGGTTATCGCTTTGATATTTATAGCTTGGGCAGCTTTTTATATTGTTACGAATTTTAGTCTTTAAATTAAATATTTGTCTATTTTTATTAACCTAGTCACGATAAATTTTGACGATTTTTTTAATTTATTTAACATTAATACTACACTGAATGAAAATAAAACTCAAAAGAATCTATGAAACTTTTTCTCCTACAGATGGATACCGTGTTTTAGTAGATAGATTATGGCCTCGAGGAATCTCTAAAGAAAATGCCCATATTGAAGAATGGAATAAAGAGTTAGCTCCTTCTAATGAACTCCGAAAGTGGTTTCACCATGATCCTAAACTTTGGAAGGGTTTTTCAGAAAAATACGAAACCGAACTCAAAGAAAATGGTTCTGGAAAAGAATTTCTAAATCGAAATAAAAAACAAGATATCATCACTTTGGTCTATGGTGCTAAAGATGAGCAGCATTGCCATCCTTTGATTTTAAAAAAATATTTAGAAAATTTGATTTTAAATGATAAAATATGATAGATTTCTTTTTGAATCCATCTATCCAGCACCTAATTTTGTGAAAAAATTGAATTTATATTGGTAATGAAAAGAAAAAGCATACAAAGACACCATTATTTCAGATTAATTTTAATTTCTATCATAATAAGTATCTGCGCTTCTTTTCTAGGATACTCATTAAAGTTAATTACTGAATATTTTCAAAAGCTCATATTTCATTTTGCAGAAGAAGAAAATACCTTAATTTTTATTTTTCTGCCAACGATTGGGATTACAGCAATCTACTTTTTAAGAAAATACTTTTTTTTGAATAGAAAAAATAAAGGAATCACCGAAATTTACAAAACTCTTGATCAAAGAAAAAATCATCTACCTCTTTTCAAGATTCCATCACATTATTTTAATGGATTTCTTACTGTAATCTTCGGCGGTTCCACAGGAATTGAAGTATCTACGGTCGTTGCAACAGCAACTCTAGGAAATACGATATACGAAAAACATTTTTCTGCAAATATTTATAAATTGGAACTTATTAGTGCTGGGGTTGTTGCTGGGGTAAGTATTTTATTTGGAAGTCCAATTGCTGGGTGGCTTTTTGCTATGGAAGTAATTGCAAGAAAGTTTAATAAAACACTTTTTATAAGCTGTACTGCATCTGCTACCATTTCCGCTATTTTTCTTTGTTTTATAAAAAGTGAACCATTACTCTCTTTTGAAATTACTGGATGGAAATGGACTGCGCTTCCGTTTTTTGTAATCTTAAGTTTATTAGGAGGTGTTTTATCTGTTTATTTTACAGTTTTAGTTATTAAGATTAAAGATTTTTTTTCAGGAATTTCCAATAATTTTTTGAGGGTAAATTTAGGAGCTTTAATTGTAGGGGGGGCTAATATTTTGTTTTCCGTTTTTGTATGGCGATAGTTATCATTCATTATCGGAAATTCTCAACCATCCCAAGAGTTACTCCTTTCTTTTTCTTCTTTTTCTAATTTTATTAAAACCATTAGCTTCTGCTCTAACTCTTGGCGCTGGAGGAGATGGTGGTGTTTTTGCGCCTAGTATTGTTGCAGGTGCATTCTTGGGACTTACCTTTGCTCTTTTTTGCAATACTTTTTTTGGAACATCTTTAATTTATGTAAATTTTGTGTTGGTTGGGGCTGCCGCTACTTTATCAGCATCTATTTATGCTCCTTTAACTGCACTTTTCTTGGTATGTAATCTAGCACCTAACGGATATGTGTTATTCTTTCCAGTATTATTAGGATGTTGGGCTTCGCAAAACTTAGCTAGGAGAATTATACCCTATAATGTATATTCATATGATATTAAAAGCTAATAATGTCTGTTTTCTTTTCTTAAAAGTGTGTAAATTAAACAAATAATTTATGCAAACATACGGGTTTTATGACGAATCAGGAGAATTTGCCTTCCGAGTTGGTTTGCCTGGAAAAAGTGGCGTACGGAGCGAAATTGTAGCAACATGCCTAAACATTATATCGTTTCGGTATGGTTTCCAAAATTAAATTTAAAAGGAAACTCGTACAGAGGAATGAAATCCTTGGAAGAATTAACGAGAGTATCCTTCTTTAATAGAGGCTACCGATTGCATAATACCTATAGGAAGAAGGCTTATCGTCACCATAACCAATAATCCGATATTGGTCAGCCAGAAAGCCCAACCAATTAATTTGTCATTCCATTGGCGGTCCGGGTACAGACCTCTGAGGACAAACATCATTAATCCGATTCCTAAAATTCCATATACGCCGAACAGGGCAGCATGGCCATGAACGGCCGTTGTGTTTAATCCTTGGATATAATACAGGGCAATCGGAGGATTGATGGCAAATCCGAAGATTCCTGCTCCTAGGAAATTCCAGAAGCACATGGCGATAAAACAATATATTGGCCATTTGTAAGCCTGAATCCATTTTGTAGATTTGCTGAGCTGATAATTCTGATAGGCTTCATAACCAATCAGGACAAGAGGTACAATTTCCAATGCACTGAAGGTAGCCCCCAAAGCAAGCACAGCAGTAGGCGTAGCGCTGAAATACAGGTGATGGAAAGTACCTAAAATACCTCCGCCAAGGAAAATAATAGTAGAAAATAATACGGCATTGGTAGCTGATTTCAGGCGTAATAATCCCAATCTTGTAAATAAGAATGCCGCCACTACGGTAGCAAAAACTTCAAAGAAACCTTCTACCCAAAGGTGTACAACCCACCATCTCCAATATTCGGCAATAGCCATATGAGTTTGCCTTCCATACATCAGACCGGCGCCATAGAACATGGCAATTGCTACAGAAGAAAGAGTAAACAAAAGGAGTAAGTGGCGGTCTCCGTCTTTACGTCTTAAAGCAGGAAGTAATGCTCTTACCATCAAAATCAGCCAGAGAATCAGCCCGATCAGCAATAAAATCTGCCAGATTCTCCCCAGTTCTACATACTCATATCCCTGATGTCCCCATAAAAAGTTATCTACCAACCCTAATTTTTGCATCACTCCCAGCCATTGCCCGGTTAAAGATCCTAACACAACGATCAGTAACGCTCCAAACAATACATTGACACCCAATTTCTGATATTTGGGCTCATATCCTGAAACCGCTGGTGCTATATACAATCCCGTAGCCAGCCATGAGGTAGCAATCCAGAATATTGCCAGTTGGACATGCCAGCTTCTGGAAACAGATTGAGGAAGAAACTGATCTAAAGGAATGCCGTAGAAACCACTTCCTTCGACTCCATAATGGGCTGTAATGACTCCGGCAAGCATCTGAACCAGGATTAGTAAGGCAACCACCCAGATATATTTTAAAGTAGCTTTCATAGATGGAGTAGGCTTCATATTCCGCAGAGGATCTTCAAGAGGAAGCGCTTCGTTGATTTCTTCCTCTTTATTCCTTGCGTGATAAAATACCAGAAGTCCAACACAAGCCAACAGTAACAATACACTGAATCCTGACCACAGGTGAAGCGATGGAGGTGGAACATTTCCTACAGCCTCATCATGAGGCCAGTTGTTGGTATAGGTGACATCATCTCCGGGTCTTTCTGTGATGCAAACCCAGGTACTCCATGCAAAAAAGGCATTCATTCTGGCCATCCTTCCTCTAAGGCTGTGCTTTTTTAATGTTTTGTTCCTTACAATTAGCTATTCGAGGAGGCTATAAACTCTTTTGGGCAAAAAGTGCAATTCAAAGCGAAAGCCGTCCATTGATGCGCCTTCGAAATTACCCCAACTTTGCAATATCAAAATAAAACAATAGTAATAACAATTAAATAATACAGACATGAACAAGTTTACAGTAAAAGACGGAACAGAAATTTATTTCAAAGATTTAGGCGAAGGACAACCCATATTTTTCCATCATGGATGGCCATTGTCATCCGATGATTGGGATGCGCAGATCATGTACTTTCTGGAAAAGGGATTTAGAGTTATTTCACATGATAGAAGAGGGCATGGTAGATCGACTCAAACCTATAAGGGAAACGATATGGACACGTATGCAGCAGACGTCGCAGAATTGGTAGCGTTTCTGGATCTAAAAGATGTATCCATGTAGGACATTCAACAGGTGGCGGTGAAGCGATTCGATATGCATCTAAATATGGTAAGGACAGGGTTTCCAAAGTAGTATTGATTAGTGCTGTTACTCCCTATATGATAGTGGATGAAAATAACCCGGATGGAGTTCCTTTAGCTGTCTTTGATGATATCCGTCACAATACCCTGCACAACAGACAGCAATTCTATCATGACCTAACCGTGCCTTTCTATGGTTACAATAGGGAAGGTGCTGAAATTAAAAAAGGCATTCAGGACAATTGGTGGAGACAGGGAATGATGGGCGGTATAAAGGCACAATATGATTGTATCAAAGTGTTTTCAGAGACTGATTTTACAGAGGATCTAAAAACTGTAGATGCACCTGTACTTGTCCTGCATGGTGATGATGACCAAATTGTTCCTTACGCTACAACAGCGGTTAAAGCAGCGGAACTTCTTAAAAATGGAAAACTCATCATCTATCCCGGTTTCTCCCATGGAATGCCTACCATTAATGCTGACGTGATCAACCGTGATATTCTAGCATTTATCAACGGGTAATATTTCAAGGGCAAAAAGTACAATGCAAAGGGTAAACTATCCATTGTAGTGCGGTTGGAATTAAACCAGCTTTGTATAATCAAAATAACAAGAAAATAACAACAATAATATCAAAAATCATGAGAAATTTAATCTTAGCATTCACACTGTTTACAACTTTAATCTCAAGCTCATTAATTGCACAAACTAAAAGAACTCCGGCATCACTGGGCCGGGAAGAATATATCGAAGTAGAAAAAAATGTTCGACTGCATGTAACGGATCTTGGCGAGGGAGAACCTATTGTCCTGGTTCACGGCTGGCCTTTAAGCGACGCGATGTATGAATACCAATATGCCGATTTTATACAGAAAGGATACCGCGTGATTGGGATTACATTGAGAGGCTTCGGTCTTTCTGATAAACCAGGAGGAAAATATAATTATGATGTTTTTGCGGATGACATCAAAGTTATACTGGATAAACTAAAAATTGAAAATGCAACAATAGGTGGTTTCTCTATGGGAGGTGCAACAGTAATCCACTATGTGGCTAAATATAATGCCGCCCACGTTTCAAAAATGGCTCTTTTCGGAGCAGCAGCACCGATCTGGACAAAACGAGCTGACTTTAACTATGGTCAATGGACCAAGGAAGATGTTAACGGATTGATCAATCTGAACAACACCAACCGTCCGGAACTATTCGCCACTTTCGGTAAGATATTTCCAGCAAATGAGAACAGTGTTTCGCAAGGTCTGGGCACATGGTTAGGAGGCATCCAGGCACAGGCATCACCTTATGCAATGGCTGAAGGACTAAAAACATTGAGAGACAGTGATCTGCGCGGTGATTTGAAGAAAATAACCATCCCTACTTTGATCCTGCACGGTAAGTTGGATAAAATCTGTTCTTATGACCTTGCAGAACAAATGCATGCCTTACTTAAAAACTCAACTTTAGTTCCTTTGGAAAAAAGTGGTCATGCCCTGTTTATCGAAGAGCTTGATAAATTCAATAGCGAGTTATTAAACTTCATCAAAGAATAAGATAATTCAAGCATGAGGTTAGTATAGAAAGCTAACCTCATTTTTTTATGTAAAATCAATCAGAATGCAAAAATTCCTATTACTTCTAACAACACTCCTATTATTTTCTTGTAGCACAAAATCAAAGATTGTAACCGTAAAACATAGCAGCTTGCCAAAAGAATCAGGCCCTTATAGCCATTCGACCAGTTATGGCAATCTTATTTTTGTATCGGGTCAAATTGGTTTAGACCAAAAAACCAATACACTTAAAAGAAGTGTCGAGGAACAAATGGTTCAGATCATGGAAAATCTGAAAATTATTTTAAAAAATAATCAATCCGATTTTCAGCACATTACCAAAACAACAATTTTTTTGACGGATATAAAACAGTTTGAAACAGTCAACAAAATTTATGGCAGTTATTTTAAAAATAGTTTGCCTGCAAGAAGTACGGTTGAAGTCTCTTCATTAGCTAGAGGTGCGGCAGTTGAGATTGAATGTATTGCTGTTAAAAGATGACTTTCTTAATACAGGATATAGATCTTCATAGGTGTGGAATGGCAGATTTTCTGATCATCAGTCCGTCGTTTCCAATTGCTGATTATCTATAAAAATCCTCGTCCTTCGAAAAGGATACTCACTACAAAAATGATATTATCAATCTTTGTCCGACACAAATACCCACAATATTACCTTGTAATTATGATTGAAATGGTAAATTATTACTAAAATTGCGTTATCAAAGATGATACTTTTTCGTTTCCTATAGATATATTTTTTTGTTATAAAAAAAATGTTTCCCGAGAAATAGATTTCCTGCAACGAAAGGGAGCATTACCCAATGGTAATGTGCTGAGTAGCAAATTATGACAATAATCATTAAAAATAAAATACCTTTTACTCTTTTATTTGAAAAACTTGTTTTACTTTTGTCATATAAAATAATAGAGAATGTTTTCCAAAACCTGTGAATATGCCATCCGTGCACTCATTTATGTCGCGCAGAAGTCTAAAGACGGAAGCAGGATCGGGATTAAAGATATTGCATCGGGGATTGATTCACCGGAATATTTCATTGCAAAAATTCTTCAGGATTTAAGCAGAAAAGACTTTGTGCAATCGGCCAAGGGACCTAATGGCGGTTTTTATATGGATGATAACAATTTAGGATTATCCATTGCCGATATTGTGAGGGAAATTGATGGTAACAAGCTGTTCTCAGGTTGTGGGTTGGGATTAAAGGAATGCTCGGAAAATCATCCTTGTCCTATTCATAATGAATTTAAGCACGTAAGGCAGGCTATACAAGTAATGCTGGAAGGATCAAAGATTCAGCTGTTTGTAGAAAACCTGGATTTAAAGCTTACATTCCTGAAAAAATAAAAAAAATTAATTTAATAAAATACTAAAAGGTGTTTTTATCTTATTAAATATAATTGATACAATAAAAAACCTCGTAAGTTAAAATTACTATAATAATTCCATCATGAAAAAGACACTGTTCATCACCGCTATTTTGTCATCATTTATCAGCCTGATTTCCTGTGGGCAAAATGCTTCCGACAACTCTGAAAATAAAACTGATACTGAAAAAATAAAAACAGACGGGACAACAGAAATTCAACAGTCTGTTGCTCCGCCAAATGTTCCCGCACCGGTTGGAAGCCGTGCTTCGAAAAAAGTGATCGTCAAGCTGGAGACGATTGAAAAGACAGGAGATCTTGCAGACGGAACACAATATCATTTCTGGACCTTCAACGGAACGGTTCCTGGAAGTTTTATCCGCGCCAGAGTGGGAGATGAGATCGAGCTTCACCTAAAGAATAATGAAAACAATACATTCCCACATAATATCGATCTTCATGCGGTAAATGGTCCCGGCGGTGGGGCAGAAGCTACTTTTGTTGCTCCGGGAACAGAAAAAATATTCAATTTTAAAGCGTTGAATCCGGGGCTTTACGTATACCATTGCGCAACGGCACCTGTAGGAATGCACATTGCCAATGGCATGTACGGCCTCATCCTGATTGAGCCTGAAGGCGGGCTTCCAAAAGTAGATAAAGAATTCTATATCATGCAGGGAGATTTCTATACCAAAGGAAAATTCGGGGACAAAGGTTTGCAGGAGTTTGATATGGACAAAGCAATTGCTGAACATCCTGAATATGTCGTTTTTAACGGAAAAACAGGCACCCTGCTGGGAGATGGAGAATTGCAGGCAAAAGTAGGGGAAAACGTTCGTTTCTTCGTTGGGAATGGCGGACCTAATCTTACTTCATCTTTCCACGTCATTGGAGAAATTTTTGATAGAGTATATATGGAAGGAGGTAGCAAAATTAATGAAAATGTACAGACTACAATAATTCCTCCAGGAGGAGCATCTATTGTAGAGTTCAAAGCAACGGTTCCTGGAGAATATGTAATTGTTGATCACGCGATCTTCCGAGCCTTTAATAAAGGTGCATTAGGTAAAATAAAAGTGACCGGACCAGAAAATCCTGCTGTTTACAAAAAAAATCCATAGTTAATATTGTTTACTGAGGTTTTAATTCTGGGAAAAATGAAAATTCTAATCAGCATATTAAGAATATTTACGGTTACCGCATTAATTTCCTGTGGCCAAAACAAAACTATTCCTGATGCGAAACCTCAGATTTTTGTACTGAAGCCTGTTGCAGATGCTAAGAAAATGGTGAAGGTTCAGGGCGGGACATATGAAGCTTTCATTGGTAAAGATACAGGGAGAATTATAAAAGTAGAATCTTTTTATATGGATGACAGTCCAGTAACCAATTCGGAGTATCTCACGTTCCTGAAGAAAAATCCACAATGGGCAAGAAGCAAAGTGCTGCGGTTGTATGCAGACAGTACCTATCTGAAGCATTGGAAAAACGATTATGAAATACCTGAAAACCTTGATCCCGAATCGCCGGTAACCAATATATCCTGGTTTGCAGCGGAAGCTTATGCCCAAAGTGTAGGAAAACGTCTTCCCACCATTGATGAATGGGAATACGTGGCACTGGCCGACCAAAATTCGCGCAATGCGTCAAAAAAACCGCAGTTTACCGACTATGTGCTGAGATCTTATCAGAAAAAGGACAAAACCAGACAGCTGGTAAAACACGAAAAGCCCAATTATTACGGTGTTTACAATATGTACGGTATGGTTTGGGAATGGACCTACGATTTTAATTCGGTAATGATGAGCGGGGAATCGAGAAAAGATAACACCACCAATGAGAATCTTTTTTGTGCAGGAGCAGCAGTTACTTCATCAGACCTCAGGAATTATGCTGCATTCGTGCGCTATGCATTAAGAGGAAGCCTAAAAGCAAATTACTGTCTCAACAATCTAGGTTTCAGATGTGCCAAAGATTATAAAAATTTTAAATAATGAAAAGTATACTATACATTCTGCTTGCGATGACAGTGTTATCCTGCAGTAAAAAAAATGAAGAAATAAGCTCGGATTCCATTTACAACGTCAGTTCAAAATGGCAGAAACAGGATGGTAATGCCATTACTTTTTCCGACTTCAAAGGAAAAGTGATTGTTACCGCAATGATTTTTACTTCCTGTAAAACGGCCTGCCCGAGACTGACAGCCGAAATGAGGGCAATTTCAGAAAAAGTGGGAAAAACAAATCCGGAAGACATCAGTTTCCTGCTGATTTCCATTGACCCGGAAACCGATACGCCGGAAGTGATGAAAGCTTATCTAGCAGTCAACAGATTTGATGACAAAAAAGTGGACCTTCATCCGAAGCAATGAAGTCGACACCCGTGAACTTGCCAATATAATGGCAGTGAAATACAAAGAAATTTCTCCCATAGAATTTTCACACTCCAATATCATCAGTGTTTATTCCAAAAAAGGAACACTTGCTTTTCAGCAGGAAGGGCTGGACACGGATAATGATGCCATCGTAAAAGAAATTAGAAAACAAATAGAATTGTAACCCGTTAAAAATTTTAAACAATGAAAAATGTATTTATGACAGCAATGCTGTTATCGCTCACGATCATCTCCTGCTCAGATAAAAAAGATACTGATCCTGTACCCGTTGCCGAATCCAATACCATGCTGGAAGAGCCGAAACCGGTAGACTCGGCAGCCGTTGCCGCAAAAGAAGCACCCGCATCTCCTGAAGCCGAAGGAAAAGCTCTTGTGGAAGGGGCAGACTGCCTGTCTTGTCATAAAGTAGACTCCAAATTAGTAGGTCCGGCTTACCAGGATGTTGCTGGAAAATATACGGATGCTGATATAGATCACCTTGCACAGAAAGTTATTGACGGAGGTAAAGGTGTTTGGGGAGAAATTCCGATGACGCCGCATGCAGGACTCAGTAAAGAGAATGCACAAAAAATGGTGAAATATATCCTTTCAATGAAAAAATAATGGTTAAAAGGCTCGTCGCAGTTACGCTGCTTTACAGGCAAAAAAATAAAAAAAATTTACAATAATAAAAGATAAAAAAGTATTTAATTATGAATATCAAAACAGATTTTATAGGAGAGATTGTTGCAGAAGATTTCAGAACGGCAGCAATTTTCAAGAAACATGGTATCGACTTTTGCTGCAAAGGAGACAGAACAATTGAAAATGCCTGTGAAACCAAAAAGCTGGATGCACAAAACATCTATAAAGAGATTGAAAATCTCCCGCAAAATGTTGCATCATCCATTGATTTTAAAAGCTGGCCCCTTGATTTACTGGCAGACTATATAGAGAAAACACACCACCGCTATGTAGCAGAAAAGACACCTGTCCTTCAACAGTTTTTAGATAAGCTCTGCAAAGTACACGGAGGGCATCACCCCGAATTGTTTCAGATCAGGGAACTTTTTGATACTTCTGCTCAAGATTTAGGAGCACATATGAAGAAAGAAGAGCTAATGCTTTTCCCATTCATCAAAAATATGGTGAAGTCTGAGATAGATGGAGGCGCCATTCCGCAGCCCCATTTCGGTACCGTGGAAAATCCTGTCAATATGATGAAGCACGAGCATACGGTAGAAGGTGAACGCCTGAGAAAAATTGCAGAGCTTACTGATGAATATACGCCGCCTGCAGATGCCTGCAATACCTATAAAGTAGCCTTTGCAATGCTTCAGGATTTCGAAAACGATCTTCACCGGCATATTCATCTTGAGAATAACATCCTCTTTCCGAAAGCCATCGAATTGGAAAAAGAATTTTCAGCAACATATTAACACGCGGTTTGTTTAACATTGGTCATTAAGGTGTAAAAATGAGGAATTCTTAACACAGAATCATCACCTTGACCATTTAAACAAATTCTAAGAATTAAAATATAAAAATATATGACACCTAAAAAATTATGGACCTGGCTTGCCGCTGTAATCATAGGTTCCTTTATAGTCCTGATTTTCTATGGAGTGGAAATCTACCGGAAAATTCCGCCCATACCCGATAAGGTAATAACTACCGATGGGAGGACAGTTGCTACTGGACAGGACATTAAAGACGGACAAAATGTATGGCAATCAATTGGGGGACAGACGGTCGGCAGTATTTGGGGCCACGGAGCCTATATTGCACCGGACTGGAGTGCTGATTACCTCCATCGGGAATCGCTGCTTTTGCTGGAAGAACTTGCTAAAAAGGACGGTAAAGTATATAAAGATTTACCGGACGATGAGCAGGCAAAATACAGAGTACTTCTGAAAAAGGAACTTCGGAAAAATACACTGGATCAGACGACAAACACGATTGTCATTTCTCCGGAGCGGGCAAAAGTACAGGCAGAATTAGCCGAATATTATACTAAAATTTTCATGAATGCTCCTGAAATGGCGAAGCTGCGCGATCAGTATGCTATACCGAAAAATACCGTGAAAACAGCGGAGAGAATGGCTAAAATGAATGCTTTTTTCTCCTGGGCGGCATGGGTCTGCATCACAGACCGTCCGGGTGATGATGTCAGTTATACCAATAACTGGCCGCACGATGAAACCATAGGAAATGTTCCGCCGCCATCGCTGCACCTCTGGTCCGGATTCAGTGTATTGCTGCTTCTTGGCTGCGTCGGTCTGCTGGTATTATATCACGCCAGAAACAAAGAAGAAGAAATCAATGAGAGGGAAATGCTGCCTCTGGAAGATCCGCTCAGGAATATGAAACCTACGGCTTCGATGAGAGCTACATTAAAATATATCTGGGTTGTGGCGCTGCTTATTCTGGTTCAGATGCTTGCCGGAGTAGTCACGGCACATTATGGAGTGGAAGGAAATGCCTTTTACGGAATTCCGCTTGATGAAATTCTTCCCCAGTCCATTTCCAGAAGCTGGCACGTTCAGCTGGCTATTTTCTGGATTGCCACTTCCTGGCTGGCTACCGGATTGTATATTGCCCCCGCTGTTTCCGGATACGAGCCCAAATATCAGGTATTGGGTGTCAATATATTGTTCGGGGCACTGCTGATCGTTGTTTTCGGCTCGTTGGCAGGACAATGGATGGGAGTAATGCAGAAATTGGGCTATGTCGATAATTTCCTTTGGGGCCACTCCGGTTATGAATATGTGGAGTTGGGCAGAATCTGGCAGATTTTATTGCTGGTTGGCCTTATTCTCTGGCTGATTTTAATGATCCGGGCATTGCTTCCGGCACTTAAGAAGAGAGACGGTGACAGACATTTATTATTGCTGTTCACACTCTCAGCGGTAGCTATTGCCATGTTTTACGGAGCGGGGCTCATGTACGGAAGACAAACTCATATGGCTATAGCAGAATATTGGAGATGGTGGGTAGTTCATCTTTGGGTGGAAGGCTTTTTTGAAGTTTTTGCCACTGTCGTAGCTGCTTTCCTTTTTACAAGGTTGGGATTATTAAGGCTGAAATCAGCAACTCACGCTGTATTGTTTTCTACGATTATTTTTCTTGCCGGTGGTATTCTGGGAACATTTCACCATCTGTATTTCAGTGCAACTCCAACGGCTGTTTTAGCATTGGGAGCAACATTCAGTGCATTGGAGATCGTTCCGCTGGTACTGATTGGCTTTGAAGCCTGGCAGAATTATCAGCTCAGCAAATCTACCAAGTGGATTAAAGCATACAAATGGCCGATCTACTGCTTTATCGCCATGTGTTTTTGGAACTTTCTGGGTGCCGGAATCTTCGGATTTGCCATTAATCCTCCTATTGCACTTTACTATATTCAGGGACTTAATACCACGGCGGTTCACGGCCACGCCGCACTGTTCGGGGTATACGGAATTTTGGGAATAGGCCTGATGATGTTTATGCTGAGAGGCTTATATCCTGACAGGGAATGGAACGATAAGCTAATTGGCTGGGCATTTTGGCTTACCAATATTGGGCTCTTGGTGATGGTGACCATCAGTCTGTTGCCGATAGGAATTATGCAATCTGTCGCTTCCATTAAAGAAGGATACTGGTATGCGCGTTCTGCAGAATTTATGCATACTGATCTTATGAAAACCTTACGTTGGTTACGCGTGCCTGGTGATATTCTGCTTGCAGTCGGAGAATTACTGCTGGTAATATTTATCATCGGACTGAAAACAGGTTGGTCTTTAAAAGAAAAGCGATAATAGATTATCTGATTATAGAACTGCTGCTGCAAAGCAGTGGCGGTTCTTTTCATATTTTAACAATAGAGCAGGAGCTACCGTAAAAATATCTTTATGAAAAGAAACGAAAATTTAGTGCCTCTATCCCGAGACCATCACTTTGGATTGCTGTGCTGCTGGAAAATCAGACAAGGAATTAAAAAAAATATTCCTTATGAAAGAATTAAAAATTATGTCGCTGATTATTGGGGAAAAAATCTAAGCCGGCATTTTGACATCGAAGACCTTGTGCTTCCTGAAGTTAATAATGAGCCTTTGCAGATCCAGATGCAGGATGAACACAGGCAAATCAGGAAGCTTATTAAAAGTATTAGTCAGGCCGGCAGCAGGGAATTACTGTCTGATTTTGCCGATGCCTTACATAAACATATCCGTTTTGAAGAACGAATGATTTTCCCTTATCTGGAAGAGCAGCTTTCCGGAGAGGAGCTGGATACCATTGGAGAACATCTCCTGCATTTTCATCGAAAAGAGGAAGATAGCTATCCGGATGAATTTTGGAAGTAAATTAAAACAATCATAAGATGAAAGTTGTACTGATATAAGTGTATAAAAATCAGCTGTCGAAGACCTGAAATTAAATATATGTAAACTTAATATTGAATAAAAATGAATACGATAATCAAGACCGAATTGGGAGAATATCTTTATCTGGCTATGGGACAATGCAATGGTCACAAAGTTATAATGGGAATCGGATATACCTACGAATACGCTGACAAAAAAGCAAAAGAGTTTGAAGCTGCCAGCTGCGGAGCTGTACAATACCTTGATGTTTCGGTTGTAAAAACAGGCGATAAAGTGAAATGCGGCACAATAAGCAAAAATCCGGATTAATGAAAAATTCCGGATTTTGGATAAAGCTTTGCGTGTTTAATTTCTTTATCGTATCGGTTATCGGTGTGATGATGAGGTACGGAATGGCATTTTCTCTTCGGGGAATTTGCCATACATTTATGCAGGAGTCGCATTCCCATTTTGCTTTTTACGGATGGGTAAGTGCTGCTATTTATATTTTTGTAACCCGGTATCTCAGCGAGCATATCAATAAAATTAAAATCAGGAAATACGAAATTTTGATGATCTTCAACCAGCTGGGATCTTACGGAATGCTGTTTTCTTTTCTTTACGGAGGCTATTTCTGGCTTTCCATTGTTTTTTCATCGGTGGTCTTGTTTACTGGTTTTGCCTATTTTATATTTCTGATGATGGACACCAAAATAAGCAGTGAGCCTGAAGTCATTTGGCTGAAAGTGGGTGCTTTTTTCGCAGTCTTTTCTTCAATAGGAATTTTTGGATTGGCGTATTTTTCAGGAAAAAAAGATGAATATGATGTCTTGTTTAAGGCATCAACCTATTTTTATCTGCATTATCAGTACAATGGCTTCTTTATGTTTTCGTGTATCGGATTGTTTCTGACCGTACTAAAGAAGTATAAAATCTGCATCCCGGGAAAACTCAACAGAAACATCTTTTACCTTTTATTCACCGCTTGTTTATTCGGCTATGGCCTTTCTGTCCTGTGGATCCCAATGGAAGACATCTGTCGGGCATTCTTCTGCTTTATATCCATTCTTCAGGTATTGGGAATAATGAAGTTGCTAATATGGAGTAAAAAAACAAATGTATTCAGGAATCAGGATTTTATAAAGAAAATTCTTTTGTCAGTTTCCGGACTCGCATTTTTTTCGAAATGTATCCTCCAGACTTTGTCGGCAGTTCCCGCATTGGGTACTATAGTATTCAGCAATGTTAATATAGTTATTGCCTATCTTCACCTGGTGCTGTTGATGGGTGTAAGTCTCTTTTTGATTTGGATTATTGTAGAGCTGTACACTGTAAAAATCAGCAAAATGCTTCAAAAAAAGCATTATACTGATGATTTCCGGTATTGTACTAAACGAAATTATTTTAGTATTGGCGGGTGCTCTTTCCGCTTTTTATATCCCTTTTCCGTATGCATCCTTTGTGCTTCTTTTTGCTTCTGTGCTGATCATGCTTTCTATCGCCTCTTTTCTGAAAGAGCTCACTCCTGCATCATAACACTTCCGAAATCTTTAAGATCTTTTATTTTATATTGAAACATAAGAACGACTTTCTGCTTTATTTCAGCGGCCTGATGATGAATAGGGCAGGGATTGTTTCCATCGCATTTTTTCAGTCCCAGCAGACATGATTCCAAGACTTCTTTACCTTCGAAATGCTCATAAATATCCCTGATGCTGAGCTTTTCATACTGTTCTTCGTTCATATAAAAACCTCCGCCTTTTCCTTTTCCGGAAGAGATCAGACCTTTTTTTACCAGATGCTGCAGAATTTTAGAAGTAAAAGCAGTAGGTGTTCCGATTTTCTCAGAAACATCCCGGATGCCTGTCTTTTCTCTTTCCTCTGCGAGAACGATACAGGCTTTAATAGCATATTGGCAGGTATTTGAAAATATCAGCATTTATATGGTTTGTGAATGTAAAGATAATGAATTTAAGAACGAGTGCGGATTACTCAAACCTTAGGAATTATTATTTTAAACTGAAATTCGGGTTGATTTTAAATGCAAGCCAGGTCCAGGTCTGTAGTTTTTTAGGATCAGGATTGTTTTTCAGTACTTCCATTGTACTTCCTGCCAACATAAAGGAATGGCCAAGATTAGCGGTAATGATTTTTCCTAATTTCTTCGTGAAAATCAAATCCAGCTCAGTTCCCAGATAGGATGATAAATCGTTTCCGGATTTGTCATATCCTACTTTTCCATTTGTCGTAAAGGAGTGAAGCGCGGCTTTTAAATCTGTATTTGAATTGAAAGTCAGTGTAGAATTAAGATAGTAATCATTCAGACCATATGTATTGAAATGACTGGTACCGGAGTAGAAATAGTCCATAAGACCATTGTACAGGTGATTGGTTCCATACAACGGACTGAAAGACTGATTTTTTCCGGGTTCCGTATTATAATTATTCCCTGAAAGCCATTCGGCGCCCGCTGTCAGATGAAGTGCCGGTAAAACTGTAAAATCTGCATTTAAAGAAAGCTCGTAGGCATTCTTTGTTTGTCCGTCTGTATTTTTACCGGTCTGGTAATACGCAGATCCGAAAAATTCTATACCGTCAACATATTTTTTAGAATTAACGCCAACCGTTATCATATCGTAATGCGTTCCGGAAGGATTCTGTAAAACAGTATTCATGGCAATAGCAGAAAACAGGAATTTATGGTGTCCGGAAAACTGGTAATGGATAACCTGTAGCGATTTTGTTATTTCTCCACCGTCTACAATGCTGTAAATTTCCTTATCAGGAAGGTCATTTGCGTCATTGTCATCGTTATTGTACGTTAATACAGCCTCAATCTTTGAGTTCTGATTAATTGTATATATTCCTTTTAAAGCGTCAAAGCTTCTTCCCTGCATGGCCCAGTCTAAAGCACCGATTAGTCTCTCATTATCGTAAGCCAGGATTTGTCTTCCAAGCTTGACCGCAAATTTTTCAGAAAACGGATATTTTGCCCAAGCTTCATGTAAGGTAAAATTCTGATTCTTTGCAGCAACCGAGTTGGTTTCACCCCAGGTTCTTACGTCCTGCGCGGAGACATAAACCTCCAGCTTTTGATAATAGTAATCAATTCCGAAACGGGCCCGTGAAGCAACCGTCGTTTCAGGAGATTTTCCTTTTGCAATAAGGGTTTTGACACCGTTATCAAGCTCTCCTCTGGTTCTCAGGTCTATATTCATTTTCAGACTGTCGATTTGTGCGTGAGCCATTCCTGATGTAAGTAAAAGACCTATAATAATGGTATGAGTATACATTGTAAAGATTATTCAGCAGTTATTTTGTATGTTTTATGACATGCGACACAGTTGTTAAGCAGTTGATTGAGTTTTTCTTGTGTCTGCTGGCGGTTGTAGTTTTCTTTTGCCATTTTTGCCATTTCATCGAAAAGCTCGTGGGTTCCGAATCCCATTTGTTTGAATCCAAACGGTAAAGACCTTATCATTCCCTGGGGAACCTGATTCACTTTACATGTTCCGGATTGATTACCGACTTTGGCAATAATTTCCGGATCGTTTTTAGCAATTCCTTCATTTATTTGTTGGACACTTTCCAGGAAACCGCGCATTTCTTTCATGATAAAAGCCCGGTTTTCTTCCGGCATTTTTATTTCCGTTCTTCCGTCCGGACTTACAACGGCTTTATCGCCCCTGTAAAAGAACACATACAGCAGTCCTGCATTAAGAAGCAGCGATAACAGGGATAGGATAAGTAAGTATTTTCTTTTTATTGTTGACATGTCTGAGGTCTTTTTGCAAAGATATTATTAAATCGGATAAAAACATCTTATTTAATTTTTTTTTACTTTTAGTGTTAAAATCATGTGAAACCAATAATGAATTTAAAATGATACAAAATATAATAAAAAACTGGAACTTTGTAAGACTGCTTCGCCTCGTAATGGGAATTGTTCTTGTAGTGGAAGCGGTAAAATCAGGAATGTGGTTTTTAGTTGCTGTTGGAGCAGTTTTTGTTGCAATGCCATTATTGAATATCGGATGTTGTGCAACAGGTAATTGTTCCGTACCCACCCGTCATTCAAACAATACAAATGATGACACTGAATATGAAGAAATTAAATAAAAGGATAGCAAAATGAATAAATTTCAAGAACTTATTAATCAGGATAAACCTGTTTTGGTTGACTTCTTTGCAGAATGGTGTGGCCCGTGCAAAATGCAGGCTCCTATTCTTCAGGATTTAAAAAAGAATATTGGCGATGCAGCCAGTATCGTTAAGATTGATGTTGATAAAAATCAGGCTGTTGCCGCACAGTTTGGAATCCGGAGTGTTCCTACTTTGATGATTTTCAAAAATGGCGAAGTGAAATGGAAACAGTCCGGTGTTTTTCAGGCGGATGAATTGGAGAGATTAATCAAGCAAAACAGTTAAAATGTATAAAAACTTAATCGCTGTATTTTTTCTTATCGTACTTACAGGATGCGGAAAAGCCCAGAATACCAAAAGCGAGAGCAGTCTTCCTGCCACAGAATTTTCTAAAAGACTGGACCAGACCAAAGAGGCACAGCTTGTGGATGTAAGAACCCCCGTAGAATTCCGTAACGGACATCTGAAAAATGCGATGAATATCGACTGGAGTGCGGGTGATTTTAATGAAAAAGCAAAAGCCCTGGACAAATCCAAACCTGTTTTTGTATATTGTATGAGCGGACCGAGAAGTATGGCCGCAGCTGCGAGACTCAAGGAAATGGGTTTTAAAAATGTCTATGAAATGCAGGGCGGAATGATGAAGTGGAGAGATGCCAGTCTTCCGGAAGTTAAAGTGTCACATTCTGCAGGAATGAGTCTTGCCCAATACAACGAAATGCTAAAAAGTAGTACACCTGTTTTGGTAGATTTTTATGCAGAATGGTGTGCTCCCTGCAAAAAAATGGAGCCTTACCTAAAAAAAATGGCTGCTGAAATGCCGGAAAAAGTAAAAATTATAAGAATTAATGCTGATGAGAACACAGAACTTTGCAAAGAACTGAATGTTTCAGCACTTCCGGTTTTAAAGCTGTATAAAAATGACAGAGTAGTGTGGGATAATCTCGGATTTGTGATTGAAGAAGAAGTGAAGAAACAGATTCTGAAATAGTCTTAAATGAATAAACTTAAAATATGGTTCCTGAAAAGCTGGAGCACTGTACTTCTATTTTCAATATTCATAGTATTGCTTGTAAGTCCTGATACAAAAGCGTGGTTGATGCGCCAGATTATCTCTACCGGTCTTCTGAATTCAAAGATTGAAAAAAAGAAAACAGAACCCGGAATTACAGAGAGTTTGAGTATAAGAAATGATAACGGAAAGCTTACCAATACTTCTGAACTCAAAGGAAAAGTGGTTTTCATTAGCTTCTGGGCGTCGTGGTGTCTTCCTTGTCGTGCAGAATTTCCGTCGATTCAAAAGTTTTACGAGAAGTACAGAGAAAATAAAGATTTGGTTTTTCTGACCATTAACCTTGAAGATGACGCTGCTGCAGGAAAAGCATATCTTAATAAAGAACAATTTAATGTGCCGTTTCTGGTTTCGGAAGGATTTGTTCCAAAGGTTTTTTTTAACGGTTCACTTCCGACAACAGTAGTTCTGGACAAATCAGGGAATATAAGAATGCATCATACCGGAATGGCAGATTACAGCAAAGATTCATTCTATGACGAAATCAATCAGCTTTTAAATGAATAGTAATGAAAAAATTCACTTAAAATATTGACTTGTCATTTTTTATGACAGACTTTGTAATTTTATATACGAAAGGAATTAGAAGTTGACGACATGTAAAATATGAGAATTTATTTTTAAATCTTCATGAATAATATAAGCCGAAATAATTTCTCATTCTTTTATTTAAAATCATTCTTAATGAAATATTTCATAATTTTGATAGAGTGAAAAAGCTGATCTCCATATTGTTGTTAACATTGTATTTGGTTTCTACAACCGAACTATATCAGCTTTTGAAAATGCCGCTTCTCATTGAGCATTATTTTCAGCATAAAAACCTGAATCCTGAAATGTCACTTACTGCATTTCTGAAAACTCATTATGATCATCCTGTGAAAGATAGTGACCACGATCAGGACCAGAAATTACCTTTTATTTCACATGCAAACCTGTTATCTGTCGTTTTCACTATTAATCCTTCCTTAGATTTTCATTATATAGGGAAAGTATTTAGCCCTATCGAGATCAAAAAGATCTTTTATAAGAGTGCTCTTTACAATAAAGAAATTCTCAATTCTATCTGGCAGCCGCCAAGATTCTGTCAATCTTAATCTGTTTTTCTCAGTCATTTTTTGATTGGGAAGGTATTCTGTTCCTTATAGGTGTTTACATGAAATGTAGATGCTTGTGGCTACGTTTCAGGATACCAGAATTTCATTACAATAATTAAGATAATTAATCATTTTATGCTTACAAAAATCATTGAGTTTTCTGTAAAGAATAAACTCATTATTGCATTGTTGATACTGGGGCTTATCGGAGTTGGTTCTTATCAGGTCACCAAGTTGCCGATAGATGCTGTTCCGGATATCACTAATAATCAGGTACAGGTTATTACGATGGCCCCGTCTTTTGGTGCAACAGATATAGAACGGCTTGTTACTTTTCCTATAGAACAGGCCAACAATAATATTTCAGGATTAAAGGAAATCAGGAGTTTTTCCAGGTTTGGACTATCGCTGGTTACCATTGTCTTTGAAGATGATGTTGACATCTACTGGGCCAGACAGCAGGTTGCTGAAAGGCTCCAGCAGGTACAGGCTGTTATCCCGCAGGGAATAGGAAATCCCCAGCTTGGCCCCATTTCTACAGGACTTGGCGAAATTTTCCAATATGTCGTAAGACCTGAAAAGGGATATGAAAAAAAATACAATATCACAGAGCTTCGTACTATCCAGGATTGGGTTGTAAGAAGACAGCTGCTGGGAGTAAAGGGAGTAGCGGAAGTCAGCAGTTTTGGCGGTAAGCTGAAACAGTATGAGATTGCCGTAAATCCAGACAAGCTTAATGCCTATGGAATAACGATCAATGATATATTTGATGCGTTACAGGCCAATAATCAGAATACCGGAGGTGCCTATATTGAAAAAGGGCCTACCGTTTTATACATCAGAAGTGAAGGCTTGGTAGGAAATATTGAAGAAATTAACAATATTTCTATTGCAACAAAAACAAATACTGTTCCTCTGTTCATAAGAGATATTGCTGAAGTGAAACCAGGCTTTGCAACCCGCTATGGAGCCATGACCTTTAATGACCAGGGAGAAGTTTCAGGAGCTGTGGTGATGATGCTTAAAGGTGAAAACAGTAATCAGGTTATAAAAAATGTAAAAGAAAAAATTACCCAGATTCAGAAAACACTTCCTAAAGGAGTTGTCATAGAACCCTTTCTGGACCGCACCAAAATGGTAAATAATGCTATTGGAACGGTAGAAAAGAACCTTACTGAAGGAGCCCTGATCGTAGTCTTTGTGTTGGTCCTGTTTTTAGGAAATGTCCGCGCCGGGCTTTTGGTAGCCTCAGTAATTCCACTGGCTATGCTGTTTGCGATCTGCATGATGAACCTTTTTGGAGTCAGCGGGAACCTTATGAGCCTTGGGGCTTTGGATTTCGGGCTTATTATTGATGGGGCAGTTATTATTGTGGAATCTGTTCTGCATCAGTTTACCCATAATTCAAAATTCAAAAGAGTATTTTCTGTGGGCAAAACAGAAATGGATGCTTTAGTTACTGATTCTGCCGGAAAGATGATGAACAGTGCTGTTTTTGGACAGATTATCATTCTGATTGTTTATCTGCCGATTCTTACCCTGCAGGGAATTGAAGGGAAAATGTTCAAACCCATGGCACAGACCGTAGCTTTTGCACTGCTTGGAGCATTTTTACTTTCACTGACCTATATTCCGATGATGAGCGCGGTATTGCTGAGAAAAAGAAGCAATAAACCTACTTTATCAGACAGAATGATGAAAAAGGTAGAGAAGATCTATCTTGCAGTTTTGCTCAAACTTCTCAGAGTACCCAAAATAGTTTTTGGGGTAGTGGCAATC
Organism: Chryseobacterium sp. POE27; assembly: GCF_039727685.1. Classification (NCBI taxonomy): domain Bacteria; kingdom Pseudomonadati; phylum Bacteroidota; class Flavobacteriia; order Flavobacteriales; family Weeksellaceae; genus Chryseobacterium; species Chryseobacterium sp. POE27. Next base: position 3,976,358 of record NZ_CP152475.1, read on the forward strand.
TTATTTATAACAGCTGTTTTCATTTTATCCAAAATGGGAGGCGAATTTATTCCTTCCCTTGAAGAAGGAGATTTTGCCGTAGACACAAGAGTGCTTCCGGGAAGTAATTTGACCACAACAATTGAGAGTACCCAAAAAGCGGCACATATTCTCAAATCAAGATTTCCTGAGGTACAGAAGGTAGTTACAAAGATAGGAAGCGGGGAAGTGCCTACAGACCCAATGCCGATGGATGCTTCGGATATGATGGTTATTCTGAAAGATAAAAAAGAATGGACCTCTGCCTCTACTTTTCCCGAATTAGCAGATAAAATGGGGAAACAGCTTCAGGAAGTACCCGGAATTACAGCCAGCTTTCAGTATCCTGTGCAGATGCGTTTTAATGAATTGATGACCGGAGCAAGACAGGATGTAGTAGTGAAAATTTTTGGTGATGATCTGGATGTTCTTTCCCAGAATGCTCAAAAACTTGGTAAAATTATAGAAACAGTTGAAGGAACACAGAATCTTTACATCGAACCTATTTCCGGGATGCCTCAGGTAATTATAGAATACAACCGTCCTTTAATTGCCCAGTACCACCTATCTGTTGCAGATATTAACAGAATTGTCAATACGGCATTTGCCGGACAAAGTACAGGGCTGGTGTTTGAAGGTGAAAAACGCTTCGATATGGTTGTACGCCTGGATACCAAAGACCGGAAAAATGTTACCGATATTAAGAATCTTTTGGTTCCCACACCTTTTGGAAATCAGATTCCGCTGTCTCAGCTTGCCAAAGTGGAAGTGAAGAATGGTCCCAACCAGATTCAGAGAGAAAATGCCCAAAGAAGAATTGTCGTAGGTTTTAATATAAAAGACAGGGATGTACAAAGCATTGTTGAAGAGCTGCAGGGAAAAGTAGATCAGAAAATGAAGCTCCCTACGGGATACTATATGACCTATGGAGGATCTTTTGAGAACCTCAACAATGCCAAACAGCGCCTCATGATCGCAGTTCCTATTGCACTTGCACTTATTTTTGTGATGTTGTTTTTTGCATTTAAATCTGTAAAAGAAAGCTTACTTATTTATACTGCAATTCCTCTTTCCATCATTGGAGGAGTCTTTTTTCTGGCTCTGAGAGGAATGCCTTTCAGTATCAGTGCCGGAGTAGGATTTATTGCGCTTTTCGGAGTGGCTGTGCTGAACGGAATTGTTTTAATATCTGAGTTTAACCGTCTTTACAATAGCGGAATGAGAAATATTGTAAGAATTGTTATTGACGGAGGAGAATCACGTCTCCGCCCGGTCCTTATGACCGCTTTTGTTGCCTCGCTGGGCTTTATCCCGATGGCATTGAGTAACGGGGCCGGAGCCGAAGTACAGCGGCCACTGGCTACAGTTGTTATCGGAGGATTAATAGTGGCAACTTTCCTTACTCTGTTTGTTTTACCATTGCTTTATGTAAATATTGAAAAAGGAATCAAAATGAAAAAAATGAAAAACAGAAATATAGCTTCCGTATTGGTATTTTTATTCTGTTTTATTGGACTTGAAGTAAAATCCCAAACTCCTGTTACCTTGGAAGAAGCCGTTGATGTCGCTTTGAAAAATAACCGGATTATTAAAAATGAAAAATTAAAATCTGAGTATTCAAAGGAACTTATCAGATCATCATCAGATATTCCTCAGACAGGAGTTACGATGGATTATGGCCAAATCAACAGTGCCCTGACAGATATGAAATTCGGTATTTCTCAGAATATAGCATTTCCTACTGTATATAAAAAACAAAAGAATCTTTATACGGAAGAATGGAAAAAGTCTCTGCTGAATGTTTCCCTTAAAGAATATGAGCTAAAGAAAGCCGTAAGCCTTACTTTTTATAATATTCTCTACTGGAAAGAAAAAGAAAAGCTTCTGCAGGAAACATTAAAGCTGTATACCGACTTTCTGGATAAAGCAAGCATTCGTCTGAAAGCAGGAGAAAGTAATATTTTAGAAAAAACAACTGCTTCCAACCAGAAATCTGCTATTGAAATCCAGCTGACGCAATTGAATCAGGAGCTTTCAGTTTTGAAATATCAGCTGCAATGGCTTTTGAATACTGAAACAGATTTTGTTCCTGAAGATAAAAAGTTATTTAGCGGAGGACTTAAAGAAGAGCTTAATTCACATCCTGTAATCCAGGTATTGCAGCAGCAGAAAAAAGTTTCCGAACAGCAGACAGCTCTTGAAAAAGCTAAGCTGCTTCCGGGGTTGCAGCTTGCTTACAATCTTAACAGTTTTAAAGGAACGGGGGCGGATGACAAAGTGTACGGCTCTGCACCACAATTTCATTCCGTACAGCTGGGTGTTTCGGTTCCTGTTTTTTCAGGCGGACAGAAAGCCAGAATTCAGGCTGCTAAAATTGCAGAATCTGTTGCTGAAAATGATATTTCCAATATGGAATTCAACCTGCAGAATCAGCGTAAAAAAGCATCCGGTATCTATCATGCTAATCTTGACATTGTTTCCCGCTATGAAAGCGCAGAACTTAAAAACGCCGCTGTTATCACTGAAATAGCTAAAAAACAGTTTCTTGCCGGAGAGATCAATTACCTCGAATTTGTAATATTGGTCAATCAGGCAGTCACCTTAAAAAACAGTTATACCGATGCAGTCTGGAAATTGAATCAGAGTGCTATAGAATTGGAATATCTTACTTTAAACCCATAATAATGAAACGTAAATTTAAAATCATATCATATTCTCTGCCAATAATAGGATTGCTCATGTTTTATGAGTGTAAAGACCATGGTAAAACGGAACCGGTACCAGCAGCGGTCTCTTCCAAAGATGAAAACGTAGTAACGCTTACTGAAGCCCAATTAAAAAATGCTCCTATAGCAACTACAACCCTTTCTTTACAGAAGATATCTTCGCTTTTAAAGCTTAATGGAATGATTGATGTTCCTCCGCAAAACCTGGTTTCGGTAAGTATTCCACTGGGCGGATATCTCAAATCCAGCAGTCTGTTGCCAGGAAAGCCGGTTTCAAAAGGACAGGTGATTGCCGTTATTGAAAACCCGCAGTTTATCCAGCTTCAGCAGGATTATTTAATGGCAAGGTCTAAAATGCATTTTGCCGAACTTGACTACAACCGTCAGAAAACTCTTAATCAAAGCCAGGCTACCAGTGATAAAGTCATGCAGCAGGCCCAGTCTGAAATGAACAGCCAGAAAATCCTGATGAATTCTCTGGCACAGCAGCTCCGTCTTATCAATATTAACCCAGCATCGCTGAATTCCGGAAATATTAAAAAAAGCGTTCCGGTTTACAGCAGCATCAATGGGTTTGTGAGTAAGGTAAATGTGAACATCGGAAAATATGTAAATCCTTCGGATGTCCTTTTTGAACTTATCAATCCGGATGATATACATCTTAACCTTAAAGTATATGAAAAAGATCTTGGAAACCTTAAAATGGGACAACGGTTTACAGCCTACACGAATTCGGCTCCTGATAAAAAATATTACGGAGAGATTATTCTGATCAGTAAGGATGTTAACCCGGGAGGTATGGCTGAAGTGCACTGTCATTTTGAAAAATATGACCAGAGCCTTGTACCGGGAATGTATATGAATGCAGAAATAGAAACAAGCACTTCTTTTTCCAATGCTGTTCCTGAAGAAAGCATTGTCAATTTTGAAGGAAAAAGCTTTGTTTTTGTGGAAGAGAAAACACGTACCTATCGGTTGACATCTGTAACACTGGGTGAAACAGAGAACGGGTTCATACAGATACTTAATACTGATGATTTTAAAAATAAGAAAATTGTCACCAAGAATGCCTATACCCTTCTTATGAAACTTAAGAACACAGCAGATGAATAAAAATTATAGTAAAAAAATAAAAGAACTTATAAATAAATACAAATTATGAAAACATCATCTTTAATAAAAACAGGAGCAGGATTTATAGCCCTGTTTCTAATTGTGATTCAGTTTTTTGATACTGATAAAAATATAGCGACGGTTCCTTCGGAAAATGCTATTGAAAAACATTATGTGGTGCCCGGACACGTACAGGGCTTATTAAAAGCAAGCTGTTACGATTGTCATTCTAATAATACAGCTTATCCCTGGTACAATAATATACAGCCGGTAAAATGGTGGTTGGCAGATCACGTTAATTCAGGAAAGAGACATTTGAATTTTGATGAATTTAATACCTATACTAAAGAAAAGAAATTGAAGAAATTAGATGAAATTGCCGAAACCGTTAAAGAGGGAGAAATGCCGCTTAGCTCGTATACAATAATCCATCATAATGCAAAATTATCTTCTACGGATAAATCGGAAATAGAAAAATGGGTGGTTCAGGTTAAAAAGGAGATCAATTAAGGATTAAAATCATCAATATTATTCTGTTATGACAAAAACATTCAGTAATTTTAATACTACATCCATTTCACATGAATTACAATATCCCTGAAAATCTCAAAGGTCTTACAGAAGCGGAAGTGGAAGCTTCCCGAAAAAAATACGGATATAACCGGCTGGAAGCGGTTAAAAAAAGAAACATGGGCAGATATGCTTATTGGTATTCTGAAAGAACCTATGCTTATTTTATTGATATGTGTTTCTCTTATCTATGTAATCATAGGTGACTATGGTGAGGCATTATTTATGTTGGTCGCGATAATAGGAGTTACGGCTATCTCTTTCTATCAGGATAACCGAAGTAAAAAGGCCCTGGAAGAACTTGAAAAAATTGAACGAGCCTTTAAGTACGGTCATAAGAAATTCAAAGATTATTAAAATACCCACTTTTGAAATTGCTGTGGGAGATCTCTGTATTACCGAAGAAGGAAATCTGATCAATGCAGACGGTACCATTGTACATAGCAATGATTTTTCCGTTAATCAGTCTTCACTTACAGGGGAGAGTTTCTCTGTTTTTAAAGACAGCAAATCAGAAGATAATAAAGTATACAGCGGAACAATTACTGTTTCCGGACTTGCCGTTTTTGAGGTAGAACAAATAGGAAAAGAAACCAAAGTAGGAAAAATAGGGCAATCTTTACTGGGAATAAAAGAAGAAGTGTCTCCTTTACAGCTCCAGATCCGGAATTTTGTAAAAGGCATGGCTATTATTGGGTTAATAATTTTTTTGGCGGTATGTATTTTCAGCTATATTAAAACAGAAGACTTTGTGACCAGCCTATTAAGCGGTTTGACTTTGGCGATGTCTGTACTTCCTGAGGAAATTCCTGTGGCTTTTACCACTTTTATGGCTTTGGGGGCCTGGAAGCTGATGAGGGAAGGAATTATTATCAAACGAAGCAGTATTGTCGAAACGTTGGGAAGTGTTACAGTGATATGTACAGATAAAACGGGAACAATTACCGAAAACTCAATGCAGCTAAAACATCTTTATGATTATAAGTCTGATACGATTTATGAACAGGAGAATTTCAAGACAAAAGAGCTGGATGAACTTATTGATTATGCGATGTGGAGCAGTGAGCCAGTTCCGTTTGATCCGATGGAAATAACCTTACATAAGGTGTATGAGCAGACTGAGGATTCTGACGACAGAAAAGATTATCAGTTATTTCATGAATATCCGTTGGAAGGAAAACCTCCTATGATGACCCATCTTTTTGAAAATGAACAAAAAGAGAGAATTATTGCGGCAAAAGGTGCGCCTGAAGCCATCCTTACTGTTTCTGAACTTTCAGAAGAGGAAAAAAATAAAATCAGAAATATCGTAAAAGAATTTGGTGAAAAGGGATATCGGGTTCTTGGAGTTGCCAAATCTCATTTCGAAGGAAATAATTTCCCTAAAAACCAGCAGGATTTTAGTTTTGAATTTTTAGGACTGACCGCATTTTATGACCCTCCTAAAAAAGAAATAAAAGAAGTGCTTCAGCATATTTATAATGCGGGGATTAAGGTAAAGGTAATTACGGGGGATAATGCGGATACCACAAAGGCCATTGCATTGCAGGCCGGGATTATCAATAACGCTCCTGCGGTTAATGGGAGTGAGGTCACCGCGAGTTCAGAAGATGATTTAATGAAGCTTTCTGAAAAAACGACTCTGTTTACCAGAATGTTTCCTGAAGCAAAGCTTGAAGTGGTGAATGCGCTGAAAGCACAGGGTAACGTAGTGGCCATGTTGGGAGATGGAGTGAATGACGGACCTGCATTAAAAGCGGCCCATATAGGAGTTGCAATGGGAAATAAAGGAACCGAAATTGCCAAATCAGCAGCAGCACTCGTCATTACGAATGATGATCTTGAAAAGCTGGTAGTAGGAATTGCTGCGGGTAGGAGAATTTATGCCAATATCAAAAAAGCTGTTCAGTATATTATTTCTATTCATATTCCCATTATCCTTACAGTTTCTTTGCCTTTATTCCTTGGATGGGTGTTCCCTCACATATTTACTCCGGTTCACGTTATTTTTCTTGAACTGGTAATGGGACCTACCTGTTCTATTGTATATGAAAATGAGCCTATTGAAAAAGATGCAATGCAAAGACCTCCAAGAGTGCTTACAGATACATTTCTGAACTGGAGGGAGCTTATGGTAAGTATTATTCAGGGACTGGTTATCACAGCAGGAATACTATGGATATATCAACATTCTGTCCACCTGGGGAATGATGAGCCTACAACAAGAGCTTGGGTGTTCAGTACTTTGATATTTGCGAATATTTTACTGAGTTTGGTAAATCGATCTTTCCATTACAGTATTTTTGAAAGTTTTAAAAATCGCAATTATTTATTAGTAGGGATTTCCGCGTTGGTTCTTGTATTATTGTTTGTTATTCTATACGTAAAGCCGGTATCAGGATTCTTTAGTGTAGCGCCTCTTACAGTAAAAGAATTAGGATTAACATTCCTTACTGCTGCAGTTTCTGTGCTTTGGTTTGAGATTTATAAGCTTCTAAAAAGGCTTTTGGAAAGGAAATAAAAAATAATCATTCTTAATAAAATATTTTATAATTTTGATTTGTGAAAAAATTGATTTCCATACTGTTATTGTCACTGTATTTAATTTCAACAACTGAAGTATATCAGCTGTTGAAAATTCCGACTTTGATAGAACATTATTGGGAACACAAAAAGTTGAATCCGGAAATGTCTCTTACAGCGTTTCTGAAAACCCATTATGAAAATCCCGTTAAAGACGGAGATTATGGTAAAGATCAGAAACTGCCGTTTGTAATTCATTCTGCACCATTAACTTTGATATTCACGATTCACCCAGGCTTTTGTTTTGAAGCAAAGGCTGAAAGTTTCAGACCGTTACAATCTCATAAAATTCCTTCAAAAGATGAAGATTTTTGTTACAAAGGATTTACAGGATCGGTCTGGGAACCACCGAAATCTTTGTCCATATAATCTATTTAATTTGATTGATCTACAATCAAACAACATCATTATTCTCTAAAATCATTATAAAAATTAAATAATGAAAACACTATTTTCAGCCATATTAATGGTTGTATTCGCTGTTGGCATTCAAGCGCAGAGTCGTTTGGAAAGTGCCAAAAAACTGGCGTCTCAAAATAAAGAACTTATTTTACTGAACTTTTCAGGTTCAGATTGGTGTATTCCATGCATCAAACTTCATAAAAATATCATTGAAACCGATGAATTTAAAAAGCTGGCAACAGAAAATATCGCTGTTTACATCAATGCAGACTTTCCAAGAAACAAAAAGAATCAGCTTTCTCCGGAATTGAAAAAAGAAAATGCAGTGCTTGCTGATCAATATAATCCGAAAGGACTTTTTCCTTACACCCTTTTGTTGAATTCGGAGGGAAAGATTTTGAAAAGCTGGGAGGGGCTTCCATCTGAAAATGCTTTAGCTTTCACCAAAGAAGTACGGGACATTAAAGAAAACCAAAATAAATAAGATCATATGTTGAGAGAGTTCAAAAGACCTCAGAAATTAATGGGGAACGCTTTTGAAATTACCGTTGTAAGTGATAATGAAAATTTGGCTAATCAGCATATTGATGCAGCTATTGACGAAATTCGGAGGATTGAAAGACTTTTAACTACTTTCAACGACGAAAGCCAAACCCATTTTATCAATAAAAATGCAGGCATAAAGCCTGTGAAAGTAGATGGGGAAATCTTTGGTTTAATTGAAAGAAGTTTGAGAATCAGTAAAATTACAGACGGATATTTTGATATTTCTTACGGTGGAATCGACAAAAGCTTCTGGAATTTTGACCGGCAGATGCAACAGCTTCCTGATCCTGAACTGATCAAAAAACATCTGAAACTGGTTAATTATCATAACATCATTCTTGACCATCACAATCAAACAGTTTTCCTGAAAGAAAAAGGAATGAGAATAGGTTTTGGGGGAATTGGGAAAGGTTATGCAGCGGAGATGGCAAAAAGACTTCTTCAGAATAGAGGTGTAGAATCAGGAATTGTAAATGCATCAGGTGATTTAACAGCTTGGGGAAATCAGGCAGACGGAAAACCTTGGACGGTTGGAATTGCTGATCCTGATAACGCCGGAAAACCATTTTCTTACATGAATATTACTGATATGGCGGTAGCAACATCTGGGAATTACGAAAAATTTGTGGTCATCAACGGTAAAAAATATTCTCATACCATTAATCCAAAAACAGGAATGCCTGTTTCGGGGGTGAAAAGTGTTACCATCTTTTGTCCTAATGCAGAAATTGCTGATGCAATGGCAACCCCTGTAAGCATTATGGGAATTGATGCGTCACTCAATATGGTAAACCAGATCAATCATCTGGAATGTATCATTATTGATGATCAGGACAATATATATTCCTCTCAAAATATTAATTTAAAATGAAGTTTTAGATTTCATTTTATAACTAAAACAAATTCAATTCAAATGAAAAATTTTATAAAAATAATAATAACAGGCTTTTTTATTTTCCTGGTTGGTTCGATACATTCTTGCACAACCGTAAAAGAATATGAAAAAAATAAACTTAATGATGCTGAAATGGTGTTGGGAAACAGAACCATTGAAAAAACAGAACTCAGCTTTCAATCTTACAGAGAAGGTTCTTCGGGAGCCAATGCAGGGAAAGTAGGAGGCGGATGCGGTTGTAATTAAAGTAAAATTTAAGTGTGATTTAAAATGAAAAAAATTATAATAAGCATTTTCGCTCTTTTCGGAATTTTCAACGCAAAAGCACAGGAAAACTCAAATAATGAACAGCCTAAAAAGCTTAGTTTTGATGAAGCTAATTTGGTGTCCAGTTATTATAAGCAGGATGGAAATAACTCGGCGGTTACGGGCGGAATAGGAACAGAAAAATTAACTGACATTTCTAATACCATTGATGTAACAATGGTAAAATATGATAAAAAAGCCAGAAAAAATAAATTTAATTTCAGCGTGGGGATAGATCATTATACTTCCGCCTCTTCCGATATGATAGATTTAAAGGCCAATTCATCCGCTTCCCATGCAGACAATAGAATTTATCCTGCTCTTAGCTGGAGTCGGGAAAATGATACGAAGGGAACCACTTTAATGGCTGGAGTTTCGTTTTCGACTGAATTTGATTATCAGTCTTATGGCGCTAATATCGGTTTTTCGCAAAAAACAAAAAATAGAATGGGGGAGTTTACAGCGAAATTTCAGGCTTATCTCGACCAGGTAAAACTGATTGCCCCGATTGAGCTTAGAACAAATGGAAGCACAGGAGGGGAACACGAAAACTACGGAACCAGCGGAAGAAATACTTTTGCACTGTCCCTATCTTATTCACAGATCATCAACCAGAATTTTCAGGTTGAATTTTTGGCGGATGGAGTTCAGCAGATAGGATATTTAAGTTTGCCTTTCCATCGTGTTTACTTTACGGACAATTCAGTTCATCAGGAAGCTTTGCCTGATAAACGATTTAAAATTCCTTTGGGGATAAGAGCGAATTATTTCCTGGGGGATAAAGTTATTTTGAGAGCGTATTATCGTTATTATACCGACGATTGGGGGTTGAAGTCCAATACATTCAGTCTGGAAACACCGGTGAAAATTTCGCCTTTTGTTTCGGTAAGTCCGTTTTACAGATATTATTCTCAGACAGCAGCTAAATATTTTGCGCCTTATCAGCAGCATACTGCTTTTGATGACTTTTATACGAGTAATTATGACCTTTCGAAATTTAACAGTAACTTTTATGGAGCAGGAATCAGAATCAGTCCGAAAAATGGTTTATTTGGAGTGGAAAGGCTGAATATGCTGGAAATCAGATATGGGCATTATACAAAATCTGTTGGAATGAAATCAGATATTATTTCATTAAACCTGAGATTCAAATAAAATCTTTTCTGGTTATAATAATCAAGATTAAACTCCTATTAAGATGTGTATTGAAAAAGGCGCTACTTAAAACAAGTGGCGCCTTTTGGCTATTTGTTACCTTGACTAGGCGATTGGGTAAAAAAATGTAAAGTAAAATCTATATAGTTACCAAATTTTATTTCAAAAATAGGGTAAATCTCTTTTCGTTGATGGCTTAAATAATACTAAAAGCAGATAGTCTTTTAAAAATTGGCAATACGGACTAATTGTTCAATATTGATTAAACGAATTTTACGTCCTTCAATTTTGATTAGTTTTTCCTGCTTGAAATCATTGAGAATACGGGCTAATGTTTCTCTTGCAGTTCCCACCATATTGGCTAGATCAATTCGGGATAGCGTGATAAAAACATTTTCCTTGGACTCGTTAGATGTATATTTATCATGAAGGATCAATAAGCTGAGAGCGGCCCGTTCTCTAACGGTTCGATGTGATAATACAGCCATGAGGTTGGCCATGACACTAAACTCGTGACTAAGGGACTTTAGTAATAGTCTTGAAAAAACTGATGACTGATCAAGGATGTGTAAGAAATCCTCTTTTGAAATAAATGAGATTACAGAATTTTCAAGGGTTAATGTGGTATCTCCATAAGTCTCATTACTTAAAATAGCAGAATATCCGAAAAATTCCCCCCGAACTGTAAATGTAAATAATTTGCTATCTGCCATCATTATCTACCTTGTACTTCTTTATTTTACCTTCATTTAAATAGTAAATACCGGTGGGTTTTGTACCGTCTGTAAATATAGCTTCATGATTACGGTGGTTTTGTGAGATTTTATAAGTGGTCAGAATTGATCACTTTATTTTTTAAGAATATTTTCTCAAAATGTCGTATCAATAAACAAAGTTTCATAAATTTACAATGCATGAGTTTAATGTAACAAATTATGAAAATAGGATATGCCCGGGTTTCAACCAAAGATCAAAATTTGGATTTTCAAATTGAAGCTTTAGAAAAAGCAGGTTGTGAGAAAATTTATCAAGAGAAAATTTCGGGTGCAACAAAAAATCGTCCTGAGCTTGATAGAATGATTGAACAGTTTAGGGAAGGTGATGAACTGTATGTTTGGAGACTAGACCGGTTAGGAAGAAGTTTGAAAAACATTATTGATCTTGTCTTAAGTTTGAGTGGTAAAGGAATTATAATAAAAGGTCTTGTGGATGGTGTAGATACTTCAACTATTAATGGGCGGCTATTTTTAAATTTAATGGCTTCCCTAGCTGAATATGAAAGAGAGTTGATAAGAGAGAGAACTAATGCTGGTTTGCAATCTGCAAGAGCAAGAGGTAGATTAGGCGGAAGACCGAAGGGGTACACTGCAGAAACAATTTCGAAGCTATTACTTTTACGTAATATATATAAGGATGTCACGAAACGTCCGGAAGATATTTATAAGCCTATGGGATTGACTCGAGCAACATTTTATCGGTATGCTAAAATTTTGGATAATCATACGGACGAAGAGATAAAAAATATGGGCCTTAAAAAGTAAAAAAGTTCGCCAATCCTAAAATAAATCGAACCATATGACAACTGTTTTTAACTAATTTTCAATTAATTAAAACAATATTTTATATTTGTACCATAATGGCTTTGCGAATATTATATAATTATGGATTGACACAATGCGTAAAGCCAAACGTTAGCAGAAATCGCATGAAATCTCGAAGCATAACAATAGTATTAATATTTTTATTATGTTTTTTCAGCTGCAAAAAAAGCTGAGAAACTAAATTCTAAGGATAAAGATGAATATCAATTTGTTATTAATTCAAAAAGAATTTTAAACAATGAGAATCTTCCCAAATTGATTTCAAAACTCGAAAGCACTGAATTACAAACCGAAAATGAGACGAAAAAAATTGATGGAGTTATCTTCGATTTTTTACAATCTTATGATCCTTCTTTTTCGATTGCAAATCCAAATGAAAAATGGAATGCAACAGATGTAATTGCAGATAAAACATTACCGAGAAGAAAGTTACTATATTTTGGAAATGGAAAAAATATTGCGATATTAAATTATAATTTGGGAGGAATTGGAATGTCTACTAAAATTCTAATATTTGAGTTTGACAGCGAAAAAGTAACTGATTTTTGGTGTGGAAGTGTTTTGGTTAATTTAAAAACAAAAGAACAAACGATTGAATATTTAAAAGAAAATATTGACAAAGAATGGGGATTAAATACAAATATTCTTGCATTCTAAAAGGAAATTGCGACTTCTGCTAACATTGGTAACCGTTGCACAACTCCTATTTTAAAAATCATTAATAAATATGACCTCTTTAGAAGCGATTTTAGAGAGGTTTTTGCTTTTTTTGGCGGGTAAGTTTTTTTAGGATTTTGAGGGTCTTAATTCAGGGATATGAAGGTCGTATTTTGTAGTTTTGGAAAAAGCCAAGACTTTACTTTTGGAAGGTCTTGAATTTGAGCTTTGCTTTTTACTTTTCGGGCAGAAAATTTGAGTAGTTTCTTTAAATTATAAGATAATGCCGCCATCAAAACATGCTTGTTGGCAGATTTTATGCCGCGAGCATTGATGCGTTTCATCGAATGATGATTGATAGCGTGCCCAAAACAGGCTCCACCGTAGAACTCCGGCGTTTGGTGAGGTATCTTGTGTAGTTTTTATCTCTGTTCAGCTTTTCGTGCATGGCATCGTAAAGTGGTTTGTGAATGCTGTCGTCAAGCTTTTTAAATTTCGTAACTTTCCCACAACAACCCTCTCTAAGTGGGCATTTCCCACAATCTTTTTCACTGCTTCGGTAGACTTTTTTTGTGTAGCCTTTAGAATCGATCGCTTCTTTTTTGAATGGTAAAAAAGCTTTGTTGCCTCCTTCTTTTGTGCATTCATAGCGGTTTTCTGCTTGGTTGAAAACAAAACCCTCACGATGAGATTTGTACTGTCCAAAATTGGGGATATAAGCATTAATACCGCGCTTTTGACAATAGCTTAAACTTTCTCCACTGCTGTAACCCGCATCGGCTAAAATTTCATCGGGTTGTAAATGGTTTTCTTTAAAATTGGCTAAAGTCTGATCCATAATTTTATTAAAAATTGCTGAATCTTTACTCCCAGAAGTACTTCCGCAAGCTCCTGTAATTACGTGATGAGCATCGTCTACTGAAACTTGTCCCGAATAATTCAAATGTCTGGCTTTCCCAGGTTTTACAGAGATTTTTGCATCGGGATCTGTGGGAGAATAATGCATATGGTTTGATAAATAATATCAACCTGGAAAATTTTAATTAATTAAATCCCTCAAAATTCGTTTTAAATCTTTAGAGCAATTAAAAATAATGCTGGTTTAGGATGCATTTTAATATTAACTTTACAGACATATTAAGATGGATAAAAGTTTTATAAAATAATACAATACTTTCCTATCAGGTAGAATTAAACCCATTCAATTAGGTATGAATATTAAAAAAAGGAAATTTGTATTATGAGATTAAAATGCAATAGTAACAGTTTAATTTATATCAGCCAAAAAGTAATTTTAGGTATTAAAAGACCTAATTCTCTTGAAGGAGCAAAAGTCTTAGGTAAGCCCGTTTTAATCAATGGATGCAATATTGCTTTTTTAAGTCACAATAATGATGGGCAGGTGACTTTTTTCATGCAAAATGGGTTTGAAATATCGATTAATACATTTTACGCAGAAGCTGAGCAGATTCTAAATAGTGCTATGCAAGGCAAGGAAGACGAAATCAATTAGAATTTAATATTGTACCAATTAAGCTAATTATAATATATAATAAATCTCAAAAAACGATTATTAAAATAACTTAACAAAGACCATAAAATGGCGCCAACTGTCTTCAGTAGGCGCCATTTGGCTGTTTGTGCCTCGACGAGCGTATCTTCAAACACTTTTATTGATGATTTGGTTCGATTAAGCCAAATTAAACAAGAATTACAAAGTTCATTTTTCATAAGTAACCACAATTTTCTTACAATGTAATGATACAAATTTCATAATTTTAAATTCAAAATTTATTCAGAATTCAATAGTAATTTTGCAAAATGAAAATCCTAATAATAGAAGACGAGATTGATTTGTCAAAAAGTATTGCTGAATATCTTTCGGAAGAAAACTATTTATGTGAATTTGCAACGACATATGTTCAGGCATTAGAAAAAATCAATACGTATCAGTATGATTGCATCATTTTGGATATCATGCTTCCTGACGGAAATGGCCTTCATATTCTGGAAGAACTGAAAAGGCAGGATAAACAAGAGGGGGTGATAATCGTATCGGCAAAAAATGCCGTTGATGACCGTGTGAATGGTCTGCAATTAGGTGCTGATGATTATCTAACGAAACCATTCCATCTTTCTGAATTGATGGCAAGAGTTTTTTCAATTATTCGAAGGAAGCAATTTGATAATTCCAATACCATAAATAATAACGAATTACAAATTGATTTGCTGTCAAAGACTGTTACTATAAATGATCAGCCAATTATGTTAACTAAAAAAGAATTTGATCTCTTGATTTATTTTATCGGGAATAAAAATAAGGTAATCTCTAAAAGTACATTAGCAGAACATTTGTCCGGTGATTTTGCTGATATGCTGGATAATCACGATTTTGTTTATGCCCACGTGAAAAATCTTAAAAAGAAACTTTACGATGCTGGTTGTGACCATTATTTGAAAACGGTCTATGGAACAGGCTATAAATGGGAAAGCTAAAAAAAACATTTACAATGAAACCTCTTTTAAGTAAAACGACCAAACCATTCGTTCTATTTTTATTGATTGTTCTTACGATCAGTATTCCTGTTTATTATTATGTAATTGATG
This sequence comes from Chryseobacterium sp. POE27, assembly GCF_039727685.1. Lineage (NCBI taxonomy): Bacteria > Pseudomonadati > Bacteroidota > Flavobacteriia > Flavobacteriales > Weeksellaceae > Chryseobacterium > Chryseobacterium sp. POE27. The sequence continues at coordinate 3,991,537 of NZ_CP152475.1, forward strand.
TAATATGGCAGGATGAGTTGGATGAGCATAATGAAATCGTTGCTGAAAAAACAGCACATGAACTTAATCGATTAAATATTTCTGCTGAAGATTTACAAAATAATATTGCACTGTGGAACCAGATTCAGCCAGGTACCAATATTGAAAAAATTACTTCTCAAAAACTTCCAAAAGATTCAATTTTCACAGAAGAAAAATATAAACCGTTTTCTGCGGACCCTACGATAGAACGCTACAGGTCTTTGAGAAAAGTTGTTTTCATAAGAAATTCACCTTATCTTTTTACCATTGAGACGAATATTGAAGAAACGGAAAGCACCATAATGATCATAAGCTTTATTACATTCTTTTTCTTTACTCTAATTGTTATTGGTCTTGTTATTCTGAACAGAAGGCTTTCCAAAGTTATTTGGGCACCTTTTAATGATACTCTTAATCAGTTAAAAAAATTCAATCTTAATAATCAAAACAAGATCAATTTTATAAAAACAGATACAAAAGAGTTTGAAGAGCTCAATGAGTCATTAGGCAGGTTGATTGATCATAGTGTTTCTGTATTTAAAGGCCAGAAAGAATTTACAGAGAATGCATCTCACGAGTTACAGACGCCATTAGCCATCATAAAAAACAAGTTAGATGTATTATTGCAAAGCAAAGATTTAACGGATCAACATTATGAGATTGTTGAGGAAATAAATATGGCCTTAACCAGAAGCTCAAGAATAAATAAAAATCTTTTATTGTTGGCTAAAATCGAAAATAGTCAGTTTGATATTGTCGAAATTAATATTGATGAACAAGTAAATCAGAGTATCAATAATCTTGAAGAACACATTTATCAAAAAAATATAAACCTTTCTACTAATATTCAGGAAAATGTAAAATCTCGTGGTAATATATCTTTAACCGATGTATTGATTAATAATCTTGTGATTAATGCGATCAGACATACTGATATCGGAGGAAATATTAAAATAGATCTATCAAAAGAATATTTCAGCATATCGAATTCCGGATCCGAAGGATTAAACCCTGATTTAATATTTAAACGCTTTTCAAGATTTTCTAATGATAGTAACGGCAGTGGACTTGGACTTGCAATTATCCGTGAGATATGTCGATTTCAGAATTGGGAAATCTCCTATACTTTTGAAAATAATCATCATACTTTTTCTGTCAAATTATAAAGTTCTAAATTTCTTCTAAATTCTAAAGTTTCTTTGTAATCATAATACGATGCCTAATCAAAGTATATCGTTGGTGTCTTGATTTTTACAATTTTAAACTTTATAATATGAGAAAATTTATTTCAATTGCGGCAACTTTTGTCACCTCGGTTGCGGCCGAAGCGCAGGAAGTTTCGTCGACGAAGAACGATACGATGTCTTATGTGAAGTCAAAACGTATGAGCGACGCAGATTTGGCGAAGAAAAAAGAAGGAACTTTTGTAACGGGGATTCCGGATATTTCTTCAGATCCGGTCACAGGGTTTGGTTTTGGAGTACGAAGCAATTTTATTTGGAATGGTAAGAGAGATAATGAATTATTTGCCTACACTCCTTATCTGATGAAGCTTAAAGCCAATGCTGCCTATTACACCTCGAATGCGAGAGAATTGGCATTATCACTTGATGTACCTTATTATCAAGGGACACGTTGGCGTTTTAAAGTAGATTTTAAAGCTCAGCAAAATCCTGCAAATCTTTACTTCGGTCTTAAAGAGAAAACGTTGGGCAACATCAGCCTTCCATCCAATGAAAATGTAACTTTTTCAACGTACAAGGATTTCGACAAAGCCAGAAAAACGTTACGTCCCGGAACTGCAGGGGAAGCACAGTATGCCACAGACGCTCTTTCAAACCGTTTTCGTGAAACTGAATTTATGCTTAATCTAAAGGCTGATTATGCTTTAGGAAACGGAAAATGGAGATTAATGGGAGGCTATGAAATTCAGCATTTAAATTATGCCACTTTTGAAGGAACAGAAGCAGAGGCAATCGACCCAGTAACTGGTGGAGAAATAAAAGCTCCTAACGGAACATCACTTTTAAGGCGTGATTTTGAACAGGGAAATATTTCAGGAGTTGATGGTGGATGGGTTTCAATTATCCAAAGTGCTCTAATTTATGATACAAGAGATTTTGAGCCGGATCCTTCAAGAGGTGCTTATTTTGAAATAGCTAATGAATATTCAGGTAAGGCGATAGGTTCACAATTTAATTTTGATAAATTATTGATTCAAGGACGTTATTATCAAAAATTACCATTTGGTCCCCGAACTGTTTTGGCAGGTCGTGTGGGAGTTGGAAATGTTTTTGGTAAAAACGCACCATTTTTCGAATATCAGGATCAATGGAGTCCAGAAGGTAGTATCAACGCAATGGGAGGAAAAGCTTCTCTAAGAGGATACAGAGCAAACCGTTTTCTTGCAAGATCAATGTGGTTCGCCAATTTCGAATTAAGAGCAAGAGTTGCTGAAACCAATTTATGGAAACAGCATTTATCATTTACAGTCGCACCTTTCTTTGATATGGGAACAGTACGTGACCGTTGGCAAGACCTTAATTTTCAAAAAATTAAATACTCGTATGGAGCGGGACTTCGAATTGGTTGGAATCAATCAACCATTTTGTATTTTGATTACGGTAAATCGAAGGAAGACGGATTATTTTTCTTCGGAATCGGTCAGAATTTCTAGTATAAAATACGTTCTTAATTTTCAAAAAGTTAGAGTTCAATTTAGAAAATTCAAAATTTCTTCAAAATTGGACTCTAATATTGCTGTCTATAATTTAACTTATGGCAGCTCTAAAAATATCTAATTTAGTAAAAAAAGCTATTCTCAGGACGGTTTTCAGTACTTTTCAGTACATTAAGTTTATATCTTTTACTATCATTTCTGATCAGAATAATTCTTCTAATTTGGTCTGCAAAGGATATAGATTTTAATTTTTTATATCTTTTAAGGGCATTTTTCACAGGATTTCTTTTTGATATTACGATTGGGACTTTATTCCTCGTTTTGTATTCAGTTTATCTTTTTATTTTTCCAAAGCGATGGATAGGATCTGTTTTCGATAAATCTTTTACTTATTTTTATCTGACTTTAATTTTTATCATTATTTATTTTAGTCTTTTGGCAGAAATTCCTTTTTGGGATGAGTTTGGTGTAAGATTCAATTTCATTGCAGTTGATTACCTGATTTACACGTATGAAGTGGTGGAGAACATTAATCAGTCTTATCCATTGCCGGTTATTGCATTGGTATTAGTAGGATTAATTGTCTCAACGATTTTTATTTTTAAAAAATTAAACGTTTTCAAAAATACTTTTTCAGATAAAATTTCTGTTTCAAGTCGTAGTAAGTACATACTTCCTTTTGTCATCATTTCAACTGGATTAGGATTTATAATGAAAAATAAACAGGCAGATTTCAGCAATAATTTAGTTGTGAATGAACTTGGAAAAAATGGAGCATTTTCATTCGTTTCAGCATATCAATCAAATGAATTGGATTATGAAATTTTTTACCCGAAACTTTCGGACAAAGAATCGTACTCTGTTGTGAAGAAAAGTCTTTTGCAGGAAAATCAAAGTTATACTTCAACAAAATTTGATGATATTTCCCGAGCAACAAAAGGTAGTAAGGAACAAAGTCCGAATATTATTTTAATTGCAATCGAAAGCTTTAGTGCCGATTTTTTGAGCGAATTCGGAAATAAAGATAATCTGACGCCGAATTATGAAAAACTGGCGAACGAAAGTATCTTTTTTACGAATCTTTACGCAACTGGAACAAGAACCGTACGTGGAATGGAAGCATTAACATTATCAGTGCCGCCAACTCCTGGAAACAGTATTGTGAGAAGACCTAATAATGACAATTTATTTTCAGTTGCTTCCATTGTAAAATCTAAAAATTATCAGTCTTACTTTATTTATGGCGGAGACGGATATTTTGATAATATGAATAATTTCTTTGGCGGACAAGGCTTCGATATTGTTGATAGAGACAGAGGAAATCCATTGTCTGATAACATTAAAACCCAAAGATTCAAGATAGAAGATAAAGAAGTGAGTTTTGAAAATGCTTGGGGAATTTGCGATGAAGATTTGTACCGACAATCGATAAAATATGCTGATAAAAGTACAGCAGAACACAAACCGTTTTTCCAATTTGTCATGACGACTTCCAATCATAAACCATACACTTTTCCTGCAGGAAAAATTGACCTTCCGCAAGGAGAAAGAAACGGTGCCGTGAAATATACAGATTATGCTTTAGGAAAATTTATCAATGACGCAAAATCAAAGCCTTGGTTTAAAAATACAGTCTTCGTAATTGTTGCAGACCATTGTGCAAGCAGTGCAGGGAAATGGGAAATTAATATTGCAAAACACCACATTCCGGCAATTATTTACAACTTAAATCAGCCTAGTCAAAAGATTGAAAGACTGACATCTCAGATTGATATTATGCCAACATTATTTGGTTATTTAGGTTGGAATTACAACACAAGCTTGTACGGAAAAGACATTAATCAAACTAAAGCTGGAGACGAAAGAGCTTTTATCGGAAATTACAGAACTTTAGGAATGCTGAAAGGCAATGTTTTTACTCAGATCGATGACCGCAAAAGAGTAAAACAGTTTACAGTTTCAGGAGAAGATAAATCTTTGTCTGAAGTCAAATCAAAGAATAATTCTCAGGTTTCCGAAACAATATCCTATTATCAAACGGCAAGCGAAAGATTTAAGAATGGAAACATGAAAGTAGATAAGAATTAAAACCAATTAATTATTTGTAATCTATAATACAGTTATTTAATAAGATGAATACAATTTTGGGATCTATCAAACAATTTGATCTGGAACTTTTTTTTGCCATAAATAATGTACATAATGCCTTTTTTGATGTCATCATGTTTTGGGCGAGTGACAAATTATTTTGGATTCCTTTTTATGCCGTCTTATTATTTTTTGTAATAAAGGTGTACAGAAAATTCAGTATTTACATTCTATTAGCTATTGCGCTTACAATAACGATGTCTGATCAAATTGCATCGGGAATTATCAAGAAAACCTTTAAAAGACTAAGACCTTCTCACGAACCAGATTTGATTTCGCTAATTCATTTAAGTAAAGCAGGTCCTGGCGGAATGTATGGTTTTGTTTCTTCACACAGTGCGAATGCCTTTGCATTGATCACATTTTTGTATTTTTTACTTCCCAAAAAATACAGTTGGCTTAAAGCAGTTCTTTTATTATGGGCATTATTGGTTTCTTACAGCCGAATATACAATGGGGTACATTATCCTTCGGATGTTGTCGGGGGAGCTGGTGTGGGAATTTTTTCAGGATGCATCGTTTGGATTTTATTTAAAACGATACTTACAAAAACGAAGTCTGCCCCTATAAATAGTTAAATGATCAAATCATAAAAAGTATGAGGAAAGAAAGATTGATTTTTTATCAATCTTTTTTTATTCAGAATTTCTACAGAATCAGGTTTCATCTTTACCAAATAATTGGTAGAATATGAATACTTTACAAAGATATTTCGCTCGGACTTTTTTGATTTTGATGATTTTAATGAGCTGTTTAAAACTTGATGCACAGTCAAAAAATACTCTACCATATTTTCTTGCAACAGCAGAGACAAATAGTCCGGTTTTGAATGATTATAACAATCAAATTTTTTCAAACCGAATTGACAGTTTAAAATTAAAAGCAACGTACGGTTTTATTCTTACAGGAGAAGGAACAGCAGGATATTCACCAAATATAAAAGGTTGGGGATATGACAGCTCATTAACAAACGGACAATCTCTTTTTGCAGGCGTTCGTGTTGCGAAAGAATTTATCAGTCGAAATAATCTGAACACCCGATTGGCAGGAATTAATGCAAGTATTTCTCAGGTTTTAGCACAAAAAAATATAAGCCTTCAGACACTTAGAAAACAAATTACCGACCAGTATATTGCAACATATGCAAGTCAGCAACAATATGATTTAAGCAAAGAAATTATTCATTTGCTGAATCAGGAAGATATTGTATTAAAAAAAGCTGACACAAGCTTCGGTTTTTAAGCAAACTGATTATCTGACCTTTAAGGTAACACTTCAACAAAACGAGTTGACCTTAGAACAACAAAAAGCTGATTGGCAGAACAATTACTCTTTATTAAAATACTTATCGGGAATTGTTGATGACACTTTCGAACCTGTTGAAGCTCCTGAATTTAAAGAAGCGCTTACTCCAGCTTCTTTTGACGAAAGTATTTATGAAAATGTTTTTAAAGCTGATAGTTTGAAACTTTCCAATGATGCTAAAATCATCCAGTACAATTACAAACCTAAGATTACAGCTTTTTCAGATGGTGGCTATCAGTCTTCATTTACAAGTACTCCATATAAAAACTTCGGAATGAGTTTCGGAGTTGGTGTTACCATTCCTATTTATGATGGTCATCAGAAAAAAATGCTATTGCAACAAAATCAGTTATCGTTACAAACCCGAAAAAAATATTTTGAACAAACCCAAAGACAATACCAACAGCAGATTATTCAGATTAATAATCAGATGGAACAATATGATAAATTAATAAACACTGCTAATCAGCAAATTATTTATTCTAAAACATTAGTAGAAGCCAATGCCAAACAGCTTCCGACAGGCGATGTGAGAATGGTTGATTTTATCTTATCAATCAATAACTTATTAAGTCTCAAAGGAAACATCATCCAGTATAACACGACACTATTCAATCTGAAAAACCAGTTACAATATCTAATTATTCAATAATTATGAAAAATATAATTACTCTCATCATAGTATCTATCCTTGTTTTCAGTTGTAATAAAACAAGCGAAACTGTTCCTACTGATACAACTGCAGCAGCTGCAAAACCTAAAACGTTGGTTAGCGTTACATATCCATCTGATACAGCTCAACTGAATAATACAATTACGCTGAATGCAACGGCAACTTATTTACTTAAATCAGATGTGAAAGCCAATTCCACAGGTTATATTACAAAAATGACCGTCAAGTTGGCAGATCACGTTGGCAAGGGTTCGGTACTTTTCCGATTGCAGACCAAAGAAGCAAGAGCATTGGGAAATACCATTAATAAACTGGACAAATCTTTTCGTTTCAACGGAACAACAACAGTTACCAGTCCGGCAAACGGATATGTTGCTGCGCTCAATCATCAAATCGGAGATTATGTACAGGACGGAGAAGTTTTAGCAACCATTACCGATGCAAGTAGTTTTGGTTTTGTAGTCGATGTCCCTTATGAATATCTTCAAATCATTAAAAGCAAAGGTTCTTTACCGATAACTTTGCCCGACAATACAATTTTGCAGGGAAGAATCGCAAAGGTAATGCCTTCTGTTGATGCGATTTCTCAAACCGTAAAAGTGTTATTACAAGTTTCCAGTAACAATATTCCTGAGAATTTAATTGGTACCGTTAGCTTTTCCAAAACTTCCGCTTACGGACTCTCAGTTCCTAAAATGGCAGTAGTTAGTGACGAAACGCAATCTTCTTTTTGGGTAATGAAATTAATTAATGATACGACAGCCGTAAAAACAGACATTACAAAAGGAGTCGAAACCGATAAATATATTCAAATTAAATCGGGAAATCTAACAACGAAAGACAGAGTAATTGTATCAGGAAACTTTGGATTGAGTGATACTGCAACTGTGAAAATACAAAAAACCTTAATCCGATGAAATGAGCCAATGGAATCTCGTCGAATGATAACAGAATTTACTTTGGCGAATTCCATCTGATAATTTTAAAAAAATATATAACTACAGATGAAAAAGTCTTTTTTTGTAACCTACAGAAGTCCTTTGCTGGTATTGATTTTCCTGATTTTAGCAGGAGGAATTTATTCTTACACTAAAATTCAGTCGGCTTTATTTCCGCAAATTACTTTTCCGAAAATAAAAATTATTTCAGATGCAGGTCAACAACCTGTGAATCAAATGACGATTGGAGTGACCAAAGTTTTGGAAGATGCGGTGAAAAGAGTACCGGATTTGCAGGTTTTGAAAAGTACAACGAGCCGTGGAAGCTGCGAAATTTCCGCTTTTATGGATTGGAATGTAGATGTTGATTTATCCAAACAGCAGATAGAAAGCAGTATTAATCAGGTTAGAAATCAATTACCGCCTGACGTTAATATCTCTGTTGAGAAAATGAATCCGTCGATTCTACCGGTAATGGGATACTCGTTGAATTCCAGTTCAAAAGATCCTATTGAATTAAAACAATTGGCACTTTATACCATCAAGCCTTTTCTTTCGCAAGTTCCAGGAGTAAGTGAAGTCAGAATTATTGGCGGACAGGACAAGGAATTTCGTGTTGTGATGAATCAGGCAATGATGGCGAGATTGGGAATTGCCCCCTCTTCTGTGGAACAGGCGATTAAAAATACCAACTTCATTAAATCGAATGGATATTCTTCTGATTTCCGATATTTATATTTAACACTTACTGATGCTCAAATTCGCAATGAAAGTCAGTTGAAAAATCTGGTTGTAAGCAACAACGCAAACCGAATTGTTTTGTTGGGTGATATTGCTCAAATCAATGTTCATAATGCCAAACAATATATTAAAGTTAATGCCAACGGACAGGAAAGTATTCTGATTGCTATCATACAACAACCAAATGCCAATGTTGTGGATTTAAGTATAGCAATGGAAGCTAAAATTGCTGAATTGCAGAAAACTTTACCGAAAGATTTGGTTTTAAAACCGTATTACGTTCAGGCGGATTTTGTAAATGATTCCATCAAAAGTGTTACCGATGCTTTATGGATCGGATTGGTTTTGGCGATTATCGTTGCCATTATTTTTCTCCGTTCCTGGAAAGCGAGTGCGGTTATTTTGATCACGATCCCGATCACCTTAAGTCTTACAATGTTGGTTCTTTATACGATGGGACAGACCTTCAATATTATGACTTTGGGAGCAATTGCAGCTGCGATAGGATTAATCATTGATGACGCAATTGTTGTCGTGGAACAAATCCATAGAACTCACGAAGAACATCCTGAAAAATCTTCCAAAACTTTAGTGCAAAAAGCAATTAATTATTTATTAAAAGCAATGGTTGGTTCGTCGCTTAGTACAATTGTGATTTTCTTGCCATTTATGTTGATGAGTGGAGTTGCAGGAGCTTATTTTAAGGTAATGACAGATACAATGATTATAACGTTGATCTGTTCATTCTTTGCAACCTGGATCTTATTACCCATCGTTTATTTACTTTTATCGTCAGGCAAGAAAAAAGAAAATAATCTTCAGCATCACGATGTGAAAGAAAGAAAATGGGTGGGGTTTTTCATTAGGAAACCATTATTCAGTTATGCATTTATTTTAATATTAATTGTTTTAACAGCGGTTATTCTTCCTAATATCAGTACAGGATTTTTACCGGATATGGATGAAGGAAGTATTGTTTTGGATTACAATTCACCCCCGGGAACTTCACTGGAAGAAACCGACAGAGAATTAAAAGAAGTTGAAAAAATTATCACTTCAACACCGGAAGTTCAGGCTTACAGCAGAAGAACGGGAACGCAAATGGGATTTTTTATTACAGAACCCAATCGGGGAGATTATTTAATTCAATTAAAGAAAAACAGAAGTAAAACCACGAATGAAGTGACCGATGAAATACGTGCAAAAATTGATGCTTCAGGTTTACCGTTGACTGTAGATTTCGGACAGGTAATTACAGATATGTTAGGTGATTTGATGAGCAGTGTTCAGCCGATTGAAATCAAAGTTTTTGGGACAGACCAAAAGGTGATTGAAGATTATTCTCAAAAGATTGCAGGAATTGTAGAAAAAGTAAACGGTACAGCCGATGTTTTCGACGGAATTGTAATTGCAGGTCCATCAATGGTTGTCACTCCGAAACTGCCTGTTTTAGCACAGTATAATATTTCATTACCAGATTTTCAGAATCAGCTGCAGGCCAATCTGGATGGAAATGTTGCAGGAAATATTTTTGATCAGGTTCAGTATACACCGATAAGATTATTATACAATGAAAAAAGCAACCAGTCTTTAAGTGATATCAACAACAGTATGATTGCTCTGCCCAATGGAACTTTAAAACCGCTGAGCGAATTTGCGACAGTAAGCGTTGTTACCGGTACAGCTGAGGTAAACAGGGAAGATCTACAGACTTTAGGAATTGTAACGGCAAGATTGGATAACGGAAATCTAGGCGGAACGATTCAGGAAATTCAGAAACAGATTGATCAGAAAATAAAACTACCAAGCGGATATTCTGTGGTTTATGGCGGTGCTTATGCGGAACAACAGCAGTCTTTTAAAGAATTGCTCATCATTTTGGTGGTTTCCAGCTTATTGGTGTTTTCTGTGATGTTGTTTTTATTCCGGAATGTTTTGGTGGCTTTAATCATTTTATTTGTATCTATTTTAGGACTTTCGGGAGGAATTTTATTATTGTTTCTAACGAATACACCCCTGAATGTCGGAAGCTACACAGGACTCATTATGATGGTCGGAATCATCGGCGAAAATGCCATTTTCACTTATCTGCAATTTCATGAAAGTTTAGCAACGAAAACAAAAGAACAGGCGGTAATTTATGCTATCAGTACAAGACTTCGACCCAAATTAATGACCGCTTTAGGAGCTATCATTGCGTTAATGCCTTTAGCATTGGGAATCGGAACAGGAGCGCAAATGCATCAACCTTTAGCGATTGCGGTTATTGGTGGATTCATTGTGGCTTTACCACTTTTATTGATCGTATTGCCAACACTATTAAGTAAAATCAAATTTAATCAAGATGAAATAAACAATTAATGATTTGTTAAAATTGGCAATGAAATAATTCAGAATTTCTACAAAGTCGGATTTCATTTTTACAGAAATTTTTTTACAAGCTAAAAAGTATTTAAAATCTGTAATCAAAAATAATTATGAATACGATTGTCATCAAAAATTATTCACGACTGAAACTTTCTATATTCCTTGTGCCACTAGCTCTTTTGATTTTAATTGTTGGATTTCTATATAGCAAAAATGCATTATCTGTTAAAGGATACATTCAGGCTCAGAAGGAATGTTTTTATAATTTGAATTCAAGATTAGGTCAGTTTCCGAATCTGGAATATAATCTTACTCAGTTTGGAGATGCGCTTATTTTCTCATCATTTTTAGCTTTGATATTTATTTCAGCACCAAAAATGTGGGAAGCATTGCTATCTGCTTCACTTTTATCTTGTTTATTTTCAAGTTCATTGAAGAAAATATTTGCAGTTCCAAGACCGGCGGGAGCTTTTGATAACAACAGTTTTGTGATTGTAGGAAAAACATTGGCAGGTCATAACAGTATTCCTTCGGGACATTCGATTACGATTTTTACATCGCTTACGATTGTATTATTTGCATTTTTTCCCAAGAAAATAATGTATAAAATTTTATGGATTTTTGCCATACTGTTTGTCGGTTTCATTCTTATTTTGACGAGGGTTGGAGTAGGAGCACATTATCCGCTGGATACTATTATTGGCGGAATTATTGGATTTGTTTCCGGACTTGTCGGAATTTTTATATGCCGAAAATATAAAATCTGGAGTTGGATTGGGAATAAAAAATATTATCCAATTTTTATTCTGTTATTTTCTGGTTGCTGCATTTCATTAATCAACAGAATAATTAATGAAAATTTGATTATTTTTTATTTAGCATTCGTTAGCTTAGTGGTTTCATTATATAAAATTGTTACGGTATATGTTAAAAAATAATATAAAACTGATTCATTTTGTTTTATTGATAAGTTTACTAAATTTTCTGTTTTTTCATTTTCCATTTTTCAGTTTTGTTTTTGAAAACGTTGATTATAAAAGTATTAGCGGTATTTTTCTTATCATTAGTTTAATAATTTTAATGTTAGTTGCCAATGCTTTTGCTTTCTATCTGTTTTATTTTTTGTCACGTTATGTAGGAAAATTTTTATTGGTTATTACTTTTATCATTAGTTCAATCGCAGTATATTTTATCAATACATATAGCGTTATTATTGATGAAAGTATGATTGGAAATGTTCTGAATACAAATTATTCTGAATCAAGCACTTTTTTTTCCTTTAAACTAGTATTATATGTTCTTTTATTGGGAATTCTTCCAAGCATCTATATCATTAAAGCTAAAGTTACCACTGTTCCACTGAAGAAATTTTTCATTACAATTTCTCTTACACTTTTATTTATGCTGACGATGGTTTTCGTAAATGCAAGCAATTGGCTTTGGATTGATAAAAACTCAAAAACACTAGGCGGATTGGCAATGCCTTGGTCTTATTCGGTGAATATTTCACTGTTTTACATTCATAAAAGTCAGAAAAATCAAAAGGAAATTTTACTGCCAAATGCAACTATAAAAGACAATAAAAAATCGGTTGTTGTTTTGGTAATTGGAGAGTCTGTTAGAAGGGCGAACTTTTCTCTTTATGGATATAAAAAAAGATACCAATCCATTGCTTTCGAAAATTCCGAATGTCCATCATTTCAATGCGAATTCTAATGCAACTTATACAACTGCAGGTGTGAAAAGTATCTTGGAATATAAAGATACAGGCGACTTGTATGAGATTTTACCTAATTATTTAGACCGAAATAATGTTGAAGTTATCTGGAGAACCACAAACTGGGGAGAACCTCCTGTTCACATAAAAAATTATCAGGACAGAGCTTTTTTAGTACCAAAATGTAAAGGCGAAGGCTGTAGTTATGATGAAGTTCTTCTGACTGATTTGAACGGGCAGATTTTAGCAAGCAAAAAGAATAAAATACTGATTGTCCTTCACACAAGCACCAGCCACGGACCAACTTACAGTAAGAAATATCCTTTACAATTTGAAAAATTCAAACCGGTTTGTAATAGCGTGGAATTGGGAAAATGTTCTCAAACCGAATTGATGAACGCTTATGACAACACGATTGTTTACACTGATTATATTTTATCCAAAGTCATTGAGGATTTGAAACAACTGAAAGATTATAACAGTGCAATGATTTTCGTTTCCGACCACGGTGAATCTTTGGGCGAAAAAAATCTTTATATGCACGGATTGCCGCTGAGTATGGCGCCAAAAGAACAGTACGAAATTCCATTTATCGTTTGGTCTTCCGATGATTCAAAACAATTGAAACCGAATAAAACATTGTCTCAGCATAATGTTTTCCACAGCGTTTTGAATTTTCTAAATGTACAAAGTCCGATTTATGATGAGAATATGAATATTTTTAAGTAGCAGATAATTAGATAATAATCACTTCCACAATTAAAAACCATCAATTTTATACAAATTGATGGTTTAATTTTTCATTTCTTTATAGAATTCAGATTCTATACAGTTTTTCCATAAATATTTGTGGGTGATAATTAATTTTTAAAAAAATAATAGATCCCTACTTCAAAATGGAAAAATCTTTTTTATTGCTCTCTTTCTTATTCTTCCTAAATATTTCCGGTCAAACATCGAAGGACGACATTTTAGGAAAATGGATGGCGACAGACAAAAGTGTAGCCGTTCATATTTATCGTGAAGGGATTTCTTTTAAAGCAAAAGTGATTTGGTTTGATGAAAGATTGGGAAGTGGAACTCCGATGAACACACGTGTTGATTCTCACAATCCAAATCCAAAATTACGGGGTACTAAAGTTATCGGAATGGATATTTTGGAAGGATTGAATTATAATTCCCAAAAGCAACAATGGGAAAATGGAAAGATTTACGATGCTTCAAGCGGAAAAACCTGGGACGCTTTTGCCGAAATTAATGATGAAGGACAAATGTATGTTCGAGGCTATTGGAAATGGAAATATCTGGGTAGATCTCTTTACTTCACAAGAATTAAAGAGAAATAACACTGAAATCCAAATTCAGAATTAATTCAAAATTAGGTTTTTATTTTGTCGCTATAAATTAAAATTTATGAAACCATTTTTTTTCAATGATACCAATCTAAAACCTTTATTAGCGGGTATTTTTACTGTATGCCTGATTACTTTCGTTTTACTCAGCTTATATGTCATGGTAGAACCTCCCCAATATCTGGATATTCACATTTCAAAGGAGATACAAGAAAACCAAAATATATATATCAATAATGTTATGATAGGGATCAGTTCTTTAGGAAGAACAACAGTTTCTGTTATTATAGTAATATTTTTCTCATCTTTTTTTGGCTTTGAAGAAACATAAAAAGGAAGCTCTTCTAATGATATCGACTTTGTTCTCAGGAGTTTTAGGTTTGGGTCTTAAGATATTAATTAACAGGCCACGACCTACACAAGACCTTGTACTACTGCTGGAAGATACCAAATATCAAAGCTTTCCAAGTGGACACGTTTTGTTCTACACCGTATTTTTTGGATCTATAATTATGATTATAATGACTTTAAAAATTTTCAGTAACAAAATGAAAATATTTCTTGCAGCTGCTTGTCTCGGAATGATCTTTATGGGTGCTGTTTCCAGGGTTTATTTAGGAGCACATTGGTTTACGGATGTGCTTGGTGGATTTATTTTAGGAATCTTGTTTTTATTTATCACGGGCCACTACTATCTCAAAGATTCTTGGATTGGTAGTAAACTTTAACTAAAAAAAATCTTTATGAAGATATTAATTGTAGAAGACGAAGTGGCTTTAAGTAAAAGCATAGTCAGTTATTTAAAATCGGAAAATTATCTATGTGAGGTCGCAGGTAATTTCACCGACGGTATCGAAAAAGTGGATTCCTACGATTACGATTGTATATTATTAGATATTTCATTGCCCGATGGAAACGGTCTTAATGTCCTTAAGTTTTTAAAGGAAAATAATAAGACCGAAGGTGTTATTATTATTTCTGCCAAAAACTCAATAGAAGATAAAATTGAAGGATTAAAATTAGGAGCAGATGATTATATTCCCAAGCCATTTCACTTATCGGAATTGAGCGCGAGAATCGCTGCAGTTATTAGGCGTAGAAAATTTAATGGAGATAATATTTTGATCCTGAATGAAATTACGATTGATATATTGGCCAAAACAGTTGCGGTAAACAATCATATCGTTGATCTTACAAGAACAGAGTATGACTTGTTGCTTTATTTTGCAGTCAATAAAAACAGAGTGCTTTCAAAAGCCGCTATTGCAGAACACCTTTCAGGAGAAGATTTATATCTGTATGATAATTACGACTTTATCTATGCTCATATTAAAAATTTAAAAAAAGAAACTTGCTAAGGCCGGAAGTGACGACTACCTAAAATCTGTCTATGGTATGGGATATAAATATGAAATCTGATATGAAACTTATACATTACATATCACGTAGATATATTATTTATTCAACGATAATATCTCTTATTGCTATTCCTCTTTTCTACGTTTCGTTGCAGCATTTATTACTTAAAGGTCTTGATGAAGGCATGAAGCAGCAAAAAAGCTGGATTGAAAATAAATTGAAGACTGAAAAGCCCAATGCTATTTCAACATTTGAAAATAATATAACAATAACGCCTATAAAGGAGAAGTTTCGGAAATCTGAACAATCTTTCAATGAACCTGTATTTGTAGAAGCTGATCATGAAACCGTTATGCACCGTGTTCTGCTTTCTAATGTCAGTGTAAATGGAAAAAACTATGTGATCCGCATTCAAAAATCAATGATCGAAGATGAGGATCTTTTACAGAACATCCTATTGCTTCAGTTTGTATTTATTTTGATTCTTATTGTTGGTCTTGGCTTAATTAATTTTTCAATTTCAAAGAAACTTTGGTTACCGTTTAATGATATTGTCAATAAAATGAAGGGATATCGAGTGGATATAAGTGACAAACTTAATTTTATGCCAACCAGAATTTTTGAATTTAAGGATCTTGAAAGTTCAATCAGCGATCTGGTGAATCGCAATGGCAAATTGTATAAGGCCCAAAAAGAATTTACCGAGAATGCTTCTCACGAATTGCAGACTCCGATTGCTGTTTTTACCAGCAAACTGGAACTCTTGATGCAGACCAGTCCTATCACCGAAGAGCAGGCAGAACTCATCAGCGAAATTTTTTCTGCCGGAGAAAAGATGCAGCGAATTAACAGAACATTACTGCTGCTTACCAAAATCGAAAATAACCAGTTTCCAAATGTTGAAAGGATCGTACTCAAAGATGTATTGGATGGCATTATCAGTCAGTACAAAGATACTTTGCAGTTAAAGGATATAAATTTAGATATCCAATTCAACAATAGTTCTGTAATTACGGCAAATCCTATTTTGATCGACATCCTGTTCGGAAATCTTTTTTCAAATGCTCTAAGATATACGGATGAAAATAAAACGATAAAAATTGAAATTAATAGAGAAACGCTCACTTTCAGTAATGATTCAAAGAATGGTGTAGGAAAACTAAATGAATCTGAATTATTTCAACGTTTCAAGAAACAGTCAAATGACAATAGAAGCTTAGGTCTTGGTCTTGAAATTTGTAAAAAAAATATGCAATCTTTATAATTACGATATTCGGTATGATTTTGTAGAAAACAGGCATTCTTTTACAGTTTGTTTTAAATAAGCTGATTTCTAAAAATTCAGCATGTCTACAGAATTGAATTGCAGCTTTGCCATGTTTACAAATTTCAATTACTTCTATGAAGAAAATTATTACCCTTATTACATTAATCTGTGTAGTTCATTTATCCAATGCTCAGATTAAAATTTTATTTGATGCAACGAAAGCTGAAATGGCTGGTAATGCAGATTGGGTGATCGATGCAGATCTGCATAATCTTAAAGCAAATTCCAATGGAACTGTCACCACAGGTGGAAGTCAAAGCAATCCTCAGAGAATTCCATCACCCGCACAAAGCGGTATCACAAGTTCTACCTCTGAAGCGTATTGGAATGGCGCATTAAGCGGTTGGGCAGTTGATCTGGTCAAATTGGGTTATGCCGTTGAAACTTTACCGTACAATGGAAGAATCAGCTATGGTGATTTAACTAATACACAGGATCTTTCTCTTTATAAAGTTTTTATTATTGATGAACCTAATCTGAAATTTACAACAGCAGAGGCTAATGCGCTAGTAAACTTTGTTCAAAATGGAGGCGGTTTGTTTATGATCAGCGACCATAACATCAGCGACAGAAACAATGATGGATGGGATTCACCAGCGATCTGGAATGATATCCTGCAAAATAATACCGTACAGACAAATCCGTTCGGGATTACTTTTGATCTTGGTAATTTTAGTCAAACTACTAGTAATTTTGCCTCACTTCCAGCAAATACAATTTTACACGGAATTGTTGGAAATCCTACACAAATGCAATATTCAAACGGGACTTCTATGACACTTAATAAAGTGAATAATTCCGCAGTTCAGGGTTTGATTTTTAAAACAGGTTCTTCTACAACAGGGCTTACAGGAGCTATGGTTGCAACAGCAAGTTATGGTACCGGAAAAGTGGTGGCTTTGGGCGATAGTTCGGTTCCTGATGACGGAACTGGAGATTCAGGTGACAGTCTTTACAATGGATATACAGGAGATGGCAACGGAAATCACAAACCATTGCTTTTAAATGCTGTTATCTGGCTTGCAACTGCTACAACCAACCTTCAAACCTCAGATTTAAGTTCAAATAATTTGATGGAAATATATCCGAATCCTACTTCTGATTCTATTTTTTTTTAAGGATTTAAAAGCTGATTTTTCAGGATGTCAATATGTTATTTCTAATGTTTTAGGTGAGAATCTGGAAGTTTCTAATCTTGCTTCAAACAAGATAGATTTCCAGAAATATCCAAATGGAGTCTATTTCATTTCTTTAAATTCTAAGAATGGAGTTAAGACATATAAAGTCATTAAAAAATAATATTTATTCTTCAAATAAATTTTCAATTTACTTTCAAAATTCAGTATCTCTACAGAATTGAATTTCAACTTTACAGTATTAATTTAAAATATTATAAAATGAAAAATTTAATGTTAGCAATGTCTCTATTATGCGTAAGTACATTGGCATATTCTCAGAAGAAAAAAGAGAAAGATGAAAAAAAAGAGAATGTAGAAGTTCCGGCTGTTGTGGAAAAGGCATTTCAAAAGGCTTATCCTAATACAAAAGCAGAATGGGAAGATGAAGGCGGAAAACTTGAAGGCTCTTTTAAATACAAAGGTCAGGAAATGAGTGTTGTTTATAACGCACAGGGAACTTTAGAAGAAAAGGAAGTTGAAATTAAAGCTAATCAGTTACCAGCAACAGTTTCAGCTTATATTACAAAAAACAAATTAGGTAAGATCAAAGAAGCTGCAAAAATTACAAAAGCAAATGGTACTGTAAATTATGAAGCCGAAGTGTATGGTGGTGATGCTTTGTTTGATGCAAAAGGTAATTTTATAAAACTTCAGAAAGATTAGATGTGTTAGTAATTTAGTGTTTATTGAATGGAAGCTGTCTGACCGAAACTGCTTCCATTTTTATGTAAACATGTAAGATTTATATTATCAAATTCTAAATTTCTTCTAAATCTCATCTCATTTTTGTCTCATAAAATTAAAATGATATAAAATGCTGAAGAATTTGTTTTTCCTTGTTTTACTAATGACGATGAGTTTTTTTAAATCGCAGTTTTCAAATGTAACTATTTCCGGAATGGTTAAAAATCAATCGGATCAAAAAAATCTGCCATATGTAAATATTATCTTAAAAAAATCAAATGATGAGGCTTTTGTCGCTGGAACCATTACCAATGAAGAAGGGAGATTTTCGCTTGAAGGAGTGAAACCCGATAATTATTATTTGGAAATATCTATTTCTGGATTTACTGCCAAAAAACAAAATCTCTTTGTAGGAAGTCTTTCTGAGTTTATTGAAATTCCAATTATTGAACTGGAGAATTCTTCTTCGACGAAAGAAACTAAAATTGAGGAAGTTGTTATAACATCTACCAAGAAAAACGAAATCAGCAATCAGATGGATAAAAAAACATTTTCATTAGCCGATAATATCAGTCAAAGTGGAGGTTCTTTATTACAATCGATGCAGAATTTACCGGGTGTAACGGTTCAGGACGGGAAAGTTCAGTTGCGTGGGAATGATAAAATCACGGTTCTGATTGATGGAAAACAAACTGCGTTGACAGGATTCGGAAGCCAGACCGGATTGGATAACATTCCTGCTTCATCCATTGATAGAATCGAAATCATCAACAATCCTTCGTCAAAATATGATGCCAATGGAAACGCTGGAATCATCAATATTATTATGAAGAAAAATTCAAAAAACGGTTTGAACGGGAAAGTGGGTTTCACTTACGGAACGGGTTCGCTTTGGGTACGAAAAGAAAATCTTCCGACAATAAGACCTCAATATACTTTTGCCCCGAAAATCAATCCTTCTTTGTCGCTTAATTATAGAAAAGATAAGGTTAATGTATTTCTTCAGGCAGACAATCTTTACACCCAGACTTTGAATAAAAATGAATTCGTCACAAGAACTTACGACGACGGAACAATCATTAAATCTCAGTTAAAAAGAAACAGAAATACCAATTTCTTAACAACAAAAGCAGGTTTGGATTGGAATATCGATTCTCAAAATTCATTAACGGTTTCTGGGATGTACGGAAGTGAAAAAATAATTGACCGTGGCGACCAGCCTTTTTTCAACGGAGATTTTTCACAAAGACTTCGTTTGTGGCAGTTTTTGGAAGATGAATTGAAAACGACAATCATGGGAACTGCCAATTATCAGCATAAATTTAAGGAAGCAGGGCATTTATTGAATGTAGGTTTTAATTATACTTTTCACAGAGAAGATGAGAAGTATTTTTACGATAATTATTTGCCAACTTCCAAAGGAACAGATGCTTTTAAATTATTGTCTGACGAACAGGTTTATGATTTCAATGTAGATTATATCAAACCTCTGAAATACGGAAGATTAGAAACTGGAATCAAATTAAGAAACAGAAGCATCCCGACAAATATGAATTTTCTTCCCGGAGCAAACTCTGTTTTGGATGTCAATGCAGGAGGTTGGGCGACTTATAAAGAATTAATTCCCGCTGTTTACGCGAATTATATTTTTGAAACTCCAAAATGGGAAGCTGAATTGGGAGTGAGGTTGGAGTATGTGAAAATTCAGTATGATGTCAATCCGAATCATCCGACGTATAAAAGCGATGGTTACAATTACACACAGCCGTTTCCAAATCTGAGATTGGCTTATAAGCTCAATGACAGAAACAAATTTTCTATTTTTTATAATAGAAGGGTAGACCGTCCGAATGAAGTAGATATCAGGATTTTTCCAAAATATGATGATGCAGAAATCATTAAAGTCGGAAATCCTCAATTAAGACCTCAATTTACCAATTCTATTGAATTGGGACACAAATACAATTGGGATAATGGTTATTTGTATTCTGCGTTGTATCATCGTTTTTCAAATGGAACGATTACCAGAATTTCAAGCATTGTTCCAGGAAGCACTTTGGTTTACGCTGTTTTTCAGAATGCCGGTAAAAGTTATAACTCCGGACTTGAAATGATTTTAAATCAGAAGATTTCAAAAGTATATTCCTTTAATATTAATGGAAATCTTTACAGAAATCGGATTGATGCTTTTACGGTAACCAATCTTTATCCAACTCCAAATGTTTTTTCGGCAGAAATGCAAAATGCAATATCAGGAAATGTGAAATTTAACAATACTCTCAAATTTGCTGGCGGATTGGATGTTCAATTGACGGCTGTTTATCTGGCTCCTGATATTATTCGGCAAGGGAAAATCGGTTCTAGATTCTCAGTTGATGCCGGTATTAAAAAATCGATTCAAAATGGAAAAGGAGAATTGTTCTTCAATGCTACGGATTTGCTTAATACAATGGTAATAAAGAAACAGATTCAAGGAAGTGGTTTCTACTATACCAGCGATGATTACTATGAAACACAGGTCATTAGGGTTGGTTATAGTTATAAGTTCTAAATATAAAAAAAATGAATAATTTATTACAAGCTGTAAGAGATTATGCGATTCTTTTTCTTACAGAGAATATTTCCAGTGAACTGACATTTCACAATATAGGGCACACTTATGAAGTAGTGGCAGCAGTTCGGGAAATTTCTCAGGAAAGTGTCCTTTCCGAAGAGGATATTTGTGCCTTACAGGTTTCTGCTTGGTTTCACGATTGCGGATATGCTTTTTGTTATAAAGGTCACGAACAAGAAAGTAAGAGAATTGCCTGCAATTTTCTTGAAAACTTCGGTTGTGAAAAAGATTTTATTCAAAAGGTTTTAGAATGTATCGATTCAACAAAATATCCTCAAAATCCTGTATCAGAGATTGAAAAAAATCATTTGTGATGCAGATTTATTTCATTTAACAAGAACTAATTATCCCAAATATGAGAAAGCTTTAAGACTGGAGTTTGAAAAATATCTCGGACTCATTTTTACCGATGAAGAATGGCAGATGCAGAACAATGATTTTCTAAAAAATCACCAATATTTTACAGATTACGGACAAAATATACTTGCAAAATTTAAGGAAGCGAATGTCCAGCTCGCCAATGATTTTATTAAAAATTAATACACAAAAAAAATGTCAAATTACAGTCAAAAAATAGCAATCGGTCTTTTCATATTAACCTCAGTTTTTGGAAATATTAAGGCTCAAAACAATGATTCAATTCAGGGTCAGAAAACAATAAAAGATAGTACAATCATTAATGAAAAAATATATAATCCTAGTTATAAAAAATTGATTATTCCAACTGCGTTGATTGGATACGGAGTGGCGAGTTTGAGTGTTAATGGCCTAAAACAATTAAACTTCTCAACCAGAGACGAAATCAACGAACACAAGCCAGACCACATCAGAATTGATAATTATACACAATTTGCTCCTGCAGCTTTGGTATACGGATTAAATGCATTTGGTGTTGAAGGTAAACATAACTTCAAGGATAGAACTATCATTTATGGAACATCTATGCTCATTACTTCGGCATTTGTACTTCCTTTAAAACATATAACAAAGGAAGAAAGACCGGACCAATCCAATAATTTGTCATTTCCTTCAGGACATACTGCGATTGCTTTTGCCTCTGCGCAATTTATGTTCAGAGAATATAAGGATACTAACTTTTTATTAAGTATTTCAGGTTATTCATTTGCTGTATTCACAGGCGTTTACAGAATGCTGAATGACAAACATTGGTTTGGAGATGTTGTTGGTGGTGCTGGTTTTGGAATTCTTTCAACAGAACTGGCATATTGGCTTTATCCTAAAATCAATAATCTTTTGGGAGGAAAGAGTAAAAATTCGGCAACAATGGTTATGCCTTTCTACCAAAATAAAAGTGTAGGAATTGGCTTTGTTAAAAATTTTTAAAACTTGAATAATGTGGTTTTATTATACACTACTGTCAGCGCTTTTTGCTGCATTCACGGCTATTTTTGCTAAAATAGGAGTTTCTAATATTAATTCTAATCTAGCCACCGGAATTCGAACAATTATTATTCTGGTACTGGTTTGGAGTGTTGTTTTCATTAAAGGAGAAGCGAAAGATATTGGTTCGCTATCAAAATTTAATATCATTTTCTTGGTATTGTCAGGAGTTTCTACAGGTTTGTCTTGGTTGTTTTATTTCAAAGCACTTCAAATCGGAAAAGTTTCACAGGTTGCAGCGGTTGACAAATTGAGTGTGGCAATAGCCATCATTTTTGCAGTTTTGTTCTTTAAAGAAACACTGACTTTGAAAACAGCAATCGGAGCAGTATTAATAATAGGTGGAACTATATTATTTGCCTTAAAATAATTGAATTAATTTTTAAAAATAAAAAAGATACGGATGCAAATTCGTATCTTTTTTATCATTTTATTTTGTAATCAAACTATAATCGCATCGATGTCTTTCTGCAAAATATTTTTTGCCATCAACAACTCCTTCAGTGTTTATGGTTTTATCTAACCTTACTAAATATTGACCTTTCAGTAGAAGTGGAATAGTAGCGGTTCCTTTATCATCTGTACTCAATTTTAAATCCTGATTATTTGGCAAGAAAACACGTAACAGAGTTCCTTTTTCTACTGGTTTTCCATCGATAGATGCGGAAATTTTTGCTGTTTTATCACTTACGTGAATATCCAGATTTAAATAAGGCATTGGCGTTTTCTGTTCCTTTTTTTTACCAATTACATAAACGGTTTGCAAATATTGAGTAGGTCTAATATTCTGTTTCTGATCTTCTCTTTCTACGACAGGAAGTCTGTCGTTAATGGCAAAAATATAATATGTTCCATCATTTTTAGGAATATAGTATCCAATCCAGAAATCGTTTTTCTGCTGAATTGAAATTTGAGATTTTTCTCCATTGGGGTTGATGACAGTGAGTTCAAAATCTTTCATTTTATCAAGATCACTTCCGCTTTTGATGTATCTTGTTTTGTCTTCGTTCACGCCTCCGTAACGGATTTTTATCATTAAGGGATCTCCCTTTTTACCTGAGCCTTCCAGTTCCAGCCAATATCCGTCTGCATAGGCAAGATTGCTTAACAAAAGAAAAAATAATAAATAAAAAACTTTTTTCACAATAAAAGAATTCATTAAAACTTATTTAAAATTTTAAAGCAATACTTGCCAAAAATCTGATCGGAGCTTGAGGTGTAAGTCTTACAGACCAAGCTTTTTCGCTGGTAATATTATCTATTTTTAAGCCTAATCTGTATTTCGGACGGTCATAGAAAATACTTGCATCGAACATTTTGTAAGAAGGGATTATCACTTTTGCGGTCTGTGTATTGGTTTGATAAGACATGCTTCCGATATTTCCTCCAAAACCGGCTCCCAAACCACTGAATTTCCCTTTCGTAAAAGCATAGCTCATCCAGAAATTATACATATTCTGCGGACCGGATGCAGCAGGGCGTAAGTTCAGTACGGAAGCATCTGATTTTGTGAATTTGCTGTCATTATAAGCATATCCAACGATGATATTAAGACCTGCAACAGGATTTGCCGTAATGTCTACTTCGATGCCTTTGCTGTATTGCGAACCGTCCTGAATAGAGAAATTCGCATCATCCGGATCTGTTCTTAACACATGATCTACTTTAATATCATAATAACTTATCGTCCCGACAAGTCTGTGATTAAACAAATCTGCCTTAGCCCCGAATTCTAATTGATTTCCCTTCTGTGGGACGAAATTGTTTCCGTTTTTATCAACTCCGCTGATATTATAGAATCCATTTAAATAGTTTCCAAATAGAGATACTTTATCTTTTAAAACTTCATAAATTAAACCCGACTTGTGAGATAAAGCTGTTTGCGTGTAAGGTCCTGCCTGTAGTCCGCTCACGCTAAGTCCTCCTGCTGTTTCACCTGTAAGAATATTGTACACCCCATTGTAATGGAAATTATCAACTCTTAAGCTTCCCATTACTTTCAAACGGTCTGTAATATCAAAAACATCTGAAACATAAACAGCATAAGTATCATCGCTGCTTTTTTCTTTTCTTGGTGTTCCTGTATTGGTAAGGGTATCGAGCATATCCCTCGTTACTCTGTAAGTACTTGGGGTATTAATAAAATCGACCACTGGTGCATTCACGTTGGTTCTGTCAAAACTATTGAAATTGTTATAATAATCAAGCCCTACCACCATTCTGTTTCTGAATTTACCGATGTAGAAATCACCGATGAAGTTTTGCTGTAAATTAGTAGCAATAAAGTTTGTGTTGCCTACAATTACACTTGCCTGTAATGTAGTGTCTGATCTTCCGTTTAATGCTGTGATATAGCCATTGATGGTTGATCTTGCACGGGAAAATATGGTTTGTGAAGTCCATGAAGATGAAATCTTGTAATTTAATTGCCCGAAAATATTCATCATTTGAGTAGAGTAGGTGATGTCATCGCCTAAAAATGTCTTTTTGTAAGGGAAATTAATGTCCTCGATGGATTGGATTTTATTACTTTTCGTGTAAGGATTAAAACGAACTACGGAAGTTCCTTTTGCAATTCCAAATTCAACATCCAGTAACAAAGATAATCGGTCATTAATCTGGTATGAAAAGCTTGGGGCAATGGCTAAACTGTTCGTAAAACCACTATCCTGAAAGCTTTTCTCGAAAGTTGTTGCCCCATTTAATCTAAACAGTGCCGTTTTATCACTATTGATTGGTGTATTGACATCAAAAGCCAGTCTGTTAAAATTCCAGCTTCCTCCGGTATAACCTACTTCACCACCAAATCCGTTGTAGGGCTTTTTGGTGACTCTGTTGTATAAACCTCCGTAGCTGCTTGATACCTGAGTTCCAAAAAGGGTGGTGGAAGGACCTTTAATAGCTTCAATTCTTTCTAAATTGGCATTATCCAAAAATGAGAAAGCCGCTCCTGCAACACCGTTTCTTGCATTAGGCTCAGTTTCAAATCCACGCGAACGGAAAGTCACTCTTCCCTGATTGGCAATCATCGGAATACCAGCCCCGGGAACATTCTTGGAAACGCTTCCCAGGTCTACTGCCATTTGCTGAGTGATTAATTCCTTTGGAACGGTATTGTAAACCTGCGGATTTTCTAAATATTTGATGGGTAATTTTGCCACATAGGGACTCTCTTTTCGGGTAACAGTTGAATTATTTTTAACAATCCGCACTTCCTGTAATACCTGAATGTTTTCCTTGGTAAGTCGATAATTTACGGGTGTATCTTCATCTTCTTTTACTTCAACCGGGATTTGCTGCTCTTTAAGCCCCAGTATCTGAATTTTTACAGTATAATTTCCCGGTGCAAGTTCAGGGAAACTAAAATGCCCTTTGATATCGGTAATTGTACTTTTGTTCTGATCTAAAAGTGATACCGAAACAAGTTCTAAAGGTTCATCTTCAATGGAAGTAATTGTTCCTGAGATTGCTCCGGTCTTGGTTTGCGCAAAGGAAAATAAGGCCGTAAGCATTGAAAATAGAAAAATTAATCGTTTATGCATTGTAAAATTGTTTATCTCTTACCCATACAAAAATGACAGTTGAGTAGGAAATTATTAAAAAATAAAAAAGTAATTAAATAGGATTGTTTTTAAAATAAAAAGGAGATTGCCCCATTATCTTTTTTTGGACTAGTTCTGTTTAAACTAAAAATCTGCTTCATTATATTTATTTAGACCAAATATTAATAAAGTGCAAAGATACATATAATATGAACTCAAAAAAGCATCTCTGTTTAGAATAAAGAAATACTGTTTTAGAAATCAGAAAATTTTTATTTGCAATCTAATGATGGAGTAATACCAAAGTGTTTTTTATAGGTCTGGCTGAAGCTGCTTAATGAAGAATAACCCACTTTGTAGGCGATAATTGTAATAGTAAGATCTGTCTTTTAAGGAGTTCTTTTGCGGTCTGCATTCTGGTACTTTGGATAAATTCAAAAATGGTTTGACCATACATTTTCTTAAAGCCGATTTTCAGATAAGATTGATTCGTTCCCACTTCCAATGCTATAATAGGGATTGTCAGATGCTCAGACAGATGCTCAACGATAAGCTTTCTTGCAAGATTGATCTTCTCGACATTGGCAAGGCCCGAAAATTTGACTTTTTGATTATCTTCCTGAAGTTGTAACTCGTTTGTCCCAAGCTTACAAATACTATCAAGAATAAGACTTTCAATGCCTATTTTCCTAAAAATGTCATTAAAATTATTCTTAATGATTTGTAGCAGGTTATGTTGTATATCGATTGGGATCTTTTGCTTTTCTTTTTGAAAAATAGTTAGAGATTCATTGTATTTTGTAAAATATTTTGTGTCAATTGTAATGATAATGCTTTGGCTTTCAATAATACTGTAAACGAAGTCTTTTTCCGATAAAGTAAATATCAATTGAATCTTTTCTTCAGTGGTTTTACTCTCAAAAAAAAGAATTATTACTCTGAATTTTACTTATTTCTAAATTAATATGATCGTTGATTACCTCCACTTTAAATTTAACTAATTTCACAAAAATATTTTGCGATTTTGAATAAAATTTGAATTTTATATCTTTTACATTATCGTTCCATAATTCAGAATGTTTACAAAATTAGGTTTCACCTTTGTGCCATAAATACAGCACTGTGAAACAATTATCAATTCCAATTACTTTACTATTTGCGATTGTCGCAAAGGCTCAAAATACAAATCCTGTAAAACCAACCGATACTCTAAAGGGCAATCAAATCAAAACCATTCAGGAAGTTGTCATTAGCGGTAAAAAGCCAATCGTTGAAAATAAAATTGACAAAATCGTTTATAATGTGGCTAATGACTTGACGTCACAGACCGGTGCCGCAATAGATGTTTTGAGAAAAGTTCCTCAGGTAACCGTAGATGCAGATGGGAATGTGGAGCTTCAGGGAAATCCCAATGTAAGATTTTTAATTAACGGAAAACCTTCCGGCATCTTTGGAAACAGTCTTGCTGATGCACTCGCTTCGATTCCGGCAAGTCAGATTAAAAGTATAGAAGCGGTTACAAGTCCAGGAGCAAAGTATGATGCTCAAGGAACGGGTGGAATTATCAATATTGTTCTGAACGAAAGCAAAGTAAAAGGCATTAACGGAATTATCAACGGTTCTGTAGGAACAAGGTTTGAAACAGGTTCTGTCAATTTAAATTTCAGAAATAATAATTTCAGCCTGAATGCTTTTTTCAGCGGCAATGCACAGTTGAAATCCCGAACGCCTTCTTCACAAAACAGAGTTTCTCATACAGCTACCAGTGAAACTCAATTATTGCAAAATGGTTACAACGATTTTCAAAGACACGGTTATCGTACGGGATTGGGTTTTGACTGGGCCATTAACAAAACCAATACGTTGAGCGGTTCGGTTTCTTATAATGATTTTGCCAACAAAAACATCGGTCTCATCAATCAGGAACAGTATATAAGAGATTTTTCCACGCCGAATGAACAGTCTATTATCGGTTACAGAAATTCAGATACTCGTTCATCTGTGAAT
Organism: Chryseobacterium sp. POE27; assembly: GCF_039727685.1. Classification (NCBI taxonomy): domain Bacteria; kingdom Pseudomonadati; phylum Bacteroidota; class Flavobacteriia; order Flavobacteriales; family Weeksellaceae; genus Chryseobacterium; species Chryseobacterium sp. POE27. Next base: position 4,019,591 of record NZ_CP152475.1, read on the forward strand.
TCTATTGATGCTAATGTTAGCTACCGAAAAACATTTCAGAAAGAAGGACAGGAATTAACAGCTGATTATGTGGGAAGTTTTGGCTCACCCAAAAGTAACTACTTGCAAACACAGAGTTTGGCAGGATCAATGATCCCTTATGACGGAATCTCCGGAAGCAATCCTGGAACAGATTCTGAGCATAATTTATCGGTAGACTATGTTCAGCCAATCAATGATAAAATTACATTGGAAATGGGTACGAAAGCCATTCTTCAACATATTAATAATACAACAGATGTTAATGTTTTGAATGCTTTATCAGGACAGTATGAATCTGACCCTTTTCAGTCTTTTCGCTTGAAATACGATATGGGAGTATATGCGGCGTATCTTTCCTCATCTTTAAAATTATTTAATGATTGGCTGGATGTAAGGGCAGGAGCACGTTACGAATACACAACCGTTAAAATTGATTACCAAAATACCAATATTCCATCTTACAGTCTGCTTGTTCCTTCCTTTATTTTATCGCACAAATTTGACAGCGGAGAAACTATAAAACTGGCTTACACAAGACGAGTTGAAAGACCAGAATATTCTGAACTAAATCCGTTTCTGAATTTCAGCGACCCTCACAATATTACCACCGGAAATCCTTCATTAAAACCAGAAATTGGTGATAATATGGAATTAGGGTACAACAGAAATTTTGAAAATGGAGCCAATCTTTCATTCACGCTTACAGAAAGAATTAACAGTCAGGATTTAAAACAAATCACAACTTTTTATCCGATTTATAACGTCAACGGAACTGATTATACCAATGTTTCTGTGACTTCAAGAGACAATATCGGAAAAGAATATAATTCGGGAGGTATTTTATCCGGCTCCCTTCCTTTGCTGAATAACAAATTAAATATTCGGGGAAATATGATGCTTTTCCACCGATATATCGTCAGCGATTATTTTGGAAACATTGATATGGGAATGCGCTACCGTTTAAACTTAAATATGAATTATGCATTTCCAAAAGATTTTATTGTAGAGATATTTGGGAATTATAATTCTTCCGCAAAGAATATTCAGGGTAAAAAATCCTCAATCCATTACTTACAGCATTGCGGCGAGAAAACAATTCTGGAACAAAAAGGCAAGTATAGGGTTTACAGCAACAAACCCTTTCAACAAATATATCAATCAGGTGACAACGGTTAATACCACTGATTATACTTCATATTCCATGCGCCAATTACCACTTCGGTCGTTCGGTATAAGTTTTAGCTATAAATTCGGGAAAATGGATTTTAAAAAGGATAAAGATATCAGTGAGGATTACCTGAATGGAGCTTCGCAGGGAAGTTGATGATTTTAGATCTCTTATAAGGGGGCAATTTTAATTAAATAGTAAGAAAAAAGGTTCAGGATTGAGTTTTTCTGAACCTTTTTTAAGCAGTAATGTAAATATAAGGGTCGACTAATAATGGACTAATTCAGATGCATAAATAATTCTAATTGATTGTTTATTTATACGGGACTAAATATTTATTCTACCCCAATGAAAAAACTCAATATAGTTCCAGGTGTGCCAAGAATTTATCGTTTCAGAAGCAATGGTATTCTATTAATTTAGATTCCTAAATTCCTGAGGTGTTGCACCCACTTTCTGTTTAAAAAGCCGAGTGAAATGCTGTTGGTATTTAAATCCAAGTTCATCGGCGATTTCGTTTATTGATTTATTAGGCTCAAATATTTTTTCCTTGGCCTCTTCAATCAATTTTGTCTGTATATAGTCAAGTGCCGTATTTCCCGTTTCTTTTTTGATGAGGTCACCAAAATAGTTTGCCGATAGATTTAATTCTTCAGCACAATATGTGACGGTGGGTAGTCCAAGAGCCTGCGATTTTCCCGACCTGAAGTAATCGTGCAGAAGATTTTCGAACTTCACCAAAATACCTGTATTTATATTATTTCTGGTAATGAATTGGCGGTCATAGAATCGCATACAGTAATTTAACAAAAGTTCTATATTAGACGCAATCAGTGTTTTACTGTGTTTGTCAATATTTAGATCGATTTCATTATCTATTTTATCAAAGCAATCGTTGATTGTAGCTCGTTCTTTTTTTGATAAATGTAGTGCCTCATTAACATCATAAGAAAAGAAAGTGTAGTCTTTAATAATTTTCCCCAAATGGGTTCCAAGAATCATATCTGGATGAAATACCAATGCTTTTCCTGACGGTTTAATAACCTTCCCGCTACTGTCAATACCGTAAACCTGGCCGGGTGCAATGAAAACAAGTGTTCCGTCCTCATAATCATATGGCTGACAGCCGTAGCGCATATCGCCACACTTTACATTTTTTAAGAAAACACAGTATAGCCCCATATACCTCCTGAATTGTACATAGGTAGGAATTTCATCGAAATTAACGACACTTACCAAAGGATGTTTTGTCTCAGCACCCATCTCGTCATTATACTGTCGTACAGTATCTATTTTTATGACCTCTTCCATATCGTTTTTATCACTTACATACACAAATTTATAAAACCTTTTAACACGAATTACATCCTTATACCCCAAATCAGTAAAAGTGGTAAATACTTCCGTATTCTGTATAAACAAGTTAATCCATACAATGAAGAACTTTGTTCTTGTAATGATCTAGATCACAGAAGATCTATAAAAATTGAATCATTATGGAAAACTGGAAGTATAAAAACAAACAAGATCGTTCCAAGATCGAAGAGATTTAATACAGGTATTGACAAAGATTAGACCCTTAGGAAGGCATTATGCAGTTCCATGCAAAAAGGAAAACTAAAAGTTACATTTGAACCAGAATAAAATAATCTTATGAGATTAAAAATAACAAAATTTTTATGGGTGTTTTTTTTCACAATAAATATGAATAGTATAATGAATGCACAAGTAACGACGAGTAATGGATTTACCCACTTAAATGACCATCAGCAAAATTTGTCTGCGATATCAGCCCTTACCGCCTCAGGGAATACTGAAAATCTTAAAAAGGTTTTGAATTCAGGTCTGGATTCAGGACTTGCAATTAACGAAATAAAAGAAGCTTTAGTACAATTATATGCGTATTGCGGATTTCCTCGCAGTTTGAATGCTTTAGGTGTTTTTAAAACGGTAGTGGAAGAAAGAGCGGGTAAAGGTATCAAAGACAAGGAAGGCAAAAAGATTATCGTAGAAAATACTACATTGGATAAATATGAGCAGGGTCGTAAAGTATTGGAAGAACTTACCAAAACACCGCAACAAAAGCCTGCCCCTGGTTTTGGCGAATTTGCACCACGAGCTGATGCTTTTTTAAAAGAGCATCTTTTTGCAGATATTTTTAACAGTGACGTTTTGAATTTTCGTCAGCGAGAATTTGTAACGATTTCTGCATTGGCAGCTATGCCCGGAGTAGAGCCTCAGTTGAAAGCCCATATCGGTATGGGAAGAAACACTGGTATTACAGATGGACAATTGAAAGAATTGGTTTTGATTATCGATCAGTACATCAGTCGTCAACAAGGCAATGTATTAAGAAATGCCATTGGTGAAAAAGAAACTCCTTTGATTGCAAATGATATGATGGTTCGCATTTCGGAAATTGAAATTGTACCTGAATTCTTAGATCAGTACAAATCGATACTGGTAGAGGAATCGGCAGCTTCTGTAAAAATTGAACATGGAGTAGTCGCTATTTTCCCGATGTTCCAGAAAGAAAATCCCAATCAGGTGAGAATCCTAGAAATTTACGCAGATAGAAAAGCCTATGAAAGCCATCTGCAAACCCCTCACTTTAAAGAATATAAAGACTCTACACTTCCTATGGTTAAATCTCTGAAATTAGTTGATATGAATGTTTTGGACACAAAAACAATGGTGGAGATCTTCAGCAAATTTAATAGTAAAAAAAGAGGATCACAATAGCCAATCAATAGTAAGTGCATTCCCTGTTGGAAAAGAGAATACAGATTTATCAAAGTATTTTATTGGTAAATCATATGTAGCGTCTCTTACATCTAATAAAGAATTAAATCTACCAATTGCTAATGTGACTTTTGAACCGGGTTGCCGAAACAATTGGCATAAGCATACAAACGGACAGATTCTGATTGCTGTAGTTGGGGAAGGGCTCTTTCAGGAACGTGGAAAAGATATTAGAAGGATAAAAGAGGGGGACATTATAGAAATCGAACCTAATGTAGACCATTGGCATGGTGCCACAAAAGATAGCTGGTTTGCACATCTATCCATAATTCCTAATCAGGAATCTAATAAAAACACCTGGTTGGAAGCGGTAAATGATGAGGCTTATGAAGCCGCCAATAAAAAATAAAGAGATGCCAATAGAAAAAGACATTTTTGAGAGACTGAAAAGTGGCAAAACTATTCCGCAAGGTGATTCTCAAAGGAACAGAATGCGGGATGTCTCTTATGAAAGCAAAAAGTATTGATGAAATTAAACAGCACAACAGATGCTGCGGAAATAAGGAATTATTTGGGGGAAATCGTTGGGTCCGAAATTGATGAGACGACAGATGTATTTACGCCGCTTTACATCAATTATGGCAAGGATATTAAGATCGGCAAAAATGTATTCATCAATTTTGATTGTGTATATCAAAAAGATATAACTGATGAATTAGTAACCTCTAAGAATAACCATTCTTAGAGGATTTAGAGAAGGTTATGAAATTTGCGATTTATAATTTATAACAGATATTAAGAACACGGAAAATTACGGATTGATATGGAAGAGGATAAAAGCTGAATTTTAATATTAAAATTAAATTATTATCATTTACCTACCATATATTGTCTCGGGAATATTATAGTAAATCTGCAAATGCTTTAGATATCCTTCCTTCTTCGAATGTAAAACTGAAAAATCCTTTAATTTTTCCCTCAGGAAAGCTCCCGGTAAACTCAACTTCCAAATTTGCTTTGTTATCACTCGTGATGTCAAGTTTTATAAGTTTGGTCTGTGTTCTGTAGCCTATAAAATAGCTTTCAAAGTAATTTTTGATTTCCGAATGTCCGACATAGACATTTCCTACCGATGGATCGTCAAGGATGACATCTGTCTGCCATTTGCTAACATAGTCTACAGTATCATAAGCATTGCTTGACGCAATAAATTCTTCTACAAAATTTGTTATTTTCATACTCGTTTTTTGATTTTTATATTTCAGATGGTAAGAATAATGAATGTTTGAATTCCATATAAATTTGCGCAGATATAAGATGCTTTCATGGTATATTTACCTATCGAGAAAAATATTTGGCAAGGAAATAATTTCGAAGAGGAAGTGATGGATCAGGAACAAAATATGAAACGGACCATTATCAATTTAACAGAGATTTCCGGTATTCAGAAGGTGATATGGACGTTTTGGTTCTGAATAGTTTATTGAAAGATTGAGGATGCTCGAATCCTAGCAGATAGGCAATTTCAGCGATGCTCTTGTGACCTTTTGCAAGATTTTCTTTTGCCTTTTCGATGACTTTTTCATGAATGAATTGCTGTGTATTTAATCCAATCAGGTTCCGTAAAAGATCGCTAAGATATCGCGGTGTTAGGTTGAGCTGTTCTGCTAATAAATTGACGGTGGGAAGTCCGTTGACTAATGGTGTTTCGTTACTAAAGTAGTTTTCCAGCTGTTGTTCGAGCTTGGCAAGAATATCATTATTGACCGCCTTTCTGGTCAGAAACTGCCGGTCATAAAAACGGTTAGCATAATTGAGCAGTAACTCGATCTGGGAAATGATCACATCCTGACTAAACTTATCGATGCGCTCGCTTAGCTCGTCCTGGATAAACCGGTAGATACTGAGTATCGTTGTTTTTTCTTTATCCGAAAGGTACAGCGCTTCTGCTGCAGAATAACTGAAAAAGCCATAATGCCTTATATTGGAGCTAAGCGGATATGCGTTTAACAGGTCAGGATGTATGTGTAGAGTCATCCCATCATAATCAGCCTCTTCTTCCTGCATTTTCAGCAGCTGGCCCGGAGCAATGAACGACATCCCGCCCTCTTCGAAGTCGTAGTGGCCCTGACCATATTTCAATTTTCCGGAAAAGCTTGTCTTAAGGGAAATTTTGTAGAAATTAAGGATGATACCCTGCTCGAAATCCGTGGGGTCGAACTGTGCCTCACCATAATTGATAATACTGATGAGGGGGTGGGAGGGTGCCGGCTGTCCCATTGCTTTATGAAGTTGGGACAAGGAATTAAAGATAACCGGTTGCTTTTTCATAATACAAATTTAAATAATTAGTACGGAGTTATTTTATGAACTGCTAAAAATTAACAGCCCAGAACTAACTATTAGGCTAGAATAGAAACTGTTCGCGGATCTTTTTAAACTGTCCTTCAGGTGTTAATTTCAGTCGTTCCTGGTAAAGGGCAACAGCATCGTTGCCTGCAACATACCTGAATTGGGATTTTTCGTCGGTCGCAGCTTCGTAAATGATCTCAGCCACTTCTTCTGCTTTCGTGTAATCGGCGACCTGCTCCTCACTGTAGCCTTCGCTGACCTTTGCTACCAGCTGACTGTATGCTCCATGCATTCCTTCCTGAAGGGATCTTCCTGTAAAGTTGGTTTGCATCCCTCCCGGAGCGATGACTTTTACATTGATTCCAAATTGTGCGAGCTCGTAGGCCAGACCTTCTGAAAATCCATCGACGGCAAATTTGCTGGCATTGTAAATGGAGCAGGTAGGATATCCCAGAAGGCCGAATGTACTGGTGATATTGATGAACGTTCCGCTTTTTCTTTTCCGGAAATAAGGAAGAAAGGCTTTAGTGATATGAATCACACCCAGTAAATTGGTCCGGATCTGCATTTGGATCTGTTCATTGGTTAATGATTCCAGGGGACCGATAAGGCCGTAACCCGCGTTATTCAGTACGACATCGATGGTTTGGGATTTTAAGATTTCAGATATAGTTGCCTGGCTTTTTACGGTATCGGTAACATCAAGTTCCAGTAGGATTACATTGGGAAGTTGATTGAGCTCTTTTTCCTCCTCGGGTCTTCGCATAGTTGCGATTACTTTCCATCCTTTTTTCTGAAATAATTTGGCGGTTGCTTTCCCTAATCCGGATGAAGCTCCGGTTATAAAAATTGTCTTTTGCATAATTTTGATTTATTTATTGATGCAAAATTGGGCATTAGCTAAAATTTAAAATAAGTCAAAACGGTAATGATCTTAGTTGAAATGACGTAAGTTTCTTAAGAATTGCATATATTATATTTTTCAAAAGGAGTATTTATTCTGTACATTTTTAATCTTTTTTTGCCATACGGAGAGTTGATCTCTATTGCTCTATCACAGAACAGATAAGTAAAATATGATTTATTCCCTGTTTTTTCGTCGGTGTAAATTTCACTATCCCATTTGATCACCATTTCCCAACTGTCCCATTTACGCATTTTGTGTACAAAAGGATTAAAAGAGCACTTAACCTCGAAATGCTTTTTGTTTTTGTCTCCTTCAAAACACACAATAACGGAGTCGTCATTGGGACTTGTCTCTTCAACGATGGTTGCTTTAAGTTTCAATTTATTGATTTTTTGTTATTGTTGAGGACTACTGCATTTTCTGTCTCGGCAATCCAATCTCATGTTCTTGCGGATAAGGCTTTCTTTGAGTCATGCTAATATCTTCATGTAGGGTTCTTGCAGCTTCGAGTGACTTATCTTTATCCATAGAATATCTGGGATCAGGGATAAAGGGCATCTTTGCCATTTTATGGATGGTGATTGTAGGAAAATGAAAATCCACCTCTACAGTTCCTAACAGAAGATAACATCCTCCACCTTGGAAAGGATATTCCTCCAGACAATCCGGAAAATGAGCCGTGTCAAAATAGGCTCCTTCGGCATCGATCCAAGTTCCGAAAAACATGGCTCCTCTTTTAGTGGGAACGTGTTTTCTGGAGATTAAATACGCAAGCATTTTAATCTGTTTTTTATGGTATTTGACCAAATCTTTCGCCATAACCGTTCCACGGTACTTTGTCTGTAAAATATCAAATGGACTGAATGATACTGGAAATCCTAAAATCTCTATTTCATCAAAAGCATCCTCAAAAGGATTTTTAAGAATCGCAGGAAGTTTGTATTCTTTTTGAGGTTCATCAAGTAAGGTTGGCTGCCTAAATGTTGAATGGTCATTACCAAAGAGGAATCTTGCCTGAATGAGCAGTTCATGTTTTTGCTTCCCTGTGAACCTAAATGCACTAATAAAGATTAGCGTCTGCAAAGTTTCTATTCCAACAGGTATTCTCTTGATAAAATTTTCCAAAGAAGTGTAATCTCCGTTTTTCAATCTCTCTTCAGGAATCATCATGGCGATTTTTCTTTCCATCTTTTCGATATGCATTAATCCCAAATAAACATCTTGACCGTAGACTGTCGTCTGATATTCGCTGAGGTTGACACATGGATTGTTAATGGTTGCACCTGACATTTTTGCTTCGTGGACATAAACTTCTGTTCTGTAAAATCCACCACCATTATTGATGGCACAAACCATAAATTCGATAGGATAGTAGACTTTAAGATATAAACTCTGGTAGCTTTCAACAGCGTAAGAAGCTGAATGCGCTTTACAGAATGAATATCCAGCAAAAGATTCAATTTGTCGGTATACTTCTCTAGAAAGCTGTTCAGGATGTCCCAATTCTTTGCACGATTCAAAAAAATGATCCTTTACTTTTTGCAATGCAGATAATGATCTTCCTTTTCCACTCATTGCCCGTCGTAAGACATCACCATCGGCTGCTGACAGTCCTCCAAAATGCAATGCAATTTTAATGACATCTTCCTGATAGACCATGATGCCATAAGTTTCACCCAATTCTTTTTTTGAAAACTTCATGAAAGTATTCAAATTTTGTCGGATTGTTATGCCTGAAAATATATTCCTTCATCATTCCGCTTTGGGCTACTCCCGGTCGGATGATGGATGAAGCGGCAACCAAAGTTTTATAATCTTCGCATTTAAGTCTTCTCAATAGCCCACGCATTGCGGGACTTTCGATATAAAAACAGCCTATTGTTTTCCCTATGCTTAGGAATTCATTGCACTTTGCTTCATTTTTAGATAGGGCAGTGTCTTTGATATCAACGGCAATACCTTTTTTTTCTTTTATTAGGTCAACAGTGTCTTTGATTGTTCCAAGCCCTCTTTGGGATAAAATATCAAACTTTTCAAAACCAATGTCTTCAGCCGTATGCATATCAAATTGCACAATCGGAAATCCTTTCGGTGGCATTTCTAATGCTGTATAATTGGTAATTGGTTCTTCAGAAATAAGAATTCCACAGGAGTGCATGCTTCTCTGATTCGGAAACTTTTCCAGAAGTTTTCCGTATTTATGAACCTGCTTAAAAACAGAATTGTCATCATGTTCACTCATCGGTCTTGTAGCCAATACGTCCAACTCTTCTTTTGGCAAGCCAAAGGCTTTTCCAATTTCCCTAAAGATAGACCGATATTTAAATTCCACATTGGTTCCGCAAAACGCTACGTGATGTTTGCCGTATTTATTAAAAACATATTCCAGAATAGTGTCTCTTGTATTCCAGCTCCAGTCGATGTCAAAGTCGGGAGGTGTTTTACGGTTTAGGTTTAAGAATCTTTCAAAATACAGGTCAAGCTCTAAAGGACAGATATCGGTTATTCCCAAGCAATAGCTGACAATGGAGTTGGCACCGCTTCCTCTTCCCACATGCATGAATCCCATTTTGTTGCTGTACTGGATAATATCCCAGGTAATTAGAAAGTAACCGCTGAATTTTAGATGGTCAATAACAGCGAGTTCTTTTTCAACTCTGGTTTTAGCTTCAGGATGATTATTTCCATATCTAACTGCCAGTCCGTCGTGTGCCAGCTGAGTCAGCAGTTTAAAATCACTTTCCCTGCTGTCTGTGAAATGCTGCTTATTTTTAGGGGTTGAAAAATCATAATCGAAACTGCATTGATTAATTACGGCAGCAGTATTTTGGATGATTTGCGGATAGTTTCGATACTGATTTAACAGTTCTTTTTTATTGACAAATGTTTCTGTCTCCTTGCAGTGATCATCATTTTCTAATTTACTGATGAGGGTATTGTTGTCAATGGCTCTCAGTATTTTGTGAAGATTGTACTCCTGCTTGGTTGTAACGGTCACGGGTTGCAGTATGACCATTTTCCTGATCCACTTTTTTAAGTTGAGGTTTCAAAAGCTGGTTGAGCTCTTCAGGTCTGATTCCTATATATTCAAAATCTTGTAAAACTTGAGGAATGTTGTGCAATGGATATATGACAATAGTGTTTTGAAGCATCGGATTATGCTTTGGAATTTCTACTCCGTCACAATTGTAATGGGTGAGCAGCCTGTTAATCTCTCCAACGCTCTTTTGATTTTTAGCCAGACAGATATAATACAGTTTGCTATCAACTCTGATTTCCACTCCCACGATAGGCTTAATATCGTTTTCAGTGCACAAATTCAAGAAATCATAAATACCTGTCACGGTATTAATATCGGTTAATGCTAAAGTTTGCAGTTGATGATTTACAGCCTGACGAACCAGATCCTGAATAGAAATGGTGCCGTATCTGAGACTGTGGTAAGAATGACAGTTAAGAAACATGATCTTTTGATTTATTGTATTAATCCGGATGCTCTTCCAACACTGGTGCTTCCAAACCTATTTTTAATTTTATCCATGGTCTGATATAAAGAAATCAGTTCTTCGGTGTCTTCGAAAAGATTCATCTGGTGACAGCCATGAACAAGCCCAGTAAATTTTATCCCAATCAGCCGAATACGCATCCTTCGGGTATATACTTTTTTTGAAAAGTTCTAAAATGTATTTGAGCAGCGTGTGATCTGCAGATGTATACGGTATCCGGCATTGTTTGGTTTCTGTATCAAAATTGGAATACCTGATTTTAACAGATACTGTTGAGGTCAGCCACTTTTCCTGACGCAGCTGGAATGCCAGTTGCTCGACCATACCGGATAGAATACTTCTTAAATTGTGAACATCAATGGTATCCTGTGAAAAAGTATTTTCTGTAGAAATAGATTTTCTTTCCGAGTAAGGAACGATGGGTGTATCGTCAATCCCATTGGCTTTTTTCCAGAGTTCAGTTCCATTCTTGCCAATGAGTTGATGCAAAACTTCAACCGGTGTTTCAGATAAAGTCTCAATGGTTCGGACACCTAATCTTGAGAGCAACTGAAAAGTGACATTTCCGACCATTGGAATCTTTTTTATGGAAAGAGGGTTGAGGAATGGTTTGATGTTTTGTTCCCTGATCTCAAATCTTCCCGTAGGCTTAGATTCTCCAGTTCCTATTTTTGACACGGTTTTATTGGTGGATAAGGCAAAGCTGATGGGCAAACCTGTATTTTTAGTAACAGCGTTTGCAATTTCATTGGTCCATTGGTAGCATCCAAAAAACTTATCCATTCCTGAAAGATCAAGGTAAAACTCGTCAATACTCGCTTTTTCCAATACCGGAACTCTTTCCTGAATAACCTCTGTAACCACATGAGACATTTTAGAATACATTTCCATATCCCCTTTAATAACCCTTGCTTCAGGGCATAGCTTTAATGCCATTTTAATGGGCATTGCACTTCGCACGCCAAAAAAGCGGGTTTCATAAGAGCAGGATGCCACGACACCACGGTCTCCGCCTCCAATGATGATCGGCTTTTTCACCAGTTCGGAGTTTTTTAGCCGCTCACAGGAAACAAAAAACGTATCCAAATCCATATGCACTATTGCTCTTTCCATGCTGTAAAATTATTACGATTTGTAGCAAAAAATTGTATATTTGTTGCTATAATTTATAGCAATGTCAATTTTATCAGAAAACATGCGGTATTTGAGGGGGAAGCAAAATCTTTCACAACAAAAGGTTGCTGATGATCTCTTGATCACGAGAGGCAGATACGGTAAATATGAAGATGATGCCGCAGCGCCGCCCTTAAATATTTTAGTGAAAATCTCAAGATATTATAATATCAGCATCGATTTACTACTGACTGTTAATGTAAGTAAATATTCAATCGATGAGATTATGGAACTCCCTGACAACAGGATCGTTCTTCCAATCAGGGTGGATCAGGACGGAAACGATCAGATCGAGATCATTCCACAAAAAGCTTCGATGGGTTACCTGAACGGCTATGGTGATCCAGAGTACATCGAAGGTCTTGATACGATCTCCTTACCCTTCTTGAAAGGCGGGAAGTTCAGGGCGTTTCCTGCTGACGGAGATTCAATGCCGCCCTATAAGAACGGAACTTACATCGTTGGAAAATATGTAGAAAATCTTTCTGATCTGAAAACGGACAGGACTTATATTTTCATTACCACCAATGACGGAATCAGTTACAAAAGGTTTCAGTTTCATGAAGCAGACGGAATTTGGGTTAAGGCTGACAACAGTTTCTATGAACCTTATAAAATTCCATTACCTGATATTAAAGAAATTTGGGAGTTTGCCTGTAGTATCAACACCATAGAATATGGAGCTGATGAATTTGCAGAACGCAATATTCAAAACTTCATTACAGAGATCAAGACCGATATTAGACAGATCAAGGAAAAAATGAGATAAGAAACTGATTTCATTTGAACTAGGAGAAATAAGTTATATAAATATGATATTAACGGAAAACTACGATGACTCAGTTAAGTTTATTTGGCGCAGAAGAGTTTTATGAGTTTCCCAAAGACCTTTTGGAATACCAGGAAAATTTCCTGAGCAGGAAGGAAGCCGATGAACTTAAATACCAACTTTTAAAGACGGCACCTTGGGAACAGAGAACTCAAAAGATGTATGATAAGACTGTAGTAACACCACGGCTTACAGCTTGGTATGGTGATATGACATCTGATGAACCAGCTGATGGGAATATAAAAAATAAAAATCCATGGACACCCGAACTTTATGCTCTTAAAGAAAGAATAGAAAAGGAATTTGGTTCCCATTTCAATGGGGTTCTTTTAAACTTATACCGTGATCATAATGATTCGGTTGCCTGGCATAGGGACAAAGAAAGCCGTTACGGAAAACGTCCTGTCATTGCTTCGATCAGCCTTGGGCAAACCCGCAATTTTGAATTCAGAAAGAAAGACCATCATCAAAGCAAATACAGTTTGCCGCTTCCTCATGGATCTCTGCTAATCATGAAAGGTGATCTTCAGGAGCATTGGGAACACCGTATTGCTAAATCTGTCATTCCAATGAAAGAAAGGATCAATCTGACATTTCGGCTAATTCATAATTTATGATTGGTGAAAAAACAGGGGGTATATATTTAATAATATTTGAATGCTCGGAAAATAGTTAAAAGATTATCCATATTTATGCTTCCAGCTATTTTTTAATGCAGCATATTTCTGGTTTGACTCAGCTTCTTTCCATTTTTTGTAAAAGATAGCTGCTGCTTTGGCTTTTTCGGAATCACCCGTGCCTCTTTCTAACTTTTGGTATCCTTTCTCAGCATCGTATTTCTTATCACCCTTGTAATTAAAGTATCTTCTGGCTCTTGTAAATCCCATTTGAAGATATTTTCTTGCCATATCTGCTCCGACAAAATCTTCTTTCTCAAGATAATCCAAAAACATTGAAAATATTATTTCTGAACTTCTTTTTGCGATTTCTTCATTTTTAAATCTCCAGTGTTGTCCTATTTCAGATTTATAAGGCTCACAGATCAAAACACCTTGTTCACCTTTACCCACTCTGTACATATGAGGATCTACCCGGTAATCAATGCCGGGCTTCCAAAAATAATTCTCTTTTTTAAAATCAAGGTAAGACGGTTTTTTTGTACTCATGATATAAGGTAAACAAACACAATGCCTTCGACTTCTGATTGACAAATTCTAATCAGGATTATTGGCCAGCAATGGCACTATCGTTGTATCAATAGAATCGTATTATAGAATCTTACACTAGATCTTTAAATAATCTTTAATAACTAACTTATGAATAAAAATATATTGATTTTCAGTATTTGTGCTATGATTCTTCTGAGCTGCAACAATGATGACGATATCCCTGAAACGCAAATCAAAAAATATCCGGAATCAATTGTCCTGACAAAAGACGGTGAGTCGATCACTACGAAAATAAGCTATAATGACAAGATGCAGATCATCGGATATTCCGAACCGAATTCTGATATTACTTTCACTTATCAAAATGACAAGGTTGCAGAGGTAAAGGAGAACAATAATTCTGTTCCTTATACTTTACAATATACAAACGAGATATTGTCAGGCCTGACCCATTATTCCAATCCTTACCCTGTGACCTATAACAGTCAGCAGATGAGCTATTCGATAGGAAATCTCCTGAGTTTCGGACTTCAAGGGAAAGACATCGTTTATGTTACAAACAGCTCCGAGAATGAAAAGTTTGCTTATGACAACAATAAAAAAGGGGCTTTGTTCAATCTTCCCGATAAAGATCTTTTTCCTGTGACTTTATTTTCTACCTTTCAATATTATTATTTAAGTACCCGCCCCATTCAGTCGATTACATTATCCAATAATGGCAGCCAGAATATTTTAAATTCTGAAAATACGTATGATAATGAGGGTTATATTACTACAATGACATTACGATCATCCACAGAAGAGGTATTTAGGGTAGAATATAAGTATTTTCAAAAATAAGGTCTTGAAGACTATTGTTCACGTGAATAGTCGTTAGGCAGGTTGTAAAAAATTCTAAAGTTTCCAATGTATAATAACGGATCATTACCAAACAGTTCTTACCTCAAATGAGCATCAAGATAAAATTTAAAAGATCTGAGATTCTGGCAGTGACAATCATATGTCTGATAGGAGCAGGGTGGTGTAGCTTTCTCGCATTTTACGATCTCACTATTAATTCATTTAAAGGTTTAATTGTTAAAGTACTAACGTTGGGAGTAGGGTCACTATTCGTCTTTAAGCTTTGGGTATATTTTCAGCGTCTTATTAAAAGTTTTAATAATGTCACTGCATTGGAGATTAACGATCGAGGCATTTCAAGCAACATCTCAGGACACAAATTCCTGAAATGGGAGCAAATTTCGCATTTTACCTTAAAAACAGTTCAGATGTCAAGTGGCCGTCATTCCAAGATCTATGTTCACACTTATGATCCTGCACAATCAATAAAGATCAATACCGATCAGTTGCAGATTGATAAAGATGAACTGCTCACTATTTTAAGTCGAAAAATCAGTCGTATTTAAAACATTTAAAATGCTTAAAGTCGTAACTTCAATTTTGAAAATAATAAAGAATAATTCTTATAATCTCCATCAAATGAAGCAGCGTACATTACTTACAAAATTGTTTCGTCTACAGATATACATCTTTACTGTTCTATCCGTCGCTGTTGTCCATGCACAGGATGGAACCTATGAGTTAAAAAATAAGAACGGTTCTTACAGTCTTATTTCGCTGATCAAGAACCAAAATAAAATTACTGCTGAAATATTTACATGGTGGAATACCCTCAGTGCGCAAACCGGATCTTATTATGGTGAGGGTATTGTGACCAATAATCGGGTGGTTTTAAAAAGCAATGAGAGTGATCAGGATTGTATTGTTACAATGGCACTGACCGACCGTACTATTACTGCGACGTTTCAAAAATGTACTACTGACCACCTCACAGAAGATTTTAATGGAAGGTACCAAAAAAATTTCAGATGCTGTTGCCGGAGATTACATGGTAAATGTTGACAAATCATTTTTCTATTCTAAGCCTGATGAGTATTCCAAACAAAGGTCATATCTAATCAAAGGAAATATAGTTAGTTTTAACCTGGACGGCGTAGCTGTAGGAAACTGGGTTTTTGTTCAATACCGTAATAAAAGCGGTAATGATACTGCAGGATATATTAAGTTAAGCAATCTTAAAAAGCTGTAGGAGCAACTTTACTTAATCATTACATCCGCCAAAGACTCCATTTTGATTTTATAGCTTCCGGCCGGATTTGTTTTACCCTGTAATAAAAGTTCAGGAAGTTCTTATTCCAAATAGAAAAGTTGTGTGCAAAACGGTACTCTACGGTCTCTGAATCCTGGATAATTTTAAGTTGCCAGATCCTACTGTTGTTGATCTGGGTTGCAGTACCGCTTAGTTCAGAAATATCGGTAAGATTATAGGTAGATACAGCTCCCGCCTCATCGACTGCATAAAAGAAATCCTGATCGTAATAAAAATCCTTGTTACTGATTAGTCCTTTCTCAAGACCAAATAAGAACGGTTGTTGGGATATCTTAAATACTGACTTACTATCAAAATTATTGTTTACATGAGAAATTGGATTTCGCGGCAATTGATCTTTATTCGGGAAGGTATTTTGTTTTGAAAATCTAAAATATGTATAGATCAAGAGCGTAAGAAGTACGGCGAATACGATGTTGATAGCTATTAAAATGGGGATAAATGATTTTTCCTGTGAGCGAGTCAACGTCATAACCACTGTTACAGCAGCATAGAGCAAAGTCAGGAATAAAATTCGTTTAATTATAATGTTCATAAATGAATATTGAAAGGTAGATTAAATTATATTTAGAAACAGAAAAAAAATCTGTCTAGTGGCTGCTATCTCCAATGAGAATATTGGGATTATACTCAATTGCCTTGTCAAATAGGTGTTTTTGTTGTATCTGGTTATTATCGATTGCAAAAAAGAACGAACCGCCTTTCAGTTTTTTGAAGATCACCAGTTTATTTTGACTTCCCCTTGTAAACATTGTTTTAATTTTGATCTCTTTGAGTTCAGAAAAGTAAAATTCAGGTTGGCTGAACCATTTAAAGACCTTGATTTTTCCTGAATATATAATAAATGAAGGGAGGTACCTGTTCAGCCAAAAACGTGATTCACTTATTTTTCTCAGTGTTTCCAAATCTTCATCATTAATCGTTGTCAGTACGTTTTTATAACTTCTGAAGAAAGAAATGCTGAAAATCAGTGTTGCCAAGAGTATAACAAACTGGGTGAGAGCTAACAATAATGTCAAATCATAGCTAGGCAGCTGTAATCGCTTGCTGAAAAAAATATAAAATATCATCACTGTAGCCACTATACAAACAAATAGTCCTAAAAAAATACTGGCTATTATTTTCATTATTCTGATCCTTCTTAGAAACAGTTCGCGATAGTTATTATTATGCATCAGTGTATATTTTACTGACCAATATATGGCAATATAAAAGCCATAAATATGAGAATATTGATCTTAATAATTAGTAGCCGGATTGTGAGCGATATAACTGACTTGCAATAGGCAAAGTCATTAATCTTGTTAAAAATCTTTAGGGTAATCAATGATGCAAGAACAGTAAATCTCTATACCGGTATAATTGCAAAGCGATTACCGATATTGATCGATCTTTCAGCACTTAAAGAACTATTCATCTGATTGATTTGAACGACGCTACGTTTATACTAAAGAAAAAATTACAATAATTCTTTCATAGATTTTAATTATTAGCCTTACAAAAATTTGTAGAAATCACTGATCAAGTTTTAAGTAACTGATCTCAATCATGAACTCAGATCCTTCTTAAAAAAGAGTCTTTTTTAACATTAATGAGACCTTAATAAATATTATCCTGCTTTGGCAGTACACGATGCCAACGTATTCAACACATCATCAAGATCAAATGGTTTTGTGATGAACGCTTCCGGTTTGCACGATTGGTCTAGTTCTATAGCATTTGCGTGCGCACTCATCATAATTACCGGTATCTTTGCCATATTATTCGTCTTTTTGATGTAATTGCACACATCCACCCCTGAACCATCAGGAAGCATAACATCCAAGAGATAGACATCAGGTATAAGAATCTTTGATTGAGCGTAGAAATCCTTAACATTGGGACAGCAAATGACTTGATAGTTATCATAAGCCAATAATATTTCTAATGCCTCCATTATATTTTTTTCATCCTCAAGGATCATTACTGTTTTCATATTGTAAATATTGCTGAAGCATTAAAAAAAAGCTTACCCTACCGATTATACAAATACTATGCAATAAATACTGGCATACAGTAAATTATCTTCTGTTATGTTTAAAACAGACGAAAAAAAGTGGTTCCTGATCCTAGTTTACTTTCAACAGATATTTGGGCATCCAATTTATCTGCAATTCTTTTCACAATGGACAGACCGATACCTGACCCTTCAAATTCTCCTGTATTAGGCATTCTTTTGAAAATTTCAAAAATATTATGATTCGCGGATAGGTCCATTCCAATGCCATTGTCCCTGATTATGTAGCAAATCATGTCATCCTCAAGCTTGCTTGAGATCTCAATTTCAGGCTGAGATTCTTTGCTGCTATACTTTATGGCGTTGCCCACAAGATTTAGAAACAGCTGGTAAACCAAGGTTCTTTCACCCCAAATAGGCAGGCAATCCTTTACCTTGTACCTGAGGTTCGGAACCTTGTATCGCTGCATAGAATCTTCAATAATTCCCAGTATTTTAGGTTCCGGATCAATGGTCTCAAATTCAAATTTCACATGCGTTCCACTGGAGATCTTGTAGACCTTATCCATCATTTCGGTAATCAGTTTGGAACCTTCAATAATATTCTCTGCCATTTTCAATCTTCTTTCTTCTGAAAGATCCTTTTTAGAGGCGATCAACTGCGCGGAAAGCTGAATGGAGGTCAACGGATTTTTCAGATCGTGCATCAGGGTATAGCTGAAAGTCTCAAGGGCATTGTTAGAGCGGATCAGCTCTTTATTGAGTTCTTCAATTTCACCTCCTCTCTGCGCAATGGCCCGCTGGACAAGAAGTCCTATATCTTTGAGGAAATTCACTTCAGAGTCTTTCCATTCTTCCGACTTGCCTGCTGTGGTCCTGATCCAAGCATCAAAAGAGGTCCTTGGAGAAAAAGATGTAATGCCTTTGCTATCATCGGTATGATGAATTTTTTCAGGTTTTCCGGCCCATACCTCGTTAACAATCCTTTCTTTTCTGAACGCGTAAATATACCAGTTGCTTTGAGGAAGGACATCCAGTCGGATCACACCCGGAAATTTGGCAGCTTGTTCTTTTTCATTATCCACAAATTGATGTGTTACATACATCGAATTATAGTTGGTAGCATTGATCTGCCGGTCAATTTGAACGATCTGTTCCAGTGAGGGGACATCCCCATATTGTTTCAGTCCCTGGTCATGACGGATAATCACGCCGTCAGCGGACATAAAATTCATAATTTGTGAGCCGTACTGTTCAAGAATATTGAATTGCCCCCTATTAACCAGCAACTGGGTTTTAAGTTCGCCTTCCATAGTTGCGATTGCCTCCCGGAATATTGACATTTCTTTTTGTTTCCCCGCCAGGTAATTGTTGACTGCGTATTGAGTTAGAAATACACATAGATGACGTTGTGAAAGATCCACATGCCTTGCCTCATAATGCTGGCAGGTGACCAGTCCCCAAAGTTCTCCATCGATGATGATCGAAAAACTTGCGCTGGCTTTAGCCCCTGAATTCCGGATGTACTGGAGATGGATGGGCGACATGGCTCTTATGCTCGTACGGCTTAGATCGACATCTTCCTTTTTTAGCCCGACGATGCCGTGGACAGGGGCATCAACATCGGCCGTATGTCTTGCGTGAAATACCTTATACAGTTCTCTCGCTTGTTTTGGAATGTCAAATTCCGGATATCGGTATCCTAAAAATGATTCTTTATCCTGAAGTTTCGATTCGGCGATCACCTGACCACCCTCATCTTCGAGGAACTGATAGACCATCACACGGTCGTATCCGATGATGTCCCGGATAAGTTCCGTCAATGACTGCCAGTTATTCTGGTGGCCACGGTCGCTGATATATTTGGCGTAGTAATAAAGACGCGTAGTCTGTACTCGCTCCTGAAGTGCTAATTCTGTTTCAACATAGATTTTACCGTCGTATCGGTAAATACTCAGAAAGTACTCCTGTTCAAAAAGACGGATTCGCTCCACGTATCGGTAAAAGATCTGGTCGTCGATTTTTGATTCTATTTGTTCTACGCCAACGGAGGGCAGAAGCACAGCCATTATATCCGCAAAGGAAGCTCCTATAATAGTGCTGAAACTTAATCCAGGTAAAAGTGTTTTTTCACTTGCCGCAACGCATTGGTGCATGTCGAAGACCAACAAAAAACCCAGATCCTGAATCTGGCCGGAAAGGTGGATTTTTTCCTCGTGACATTCTATGATTCTCATCAATTTCAATTTGTATTAAGTCATAACTATATAAACTATCAAATGAAACTTGATTTAATCAAATAATCTGTAAAGCCATAGACTATGCAAAGGTGCTTTAATTTTTTGAATTTAAAACATCCTGACAATCCAATTTTTCTATCAGTACATATTGTGAAAGATTTTCGAACTGACATAGGACGAGGGTGCTTCGATTTCAGTCTACAAAGTTTAAATAGGGAAAGGTATGGTATGACTTTCTGAACTTTGTAAAATTTTGGATAGCTCAACGCATTATGATAAACTCATAACCATATGATCAAAGGCCATAGATTATTGGCCATATGCAGAGTGATACTCCATTGAAGGCCATTTTTTGCAACGACGTATGCCAATAGCAGTCCGTTGATCATGAATGGAAGCAGGGTCACGATAACCGTTACAATATCAGTATTGTTAAAATCAAAATTATAATAATGCCAAACTCCAAAAGCGATAGCACCACCCCAAATCAAGAAAAAGCGATAAGTTCTCTTTTGTAGTATGATGATAAATCTATTAATATTGTTAGTTGGTACAAATAGGGTGAACAGGCTTACTAAGAGTGCCAAGGAAGTTGAAATACTCAATTCGTAAAAGTTAATTCCAAACATCCGGCAAATGAAGAGATAAAAAATAGAAACCAATGAAATTCTGAACCAATTGCAATTTTTTTTGAAGTAGTCCACGAAATGCAGTTTCCTCCAAGATGGGAGCAAGAATTGCGATCTCTGTAATCACTTGGAATGTGGACATTGATTTCATATAATCAGGAATCATACCTGCTGATTTAACAGGTTGGATGATTCCAAATTTTGTAAGTAGAATGTGAAGTAATAAAGTGAATATGATCACCAACAACATGGCCGGCAAGATCAAAGCAATGAGCTTTAATTTTGACCTGATTTCTGTCATTGGTTTAATATTTTGATGGCCTAATAGGAATTGGATGAAATCTTTCATAAAAATTAATCTATCAGAAACAATTATTTACAAATCTATGCTAATTTTTTTTCATAAGAATCTCAATGTATATGGGAGATTGAGACTGGATTTTAGATAAGGATATAATTTAACATCTTTATTTCTCTAAAGGTTGTGGATATAGCTATTAATAAGTTGTAATTATTTGATGAATCTCTTAACTTTCAAAGAAAAATATGAAAGTGGTCTTATGTTACAATAATTCATCGGTCAAGATCAAATGGAATCTTCCCTTCCTCCCACGCATTGGAGAAACTTTATCCGTATCGGAATTACTTTCTGAAAAACAGAATGCTGAGCTATTTGAGGATAAAGATTATTTTACAATCATTCATATTGCATGGTTTCCATCGAAGCGTGATGATCGGTCCATTGTTGAAATTATTTTAGAATAAATAATATAACTTAACAAAATTTAGATTTTGTTCAAATGTGGTATCTCCATACTTATATACCTTTTGCGTTGCACCATAAATCGAATTTTAATAAATATGTAAAAGTTATCTCATAAATATGATCAGAGATGAAGTACTCATATAATATTACATCATCATTAAATACAAAACCCTTCAAAAACTTTGAAGGGTTTTATATTTAATGAGATCGCCTAGACAATCGTTTCAAAAATTAAGCTTAATCTTATTATTTTAAATAGTCGCAAGCTCATTAAAATCTCTTAATAATAATGATTTTATTTTTTAAATTTTGAATGTCAACGTAATGTTATTGAAAAGCTGCTTTCAATTGTTCTGCTGCATAGGCCTGAGCTTCCTTCGCCTGTGGTACAATAATGGACATTCCGAAGAATTCATGAGTTACACCTTCGTAGTTTTTGCTATTCACCTTCACTCCCGCAGCAGAGAGCTTGTCTGCCAACATTGTTCCGTCGTCATGAAGAGGATCGATTTCTGCAGTAATTATCGATGTTGGAGGTAGGTCTTTTAGATTCGCATTTACCAATGAAATTCTAGGGTCTTTTGCTTCACTCATATTATTCAAATAATGCTTTGTAAACCATTCCATCATGGGTTTGTTCAGTGGTTTTGCTCCCGCATACTTGGTATATGATGCTGTACTCATATTAGATTGTGCAATCGGATATACAAGAACCTGGTGTAACGGAATCATTATTTTTTTGTCCCTGGCCATAATTGAAACATTGGCCGCAAGATTTCCTCCGGCACTTTCACCGACCACTGCAATCTTTTTAGCGTCACCTTTAATTGCTGATGTATTTTTGAGAACCCATTCA
The DNA here is from genome assembly GCF_039727685.1 of Chryseobacterium sp. POE27. Lineage (NCBI taxonomy): Bacteria > Pseudomonadati > Bacteroidota > Flavobacteriia > Flavobacteriales > Weeksellaceae > Chryseobacterium > Chryseobacterium sp. POE27. Next base: position 4,042,115 of record NZ_CP152475.1, read on the forward strand.
TAGGCTGCAAAAGCATCATTGTGTGCAGTTGGAAATTTATTTTCAGGAGCCAAGCGGTATGCAACAGATACCACTACTGATTCCGTTTGTTCTGCCAATCCCTGAGCCGATGCATTGTAGACATCAAGGTCCGCAATAACAAATCCTCCGCCATGATAGTAAACGATAATAGGATATGAATTTTTGCCGGTTTTTGGTGTATAAACCCTTGCGTGAATTTTGCCACCTGCAACATTTATACTTACTCCTGTTGTATCAACTTTTGGTGCAGGAACCTGAATGTTATTTTCCTTCACAAGATCCATTACTGCATCGGTAGGTGTATGGTTTTTTCTGGCTTCGGTAGGTGTAAGGGTTTCAATAGGTTTGTCGCCATAACTTCCAAGCTTCTCAATGACTGCCAGCATTTCTGGTTTGATCGTTTTTCCCCATTCCGGAGCAGAACCTGTTGGTTTAATTTCAGAAACACTTGAGGAATCCACAGAATTGGAATCAACTGATTTAGTCGATTCATTTTTCTTCGAGCAGCTGCCTGCAATGGTCAAAACACATATGGCAATGGACCATTTTGTAAAATTATTTATCATATTATAAATTGTTGAATAACAGCTCAACTGCTAATTATATGCCATTACAATTCTTGATATGATAGTCGAAGAACTATCAGTATAAATTGCAGGCTTTTGAATACCATATGTTTATCGGATATTCTTCCTGATTCTGCTAAAAGATGATTGCTTGATTCCAAGCTACAATGCCAATAGGAAAGTAGGATACGATTAACCAGAAGTAGATATTTCTCCAAATGAGAGATCATCAACAACTTAAAAAATTAGTATGTCCTATTTTGTAATTTTTAGATTGATTTTCACGTGATGCCTTGCTTACATCTTTCCGAAGACTACGTTCTAATGAAAAATAAATAATAAACAATCCAGGTTTTTCATATTTCCTTGGATTGCTCATATAAATTTAAGGAATTATCTTCTCATCTCTCAATTTTTGAAATAGGTTTATAAATGAATCTTCTGTACTTTCAAAAATTGTAAAACCTAATTTTCGGCTTTTAGACATATCAGTCATTACCTCAATAGGTCTTCCCAGATCAAGATCTGTATGCCATGCCGAACTGAGCTGATCCAACTCGGTTATTCTCAGTTGGTGTTTTTGTGTTATTTTTTTCCAAACCTCCTGCTTACCTTTCATTTCGTTTTCAAGCGGTCTTACGGAATCATTATATCCATCTGCTTCAATTCCGAAATAATGTGCAATTCTTTGCCATAACCATTTCCAACGGAAAACATCTCCGTTTGTCACATTAAAAGCCTGATTTTTTGCTGCATCTGTTGTAGAAGCCCATATCAATTGCTTCGCCAGGACTTTTGCATCAGTAATATCTGAAAGTCCATTCCATTGAGCTTCTGAGCCAGGCCAGACGAATTTTATATTCATCTCTTTACAAATGCTGGCATAAACTGCTAAAGTAATTCCCATATTCATCAAATTTCCGATTGCATATCCGATCACTGTATGCGGTCTATGAATGCTCCACGAAAAACCAGCTCTCTCTGCGGTTTCGTAAATGACATCCTCCTGTGCATAATAGAAATTGGGATGTGATAATCTCGGATGTTCTTCTCTGACGGGTGTCTCGGGCAGAATTCCCTCTTTAACATAGGCATCGAAGGGACCTAGATAATGTTTCAGGCCGGTTACTAATGCAACGTGCTGAATCGACTTTTTTACCGATAGAACATTGAGCAGATTTCTTACCAGACTACTGTTGATCCGAATGTTTTCCTCCTCGGTATCGTTCCGCATCCAAGTCGTGAAAAATACGTGAGTAGGAGCGACGTCACGAAGAGCATCAGAAAGACTTTCTTCATTTAAAAGGTCAGCCTTTACAGGATGTAATCCTGAAATATGGGTGTTTGGATTTCTTGCCAGACCATATGTGGTCCAGCCTTGAGAAATTAATTCTTCGGCAAGATTACTTCCGGTGATACCCGTTGAACCAACTACTAGTGCAATATTCTTCATTGTATATATTTTTTAATCTTTGTAATTATGATCATAAATGTACATACACAACAGCCTTCAAAAACTTGACGCAGATCAAGAGTTTGAAACACTAAAATTAAATTATCGCAACAGAATTCTTTTTCGAATCCGGCTCACGGTTTCAGGGCTTAACCCTAAATAAGAAGCGATCAAGGTATGGGATATTCTTTGAAACATTTCAGGATTGCTTCTGACCAAAGACCGATATTTTTCTTCTGCGGAGGACTTGTTTGAAACAATCAGCCTGCGATCTTTTGTAACCAGACTGTTTTGATAAAGAATCCTGAAATAACGGTCCATGATTGGAATCTCTAAAGTGAGCCTCTCATAGTCATTATGACTTATCAGAAGTACTTCGGAATACTCAATGGCATTAATATTTAAAGTAGCTTTTTCCTGATTGATAAAACTGTTGAAATCTGAGATCCACCAGCCTTCAAAAGCAAAAAGATTGATTCGCTCCTGACCCTTCTCATCGCTGATGTACGATTTAAGAATACCGGTGCTTACGAATGCGAGATTTCTGCAAATCTCTCCCTCTTTCAGCAAAAACTCTTTTTTACCGAGTTTTTTCTCAATAAAAAAATGTTTTAATGACTCAATTTCGTTTGCATTAAGATTTACTTTTTGTTGAAGATGTGCTATTAAAATATCAAACATACAGACTTAACCTTATTATACTTTAGAGGTTTTTCTCTTAAGATTCTGTTTTATAAAGGTAGCAAATCAAAAAATGATAAACTAACTCAGTAGACCTCAAATGCATTATCTGTAAGTGAAATTTTATCTCAAAAATTGTTTTGATTGATAATTAAGGAATGTTATATAAAAAAATAATATCAAAAATTCTTTTCGGTACTACGAAAAAGTAGTGATTTTATCCCAACTCCAATATTCAACTTTACACCAACAGAGCTGATCAGCTGTTCACCTCATTTTAACATCAAAAAATTTAGGTTATGAATATTGAAAGAACAGAATTTACTGCGTGGATGGAAAGAATCATGGAACGATTCGACATCCTCAAGGAACACATCGTAACAAAACAATCCAAATACATCGAGATCGACGGCGAGCAGCTGCTCGACAACCAGGACGTATTGCAGCTCCTGAAAATCAGTTCGAGGTCATTACAGCGCTACCGCACTGATAAAAAGCTTCCGTATTATACCATCAGCGGTAAGCTTTATTATAAGCTTTCCGATGTGCATCAGCTTATAAGGAGCAGTCTGAATAAATAAAAGTAAAGACAAGGACGGCCAAATCAACCGATATTGCACTTAGTTCTATTGCTTAAAAACGAGCGCGTCTATATTCGCCCTGTTAAAATGATCAGCAATGGAAGATAGCAAACCCACTAATACCAATGAAATCAAACCAACAGCGGATACCCTTTTGGTTTTGAATATTCATAACAACAGGATAGAGATGGTGAAGGGAATTGATAAAGAAGGAAACCTGCAAAAAGTTGCTCCGGAAAACAAAAAAGAAAATGAACAGCTCATCAGGGTCGATAAGCACGGCGATATTTTCTCCAACTTCTTTTCCAACTTTTACCGGCAGCTTAAAAACCCTACGCATTTCAATTTCTTTAAAGTTTCGGAGTATGATGCTGTCGATACCGCAAAGGACCTTCAGAACTATGTCGATCAGGCATCACCTGAAGAAAAAGAAAAGCTCAAGGAATATGAAATTTTACCCAAAGATAACAATCCATTAAAAAATCAGAAAACAATGGAAAACAACACAGAAAATCAGGAATACCGTTTCCAGCCGGAGCAGATCGACTGGAAAACGATGGAAAAATTCGGGCTTACCCAGGAGAAGCTTGAAAAGATGAATGCTATGGATCCTCTATTGAGAGGCTACAAGACCAATACTTTGATCCCTATTACCATTAATCTCGGCGCTGCTGTGAGCAAAATGGACGTCAGGCTATCTTTACAGGAAGGCGATACAGGGGATATCGGCATTAAGCTTCACAGCATCCGCAGAGAACCCAATCTTAACCTCAAGTTCTTGGGACACGAGTTTAGCGAAGAAGACAAAAAGAACCTGATGGAGAGTGGCAATATGGGAAGAGTAGTGGATCTGGTCAACCCTAAGACCGATGAGATCATTCCCTCCATCATCAGCCGTGACCGCCTGACCAATGAACTGGTGGCTTACAGAGCTGAGTATATGAAGATCCCTGACGAAATCAAAGGAATCAAATTAGACGAGCATCAAAAACAAACCCTGCTAGAAGGCAAGCCTCTTTATCTCGAAGGGATGACCTCTACTAAGGGAACCAGCTTCGATGCTACCGTGCAGTTCAATGCAGATAAGCGCTATGTCGAATTCATATTTGACAACAACCAAAAGCAGCAGCAAAGCCAGTCTCAAAAAGAAAGCAATCAACCAAGCCAAAATCAAAATAAAAACAGCGAACCGCCAAGAATTTTCAGGGATAAGGAACTGGATGACAAGCAATATGAGAAATTCAAGGCAGGAGAGACAGTCTATGTCAACGGTCTTGTGGACAGTAAAGGCAAAGAATACCAAGGCTATATTACCTTCAACAAAGAGACCGCCAAAACCGACTTCTCATTTACCAATCCTAACAAGCTCAGGGAAAAAGCCCAGCCATCAGAATCCCACAAAACCCAAACGGCAGTTAACACCGATGGCAAAACCAATGAAGCGACGAAGAACATCAAAGAACCGCTTCAGTCCAAACAGCAGGAACCTGTCAACAAGCAGCAACAGGAGCAGCAGAAAAAGCCAGCCAGATCAAGAGGAAGGAAAATGTAATGGAAACTCCATTCAATTCAGAATCTTCAATCTCTCAAGTATAAATCAACCGTAACCATCATCAAATTAAAATCTATGAAAGCCATTATTGCAGAAAAACCAAGTGTTGCCAGAGAAATTGCCCAAATACTCGATGCCAACAACAGAAAAGACGGCTACTTTGAAGGAAACGGCTATTGTGTGACCTGGGCATTAGGACATTTAGTATCATTGGGAATGCCGGAAGATTATGGCATAAGAGGCTTTGACAAAGCCTCTCTGCCTATTTTTCCTAACCCTTTCATTCTCACTCCAAGAATGACAAAACAGGCCAAATCAAAAAAACATCAGCCAGACCCTTCTGCCTTAAAGCAGCTTAAGATCATTAAAAATGTCTTCAGTCAATGCACGAGCATTATCGCTGCGACCGATGCAGGAAGGGAAGGCGAACTGATCTTCCGGTACATCTATGATTACCTCCAATGCAGCAAACCATTTGAAAGGCTCTGGATCAGTTCACTCACTGAAAAAGCGATACAGGAAGGATTTAAAAACCTGAAACCCGGTTCAGATTTCGATGGCCTTTATGATGCTGCAAAAGCCAGAAGCGAAGCTGACTGGCTTGTCGGCATCAATGCTACCCAGGCATTAAGTATCGCAGCGAACAATGATGTCTATTCCTTAGGCAGGGTTCAGACCCCAACCTTAGCATTGATCTGCAAAAGATTTCAGGAGAACAGGGATTTCAAACAGAAGACGTACTGGCAGATCCAGTTACAACACAGAAAGGACTATTTAAATTTCACCAGTCTTTCCAATCAGCAGTGGGAAGACAAAAAACAGGCAGAGCAGGTTTTAAAAGCCATAGAGCGGGAGGGGAGAACCACTGTAGAAGATGTGTCCATCAACACTGTAAAAGAACAGTCACCCTTACTGTTTGATTTGACAGAACTTCAAAAAGAAGCCAACCGAAAGTTGGGATTATCAGCAGATGAAGTGTTACAAACTGCACAAAGTCTCTATGAAAAAAAGTTCATCACCTATCCAAGAACCGGAAGTAAATATATTCCCCAAGACCTCTGGTCAGAAATCCCTGAACTCCTAAGAATACTCAATCAAACTGACACATTCAAGCCAGCCATATCAACTCTAAAATTCGGCAACTTCAATAAACGTATCGTGAATGATCTCAAGGTCACAGACCATCACGGATTATTGCCCACCACCAAAATCCCGTCCGCTTTAACCGCCAGTGAAAAAGCTATCTATGATATGATTGCCTTCCGACTATTAGAATCTTTATCAGAGCATTGCTCCAAAGAAGTCAGCCACATCACTATCAAAGTACACCATTACGAATTCATCATCAGAGGTTCTAAAATACTTCACAAAGGCTGGCGCGCAATCAAAGGCCTATTGTCTGATGAAGCCAGTACAAACCAAGATAGCAACAGCAATGACAAAAGCAGTCATAACAAAAGCTACAATAACAATTCAGAAGAACCCAATCTCATTGAACTGCCAGAATTCAAAAAAGGTGATGAACTTAAAATCTCATCAGCCGAACTCCAAGAAAAACTGACCAGCCCTCCCAAACTTTACACTGAAGCTGACCTTTTATCAGCCATGGAGAATGCAGGCAGGCAGATCGAAGACAAGGATCAGAAGAAAGCTTTGGCAAACATCGGTATCGGTACACCAGCTACCAGAGCATCCATTATTGAAACCTTAATCACAAGAAATTATATCACCAGAAAAAGCAAAACATTGATCCCAACTGAGAAAGGTGAAAAGGTCTACAACCTACTCAAAGACCAAAAGATTGCCAATGTCCAGATGACCGCAGAGTGGGAGATGGCACTCAATCAAATTGAAACAAAAGAAATCAATTCAAAACAATTCATCACAGACATCAAAAACTACACTAATGAAATCACTCAAGAACTGCTATCAATCCATATTCCGCAAGAAAACATTCTAGAGATCAAATGTCCAAAGTGTAATAAGCATAATCTCATTATCAAAGACAAAATAGTCAAATGCCCGAATGAGCAATGCCAATGGATTTTATTCCGAATAATATGCGGAGTGCAGCTCAGCATTGATCATATCACTTCCCTCATAAAAACAGGAAAAACACCACTCATCAAAAACATGAAGGCCAAAAGTGGGAAGAAGTTTGATGCCTTTTTGGTTCTCTTAGATCAGTGCGAAACAATCTTTGAATTTCCTCAAAATAGATAAAATTAAATACTATAAAAACCCAGTATAAGCTCTATCATTAAAAAAAGTCCGAAGAATAAATGATTTCTTCGGACTTTTTTTTAATCAGTTTTTAACAAGCCTTCGGTTGGTGAACTTCCAAATTTTTTCTTAAAAGAATAAGAAAAGTGAGACAGGCTTTCAAATCCAAGGTCGAGGTAGAAAGAAGAAGGTTTTCTATTTTTACTTTCTATAAGATGCTTTGCCTCAATCAGCCTTTTATCTTGCAGCCATTTTCGTGGCGGCATTCCGAATGTCTTCTGAAAATCCCTTTTAAATCCTGATAGGCTTCTTCCGGTCAATTGAGCAAGCTTCTCCACCGGTACATTAAAATGAAAGTTACTTAACATAAATTTCTCAAGATCTATCTTATGATGTTCTGAAAAGTCGAATAGAAAATTTCGCAGCTCAGGAACGGCAAGTAACATTAACTTGATGCCTTCCTTTACTTTCAACAGTCCCAATTCATCGGTCATTTCAGCACCGGAGCTTCTGGCATACGGAACAATCGACTGAAAATAACCTTGAAGAAAATCATTGTTCGGAAGGCAAAGATTCGGCATTCCGGTATATTTGCCATTAGCTTCCAGTTTTTCTTCCAATGCGATCTGGCGCATTAGATCCTCTTGCAGGGAGATGACGATGGTTTCATAATGACCATTTGATCCCGGTGTTTTAGTTAATGTTCCCAGCTGGTTCTTATGAATCAATAATACATTGCCCGCAGAGATACTAATATTCTGCTCCGAAGTCTCCAGAATCATCTGACCTGAGACCTGCAATACCAGCGTATGATGATTCCAGACACAGGCCTTTTCCTTCCGTTCCGAAGAAAGGTAGGAATAAAATATAACACCCGGAAGAATTTCTGCTGGACTTTCCATTTATCTTTGTAGGTAAGTACCGCCTTTCAAGGCACCTATTGCAAATGTACTGTTTAATAAGTTCATTTCTTCAGGCGAAAATACAATTTCCATCGCAGCAATGTTTTCAGGCAGTCTTGATCTACGGCTCATACTTACCAACGGCATAATATGGTCGCCTTGCTCGTTGACCCAGGCAATGGCAAGCTGTGTCGGGGTAACATTTTTAATTCGAGCCATTTCTTTTAGTATCTCAACTTTTTCAAGATTGTGGACGAGATTTTCCCCTTGAAAGCGGGAAAAATGATTTCGGTGGTCATCAACAGCAATAGGTGTTTTTAGATCACCCGTCAAAAGACCTTCCGCCGTATTGGCAAATGCTACGACACCAATCCCCAATTCTTTGGCAGTGGGCAACAGATCAGCTTCGATCTGACGGTCTGCAAGAGAGTAACCGATCTCCAGTGCGCTGATTGGATAAACGCTATTGGCTTTCCGAAGCTGATCAGCATTAATTTCCGATACACCAATATGACGCACTTTTCCTTCCTCGACCAAACCTGCGATCGTTCCGATAATGTCTTCTATCGGCACACTGTCGTCCATTCTACAGGGCTGGTAAAGATCAATGGTCTCAATTCCCAGGCGGGTCAGCGAGTAATTGACAAAGTTTTTGATTGCTACAGGACGGAGATCCAGTCCGATCCATTGACCATTGTAGAAGATTGCTCCGAACTTCACACTGATAAAGGCATCATCCCGTCTTCCTTGGATCGCTTTTCCAATTAGCATTTCGTTATGACCTGCACCATAAAAATCGCCTGTATTAAGGAAGTTGATTCCATTATCCAAAGCCTGATGAATGGTTGCAATGCTTTCTGTTTCATCCGGTGTCGGTCCGCCCCAGATCGAAGACATCCGCATACATCCAAGACCGAGCTTAGACACGATAGGTCCATTTTGACCCAATTGAATTTTTGTAATTTCTGACATGTGATTGATTTAATGTAATAGGACAAAGGTCTTCATTTATCATCCAATCAACTTTCCTGTACGGTTCAATTTATTTACCTGTACGGTTCAGAGTAAAAATAGCAAAAAGAGTTTATATGATAATTATTCTTAAACCATCATTCAGTCTGCGGCTTTAGTTTCTTTTCACGATTATATTGTCGTGGGCTATCTTAATTTTAAATAAAGATAATTTATCTTATAGGACAAACTACTTGGGTAAATGTGCAACCAATTCCACTTCCAATTTAGAATTCGGCATGTATAATCTCTGCACCTGTACCCAGGTTGCCGCAGGAAAATCATTGCTGTAAAATTTCTTACGGACATTATCATACTTCTTAATCGTCTCAATATCAGCAGTGTATAAGTTTTCTTTGACCACGTTGTCAAACGTGGCTCCATAATTTGCCAACACCGCTTTTAAATTATTGTTTACAGAGGTAATACCCTCTGATGTAACATTACTGGTTACCACACCAGATATATAGATCACATTGTCAACCTTCACGGCCTGCGCGTATCCCGCAATGCTATCCTGTGTTTTATTATTCCAATGCCATTTCTCTTTCTGGACTTTTGCTTTTTGTGAAAATGTATTGTTGAATACTAAAATACAAGTGATTAAAAGGAAGTATTTCATTAATAAATATTTATAGCAATATAAAACTTCTTAAAAGTCACATTAAAATTATTTTTTTGATAATCAGAAAATAAAATAAGTGTTATTTCATTTTCTTACGATTTCCACATCACTAATTACTATGAGCTCCCAGTTTATGGGAAAATTCATATTTTTCCAATCCTCTTTAATTTCCTTTTTCGTTTTATTCACAGCTGTTGATAAACAAAATACAGCAATACAAAATTTATTATTGTGGTTACCAGTATAACGTTTAGCATCGATTAAAAGCTCATCAAGTTTTATAGCAATTTCCTTATTTTCTCTTATTAATTTATATTCAATCGCAGTATTTAATTCTTTAATGATTATATCAGGCTTATAACCCTTGAACTGATGAACGAAATAACCTTCTGAATACGAAATAATACCATTAAAATAGAATTTTGCAGTTTCTCTTATGATATTATTTATGCTGTCTTCTTTATAGACTTTTGTTTTAGTGATTTTCAAAATTTCATTAGTACTCTCTAAAAATTCTGTGAGCTTTCTTTTTTCTTTATCATCTTTATCTGTCCAGAAGAAGTTGAAAGGAGCTAATAATCTTTTCCACTCATTTAGAATAAAAAGATCATCTTGTGAATCGCCATATTTTAGAGGAATAGTGATCATTTTAGTTGATTCATTTTCATCTTCAACTATCGATTTATATTTTGTTTTAAAGTCGAAAAGATAATCTTTCAAATCTAAAGATTCAAAATATACACAAAGTATATTGTACATTCTCTGCACATATTGATGTGTCCAAAACTTTGCGAACATAAGTGTTTCCTTATCTATCTCATTTGAAAATCCATAAAACTGTTCGTAAATAGGTGAAGAAACATCACGTATGTTATCGTAATAATATTTAAATTGCTTCTCAATAAATTGCTGTCTATTATCCATATATTTCAGATAAGCTTGTCTATTAAGGTTATATTAAATGTAAGATATTAAATTAAACAATTATTTGTTCAAGATCGTACAGCTTTGCAGTCTGAATGTCATAAAAGATATGTGTTCTTGGTCTAACCATTTTAAGTGCGATAGGAGGATTCGAGTGCCTAACCCATTCGTTAAACAAGAGTGTTGCTGTACTATTCGATGGACTAAGATAGCTTAAGTGTCTCCTTAATCCTAATAGTTCCCTTAGTTGCCCCTTATTGTATTGACCAAATTTGCACTCGTAAGCGCTATCGATATGTTGTGGTGCTGGAAATCCTCGAAAGTTACGCAATATATCCTGAATATGTTCTTCACTAAGAACTACTACATCTGCCTCAAACAATATTCCTAAGGGCTTATCTTCACGCAGTGCTCCCAATCCAAATACTTCAATATCAGCCGCAAAGTAAAAAACAAGTCCAGATGAGAATTCAATTTTAAAAGATCGTTCAACTCTAAATCGTCCTGGACTTTGATTTAAGAATTTGTTGCTGGATGGAGTTGTAACATGTAAAATCTTACCATATACTTTTTTTATATTCATTCATCACCTCGGCTAGTGTGAGAGCTTCATAACCTGCTTCAACTGTTGAGGCAAAATTTAATGTACCGCTAGCATTAAGATTTGACAGTAATGTGTCAAATTGCGTTTTAAGATTTTGTAGAGACATTATATTTCTAGAATGATTTTAAAAACGTTTTATCATCCATATCAAGCCCAATTCTTATCTTTTCCAAAAAGTTGATGACTAGCTGAATTTTCTTACTTCTTAACTTTTCGTCAATGTTGATGGTTTCTTCATTTATACCTTGCATGTTAATTTTATATTTTATTCTTTGTTGAGAGGTCAAATTATTCATTCTAAAAGCATAGCGTTCTGGGATTTTGGACGCTAAATTAAAGTACTCCAAACCTGCTTCTACAAGTCGGCTCAATGCATAAAATGTGTAATTTGGATTGGAGGACAGTTTTTCCAAGTTAAGGATTGCTCTTTCTGTATTTACGTATTCGTAATTACTGTGAAATTCTTCAAATTCTTGATCTTTTGCAGTTCTATCAATTACGAAGGTTCCAATATCAGTGAATCCATTCATACGAATAGATGAGAGCAAAATATCAAATACCTTTTTAGCTGTTTCTTGCGTCATTATTTTTATCTTATTAATGGATCAGTGTGTAATTCTGATAATTTGTTTGTCTTGAAAGGGGTGAAAATTAAGATACATCCCTCTTAGAATTAGTAATAAATTTTTTACCGGAAATAAGACCAAAGTAATACTGTTCATTTAAGAAGCTTAAAATATTTTTACAGACTTTTTTATCATTAGGTAATTTTAGTTTGCCGTTTTCCATTTCAATATCAAGATTAAATTTTTTGGCTGAGGCCTTAATTTTTCTAGGAGATGCAGAGGCTATAACCTGACTTTTTTTGAATCAATGTAATTTGCTTTCTGATCATGGTATCACTATTCTCTTTAAGCCAATCTAAATCTAACTCAAAAATCGCATTGTCTGCGAACTCTTCAATTGTTTCGTTTGAAGCTTCTTCAAAGAAATCGCTCAAGGAAATAATTTTGTTAGCGTTGGCGTACGATTTAAAATAAAATTTACCGTCCTTGTAAATGGCATTAACCATATTTTCTACAATGAGCGCATCTTCCTTTAATTTGTGATAAGTTGTTCCACTATAAAAAATAACATTTTTGTTCTGAAGTAATTTTCTTTTATCAAAATTTTGAAAGTAATAAATGTCATCTTCAATCCAAAAAAGAGTTTTAATATCATCTGTGGTAATATCCAAAACTTGCAAACCAATTGCATTAGTATTAGCTTCAAGTACATTTTCGGGCAAATCCATTTCTACATATAATACTTCATCCCCATCTATCTTGAAGTTTCCGTCAAAAAGAATCTCCTCAGTATCAGAGGTCATTATTGAAGTCGCATTGTTAAGAAAAACATTTTTAATATTTTCGGTAATAGATTGCAACAAATCAATCTTTCTGACGGAATCATCTTTAAGAATTGCAAAAAAAATTGCAGGGTGTAGAGTTTCTAGCCATAATTTTAGTTTTTAATAATCACGTAATCCGTCAATTGAGAATAAGTACTAACTTGATTGGCATTGATCAATTTATTTTTAGATATCATGGTATAGGTTACATCCTTCCTGGTCGAAATCTCATAATATCGGTATCCAAAAATTTTCAGACAAGGATTGTAGAAATAAGTTTTTAAATTAATTAAAATAATTATTGTCAATATGATGCACCATACTGTTAAATATGTTGAGTCCTTCTTGACCAGCTCAATACAGGGTAAAAAATAACTTAATATAAAAGTGGGCAAATTAAAATCGGCGCTTTTGATTGCCTTAATATCAATCTTATTTTTAGTCAGATTATTTTCTGCCCATTTTATAATTAAAACACTGAATGGCAATAAAATCAAAAAGCAGAAAATAAAGTTGATACGATTGAAAACTTCTTTCCAGGAATCTACGAACGTAATTGAATATCCTTCTTTATTAAGGTTAAGTATTTCAACCACTCCAACAATTAGAAGGACTGGCGAATAAGCAGAAATTACAAATAAGATTTTAACAAAATTTGAAAACATTAAGTTGTTGGTTATCAGTTTTAATTACAAATATAAAATTTAATTTTATAAAATTTCGTTAATGAGATTTCCAAATTAATTATACTTAGTATTTACGAAGGAGTAAATTTATTTTAAATAGAACTTCATTAATTACGGATATCCGTAAAGCTTTTTTTAATATTTTTTTTTTCGAAATAAAACTATAGAAACCTGACTTTAATGATTCTCTTTCTGATATCAGTATTTTTGCATACATATTAAAGAAATATGGTTCTGCGTTAAAATAGTAAATATATTATCTTTGGTAGGTAAAAACAATTAAATATCAGAGAAATGATAGTAATATTTAACCGTAAATAAAAAACTTATATGACCTTTCTAGAACTTGCTCAATCCATATTAAAAGAAGAAAAGAAACCATTGACAGCCACTGAGATTTGGAACCTTGCTGTCGAAAAAGGATATAATAAAAAATTAAATTCACAGGGAAAGACACCATGGTCAACATTAGGGGCTCAAATCTATGTGAATAGCAAAGACAATCCGAAATCAGTTTTTGCTAAAACAGATTCAAGACCTAAAAGATTTTATCTGAAATCAATGGAAGGCGTATTGGAAGATTATGAAAATACAATTCCTGAAGATCTTCCGCCATTGAAAAAAAGGAAGTTTGATTTTTTAGAAAAAGATCTTCATAAGTACATAAGCTACTTTGTTTATTATCATTTGAATTGTTATACCAAAACAATAAGGCATCATATTTCTAGTAAGAAGGAGTTTGGAGAATGGGTGCATCCTGATATGGTAGGGTGTTACTACCGTATGGAAGACTGGAAACAAGAGATCAATGAATTTAGCAGGGCTGTTGGTGTAAATTCAGTTGTTTTATATTCATTTGAAATTAAGAGAGAGTTGAGTTTTGCTAACTTAAGAGAAAGTTTCTTTCAATGTGTTTCTAACTCTTCTTGGGCAAATGAGTCTTATTTGGTGGCTGCCAGAATATCAGAAGATGAAGATTTTATGAATGAATTGTCTAGGTTAGCAGCTTCTTTTGGTATAGGTGTGATAGAGCTTGATCTTGAAGATCCACATTCTTCAGACGTGATTCTTCCAGCAAAATATAAGAAAGATTTGGACTTTGAAACAATGAATAAACTTGCTATGAATAATGATTTTAAAGACTTTATTGAAACTGTTAAGATCGATTTAACAAGTAAGAAGATTCATAAGAAGGAATATGATGTTGTTGAGAAGATTGAGAATTTAAAATGAACTATACCAACGCTTAAAAGTAGAAAACAAGGCTAGATTAAATAATATCAGCCTTGTTTTTTACTATCTTAAAGTTGCCCACCAATACCCTTAAATTTTTCAACAAAATCAATAATCTTTTTAAAAACGCTTTGTTTCTTTGTTAAATACTGTGGATTCAGAGGGCTCATTTTAGGCAAAATTGCATTTAGTTCTGTTCCATTTTCAGTGGCGAATTCCTTTTTTAATGATGTTGCCAAATATCTTTTGGCAGCTTCTTCATTCAGATTTTCATCTGTAATTAATTCTGAAGCTTCTTCTTTTTGTTTGTTTTGTGCATATGCGAAGAACCTATCAATTATATTCGCTTTATCTAGTATACTGTTTAAATCAGTTTCATTGATGAAATCAACAACCAAACCTTCTTTTGCCCTATTTCCAATGCTGGCTCTAATAATACGACGCGCTTCTTCAACTAAAGCTCCTTTATCTTTGGTTTTCTTGTTGTGTTCAAAAATCAATTCTAGAATATAATCAAGATTTATTTCCTGTGATTTTAATAAGTCGATTTCAAAAACAACATCATCCCAATCTATCTTAGATTCCTCAGCTTCTTTGCCTTGCTTTTCTCTTCTGAACCAATCACGGATATCATTATATGTTGAGCGGTAGTCCTGAACGGTTCTGTCTGGCAATAATGTAATATCCTGCATCACAGCAATATCTTCATCTGTCACGAAGTGGGTTTCCTTAAAAATTTCGACAGCTTGTGAATCGTTTAAATCAATTTGCTGTAATGCTTTTAGATGTGTAAATTCATCATAGTTTTGTAAGATGTTTTCTACACGAAGATATTCCCCGAATAGTTTGGTAAATTCTTTCTTATCTTTCTCGGTAACAATTTCATCCGGATTAGCAAATCTGGCATTCAAATCATTTACAATGTCTACAAAACCTCTGCGAGCATCTCCAGTAGCCACATCTGTAAAACCTTCCAGATATTCTTTATAGCTTTTTTCAAGTACTACATTTTTTGTATTTTTATCACCAAATAGCGTAATGGCATCAATGGTTGCTTGTTCTAAATCTCTGAATGTAACAATGTTCCCAAAGGTTTTGGTAGCATCATAAATACGGTTTGTACGGGAAAAAGCCTGCATTAAACCATGGTATCGCAAATTTTTATCTACAAAAAGCGTGTTAAGGGTAGGGGCATCAAATCCGGTAAGAAACATACCTACAACAATAATTAAATCAATTTCTTTACTTTTAACTCTTTTAGCAAGATCACGATAATAGTCCTGAAAACCTTTACTCTCAACGCTAAAATTCATTTTGAACATAGCATTATAATCATCGATGGCTTTAGCCAAAAATTCTTTGGCACTTTGATCCATAGCTGTTGGCTCAAAATTTTCATCAGGAATTTCTCCCACTGCATTTTGCTCTTCATTGACCGCGAAAGAAAAAATAGTTGCTATTTTTAAAGGCTTGTCACTGTCTTTTTGCAATTTGTTCAACTCTTCATAATAACATTTTGCCGCATCTACGCTACTCACAGCAAACATAGCATTAAAACCTTTATTACCACCTTGTGTCCTATGGGTTTTAATTCTGAAATTCTGTAAAATATACTGAGAGATTTCTTTGATTCTAACTGGATGCAATAAGGCTTTGGTATTTTCTGCAGCACTTAATTTTTTCTCATCTTGTTCAGTTTCTATTCCTTTAAATTTGGGGCGTACATTGTTATAGTCAACCTTAAATTTCAGCACCTTCTCGTCTCTGATAGCATCTGTAATTATGTATGAATGCAACTCTCGACCGAACACACTGGCTGTAGTTTCTGCTCCCAAAGCATTTTGTGGAAAAATGGGCGTTCCAGTGAAACCAAACTGATAGAACTTTTTAAACTTTTTATTAAGATTTTTTTGGGCTTCGCCAAATTGCGAACGGTGGGCTTCATCAAAAATAAAAACAACCTGCTTTTGGTATATAGCCAGATCTCCCTCGGTTTTCATTAAATTGTTGAGCTTTTGAATCGTGGTAACAATAATTTTGTTATCCTCTTTTTCTATATTTCTTTTTAAACCAGCAGTACTATCGGAGCCATTTACGCTGTCGGGGGAAAAGCGTTGGTATTCTTTCATGGTTTGAAAGTCGAGATCTTTACGGTCTACTACAAAAAACACCTTATCAATAAAATTAAGATCTTTAGCCAAACGAGCTGCTTTAAAACTGGTTAAGGTCTTCCCTGAACCCGTAGTATGCCAGATGTATCCACCACTTTCGGTATTAGACCAGTTTTTTGCATTAAAAGAACTTTCTATCTTCCACAACATACGCTCGGTAGCTGCTATTTGATATGGTCTCATAATGAGCAATGTGTCACTAATATCAAAAACAGAATAGGTTAATAATACATTTAACAGCGTATTTTTTTGAAAGAAAGTAGCCGTAAAATCTTTAAGATCTTTAATTAAAGAATTATCTGCCTTTGCCCAGTTCATCGTAAAGTCGAAACTGTTTTTATTACGTTGTACGGTATTAGCAAAATATCGGGTGTCAGTACCGTTGGAAATAACAAATACCTGTAAATATTTAAAAAGAGAACTTTCGCTGTTGAAACTTTCTTTGCTGTAACGGTGTACTTGATTAAAAGCCTCGCGAATGGCAACCCCACGCTTTTTAAGTTCAACTTGTACCAAAGGTAGTCCATTGACTAAAATGGTAACATCGTAACGGTTGGCATAGGTTCCTTTTTGCTCGAACTGTTTAATAACTTGCACCTTGTTACGGATGATATTTGTTTTGTCAACCAAATAAATATTTTGGATATGCCCATCATCAAATACAAAATCATAGATGTAATTATCGTGTATTTTGCGGGTTTTATCAACCAATGTATCGCTTGGATTGTCTAGGTATTCTTCTACAAAACGTTTCCATTCAATATCTGTAAATTGCATGTCGTTGAGTGCTTGAAGTTGCACTCTAACATTTGCTAACATTGCTTCTGAAGATTTAATTTCAGTAGGATTATCATAACCTTGGTTGATAAGATCCTGTATAAATTCACTTTCTAAAGCCGATTCGGTTTGATAGCCTGCAGGAGTATCATTAATTGACGAATGCTTTGTGTATTTATCTAAAACAATAAAATTGTTTGATTCTGCGATGGTGCTATATTGTGACATTTTGTTCTTGTTCTGTAATTATCTTATTATTAGAATTAAACCGATAATTTGTTTTTATTAGGTTTACCAAATATTCTAAAACTCTTTTATCACTATCAAGGATTATAGAGGTTTCTTCGCCCGAAAATTTACTATGACTTGATAAATTTATTATACGATTGTAATATGCTTCACGTGATTCTTCAGGTAAAAGATCTCTCCATTTATTATACCCTAAAAAAAGTGGACATTTTCTCTAAAATATTACGAAGAAAATTAAAATGATATTTTTGAATATTACCCGATGGCGATATAGCTTTATCTAATTCAGACAAAAGAAATAAATGATAGGAAAAAGGTGAATCATTTGATTGTTCGTTCAGTAAGTAAGTCCCATCTGCTAGTTTTTCAAAACGATATTTTGTGCAATGTTTTACTTTATAACCGGAACTCGAATCTGCGTTATTGAATTCATTGAATAGTACGTTATAAAAAAAGTGGATTATGTGTTGTAATGATAAATTTTAATTGAGAGTTACTGGATTTGATCAGAGAAGCTATATCCACAGCTAATTCAATTAAATGATTATCATCTAAAGAGCTTACAGGATCATCAATAAAAACATAATCTAAATTATTAAATAGCCCACTTAAGGTTTTTAGTTTTTCCTGTGCACTATTCATTTCAATATTAGCTACCTCTGCTTCATTTCTTAATATTTCCGCTTTTTTGATATCCTCTTCCTTTCCTGTTTTTTTAGCTAGGTCTTCAGCCTTTTTTGTTTCTCTATTTTTGGATTCGGTTAATAATGCTAATGATTTTATTTCTTCTTGTGCTTCTCCTAATGGAATCAATTCATCGATAGCTTCTTTAAGTAAGCTATAAAACACACTCCACACAAAACAACTCTCTTCGCCTTTAGAAATCTTAATAAAATCCGAAACTGAATCATCTCCTCTCTCAAAAGAGAAACGAACTTCAGTAAAATCTTCGTTAAAATGAGGTGTTAATTTATCATTAGTGTAACGTTGAAAGTGCGTTGTTATATTGGGTTCTTGTCCTTGTTCCACAAGTATCCAATTGGTGTATGTATTTGGTTGTATTTTCAATTTCCTGTCTACATCATTATGCAAATCATTATCCCAATAGAAAAGATCTTCAGTAAATGCATTATAATACATTACTTTGATTTCTTTACCTTCTTCATCAGTTTCTGGATTTTTGGGTGCTATCAATTCTTTGAACGCACGTGATAAACGAGTTTTACCAGTACCATTAAACGCATAAATCAGTTGCACTTTCTTATTGGCATCTTTTAAAGATTGAGCTATCTCGGTTATTTTCTGTCCCATATTGTTCGCTTAGTTCACTTTTTTTAGGAAAGGTTAGCAATAAATCTCTATAATATTCATATTGCTGTTTTCTCAATTCAATTTCCTTCGGTAGACCTTCGCTAATTGAATTAGTTAAAATATCAAATTGATCTAGAATTGAAACGATACGTTCTTGTTCCTCAGGAGAAGGAATAGGAATAATCGTTTTACCCAATCCTTTTGCATTAATTGCAGAAATTTTACCAGAGGATATATGTTTTTTAATTTGGTCGTGGTACTGTTTAGTTCGTGTAAAATAAGCAACGAATTTTGGATTTAAACTAGTTTTATACGAAAAACAAGCATCATGAACAACCACTCCTTGGTTACCCAACCACGCAGTTCCTTTTCCAATGTCTTCGACTGTTTCTCCAGCTGCAACTATGACTACATCTCCTTTTTGTGCTAAACGTAGATTTTTATTTTTAACTAGGTCTTTACTTACGAAAGATTTTGTTTCATTTGCCCAAGTACCATAATGAGTATACATTTCCCCATAGTGTATGGTTGGAATTCCTTTTGAGAGTAAATCAGTTTTTACAAAACGTTTTCCTCTTTGAAATTCTCCAACTCTTTGATCATCCATAGGTAAATGCTTTACTTCTCTCTCATCAAAATTTAACAAATTCTCTCGATAATAACTATATTGTTGCTTGCGAGCCGTAAGCTCTGCCGTAAGCTCTGCTGTAAGCTCTGCTGTAAGCTCTGTAAAAGTATCAAGAATTGCAACTATTTTTTGTTGAATTTCAGACGATTTTTTAGGATGTTCAGGGCAGGGAATTGGGATTGGGATTTCAAGCAACTTTGCTTTTGTTAACTTCGCTCTCCCACCACCAGATAAGAATGGGACAAAATTTACTATTTGCAAATAATGATATAAAAACCTTGTATTCAATAATGATTTACCACTTAAAACATGAACATGATTGTTAGCCCAAAATTTTCCAACAGCGTATTGAATTGAATATTTTTCTATACTAGCTGTCCCATCTTCTGCAATCAAAAGATATTCTCCATCGTGGGTAAATCCGTCAACGTAATCTTGTATGTTATTTGCTCCATAATAGGGAATTTTACCAGGTATTCTTAGTTCAGATTTTACAGGTTTTCTACCACTATTAGCAATTTGAACAAAATTATCATCACCAAGGGTTTTCCATTCCAGCTTCACGCCATCTAATAATTTTTCTAAAAAACTCATGCTTCAATCTCTTTAATAATATTAGTAATATTGGCACGTAGTATATTTATATTTTTCACAGTTTCATCAACTTTAGCATTAAGTGTGGCAATGTCAATTTTTTGACGGTTGTCTTTAGCTTCTACATAACTGCTTACGGAAAGATTATAATCGTTTTCAGCGATTTTAGTATTGTCAATATTTACAGCTATATGTGGATCATCGTTTTTTGTGTCGAAGAGTTCCATAATTTTATCAATGTGAATATCATTTAATACATTGTTGTTGGTTACTTTTGTGAAAAAGTCTTCACCAGTAGCATCGATAAATTGGGTTTTATTTTCTGTTTTATTTTTGGCAAGAACCAAAATATTTACAGCTATGGAAGTGCCATAGAACAAATTAGGTGCTAATGCAATTACAGTTTCTACAAAGTTATTATCTACAAGATATTTTCTGATTTTCTGTTCGGCACCGCCACGGTAAAAAATACCCGGAAAACAAACAATAGCGGCTCTGCCTTTACTGGAAAGATAACTTAAAGCATGCAGTACAAATGCAAAATCAGCTTTTGATTTAGGGGCTAACACGCCTGCCGGAGCAAAACGGTCATCGTTTATTAAAGTTGGGTCGTCCGAACCAATCCAATTAACTGAATATGGAGGATTGGAAACAATAGCATCAAATGGTTTGTCATCGCCGAAATGAGGGTCTAAGAGAGTATTTCCTAGTGCAATATTAAACTTGTCGTAATTAATATTGTGCAAAAACATATTCATTCTTGCTAAATTGTATGTGGTATGGTTTATTTCTTGCCCAAAAAATCCTTCTTCAATAATATGGCTATCAAAGTGTTTTTTTGCCTGCAACAATAAAGAACCTGAGCCTGCTGCCGGATCATAAATTTTATTTACTGATGTTTGCTTATGCATTGCTAATTGTGCAATTAATTTTGAAACGGTCTGCGGGGTAAAGAATTCTCCACCCGATTTTCCTGCATTAGCAGCGTAATTAGAAATTAGAATTTCATAAGCATCACCAAAAAGATCAATTTGGTTGTCTTCAAAGTTTCCGAAATTAAGTTCTTCAACCCCCTTTAAGACAGCTGCTAAACGGCTGTTTTTATTGGCAACGGTATTTCCTAAACGTGAACTGGTTGTATCAAAATCGCCAAACAGACCCTTAATATCTTGTTCTGAAGGGTAGCCATTTGCGGAACTTTCGATTGAATTGAAGATATCTTTTAATTCTGTATTTAAATTTGGATTTGTATTGGCATTTTTAGCCATATTCTCAAAAAGCTGACTTGGATAAATAAAATAGCCTTTGGTTTTAATTGCATCGTCTTTAATCTCTGGCGTAATTACGCTGTCGGGTAAAGCTGCATAGTTTATACTGTCATCACCTGCTTCAACGTAACTGCTGAAATTTTCACTTATATAACGATAAAAAAAGTGTCCCGAGAACAAATTGTTTAAAATCCCATCCATCTACCGCGCCTCTTACTTCGTTGGCGATTTTCCATATTTTATTGAGTAGTTCTTGCTTTTGAATTGTGCTAGTCATTTATATAAATGTAAATTTATTATATTTTTAAGTTATAAAACTAGTCAAATATACGCATAGAATTAAAGATATGGAGTGTAGTTAATAAGAACAGTTTTAATTCTGCGTTCAATGGAGTCATTTTCAAATTATTAATTTTAAGGATTGTTTTATCTTTACAAAAACCACAAATATGAAAACACTAAAAATCTACAGCACAATTACAACAATTGCAATCATCGCAAAATTATTGTCTCTTTACCAAAGCGAAACAAAGCTTAATGCTTCTGAGAAAAAACTAAAACAAAAGGAAATAGAATTGCAACGAAAAGCGAAAGAATTAAAAGAAACAGAAGAAGTTCTTGATCAATGTTCTGATCAGTACTATCAGGAAATTAATAAGTAAAAAAAATCCTAACCATTAGCTAGGATTTATCACTTATTTTAAAAATAAATAATTCTTGGGGAGGTACATCTAATCCTTTAGATAGCTCTAATATTGTAGACATTTGAATATTTCTTAAACCTTTTTCAATTTTACTAATATCGCTATAGTCGATCTCACAATTTTGCGCCAATTGCCTAAGGCTAAGTTGTTTTTCTTCTCTTAAAGCCTGAACTCTTTTTCCGAAACCTGTTAGAAATGCAATTTTTTCAGAGTTTGTTGCCATATCAATATCAAATTGATAGCAATTTCCATAGAAAGATAAAATATTTAGTGGGTATTATTTCCCACATTGTATTTTTTTATTATATTTGGAAAAGATTACTTATTAAAGTAATTTTGCGATACTTCAAAGAATATTAGAAGCTATTGCTTAGAATCTCGTACTAGAAAATCGCCAATTTTCAAACAAACGCAACGAGACCATAAGTAAAGTAGCTCACGACCTAGGCGTGGGCTTACTTACGGAGTTTGTTGCAAGGTGTTTGGCGATGCCTCTAGTACAAGCGATGATGTAGTGAGTTCCACGCTTTATTTTTCTAATGTTGTCCGCAGTCGCTAAAAATCTAAGCCCGCTTCCTAAAAATAGTATCAGATTACACGATACAATAGGAGGGTACAACCTATTGCGGCTTTAAAAAAGCTCACACGGGACACAGATTCATTCATATTAAATTCTTTCCGGTGCCTTGCGGTCACTGCTTGCAGAACCTCACCAGTCCTTTTTCATACCAAAGGGCATCAGGAAAGTTTTACTAAAAAAAAGAATCAAAAAAACTACTCAACTTAAAAACAGAAGAATGTAAAAAGCCCCTTCCTGTCAGTCGACTAAAACATCAGGAAAGAGCGTAGTTCAGTAATTAATCTTTAGAAAATTAAAAACCTTTACAAATCTATGAAAAATTCCTATTACCATATAGGAGGTATTTTCTTTGGCCTTATGCTGACCGCTGTCAGCACTCAATCAAAAGCCCAAACACGCACAATTTCCGGTACCGTCACCTCATCCAATATACCATTGTCGGGAGTCATTATCTCCCAGGAGGGCAGTGATGAGGTAACCATGACCGCTAATAACGGAACCTACACGATAAAGGTTTCAGCAGAAAATCCCATCCTATTGTTCAGACATCCTGATTATGCAGAAGAAAAAGTCACACTAACTAATCAGACCGTCGTTAATATCAGCTTAGAACAGAAAGTAAAGGGAATCGAAGAAGTTATTCTCAACGCAGGCTACTACAAGGTGAAAGACAAAGAAAGAACCGGTAGTATCGCTAAAGTTTCAGCAAAAGACATAGAAAACCAACCTGTCAACAATGTCCTCTCTGCATTACAGGGAAGAATGGCAGGCGTCAACATTACAAGCTCAAGCGGTAATAATTCAGGAGGCTTTGATGTTCAGATCAGGGGACGAAACAGTTTAAGAACGGTTACCAACAGCTTGATCAACGGTAATGAACCACTATATGTGATTGACGGTGTTGCTGTTGGTGGCGATCTCACGACCACCTACACAACAGGTATTGAACCGATGCGGAACGTCAATCCTCTTAATGCAATCAACCCTAATGACATCGAAAGCATAGAAGTTCTTAAGGATGCAGATGCTACGGCAATCTATGGTTCACGAGGCGGTAATGGTGTTATTCTCATTACAACCAAAAAGGGAAATGGCAAAGATTTAAAGTTAAGTCTTAACACCAGCTACAGTTTAAGCAAAGTCGCCAACAGACTGGGAATGATGAGTACCGAGCAGTACCTTAAGATGAGAGAGCAGGCATTTGCCAACGATGGTATTACAACACTTCCTGCTTCAGCTTACGACCTTAACGGAAAATGGGACAAATCAAGATATACCGACTGGCAGAAAGTGCTGATAGGAAATACCGCAGAAAATTTTCAGACCCAAATGTCCATCAGCGGAGGAGGAGATCGCTCTTCTTTTCTGATCAGCGCTTCCCATGAGGAACAAGGAACGGTTTATCCCGGCAGTTCAGGATATAAAACGAATGTACTGAACAGCAATTACAGCTACAACAGCAGTGACCGACGCTTTTCACTAACCGCTTCCAACTATCTGACGTTCCAGTCCAACAATGTAATGAACGGTGATTTCACAAGGCAGTCATTATCGCTTGCACCCAATGCCCCTGCTTTGTATACTACCAATGGCAATATCAATTGGCAGGAAAACACATTCAGCAATCCATTGGCAGCACTTAACGGAACGTATGAAGCCAAGACTTTACGACTGAACCAAGATATTAGTGTAGCCTACGCTTTGTCAGAAGATTTTAGACTAAAGCTTAACGGTGGAATTAATTATTGGAATTTACAGGAAAACACATTGTCACCAAATACGATGTACAATCCTGCATTTCCTGCCGGAGCAAGTTCAGCTAACTCCACCTCAGCAGTTAATAATGCGCATTTCTTTTCATATCTCTTGGAGCCCCAGCTATCATGGACTAAAAATATTAGAAAGTCAAAAGTTGAAGTTTTAGCAGGAGCTTCATATCAGGAAACCATTTCAAAATCATTAGCAGTCAGGGGAACAGGATATTCAAGTAACGCCTTGCTTTACAATGTTGCTGCGGCTTCTGTGGTTAACATCGAAGGTCTCAATGAAACTGAATACCGTTATGCTGCTGTGTTCGGAAGAGTAAACTGGAATTATGACAAAAAATACATATTAAATATTACGGGTCGTCGGGACGGTTCGAGTAGGTTCGGTCCCAATAAACGATTTGCCAACTTTGGTGCAGTAGGAGCCGCCTGGATTATGTCCGAAGAATCTTTTCTTAAAAATGTGAGTTGGCTGAGCTTTGCCAAACTGCGCGGAAGCTATGGGATTACCGGAAGTGATAGAATAGGGGATTACCAATATTTGAACACCTATTCAGTAACGACTTCACCATACAATTCCATTCCCGGTTTTGCTCCCTCACGACTTTTTAACCCGGATTTTTCATGGGAGAAGACTAAGAAGCTGGAAACAGCAATGGAGGCTTCATTCCTTAAGAACCGTATCAACCTTACGGCATCCTGGTACAGGAACCGATCTTCCAATCAGCTGGTTGGGTTTCAATTGCCTTTGGTTACAGGATTCTCATCTGTGCAGGCTAACCTCAATGCGACTATTGAAAACAGCGGTTGGGAGTTTGAACTTAGTTCTCATATTATAAAATGCTCAGACTGGAATTGGAATACAGGATTTAACATCTCCTTTCCAAAAAATAAGCTGATCTCGTTTCCGGGTTTGGAAGGTTCACCGTATGCCACGATGTATAGTGTAGGACAACCGACAACTGTACTCAAACTTTTGGAATATCAGGGCATAGATCCTGTAACAGGACAGTATCGATTTAAAGATGCCAATAATGACGGTAAAATATCGATTCTTGATGATGCACAGACTGTGGAAAACATAGGAGTGAAATTTTTCGGAGGCTGGCAGCACGAAGTCAAATATAAAAACCTTTCATTTTCATTCCTATTGCAATTTGTCAAGCAGAGACAAACCAATTACTACCGAGATATGAATATTCCGGGAACACTGTCCAATCAGCCTGCAATATTCTCGAATGTATGGTCACCAGCAAATCCCGACGGTATTATTATGCCCTACTCATCGGGAAGTAATGCTACAGTATCTACAATGACCACGTATCTAAAATTCAGTACAGCCGCAGTCAGCGATGCATCCTATATAAGGCTGAAGAATATCCAGCTGAATTACAGAATTCCATTACAGGGCAAACTTTTGTCAGAAGCTAAGATTTTTCTGCAAGGACAGAATCTCCTGACGTGGACTAATTATTTCGGAATCGATCCTGAATTTCTGCTGACGGGCTACACACCGCCATTTAAAACCTACTCGATGGGTGTTCAAATTACCTTTTAAAACAAAGATTATGAAGAATATAACAATAAAGAATACAATTTTAATATTAGTATTATTTCTGTCGATTACTTCTTGTGAAAAGATGGTGGAAGTAGACCTGCCAATCAACCAGCTTACAGCTGATCAGGTCTTTGAATCCACCAGTACGGCAGAAGGTGCACTTTCAGCATTATATGCAGAAATGCAATCCTTTTCAATCATTGCAGGCGGAGCCACTGGCTCCGGTGGATTATTGGGAAGTTACACGGATGATCTTGATGGATACGATATCTATTCAAACAATGCCTCAATGGATTTGTTTAACAATATTCAAAATCCCTCGAATACGACGGTTAAATTAGTGTGGGGCAATTCCTACAGGCAAATTTATATGGCGAACGCCATCATTGAAGGACTTGATAAATCAACTGCTATCAGTGAGAAAGATAAAAACAGGATTAAAGGAGAAGCTATTTTTATCCGTTCGCTGATCTATTACTATCTCACGGAAATTTTCGGTGACATCCCTTACATTACTTCTACAGATTATAATGTTAACCAATCCATCTCGAAAGTAAACCAGAATGAGATTTTGCAGAGAGTGTCACAAGACCTTTCAACAGCTACACCTCTCGTAGATATTGATTACCGCAATGCCGAAAGAATTTATGTCAACAGGAAAACTTTGGATTTGTTATCATCTCTTGTTTATATGCGGTTAAAACAGTGGAATCAGGCAGAAGGATTATTGAATGGGATTATTAATTCACCATTATACAGTTTCCCACAAGATCTTTCCGAAACATTTAAAAAAGAGGGTAAACACATTTTGTGGCAGTTAAAGCCAATTTTTGCCAATGCTGCAACACCTGAAGCATCCCTATATAATTTTTCTTCTGGCGTACCCCGTTACTACTCAGCTTCTGATAACCTGATGTCCAGTTTTTCAGCGAGTGACCTGAGAAAAACAAACTGGCTTTCTCCAATAACAACTGGTCAGAAAACCTATTATAAAATCAATAAGTACAAAACCATTACCAGCAATACGGATGAATACTCCATTGTTTTCAGGTTGCAGGAAGCTTACTTATTAATGGCGGAAGTAATGGCTCAACAAAACAGAATCGCAGAAGGTGTCAACTATCTCAATGCAGTCCGTCATTTAGCCGGATTGGTCGATGTTTCCAGTACCATTACAAAAGACGTTTTACTGGCAGAAATCCTATCGGAAAGCAGAAGGGAATTCTTTTCTGAAAGAGGCATTCGCTTTCTCAATCTAAAAAGAAATGAAAAACTTGACATTTTAAGTACAGTCAAACCGAACTGGAAGAGCTTTTATGTCCTATGGCCCATTCCGCTTTCAGAATTGGCACTTAACCCATCATTAAATCCTCAGAACAATGGTTATTAATATACTGATCAAAATACTTCTATTTCTGCTGCTGTCACCTGTCACTTTTATGGCGCAGGGAAACCCTGAAAATTATACCATTCCTGAAAATTTAAGAAACCATTATTTTGGCATTTTGTCACCGCAATTATCGCCGGACGGAAGATTTGTGATTTTCAAAAAATCCTACGAGCAGAATAAGGATACACTTTCGGTAGTTGATACCAGAAATCAGGATGCGATAATGCTTCAGATTCCAAACAGCCATTCTGAACGTTTTACAAAATCCGGTCAGCTATTCTTCTGTACTGGTTCAGATGCAGAAGTTATCGACTTGCGATCTAAAAAAAAGAAAAAGTGGAAAGGTGTAACTTCTGCACAGTATATAAGAAGCCAAAATCAGGTAGTCATCGCAAGAAATGATTCATTACTAATAAATGATGAGTACGGAAAAATACTCCGTGTCGTCCCAGACATTGTAAATACGTCATTGAGAAATGAAGACTTTTTTTATGTATCGAAAGAAAAGAATCAATATCAGCTCTGGTTATTGAAGAAAGAACATTCAGTATTATTGCATAGTTCGAACGAGCCTGGTCTGATTGCGAGGAGGATCTCTGAAAACTCATTTATTGTTTATGAGAAACATGATAAAGAATTTAAGATTTTTTATCATAATTCGACTAATAACTTTACGAAAGAGTTTAAGTACGATGGAGCAAAACCCATAAAATCGGCTGTTATGACACCAATTGAAATTGATCAGGATAATATATTCCTTAATCTCAATTTCTTTTCAGATTCTAAAGATAAAAATGAAGTGGAATTATGGTATGGAAATGATAATAAAATTGATCAGCGGTTTTTTGATAATAGCGAAAACAAAATATTGATTTGGAATCTCAAATCCGGTGATGTTACATCGTTGCAGGATAAAGATCACAGTCACGCTTTTTATGTAGGTAACCCCAATTTTTTGCTATCCTATGATCTCTACCAGCATAAGGACTTTACAAAGAAATCCTTTCCTTACAGCATCTATAGGTACAATATTGCTTCAAAGAAACATGAGTTTTTAATTGAGTCCGGTGATGTTATTTACACTGATACACAAGGGAAGTATATGATAACGCTTAAAGACGGACAGTGGGTTTTGGTTGATATTAATAATGGAGAAAGGAAAATAATTCCTGTAAATTCTTCAAGAAAAGTTTATTTTTCTCAAGATTCACAAACCTTGTTGTTTGAAAACGAAGAAAGGCTTGATGTTTACAATATAACATCACAAAGACATCAGGTTTTAAAACTTCCAAGTGGCTTTAGAAGTAAACTGGTAAATGGAGAGCAGACGCCTATTAGTTTCGGTTCACCGATTTACAAAACATCGTATCCTGCCGATAAAAATGTCTTAATACATCTTTGGAAAAAAGAAGATAATACCAATGCGATTGCTTCTTTTAATGGTCAATCACTCACAATGCTTATTCCGCCAACCCAGGACTACATTTCAGAAATGTTCGACTATTCCTCAAGACTGCAGCTTTTATTTGTACGAAGCAATATGAATAAGCCGCCGCAAATCTGGCTAAAGGGGAAAATTGAAAAAGATCTTTATGATAGTGCGTTGCAGGATAAAGGAGCAACGAAGATTAAATCCGAATGGATATCAGCCAGGAATTCAAAAGGAGCTGAACTAAAAGGTACGCTTATTTATCCATTGAATTTTGATAAAAATAAAAAATATCCAATGGTTGTATCCATTTATGAAAGCCAGAGATTTGAAAGCAATCAATATCTTATCGATGGAATGTTCGGAAGTACAGAAGGAATCAACAGCAGAAGGTTTATCGAAAACGGTTATTTTGTTTTTCTGCCCGAAATTGTATTTGATGAGAGGGGGACTGGACGTTCTGCATTAGATTGTGTAGAAAGTTCAATGAACGCTTTAAGCAATAATCCATCAATTGATTTTTCAAGAGTAGGACTGATAGGACATTCTCATGGAGGTTATGAAACTAACTTTATTGCTACACAATCTGGTAAGTTTGCTGCCTATGTGGCAGGTGCTGGCAACAGTGATCTCGTTAGATCATACCATTCATACAATTACTTGTGGAATGGACCTTTTTATTGGCAGTTTGAAAACGGACAGTACAGAATGCCGGGTGATTTTACACGCTATAAAGAGCTATACATAGACAACAGCCCTGTTTATCACGCTGAAAATGTTAAGGCTCCTATACTTTTATGGACAGGTAAAAAAGACGAAAATATCGATTGGCAGCAATCCATGGAATTTTACTTAGCCCTTAAAAGAAATCATAAGCCCGTCATTGCACTTTTTTATCCTGATGATGACCACAGCTTGCAGAAAATTGAAAATAGAGTAGATCTGTATAGCAGAATATCTCAATGGTTTGATTTTCATCTTAAGGACGTTAAAAGTCCAGAATGGATTTTAAAAATGAACTAAAAAAAGGATGCCTCTCGGCATCCTTCTTCTTTAATTAGCAACACTGTGCTTAAGAATGTTTGGGCAACTTGTGCCGTTAAAAATTCTCAAAGCTTCTGTGCCAGGTCCTGAAACAGTACAATCGAATGCTCCATTGTTGTCACAGAACTTTGACATCGGCTGACATTGTTCCACTTCATTTGGTCGGAACAGATAACCTTGAATATCAACAGAGTTGGTATTCTTTTTTGTTGTAGTTGCAAATGCACTTCCTACACCTACTGTTGCAATTACCAATGGTAAAATTGCTGATCTTAGCTTTTTCATAATAATTGATGTTTAAAAATTTTACCTACTCTTTTTTATGGTTTTTCGGCATAACCCCATTCATCCCATCTGTGATTGGCTGTCTAAGTTTGTAACGGATGAGATCATTTCCGACCAGAGCAAACAAGTAATGGTCGGTGACAAGCATATGAGACAATGATTTACCGCCGCGGTGCTGTACATAAAAACTGCCCCAATATTGAGAAGAATTGACTTTATAAATGTCAATAATTGACGATGATTTCCAGCTTTCTTTGGGTTCATATTTCCCCATTAAACCTGATTTATTGAATATGAGCCCCCGATGTAAATTCGTTGACAGATTATTAACTTGAGGTGGTCTGCTCATTTTAATAGTTCCATCTTTAAGCTTTATTGTTTCTATTTTGGATACTGACGTGATGTCAATCGTTTTCATAGTACCAATCAAATTGAGACTGTTACTTATTTTCAAAATTTGATTTCGATAAAAAAATATGTAATACAATTCCTTGTTACTTTTATCAAAGAGAAGCTTGCCGTCAGTATCAAAAATATTCTGATCTTTCGCTGAAAGAATACTTTTGTTAAGCCTTACTTCTGGCTTATGACTAAGATTCAGTAACCCCAAAACATTATCAGTATTGTATTCTGTCTTTGTTCTCAGGGCGAAATTGCATGAATCTAAAGCGACTATTTGGCTAAAGAAGGCATCATTTAGGCTAATTGTCTTAAGTTTGATTTCAGAATCTGTAATAGGAGCTTTATAAATAATTGGAATACTACCGTCGAAAGCAAATAACTCTTGCCCTAATACTTCGTATGATAATGATTTAAATCTGTAATTACCTTCCGGAACGAGGTTTATTAGCTTGGAAGATGTGAGTTGTAGGTCTATTTTCAGAATTTGAAAGGGTGAAGTTTTATTAGCTAAATAAATGAAATTGCCGCTGACGCCTGCAAAGTAATAGGAGTCAATTCCTAATTCCATAAAATTCTCCTGAAGAATAGGATGATTTAGAAATCTTCTTGTAAAATTGTTTTCCTTTTTAATGATATATTCAGATGAATAGAAAAGAAAAATTACGATGGCAGCGCCAAAAAGAGAAGTAACTACCATAGATAATATACGTGAAGATAAAGTTCTAATTATTTGAGATTTATTTTCAGAACTGGTGCTCAAGATTATTGCCAATGCTGCTAAAATAACTGTTATGATATTAAAAATTAAATGTGTTGCCCAACCCATATTTTCTAATATGCCGCCACAAGAACAGGGAACGAATTCGCTATGATACAAAATAAGATAAATATATACCGTGAAAGCGATCATAAGTCCGAAAGATGCCAATAAACCTAAAAGTCTGGTTTTGCTTAAACTCAGTAACAAAGCAATAAGTAACTCAATAATAATTACGGAATATGATATACTTCCAGCATAAGCACTCAATAATGGTGACTGCGCTAACTGTACCTGGAAATTCTCAAAGTCCAACAGTTTACTCACACTCGCATAAATAAACAAGAGGATAAAAAAAGTAGGAAACACCTTTGACAAAAATCGTCTTAAAAGATTTCATGGCTTTGTTTTTAATATGTTTAACAGACCTGAATCAGTCTCCATTTGATCTTCATTCCGCAATAGTCAGGCATCGGTTCACCTTTAAATAATGTTACAGTTGTTCTGAAATTCCCCATACTCTCCCAGATGCCACTTTCCGGACATGGTAAGCCTGTGGCAGCTGATATGGAGGTATGAGGAATCATAGTTCATGAATTGATTAATCTTTATGCTCTGTCCTCCAGTTATCACCATCTCTTACCGGCGGGTCGGGATCTATAATTTCTTCTGAGGATTTTGCAGAATCTTTTTTCATGATGGACATTTTAACTTCATCAAATGAGTTGTCGTCTTGTATTAAATCTTCATCTCGGTTCGAACAGTTTTGTAAACTCATTGCAGCTATTGCTATACTAAAAATTGGGATTAACTTTTTCATTGTAATTTCTTTTGATTTGGTTATCCCGACGTCGGATTGAATTAGAATTCTGAAGCCAAAGTTATTAGCGCTGAGGCCGGAAAAAAACTGTCCTGTGGGGCAATTTTAAAATAGATACGTCTCAATTTTAAAATTGTACCATCACAAAAATGTCCGTAAAGGCTTATTTATCGGTGGTGACAGAATATCATACATTGAATGGTCTTCGCTGGCTGCTAAAGGCATTATTTAAAATCAAAATCCGTATTTTTGAGATGGTGAGGTTCTAATAATCAGTATATGAAAAAGTTAAATTACTTTCTCGTCCTGCTTTCTGCCTATTCACAATTATTATTTTCACAGCAAAAAGAGCTCAGGACTTTCAGAGAAATCAGAGACCATTACGAAAAAAATGACCATCGATGATGTTCGTGCCATGCCTTTCGTGAAAGCATACATTCAAAAAGCAAAATCGGAAAACAATATCCCGAAATTAATTCAGGGGTACAGGGATGGTAGGCAGTTCGATTACCATAACAAGATGAGTTATGCAGACAGTGCTTTGACGGTCAGTATAAAACAGGGGACTAAAGACGATATCAGCAAAGACTATTTAAGCAAAGGCATTATATATTATTTCTACCAGAAGAAATACAAACTTGCTTTAAACCAATATATGAAAGCTTATGACTATTCAAAAGGCTCAAAGGATAAATACCAGCATTACAAAGTAATTTACCATTTAGGTATCGTCAAGGAACATCTGGGATATTATGATGAAGCCCTTGAGCATTTTCAGGAATGTTCTCAATTTTATGAAAGGGCCATGAATCAAAAAGGTCTGCATGAAAACCTACAATTCAACAACAAGAAAGCCTATCTCAATTCACTTCATCAAATGACCGTTGTCAATCGGTACTTAAAAAATGTCTCCACAAGTGACAGTCTGAGCAAATTGGGATATAAACTGACTGAGGGTGACCGTGACTTTCTATTGGAGAACAGCTATTTTCTAAAATGTATAGGGATCTCCAAATTTTTGAAGAAAGATTATGATGGTGCGGCGTCGGATCTCAACAGGGCATTACCTGCAATCTTGAAAAGAAATGACTTTGCATGGGTATCCGTCATTTACTATTACCTTGGAAAGATCTCAGAGGCTAAGAATTTGGATGATTTTGTGATCGGCTATTACAGTAAAATCGATTCCATCTTTGTCAAAGAAGGATTTATCCTACCGGAGGTTTATAAAAGTTACAATTATCTCATCAGCTATTATAAAAACAAAGACCTCGACAAACAATTGTATTATACTGATCAGCTTCTGAAGGCGGACAGTATGATCAGCAAGGATTATCCATACTTATCAGGAAAACTTCATAAGGAGTACGACCGCAGGTCACTCATTGAGCAAAGAGAAGACATTGAGAAGGCAGGCAGGAAAAAAATGCGGATCGCCCAATTCCTGATCTTGTCGAGTACGATTACTATTATATTTTTTGTCATCCGATACCGGAAGGACCGCAGAATAAAAAAACAATATGACCTACTGCAAAAGAGAATTGAAGAAGGCTCTTATGGCATTGCCAATACTGTTGAAGAGCAATCTCAGGAATACTCCTTAAGAAAAACTTTCCTGACGCCTGAAGTAACATCTGACATTGGTGAAAGGCTGGAAAAATTCGAGAGAGAACTGCAATTTACAAAGAAAGGCATTACTCAAAATAGTATTGCTGCCAAACTTAATACCAATGCAAATTATCTATCCATCTATATCAATGAGAATAAAGGGATGAATTTCACAAGGTATATTGCAGAACTCAGGATCAATTATATAACAAACCTCTTAAACACCAATACTAAATACCTCAACTACACCATAGAAGCCTTGGCAGAAGAGTGTGGGATTGCAGCCCGTCAGAATTTTTCAAATCTTTTCTACGATATCAATGGCATCCGACCAACAGATTACATCAAAAAGCGGAAAAAAGAATTGAGAATCAGCTGAATGAGCCGTCGCTAAACGTTTTTTTTGTAAATTTCTAAAAAAAGGACATGGTAACAAAAACTATTTTTAGAAAAATTGCAAAACTGCATGAAGATTTAGAGCTTAAGATCAATGAAATGTATGATGAAAATGATATGTTGAAAGTTGCAGAAAAATCTTTAATCTTAATCGATAATTCTATCAGACAATTAAAGTCTTTAGTGTCTGCTCATCATTTTGAGAATTTGGGCGAAGAAATTCATTTCTTCAAAAAGCTGAAACCAAAATTCATTTCCAAGTTCATTTATTATTCAACGGTTTTAGATGTAGAATCTCATAAGCCCAATGTCGGAAATAAAGCCTTGAAGAAATACTATGAGGCAGAGCAGAGAAAGCTCGAAAAATTTTATGCAGAACAATCTGATTTTTACAGTTATTATAGGAGGGAAGCGACTTATCTGGATCATAAAGTATTTGTCAGGGATTCCTATGATCTTAAAATGAAACTCTCATTGGGGTTCTACAATTTCGATACCAGCTTCACGACCTCTCATGATCAGCTTATTGCCAAATTTATGGCGAACGAAAAATTTGACCAGTATTTAAAAAAGCAGATTGACGGTTTATCAGATAGAGATAGCAGCAAATCTACATCGCCATTAGTCTGGTCAGCATCCAAGGTTGGACTTATTGAGCTGGTCTATGCCTTATACCATATGCGGTGCTTTAACGGCGGAAATGTTGAACTTAGCGAAGTGATCAAGTCTGTTGAAAAATCATTGGATACAGACCTTGGAAACTTCCATAAGACCATCTTTGAGATCCGAAACAGGAAGCAGGGACCGACTAAGTTTTTAAATATCGTCAGCGATAATCTTTCTCAGCATTTTCAAAATATTGAGGGGGGAGTGACCTATGCTTGATAAACCAGAATTGCTTTTAAGTTTCTGGTTTATCAAGCATTATTAAATTAGGTGATTGCAAATCAGGTTACCACTCATTATTTTTTATCTATGGCATCTACTTTAATTAGTCTCATTTTAAAAATCTAATCATAAAAAAGTTTTAATAAGGAATATTACCTTTCCCTAATCGTAAAACAACTTGTCGAATCTGTGGTAAAAAGAACAAAATAACAATTACGAAAATCACACCTGTCAGCATCCAATCATAATAATCTCTTGTAGCACGAGCCAATATCTGATGACCTATCATTTGATTAATATAGGCTGAGGATAATGTTTTTGAAGTATAAATATCGCTGCCTGCGTTCATATATTGATTTTGAATATCCAGTAAGGTAGCTGGTAATTCAGGGTTGGTTTCCGTAACTGCTTCCCGAATCTTTTCACGAACTCCTGATTTTGCAAATAATTGAAGCTCGTTATTCAGTGCCAGACTAGCTGTAAACCCTGTAAACCTAGCCAATATACCAACAAGCGATGCATTGATAGCAATTGCTGGCGGTGCTGATGAAGCGGTAAACGAAACAATAGGAACAAATAAGACTCCTGTTGCCACACCATAAATAAACATCGGTAAAATGAAATCAATTGTTTCGCCTTGTACAGAAACAAATAGTATCATATAAGCGTAATAAATCGCCATGAGTCCAAAGCCAGCAATAATCATTCTTATCAGATTGTAGCCCATCAAGACAAATCTGGAGGTAATGAACATACTCACTGTAGTTCCAAAAATTACAGACGTCCATATCGGAATGGTGCTCAGTGGG
The DNA here is from genome assembly GCF_039727685.1 of Chryseobacterium sp. POE27. Lineage (NCBI taxonomy): Bacteria > Pseudomonadati > Bacteroidota > Flavobacteriia > Flavobacteriales > Weeksellaceae > Chryseobacterium > Chryseobacterium sp. POE27. Next base: position 4,078,001 of record NZ_CP152475.1, read on the forward strand.
TCATTTCCTAAAATTACCTCAAGATAGCCGTAAGCAAGTCCTGTACTTCCCTTAAAAATATAAAATGCAAAAAGTAATAATAGCCCAATGACAAAATTCTTTGTCTTGAAAATCTGCAAGTTGATTAATGGTCTTTTAAGTTTCAATTCTCTACTGATGAAAAGTGAAAGAATAATTAGATTAACGACACTAAGCGAAGTTATTAATGGACTACCGAACCATCCCAATTGTCGTCCGTAAACTAGAATATATCCTAAGATTAATATAAAAGACACGTAAAAAAGATAACCTATCCAATCCACCTGATAAAGTGGAATCTTTTTGGTAAATCGAGCTTTACTGTTCATTGTTAGCAATAAAATAATTGTCAAAATGATGAGTATGATAATAAATCCGTAGAATAGCCAGTTAAAATCAAAGAAATGAATAACCACGCTGGTAAAAATAGAATAAAAAGGAACGGCAATCTGTATGCTGCCATATAGTATGCTAAAAGCAATCACACGTGCACGTACGGACTGTAATCTTGGGAAAATAAGTTGTAAGACGATGCTTGACATCAATGCACAGGTAATTCCTTGAAAAAACTGGCAAATAACAAATAATGTCCAATCTTTGAAATGAAAACAGATCACAGAACATATTGCATTTACAGCAATAGCAATCAGTAAATATTTCCTTGGTGCAAAATATTTTACGATCCGAAAATCAAGTGCCAGGAAAGCTACGGTAGAGCCATAGATAACGACCATACCATATTGTACATCTGTAGGCTTTATCCCATAGAAACCCATTGCTGCAACCGGACTACCATAAAAAGCGAAACTAAACAGACAGGTCATCAGGATAGCAAATATGACGGATCTCGCCACCCATTCAGATACCCAGGATTTGAAAATAGGAATTTTATGTGCTTGCATCATTAATCTTTTAAAACATAAACGTTAGCATTCATCCCGGCAGAGAGTTTCCCTAATTTTTCAGGCGTATCGGTCAGTTTAATTCTTACAGGAATCCGTTGGATGATTTTGACAAAATTACCTGTTGCATTATCCGGTGGAAGTAGCGAATAACGTGAACCTGTGGTGGGCGAAAGTGATTCGATAGTACCTTTGAATTTTTCATTCGGGAAAGCATCAACTTCTATAAACACTGCTTGTCCAATCTTAAAGTTGCCAATCTGTGTTTCTTTAAAATTTGCAATCACCCATTTTTCCTCGGCTTTGTTCAACAAAAAAAGCCAAAGTTTGCCCAGCTTGTATCAATTGACCTTCCTGAATGGTCTTTTTACCAATTTGCCCATCAAAAGGTGCAGTGATAACCGTATATCGAATGTCCAATTCCTGTCTTTGAACAAGTGTTTCTTTAATTTTTATCTCTGCCTGTATAGCATTATGTTGAGCTCTGAAATCATTAAGTTTAGATTCTGCTACTTCTAAAGAAGCTTTAGCCTGATCATAATCTGACTGTGCAATGGATAAAGAAGCACTGATGTTGTCGAATTTTTGTTGTGTGGTAGATTCATCCGCCAGTAGATTTTTATAACGGTCAAATTCTTTTTGCTGTTGGTTCAATCTCGCTTTTGCTCCTGCTAATTGTGCTTTTATAACCTCAATACTTTTAAGTTGCGTTTCTTCGCTCGCCGTCAAAATCGGTAATTTAGCGTGTGAACTCATGAGTTCTGCTGATGCAGCATCTTTTTTCAGTCCATACTCGTCCAACTCAATGACAACAAGTGTATCACCTTTTTTAACAAGCTGATTGTCCTTGTAATATATTTTACTGATATAGCCACCCACTTTTGCGTTTATGGGCGACAAGTAAGCATCTACCTGAGCGTCGTTGGTCTGTTCATAGCGATATCCTTTAAAGAAATAGATAGCTCCCCAAATAATGATCCCTATGAATAATGCAATACCAAACCATTTGGTCAGGCCTACAACAATTTTATCTGTTTTATTTTTGTTCATAATAGTTGTATTAAAGAATTCCTACAATTGTCAATAGTCTGATATGGCTTACTTTTACGTTTGTCTGTGCTGTTATCAGATTGAATTTTGCTTCCAGTAAAGCATTTTCTGCCTCCAAAAGATCGGTCAGTAGCGATTCCTGGTTTAAGTAGCTACTTCTGATGACACGAACGGTCTCGGTGCTTTTGATGATATTTTGTTCAGCCGTTTCCACGCTCTCCAAAGCCTGTTGCTGCTGTAAATAAGCTTCTTTTACTTGAAGAGAGATTTCGTCCTTCTTCATCTCTGCTTTTTCTATAGCTTGATTGTTAACAACTTGGGCACGAGCAATGGTGTGTTTACTTTTGTACAAATTATCAATAGAATATTGTACTTTAATTCCTGTCTGACCAAATCCCCACAAGTCGTTGGAATACGGATAAAAGGAAATCTGTGGATAGTTGTAATTATAGTTAGCGTACAAAGAAACTTTGGGTAATTGCATAGCCTTTACCTGTTTAATGTTCAATTCACTCACCTTAATATCGCTTGTCACCATTTTGAACTCGGGTGATTCATTAAAAGCAATGTTTACATAATCATTGTAGTCACCGTCTGTGATAGCGTTTAATTCAATTGTATCTTCGTATTTGATTGCTAACCCCATATCATTTTCACGTCCCATCAGAATATTGAGCCGTTGTTTGGTGATTTCAATCTTTTTTTGTAACATCAGAAAGATTAAGTTCCAGTTGAGACAATTTCACGGAGGTTCTCAGTACATCACTCTTTAGTACGGTACCGTTTTTATGCAAACTTTCTATCAATCTCAATTGTTTTTTTTCTGCTTCAATCTCTGCATGAAGAAAATCATAGAAATGCAAAAACTTATACAAATCAAAATAAGCAACTGCGACATTATATTTTACACTATGCTTTTGCAGATCCACTTCATATTGTTTTCGTGTATCCTCTTCCTTTTTCATGGCAATGTTTCTTTTGTCTTTACCACCATTGTACAGATTAAAGTTCAAGTTGTAGCCTACTCCGTATCCATAGCCTTTTACAGGCACATCCTGTGGAGAAGAGAATAATCCATTGTTATAAATCAGAAATTTGGAGTTGAGTTTTACGTCTCCACCTACCGAAAGTTCCGGTAATAAACGATCTTTGGCTTCCAATATTTCTATTTTACTCTGCTGAAGATTTAGGTCGGATAGTTTTAGTTGTCGATTATTCGTTTCAGCAACTTTCCATATTTCTTCCAAACTTAATAATTGTTCATTTTCTGTATGCTGAGCGTAAATATTGGGTGCAAATAACAGTAACAGTATGCCCAAAATCGGAACTGTATTATATTTTTCATTAGTTTTGTTTTCATAAATGATTGGCTTCTTTCTCTTTTCTAACCATTGTTTTAACATCCTTTTCAATTCATAAAAAGCAAAGCTTAAATCGACCATTGGCATCAAAGGACTCGAATAAGCACAAGCCAACCAGTAGATATAAGCTTTATCAATAATTTCTTCATCTGCACTAGATAATTTATATTCAGATTTTTCGGCTTGTTTTTCAAGTTCAAAATCCTTGTCAGGTTTTATAATTTTATGTTTCATAATGATTCTGCTATTATTAACAAAGCAAAATTATTCAACACACCTAACCTTTATTTTATATAATTAGCCTAAAGTTTGCTATATTTGGCCATATGGAGATTCTTAGCCAATTAATAACTATTGTGGATCAAAATCCTGACTCCATCCTCGTGATGCGACAGCAAACTGAACAGCGTTTGCCTGCTCATCAGCACGATAAGGCTCAGTTATTATTGGTTTATGGAGGAATTGCTTATTTACAAACAGACGCAAAAGATTTCTATATTCCGTCTAATCATTATATATGGATACCTAAAAACTACCCTCACAATTTGATGTTTAATACACAGGATTTATACATTATCAACATCTATTTTCCAGATGAAAAAGCAGATAGTTTTTATGATGAACTGGGTATTTATCCTGTTAGTAAGCTTCTGGCAGAAATGCTCTCATTTAGCGAGAAATGGCAAGGTGATTATTACAAAGGATCATGGGAATTTGAATTTCTATCCACGCTTAAGAATGTATTATCAAAGGAAAATCTCAAAAAATTCTCCATTCAACTTCCCACAACGGACGATCAGCGGCTCAATGCCATAATCGACAGTTTTAGAAACCGATTAAATGAAAATCTAAGCTTAAATAGTTTTGCTCAGCAATCGGGAATGAGTGTGAGAAGTCTGACCAGATTATTCCAAACGAAATTGCATATCACTTTTGTTCAATACTTAAAGATGCTGCGTATTATCAGAGCGATGGAATTAATAAAAGATACAGATCTGAACATGACGGAGATAGCCTATGAAGTCGGTTATTCGAACATATCTGCTTTTAGTAATAATTTTCAGCAACTGACCAACATGAGACCTACTGAATTTAAGACCAAATAAGAAGTACGGCTATAGATTTATTAGCTATAATTTTCCCCTAAAAAGTTAATAGATCACTTAATTTAAATGATCTATTGGTGGTTGGCAAGCTATGCAATATTATCCTTAAATGGACTAACACTTATTTCTATCAACAACTTTTCAAAAAAGAAATAGAAACCAAACGTATTCCTAATTTTCTTAGGTTCATTTTCAAATTGTAAGTCAGCTTCAGGTTTTAACTTTTCATAAATATCCCAAACTTCTTGTTCATCCTTTTGATAAAATCCGATGTGGAAATTTTCCGGATATTCAGGCGTATTTTCTTTGTGGTTCAGTTCCTGTCCCCAAATAACTAAGGCGAAATTATTGCCGTTTTCCAGAACTGCCATTTTGCTGTTTCTATTCACAATTAAACTAAAACCCAGGTGTTTTGTAAATAAATTTACAGCTTTATCTACGTCTTGCACAACGATGTTAATGTGATTTAAATTCATTTTATTCTTATTTTGATTACAGAACAAAATTACTTTTCCGGCATCAGGCTAAATTGGATAAATCGGTCGTTTTCATTTTTATTTAAAATAATTGGTTTTACTCCTGCAAATTTTTTCACTTCCCTTATAAAATGTGATTGGTCTGCATAATCGAGTTGGGGGTAGAAATCTCCATTTTTTAGTTGTTTTAATGAGTTGGAGAAACGGATTATATTTAGATAGGATTTAAGCGTTACGCCCAACCATTTGTGGAAATAACGATTCATTTGTCTGCTACTCCAAAAAATATTTTCTTCGAGTTCTTTTACCGTAATTTCTCCTTTAGAAGCATGAATGCGTTTAAATAACTTCTTTTTTTCGGTCGTCTATTTCTTTGGATAATAACGAAGAAATAACCTTTGTAGTTTTATGGTAAAATTGATTAAAATCATTCAGATCATCTCTTGAAAATCCCCAGTACCCTGTCTGAAGTGTTTTCTTGATGTTATTTAAATCTGCAAAAGATTGGTTGAAAATATATTCGGCAGCAATGGGATAAAAGCTTATTGCAAACATTGTAGATTTGGGAAATGGAGGTTTGGTGATTGGAGCAGAACATATTCCGGAAATGAAAATTTCAAAATTTCCATTTTCATCAGCTAGCAGAAATAAATCTATTTTTCCATCCGGAACTATAATGCCTTCTTTTTCTTCATCAGAGTTGTTTTTTACCATCCAAATGCTTTCCACTATATCTATTAGTGGTTCATCGGGTTTGAGACAGATATATTCTAATTTATTTCTTCGCAAATTCATCTATAATTGTTTGAGTACAAAACTATGAATTTATAGACCTACCTTATATCAGTTAAGATGAAATGCCAATAAGGCGAAGAATATCAAAAAACTATCATTATAACCTGATATTTATTACGTAGTATCTAAATGTTATCAATATTATTTTTTAAGAGAACCTTTTTTAAACAAATTTCTTAATACTCATTATGTATCCCAAATGCAGATCCTAGTGATAATTTTTGTACGCAAAAGCATCTTGTATAGAAATTTGATGAAAGCCAATACCAGTGATGCTTTTGTTGTAGCGGATAAAGATGCCGTTTTCGAAATCATTAATTGTGCGCTCAATTTTTGAAGTCAAAAATGATTTAAGTTCATCTGCTTCTTGTCGAGAAACTGATTCTGTTGGTTTTGTTCTCGATTGGTATTTTTTAAACAACTCATCTGAAATATATCCTTGTAGGGGAGAACCTATGTAAATAAGTTTTTGTTGTGTTACAATGATGTGTCCGATGTTCCAAATAATGTTGTTGTTAAAACCGACTGGAATCCTATTGAGTTGGTATAATGAATATTTGTAAAAAAAATCTAGATATAACTTTCGGCTTGTTTTTCACGTTTAAAACAGGGTTTTCATTTTTCTTTTTTGAATTTGCAAATATTCTCTTTAGCATCAAGAATAGATATGCTTGTAAAAGTCCTAACAAAAGTAAAAATTATGATTAAAGCTATAGTTTTGACAATTGGACTGTAAACAATAATTATCATTATGACACAGAAACGATGAATCTATCTTTCATGATGTGAGACCAACTTAATTTAGATAAATGTCAGGGCTTCGCTATTGAGTTAATTTACAAATTACTGCACCAAATGCTGCAAATCGGAGTCATTAGAAATTCTTTCTATTTCACTTTTTATGATCTGAAGAATATCAGTTTTAATACTTCTGTAATTTTTTTCAATTTCATGTCTCATACCGTCATTGCCGTCCTCGTCTGCAAAAGAACGAATTTCCGGTATCTTTTGATAATGCTTTTCCTCCGCTGAAAGTTTTGCAGTATCAACGACAATTTCCGAATGAAAAATCTTTTGTTCTATTCTTTCATCAAAATTATCCGAAACAGCACCTACAAAAAATCCCTGAGTCAAGGTTGAAATCTTAGATGCAGGAATCAGACTGTCTAGTTGCGTGGAGATAGATGTCGAGGTATCATTCCTGTTAATGGATATACTTTGTCTCTTCTGTAGAACCTTACCAAATCTTTCGGATAAAGCCTTTGCTGTTTCACCAACCACCTGTCCGCTGAAAATGTTTCCGACTGTGTTCTGAATGACCTTACTTTCTTTATCACCATAGTCCCGGGTAAGCTGGGAAAAATCCTGAAATCCCAAGCAAACAGAAACCTTATTGCTTCGTGCTGTTGCAATAAGGTTATCAAGACCTCTAAAATAAATGGTAGGTAACTCATCAATAATGACTGAGCTTTTCAGTTGCCCTTTTTTATTGATCAGTTTTACAATTCTTGAGTTGTAAAGCCCCAGTGCCGCAGAATAGATATTCTGACGGTCAGGGTTATTACCGACACACAATATTTTTGGTTCTTTCGGATTATTAATATCCAAAGAAAAATCGTCTCCCGTCATTACCCAATACAGTTGCGGCGATATCATCCTTGATAAGGGAATCTTTGCTGAGGCGATCTGTCCCTGCAATTGATCCTGTGCACCTCCCTGCCAGGCATCCATAAAAGGGGAGAGGTAGTTTTCCAATTCAGAATAGGATGTCAGAATGGTAAATACATCTTCATATTTTTTGTTCAGCAGCTCAATAGCGTGTGGAAAAGTACAGTACTTACCATCATCATAGATTTTCAAAAACCAGATAATAGCGGCCAGAAGAATAATTGGGGATTCCACAAAAAAAGTCACCCTGCTTCTGTATCCAGCTTCTGTTAAGATTTAACATTATCGTGTATGCTGCTTCATAGGCATCCGAAATATCCGTCATAAAATCAGGATTTAATGGATTACAGCGGTGGCTTTTTCGAGGATTATCAAAGTTGATGATATAAAATTTTGGCTTTATGGTATAAGAATCGGAATGATGTAGAAGATGATTATAAGCGATTGTTGAAAGGTCATCAAATTTAAAATCATAGATATACATTGAAAAGCCCTTTTCGATATGTTGCCTAATGTAATTGTTGACTACAGCATAAGATTTTCCTGAACCGGGTGTCCCTAAAACAATGGTTGCACGAAATGGATTGACGACATTGATCCATCCTTGATGCCAGTGTCCTCGATAGTAGAATTTAGTAGGTAGATTGACTGAGTAGTCATTGTAAAGCAATCTAGTCTCCTGCTGAAAACTTTCATTTTCACTGTTGAAGACATCATCCATCAAATTGTTTTTCAATATACGGCTCATCCATATACCAGCCTGCATTAACAAAATATATCCTAGTCCGGTAGAAAGCAAATAGAGATATACAATAATGTCGTCGTGAAATTTTAGCAACCAGCCGTTCAAGAAAAATAATAGAAACCCAATTATGAGAGTTCGTATGATTTTGTTCCAGGTTATCTGCTCACTTTTTACGCCCTTTGTTCCAAGGCAGCTCAGACCTAAAAGTATGACTGCAAATAATTTGGTATATAAGGGATGTGAGAATAGACCTGAAGTCCGGTTAAAATTATGCAGCATCTTTGCAATGATGCCGATTGTCCACTGATGCTTATCAAAAAATCCATAGCAAAACCAGTAAAGATGCATCATCACAACGATAATGCTTACCGCTCTCATGAATCCCATAATTTTAGCTAATCCCCTTACGTCATCTTCTCCTTGCATTTTCTTTACATTAAATGTTAGGACTGGAAATTATTTACTAAGTAGATACTATGGTATATCTGGGAATATTTGTAAATAAATGGCGCTATTTGGCAGTCCAAACTCAAACAAAGTTGGTAGGAAGCGGTAGAAATTTATAAAGATGAAACTGATCTATATTGAACTTGGCTATGAGACTTGTATCGTTCCAAAAATACTATTGAAAAACGTTGTCAGTTTATATTAGACCTTATCTAGTTATTTCTTTTTTCTCATTTTTCTTTTCTTCATTCTGCTGGCAAATTCAATTTCTTCATAATCATTTTCATTACTTACAGGCGGAAGAATTCCACCAAAGGATTCGAAAAAAGAATCTCCGCTACTTTCAACTGCATTGAAAAGATGATGACTGTCTTGAGTAGGTTTTAGATGAAAAATATGTTGATCATTCATTTCCTTATCTCCCGTCTCACTTGGCTTATTCCATTGATCATTAAAAACATTCGCTGAACATTCCTTTCCCAAACGTGATCCATTCCAAACTGTTTTAGATGGATGGTCAATAAATGTCATTCCATAAATTCTTCCTTCATTATTTTTACGGATCACTGTATCAACTCCTTCTTTCTGTAATTTTTTTGTGAATGATTTTTCATCGTTTGAAGATTGTACTGTCAATACGATTTTTTCTTTTAGCTTTTCCCTCACAGGAAGACTTTTCATTCTTTTTATGGAAGACTCAAAGTGCCTTTCCAAAGAATCAAGACCAGCCTTTTTTCCAAACAGCGATGCTTTAAAAGGATGGCCTGTCTTTTTGCCATTCCGGTCTGTTGGAAAGTACAGTAAACCTTTTTGCAAATGACCGTGCAGTTCTCCTTCCACTTTTTCCGCAGTAATATTGAAAAGAGTGAGCAGGGCATTGTATTCCCCCAACGACTGAAATTGATATTGAGAACTAATATGTCTTACCACTGAGGCAATCTGACTTTTAATATCGCCTCTGTTATAATCGACCGCCTTAAAAATCGGGCTGTTCAACTTATTTTCTTTTTCCAGGGCAGATATTAATCCGAATTTCTCTTCCAGTTCACGGCATACTTTCATTGACCGAACCTTTTCGAATTTATCAGAGATTTTTTTACCATCCTCATCGACGTAAACAGAAACGATGTGGATATGACTTCTGTCTATATCCGTATGTTTAAATACTACGAAAGGCTGTTCGCCATAGCCCATTTCCTGCATATATTTCTGGGCGATTTCCGTATACTGCTGATCAGATACGTGATCTTTAGGATCAGGATTTAAAGAAATATGCAGCGTATGTTTTTCTGTATTTCGATTGGCTAATAAATAAGGCTCAAAAGATTTTGCGAGCTGACTTACCGTGTACTTTCCATCTGCCGTTTCAATAATTTTGTTAGTCAGCAGAATTTTTCCTTTCTCCTTCTCTATTTTCAAATTATTGTAGGACAATGTACCGAACAAATTGCTGCTTCTACCAATTTTCGCAATCATATTATTCGTCTTTCTTAAGATGTTTTTGATTAAATTCTTCAGTCAGTTGAACTACTTTTTTTGAATATTTGCACCATTTCTATAGTCTGCTTTTCCAATTTAAAAAGTAAAGCCGCCGCTTTTTTCTCAGAAAAATGAGTGTATAGCAGTTTAACAATCTGATTGTAATTAATACCGACCGCACGGAACTGGCTGTGAAATGAGGTAAGCCTCATATAAAAATCAATCGTTCCTTTATCCAATTTCACAGTTTTTATCGTCTTTTCAAAGATGCAGGATGTTATAAAATGAGCTTTGACGGTCATTCCTGATCGGTCAAAAAGTTCAAGAAACCGGGAGTGTTCGACCTCATTAAAAGAGATCGTATATCTAATTTTAGCAGGATCAGCTTTTGGGCGACGACCTGTCTTTTTTTGGGGCTTTTCCATTTTCATTCATAATGATCTAATTTAATTTTATAAAACAACGACTTCGGAGATTGTTTCTAGGCTCCCTGCAAAGGGCAAGTTGTTTTCAGCAGCCGAAAAGGTTTCGAGATGCTGAAAACACAACTTGCCCCTTTCAGGTGAAAGGAAATCTCTTCAGTGAAATAGATTATTGCCATCTCTCAATTAAACGCTACAATTTCCTAAGACTCCTCAGTCTCTTGCAAACAAAGTAAGCCACTACAGCTCACATTTGCTGTACAGAGAATTTGGCCAAAGGCGGACAAGTAAAGACAAAAAATACCAATTGAAAAGCATTGAAATATAAACAGTATTTATTTGTACCTGATGGAAGGCAGTAGCGCCTAATTGCAGATTTGACAGAAATCTTGAACTTTTGAAATCCAGCATTCTTGCATTCCGGCATTCCAGCCGTCTGGATATCATTGGTGAGAGATAGCAGCAAGACAGTCAATCTATCAGGATAGCAATGCAGTATTCATTCAGTACTGATGTAAGCCAGTACATCGATCAGGAATCTCGTACAGTATTAGCGATAGCCAAATAGCCTGCTAGAAGTCATTACTGCTTAAAAGACTGCACCGTTCATCCCATCAAATATGTTTAACTAAAAATCAATAAAATGAAAACAAAAAAACAACCCACAGTTGTTGCATTTTCAACTCAAAAAGGAGGAGTAGGAAAAAGCACCTTTACAACACTCATTGCGAGTCTTCTTCATTATCAAAAGGGATATCAAGTTGCTGTTTTTGACTGCGATTTTCCGCAATACAGTTTACTACAAATGCGAGAACGAGACCTAAAAATGGTGATGCAGAATGAGACTTTAAAAAAAGATGGCTCACAAACAGTTTACGAGTATCAATAAAAAAGCGTATCCCATTTTTCAGAGTAAAACCGATAAGGTTTTAGAAGAAATGGAAGCTTATGTTAACGGCTCAGAGATTATACCTGATGTCATCTTTTTAGATTTACCGGGAACCGTTAATACGGCAGGTATTTTAAGGACCCTGGTGAATGTCAATTATATTTTTTCTCCTATTACTGCGGATCGTGTAGTATTGGAGAGTACGTTAAGTTTAACTGATGTTCTTACCAATGTTTTGATGAAAGAAAATCAAACAGGGATTAAGAGTATTCATTTGTTTTGGAATCAGGTAGATGGAAGAGAAAAATCGATTCTTTACAAAAATTACAGTAAGGTAATTATAGATTTAGGGTTACATCTTATGGAAACAACAATTGCAGACAGTAAAAGATTTCGGAAAGAAGGAGAGTCATTGGCAAAGACTGTTTTCCGTTCGACATTGCTGCCTGCAGATTCTAAGCTGCTAGCTCAATGCAGGCTGGACAAGTTTATAGAGGAATTTTTAAGAATTGTAAAATTATAAGCGTATGGAATATGAAAAAAATAATAGGGAAGATAATGGCATTGATGAACAATATCTGATGTCCATTATGGCAGGAAGTCCAGACAAAAAAAGTTCTTGCGCAGACTGATGATCCTCCAACGGAAAAAGGTACAACAAAAAATAGACTGAAGAATAAGAGGCCCTCAGATGTTAGCTATGTCGAGCAGTTTCTAACCCATCATACGATGACTAAGCGGGGTGATAAAAGTATTTATATCCGTCCTGAATATCACGAACGTCTCTCCCGGATTATCCAGATTATCGCCGATGATCAGATTTCTTTGTATGCTTATCTGGATAATATCCTGGCGTATCATTTTGAAATGTTTGAAAAGGAAATCACTGACGATTTCAATAGCAAATACCGACCAATTTTTTAATTATCAAGTATGGAACAGATTATAATAATAGGATTATTAATCGCGATCATTCTGCTGCTGATTGAAAAAAGGTCAAAGAAGCGAAATGACTTTGAGCAGGTCGTCAAAAAAAATAAGAAGTTTGACATTTTAATGGGTGAGATAAAAGATGACCAAAGACTTTCATTGCCAATTGATAGCCTTAAAAGCCAGAATCAACATCTTAATGAGAGCGCCGGTATTTTTGATTCAGAAACCAGAGGTGATGAAGTAGCAGTCTCTGCTGTAAGTAAAAACTTGGAGGAGCTTTTTGCAGGCAGTTTTGACTTGGGAGATGAAGAAGAAGAGTGGCGCCATGATGGTGATTTAAAAATTGAGAGCGGTTTTGCTTCAGGGGTTACCTTTCAGGAATTAAGTACTGTGGGGCGGTTGCTTCAGGACGAAGTTTCGGAGCCCGCTTTGGATGAAGAAGCAGTCAACATTATTCGCAAAATAGAGGGAACGGAGCTTTTCAATCTTTTAGAGAACTCATTGGAAGGTGCTTCATTGAAGGTTGCCAGACTCTTACAACGAAGTAATTCGGAAAATCAGAGCGTTGATACTTCCAGACATAATGATGATGTAAAAGGTTTCGATATTGGGGAATTTGTTTAGGCAGATTCCCTTTTTTTTGATGAATGGCAGGAGTCTATCTGGTATTTTCTATCATTTATTACAAGAAATGGTGTCTTCTGAAGCCAAAGAGGTACGCTCAAAGACAAGAAAAAAATACCTCGTTTTTCCAGAACAAATTTGTTTCCGAGACCTGCAGAGCGCAGTGTTCCAACAAATTAAAATTCAAGAAATGGAAAAACAAAGAAGAAAATTGCTGTATGCAATTTTAACATTGGTAACATTTAATTCAGTTTTTGCCCAAGGTAATGGTTCAGCGGGAATCAATGAGGCGACACAGATGGTTACCTCTTATTTTGAACCCGCTACCCAATTAATTTATGCTATTGGTGCGGTAGTAGGGTTAATCGGCGGTGTAAAGGTTTACAACAAGTTCAGCAGTGGTGATCCAGACACCAGTAAGACCGCTGCAAGCTGGTTTGGAGCATGTATCTTTTTAATTGTTGCGGCGACAATTCTGCGCTCATTCTTCCTTTAAATCATGATTATGAATACCTATCATATCAATAAAGGAATAGGGAAGACGGTAGAATTTAAAGGTCTTAAAGCACAGTACCTTTTTATTTTCGTCGGTGGTTTGCTTGGGGTATTGATCTCTGTCATGATTATGTATATGATTGGTGTCAATACTTATCTCTGTCTCATTCTGGGGGGATTCATTAGTGGACTTCTCATCTGGCAGACTTTTACGCTGAACGGAAAATACGGAGAACATGGCTTAATGAAATTAGGTGCCTGCAGAAAGCATCCTAAGTACATCATTAGCCGTAAGAGTATTTACCGGTATCTGAAAGCTAACTCTAAAAAAGCAGGCGTATGAGAAATTCTTCCAAGGTAGCAACGTTGGAAAGTAAATTTCCATTGCTGGCGATTGAAAATGGCTGTATTATATCAAAGGACGCCGATGTTACGGTTTGCTTTAAAGTAAAACTTCCCGAACTGTTTACCGTTGCTTCCGCTGAGTATGAAGCGATGCACTCTGCATGGTTCAAAGCTATTAAAACGCTTCCTGACTATACGGTAATACATAAACAGGATTGGTTTATCAAAGAGAACTACAATCCTGACCTATCGAAAGAAGACCAGAGTTTTCTGTCAAAATCATTTGAAAGGCATTTCAATGAGAGACCGTTTTTAAATCATTACTGCTACCTGTTCATCACGAAAACCAGTAAGGAGAGAATGCGTATGCAGAGTAACTTTTCATCTCTGTGCAGAGGTAAGCTGATTCCAAAAGAGATTAAGGATAAAGAAGTCATCCATCGATTTCTAGAAGCTGTGGACCAGCTGGAGCGGATAATGAATGACAGCGGCTATATTCATCTCGAAAGGATGAATGAAGATGAGATATCAGGAACGTCAGAAAGCTCAGGTTTACTAGGACAGTATCTGACGTTATCCCGTGAAGCCAATCCGTCATTGCAGGACATTAAGTTGGGATCTGAAGAAATGCGGATTGGTAACAACCGTATCAGTATGCATACGTTGTCTGACACCGAGGATTTGCCTGGAACCGTATCCTCGCACAGCCGTTATGAAAAGTTAAGCACAGACCGCAGTGATTGCCTGCTGTCGTTTGCTTCCCCCCGTGGGACTTTTGCTTAGCTGCAATCACATGTATAACCAGTATTTGTTTATTGACAACAGTGATGAAAATCTTCGACAATTTGAAAAATCAGCGAGGAATATGCATTCACTCGCAAGATACAGCAGAGCCAATCAGATCAATAAAGAGTGGATCGAAAAGTATTTGAATGAAGCACATTCTTTTGGGTTACAATCTATCCGGGCTCATTTCAATGTGATGTCATGGTCTGATAATCCCGCTGAACTAAAACAATTAAAGAATGATACAGGAAGTGCATTAGCACTGATGGAATGCAAACCCCGCCACAACACAACGGATACAGCGACCTTATATTGGGCGGGAATTCCTGGCAATGCGGGGGACTTTCCAAGCGAAGAAAGCTTCTATACTTTCATAGAACCGGCATTATGTTTTTTCGCCGAAGAAACAAATTATCAGGATTCTCCATCCCCTTTTGGGATCAAAATGGCTGACCGTTTGACCGGAAAGCCGATTCATTTGGATATTTCGGATCTGCCGATGAAGCAGGGGATTATTACCAATAGAAACAAATTCATCCTCGGACCTTCAGGCAGCGGTAAGTCTTTCTTTACGAACCACATGGTGCGTCAATATTATGAACAGGGTGCTCATGTTCTTTTGGTTGATACCGGAAATTCCTACCAGGGATTATGTGAATTGATTAAAGGAAAAACCAAAGGTGAGGATGGGGTTTATTTTACCTATACAGAGGACAATCCTATTGCTTTCAATCCATTCTATACCGATGACGGCGTCTTTGATATCGAAAAAAGAGAGAGTATCAAAACCTTGATTTTAACGCTTTGGAAAAGAGATGATGAACCACCGACCCGCTCGGAAGAGGTAGCATTGTCCAATGCAGTAAGTGGATATATTGAAAAGATAAAATCCAATGATCAGCATCCGTCTTTCAATGGATTTTATGACTTTGTCAAAGAGGATTATCAGAAAGTATTGGAGCGAAAGAAAGTCAGAGAAAAGGATTTTGACATAGCCAACTTTCTTAATGTGTTGGAGCCTTACTACAGAGGAGGCGAATATGACTATCTGCTCAATTCAGAAAAGCAGCTGGACTTGTTATCCAAGCGTTTCATTGTCTTTGAAATCGATGCTATTAAAGATCATAAAATTCTATTTCCTATTGTAACCATTATCATTATGGAAGTTTTCATCAATAAGATGCGAAGACTTAAAGGAATCAGAAAACTGATCCTCATCGAAGAAGCCTGGAAAGCCATTGCGAAAGAGGGGATGGCTGAGTATATCAAATATCTTTTTAAGACGGTAAGAAAATTCTTTGGGGAAGCCATTGTAGTAACTCAGGAGGTTGATGATATTATACAATCACCGATTGTTAAGGAAAGTATAATCAACAATTCTGACTGTAAAATCCTTCTCGATCAGCGTAAGTATATGAACAAGTTCGATGACATTCAGGCTATGCTGGGATTGACTGATAAAGAAAAAGCTCAGGTACTTTCTATCAATATGAACAATGATCCACGAAGATTGTATAAGGAAGTATGGATTGGGTTAGGTGGAACGCACTCCGCAGTCTATGCCACCGAAGTATCCACTGAGGAATACCTGGCCTATACCACGGAAGAAACAGAAAAGATGGAAGTGATGAATCTTGCATCGGAACTTGACGGTAATGTAGAACATGCCATCAAGAGGATTTCTCTCAAGAGAATCAAATCGAATACGAAAGACAACTAAATCAATTAAAATTTTACAACAATGAAACATTTAATCATTAAAACAGTAATGGTAGCATTCTTTGCTACCTTCACCTATGCAAAAGCACAATTTGTAGTAACTGACCCTGCTAATCTGGCATCAGGTATTTTGAACTCTGCCAACGAAATTGTACAGACTTCATCGACGGTATCCAACGTTGTTAAGAACTTCAACGAAGTCAAAAAGGTGTACGAGCAGGGTAAAGAGTATTACGATAAACTCAAAGCCGTCAACAATCTTGTAAAAGATGCCAGAAAGGTCCAGCAGACGGTTCTTTTAGTGGGTGACGTTTCTGAAATGTATGTCAATAATTTCGGAAAAATGCTGAATGACCCCAACTTTAACGCGCAGGAATTGGCATCTATTGCCAATGGTTATTCTGCTCTTCTTACGGAAAGTACGGAACTACTAAAAGAACTGAAAGAAATTATTACTTCAAATGGCCTATCGCTTAACGATAAGGAAAGAATGGATGTTATCGACCGGGTTTACAAAGAGGTGAAAGCTTATCATAATCTGGTACGCTACTACACTAATAAGAATATTTCGGTAAGCTATCTGAGAGCAAAAAAACAGAACAATACCCAAAGGGTGTTAGATCTCTACGGAACCTCCAATCAAAAATACTGGTAAAATGGAACCGAGCAACTTACACGAAGTATTGCGTTCCGTTTACGAAGAAATGATGCCTATGTGTGCGGATATGGCTGCTGTGGCAAAAGGAGTCGCAGGATTGGGTGCTTTATTCTATGTGGCATTGAAAGTTTGGCAGTCGTTGAGCCGTGCGGAACCTATTGATTTGTTTCCTATGCTGAGACCTTTTGCCATTGGCATCTGCATTATGTTTTTCTCAACATTGGTTTTAGGAGGATTAAATGGTGTTATGAGTCCCATTGTTCAGGGAAGTCATTCCATGTTGGAAAACCAGGTATTGGATATGAATGAACTACAGCAGAAAAAAGATCTTTTAGAGCGGGAAGCCATGCTCAGAAATCCAGAGATGGCTTATCTGATTTCTAATGAAGAATTTGACAAAAAGCTGGAAGAACTTGGCTGGTCGCCATCTGATTTGGTCACGATGTCGGGAATGTATATTGAGAGGGAGATGTTTGCGATCAAGAAAGATATCAGAGATGGTTTCCGTGAATTTCTTGAAATCCTTTTTCAGTCAGCAGCATTGGTCATTGATACCATCAGGACCTTCTTTCTGATCGTTCTTTCAATCCTCGGACCAATCGCATTTGCGATTTCCGTCTGGGATGGTTTTCAGACCACATTAACCCAGTGGCTGACAAGGTATGTCAGTGTTTATTTATGGCTTCCGGTTGCTGACATATTC
Source organism: Chryseobacterium sp. POE27 (assembly GCF_039727685.1). NCBI lineage: Bacteria > Pseudomonadati > Bacteroidota > Flavobacteriia > Flavobacteriales > Weeksellaceae > Chryseobacterium > Chryseobacterium sp. POE27. The sequence goes on from NZ_CP152475.1 coordinate 4,095,622, forward strand.
AGTGCTATTCTGGCCAAGATACAGGCTTTGATTTTAGAACGGGATATTGAGATGCTCGCAGACCCCACTTTTATTCCTGATACTTCCAATACCGTGTACATTATCTATATGGTAATCGGTATCATAGGCTATTTTACAGTACCAACTGTTACGGGCTGGATAATTCAGGCAGGAGGAGCAGGCAATTTCATGCGTAATGTGAACCAGACCGCTACAAAGTCTGGTAATGTTGCGGGCGCTGCAGCAGGTTCTGCAACAGGTAATATTTCGGGAAGATTATTAAAATAAAAAATACAGTTCTATGGAATTTAAAACTTTAAGAAATATTGAGAGCAGTTTCAAGCAGATCCGATTATTTACGTTTGTTTTTGTGGTGTTATGTTTTGGTGTTGTGGGCGTAGTGGTATTTAAATCTTACCAGTTTGCCGAAGAGCAGCGGCAGAAGATTTATGTGCTGGATAACGGTAAATCCCTGATGGTAGCGCTTTCACAGGATATGTCGATCAATAGGCCGGTTGAAGCTAGGGAGCATGTGAGAAGATTTCACGAATTGTTTTTCACGATAGCGCCTGACAAGAATGCCATTGAAAGTAATGTCAAGAGGGCCTTCAATCTGGCTGACCAATCCGCATTTAACTACTATAAGGACCTCCAGGAAAAAGGATATTACAACAGAATCATTTCCGGTAATATCCAGCAAAGAATTGAAGTGGACAGTGTTGTTGCGAACTTCGACAGCTATCCTTATGATGTAAGAACTTATGGCAGGCAGTTTATTATCAGATCCAGTAATCTTACGATCAGAAATTTGGTCACGAACTGTTCTTTGGTTAATTCTGTAAGGTCTGACAGCAATCCACAGGGGTTTACGATAGAAAAATTCAACGTGATTGAAAACAAAGATGTAGAAACTGTCGAACGCTAACATGACCGCAATGAAAAAATTAAGAGATACAATCGAACATTATGTTTTAAAGACGGAGAATCATTGGAAGGTTCTCCCTATAGCGAAGCAAAGATTGCTAACCAAAGTTTTCTTTGGCGGTTATGTACTGCTAACAATCATTGTTATTGTCAACGTCTTTATTTCAACAGGTCAAAGAAGAAATACCATGTCGATCCATCACATTGACGGAATTTCTAAGAAGACTATAGAAAGAAGTTCAGGACATAATGATACAGTAAACTCACCAGCAAAAGAATAGAGCATGAAAGATCCAAAGAAAATTAAAATCACAGAAAATGATCTTCCTCAAAATTCCAATGACTTGGGTAATCATCCGAAAGCCCAATGGGAGAGAGTGAAGAAGCCGGTTATTTATTTCCTGATTGCTGTCGTTTGTGCAACTTGCTTTTACCTTATTTTTAAACCAAAATCCAATACTACTTTAGTTGAAGAAGCAGGTTTTAATGCTGCTATTCCACAGGCAAAGGATGGACAGTTGCAGTCGGATAAGCAAAAGGCTTATGAGCAACAGCTGCTGGAGCAAAAAAATGAAGAGAAAAGAAATACGATAACCACTTTATCGGACTATTGGAATAACCAGGGTACTTTAAATTCGAATATTAATACTTCTGCTTTACCATCTAATACGAGTACTCTTCAGCAATCCGATCAGAATGCTATAAACAGTTATCGTAATGCACAGCAGACTTTGAGTTCGTTCTATGGCCGGGATGATCAGGAAGTCAATAATCTGAGGAAAGAAATTTCAAGGTTAAAGAATGAAGCGATGCAGAACAATGCTGTTCCAGCAGGTCTTGGAATGAACGATCAGTTAGAACTGATGGAAAAATCGTATCAGATGGCAGCCAAATACTTTCCGACAACTCCAAGACAGGAAGAGTCTGCACCAAAAGAAGAGCCTAACAAATCTACTGAAAAGAAAGTTAAACTGACTTCAGTAAGACCTGCACATTCCAATATTGTTTCCTCATTATACAGAGAGCCGTCAGACAGTGCTTTTGTGGCAGGTTTGAATCAAAATAGGTTTTATAATGTTCAAAATGAAACGGTAATTTCAGGTCAGTCTAAAAATGCGATAAAAGGTATTATCTATGAGACTAAGACTGTAGTCAATGAAAGTACACTATCCATAAGACTGATCGAGGCGTTGCAGGTAGGGCGTACAGAACTTCCTCCGGGCAGTTTGCTTATCGCTTCAGGTAAATTTCAGGGTGGGCGACTTCAGTTAACAATATCCTCCATTCAATATAAGGGCAGCGTCTATCCTGTAGAAATCAATATCTATGATAATGATGGGCAATTGGGGTTATATATTCCGTATTCACCGGAGCAAAATGCGGTCAGCGATGTTGTTGCCAATATGAGCCAGACTTCCGGTACCAACATTATGATGACTCAATCAGCTAGCCAGCAGGTTGCTTCCGATTTAAGCAGGAGTGTTGTACAAGGGTTGTCCGGTTATTTTCAAAAAAGGGTGCGGCAGCTAAAAGTAACTGTAAAAGCAGGCCATCAGGTCTTGCTGGTACCGAAAAATAATTAATCAAAAAATTAAAAAATGAATACACAAAAGAGCCATTATATTTTCATTATTCTGTTTCTGCTGTTTATGAGCAGAGCATTTGGTCAGGATTCCGTGATGACCTATGTTTCATTGGAAGGGGCAAAGCTGGAACCTTTCAGGATGGAGGTGACTTACAGTAAAACCACGCATGTGATTTTTCCTTCCGCAATAAGATACGTCGATCTGGGAAGTGATCTTTTGGTTGCTAATAAAGCTGAACCCATCGGAAATGTTCTTCGGGTTAAGTCTGCTGCCAGGGATTTTGAAGAGGAAACCAATTTTTCTGTCATTACAGAAGATGGAAAATTTTACAGTTTCGATGTCTTTTATAGCGCATATCCTGATGTCCTCAGTTACGATCTTGTAAAGATGCAGAGAAGCATTGAAAGGGAATATTCAACTGATGTACTTTTTGAAGATCTCAAGGGAAGCTCTTCATCACTTACAGAATTGATTATGGAAAGTCTGTTTCGAAAGAGTGGAAAAACTATTAAACATATTGCGTCAAAGAGTTTCGGTATTCAGTTTTCTGTCCGTGCATTACACGTGAATGACAATAAATTCTACTTTACCTTACAGATTGATAACAGCAGCAACGTCGCTTACGAAAGTGAAATCGTCAACTTTAAGATCGTTGATAAGAAGAACTTAAAGAGAACTGTTATTCAAGATAAGTTATTGGAACCAATCAGAGTTTACTCTCCTTCTTTGACTGCAACTCGGCATTCCAATGTTATAGGAGTTTATTTACTGGAGCAATTTACTTTGTTAGAAGATCAGGTTTTAGAGATTGAAGTTCTTGAAAGAAACGGAGGACGACATCAAAAAATTCAGCTTGAGAATAGGGAACTGATCAACGCGAAACTGATCAATAGTTTAAATTTTAAAACCAACTAAGATGAACAGATTATTGATAACAGTGGTTTTCATTTTAACAATGAGTTCAAAGTCATTTGCACAGCAGATGATTCCGAAGCAAAAAGGATTTGAAATATCCTATTCTGTATTTCCTAGTTCTCCCGAAAAACAAAATTATGTTTTAACAGCAGGGCTTATTTCTTATGGAAAGAACGGGAATTATTTGTTTGGGCTGGCAGAATATAGCAGAAAATATTATGAGTATACCAACTACAATATCCCGATAGAAATGTTTCTGTTTAACGGAGGCTACAGTTTTTACGTATGGGGCGACTTCATGCGAAATGTTAATCTTAATATGGGAATTGGTGTTCTGGCAGGATATGAACAGGTTAATAAAGGCAATGAATTGCTATATGACGGTTCAATGCTTACCGAAACAGATCACTTTATTTATGGGGTAAATGGTAAGTTGTCCATCGAAAGCTATCTGACACCATATTTGGTTTTCCTGGTCAACGGGCAACTTAGCTATTTGAAAAATAGTCAGACGGAGCAGTTACAAGCCCTATTTGGTGTTGGAATAAGATGTAATTTTTAAAATAATATAAAATGCAAAATATACTTAATCATAAATTTAAATTATTGTTCAAGTATTTCATCATTCCAGTGATGATCTTATTACTTATACAATCATGTGAGAAAGATACTTTGGAAATTCAGCAGAATTTTCCTTTTGAGGTAGATGTGATGCCTGTTCAGAAATACATTTCTAAGGGTGAAACTGTAGAGATCAGATGTCGTATTATACCGAGTGGAAATTATGCAGGTACTACTTACTTGCTACGGTATTTTCAGTCTGAAGGAGTCGGAAGTTTGCGGTTATTTGACAATCCATCCTTTGTTCCTAATGATTTCTATCCGCTAAGTAAAAAGGAGTTCAGGTTATACTATACTTCCGAATCTTCAGTCTCTCAAAGTTTTGATATTTGGATTTCGGATAATATGGGTAATAAGCAGGAAGTAAATTTCCAGTTTAATCCTCAAAGTGTAGGAACTTTATAAGAAATCATCGTTTAAAATTTCAGGCTATTTCATCAGAAATAGCCTTTTGTTTTAGATCTATGGTTATCTGATATAACCTTACTATGTCTGTGTAACCTTTTTTGAGAAAATTGATGTAAGCTAATTTTTTCAATAGGGTTACTCCCTATGATGTGCGAAAAGACTTTGCCGACCAAAGGAAGGGATTGTCTTTTCGCCAAATTTTAAATAAGCGACAATGAAGGATTGTCGCTTACTCTAGTAATTGTAAAACTTATTCAAAGATGTCCTTCATCGGCAAACGACATATAATCTGTTGAAGTTAGAATACAATGATCTAATAATTTAATATTTAAAAACTCTGATGCACTTTTTATGCTCAGAGTAATTTTTAAGTCTTCCGGTGAGGGTTTTAAATTTCCTGATGGGTGATTATGTGCAACTATAATGGCAGTTGCATTGCACAATAGGGCTGCTTGCATAATAATTCTTACATCAACTATCGTTGAGGTAATTCCTGATTCGGATATTTTCTTTATCCCTAAAACTTTGTTTGCCTGATTTAGATATAATGCAAAGAACGATTCTCTATAATCTATTTCATCAGGGTCAAAGTAGTGACGAAATACATCAACGGCATCACGTGAACAGCTTATTAATTTCTCAGAATTTCCTTTTCGTGAGTAGATTAATTTTATTTCATTGACAATATTAAAATCCATGTGATTGCTCTTGTACGGCAGAGACTTGGGTTTCCCGTACCTATTATATTTTAGATTTGTTTCCCATCCCTTCTCCAGCTTATCCTAAAGCCTTTCAGGCGTCACAGAATATTTTTCAAAAGAAAAACCGGAAAAAAGAAAGCAGATATGAAGTGTTGACAATGAATAATAACCAAAAGGAAACGGAATAATTGGAGGGTACCTTTAGGGAGGAAACCGTTTATGCCGTAGTCTTTTGGCGGGAAAAGCGTTGGCTGACAACAATACCTTAGCTGCCTTTTTACCGGTTTATTATGGAAAATAGTTTACAGATTTAATAAATATAAATTTAGTTTCAGATAGTGAAAATCTTAATTATTAATGAAGTTGTAGGTAGTTTTTTTACTTTGTGTTTTTTTATCTTACAAAGCCAAGTACTGCCACATACTGCCAAATGCAGCAATTTTATTTTGATATCCTTAAAATGGCATATTTACCACCATATAATATCGATATTTAGTAAAGAAATAATTTTAAATTTGTAAGTATGAGTCAATTGTCATCACATCTTTTCATTTCAATAAAGCAGTTAATCGAAAATGCTAAAAGCAGTATTGTTCGAAATATCAATACGGCTATGTTATTGACTTATTTTGAAATAGGTAAGGTAATCATTGAGAATGAGCAGGATGGAAAGGACAGAGCAGAGTATGCAAAAGAAACCTTGAAAAATCTAAGTAAACAATTGACAAAAGAATTCGGCAGAGGCTATTCAGTGGATAATTTGCAGTGGATGAGAAAGTTTTATTTAATGTATCAAAATAGAATTTCTGAAAAATACGAAACAGCGTCTCGTAATTCTGCTGAGGCTGTAATTTATGAATCAGTGTCTCGTAATTCTTTTTTCTCATTATCGTGGTCTCACTACATTCAATTAATGAAGATCGAAAACTCAGATGAGAGAAATTTCTATGAAATAGAGGCGAGCCAGAATAACTGGAGTGTTAGAGAGCTTACAAGACAATTTAATTCAGCTATATATGAAAGGTTGGCATTAAGCAGGAACGAGAAAGATTTGAAGAAGTTAGCCCAGAAAGGACAGATCATAGAAAAGCCGACCGATGTTTTAAAAAGTCACTATGTTTTGGAATTCTTAGATCTAAAAGAAGATAATCGCTATTCCGAAAGTGATTTGGAAACTGGGATCATCAATAAATTAGAGCATTTTATGCTAGAATTAGGAAAGGGCTTTCTCTTTGAAGGGCGGCAACGAAGATTTACATTCGAAGGCGATAGTTTCTTTGTGGACTTAGTGTTTTACAATCGTTTATTGAAGTGCTTCGTGCTTTTTGATCTAAAAATTGGAAAGCTGACCCATCAGGATATTGGGCAAATGCAGATGTATGTCAATTATTATGACAGAAAAGTGAAGTTGGAAGAAGAGAACCCTACCATTGGAATTATTCTTTGCAAAGAAGAGAACAAAACAGTGATCGAGTTTACACTTCCAGAAAACAACAATACTATTTTTGCAAAAGAGTATAAGGCGATCCTTCCAAGTAAGGACGAACTTAAAAAGCAAATTGGATAATTGAGTTCATAAGCCCTTGAATTCAAATTAAGGCAAAAAAAGTGTCAATTTCATGCTCCGTCCCTACAAAATTTTACAAAGTATAATTAGATTTATACTGTATAATTTTAACATTCAACTGATTATTTGTATTTTAGTTGGATCTAAGAATGATGAATTTCTTCACAACAAATCTTGTTGCCGCTTTAAAAATAATAAACAAAATTATAAATTCTGTTGCTAATGCAGATTTACGGGAGGTAGTCTGTGCTAATGCATTTGTGTAGAATACTGCTTCCGAAAGCAGTATCTTTTGAGTAAATGTTAAAAGTCTGATAAACTATAGTTTTTATGTTAAGATTAATTTGCACTTCTAAGCCAAGTGTTGCAGGTAAGTACCTCAATTAATTGCGATTAATTATGCCGGATATTTTTATTTAAAAGATATCGGTCGTGGAAAGGAAACTTGAAATTAATATTAGCATTGATGAGATTATCAAAATTTTTAAAGAAGAGGAAAAAATTGAGCTAACTATAGCGGAAGCGGAACTGATTGTAGAATTTTTAAAAATGCTATCAACAATTACTATAAAGCGTTTTTTAGAACAATAATATTTTCTAAGATTTAAATATGAAAAAAGCCGATTTATATATCCGTGTGTCAACTGATGAGCAAGCAGATAAGGGATACTCACAAAGAGATCAGGAAGAGCGATTAAAACGGTACTGTGAAAACAATAACATTCAGGTAGGTCAAATCATTTATGAAGATTACTCAGCCAAGACTTTTAACAGGCCGGAGTGGATTAAATTATTGGATACGCTAAAGAAAAAAAGCTCGAAAACAAATCTGCTGCTTTTTACAAAATGGGATCGCTTCAGCAGGAACGCTGGTGATGCCTATCAAATGATTAATATACTTAGGAAAATTAACGTAGAGCCGCAGGCCATTGAGCAACCTTTAGATCTTTCAATTCCAGAAAATAAAATGATGTTGGCTATATATCTTGCTGCGCCAGAAGTCGAAAACGACAGGCGCGCTTTGAATACTTATTATGGAATGCGCCGTGCTAAAAAAGAAGGCAGATTAATGGGAAGGGCGCCTTACGGCTATGCTAACAAAATAACGGAGAACGGAAAGAAGTATATAACTCTGAAGGAACCAGAAGCTTCTAACATGAGATGGGCATTTAACGAAATGTCAAAAGGCGTATATTCAGCGAGTCAGATAATGGATATGATGAACAGAAAGGAAGGAAAATCAGTTAAGATAAGTGCTTTTCTAGCAAGTTTACGCAATACGGCATATTGTGGGAAAATTTATGTGGAGCAATTCAATGAAGAGGAGGCTCATTTTGTTAAAAGTATTCATGAACCTCTGATCAGTGAAGAACTATTCGAAAAAGTTCAATGTATAATGGATGGAAATGTGAATCCAGCCAGACCCAATGTAAAAGTATTATCTGACGATAATTTACCATTAAGAGGTTTCCTAGTTTGTCCGGATTGCGGTCATTTGATCACAGGTAGTGCATCTACGGGACGTTCCGGAAATAAGTATTATTACTACCATTGCCAGTCTCCCTGTTCATACCGGTACAAATCTGAGATTATTAATTCAAAATTTTTAGAGCTATTGCAGTCATTGGAAATGCGCGCATCTATAAAAAACTATTTAAAAAAGGTATTGAAACAAAATTTTGAAAAATTAATTAATAATCCCCAAAAGGAAAGGAAAGCAATTCTATTAGAGATAGATCGTTTAAACAGCAGATTAAAACAGGCAAGAAATAAACTGATGGAAGGGGTAATTGATGACGATGATTATTTTGAAATTAAAACCGAATGTAAAGGGCAAATTGAAAAGCTCGAAGCTAAATTAACTAAAGGAAAAGATAATAAAAAAATTGATTTTTTAAAACTACTAGACCAAGCATTATCGAACCTGGTAGATCTTGCGAAAGTCTATACTGACGGGGATATTGACGTGAAACGCAAAATAATTGGTTCGATATTTCCTCAAAAATTGCAATTTTCAAAAAATCATTATCGAACCACCCGACCTAATGTTTTACTCTCTTATATATACCAGATAAACAATGACTTAGGGACTAAAAAAAACCGGAAAGAAAGTGAATTATCACCTCTTTCCGGTCTTGTACCCAGGACCGGGATCGAACCGGTACTCCTAAGAACTGGTGTTTGAGACCAGCGCGTCTACCAATTCCGCCACCTGGGCCGGTGTGTTACCTTTCTTTGAATCGGTGTGCAAATATAGAAACTTTTTATTAATACTGAAAAATATTTCAGGAAAAAATTAAAAATTTATTTCCAGACCATCGTAAGCTAAATGCATGCCGGATGGAAGTTGTTTGTCTTCAACATCATGCAGGCCGAAGTGATGACTAATATGTGTTAAAAATAATTTTTTAGGTTTCAGTTCTTCAAACAGTTTAATGGTATCAGCAAGGATAAAATGAGCAGGATGCGGATCAAATTTCCTGATGCAGTTTAAAATTAATATATCCAAATTTTTAAGCTTTTCCTTTTCGATATCAGAAATAAATCCGGCATCGGTAATATAAGCGAGATTTTTAAATTTATATCCGAAAACGGTTATTTTAAAATGAATTACTTCGACAGGTGTAATTTCAGTATTTAAAATGGTAAATGGTTTGTTCTCAATTTCGTGAAGCTCAAAGGCGGGTGCTCCCGGATATTTTTCATCTGCAAAAGCATATGGAAATCTTTTTTTAACCTCATTTCCTACTCTCGAATTGCAATAGAGAGGCATGTCTTTTTCACTTTTAAAAATAAGAGGACGCATATCATCAAGACCGATCACATGGTCGTTATGTTCATGGGTCAATAATGCAATATCAACTGTATTTTCCTTATTTACAAGCATTTGTTGTCTGAAGTCTGGGCCACAGTCAATCAGTATTTTTCTGTCTTCATCTGTGGTTACCATTACAGAAGACCTGAGACGATTGTCTTTGGGATTTTCTGATGTACATACTTCGCAGGTGCAGCCAATCACCGGTACACCCTGTGAAGTTCCCGTTCCTAAAAATTTCAACTTCATTTCTTTTGAGGTTGTTTTAATTTTGGTAAATTTACGAAAAATTTAATGTCCTAATGTATCAGAAACTAACTCCTAAACAAAAAGCATTAACAATTAATCTAGATCCTACTATTTATGGTACTTTCGCGGAAATTGGAGCAGGGCAGGAGACTGTTCGACACTTTTTTAGAGCAGGAGGCGCTTCCGGTACAATTGCTAAAGCAATGTCGGCTTACGACAAAGATTTCAGTGATGCGATCTATGGAAAAGAGGTAAAAAACAGATATGTTACCCAAAACAGACTTCGAAAAATGCTTCGTTATGAAGTTGCCCTGATCGAAGAAAGGATTTCCAGAGAAAACAACCCGAACAGAAAGTTTTTTTCTTACGCAAATACCGTTACCACCATTAATTTTGATAAAACCGTAAGGGGACACGGTTGGGTAGGAATTCGTTTTCAGGTGAAGGAAAATGAAGATTATAATGAAATTGTTATTCACGTAAAATTTAAAGAAAATGATGCTACGTTACAACAGGAAACTTTAGGGAATCTTGGTGTAAACCTTATTTTCGGAGCATTTCATTACTATGATAATCCTAGAAATTTAATTGAATCTTTATACGATGACGTGGCCAAAGACAACCTCGAAATTGATATGATCGATTTTAATGGACCAGCTTTTTCGTATGTCGATAACAGATTGATGTCTTTACAGTTGGTTAAAAACGGAATGACAGATGCTGTGATCTTTAACTCCGAAGGAAACAATATGCTTCCTGCAGATATTTTATACAAGAAAAATATTTTTGCAGTGAGAGGAAGTTTTCGACCGGTGACAAAAGTGAATATCGATATGCTGAAAAATGGCCTTGAGATGTTTCAGAAAGATGCAATTTGTACACCGGACGAAATTGAAGTTTTAATTGAGATCACCATTTCAAATCTTCGTGCGGACGGTGATATTGATGAGCGGGATTTCCTCGACAGGGTTGATGTTTTGGCGCAGTTGGGATATACGGTGATTGTTTCTAATTATTCTGAATATTACCGACTTATCGATTATTTTGCCTCATATACGAGTGGAAATATCGGTGTTGCTATGGGGGTGAATAATCTGCTGATGGTTTTTGACGAAAAATATTACAAAAATCTTTCGGGAGGGATTCTGGAAGCTTTCGGTAAATTTTTCCGAAACGGAATGCGGGTATATCTTTATCCTTATAAAGATCCTGAAACACATGAACTGCTGGATTCTTCAACATTAAAAGTGGAAGAAAATCTTAAAGAATTGTATAAATATTTCAAACATAACGAACGTATAGTAGATATTACCAACTACAATCCGGAGTTTTTGGAAATTTATTCAAGGGATATTTTGAAAAAAATCGCCTGTAATATCAAAGGCTGGGAAACTCAGGTTCCGGAAGGTGTTGCAGAAATGATTAAAGAACGCGGAATGTTTGGCTATAAAGAAGAACTTTCGCTAAAACAATTCTCTTAAAAATAATATAAAATGTCAGAACTAAAAAAAAGGCTTTTATCGATTTTAGAAAGCCCTAAACATAATACGGAAGAGAAACTTGAAAAAGTTTGTCATCTTTTGGATCAGGAAATATCTTATTTCAACTGGACTGGTTTTTACTTCAAGAACGGAGATAAAGACGAATTGAAATTAGGACCTTACGTAGGTGCACCTACAGATCATACCATCATTCCTTATGGTAAAGGAATTTGCGGACAGGTTGCGGTTTCAAACGAAACTTTTGTAGTACCTGATGTAAAGGAAGAAAGCAACTATCTGAGCTGTTCCATCGATACAAAAGCGGAAATCGTTGTTCCTATTTTCAAAGACGGAAAAAATGTCGGACAGATCGATATCGACTCCCATACCGTTGATCCTTTTACTGATGAAGACAGGGAATTATTGGAATGGCTTTGCAATGAAGTTTCTAAAATTTTGTAATAAATTGTTTTTGAAATATTTGACTCCGGCCCGAAGGGCCGGAGTCTTTCTATGATCTTTTAAATAATCAACAGATTCAGACTTTACACGTTTAAAATCAAATAGATATGAACGGATTTAGCCTAAACTTACATTAATATCATCTACCAATTCTTTAAAATAATTCTCACATTTCGCGATGTGCGTTCCGTACCACGAAAAAGCTTCTCCGTCTACAATCATTATTTTTTTATCAGGATAAAACGCTTTCAGCTCATGAATATGTTTTTCTTTGAATGGAAAAGGTTCGGATGAAAGCATGATGATATCTGCATCGGCTAAATCTTCTGTTTCAATCTGCGGATAACGTTTTTTACCTTTAAATACATTTTCAAAACCGATTTCTTCCAGTATCTTATGAATAAACGTGTCAGATCCTATCGTCATATAAGGATTATTCCAAATGAGATAGGCAACTTTTACTTTTTGATTAATTTTAGCCTGATTGAGAACATCATAAATTTTAAGATTAAAAAGCTGTGCTTTACCTTCTTTATTGAAGATTTTGCCTAAATTTTTAAGTAGATAATAGTTGTCTTCAATATTCTCTACATTGCTGACAATTACTTTAAAATTATCCATTAAAGCTTCAACCTGTTCTCTTACATTTTCCTCTTTGTTAGCGAGGATAAGATCGGGTTTTAACTCTCTGATTTTATCAATATTAATATTTTTTGTACCGCCGATAACAGGTACATTTTTTACCATATTTTTGGGATGAATACAGAATTTTGTCCTGCCGATCACTTCATTTTCAGTTAAGCCCAGATCAAAAAGAGCCTCAGTAATTGAGGGAACAAGAGAAACAACTTTCATGATGATATTTTAGTGGTTGCCTAAAATTACAAAAGTTTGCCCGTTAAGAAAAGTCCGGCAACGGAAAAATAGATAATAAGTCCCGTAACATCCACCAATGTGGCTACAAATGGAGCAGAAGAAGTAGCCGGGTCAAGCTTTAATTTTTTAAGAATAAACGGAACCATAGAACCGGACAGTGTACCCCAAAGTACAATTAAAACAAGAGAAACGCCCACACTTAAGCCTACAAATGCCCAATGTATTCCATAGTTGAAAAAGCCGGCCTGATGCCAGACCATGATTCTCATAAAGCCGATAACTCCTAAAATTCCACCCAAAAGAAGCCCTGTGAATATTTCTTTCCTCATCACGTACCACCAGTCTTTCAGTCCGATCTCCTGAAGCGCCATTGCCCTGATAATCAGTGTTGCTGCCTGTGAACCCGAATTTCCACCACTGGATATAATTAAAGGAACAAATAATGCGAGTACAACCGCTTTCTGAATTTCATCTTCAAAATATCCCATTGCGGAAGCAGTGAGCATTTCTGAGAAGAATAGAATGATTAACCACATTCCTCTCTTTTTTACCATTTCAATCAGGGAAGTCTGTGTATAAGGAAGATCCAAAGCTTCAAGACCCCCGAATTTCTGGATGTCTTCAGTATTTTGTTGCTCTATCTGATCAAGAATGTCATCTATAGTTACAATTCCTACCAAAACCCCGGCTTCTGTAATAATCGGAAGGGCAGCACGGTCATATTTCTCAAAATATTGTACGGCATCTTCCTTTGAAGTGGTTGTTGTAATAGCAACGAAATGATTATCAGTAATTTCAGAAATTAAAGTATCTTCTTCCGCAAGCAAAAGACTTCCTAATGCGATATCATCAATCAGACGATTTCTTTCATCAACAACATACAGGTAATTCATCGTTTCTACCTTGCTTCCGACTTTCTTGATTTGCTGAAGGCATCTTTTTATTGTCCATTCTTTACGGATCTGGATATAATAAGGTGTCATCAGACGCGCAATGGAATCGGAATCATACCCTAATAGTTTTAATGCAATTCTTCTTTCCTGCGGATTCAGATGATTAATGGAATATTTAATGAGTTCATCCGGAAAATCTTCAAACAGAGCCGTCCGGTCATCGGGAGTCATTGCATTAAGTATTTCAGAAACTTCATCACTTCCGATACTTCGGATGGTTTCTTCCTGAAAATCAGGATCGAGGTGTGAAAAAACTTCAGCTTTGTATTCTTTCGGAACTTTCAGAAATGCTAAAAGCCTCTCATCAGCGTGCAATTCGCTCAGAGTTTCGGCAATATCGGCAGGATTGAAGATAAGTTCGTCTCTAGAATTCAAAACGTCATTTTTTTGGATACGCAAAAATAGTTCAAATTTTTAAAACAAGCCAAAACTGCTTTAAATTTAAGAATTAATTAAAGTTATAAACAAAAAAGCACCTGTAAACAGATGCTAGAATTCAAATTTTGTTTGGGCCGGGTTTTTATTCTTCTATACAGGCATATTCAACGCACATCATATTGCAGCACCATCCTATAACGCATTGTGAATGGCTGGTACATTTTTTAAGAGCTGCACCATTGATTTTTTTCCTGTTGTTTTCTGGTTAATTTTTTTAAATTTTTCATAATAATAGATTTTTGGTGATTATTTTTTTTAAATATTTTACACTTCTGGACAGTTGTAATAGACACAAACATCCTGACAGCAGGACCCTCCCGGGCATTCAAAATGGTATTTACATCTCTGCAGCACGCCGCCGTTGATCGCTTTCTGAGCGTTTCGGGTAAGTTTCTTTAAATTTTTCATAATGCTAAGTTTTAATTAATAAATGTAATAAAAAATATTGTATTATTCACTTTTAAATGATAAAAAATAAACATTAAATATTTATGATAGTGATTGTTATATGTCTTAATACTTTTACAAACAAAAAAACACTCACAAAAAACTGCGAGTGTAGAAGAATTTGAATTGAGATAGTTTGAATGAATTGTTTAAACTAAAATAATAAAAATAATTTAATTTTTCACCAAATGATGAATATAATTTTATGAACTTCAATGACGAGCATAATATCTTATTTAAAAGTCTGTGTAATAATACTGTAAGGAGTTATGAATATGAAAATCAGAAATTAAAAACCGTTTTCATCAGAAGGTTTTATTTTCCTTAATTGCTTAAGAATTCCTTTGATGGCGCCGTTCGTTCCAATTTTTATTGAATTTACGGTGGATCCCAAAAGCCGCATATTTTTTCGGTAAGTGTCGTAATCGGTTTGTGTAAGGAGATTTCCTTCAGCATCAAAAAGCTTCATACTAACGATAACCTGATTGGAGAAAACATATTTTCCGATTCCTACTTTGAAATATTTTACTTTGGGTACAATGGCAAAATCTGCATCATTGTTGAGACAATAATCTGAAATCGTCTTTTTATCAATGCTGTCGAAAGAAACTTGCGTTTCAGTCTTTATCATTTTATTTTTTCTTTCGCTTAAATTGTCGGAAACAGCACTGAAAAATGCCGTATTGGTAGGTTCCTTGATCTCCTCAATATCAGGATCTACTTCAGGATTGAAGTATAAAACTTTTTTTATCTTAAGATCATCGCTTCTCTGCGCTTTAAGCAAAGAAATGCCGGATAAGATGAAGATGGCGAAAATTATGAAAGTAGTAGTTTTTCTCATCATTAATTCATATGCAAAATTACTGCCTTTTAGTCGGATAGCATAATTTTTTTAAGAATTTTTTAACATTTTTATCTATCAAATTCAATTTATGAAATCAATAATCTTTGCGGGATCAAAAAAATGTCGTACTTTTGCAGCCGTTACATAATAATCATTAAACAATATTGGAATGTACTTAACAACAGAAAAAAAAGCAGAAATTTTCGCAAAACATGGAAAATCTGCACAAGACACAGGAAGCGCTGAAGGACAGGTAGCTCTTTTCACTTTCAGAATTAACCACCTATCTCAGCACTTGAAAGCTAATCGTCATGATTTTAATACTGAAAGATCTTTGGTGAAATTAGTAGGTAAAAGAAAAAGCTTATTGGATTATCTTAAGAAAAAAAGATATTACAAGATACAGAGCGATCATCGCTGAACTAGGTTTAAGAAAATAATCTACAGAGATTTAATAAGAAGCAACTTCGAAAGAGGTTGCTTTTTTCTTTATTTATAGTAGAGAAAAACAAAGAGTTCAGATGCTGAAAATATAGGTAAACCCTGTATTTTGATGTGGATTTTAGCCCGAATAGGTGCTTTATCCAAATAATTACATTAAATTTGCATCGAAAATTTAAAGAGTTTAAATATTAATTCGTACTCAATACGGAGTACAAGACACGAAAAATTTTATGAGTGTACCTCAAGCGTTTACAGAAACGATTACTCTTGCAGACGGCAGAGAAATTACAATTGAAACAGGCAAATTAGCAAAGCAGGCTGATGGATCTGTGGTAGTAAAAATGGGTGGAACAATGCTTTTAGCAACTGTTGTAGCCAACAAAGAAGCAAATCCGGGAGTGGACTTTTTACCATTAACGGTAGATTACAGAGAAAAATTTTATGCAGGAGGCCGAATTCCGGGAAACTTTTTCCGTAGAGAAGCAAGACCTTCTGATCAGGAGATTTTAACAATGCGTTTGGTAGACAGAGTGCTACGTCCGCTTTTCCCTGAAGATTTCCATGCGGAAGTGCAGGTAATGATTTCATTAATTTCTTACGACGGACAAACCATCCCTGACGATTTAGCTGGTTTAGCAGCTTCTGCAGCGATTGCTATTACGGATATTCCTTTCAACGGGCCGATGTCTGAAGTAAGAGTGGTAAGATTCGACGGCGAATTGGCTATTAACCCAAGTTATGAAGCGTTAAAAGAATCTGAACTTGATATTATGGTTGGAGCGACTAAAGATTCAATCGTAATGGTAGAAGGAGAGATGAAGGAAATTTCCGAGCAGGAAATGCTGGAAGCGATCATCTTCGCCCATGCTGAAATCAAAAAACAAATTGAAGCTCAGGAAAGATTAGCTGAAAAAGTAGGCAAGGCTTTCCCTAAAAGAGAATATTCTCACGAAGTTCATGATGAAGCCATCCGTGAAAAAGTGTGGAAAGAGACTTACGATAAAGTGTATGAAGTTGCAAGAACTCCATCTGCTAAAGAAGAAAGAGGAGAAAAATTCAAAGCGGTTCTGGAAGGATTCCTTGCTCAGTATGTGGATAATCCTGAAGAACTGGAAAGAGTATCTCCTTTCGCAAAAATATATTATCATGATGTAGAGAAAGAGGCCATGCGCCAGATGATTTTAGAAGACAATATCCGTCTGGATGGCCGTGATCCTCAAACGATCCGTCCGATCTGGTCTGAAATCGACTATCTTCCGGGAGCGCACGGTTCTGCGATCTTTACGAGAGGGGAAACGCAGTCTTTAACAGCTGTAACATTAGGTTCTGTAAAAGATGCCAATATGGTAGACAGTGTTATTTCTCAGCACGACGAAAAATTCTTCTTACATTATAATTTCCCGCCGTTCTCAACAGGTGAAGCAAGACCTTTAAGAGGAACTTCAAGAAGAGAAGTAGGACACGGAAACTTGGCTCAGAGAGCTTTACAGGCTGTAATTCCTGAAGAAAATCCATATACGATCAGAATTGTTTCTGATATTCTGGAATCAAACGGTTCGTCTTCAATGGCAACAGTTTGTGCAGGTACTTTAGCGTTAATGGATGCAGGGGTACAGATTACAAAACCTGTTTCCGGTATTGCAATGGGACTGATCACAGATACGAAATCCGGAAAATTCACGGTACTTTCTGACATCTTAGGAGATGAAGATCACCTTGGGGATATGGACTTTAAAGTAACGGGAACTGCAGACGGTATCACCGCTTGTCAGATGGATATCAAGATCCAGGGGCTTTCTATGGATATCATGGAAAAAGCTTTAATGCAGGCAAAAGACGGAAGATTACATATTTTAAATAAAATCACGGAAACAATTGCTGAACCGAGAGCAGACGTAAAACCTCACGCTCCGAAAATGGTGGTAATGGAAATTCCGAAAGATTTCATTGGTGCGGTAATCGGGCCTGGTGGAAAAATCATTCAGCAGATGCAGAAGGATACCGGTACGGTGATCGCGATTGAAGAAATCGGTGAAATTGGCCGTATCGAAATTGCAGGAACCGACAGAGAGAAGATCAATGCGGCAGTGGCAAAAATCAACGAAATCACATTTGTTCCTGTTGTAGGGCAGGTGTATAACGGAAAAGTGGTGAAGATCATGGACTTCGGAGCATTCGTAGCGATTGCAAAAGGAACGGAAGGACTTCTTCATATCTCGGAAATAGAGTGGAAGCGTCTTGATAAAGTTCCATATCAGGAAGGAGATGAAGTGGAGGTGAAATTTATGGGATATGATGACCGTAAAAAAATGAAGCTTTCAAGAAAAGTTTTGTTGCCAAGACCTCCAAGACCTGAAGGGAAACCAAGACCGGAAGGAGAGGGAAGACCGAACAGACCTGAAGGTGAAAAGCCTGCTGAAAATAACAATCCTTCAACTGAAGCGTAAGATTAGTATTTATCAATAATATTTGAAACCACCGGATTTCCGGTGGTTTTTTTGTGGAGTTTTGAGACAGCGCATTCAGATAAGGATATAGGCTTTCAATACTTTTTACTGTTACAATAGTAAATACAGCCATAAGAATATTGTTTGCAGGCGGAAGAGCGCATAAAATTGAGTGGTTACAGATAGGTTTAATTTGTTTATATCTATTCTGGAAACTAGGTGTTAAGGATAAATATAGTTGAGATACAATTAATTAATAGGTAGTTTCATTGTTTTTTCGTATCTTTGTAGATGATAAAAGGTCATGGCCTTCTCTGTACAAGTTAGAATTTCTCATTTTCCAATCAGTTTTTTGCTTTTACAGCTGACAGATTTAATACTGTTTCACTGACGTGCTTAGGCATAATCAGAGATCTTATCCAAAGCTTTTTATTTCTTTTCGCACCAACGGAAAGTTTTTATTCAGTAACAACTAATTTTATAATAATATATGGCGGATTCTTTTTCTAAAAAAAGAAAATTTCAAAAAAGAAAATTCAAAAAACAAAAGGAAAAAGCTCTGAAACGTGAAGAGCGTAAAACGAGCAACAACAAAGGTAAAGGTCTTGACGACATGTTGATGTATGTAGATGCAAACGGTCAATTGACTTCAACTCCACCAGATCACGCGGAAAAAGCTGAGATCAACGTGGACGATATCCGTTTGGGAGCGGCTCCCATCGAAGCGGAAGAAATCAGAAAAACAGGAATCATTACTTTTTTCAGTGAAAAAGGGTACGGATTCATCACTGAAGACAAAACAAAGGAAAATATATTTTTCCACAGTAACAACTGCGCAGAGCCTGTAAAGAAAGGAAACAAAGTGTCTTATGAGAAAGAAAAGTCACCGAAAGGATTTTCTGCAGCAGATATTCAGCTGGTAAAATAAATATCGGAATATAATTTCCCGACTCACAGAATAAAAGTCGAAATTCAATATTGAGTTTCGGCTTTTTTTATTCTGTAAAGAATATTGTATCAGCGGAAATGCAAATGCTGCTTTTTCGTCTGAAAATAATATTCATTTCATAATTTATCATAAATGCTTTGCGCATTCCTTTGTGAATAAGTATTTTTGAAAAATTTTCAGATTTGAAGCCTACCATTTCCATTATCGTTGCTATTTTTAACCGTAAAGATGAGCTTTTTGAGCTCCTGAATTCTCTTACCATACAGACAGATAAAGATTTTGAAATTATTATCGTGGATGATGGTTCTCTTGTTGATCTTAAGCCCACGATCTCAAATTTTGAAACTTTTTTTACCTGTCAAGTATTTCAGAAAAGATAATTCCGGACCCGGCTTGTCGAGGAACTATGGTGCGAGAAGAGCGGAAAATGAATGGCTGGTTTTTGTAGACAGTGATGTGATTGTTGAAGAGAACTATATCGAAAATATCAAAAAAGATATCATAGCAATTCCATGTGATGCATTTGGGGGCGCAGATAAAGCACATAAAGGTTTCAATCTGATGCAGAAAGCAATTTCCTATTCTATGACTTCAGTTTTCACGACGGGGGGAATCCGGGGAAATAAAAAAGCGGTATCAAAATTTCAGCCGAGAAGTTTTAATATGGGCGTAAAGAAAGAAGTCTTTGAAAAGGTAGGAGGGTTTTCGGAAATGAGAATCGGGGAAGATCCGGATCTGTCAATGACGCTTTGGGAAAATGACTATATAACGGCATTTTTTGATGATATTGCCGTTTATCATAAAAGGAGAGTAGATTTTGGTAAGTTTTCTAAACAGGTGTATCAGTTTGGGTGTGCAAGGCCAATTCTTAATCAAAGACATCCAACTTACGTAAAGATATCATTTGCATTTCCTACTTTATTTTTATTGGGTTATATCATGGGTTTTCTTGAATATTTTATCATGGGAAAAGGGATTATCCTTGCATTTTACGGACTGTACACTTTTATGGTGCTTTTCCATGCTTTATGGGTAACTAAAAATATCAGCATTGCCGGAATGGCAGTGATTTCCACTTATATCCAAATGTTTTCTTACGGATACGGCTTCTTAAAGTCGTGGGTGTTGCTGAATGTCTTTAAAATGAAACCGGAAGATGCTTTCCCGAAACATTTTCATAAAATGTAGTTTTTATTACGTAAAAAAATAAAAGCTGTCGGATGAACAACAGCTTTTAAACAATAATTAAGATATAGATATAGTTTCATGGTTGAGAACGCCTGTTTTGAGCATGCATTCTCTCATCTTTTCATAGGTTCTGTGAATATCGTGATCCAGACCGATGGAAAATCTTATCAATCCATCAGAAATTCCCATTTCGGCACGTTCTTCCTCAGGTATTTCCGAAGAAGTCGAGCTTCCTGAGCATGAGAATAAAGTTTTATAGAATCCAAGGCTTACGGCGAGATACCCTAAATTTTCCTTCTGCATCAATTCCATCAGCTCGTTGGCTTTTTCAGTTGTTCCGGCATCTACAGTCAATAGTCCTCCGAAACCATATTCCTCATGCATCATGCTTTTCATTAATTCATGATTTTTGTGAGACTTCAGCCCGGGATAGGAGACTTTCAATCCGTCCTCTTCAAATCTTTCGGCAAGAAACATCGCATTGTGGCTGTGTTGCTTTATTCTGATGTGAAGAGTTCTGAGGTTTTTCAGAATACTTGCAGAGCGAAGGCTGTCCATTGTCGGTCCTAAAAGCATACAGGCTCCGGTGTTCACATTTTTGGTATCATTGATGAATTCCTGGGTTCCGCAGTAAACTCCGCCCACGGTATCACTGCTTCCGTTGATGAATTTTGTAAGGGAGTGAATAACGATATCCGCTCCCAATACAACAGGTGAGATGGAAAGTGGTGAGAAAGTGTTATCAACAATCAGTTTTAAGTTGTGCTTTTTACAGATTTCTGATAACTTTCTCAAGTCGGCAACCTCCAGAAGGGGATTGCTTACACTTTCGCAGTATATAATCTTTGTGTTGGGTTGTATGGAATTTTCGATGGACTCAAAATTATTGATGTCCACGAAGGTTGTTTCGATATTAAATGGTGGTAGAAAATTTTTCATGAAAGCATAGGTTCCACCGTAGATTGTTCTGCTGGAAATGATATGATCGCCACTTTTGCACAACTGAAGCAGCACGGAAGTAATGGCTCCCATTCCTGATGCTGTTACATTGGCAGTTTCGGTATTTTCCATTTTGGCAAGAGCCTGTGAAAGATACAGATTCATGGGAGAAGAATGCCTAGAATATAAATAACATCCGTCTGCGTTTCCTTCAAAGGTGTCAAACATGGTTTTGGCAGAAAGGAACGTGTAAGTAGAACTGTCGGAAATAGACGGATTTACCCCTCCGAACTCACCGAAGTACTGTAAGTCCTGAATTTCGTTGGCTGCGTTAAAATCTTTCATATAAGCATTAATTTTTCCGTGCTAAAATGAAACTATTCAATGTTTTTTACAATATAAATTTCGATTGTCAGAATATAAATCTATTAATTTTTAATTTTATAGATTTAAAGTTTATTATATTTGAATTGTGTAAACTTTTAACAAAAAATAATCTATGGCATTCGATGAAACGGATAAAAAACTACTCTTTTTTTTGCAGGAAGACTCCAAACAAACCACCAAAGAACTTTCTTATAAGCTGGGTTTGTCTGTTACGGCTGTTTATGAGCGCATCAAAAAACTTGAAAATACAGGAGTTATTTCAAAATATGTTGCCATTCTCGACAGGCATAAAATCGACAGGGATTTTATTGTACTGTGTCATGTTAAATTAACCCAGCATAAAAAAGAATATGTATTGCAGTTTGAGAGAGAAATCATCAATCTGCACGAAGTGACCGAATGTTTTCATGTAAGTGGCGATTATGATTATATCTTAAAAATTTCGGTTAAGGATATGGAAGACTACCGTAATTTTATGCTTTCTAAACTTACAACTTTACAGCATATTGCAAGTACTCACAGTTCCTTTATGATCTCTGAGGTGAAAAATACAACCGTAATTGTTCTGTGAAATGTACCTCTGAAAGTTAATCTTTAGACTAAAACCCCATTTTTAGATGAAATAGGATCAGGCAGATTTGTTTCTCCGGTCATTTGGAGAAGATCAATTTCTATAGTCCTGCATATGGAAAGCATGGGGATATCGAACATTAATCCTTCAAAAGGGTTTTCAGAATAATCTCCAACAAGCTCCATAATGATATAAATCCAGCCAATTGTAATACAGAAAGGAATGGAAGCCCAGATTCCCCAATCTCCCAGCTGGGCAAATTCACTTACCAATCCTAAGGGAAGGAGCATAATAAAAATGACATTAAATACAAAAGCCGTACTCGCAAATTGTCTCGGCAAAGGAAATTTTTTGATCCTTTCAGCTTGGCCCTGAAGGGTATAAAATTCATTGAGACAGTCCTGTAACTGCATCTGGTTGAATTCTGAAATGGCTCCCATATTTTTTAGCTCATTGACATCCTTCGACTGCTGGGCAATGAGATAAGTGGCGAAATTTTTATAATGAGATTGTTGTTCCGCTTCTTCCTCTGATAAATATTTATTCAGAAATAGCGGTGCTCTTGTATAATCCGGAAATCCCGCTTTAATCAAACGGTTACGTTTGAGGTCGGTATTCTTTGAAAGCTCTTCCTCCACCTTGATATGTTCCCATTCTGCAGGAATAAGAAGCTGATCACGGAATGCATACAGCCATGCGATATGTCTGCAGACGATTTTTCTTCTGTGATCTTCGAGTTCAAATTTTCCAATTTTTTCATTTTCAGCATCAAAAGCATAGACCATTGAACCGAGCATTCGGCTGGAATTAACGATTCCGCCCCATATTTTTCTGGCCTCCCATAACCTGTCGTAGGCCTGATTGTTTTTAAAACCAACCAAAAAAGCTTCTGCGGTACCGATCAACGCTACGGGAACCCACGGAATGACCATCCAGTGCCAATTGAAGAAATGAAAAAGTACGGCAATCAATGTACACCAAATAGAAATCAGGATGAGATGAAATCCTGATAAGTTAAGAACTTGTTTGTAGTTGACGTATTTTGTTGTGATCATAAGGAGGTAATGCTTTTTTAAAATTTATTCAAAGTAACAAAAAAGCATACAAAAAAAACCTCTAAAAGAAATTTTAGAGGTTAAATTTTATTTTTATCTGAATTAATTTTTCAGCATTTCTTCAATCTTTAGACTTAATTTTTCAGCATTAGGCAACATGGCTTTTTCTAAAACTAAGTTGATAGGAACCGCAGGAGTATCCAGAGATCCTATTGTTTCAACAGGGGCATCAAGATATTTGAAGCAATTTTTAGAAATTCTGTGTGCAAAAGCTTCAGCAAATGAGTTGTTCAATTGTTCTTCTGTAAGAACGATGCATTTTCCGTGAGCTTTTACCCTTTCAAAAACAAGTTCTTCATCAAGCGGAATCAATGTTCTTAAATCAATGACTTCCACTCTTCCGTTAAAGTTTTTCACGGCTTCTTTAGCCCAGTAAACGCCCATCCCGTAGGTTACAACTAACAAGGTTCTGCCTTTTTCGGTTTCATCTTTATCAGCTTCGATGATTACTTTTCCTTTTCCGAAAGGTAAGATATAGTCTTCTGCAGGTTCGATAGTTTTGGCATCTTCCGTTCCGGGAACTTTACTCCAGTACAATCCTTTATGTTCCAGCATGATCACCGGATTCGGGTCGTAATATGCTGCTTTTAACAATCCTTTGAAATCAGCAGCATTGCTCGGATAAGCAATTTTTATTCCTTTAATATTTGCTAAAATACTTTCAACGCTGCCACTGTGGTAAGGTCCTCCGCCGCCATAAGCTCCAATTGGAACACGGATGATATTGCTTACGGGAAATTTACCCTGGCTTAAATAATTCGATTTTGAAATTTCCGTAATCAGCTGGTTGATTCCGGGATAAATGTAATCGGCGAATTGTACTTCAACAATTGGTTTTAATCCGACTGCGCTCATCCCTGTTGTAGAACCGATAATATAGGCTTCCTGAATGGCGGTGTTGAAAACTCTTTTGCTCCCGAATTTCTTTCCTAACGTTACCGTTTCGCGGAATACACCACCGATTCTTTCGCCCACATCCTGTCCATACAGTAAGGCTTCAGGATGCTTCCACATCAGCTCCTGAATGGCATGAATGGCAGCGTCAACCATAACGATTTTTTCACCACCCTGAGGCTCACGCGTTCCAACTTCTTCAGTAATAGGAGTCGGTGCAAAAATATGTTGCATTACGGTTTCAGGTTTCGGATCTTCAGCTTTTTGGGCTCTTTCAAAAGCTTCTTCAGCTTCAAGACGGGCTTTTTTAGTGATCTGTTTTAATAATTCTTCATCAACTCCGGATTCCAGCAATTGATTTCTAAGAATCTCTCCCGGATCTTTGGCTCTATGTTTTGATAAATCTTCTTCATCTCTGTAGAATTCTCTTCGTACCCCGGAAGTGTGGTGACCAATTAAAACAGTTTTAGCGCAAACAACTAAAGGTTTTCTTTCAGTACGTACAAAGTCTACTGCTTTTTTCATGACCTCAAAGCTTTCAATGAAATCTGTTCCGTCGACTCTCATTCTGCTTAAGCCTGTAAATCCGGCTACAAAATCGTAAGCGTCGCAGGTTCTGGCTTCCTCTTTAGTTACGGAAATTCCCCATTCATTATCCTGAATCAGGAAAATAATCGGCAGCTGATGTAATGCTGAAAACTGAAGAGCTTCACTCACTTCACCTTCCGTTACTGAATTATCTCCGAGGCTGCAGACTACAACCGGATTATTTTCAAACTGCTGAAGATTAAAATCCTCAATATATTTTATCCCCTGTGCAATACCCGCTGTAGGAATGGTCTGCATTCCTGTGGCAGAGCTCTGGTGAATTATTTTAGGTTTATCTTCATCTCTGCTTGACGGGTGAGAGTAGTAAGATCTTCCTCCTGAAAAAGGATCGTCTGCTTTTGCCAATAGCTGAAGCATCAGCTGATAAGGTTCAAAACCTATTCCTAAAAGAATACTTTCGTCTCTGTAATAAGGAGAAACCCAGTCTTCTTTTTTAAGCTGGTAAGCAATGGCCAGCTGAATGGCTTCGTGGCCTCTTGATGTACTATGAACGTATTTGGTAACATTTCGGTTTTCTTCGTAAATGTCTGCCATTGCCTTGGCAAGCATCATATGGTTATAAGCTTTAAGCAGAATTTCCCGAGAAACTTTTTCGTGAAGTGTATTTTCCATAGGAAGCAAAGATAAACAAAAAAACAAAACACTAACAATCGTTAGTGTTTTGTGTATTCATAAAGCTAAAACAATATTTTATTATTCTTTAATCACTTTTTTAGAGATTGTTTCACGGGCAGTTTTTACTTCGATGATGTAGATTCCTTTAATATATGGAGTAAGATCGATGCTTTCCTCATTATTATTAATGGTTCCGCTTTGTAATTTTTTGCCGGACAAATCATACACATTAAAGACGGACTTTTTCGGTGCTTTTAATACTTTAACAAAATCTTTGGTAAGCGTAGGTGCTACGATTATTCCGTTGTCTGTTGCTACATCGCTTGTTCCTAATGAAGACTGGGTTTGTCCGGTCACCATAATCGAATAGCTTTGTGGGGCAGAAGATCCGGCTTCATCAACCAATGTTCCTTTGTTTGTTATTTCGATTCTGTAGCTTCTTCCGGCCACAGGAGCATCAATAACCACCTGTTCAACATTATCAACCGTATTGTCGGCTTTTGTTGCAGGCGTTAAAGGACTGTTGGCATCAAGTTTCCAAGGATAATATATAGTGTTGGTGGTAAGATCTATAATTCTAAGATCGAGATCATTAATTAATTTTGATGATCTGTTGTTGTAAACATCTGATACAAACTGGTAATTCGGTTCATATTCCGGATCTATCCAGCTGATGGTTGCTTTTAGTGGCTCGCTTCCAGATGCTATAACGGTTTTAGTGTTTTTTACTCCGCTGTTGAGTGTTTCATCATTGAAGATTACGGTATTGTTTGATTTACCAACGAGTAATTCCGCTCCTTTTTTTAGCATCAATAAATCCCCATCCAAACCATGGATCCGGACCAATATTTCCTGCTTCAGCCGCAGAATGAACGGTAAGTACTTTTGCTGAAGCAGCATTAAGCAATGCATTATTGAATAGCTGCTTGTAGATTTGTGTCCAAAGTCCGATGATCCCTGTTACAACCGGTGCTGAAAAAGAAGTTCCGCTTCCTCCTGCCCATACGCTGCTGCCTGTGGCTGATGTCGCAGCATACAGCACATCTGTTCCTACTGTGGAGATGTCCGGCTTTATTCCGCCGTCGTCTCTTGGACCTGCACTGCTATATTCTGAATGCACAACGTCACTTGATGTGGTGTAGCGGAAATTATTGGTTGTGATGATGTCTGTCGCTCCTACTACAATAATATTCTTTGCCAGTGATCCTGTTCCGATACAATCGTACCCTTGTGAGCAATTGTTTTGGGGAATTGTATCAGTAGAGCTAAAGGCTACCTGACCGCTGGAATTTCGGTAATATTTCGGAGCGGTTGAGGTAGAACCATTAGGTCCCATGTCAAAATAGTTTCCTGAAGATTTTACAATAATGAAAGAAGGATTATTATACACTAACATGTCATAGTTATAATCGCTCGTATTGTAAGTGCCTTGTAAATCATAGAATGTGCTTCCGCTTTTAGATCCATTATATAAAAAGGAAGTAATATTTCCACTGGTGTCATAGTTTATTGTCCATCCGGAATTAACACCATAAGAGTGATTGGAAATATTGGGTGAAGCAGTAAGAATTTTATCAAAAACAGTACTTGTGGAAGTGTCACCAGGCAAAGTAGTTGTTGCGAACATATAACTGTCCATCGTGGAATTGACAGCAACTCCTTTAGCATTTCCTACAGACACACCGCCGCTGGATAAATTAGCACTTTTTCCACCGATAAAACTTCCTACACCTGTAGAATGGTCAGAATAGTCTTGTGTGCTTTCTTCTTTATTAGTGATTCTGTTGGGTGCATTATCAAAAGCGGTATGAGCTGCATATATTCTTCCGCCGTCGAAAATTGTATATTTAATGTTTTCTCCGTTGAAAGCACCTGTAAGCCCTGAAATATTACCTGCGGTATTCAGTTGGTCAGAATTGGAATTCGACAATTGTCTGGTATCATGCTCCTCTAAAAAATAAGGGATGTCAAAATTGAATCCTCCTAAACGTGATTTTAATGAATCTATTTTTTTCTTCGTTGATGAATCAGGATTTTTTCCGTAAACCTTTTCAGCATAAGCATCAAATTTTTTTTCATTCTGAATCTTTTGCTGTTCAAATTCTCTTTTTAAAGTTTCGTTATTTTTTTGCGCATATGCAGTTATGCATAGCAACATTCCGATAAAAATTAGATTTTTCTTCATGCCCGTTAGTGATTATGTAAATATCTTGCAACAAATGTATAGAAGTTTCATGATTTCTTAATATATATTGGTTATACTATAATTAATCTTAATAAAATTTTAATTAATCTTAAAAATTTTATTAAAATTATCCGTAATTAAGAATTTTTTAACTTTGAAAACAGACTTTCTTAATCCTTTTAAAATTGTATTAACATACTTACATCAAAAAAATGAAGTAACTTTACATTCTCTTTTAATTAAAAGCTAGAAAAAAGTTACATGTATTTAGTTTTTGACACAGAAACCACAGGTTTACCAAAGAATTTCAACGCTCCGCTTTCAGACTTAGACAACTGGCCAAGAATGGTACAGATTGCGTGGCAGTTGCATAATGATGACGGAACATTAATTGAAAATCAGGATTATATTATAAAACCGGAAGGATATGACATTCCTTTCAACGCTGCAAGAATTCACGGGATTACGACTAAGATTGCCAATGAAGAAGGTCGTGATCTTACAGAGATTTTAAATGAATTTTCTAAAGTTTTAGAAAAAGTAAGAGTTGTTTCCGGACACAACGTAGAGTTCGACTATAACATTGTAGGAGCAGAATTTTACCGTAAAAATATTAAAGACAACCTTCAGGAAAAGCCGAGAGCTGACACGATGATTCTTGGGACAGATTTCTGCCAGCTTGGAGGAGGTCGTGGCGGAAGATTTAAACCTCCGAAACTGGAAGAACTATATGAAAAGCTGTACGGACATAAGTTTGAAGAAGCCCACAATGCTGCGGCCGACGTAAATGCTACGGCTCAGGTGTTTTTCGAGATGATGAGAATAGGAGTGGTACCGGCTGAGGTTTTAAAAATTTCTGAGGATCAGCTCACGTATTTTAAAACGCTTTATCCCGATCCGATCAAGCCTTTCAATATTGTTATCAGGAGACAGGTCGCAGATTTTCATAATAAAAAGAAACAGCAGGATTTCGGAAGTATTGATGAGATTGATCTCGGGAAATATTTCAATTTTAATAACCACAGTGTCTTCTCCACTCTTTCGGCGACTTCCAGCATTAATGATCTGATTAAAAAAGCTACCGATGATAACTTTCCGGCCGTCGGAATGGTGGATTTGGGAAATATGATGGGGGCTTTTAAATTTGTTTCTGCCGTGGAGGGTGTTAATGGTGACAGAGCTAAAAAGCATAAGGAATATTTAGCTAAAAAGCAGGAAGCGGAGGAAAAGGGTGAAATGTTCAGTGATGCCGAACCGGTTTCAGAACCATTGATTCCCGTGGTCGGTTGCGAATTTTATATTTCCGACCGCTATGAGCAAAAGCAGTTTACCAAAGATGATCCCGACAGGAGAACGCAGGTTGTTTTACTGGCGAAAGATTTTAACGGATATAAAAATCTGGCAAAGCTTTCAAGTATCGGTTTTCTTAAAGGGTTTTATTTTGGAGTTCCAAGGGTAAGCCGCGAATTAATTGCTCAGTATAAAGAAGGTATCATAGCCTTGACTTCCGGCATTCACGGTGATATTCCGGATGCTGTTTTAAATACGGGTGAACAGAAAGGGGAGGAGCTTTTTAGATGGTGGAAAGATACTTTTGGAGACGATTTCTATGTTCAGATTCAAAATCATAATTTGCCTGAAGAAGAGCATTTGAATGATGTCCTCCTTCATTTTGCAGATAAATATAATGTTAAAATTTTAGCACAGAACGAGACTTTTTATACCAATAAAGATGATTCTAATATTCAGGATATTGTAAGCTGTATCAAAGACGGTGAAAAGCTTTCAACGCCTGTCGGTAAAGGTTTTGGTAAAAGAAGAGGCCTTGCTACGGGGGGAATATTATATCAAAAATTCTGATGAAATTAAAGAAACTTTTTTAGCATATCCAGACGCTTTTGACGCTTTTGAAGAATTTACCGCAAAATTTAAGCCTTATACTTTAAAAAGAGATGTTCTTCTCCCTAAATTTGATATTCCTCAGGAATTCGTTCATGCAGAAGATGAAACAGATGGTGGAAAACGAGGTGAAATGGCTTATCTGACCTATTTGACCTATGAAGGAGCCAAGAAAAGATATGGAGTTGATGGAATCACGGAAAGTATTAAAGAACGTCTTGATTTCGAGCTTGAAGTAATTGCCAATACAGGATATCCGGGATATTTCCTGATTGTACAGGATTTCTGTAATGAAGCCCGTAAAATGGGCGTTTGGGTTGGTCCGGGGCGGGGTTCTGCGGCAGGTTCTGCGGTAGCGTACTGTATCGGAATTACCAATGTAGATCCTATTAAATATGACCTCCTTTTTGAGAGGTTCCTGAATCCGGAAAGGGTTTCCATGCCGGATATTGATATCGATTTTGATGATGAAGGTCGTGACCGGATTATCAAATGGGTAATTGATAAATATGGACAGAACCAGGTAGCGCAGATCATTACATATTCCGTTTTGGGAGGTAAATCTGCCATTAAAGATGCCGGAAGAGTTCTGGATGTTCCGATTCCTGATACAAATAATATAGCCAAGCTGATTCCTTCCACACCCGGGATGAATATTGCTAAAGCTTTGGCTAAATATGATAAATTGAAACCGGAGGAGCAGATGCTCGTTGACGAAATGCGATTTGTTCTGGATAGTCCTTCAGATCCCCGTCATGATGTGTTGGCGAGTGCGAAAAAAATGGAAGGATGTATCCGGAATACCGGGATTCATGCCTGTGGGGTTATTATTACGCCGGAAGATGTGAGTAATCTTGTTCCGGTAACGATTGCAGCGAAAGATGCAGATATTTTGGTATCCCAGTTTGATAACTCAGTTGCTGAAAGTGCAGGCCTTCTTAAGATGGACTTCCTGGGGCTTAGGACACTGACCATTATTAAAGATGCTCTGAAACTGGTTAAAGAAAGGCACGGTGTCGACATTGATCCGGATGAAATCCCGTTGGATGATACTAAAACGTATCAGCTGTTTAAAGAAGGACGAACGATTGGGATTTTCCAGTATGAAAGTCCGGGAATGCAAAAGTACATGAGGGAACTTAAACCTACTGTTTTTGCTGACCTTATTGCGATGAATGCTTTGTATCGTCCGGGGCCGATTAAATATATCCCGAATTTCATCAACAGAAAACATGGAATCGAAGAGATTGTTTACGATTTACCGGAAACCGAAGAATATTTAAAAGAAACTTACGGAATTACCGTTTATCAGGAGCAGGTAATGCTTTTATCTCAGAAACTGGCCAATTTTACAAAAGGTGAAGCTGATACACTGAGAAAAGCGATGGGTAAAAAGCAGATCGACGTTCTTAATAAAATGTACCCAAAATTCATCGAAGGCGGAAGAAAAAACAATCTCGACGAAGAAAGATTGGAAAAAATCTGGAACGACTGGAAAGCCTTTGCAGAATACGCCTTTAATAAATCTCACTCAACGTGCTATGCGTTTATTGCTTATCAAACCGCATTTTTAAAAGCCAATTATCCTGCTGAATATATGGCGAGCGTAATGAGTAATAACATTAACAATACCGATTCTATTACCATGTTCATGGAAGACTGTAAAAGTATGGGAGTAGACGTTCTGGGGCCTGATGTTAATGAATCTCAATATAAATTCTCTGTAAACGAAAAAGGACAGATCCGTTTTGGATTGGGAGCTATCAAAGGTATTGGGGAAGGACCAAGTGAAGCTATCACAAGAGAAAGAGCAAACGGCAGATTTAAGAATATCTATGATTTTTTTGAAAGGATTCTTCCTTCTCAGATGAATAAAAGAGTTGCTGAAAGTTTAGTGCTGGCCGGTGCTTTTGACGAACTGGATTCTTTCCATAGAGGTCAGTATTTCGATATTGACATGGCTGGCAGAACAAATCTGGAAAGGTTGATCAGATACGGGCAGAGCTTCCAGGAAAGTAAAAATGAAATGGAAAATTCGCTGTTTGCGGATTTTGCAGAAGAAGTGCAGATCGAGCAGCCGAAACTCCCGCCGTGTCCCGAATGGCCGAATATGCATAAGCTGAATAAAGAAAAGGAAACCATAGGGTTCTATCTTTCTGCGCATCCGCTGGATGAATTTAAATATCAGTACCAGTTTATGCAGGGTCAGTTGTCTAAAAAGGCAGTGTTGGAAAAAGAAGACGAAGTAAAAATAGTTATTGACGAGCCCCCTATTCTCGAACAGGATGTGCCGGATGTTGCTGATCTTGTAGAAATCGTTTCCGATGAATTGGTGGCTGGTGAAGAAGAGATTATTGAAGAGGTTACTAAAAAAGCAGAACCTAAGGGAGTTTTTCACTTTCTTAATCTTGATGAAGTAGATGCATACAAAGAGCAGGCTTTTGCCAATAAACAGGAAGAATTGTTTGAAGAGAAGAAAAAAGACTGGAAAACGTTGCAGAAAGAAAGAGAAAATGGTGGCGGTGGAAAAGAATATACCGTTGCGGGTCTTATTACGGAATATCGCGTGCAGGATGGTTTCAGAAGCGGTGAAAAAAGTCGCTTTTGTGACGCTCGAAGATTATTCCGGATCTTATTCTTTCAGACTTGGCGATCGTGATTATATGCGTCTTAAAGAAAAGCTCGAAGTGCAGCGTTTTGTGATTTTTAAGATTAAGTTTGCGCAGGTAAAAGACGGAAGGGTTTTTGTAAATGTGAATGAGGTTATTGAGCTTCAGGAGGCATTTGAAAAATTTGCGAAAAGTATCTCTCTTGTAATGGATGTGATGGATTTCAGGCCGGAAGATCTCATATTTTTCAGAACAGTTCTTGAAAGAAATCAAGGGAATCAGAAGCTTAAGTTTTATATTAAAAATACCAATGATGATTCCGGGACAGAGCATCTTGAAGTGCAGTCGATGAAGCATTCGGTGAATCTCAGTGGTGAACTAATCAAAGAAATTCAGTTGCTTAATAAGTATGAATTTTATTTAAATTAATACAGACTTATCATAATCTGAAGAAGCCGTCTCAAACTTGGGACGGCTTTTTAATTTTAAATTTTATTTATGTTAAATGGAAATTATTAATTTGATTTTTAATAATAATTACATTACTTAAGTGTCTTAAAATCAATATCTTGTTTCAATTCATTAAATTGTGATATTTATATTTAAATCAAATGAATGTTTAATTTTATATAATAACTTTAAACTTTTATTAATTTTTTTATATAAAAATTAACATTGTGTTTGATATAATGTAATTTATTAATATTTTTATCCCCTAATTTTAATTTACTAACGAATGAAAAAACTTAATTTCCTGTTTCTATTTTTGATGTGCTTATTTGGATATCAAAAATATGATGGACAAAATTTTACCGTCACAACCTGTTTAACGGGGGTCTCGTCTAATACATATGGACCAATGAACAGTAGCTCAACCGCTGACAGTAAAAACAGAACCGCATTTATTCTTCCTGCTTCACAGCTTTCGGCACTGAGTGGGGGAACGCTTACCGGAACCTATTTCAGAAGACTTGCTACTTCAGGATCACTTCCTTCAGGTACAACCTTTAAAATTTATCTGAAAAATACAACAATTACAGATTTTGGTTCAGGTTCGCCTGATTGGGCTACTGAAATTTCAACAGCTACATTGGTGTATGATTCAGATCCAGCTACGGCTGTTGGGTCTACTTCCGGATTCAAACAGTTTTCTCACTCTTCCAATTTTGCGTACACGGCAGGGAGTAACTTAGCAGTATATTTAGAGTATACTCAAACAACTGCTCCTTCTTCAAGTATTACCTGGGATTACGAGTATGGTACGACCTGTATTTCTACCACAAATAGTAATACTACTAAGTACCTTAATACAACAGGTGCTTTTACGGCAACACTTACCAGTTCAAATTACAGAAGACCTGTAATCGGTTTTGATGTAACTTATCCTGCTGCTGTTGCTGCTCCTCCTTGCACAACGATTTCAGCACCAACGGCTAATGCTACCAGTGTTTCCGTAACACCTACTTTTACATGGGCTAGTGTTCTTGGGCAAAACGGAGCTACAAGCTATGTGATTAATTTAGGAACAACTCCCGGAGGTACAGATGTCATGAACGGAGTTGATGTAGGTAATATTACTTCTTACACAATACCTACCGGTACTCCTCTTAACTTCAACCAACAGTATTATCTTACTGTAATTCCTAAGAATGCAATAGGAAGTGCCACAGGATGTACAGAGAGATCTTTCACGACGGCAAATATAAGCTGTCCTTCTGTAAGCGCTCCTACTTCTGCTGCTACAGGTGTATCTACAACTCCTACCATCACTTGGACTGCTTCTACGGGTGCGACGGGTTATAAAATTTCTATGGGAACTACATCTGGAGGAACAGATATTTTAAATAACGTAGATGTAGGAAATGTGACGACATATACATTAGGTATGGCATTGAATGTTTCTACTACATATTATTATACGGTTAATGCTTACAGTGGAAGTGCAACTTCTTCATCTTGTACAGTAAGAAACTTTACGACTGTTTGCGGTACTTATACACCGAACTACACAAATAACTTTGCGACATTCCCGGGAGTGTGTTGGTCTCGTCTAAATGGAGGATCACCTGCTACAGGCCCTGGAACAGGCACTACTAATTACTGGATAGAAGACGGGTTCTTAAATTCAGGTTCCACCGGTGCAGCAAAAATCAATCTTTTTTCAACAGGAAGAAACGGGTGGCTGATTTCTCCGGCATTTAATTTATCAGCAGGAGGATACAGACTTAAATTTGATTATGGATTGACAAGTTTTGCTCTAACTACACCGAGTGCTATGGGATCTGATGATGTCGTGCAGCTTTTAGCTTCGATCGATGGCGGAACGACTTGGACTGTTCTTCAAACTTGGGATACGGCTAATACTCCTAATAATACTACCAATACTTATATACTTAATCTGAGTGCTTATACAGGTACTAATGTGATTTTTGCAATGTATGGTAGTGATGGTACAGTGGACGATTCGCAGGATTATGATTTCTTTGTAGATAATTTCATTGTTGAGACTATTCCAGCTTGTGATACTCCAACAGCGTTAGTTTCTTCATCAGTTACGATGACAGAAGCAACGATTTCCTGGACCGCTCCTACAGCAGCTCCATCAAATGGATATGATGTGTACTACAATAACACAAACACTGCGCCTACCGCTTCCACAACACCAACGATAACTGGTGTAACGGCAACTTCCACGTCATTAACATTGTCTTCCACGTCTACTTACTACGTGTGGGTAAGATCTAATTGTGGTGGTACGCAAAGTTCTTGGGTAGGGCCGATAAGCTTTACGCCTCCGCCGGCAAATGACAGCTGTTTAGGCGCGATTGATTTAACAACAGGAGGTACATTTGCTCAAAATGCGGTTTCAGGTACTATTGCTGGGTCTACTAATACTCCTGCTTTAACTGCCAGTTGCTTATTTACACCTACAAATGTTGGTGGTAATGTATGGTATAAAGTTACAGTTCCTGCTTCAGGTAATTTAACAATTGAAACAGATGCAGTAGCAGGTTCTCCTCTGGCAGATACTGTATTGTCGGTATTTACTGATTGTGGTACTACGACTTCTGTGGCGTGTGATGATGATACCGGTAATGGTAACTTCTCTAAAATTGTGTTAACAGGACAGACTCCGGGTACAATATTGTTTGTGAGTGTTTGGAAGTTCTCAACAGCGACTGATGGCGCATTCCAGATCTCTGCATATGATTCGTCACTTGCTTTAGCGACAAATGAAGTAAAAGACGCTAAAAATAATATCAAAGTATATCCAAACCCATTCAATGATGTATTGAATATTTCTGATGCTTCTAATGTTAAGAATGTTTTGATTACGGATATTGCGGGTAGACTAGTGAAAACTATTGCAAATCCTGGATCTCAGCTTCAGCTTGGAGAATTGAAACAGGGAATGTACTTAGTGACTTTAGAAATGAAAGATGGTTCTAGACAATCAATTAAAGCTATTAAAAAGTAATTATTGCTTTATTTAAAATTTAGCGGCTGGTTTCAGCCGCTTTTTTTTATGCACATTTATAGAATTTAAGCTGGATAAAATTTGATATAATAGTTTGGATTAAAATATAATCAATAAAATGAATAGATGTTGAAGTATATATTTATTTCTCCAATAGATGATAAAAATGAAATATGTAATATTTTGTATAATATGTTATTGGATTTACTGGTGTAGTGATTTATTTTTAAATTTTTTTAAAAAAAATGTTGCTAAGTGTGATGGGTTAATAAATAATTATTAATTTCGTTATATTAATTAGCAAAAATAAATTATGACAAAATTTCTACTTTCATGCTTATTGTTTTTAAGTATGATGCTTAATGCGCAGATAAATTTGGGCGCGGGAAGCACAGATGTCGGAGTTGCTCCGATAAGCACCTATTTCGGATATTCATATGTGCAGCAGATTTTCACGAAACAGGAAATCAATGCAAATGCGGCGGGAAACATTACAGGATTAAAATTTTACCTGGATCCTTCAATGTCAATCGCAAGTTCATCGGAATGGGTTGTATATTTAGGGCAAACTACCAAAACCTCATTTACATCAGATTCAGACTGGGTTCCTCTTGCGCAACTTACGCAGGTCTTTTCCGGAACGGTAACCAATGCAAATGGAGTGATTGAAATTACATTTGCAACACCATATCCTTACAACAATGTGGATAATTTGGTGGTAGCTGCGGAAGAGAATTCGGCAGGCTATGATAATAATGATTTTGATGAAGCGATGTATGTGTATCCGGGAGTTGCGAACTCCACGATCACTTACAGGGATGATAGTGTAAATCCGGATCCTGCTTCTCCTCCTTCAGATGGAATTCGCAGAGATTATAAATCTGTTATTACTTTTGATGGGTTAACGATGAGCTCTACAGCTGCATGTCCTATTGTTACCTATCCTGTAAATAATTCTTCTTTTGTTCCATTATCTCCGGTTATAACTTGGAATGATTCATTTGGTGCTACAAGCTATAAGGTTTCAATCGGTACAACTTCAGGCGGAACAGATATTGCCGATCAGGTTTCTGTTAGCACCAATAGCTTTACTCCGGCAACTCCTTTTGCGCCCAACACTGTTCTATATCTGAAAGTTATTGCAGTAAGCGCGGCAGGAGAATCTGCAGGATGTTCTGAAGTCATGTTTACAACAGCGCCGCCGGCACCGGTAAATGATGAATGCCTTACGGCAACTACATTAACGGTAAATCCGGATCTGAGCTGCGGTACTGTAACGGCAGGTTATACTATTGGAGCTACAGATTCCGGTACTGCGCCTGACCCTTGCTATGGAGAGGCGGATGACGATGTTTGGTTCAAATTTGTTGCAACAGATACAAGGCATAAAATATCACTTTTGAATATTCAGTCTGTAGGAAGTGAACCAGACGATACAGATACTTACTTCCAGGTATTCAGCGGAGGATGTGGAGCTTTATCAAGTATTCATTGTTCAGATGGTGAATCAAGTACTGTTTCTAATCTTACGCCTGGAGAAACTTATCTTGTAAGAGTTTACAGCTATTATGGTACTGGCAGCAATCAAAGCTTTGATATCTGTGTGGGTACATTCCCGCCGCCACCTGCTAACGATGATTGTGCTGGGGCTCTTGTAGCAAGTGTTTTCCCATATACCTATGTTCAAAACGATAGTGACGGAGTTACAAATAACGCAGGGATAATAGATGTTTGCGACAATGAGATGAATGATGGAACATGGTTCACTTTCGTTGGAGACGGTGATACATTCAATATTACAGTTACAATGCCGGCAGGAAGCAATTTTGATCCACAGATTGGCGTTTACAGCGGAACCTGCTCAGCTTTATCATGTGAAGATACAGTTGACAGTGAGGGATCAGGTGGTACGGAAACACTTTCTATCTCAACGCTTGCCGGAAATACTTATTATGTAAATGTTGGCCATTATGATGGCTGGGATGATATGCCGGAAGGAGCCTTTACTATCGATATTACAAAAGGTACATTAGGAACTTCTGACGTGAAATCTGAAAAGAAAAATATTAAAGTATATCCGAATCCTTTCACAGACGTAGTGAATATTTCAGATGCAGCCAATGTAAAATCAGTTTCTGTTTCTGATGTTTCAGGAAGACTGTTAAAAGTAATTGATAATCCTGGATCTTCAGTTAATTTAGGAGAATTGAAACAAGGCATGTATTTCTTGACACTTACCATGAAAGATGGTTCAAAACAAACAGTTAAAACTATTAAAAAATAACTGTAAGAATTATAGTAAAATGAAAGGCGGTCTTTTTAAGATCGCCTTTTTCATTGGGGGTAAATTTTTAACCATATCATTTATTGTCAACAGGTTGTAAATTCCCGGTATTAAGACTTTCGAAAACAGCCGGAAAGAAAGTAACAAGAATGAAATAAATAATGACCATTAATACGATTAACGAAAATAGTATAATTACTAAAGAGTTGGGCTTATTTTTCTTTTTTGGTTCCATGATGTGTGGTATTTGGTTAATAGATATAATTAGAATATTCTATACTAAGCCAATTTCTTGCCACACTGCTTACAATATCTTGCATCATCATCAATGTCTTCATTTCCGCAACGGTCGCAAATTTTTCCCAGATTTTGTCTTTTGTTGCGCATTTCGGCGGTTACAATTCCGGTGGGAACAGCGATAATTGAATAACCGGCCAGCATCAGAATCACCGCAAAAAATTTCCCCATAGGCGTAATTGGAGAAACATCACCGTAGCCAACAGTCGTTACCGTAACCACAGCCCAGTAAATTGATTGCGGAATAGTTTCAAAACCAGGTCTTCCGCCCTCGACCATAAACATCAACGAACCGACAATTACTGAAAAAATAATCAGGAATAAAAGGAAAATATAAATTTTTCTCGAGCTGTTTTTTAAGGCTCTTACAATCACAGAACCATCATTCATGAAGTCCATAAGATTAAAAACCCTGAAAACTCTAAGCATTCTCAGCATTCTGAAAATCAGGAAATATTTGGTTACCGGAAAGAAAAAACTCAGATAAAAAGGAACAAGCGCCAGAAAATCAATAATTCCGAAAAAGCTGAAAATATAATGACGCTTATTTTTTACCACAGCAATACGGGAAAAGTATTCTGCTGAAAAAAAGATAGAAATAATCCATTCCAGAATAATAAAAGTGTAATGAAATCTCTTGTCGAGTCTGGGAATGCTTTCCATCATAATAATGGCCGTGCTTATCAGAATCAGCGACAGTAAAATGATGTCAAACAGTTTTCCAAGTTTTGTGTCGGAGCGGTAAATGATTCTGTAAAGATATCGCTTCCACCATGCATCTTCCGGAACAAGATTATGTTCTCTTTCCATTTTAATGTTTTTTTAAATATAATAAATTATCCTTATTTTCGTGACAAACAT
Source organism: Chryseobacterium sp. POE27 (assembly GCF_039727685.1). Classification (NCBI taxonomy): domain Bacteria; kingdom Pseudomonadati; phylum Bacteroidota; class Flavobacteriia; order Flavobacteriales; family Weeksellaceae; genus Chryseobacterium; species Chryseobacterium sp. POE27. Next base: position 4,134,680 of record NZ_CP152475.1, read on the forward strand.
ACAGAATAAAATGAAAATCAGAGATGTTATTTCTAAGATTGAAAAACGAATTCCACTACAGCAGGCGGAAGATTTTGATAATGTAGGACTGCTGTGCGGATCCTGGGATCGCGATGTCAGTGGAATATTGATATGTCATGATGCTCTTGAAAATGTAGTTGAGGAAGCGATCCTAAAAAATTGTAATCTCATTGTATGTTTTCACCCGATTATTTTTTCAGGGTTAAAATCTTTAACAGGCAAGAACTACGTAGAAAAAGCTGTTATAAAGGCTATTGAGAATAAAGTTGCCATTTATGCGATCCATACTGCTTTTGATAATGATTTTTTTGGGGTAAATGCCGGAATATGTCAAAGGCTTGGACTTAAAAATCTTAAAATTCTTCAGCCTAAAAAAAATGATCTGAAGCAACTGACGGTTTTCGTGCCTAAAGACTATTCCGGAAGATTAAAAGAAGTGCTTTTTGCAGCAGGAGCAGGCAGTATAGGATTCTACGACGAATGTAGTTTTACAGTAAACGGATACGGAACTTTTCGTCCTAAAGAAGGTTCAGATCCTTTTTCAGGTCAACAGGATATCAGGGAAAATGCAGATGAAGATATGGTTTCCGTTATTTTTGAAGGATATAAGCAGGGGCAGATTATTGCAGCAATGAAGTCTGCACATCCTTACGAGGAAGTTGCTCATCAGATTTACAATCTTGATAATGCTAATCATTACACAGGATTGGGAATGTATGGAGATTTCGAAGAGCCTATGGATGAAAAGGATTTTTTGAAATTTGTAAAAGAAAAATTCAATCTTGAAATCATCAGACATTCTGATTATAATGGTGAAAAAATAAAAAGAGTAGGTGTTCTAGGCGGCTCTGGTGCAAGCGGAATAAAATCTGCAATTTCCAAAAAATGTGATGCTTATCTCACAGGAGATGTGAAGTATCACGATTTTTTTCTGGCAGAATCTAAAATGATGATTTGTGATATAGGACATTTTGAATCAGAACAATTTGTGACTCAACAATTATTTGAAATTTTATCACAAAAATTTAGTACATTTGCAATCTCAAAATCTATTGAGAAAACGAACCCGGTAAATTATTTCATTTAAAATATGGCAAAAACCAACGATATTTCAGTTGAAGAGAAGTTAAGAGCTTTATACGATTTGCAGATCATTGATTCTAGATTGGACGAAATCCGAAATACAAGAGGAGAATTGCCAATCGAAGTAGAGGATCTTGAGATTGAAATCGAAGGTCTTGAAAAGAGAGCTGAAAAATTTCATGCGGATATTAAGGATCAGGACGATCAGATCAAAACAAAGCATGAAGTAATAAACCATGCAAAAACTTTAATTGAAAAATACAGATCTCAGCAGGATAATGTAAGAAACAATAAAGAGTTTGAAGCATTAGGTAAAGAAATTGAATATCAGGAACTTGAAATTCAACTTGCTGAAAAAAGAATTAAAGAATTCGGAGCTAAGATCGGTCATAAAAACGAAACGCTGGATGAGCTGAATGCGAAGATTGATGATCTTAAAAATCACCTGAAATTTAAAAAAGAAGAATTAGAAGGTCTGGTTTCTGAAACTCAGAAAGAAGAAGACTATCTAATTGAGCAATCTAAAGAATTCGCTGCAAAAATCGACGAAAGATTATTGGCTTCTTATAACAGAATCAGAACGAATTCACCGAACGGTCTTGCGGTAGTAGGATTAGAAAGAGGAGCTCCGAAAGGATCATTCTTTACAATCCCACCTCAAAAACAAATGGAAATCGCTCAGAGAAAGAAAATCATCATTGATGAGCATTCTGGGAAAATCCTTGTTGACGATGAGTTGGTAATGGAGGAAAACGAAAAAATGAAATCTGTAATTAAGTTTTAATCTTAATTCCAATTTTTAAAATACGAAAGCTGTCTCAGATGAGGCAGCTTTTTTTATGTTCTAAATTAATATTTTAAATTCATAATCAATTTTAGGTTATTAAATAGAGTTAAAAAATTATAAAGTCCAGAATGTAATTCTCAATATGAAGAATTGTTGTTTTTAGCATCTTATTTCTATATATATTTACTCCCGAAAAACACAAGAGCTCACTTTCCAGAAGCTGTTTTTACTATTTAAATTAATAAGTTGAATCAATAATTCATGTATTGATTCATATTAAAAGATATGTTGCAACAGAAAGGCAGGAATAAAACCGAAAACCTGCCTCCGAAAGGAAAGTCAAAGTTTCTCTGTTGAAATTTTAGCAAAATAAGTAGGTGAAAAATAAATTTATTTAACATGAAAAAGCTAATGATTATGTCAGCTTTTGCACTTATAGCAAGTGCATCTTTAACAAATACACAAGTACAAGCAAAAAAAGGAGGATACATTTGGAAAGATTCTGCTGGATGTTATTATGAGGTTGTAACTCATAGTATGTTATGGGGGTTAATAGAGTGGGAAGATGAACCAAGACTTATTGGCTGTGGTCCAGGATTTGCGTAGGTAACTCATTTTTATAGCTGTCTTAAAAAGTAAATTAAAGAAAACTATTAGATTGAAAAAGTCTTTAGGAGTACTTTTGAGACAGCTTCTTTTAAGATTAATATAATGAAAAATATAATACAATTCTTTTTAATTGCTGCAAGTTTCGCGGCTCATGCTCAGATTCAGCAAGGAATGAAAACAGATACCATAGCAGAAAAATATACTAATATAGAAACTGTTGTAATTAATGATAAAGATTATGAAAAAGTAGATTATTCATACGGACTAAAACAAGAAATTAATAATCGGTTAAAAATAGGCAATTCTCCATCCACATATGAAATGGGGCTTGAATTTAAAAATAATTTAAGGCAAAAAGGTAGAATAAGTAATGTTGTTTTATTTTTACATAAGACAGATTCGGATTATAAACTTGTAGATTTAGAAATTAACTTTTACAAAATTGATGCCCTAACTGGAAAGCCTAGAGAGAAGTTGAATACACAACAAATTATATATACCCCAAAAAATAAAAAGAGAACTAATGTAAAGATTAATGTTGAAAATTATCATATTCCTTTTCCTGAAGAAGGGGTTTTAGTTGCTGTAAGATGGTTGCATGATGGAATTAAAGATAAAGATATTGGACCCTCTGTTAGATTGACAACTTATAAAGAAATATTAACCTACACACGATATGATGAGAAAATTGGTTGGGGAGCATTTAGTCTTTCAAGAAAGCCTGGAATATATACAAATTTGATGATGGGATTAGAGGTTTACATCAAAAAAAAGAAAGACAGCCGTGAATAAAAAATACTCATACATAATTATTGTCTTTTTGATATTAATAATTTTGTGTTTGCTCACCTATAAAACTTCTGAAAAAGTGATTTTCAATGGTAATAAAGAGACAATGATTCATGATTTCGGAATTTTGGATAAAAAGAAAACGAATGTTTATAAATACACTTTTAAATGTCAATTTAAAATATGACAGTTTAAAAATATATGGAGTAAAAGACGGATGCGATTGTACCGAAAGTAAGGTGAAAAAAGGATTTTACTCAAAAAATGATATTATTTCTATAAAAACTAAATATGATCCTAATAAATATAAAGATTCTGGAATGACAGCTAAACAAATTTTTCTAATTACAAATAAAAACATATCAAAATTTGATACTATATTTCCTATAACTCTAAAAGGCATTGTTAAATAAAAAAACCGCCTCAACAGAAGCGGTTTTCATTTATTCATGGCGATCATACATATTATTGTACAGATCGATAAATTTTTCTTTAATGGCTTTTCTTTTAAGTTTTAAGGTGGGTGTTAAAAGCCCGGTTTCAATACTCCAGATTTCAGGTGTCAGTTCAATTTTCTTGATCTTTTCCCAATTTCCCAGATGTTCGTTAGTATTTTCTATTTCTTTTTCGATTCTTTCCTTCAATTCTTTACTTTTCGCAATTTCCTGAGGTGTTGAGCCTATATTCAGGTTGTTTCGCATGGCCCAGCTTTTGGCAAATTCAAAATCAGGTTGTACAAGAGCAGTTGGCATTTTTTCGCCGTCACCAACAACCATGATCTGCTCGATGAATTTGGATGCTTTGGCCAGATTTTCAATAGTTTGAGGAGCAATATATTTTCCGCCGGAAGTTTTAAACATTTCTTTCTTACGGTCGGTAATCTGAAGAAAACCGTCACTGTCGATATGGCCGATATCTCCGGTTTTAAAGTACCCATCTTCTGTAAACACTTCTTTCGTCATTTCCTCATTTTTAAAATAACCTTTAAAGATAGAAGGTCCTTTTACGGTAATTTCTCCGTCTTCCTGAATTTTCACCTGAAGATTGTCTAAGGGAAGACCTACAGTTCCTATTTTCATCTTTCCGAAAGCATTTACGGAAATCACAGGTGAAGTTTCTGTTAAGCCATAGCCTTCAAGAATAGGAATCCCTGCGTTTTGGAACATTAAATTTAATCTTGTTGATAAAGCTGCTGAACCGGAAACTAAAGTAATGATTTCGCCACCAAGACCTTCACGCCATTTTTTGAAAACAAGTTTATCAGCAATAATTTCCTGTAGTCCGGATGGTTTGGAAACGGTTTTCTTTTTGGAAATAAGATTCAGAGCCCAGAAGAATATTTTCTGCTTCAGACCGCCTGCAGATGAGCCTGTTGTATATATTTTATCATAAACCTTTTCCACAAGCCTTGGAACAACGCTCATATAGTGAGGCTTTACTTCTTTTACATTTTCTCCCATTTTTTCGATGCTCTCTGCGAAATATATAGAAAAACCATTGTATTGGAAAAGATAAAAAAAGCATTCTTTCAAAAATATGACAGATCGGCAAAAAACTGAGTACCCGTGTATCTTTATAATCAAGGCCTTTCTTTTTCGGAATTCTGGGAATCGAACCCAGCACGTTAGAAACAATGTTTTGATGTGTCAGCATTACACCTTTTGGCCTTCCTGTAGTCCCGGAAGTGTAAATGATAGTCGCCAGATCCTCCGAATTAATCGTGTTGGAAAGATCCTCAACTTCTATCTGGGTAGAATCATCTTCACCGAGATCCAGTACTTCTTTCCAGTTGGCAGCACCGCTTACATTGTCGAATGTGAAAATTCCCTGTAGCGACGGGATATTATGCTTTACTTTGGTTACTTTATTCAAAAGGTCCTTATCAGATAAAAAGCAATATTTGATTTCGGCATTTGTAAAGATAAATTCATAATCTTCCGGAGAAATACTTGGATATACAGGTACGGAAACCACACCGATTTGTGAAAGCCCAAGATCCATAATTGCCCATTCTGTGCGTGAATTTGTTGTGATCAGAGCGATTTTATCTCCGGGTTTTATACCCAGCTTCAGAAGCCCGCGTGATATTTTATTCGCTTCATTGATAAATTCTACAGTAGAGGTCTTTTTCCATTCTCCCTGATATTTTGTCACAAACATATCCGTTTTCGGGTATGTCTCTAAAGCATAATGTGGTATATCGAATAATCTTTTGATGGTCATGATTTTAAAGTAAATAGTTAAAGGATTTTAAATATAAGCATTTTTTTTAATTGGCGAAATTTTGAATTTTAAATTAGCAATAAATGAAATGTATGGCATTATAAATTAAATGATCTTTAATGTTGTAAAAGAATTTTAATAATAATTTAACTGATTTATTGATTTGTTGAAATTTGTTTAATTGTTGATTATCAGAATGTAGTGGCTAAATTTTAATTCTGTTTTCAGATTTGCTCAAAAAGTGTAAATTAGCGACCATCTAATTATTCAATTTTTATGGACTTTAATTTATCGGAAGAACAGCTGATGATTCAGCAGGCAGCAAGGGATTTTGCACAGAACGAATTATTCCCTGAAGTAATCGAAAGGGACCGTGACCAGAAATTCCCTACGGAGCAGGTAAAGAAAATGGGTGAAATGGGACTTTTGGGAATGATGGTAGATCCTCAATACGGCGGTGCCGGGATGGACAGCGTTTCTTATGTTCTGGCGATGGAGGAGATTGCAAAAATAGATGCTTCTGCAGCTGTGGTAATGTCCGTAAACAATTCTCTTGTATGTGCCGGACTTGAAAAATTCGCTTCCGAAGAGCAGAAAGTGAAATATCTTACCCCTCTTGCCAGCGGCCAGGTACTCGGAGCATTTGCTTTGTCTGAACCTGAAGCCGGTTCTGATGCCACTTCACAGAAAACTACGGCAGAAGATAAAGGAGATTATTATTTGTTAAACGGAATCAAAAACTGGATCACCAATGGTGGTACGGCGACTTACTATATCGTCATTGCACAAACCGATCCTGAGAAAAAACATAAAGGAATCAATGCTTTCATCGTTGAAAGAGGCTGGGAAGGATTTGAAATCGGACCCAAAGAAGATAAATTGGGAATCAGAGGAAGCGATACACATTCTTTGATCTTCAATAACGTAAAAGTTCCTAAAGAAAACAGAATCGGAGAAGACGGTTTCGGATTCAATTTTGCGATGGCCGTTCTCAACGGAGGAAGAATCGGAATTGCTTCTCAGGCATTAGGAATTGCTGCGGGAGCTTATGAACTGGCTCTGAAATATGCCAAAACAAGAAAAGCTTTTAAAACCGAAATCATCAATCACCAGGCAATCGCTTTCAAACTGGCTGATATGGCGACTCAGATTACAGCAGCAAGAATGCTTTGCTTTAAAGCTGCAGTAGAAAAAGATGCCGGAAAAGATATTTCAGAAAGTGGTGCGATGGCAAAACTTTACGCATCTCAGGTAGCAATGGATACCACCATTGAAGCAGTGCAGATCCACGGTGGATACGGATATGTGAAAGAATATCATGTGGAAAGAATGATGCGCGATGCAAAAATCACTCAGATCTATGAAGGAACTTCTGAAATTCAGAAGATCGTTATCTCAAGAAGTATTGCAAAGTAATTGCTTACGATAAATGAAATAGTAAAAGGCTCTCAGATTTGGGAGCCTTTTTACTTTCACACGAACCACAAAATATTAATAATATATTTGTTTTAACTTTTATTTTGATTCAATTTTTTAATTGAAGTTAAATTCTTAATGTAAATTAACACAACAAAATTAGGAATACTAACTGTTGAAAAAACGGAATATTGATTAAAATATTATTAAAAATAAAATTTCATTTGAAATTATTCAGAATGTTTATCCGTTTCTTTTCTTTTTTTGTAAAAATAATACCCGATACCCGCAAGTAAAAACAATGGCCACAACGGCAGAACAAACAGGAAAATAGAGGTAATCACATTCCATCCTGATGAAATGGCGGCAAAAGACTGATCTCCAAAACTCTCATTTTTTTTATCAGCCATCATTTCACTTTCTTGTCCATACAACGTGATGTCAATTTCACAAAGACTGTTTTCAAGAGCATTAGTCCCTGAAACTTCAATGCTTTTATTTTCCACTTTTCCGAGGTTATAGCTAAGATCAGACATCAGATAATCAAATTTCTGAACCGGAACCTTTACTTTCAGATAAGCGGTTTTCTTATCATCATTTTGTACCGAAATATTCTCGCTTCTTACAAATCCGTCATATTTGGCAACTTCCTCTTTTACAATTTCTTTTGCCGTTTCCGCATCATCAACGGTAAGGTCAATTACTCCTTTCTTGATAAGTTTGTTTCTCTGAATATTCAGTTCATCATTTTCCTTTTTCGGTTGATTTTTATAAACAATTTTTGTTTCCCGGATCACTTTCGGAGCGGCTACCTGTACAATGATCTTTCCTTCTTTGTTAGCAGAATCTTTCTTTTCGCTTTTTGATTCCAGTTTTACGGATGAAATTTTTTCAGATAAAGAATCAATAATTTTTGATGTGTTTTTGATATTTTCTTTCACTTCATTTCCTGTATCCTGAAAATCTTTGATTTTAACATTTGCAGAATCAATCGCAGCATTGGTCTGATTATTCATATTACTGATTTTCTCGGACACTTCAGTTACTGTACTGTCGGCCGAATTTACAGTGTTCTCAAGTTGTGATGATACAGATTCTCCTTTTTTACACATAATGAACGTTCCCGATACGGCAACAAGTAAGATGAATTTTTTCATAACATTAATTTTTTTCGTTGAGGTAAAATTAGGAATGAAGCTTTTGTAAAGATTGTAAATAAGATGTATTAGGATCGTAAAATTTCAATGAATTTAAAATGAATTCATTAGAGTTGTTTTACAAAAGTTTTACAGGACAAATTGTTTTAGAAAACTGTTTTTACAATTAAAATAAATATGCTTTCTAGATTTTAAATAATCTTTAGCTTAATAATTTTCCTTGTTTAAGCGTTTAAAGAAATAATTTTTCTTTGAAATGAAAATATTAATTTATAAAATACTATACTATTTAGTATTTCGTAATTAGTTGGAATTCAGTTTTTTGAATATGTATTTTTTATATATTTGTTTTTTATAAATGAATTCTCTTAGTTTAATTTTAAATTTATTTAAGAAATAAATTAAACTACTTTGAAAATTGGAAATAAATCGATTGACTAAGTAAAAGAATGTACTCTGTTCATTAGCAAACAAGTAATAAAGGTAAACTTACATATTATGATTATTAAAAAAATACTTTTTTTTAGGAACATTTATTCTATGTTTTTACTTAGGTAAAGCACAGGACTTTTTTTCAACCATCAGCGAAAGATCTATTAAAGCAAATCCCCACAGCAGAACAGTACAGCCGGAAAAATTTCTTACCTACACACTGGATGTAAGCGCTATAAAAAACTATTTCAGCTCAGTTCCGGAATTGAGTGATGCAGATTTTAAATACAATGCTCCCATCATTATCCTACCAATGGCAGATGGAACGAAAGCAAGATTTAGAATCTGGAAGTCTTCTGTAATGGCTCCGGAGTTGGCTCAAAAATTTCCCCAACTCATTACCCTTACCGGGCAGGGAATTGATGATCAATATGCGACTATAAAATTAGATTTTACAGAACTGGGATTTCATGCTCAGGTAAAATCTGTTATAGCGGGTGATTTTTATATTGATCCGTATGCAAAGAACGATATCAATCATTATATTGTTTATAAAAAAGCTGATTTAATTAATAAAAATCCCAGAATATGCGAAGTGAAAGAGGATGCTTCGGAATTAATTAAAAAAAATGCACAAAAAACAGTGACACCAAGTGTCGGCAATCAGATTAGAATTTTTCGATTTGTAGTGGCTTGTACCGGAGAATATGCGATAGCAGCAACAGGCTTGCCTTCGCCTACAGTAGCGCAGACCCTGTCGGCTATTGTAACATCTGTAAACAGAGTAAACGGTGTGTATGAGCAGGAAGTGGCTGTAAGACTTGTATTAGTTGCCAACGAGACTTCAGTGATCTTTACAGATCCTGCTACAGATCCTTTTGACGGAAATAATAATGCATATACATTGATTGATGAGAGTCAAACCCAGATCGATGCAATAATAGGAACAACTAATTATGATATAGGACATACATTTAGTACCGGTGGTGGAGGATTGGCTGGTCTTGGAGTTATTTGTGACGATTCAAGTAAGGGAAGTGGTATTACCGGTTCGCCAAATCCTGTTGGCGATCCTTATGATATTGATTATGTTGCGCATGAAGTAGGGCATCAGTTCGGAGGTCCTCATACTTTTAATGCAACAACAGGCTCTTGTAATGGCAACCGGGACGGATCACATGCTGTAGAACCGGGAAGTGGGGTAACTATTATGGCTTATGCGGGTATTTGTAATTCCGTAAATAATTTGGCTTCTAATAGTATTGCTATTTTTCATACAGATTCTTTTCAGTCTATTACCGAAACCATTCAGTCTACAACATGTCAGGTTACCAATGCTGTTTCTAATACGGCTCCTGTTGTAAACGCAGGAAATGATTATACAATACCAAAAAGCACACCTTTTAAACTGACTGGTTCTGCTACAGATGCTCAGGGAAATGCGTTAACTTACTGCTGGGAACAAAATGACACAGGACCCGCAGGAAACTGGAATGCTCCTACCGGAAATGCAGCCCTGTTTAGGTCGTTTTTACCTGTAACAGTACCGTACAGATATTTTCCAAAAATTGCAAATATCATCAGTAACACAACAACCATTGGAGAAATACTTCCTTCATATGGAAGATCAATGGAATTCAGACTGACGGTGAGAGACAACAATGCAGGTTGCGCCGGTGTTGCCAATGATGACGCAAAAATTACTGTTGATGGAAATTCAGGACCATTTACTGTAACTGCACCTACCACTGCAGTAAACTGGATGGGGAATTCTACCCAAACCATTACGTGGAATGTCGCTAATACAACTGCTGCCCCTGTAAGCTGCGCGAATGTAAGTATTTTACTTTCAACAGATGGAGGGCTTACGTATCCAACGACAATTGTCGCTTCTACACCAAACGATGGCTCCGAAGTTATTACCATTCCAAATGTGAGTACGACCCAGGCAAGAATTATGGTTGCAGGCGTAGGAAATGTATTTTTTAATATTAATCCTATTAATTTTACAATAACGCAAGTACTTGCTGTAAATGAAACAGATCCAAATAAAGACGTATTTGTAGTATATCCTAATCCTGGTAAAGATATTTTAAATATCAGATTCACTAATCAGAACGATAAATATGATGTGACTATATATGATGTAAGCGGAAAATTAGTATTTAATAAAATTAATAACACATTAGGTCATGATAAAGTTGGAACTTTCAATGTAAGTCAATTAATCAAAGGAGATTATTTGATTACTATTAAATCTAAAAATATTAGTAAAACTGTAAAATGGATTAAAGAATAAGAAATATTTTCAACATATATATTAAAAAACCGTTCAGAAAGCTGAACGGTTTTTGTATTTAAAATAATGTAAAATTTTTTATACATTTTTAAACTCACTGATAAAATGCAGCTTCACATTCGGAAACTTCTCTTGGGTCATATGAATCGTAAAAGATGAATCGGCAAGGAATACCAGTTGATTGTATTTATCCCTGGCAAGAAACCTCTGCTTCAGTCTTGCAAATTCTTTAAACTCTTCCGACTTCTCATCCGCTTCCACCCAACACGCTTTATGCATAGACAACGTCTCATAAGAACATTTTGCGCCGTATTCATGTTCCAGACGGTACTGGATCACCTCATACTGAAGAGCTCCCACCGTTCCGATGATCTTCCTTCCGTTCATTTCGAGGGTAAATAATTGCGCTACCCCTTCATCCATCAGCTGGTCAATTCCTTTCGCCAGTTGTTTGGCCTTTAAAGGATCTGTATTGTTGATATATCTGAAATGCTCAGGCGAGAAACTAGGAACCCCTTTGAAATTCAGCTTTTCACCACCGGTCAAAGTATCCCCCGATTCGGAAGCTTCCCGTATCATGAAGTCCTACAATGTCTCCCGGAAAACTCTCGTCCACCACCTCTTTTTTATCAGCAAAGAAAGCGTTAGGAGAGGAGAACTTCATTTTTTTTACCTTCTCTTACCAGCAAATAATTCTCGTTTCTTTTAAAAGTTCCAGAAACAATTTTTACGAAAGCAAGACGGTCTCTGTGCTTAGGATCCATATTCGCGTGAATTTTGAAAACAAACCCTGTAAAAGTATTTTCTTCAGGCTTTACCAGACGAATATCACTTTCTTTCGGCTGCGGCATCGGCGCAATATCAATGAAAGCATCCAGCAATTCACGAACCCCGAAATTATTTAAAGCCGATCCGAAGAAAATAGGCTGAAGATCACCTTTCATATAATCCTCACGGTTAAATTCAGGATAAACAGACTGAACTAAATCCAGTTCTTCCCTTAAAGTAGCCGCTGCTTTTTCACCGATCACCTCATCAATAGAAGCATCATTAATGTCATCAAACCTAATAGAGTCTCCAACCTTTTGTTTCTTTTCCTCCAAAAACAACTGGATGTTGTTTTCCCAGATATTATAGATGCCCTGAAAATCGGCTCCCATACCGATCGGCAAAGAAAGCGGACAAACCGTTAATCCCAATTTCTGCTCTACCTCATCCAACAGATCAAAAGCATCCTTACCCTCACGGTCAAGCTTATTAATAAAAACCAGCATCGGGATGTTTCTCATTCTGCAAACCTGTACCAGTTTTTCGGTCTGTTCCTCAACCCCTTTTGCTACGTCAATCACCACGATCACAGAATCTACCGCCGTTAAAGTTCTGTAGGTGTCTTCCGCAAAATCCTTGTGTCCCGGAGTATCCAGAATATTGATTTTGTGATCCCTGTACTCAAAAGCCAGCACGGATGTCGCCACCGAGATTCCCCTCTGTCTTTCAATTTCCATGAAGTCGGAGGTAGCCCCTTTTTTTATCTTGTTGGATTTTACCGCACCCGCTTCCTGAATCGCCCCTCCGAAAAGCAGCAGCTTCTCCGTAAGAGTCGTCTTTCCGGCATCGGGGTGAGAAATAATCCCGAAAGTTTTTCTTTTCTCTATTTCTTTGATTAAGTCTGACATATCGTATTTTGAAGTTGCAAAAATCGTAATTTTTAATGGAATGTGAAAATCAATTTCATACAACGGCCTGCTTATAAGTTTTAAAACAATCTTCTTATAACCACCTCGCGAATTATATCATATAATGTTAAAAAATATATAAGGCATCCTCCAAAGTATATAATGCATGTTCTAAAGTATATAAGACATCCGCCAAAATGTAAAAGGCATCGTCTAAAGTATATAAAGCATTGTCCAGAATGTATAAGACATGGTCCGAACTTACGCCTTTGTTGATCTTTAAAATGTACGGCATAATAAACTAAAAAATATCTTTGTTTTAATTTGCGCTAAAAATAATCAGAATCAATTATCCATAACATTAATGTAAAAAATAAAATATTTCACTAAGTTATTCTTATCAATTATGATAATCATGAGTCCTTATCTCCATGATGAGCGCTCCCTTTTCATGCCATATTATCTGAAACATAAATAAACTTATCAAAAACGTTTATCTTTGTTAAAATAATCTTAATATAAAGCATGGAAAACAGCAGATATCCACAGTTTACATTTACATGGATAGGGGGGCTTGTCCTTTTGGCAGGACTTGTAGCAGGCACGATGGCGGTTTCATTTTTTAATGTTTTCTGGATGTTTGTCTTTAAAGAAAATCTCCAGTACAAAGATTGGTTCTTCATGCTTACCAACGCAGCGGGGTTTCTTACAGCAATCGCTTTTTTTGATTTTTTAATCGTAAGAAGAACCACCGGAAAAAAACTCAACTTCAATTTTTCACCCACTAATTTTTATACCTATCTGCTTATATTTCCCATGATGATCGGGATGATGTTTATCTCAGAATTCATCACCTCGCAGATCCCGACTACCGGACCGTTTTTCGGAAAATATTATGAATTTTTCAATAGATTGATGGATCAGCTTACCTTAAATCCTGTCGTGATGATCATTACCGCAGTCATCTGTGCCCCGATATTTGAGGAAATTATCTTCAGAGGAATTATCCAGAAAGGACTTATGAATAAAGGTGTAGAGCCATGGAAAGCCATTATCTTTGCCTCTGTTATTTTCGGATTGGTACATGGAAATCCATGGCAGTTAGTAGGAGCTGTTTTGCTGGGCTGTGTACTCGGGCTTGTCTACTATAAAACAAAATCCCTGTTGCTGCCGATGTTCCTGCATGGTTTTAATAATTTGTGTTCCACCATACTTATTATATATACTAAAAATGAAAGTTTCTCAGACGCTTTCAAAATTTCGGAATGGATGATACTTGCGATAGGAATTGTACTTTTTTCATTATTCTATTATCTTTTCACAAGAAAATATAAGGTGCATTATTCTGAAATCTAACAAATACTTATTCTGGTACAATAATCGTAAAGAAGTATGAATATAAAAACTTGTATTCTTAAATAGGGCATTAAATAAAATTTAAAATAAAAAAAGAAATGGAATTACTGGTTGCTACCCACAACGTACATAAAAAAGAAGAAATTCAGCAGATTTTGGGCGACAGATTTGTCGTAAAAAGTCTTACCGATTATGATATTCATGAAGAAATTGTGGAAGACGGCGATTCTTTTAACGCTAATGCTTTAATTAAAGCGAAATATTGCTACGAAAAAACAGGAATTCCAAGCCTCGGGGACGACAGCGGTCTGGTCGTTGAATCTTTAAACGGAAGGCCGGGCATATTTTCTGCACGCTACGCCGGAGATCACGATTTTGCCAAAAATATTGAAAAAGTATTGAATGAAATGAAAGGCATCGAAAATAGAAAAGCATATTTCATTACCGTTTTATGCTACTATGATGAAAACGGACCAAAGTATTTCGATGGCAGGGTACACGGAAATCTTCTGAATGAAAACAAAGGTTTCAAAGGCTTTGGGTATGATCCGATTTTCGTTCCCGAAGGATATGATAAAACTTTTGCCGAAATGGAACCGCAGGATAAAAATAAAATAAGTCACAGAAAACAGGCGTTGGATCTGTTTTTGGATTTTCTGAAACAACAATAAAGGCTGAGGTTGAGGCTGAGATTCAGATTAAGCAGGTTCTGCATAAATCTTATCCTTAGCTCAACCTTATCCTAATCTTAACCTAAATTCCGTACATTTGTTTACATAATAAACGATAGATTTGAGTACTTATTTAACGATATTAGGCTTTAATTCAGCAATTCCGACGATTAATTCTTCTCCTACCGCACAGCTTCTGGAAATGGAAGAAAGATCTTTCCTGATCGATTGCGGAGAAGGAACGCAGGTTCAGCTGAGGAAAGCAAAAGCAAAATTTTCAAGGATCAATCATATTTTCATTTCCCATCTTCATGGAGATCACTGTTTTGGTTTACCGGGACTTATCGCGTCATTCAGATTATTGGGAAGGGAAACGCCGCTTCATGTTTATGGTCCGAAAGGAATTAAAAAAATGCTGGAAACCATCTTTACGATCACCGAAACCCATCGTGGTTTTGAAGTGGTTTATCATGAGCTGGATAAAGATTATTCCGAGAAAATTTATGAAGACAACAGGGTAGAGGTCTATACGATTCCTTTGGATCACAGGATTTACTGCAATGGGTATCTTTTTAAGGAAAAGCCGAAAGAAAGACATTTGAATATGCAGGAAATATCCAAGTACAAAGAGATAGAAACCTGTGATTATCATAATATCAAAGCCGGAAAAGATTTTGTTCTGAGCGACGGATATGTCCTTAAAAATGAAATTCTCACCACAGATCCGGTTCCTCCCGTTTCTTATGCTTTCTGTAGTGATACAAGATATTTGGAAAACGTTATTCCTATCATTAAAAATGCAACAGTTCTTTATCACGAGTCTACATTTTTACATGATTTAAAGGAAATGGCAGATTATACAGGACATACAACGGCGCTTGAAGCGGCGACTATTGCCAGAAAAGCAGAAGTCGGGAAATTGATATTAGGACATTTTTCGAATAGATATGGTGATTTGACAGTTTTTACTGACGAAGCAAGAGCTGTTTTTCCCAATACTTTTTTACCAAAGGCGCTTGAGCCTGTGAAAATTTAAAAAGATATGTTGAAGTTTGAAGAATTAAAAATCTTCTTAGATGAAAAGGCAGATCAGTACAATAATCCGGGCTTTATTGAAAATGATCCGATCCAGATTCCGCACCGTTTCAGCCTGAAGCAGGATATAGAAATTGCCGGCTTTCTGGCGGCAACGATTTCCTGGGGAAACAGGAAGGCGATCATACAGTCAGCAGAAAAAATGCTTGATATTATGGGGAATTCTCCTTATGATTTTGTCATGAATCATTCGGAAAATGATCTTCGGCAGATTAAGGATAGAAGCATGCACCGGACTTTCAACGGAGAAGATTTTACTTATTTTATAGAACAGTTCAACAGAATTTATCAGGAAAATGAAAGCCTTGAGAGTCTATTTAAAATCAATGATTCGGAAACGAGTTTTCTGCATGCTATTGAAAGATTCAGAAATCGTTTTCTGGGAACGGAAAAGCACAGAAGCCATAAGCATGTAAGTTCGCCCTACAAAAATTCATCTACGAAGCGAATAATTATGTTCCTGCGCTGGATGGTTCGCAAAGATAAGCGCGGCGTAGATTTCGGTGTCTGGGAAAATATTGACCAGAAGCATCTTTCTATTCCGCTGGATGTGCATACGGGAAATATTTCACGAAAATTAGGATTGATTTCAAGAATGCAGAACGACTGGAAAGCAGTAGAAGAGCTGGATCTTGTGATCAGGAAATTCGATAATAAAGATCCTGCAAAATATGATTTTGCACTGTTCGGATTAGGCGTAACAAAAGAACTATTATAAAAAGCAGCACAATGAAAAAGTACGAAGAAAGAACTGAGGTTTTAGAAAAAATCGCCAACGGAATTACGTGGTGGATAGGTTCTATACCGTCGCTTATCGCACATACATTATTTTTTGCCATCTCTTTTTTACTGCCACTGTTAGGTCTCGTCGAATTTGATAAAATGTTGCTGATTCTTACTACAGTTGTTTCCTTAGAAGCGATTTATCTTGCCATTTTTATTCAGATGTCGGTAAATAAAAGTCATGAAAAGATTGAAGATATCCAGGAAGATATTGAGGATATTCAGGAAGATATTGAAGAGATCAGCGAAGATATCGAGGAGATCAGTGAGGATATTGAGGAGATTAATGAAGATATTGAAGATATTCAGGAAGATATCGAGGAAATCAATGAGGACGAAGATGATGAAGACCACAGCGAAAGAGCAAAAAATGTCATGCTGAAAAGTAATGTAAGCTCAAATAAAAATGAAATCAAAGCGTTAAAAGATAAAATCCAGGAACTTCAGGATAAAATTGATGAACTGAAGAATGAATAATTAATATTTTTTAATATCAATATTAAATAACTCTACAAAAGACTGATTAATATTAGTCTTTTTTTGATGTATTGCAGATATATTATCTGGTAAGTATCAATTTGTTGAATAGATTGAATTTTTAACATAAATCTTTCTGTTTTTTAATAAATTTTAATCATAAAATTATTATTTTTGAACAAACAACAATATAATGTTAATTTATAGATTAAAAAACTACTTCTTATTTTTAATGTTGCTTTTGGTTTCGGGGTCTGCTGTTGCTCAACATGCATCCAGAAAGAACGGTAAAGTGAAACTGACTTCTGAAAGTATGAAAGCGGGTGCTTTTATTGATGTTAATGTGGCATCTTATACGCCCTCATCTTATACGCCTCAGCAGCTTGTTCAGCAGGTTCTTATCAACGGGGCATCCAGCTGTGCAACACCGAATGTAAGTAATGTGACAGTGTCTCCCAATCATCCGGTCACCAATACTGACAGATTTTGGGGATATTTTCATAAAGGGACAACTAATTTCCCATTTGAAGACGGAATTGTTTTAACAACAGGGTATGCCAGAGAGGCTGGTAATGCTGCAATTTCTGAAAACCTTCACGGGTCAATTTCTATTAATGGAGATTCAGATCTCGCTGCAGCAACTAATACTAATATTAATAATCAGCGCGATGCTGTCGCTTTAGAGTTTGATTTTGTGCCGAACTCCAATCAGGTAAAATTTAATTATATCTTTGCTTCCGAAGAATATACCGGAAATTTTCCTTGTAATTACTCAGATGCCTTTGCTTTACTTATCAAGCCGGTAGCGGGTGGCCCTTACACCAATGTGGCTATTCTTCCCGGTACCGCTGGTCCGGTAAGTGTTACTAATATTCGCCCTGCTACGGAGTTCGACGGATCCACGTTATCATGTGGAGCATTAAATCCTACCTATTTTGCAGGTTACAATACCTCAAGTATTGAAACCAATTTTAACGGAAGAGTAATTCCTTTAACAGCAATTGCCGATGTAACTCCCGGAGTAGCTTATCATTTTAAAATGGTATTGGCAGATTACAACGACCAGACTCTTGATTCTGCCGTTTTTCTTGAAGGAGGTTCTTTTGATATCGGGATTAAAATTGTAGATCAAAACGGAGTTATTTTACCGGATACGGTAAATATGTGTGACAATACACCACAAGTACTGACAGCATTACTTACTGCAGTGCCGGGAATGACATTTCAATGGTATAAAGATGGAGTTGCTATTAATGGTGCTACCAATATTTCTTATACAGCAACTTCACCGGGAGCTTATGAAGTAAAAGTTGCGGTTCCCGGGAATCAGTGTCCTGCTTCTGCAGTGATTACTATTGTGGGAGGAACAACCCCGCCGGCTCAGAATGCGACCTTAAAGCTTTGTACAACACCATCGGTTTCTACATTTAATTTAAATGATGCGACACCGATGATTACGACCTCTACAACGGCTGTTGTGCATTACTATGTTAATCAGGCTGATGCTGTTGCACAAAACAGTAATTATCTCAGTACTGCAGCGGCAAGCAGTTATAGCGGTACCGACGGGCAGGTTCTTTACGTTGTCGTTTCAAACGGTGCTTTCTGTAGCAAGATGGTCACTTTAACATTAAAAAAAGGAGGCTACACCTGTTGCTCAGCTTACTGCTACAAAAGTAAGACTATGTTTAGGAGAGTCTACAACCCTTACAGCTGCTAACGGAGCAACTTACGAGTGGACAGGAGTGTCCGGAACAGGGACTACACATACTGTTTCTCCGACTCAGACAACAACATATTCTGTGTACGCCATAGGTGCGCAGGGATGTAAATCTTTACAGCCGGCATCTATTACGATAGAAATTGTTCCTGCAATTACATCAAATCTTTCCGGAGGAATGATCTGTCAGGGAGATGTGATTACACTGGACGCAGGAGCAGGACCGAACTATAACTATCTATGGAGTACAGGAGATACATCTCAGACTATTTCAGTAGGAACGCCGGGTACTTATTCTGTAACGATTAACAATGGTGTTTGTTCTAAAATATTTACTACGCAGGTTATTCAGGCAATTATTCCTGAGATCATTAATGTAAATTATAATGACAACGGAACAATGATCCTTACGGCAAGCAATCCGAGCAACGGACCTTTGGAGTATTCTATCGACAATGGCCTTACATGGCAGAATTCTAATGTATTCTCAAATGTTCCGAGAAATTCAGTGATCTCGATCAGAGTGCGTGTGAAAAAGACAAGCTGTGTAGGTACCCTTGAGTATTTCACATTTGTAATGCAGAATGTAATTACACCGAATGGCGACAATATCAATGATATCATCGATTTCAGAGGAGTGAATCAAAATAAAGATTTCAAAGCATCTATTTTCGACCGTTATGGAAAAGAAGTGTATAAAGCGAGTGGCTTACAGCCTTACTGGGACGGATACTTCCAGGGGAAACGTCTTCCTACTTCATCGTACTGGTATCAGGTAAGTTTTGAAGATCCCGCAAGTAAAAAGCCTGCCCTTAAAACAGGATGGATACTACTCAAAAACATAGAATAAAAATATATCATATTTAAAAAAAGACTGACAATTTGTTGGTCTTTTTTTTCGTTTCTATATAATTAAATTGATATTCTAAAATCCGCTGGATTATATTAATGATAACGTAATTTGTGCTGAATTGATATTCAATCAAAAAAAATAGTATTTTTGTTTTAAATAATATAAAAATGTTAAATAGGAGGACAGGAAATTTACTTTTGGCTTTATTTTTAGTTTTTGCGGGAAGCTTTGTTTTTGCTCAGGACAGACAGAGTAAAGGCATTGTTAAAAAGCCCACAGCTCAAAGTATGAAGGCAGGTGCTTTTATCGATATAAATGCTGCCGGATATCCGGAATCAAACTACAGTGTTACCCAATTAGTAAAAGATGTGCTTATCAGTGGTGGTTCTACATGTTCCGCGGCCAATGTAAGTAATGTGGTGGTCTCTCCGAATTTAGCAGTCAGTGACCAGAACAGAAGCTGGGGCTACTTTAATAAAGCAACAACCAATTTTCCTTTTGCCAAGGGTATTGTTCTCACAACAGGATATGCAAGAAAAGCAGGAAATAATTTTCAGGGAACTTTAAGTGATCCGCTTCCTTCTTCCGGAGATCCAGATTTGGCAGCAGCCTTAAATGTCAATAATACCAATTTGAGAGATGCAACATACATAGAATTTGATTTTGTACCTGCATCTACCACCGTTTCGTTCAGATATCTATTTGCATCCAAAGAATATCAGAGTAATTTTACGTGTACTATTTCAGATGGTTTTGCATTATTATTGAAAAAAGTGGGAGATCCTACTTACACGAACCTTGCTGTTCTTCCCGGAGGAGCCGGCCCGGTAAGTGTTACCAATATTATTCCGGCCAGCTTACCTTGTGGCCCTAAAAACGTTCAGTATTTTGCAGGAATCAATAACCCTCAGATTGAAACTAATTTTGACGGACGTACGGTTCCTTTAACAGCAACGGCAACGGTAATTCCCGGACAGACTTATCATTTTAAAATGGTTTTGGCTGATTATCAGGATTCAAATTTCGATTCCGGGGTTTTCCTTGAAGCAGGATCTTTCGATATTGGTGTTCAGCTTTTAAACCCTGCCGGTGTTGCGCTTCCTGCATCCATTAATGTTTGTGATAATGCACCTCAGACACTTACTGCATCAGTTCAGGGTGGCGGAGCTACCTATCAGTGGTTATTGGGAACTAATCCTATCCCTGGGGCTACCAGTGCCTCTTATACTGCAACGCAACCGGGAGTCTATACTGTTCAGGTATTTTTACCGGGAAATACATGCCCGGGAACAGCATCCGTAACGATCGTTGGCGGAACTTCGCCGACTGTACAGAATGCAACGCTGACTGCCTGTTATGTTCCGGGAAATGCAACATTTAATCTTAATTCAGCACAAACATCAATAAGTACAACACCCGGAGCTACTTTTGCCTATTATCTTAATCAGGCGGACGCTTTAGCGGGAAATGCAAATACAATCCCGGCTCCTACGTCATTCCAGAGTTCCGGACAAACGGTTTATGTGCTGGTAAAAAGCGGATTCTGCTCAAAAGTTGCCCAGTTACAGCTCGTAAAAGCACCACAGATAACCGCTGCAATTGCCGCACCGACAACATTAACATGCACCAACTCGCAGATCACGCTGAATGCCTCCGGGTCAACTTATCCTGCAGGTTCCACCTTCGCCTGGACAACCACGAACGGAAATATCGTTTCAGGAGCAAATACACTGAATCCTGTGGTCAATACGGCCGGAACTTATACATTAACTATTTCTAATATCTATCAGCCTGGAAATTTAACATGTACCGGAACCGCAAACGTTACCGTAACAGGGGATAGTGCTCCGCCAACAACGGGTTTAACGGCTTCCAAAATATTAATATGTTCCGGAGAATCGGTTACTTTAACAGCCTCGGGAGGTGCGACCTACAATTGGGTAGGGCTTACAGGAAACGGAAATACACAGACCGTTTCACCTACAGCAACAACTACATATACCGTAACGGCGGTTGGTGCTAATGGTTGCGTGTCCCAGACTCCTGCAACAATTACCATCGAAGTTTCACAACCGATTACGGTGCAGAATGCTACTTTATTAAAATGCTATCAGAACGGAGGAAATAATTATAATTTAACAGAGGCTCAATCTCAGATTACTTCTGCAAATGGTGTTACTTTCTCATATTATTTAAATGCTGCTGATGCCAATGCAGGAAATGGCAATACGATCAACAATCCTGCGTTATTCAACAGTGCAGGAAACCAGACAATCTATGTATTGGTAGTAAACGGAGGCTGCAAATATGTGGTGAATTTACAGCTATTGGCCACTCCTCAAACAACATTGACTATTGCAACTCCTCAACAGATTACCTGTACAACATCACAAACAACTTTAAATGCTTCATCTTCCGTAATCCCGGCAGGTTCTACGATTGCATGGACGACATCAGGTGGGGGAAACATTGTTTCGGGGGCAAATACATTGACTCCTGTTGTGAACTCGGGTGGTGTTTATACTTTAACGGTAACCAATGTTAATCAGCCGGGTAATTTAAATTGTTCATATACTGCAAGTGTTACTGTCACTCAAAACACGACACCTCCGGTAGTCACTGTAACAGCACCTGTACTGCAAATTTGTCCGGGAGAATCTGTTACATTAACGGCTTCCGGCGGAGCTACCTATAACTGGGGAACTCTTCCGGGGAATGGAAATACTCAGGTGGTTTCTCCGTCAAGTACTACGATATATACAGTTACTGCGGTAGGATCGAATGGCTGTGTATCATCAAATACTGCAACGATCACGATTGTGGTTGGTCCGCCTGTGGCGATACTGGCTGCATCAAAATCCAAAATATGTGTTGGTGAATCGGTTACATTAACTGCTTCGGGTGGGGTTACTTACGAATGGGTCGGTTTACCGGGTAATGGAAATACTCAGGTAGTGTCTCCAACGGCTACTACGATATATTCTGTCTATGCTTTAGGTGGAAACGGCTGTAAGGTTGAGACCCCTACGTCAATTACTATTGAGGTAGTTCCGGCTATTGAATCCACATTGAAGGATGTTTATGCATGTGTCGGCGATTCGGGAATTCTGGATGCGGGTTCAGGGCCAAACTATACTTATTTATGGAGTAATGGCGCCACTACGCAGACGATATCTGTAAATACTCCGGGAATATATTCGGTGACCATCAGCAACGGAACCTGCTCAAAAGTATTCAGTGCACAGCTGATAAATCCTACACTTCCCCAATTTACTAATGTTACCTATGATAATCATGTTTTAACATTGTCGGCAACAAATCCTACAGGCGGAACTTTAGAATATTCGGTAAACGGAGGAGTTACATGGCAGGGTTCGAATATTTTTTACAATATTCTTGATAATACAAACTACAATCTGATGGTGCGGGTAAAAGATGCCAAGTGCGGAACAACATTAGCCTACTTTACTTTTGTAGTTATCAATGCAATCACTCCTAATCTGGATGGTAAAAATGACAAAGTAGATTTTACAGGAATCAGTATGTATAACAATTTTGCAGCTTCCATATTCGACAGATACGGACAGGAAGTATTTAAAGCAAGTAAAAATGAAACCAGCTGGAACGGTATGCTACGAGGCAGCCTTGTGCTTCCTACTGCCACGTACTGGTATCGTGTACAATGGGAAAATCCTGCCAGCAAGAAACTGGAGCAGCGGAGTGGATGGATTTTATTGAAAAATAGAAATTAACAATTATAAATTATATTAACCTCTCAATTTGGGAGGTTAATTTGCTTTTTTAATATAAAAAAAGTTAAATGTATATGCAGTATTTGTAAAAAAAAATTAAATTTGTTGAAACAAAATTCTTATGAAGAGATATCTACTATTGTTTTCTTTATTTATGGTCTCGTCGTCGAGTCTCTTTTATTCACAAAACATTACTCCAAGAAAGCCTCAACAGGAAAAGGCGTCCAATCTTACAATGAAAGCAGGTGCTTTTATTGATGTAAACGCAGTTGGATATGCACCAACCGATTATTCTCCTTTGCAGTTGGTAAAAGATGTTTTAATTTCATCCGGTACCAATTCATGTGTTACCCCGAATGTATCCAATGTTCAGGTAAATCCGAATTTACCGGCAACCAGTGCCAACAGATCTTGGGGGTATTTTCATAAAGGAACGACCAATTTCCCTTTTAAAGATGGGATCGTGCTTTCTACAGGCTATGTAAATAAAGCGGGGAATACTTATATCAGCAGTACGCTGGGTGATGCATTGCAGTCAGGAAGTGATCCTGATCTTGTGGCGGCGACTAACCCATCAGGAAGTATTAATGATGCTGTTATTTTAGAATTTGACTTCGTGCCTACTTCAAGTCAGGTTAAATTTAATTATCTTTTTGCCTCTGAAGAATATACAGGTACTTTCCCTTGTGGATACTCTGATGCTTTTGCATTATTGTTGAAACCGACAGCCGGGGGACCTTACGTGAATATGGCTGTTTTGCCGGCACCGGGTTCCGGCCCTGTAAGTGTTACCAATATTCATCCTCAGAACAGTTTTGCAGGAACTGATATGGGATGCGGAGCACCAAATGTTGCTTTTTTCGGAGGGTATAATACATCTAATATTGAAACAAACTTCAACGGTAGAACAGTGCCTTTACAAGCTACGGCAACAGTAACTCCGGGACAGTCCTATCATTTTAAAATGGTATTGGGAGATGCGCTGGATACAAGTTTTGACTCTGCGGTATTCCTGGAAGGTGGATCCTTCAATATCGGGGTTGAATTATTAGACCCTTCCGGTGGTACTTTGCCTGAAGAGATCAATGTTTGTGATAACGTTCCCCAGGTAATCACAGCTTCGGTAAGTGATCCGAATATGACTTATCAGTGGTTCTACAACGGAGTAGCTGTTCAGGGAGCTACAACACCTACCATTACGGCTACTCAGCCGGGTAATTATGAAATTCAGGTAACATTCCCTGGTAATCCTTGTCCGGGAAAAGCCAATATTAAAATTAACGGCGGAACAACACCTTCCGCGGTTGATGCGTCATTATTGCTTTGTACAACCCCTGATGTTACGTGGTTTGATCTTACCAATGCAATGCCGTCAATCAGTACAACGACTGGTGCAGTATTCCATTTTTATGTAAATCAAGCGGATGCTATAGCTCAGAATAACAACTATATTCAGGATGTTCTGCATTTTAATGGTAACGACGGACAGATTTTGTATGTTGTCGTTTCGAATGGAGGTTTCTGTAGTAAGATGGTTAAATTAACCTTATCAAAAGAAGCAACTCCTACGGCAACTTTGGTTGCATCCAAGCTTAAAGTTTGTCCTGGAACAACGGTTGATCTTACGGCAACAGGAGGAGTTACTTATGAATGGGCAAATTTCTCCGGAACAGGGGGTACACAAACAGCAACGGTTTACAATACGACAACCTTCCAGGTATATGCTTTAGGAGCAAAAGGCTGTAAATCATTATTGCCTGCTAAAGTTACCGTAGAAGTAGTACCGGAAATTACATCTCCTCTTGCAGATGTGGAAATGTGTCAGGGTGACAGAATAACTCTTGATGCAGGTGCCGGGCCCAACTATACTTATCTTTGGAGTACAGGTGCAGTAAGCCAGACTATTAATGTAGATCAGTGGGGAATTTATACTGTGACGATCGATAACGGATATTGTAAAAAAACCTTTACTGCACAGGTATTGGGAGCTGCTTCTCCATTTGTTTCAAGTATTGATTACAGTAATAATACGTTAACTATTACGGCAGAGGTTCCAATGATTAATAATATTCCGCAAACGGCTGAATATTCTGTAGATGGAGGGATTACATGGCAGCAGTCTAATGTATTTACCGGACTTCAGAATAATGCAGCTTATCAGATTCAGGTAAGAACAGTGGGTACACATTGTGTGGGCGCTTTAGAATTCTTTACATTCCATGTGGCCAATATTATCACTCCGAATCAGGATGGTATTAATGATACTTTGGATCTTACTGCTCTTGGCGGATTCAACAACTTTACAGGATCAATCTATGACCGATACGGTTCTGAAATGTTCAGGTTCTCAAAACAAAACCTGATCTGGGACGGAACAGTAGGAGGTAAGAGATTACCAACGGCTACCTATTGGTATAAGTTTAACTTCCAGTATCCGAAGTCAAAAACAAATATGAGCCAGTCTGGTTGGATTATGCTTAAAAACAGAGAATAGCCTCAATCAGTAATACAATAAATTTAATTCAAATAAAATCCCCCCAATGGTAAATGCCTTGGGGGATTTTTTAATAAGAGGAATATGAAATTGAATAATGTCGATAAAATGGTTTTATGCTAGGTTAAAAGCTTACTTCACCAGAATGAAATCGATTTTTCAAGAATAAAATCGATTTTCACTAGTGTAAAAGTGTTTTACACTAGGATAAAGGCTTACTTCAATAGGATAAAACCTATTTTTCATGAATAAAATCAATTTCACTAGAATAAAATTGTTTACAGTACAATAAAAAAAATGAAATCTGATTTTAATGTTGTAATTCTTCCTTAATAATGCTGATTAAGTAAAATACTACAATTTTCTAAACTTCTTCTTTTTCTTCCAAGGCGCATTCTTCTGAACATCACCGGCCATAATGCAACCGTAAGGCATCACTTCATCCATCACTTCACATAATCCGTATTCTTCAATCTGTGCACGGACATTTTTAGCACTTTTATAAGCGGTTGGAAGTTCAGAAATATCAATTTCATTGGTGAAGAAACGAATATCAAGTCCTTTGGTTTCCTCCGCAAATACTTCTTCAATCGTTTTATGAGCCAGTGACTTTTTATGCTGTGTCCTGCTGAAGTTTCTTCCCGCTCCGTGAGGTGCAAAACCAAGGTTTCTTTCATTGGTTGTTCCTTTTACGATCAAAACAGGTTCTGCCATATTCAGCGGAATTAGTCTTGGTCCTGTAATATCGGGTAAGAATTTATCATCCAGTGGCGTTGCTCCTTTTGCATGGTAGAACAGATCTCCGTCTCTGAAAACAAAATTATGTTCATTCCAATATCTGTCTTCCATCTCAATTTCCAGTTTATTTAAAATAGCATCGTGAATGGAAACATGATTTTCTTTTGTCCATTTTCTGATAAGCTGAAGAGCTTCCCAGTAGGATTTTCCTTCTTCGGTATCGTAGGGAATCCACGCATTTTCTTTTAATGTTTCCGGTGAGATTTCCATTCTGAACCTGTTGGCAACCTTCATTCCTTTATCGTAAAGAGCAGCTCCCGGAGCCCTTGATCCGTGATGCGTTACGAGCATCGTATTTCCTGTGTTTTTGGAAATTCCTACGAACAGGAAGTGATTTCCGTCTCCCTGTGTTCCCATATGCGAACGGGCAATGCTGATAAGTTTTTCATCATTCAGGAAATCATTTTCCCTGAAAGCATCCATCAGTTCCTGTGACATCGGCATCTGCTCACCTCTGGGTCTTCCTCCGTATCCGAAATGCGTGATAGAATGAGCTGTGTCCAACACTTCTTTAGGATCAACTTTTCCAAAATCTGTCAGCATTACCGAACAGCAGATATCTGCAGAATGAAATCCGGGATGAATGGCATTCTTTGCTACTACCACCCCGCCAACAGGAATATGGCCTGCAGGACCTGTAGGACAGGCATCTGGCATGATCGCTCCGTCAATTAGCGTAGGCGTTTTCATCAAAACTTTCATGGTGTTGATTACTTTTTCCACATTGTCATTTTCGCTTTCATGTTCTGCTCTGATATTGATTATAAAATCTTTTGCCGTTTCATGAAGCGAAATGATCTCCGGTTGCTTAAATTGCTCCAGATATATTTTGATTTGATTTTCGTCTAAGTTATTTTCATTAATGAATTCGATGGCTTCCTTAAACCATTTTGCTGGACGGTATCCTAATTCGATTAAATTGTTTCCGTTAAATTCCATGTCTTTATTCTTTTTGTTGATGCAAAGTAAGAATGCAAGTGTGCAATGTTTTTGCGCAGATGAAATTATTTTGATTATTTTTGAAAAAATTTAGACACTATGTTATTTGAGCAGTTAGAGAAATCGTCGGAGGAAATTCAGTTTAAAGATGTCATTGCATTCATCGATGAACATTATGATTTTACCCCGACAAAATTTACCAATGGAAATACAGTTAATGAAGCGAACCAGAATAACGGATCGTGTAAAGTTTTCAGTTTTGCTTCATTGAATGGTCTATCGAAACAGGAAACGCTCCATCTTTTTGGGGAATTTTACAGAGATGTGCTGAAAAACCCTGAAGGAACGGATCATCAGAATATCAGAAACTTTATGGAGTTTGGTGGGGAAGGAATTTCTTTTGAAGGGAAGGCTTTGAGTCGAAAGTAATGTTTAAGCCATTGTGAGAAACATAGTGATGAAGGAATCTCGAGACTGTCAATGATGTCTGAAATTGTCATTCTGAATGAAGCGAAGTGCAATGAAGAATCTCTTTTTTGCTGTCGAAAGTAAATGTAAGTGTTTCCTTCTTTCGCGTGAGGGATACGGAGGGTCCGACTGAAAGGAGGAGTTTCGGCTCGGGGCGAAGCCCCGAGCCGAAACCGAAACGAAGTGAAGCCTGCAGCAGCCCGGCCCGATGAAAAGAATTAGCGAAGGCAGAGGGACACGCCTAAATAAAAATATAAATCATGTCATCCAACAAAAACGCCCTGATCCGCTATAAAACCCTGGATAAATGCCTTAAAAACAAATACCGGAAATATACACTGGAAGATCTGATCAATGAATGTTCGGAAGCATTGTTTGAATTTGAAGGCAAAGAATCATTCGTAAGCAAACGAACCGTTCAGCTCGATCTGCAGAACATGCGGAGCGAAAAATTCGGATATGAAGCGCCGATTGAAGTGTATGAGCGGAAATATTACCGTTACAGCGATCCCGATTACAGCATCCATAATATTTCCGTGAATGAAAGTGATCTGAAAGCGATGAATAATGCCATTCAGATTTTAAAGCAGTTCAAGGATTTTTCGATGTTTAAAGAGATGAATGGTGTGATTCAGAAGCTGGAAGATTCCATACAGGCTACGCATCAGAAATCAATCATCCATCTTGATAAGAATGAGCAATTGAAAGGTCTTGAGCATATTGATTTCCTTTATGAAAGTATTATCAGTAAAAAAAGTAATCCGTATTCTTTACAAAAGTTTTACAGCACGTGAATCAAGCAGCTTTGCAGTTCATCCTCAACTTCTAAAAGAATACAACAACCGCTGGTTTTTGATCTGCCTTTATAAAGGTAAAATGTATAATCTGGCGTTGGATCGTATGGAACGGATAGAACATGAGGACAAAATACAATATATCGATAAGCATCTGGACGGAGATGAATATTTTAAAGATATTGTCGGTGTAACGGTTTCGGAAACGAAGCCCAGAAATGTTGTTTTCTTTGTAGATTCTTCCAATGCACCTTATGTAAAAACAAAACCATTTCACAAAAGTCAGGAAATTATCAGCGAAACGGAAGAAGGAACTGTATTTAAAATCTGTGTGCAGATCAACTATGAGCTTGAGCGTTTGTTACTAGGGTTTGGCGATTGTTTGATTGTTTATCAGCCTAGAAAACTGAGACTGAGGCTGGAAGAGAAATTCAGATTGGGTTTCAAAAACTATCAGAATCTGAATATAGAAGGCGAAGTTTAGAAGTATGAGTGTCTTTATGGCTTGGAAATTGTATTACCCGAAATACAAAAATACTATTATGAAATCAAGAATACTAAAAGCTGTGGTAGCAGTGGTAGCACCGTTGGTGATAGAATTTATTATTAAAAAAATCGCTGAAAAGTTTGATGAAAAACCGGCGGAAGATAAAAAACAGCTTCCTGTACAAAACTAGAAGCAGTTAGATTTAATTTTATGAAAAAAAGAGGAATTGTTAAGCAAAATTCCTCTTTTTATTTATACAAAATCATAAATTCCATTTTTCCATCCCAATACTTTGGATGAATCCGCTTTCAGCCAGTTTTTTAAAACTGTTGCATAGATTTTTCTGAAATCTTCGGTATAAATAAGATCTCCGTCGTCCAATTTTGTAAGATCGGGAAGCGTGTTTAAGATTCCTTTTTTCTTCAGTCCTCCACTGATAAAAAACATTTGATTGGCGGTTCCATGATCGGTTCCGTTGCTGGCATTTTGGGCTACACGACGCCCAAATTCAGAAAATGTCATCAGAAGAATATTGTCGAAAAGATCATTGCTTTTCATGTCTGCTACAAATGACTTTACCGCTTCATTAATGTCATTGAAAAGCTTTTGCTGTCTTTCATTTTGATTGACATGGGTATCAAAACTTCCGATGGAAAGGTAATAAACCCTTGTGTTGATATCAGACTTAATTAAAGAAGCAACCGTTTTAAAATCCTTTCCCAATTGAGAATTAGGGTAGGATTCCGTACTTTTTTTTGCTTTACTTTTTTCAAAGATATAATCGGCATTGTTGATCGTGGAACCTAATGTCTGATATAAATACGAAACCGTTTCATCATCGTGATGATGGTCATATAAAGATTTGAAATATTTCTCCTGGCTCGTCTGATACAGTCTTTTCGGATCTTTGAAAGCAAAAGCTTTATTTTTCTCACCTTTTAAGGCTAAACTCAGCATATCGTCAACTTCCAGTGCCTGTGTCGGGTGTTCGCAACGGTAACATTCTTCATCCAGAAATCTCCCCAGCCAGCCTGTTTCCAGATATTCATCGCTTTTGCTCGCGGAATGCCAGATATCCATACTTCGGAAATGGGACTTATCGGGATTGGGATATCCTACATTGTTCATTACGGAAAGTTCGCCACTGTCATAAAGCTCCTTAAAGTAGGATAAAGCGGGATTGATGCCGGCTTCATCATTCAGTTGCAAAGAATCTTTAATTGCGATATTGTTTCTTTCTTTATAATAAATATCATTTCGTATAGGAATTATTGTATTCAGTCCATCATTTCCGCCTGTAAACTGCAGAACAATTAAAATCTTCTGATCGGGATTCAGCGCTTCGTCAAATGTCATGGCCTTGAGAAAGTTAGGCATCAATAATGAAGCGGTTGCCAGTGAACTTATTTTGAGGAATTCTCTTCTTTTGATTAACATATGATTAGGTATTGGGTTAAAGATTGCAGATGATGGATTTTAAAAACTACATTAACTGATATTCGGGGGTAGACATTAAATTAATGACGTTCATTTTTACACTATTATCCGAAAAGCTTTTCACAGAGTTCATATCTAGCGATTCTGTGTTTTGTATCAGGTATTCTTCAATGTTTTTTCCGTTAAAGATCTTTTCTACCTTTGCCCAGTCAATTATAATGTTGGGATTCTTGAAACTTTTTGTCAAAGTGTTAGTGCTGTTTTTCAATCCCATATCAAGATCATCATCGGCTTTTGGGCGATAATCAAGCGGCCGCAATCCCGACCAGATCTGTGGAATCTGAAGTCGTAGCATCAACGTCGAACTGTCAATCCAGGATTTTCCGTTGGGCCAGCCGGCAACATTCGGTGGGTAAAGAAGCATTTGTCCAAGCAATTTCTGATAAACAATAAGATTTTCCGGATTTTGAATGTTCATAGGCAGTGTACGCATTATTCCGGCCATCAGTTCGATCGGTGATTTTATCCTATTCCCGATATTTTTTTTATCATAAAACCATGAGCTGGAGAAGATATCTTTCATCAGTTTTTTGATATCATACCCGGATTGGTAGAAATTATCAGAAAGCTGATCGATAATAGCTTCATTTATATTTTCATTTACAAAAAACTTATAAATTTTTGTGGTAATAAATTTGGAGGTTGCTTTTTGTTCGAGAATTATCTCTAAAACATCATTACCAGTAAAATTTCCTGTTTTACCAAGAAAGGTTTTACTTCCTTCATCATGAAGTTTTTTTCTTTCCAGAAAATTTCCTTCTTTATCGTATCCCCATCCTGTAAAAGCTCTCGCGCCTTCCCTGATATCTTTTTCGGTATAATTTCCTCTGCCCATCGTAAAAAGTTCCATCACTTCCCGTGCAAAATTTTCGTTAGGATGGTCTTTTTTATTCTGCTGATTGTTTAGAAAACCCAGCATAGCCGGCGCTTTACTGACTTCAAACAGCAATTCCCGGAAGTTTCCCAGAGCATTTTTTCTAATCACATTCAGGATTTGTCTGTTGAATTTCGGGTTCTGCACTCTAGAAGCAAAATGTCCGTGCCAGAAAAATGCCATTTTTTCTCTCAGCTGCTTATTGCTGGTCACCATTTTGTGCAGGAAATTAAGATTAAGTTCTTCATTTTGCTGACGGTTGATCTTCTGTATTTCCTTTTTCTTCTCGGCCGGAGATTTGTCGTTCATATAGTCGATCGAATCTGTATCAGGCGTCTGATAATCGATGTAGGTGAAAACCTCTTCTTTAAGCAAATCATTTAATAAAGTTTTACTATTTATATTTTTAAGGTCATCAAGCTGGTTGATTCCCGCGCCGAAGCCGGCTCGCCAGAGAAGATGTTTGTTATTAAGTAATGACGGCGTTGTCATAGGCGTATTTTGTAGTTTGGATAGGGTTGTCATGATAAGGTTAAACTTGATAACGGTTAAGAATTGTTAATATTACACCGAAATCTACCAATCATGTTGAAATCTTAAACGCTCATTTAATTTTAGCTTAAATTAATGTATTGAAAATCATTGTTTTATAATTGTAGAAGAGATTAATTATAATAAAATGTCCTTAGTTGGCACGGTTTTTACAGTTTTCTGCTTAGTAAATTTAAAATCAGAGTTATGAAAATGTTAAAACATGCAATTTTATTTGCCGGAATTTTTACTGCTGGAGCTTTGAGTGCACAAAATGCACAAATGAATAATATGATCAAAGTGGGAGCAAATGTAGGTTTAGCAGTTCCTTCTGATAATACTTCTATGGCAGTTGGTGTGGATGTAGCTTATCAGAATTTGATCACTCCGGGGTTCGGATTAGGTATTGCAACGGGATATACACATTATTTTGGAAAAGATAATAACGGATATAATAATAATGATGTAGGCGTTGTACCTGTAGGTGCATTGATCAGAATTTACCCGAAACAAACAGGTTTTTATTTCGGGACTGACTTAGGATACGGTTTCTTAGTGGGTGATAACAAAGTAGCATCTAATGCTTCTCTTGACAGACCGGATGGCGGTTTTTATATCAAGCCGGAGATCGGTTATCACAACCAGGACTGGAATTTCTTTGTGCAGTATCAGAAAGTATTTGTAGGAAGCAAAGGAGATTTGCCAAATCAGGACTACAATGTGGGTAACATTGGAGTAGGATTTTCTTACAATATTCCATTAGGAAAGTAGTTAGATTTAAATATAAGCAATTATTAGCCAAACCTTTTCGAATTTTTGAGAAGGTTTTTTATTTCTAACGAAAATTTACGAAAACTATTATTATATTTGATAAAATTTGAGGTTATGATTTTGAATCCGAAATTTCCACTTTATTTACCAGGAGTAAAAAACGCGGGTAATGATAATGTTTCTATCATTGGCGCCAACCTTCGTGAAGATATGACAACTTTAGGCTATTTCGTTTCTGAAAACGAAGGCGTAGAAGTTAAAATCCAACATAATTATCCAACCAAAGATTATGCTTCTTTTGCAGATATTTTAAGAAAGTTTATTCAGGATAATCAGTTGGAGAACGTGAAAAGACTCGGGATAGCTGTTCCGGGACCTGTCATCAACGGGAAAAGTAATCCTGCAAGACTTGGATGGAATCTTGATGTTGAAGATTTTAAAAGAGATTTTGATTTTGAAAGAGTAGATATGCTGAATGATCAGGAGGCATCAGCCTACGGAATGGCCATTCTGGAAGACAGTGATCTTGACGCAATCTACACCAGCGGACATCTTGAAAAAGGAAATGTAGCTATTCTGGCACCGGGAAATGGTCTTGGGGAAGCCGGATATTTTTTTGACGGGAAATATTTAAGACCTTTTGCAACAGAAGGTGGTCACTCAGAATTTTCTCCACGAACGAACGTAGAAGTAGAATTTTATCAGTTCTTAAATAATATCTACGGAATTGTAAGCTGGGAAAATGTTTTATCTAAAGGAGGCCTTTTCAATATCTACCGTTTCTTAAGAGACGTAAAAAGGCATCCGGAACCTGAAGGGCTTGCAGAAAGACTGACAGAAGAAAATTTTGTTCAGGAATTATTTAAAGCAGCTGTGGAAGACGATGTCTTAATCTGCAAAATAGCTTTAGACACTTTCCTTGAATTCCTGGCGAGAGAAGCCAATAACCTTACTTTAAAGTTAAAGGCAACCGGAGGCTTACTGATTTCAGGAGATATTCCTCAGGTGATCAGAGAATATATTGATAAAGATAAATTCTACGAGAAATTTAAGATCAGTGATAAAATGGAGGAAATGCTCAGAAACATTCCTATTTATCTGAATAAAAATGAAAACACAGCTCTGAATGGCGCAGCCCTTTATACTGCTTATTATCAAGACTAACTGAAGCTCCGGAAATCCGGAGTTTTTTTATTTATAAAAATTATTGCATTAATTGATATACATCAATGGAATCTATCATTTCTCTTGACTACATTTGCATCAGTAAATAATAAACAAGAAAATAATTTTTATTCAAATGAAAAAAATATTCTTATTAGCAGTTTTAGCTAGTGGTTTAGCATTCGGACAGGCAAAAAAAGTAGTAAGCTCAGATGTTCAGTGGTGGGGGTATAAGATCGCAAAATCTGAAGCAAGTTCTCACAACGGAACGGTAAAGGTGAAATCAGGTGATATGATTATGAAAGGAAACCAGTTGGTTGGTGGTAGTTTCGTTTTGGATATGACTTCTATCAACGCTACAGACCTTTCCGGGGAGTATCAGCAAAAGCTTAACGGACACCTTAAAAACGGAGATTTCTTCGAGGTTGAAAAATATCCTACGGCAACTTTCAAAATTACAGGGGTGAAGAAAAACAACGACAAAGTGTACAATTCTTTAGTGACAGGTAACTTAACGGTAAAAGGAAAAACCAACGCAATTTCTTTCCCTGCAAAAATTACGTATGCTAACGGAACAGTAAGCTTAATGTCAAACAAATTCTCTATCGACAGACAAAAATTTGATGTTGCTTACAAATCTACGATGCAGGATGTTCTTGTGAAAGATGACATGGATTTGCAGGTAAAAGTAACAGCAAAATAATTTAATCAAAAAAAGATTGTTAAAAGTGTAGAAGTTCTACACTTTTTTTTATTTTTGTTGAATTGTAAATAAAAAAGAATGAAAAGATTACTATTGTTTGCTATGATGTGTGTAAGCATGTCATTTGTTTTCGGTCAGAAGAAAGGAGATAAAGTGGTAAAAGTAACATCGTCTGAGATCAGATGGTGGGGATATAAAGTAGTGAAAACAGTTCCTACAACACACTCCGGAACAGTAAAACTGAAAAGCGGAAAGTTTACTTTTGATAAAACGGTTTTAGTAGACGGAGAATTCGTGGTTGATATGAAGTCCATCATGGCAGGTGATGTGTCAAGCCAGGATGAAGATATGGTAAAATTGACCAACGATCTGAAAAGTACAAATTTCTTTGAAGTTAAAAAAGTTTCCGTTGGCAAAATTCCATTTAACGAAGATTATTCCTCTGGCAAACAGCGATTACAACTCTACAGTTTATGGAGATATTACGATCAAAGGGGTGAGAAAAACAATCACTTTCCCTGCAAACGTTTATATCACTCAATTTACGGTAGTCATAGAATCTGCTAAATTCTCACTGAACAGAAGAGATTTCAAAGTGTTCTACCAGTCTTCTCTAAAAGATTATTTCATCAAAAACGAAATGGATATCCAGTTTAAGCTTTCTACTGAGAAATTGGATAACGAAAACAGAACACCTGTTAAAAAGAAAAAATAAGACCTGGGTCTTTCAATAAACAAATGAGCGATTTCTTTTGAAGCCGCTCATTTTTTTGTCTGATTTTTTTATTTTAGTAGTATGAAAATATATGTTGTAAGCGGACTTGGCGCAGATTTTAAAGTGCTGGAAAAGATTAAATTTCCGGAGCATCATGAAGTTGTTTTTATTGACTGGCTGATCCCTGAGCAAAACGAAGACTTTCTGCATTACGTACAGAGAATGGCTGAAAAAATTGATGATACAGAGCCTTTTTATCTGCTGGGATATTCTTTCGGGGGAATAATCGTTCAGGAAATACATAAACTCAAACCTGCAAAGAAAGTCGTAATCATGGGCAGCATAAAATCAGACAGAGAAAAATCAAGATTAATAAAAACGGGGCAGATCACAAGAATTCCCAAAGTTTTGCCGGTGAGGTTCTTCAATGAAAAGACAACCAATATTTACTCCATGTTTAGGAAGTTTTTTGATCCTAAAAACCCCAGAGTTCTGCAATATTTTCAGGTGAAAGATCCTTATTACCTGAAATGGGCGATCGAAAAAATATCAGATTGGAAATTTGATGAAAATCCGGAGGTCGTACAGATCCTTGGAGATAAAGATATCGTTTTTCCTATCAAAAATTCCCGACCGGATTATATTATAAAAGGAGGGACTCATTTATTTCCGGCAACAAAATTTAAAGAAGTATCCGGTATTTTAAAGGGGGTGTTTGAATAAAATTTATATTAAATTTTATTTTAGTATTAAATTTAATAGGGTTAAAATTAAATTTATTGATTTTTATAAAATTTATACTTACTTTTGTGGGGGTAATATATAAATTTTTATGACAGTCGGTTTAAAATGGATCGTTTCCTTCAGTATCATTACGCTTGTTGCCGTTGGCGGATTATTCTGGAGTCCTATGGCAGATTTTCCAAATACAGGAGAATTTTTGAGCGAAGATAAAATTGTAGGTGCAGATGTTGCCTGGATCCTCGCTGCTGCAGGTCTGGTATTGTTGATGACTCCCGGGCTTTCTTTTTTCTACGGAGGAATGGTAGGAAAGAAAAATGTAATTTCCACCATGCTTCAGAGTTTTATTGCTCTAGGAGTTATTTCTATGTTATGGGTGGTGGTTGGTTTTTCCTTATCATTTGGCGACTCCATTGGCTTTACCATGAATGGCGTACATTACGGGATTATCGGAAATCCCCTGAGCTATCCGTTCTTTAATCGGGTAGGAGTATTACCACATAAATACATGGCATCTACCATTCCGTTTGTCCTTTTTGCTTTATTTCAGATGAAATTTGCCGTGATCACACCTGCCTTGATCACCGGATCATTTGCAGAACGTGTACGTTTTATTTCGTACCTCTTATTTATGGTACTTTTCAGCATCTTTATCTATACACCGCTTTGTCATATGGTGTGGCATCCGGATGGTCTTTTAAATAAATATTTCGGGGTAAAAGACTTTGCGGGTGGAACAGTTGTCCACATGAGTGCAGGTTTTGCTGCATTGGCAGGTGCTATGGTAGTGGGAAACAG
This sequence comes from Chryseobacterium sp. POE27, assembly GCF_039727685.1. NCBI lineage: Bacteria > Pseudomonadati > Bacteroidota > Flavobacteriia > Flavobacteriales > Weeksellaceae > Chryseobacterium > Chryseobacterium sp. POE27. The sequence goes on from NZ_CP152475.1 coordinate 4,171,653, forward strand.
AAAAAAGCCTCATCATGATCCGTCCAATATTTCTTACGTGCTATTGGGAACCGGAATGCTGTGGTTCGGATGGTTCGGTTTTAATGCCGGCTCGGCACTCAGTGCCAATGCTACAGCTGCTACAGCTTTTGGAACGACGACCATCGCCTCTGCTTCAGCGATGATGACCTGGATATTCTTTGACAGAATCAACAGAAGAAAAGTATCTGCTATGGGAGCATGCATCGGTGCTGTTGTGGGTTTGGTGGCGATTACTCCCGCTTGCGGCTTTGTTTCCATTTCGGAAAGCCTGTTCATCGGATTTATTTCCGCTATTGTATCAAATCTGATGGTCAACTGGAAAGCATTGAAGAAGATTGACGACACCCTGGATGTTTTTGCCTGTCACGGTGTTGGTGGAATTATGGGAATGATTCTCACGGCTATTTTTGCACACGGTGAAAATGCAAGCCTTCTTCATGGCGGACTGGAAGTTTTTGCGCATCACATGGCTGCATTGCTTCTTGTATCTGTTTTTACTTTTTTCGGATCGTTATTGTTATATAAAATCACAGATAAGATCATCACCTTAAGAGTTTCTGAAGAATCAGAAGAGCTTGGGTTAGACATTTCCCAACACGAAGAAAGACTGTGCTGAGAAGGGAATGGTGAATTGTCAATGGTCAATAGTGAATTTTTATTAAGCCATAATTTAAATTGACAGTAGAACGAATGGACAGTTCAACATTAAACAATATTGAAGTAAGGTTAATCGTAAATAGTGAGTTTTTTTAACCCAAATTTAAAATTGACAACGAAGTAAATTGACCATTCGCCATTGATATAAATACTGAGTGAATTGTCAATTTTATCAAGCCAAAATGCCAAGTGAATCGTCAATGGTCAATAGTGAATTTTTATTAAGCCATAATTTAAATTGACAAGCAAAGCGAACTGACCATTCACCATTGATATAAAAAATCTACAAGTGTTCATATAGTTTTAATTAGAAAGCCGGAGCTGATTTTTCAACTCCGGCTTTTGTGTTTGGATTTATCGTGTATCTTTGTGTTAAGGAAAAAAAGGAAGAATTTCTATATGGAATCAATATCGGTTTTTGAAATTATAAAAGTAGGAATTGGCCCGTCCAGTTCGCATACAATGGGCCCTTGGAATGCGGCTTCAGCATTTATCAGGATTATAAAAAAGGGAAAGGTCAATTGCTGAGGTGAAAGAAGTCTTCCTTGAATTTTTTGGTTCTCTTGCCAAAACAGGAATCGGACATGGAACCGATATTGCAGGAATGCTTGGATTAAATGGTGAAGATTTTAAAACCATTGATACAACAAAGATTGACGAGAAAATCGAGAACATAAAAAGCTCTCAGACGATCAATCTCGGGGGCGAAAAAGAAATTCCTTTTATCTACGGACATCATCTGGTTTTAAATATGCAGAAATCTCTTGAGTATCATCCCAACGGAATGATTTTCAAGGCAATTTTTGAAGACGGAACCGAACTTGTACAGGATTTTTATTCTGTGGGAGGTGGTTTCATCATGAGCCAAGAGAAAAAATCTATTGAAAAACACTGCATCCGTACATTATATCCTTGTCATAAATCTTCTGACATTGTAAAATACTGCGAAAAGCTGGGACTTGAAAAAATTTCAGATCTTATTTTAATGAATGAAGAAAGCTGGAGATCTCAGGAAGAAACGAAGCAGGAAGCGCTTTACATCTGGCAACAGATCAAAGAATGTATCTATAAAGGCGTCAATAAAGAAGGGGTGCTTCCTGGGGGGCTCAATGTTTCCCGCCGTGCGGCCGGAATCAACAGAAAACTGCTCGGTGATAAGATTTATAAAAATAAAAATGAATGGTTTCAGCAGGTTGTTGATGCAGAAGAAAACTTTACCAATATCAATAAATGGATTTCCTGTTTTGCATTGGCTGTGAATGAGGAGAATGCAAGCTTTGGGAGAATCATTACAGCGCCAACTAATGGGGCGAGTGGTGTCATTCCGGCAGTGCTGATGTATGCGCAGGCATTTACCCCTTTCACTAGCGATGATGATATAATCCGTTTCTTGCTGGTCGCCGGAGAGATCGGAACTTTATTCAAAAAAAATGCTACCATTTCTGCAGCGATGGGCGGCTGTCAGGCAGAAGTTGGGGTTTCATCGGCAATGGCAGCGGCTGGACTTACGGAAATTCTTGGGGGAAGCGTGGGGCAGGTGCTTATGGCAGCAGAAATTGCAATGGAGCATCATTTAGGAATGACGTGCGATCCAATCAAAGGATTGGTGCAAATTCCATGTATTGAAAGAAATACGATGGGCGCTATAAAAGCAATTACCGCCGCAAATATCGCCTTGGAAAGTGATCCCGCCAAAGCAAAAGTAAGCTTGGATCAGGTCATTCAGACCATGTGGGAAACCGCTCTTTCCATGAATGACCGGTTCAAGGAGACATCTGAAGGAGGGCTCGCCATAGCGGTGAACGTCGCGGAATGTTAAGATTAATCTATAACTATCATAATAATAAATCCTTAGAATTATTACTCTAAGGATTTATTATGTTATTTCTTTTTATCAAACAAAAAACTTCTCGCCATTTTGTTGCAGTTCCATCTGCTGCTTTTCGGGATAAAACCTGATTTTCACGCCGTAGTTATCGAATTTAAACTGATGATCTCCTGCATATTCGAGGGGGAATTCGGGTTGGCCGGTTGCCTGAGCAAATAATCCGTCGTTTTTTATAAAAATTTTAAGTCCCAGAGGATGTGCTTTCGAGGTGTATTCACCAACATATTTCTGCAAATCTGCGGCGCTGATTTCCGGACCGAAAGTTGGCATTTCAAATGGTTGATTATATAAAATACTCAGAATATCAACAACGAAAGTATTGGCTCCTACACGATCTGCATTCAATGAATAGGAAATTGACAAATCATCTTCACCGTTGTAGATCATCAGCGAATTGGTTCCGTACGTTCCGCCGCTGTGACCCACAAAAATTTTGGTGTTAAACGGTACAATAGCAAGTCCTCTTCCGAATTTATCATCTCTTGGCATCATTGCAGAAAGGCTTTCTTTGGAAACAAGTTTGCCTTCGAATAATGCATTGATGATGATATTCAGATTGGTCGGTGTTGTTGCGATATCACCCACACCAACAACATTATTAAAGTCAAAATCTTTTACCGCTTCCCATCGGTTGGCATAGTTGTATGGAAGAAAAACATTGGTAGGTTTCTGGCTGACCGTATAAAAATTTTTAAGTTGTAATGGCGCAACAATGTTTTCCTTCAGGTTTTCCGCATACGACTTTTTGCTTATTTTTTCTAAAATTTTAGCCAGAAGATAATAGCCGGAATTGGAATATTGTGTTTTCGTTCCGGGTTCAAATAAAGAGCCCTGCTCAATAATATGATTCATGATCTGTTCTTCTGAAACCTTCTCCGTAAGCCATTTCATCGTATCTTTGCCGGTAATGTAATCGTCAAGTCCTGAGGTATGGCTCAGCATTTGGGAGATGGTTATTTTTTCTGCGTTCGGGATTTTAGGATAAAATTTTGACAGCTTATCATTAAGGTCAAGTTTGTTTTTTTCGATCAGTTTAAAGATCATCATGGCCGTCATTGATTTAGTAATAGAGCCGATCTGGAAAGTTTCTTTTCCTTTCTGAGATTGAGGAAGCTTGGTTTCGCCGAAATTTCTTTTGTAAATTTCTTTTCCGTCTTTAAAAATTGAGATTTCGCCTGCTTCTGCATTATTATTTTCAAGATAAGAAAGAAAGCTGTCGATCTTTTGTAAGCTTTCGTTTATATTTTCGGATAGTTTCAGGCCTTCAGGCAGTAAATCCTTGCTGTTTTTTTTATCATACGCTTCAAGAATCAATGAATACGTTTTTCCCATCTGAACAAAATTTCCTGAGAATTTTCCGTTTTCAAACTTGCCTTTATAGGTGGCACCTATGCTGGATATATCCAAAGACAAATCGTTATTGGTAAAAACTACTTTATCTACAGGAATGCCTTCAGCGCCTTGTAGCGGACTATCCATTGTGACTGTGTAAACGTCTTTCTCCCGATTGATGTTAAAAATAAGAGGAAGCTTGCTCCCCTGAATATCAAGATCTCCTTTCCATGATCCGGCAATATTCTGAGAAAAAAAGAGACTGTGAAATAGCTATAAGGAAGCTTAAAAAGAGTAAAAATTTAGTTTTCATAGTTAGTATATAAATTTAAAATGGGGGAATAGAGTAGTATATGCTCCTAAAATTTGAAGTAAAGATAATTTTTTTTTAGTACTTATGCTATGTTCTGTAGTGTTTCCCTGTATTACAGATTCATTTGCTTACGTTTATTCTACTTCGGCCGGGTATTGCTTTACTTCCCTTGGGGTTTGCTTCACTAACCTTGAGTAGAAGCTTACTGCGCTCGGGTAAAAGCCTACTTACCTTGAGTATAATCGTACTTACCTCGGGTAAAGTCTTACTACTCTAGGGTATAAGTCCACTTACCTTGGGTATAATCGTACTTACCTCGGGTAAAGTCTTACTGCGCTCGGGTAAAAGCCTACTTACCTTGAGTATAATCGTACTTACCTCGGGTAAAGTCTTACTACTCTAGGGTATAAGCCTACTTACCTTGGGTATAATCGTACTTACCTAGGGTAAAGTCTTACTGCGCTCGGGTAAAAGTCTACTTATCTTGAGTATAATCGTACTTACCTTGGGTAAAGTCTTACTTCCCTCGGGTATTGCTCTACTGCTTTCGGGTTTTGTTGTACTTTGGTTGTTTATATTTATTTATCCAGGATTCCTCTGATCTTATTGGCATTGGAGATCAGCTCTTCCAGATAATCATAATTTTCTTTTTCTAAGGCTGATTTGAACTTTCTTAACTGTGAAATATGCTCATTCAAAACATCGAGAACATTTTCTTTGTTTTGTTTAAAAATAGGCACCCACATTTCGGGATGCGATTTCGCGAGACGCACCGTACTTGAAAACCCCGAACTTGCCAGCTGGAAAATCGTTTCTTCCTCACGTTCTTTTTCTAAAACGGTATTCGCCAGTGCATACGAGGTAATGTGTGAAATATGGGAAATATATGCGGTGTGTACATCATGATCTTCCGCATTCATGTAGATGAGGTGCATATCCAGGCTTTCTGCAATTTTCTCAACTGATTTCAGGGCATCCTCAGAAGATTCTTCGCGGTTACAGATCACGCCCGCTTTTCCTGAAAAACTCTCTGAAACGGCAGACTTCGGACCGCTGTTTTCCGTTCCCCACATGGGGTGAAACGCTACAAACCGTGATCTTTTAGGATGATCTTTTACGGTGTTTACGATTCCTGCTTTGGTAGATCCGGTATCCATTACGGTCTGGTTTTCCGAGATGAGATCCAACACTTTGGGCAAGATTTTTCTAGCTGCATCCACCGGAATCGCAAGAATAATTAAGTCGGAATTGCTGATCCCATATTCAAGGTCTGCTTTAGCATCAATGATCTTGAGCTCTAAAGCTTCGTTCAGATGTTCCGTGCTGTTGTCTATTCCGTAAATAAAATCGGCAATTCCTTTCTGCTTCAGTTTTAACGCAATTGATCCGCCGATTAAGCCTACGCCTATAATACTTATTTTCATCTTTTAAATTTTAAAATAAAAAACCCCGCCCAAGGACGAGGTTATGTGTATCTGTACAACGAAATCCTTATCCCATGTCTGAGCTAAAAATTCCGTAATAATATGTTCCGATGTTTGTAATCACAGAGCGAAGATAGAGAATTTTTTTTAATTGGTTTAAAAAGTGAATGGTGAATTTAAAAGTCAATTAACTTCGTTGTCAATTAGCTTTGCTGTCAATAATTTCATGTGAATGTAAGGATTGACCATTGACTTGCGAAGCAAAATTCACCACTCACATTATTACGGATTACTGATGATCAGCGTTGAAGGAATATCCGAAAGCCAAAGACTTTTGGTGTCGATCAGATTTTTCCAGCTTTTACTGCTGATGAGCATAAGGTCCTGAGAAGTCAAAAAATCTTTCTCAATTTTCTTCTCGTTGTATAAAGTGATGTGATTGGGTGCTACCTGTTCGATGCTTCTGATGAGTTCTTTCACTTCAATATTGCTCCTGATCTGTCCGGCCACATCAAGAATAATGATTTGAGAATTGTTGTTGTTGATCAGCCTTTTGGCATATTCAAGAAGATAAAAATCACTCAGATTAAAAATCGGAACGAATACTTTGTCGGCGGAAGTAAAGCTCTTATCCACCATAATACCGACCGGAATATTAGTTTTATCTAAAATCTGCAGGGTAAAATCGTCAAAAGGAGAGTTGTTAAATATATTTCCTTTTCCTTTTACGGTATTCAGAAGTTTTTCAGGATTGATTATTTTGGTGGTGAAACCTAAAAGTCTTCCGAGTAAACTTCCTTCGTACATTGATTTTCCGAGCATGATGAGCAGAAGATCATAGTTTCCTTTGTTTGAAATATTCGTAAGATCACTTTCGATATCTGTTGATGCTTTAAAAAGAGTCGTGATTTTCAATTGCAGTTCCTGAGAAGTATCGATTACATTTCTGAACTGTTCGTTTTCATATTCATTGATATCATACGCATGCATTTCGTTTACCGGGGCAATATTCATTGCGGTGATGCTTTTATTGGCATTCATTTTTTTGGTGAAGTCATGAGCAAGCTTCAGCAGTGTACTTCCGGATTCGGGATTATCAAAAGAAAGTAAAACCCTGTATTTAGCGTCGTTGTGGTCTTTATTCTCTTCCTCCGCTTTTTTAGATTTAAAAATAAAGTTGATGAAATCGAGTGCCGGCCCTGTCATAAACGTTGTAAATAGCGCCATAATAACCATCATTGCAAAGATTTCCGGGCTTAAAACTCCCAGATCATAGCCAATATTTAAAACGATTAATTCCATTAAACCTCTTGTATTCATCAATGCTCCGATGGTAAGGCTTTCTTTCCAGTTGATGCCTAAAAATTTAGCGGTTAATGCACTTCCTGCAAACTTTCCCACTACAGCGGTAAGGATAATAAATCCTGCCGTGATCCAGAGGTGTTCGTCATTCAACAGCCCTATCTGTGTACGAAGCCCGGTAAATACGAAGAATAAAGGAAGTAAAAGCACCAACGCAACGTCTTCTACTTTATCAATAAACATAGTCCGGAATTTTGCATTTTCCGGCATGATAGCTCCGGCCATAAAAGCTCCGAAAAGCGCATGAATACCGATAACCTCTGTAGTGTACGCTGAAAGTATTAATGTTAAAAAAAAGATAGCGACCATCGGTTTGTTGATCGTGTTTTTTCCCGCCTGAAGATCTCCGATTCTTTTTAAGAAAGGCCTTACGATCTTTATCATTAAAAATACATAGCCTATTGCCATTATAATCACATAAATCGAACTGGCAAAAGATCCTGCTTTTACAATAGCGATTACCGCTGCCAGAATACACCATGCTGTAATATCATCGGCTGCAGCACAGGTGATAACGACAGTGCCGAGTTTCGTTTTCTGAAGATTCCTTTCCTGAACGATTCTTGCCAGTACAGGAAATGCAGTAATACTCATCGCAATCGCAATGAATAAGGCAAACGAGGTAAACTGAATTCCGTCCGGAGCAAATTCCTTGTAAATGAAGTACGATAAACCTATTCCCAACGCAAAAGGAATGATAATACTGGCGTGGCTGATGACCACAGCGTCATGTGCCTTTTTTCTCAATACGCTTAAATCCAGCTCCATTCCTACGATATACATGAAAAGAATAAGACCGATCTGGCTCAGAAACTGTAAATTTCCTAATGATTCTTTCGGAAAAAGAAAAGCTGAGAATTCCGGAAAATACATTCCTAATAAAGAAGGACCCAATACAATCCCCGCAATCATTTCACCGATTACCGAAGGTTGTTTTATTTTTATACAGATCCATCCAAAGAGTCTTGCGACAAGAATAATCGTCACAATCTGAGCCAGCAGCAATGCTAGGGGATGATGTAAATTTGTTTTGAAAGATTCTAAAAAATTATCCCACGTAGAGCTGTTATTTGTTTTGATGATAATATTCTCTCCGGCTTCCAGCGTTTGCCCTTCGATGATGAAAATGTATATCAAAAAAGAAAACGCAGCAATGGTAGCGATGTAGAAAATAATATTTCTGTATTTGCCCAAGTTCATAAATTCCGGTATTTTATGCAAAATTGATAAGAATATAGTTATGATAAATACTATTCTTCCTCAAATGTAATGAAAGCAATAAATTATGCAGCGAAACCTATCTGCTTAATAGATCCGAAAGTACTTTTCTATAAGTTTCTCCGATCTGAAGCTTCAGAAAGCCGTCGTGTTCTATGGAAATTGTTGTGATAATTTCGTTAACCGAAAATACTTTAACAGCAGATAATGCAATAATCTCTTTTTTATTTATCTGCGCAAAATTCTTTGCAGGGAGCATCTCCAATAAGCTTTTAAAATTGAGATTTTTTAAAACAAGATTGCTGCCGTCTTTCAGGATAATATCTTTATCACGGCTATCTATTTCGGAAGTTTTGATATAAGCGATCTGGTCTGTAAATATTACTGTTTTACCAATGTTAGTATTCCATTCGATAAAATCTTTTTTGGGTGTATGCTGAACGAGTTCTTTAGCTTTTTCAAATGCCTGAATCAGTCTTTCCTTTTTAATTGGCTTTCTCACATAATCTGCTACATTGAGGTCGAATGCTTCGGCAGCATATTCTTTGTAAGCCGTTGTAAAGATGATTTTCTTAGTATCTGAAATCAGTTCGGCAACCTGAAGACCATTCATTCCCGGCATTTCAATATCAAGAATGCAGACATTACAGTCGATATTTCCGATTTCTTTTAAGAAGACCTTAGGATCATTGAATGCCTTTATTACTTCTACACCTTCTATTTGTTCACAAAGAAGTTTCAGATAACTGATGGCCAGTAATTCATCGTCAAGAATAACGCATTTTATCATAAAAATCTCCGAGATTAATGGTTAGTTCTGCTGTAAAAATACCGTTTTTTGAACTTTTGTGAAGGGAATAGTAATTATTATAGATCATTTTCAGCCGTTGATCCAGAGACTGACTTCCGAATCCGCTTTTTTCTTTCTCAAGAACATTTTTAAGCGAAGCTTTATTACTTACTTTCATTGAAAAAATACCCTGCTGCAGTTCCAGCTGAATGGAAATAAACGAATCTTCAGCGAGAAAGTCTGTGTGTTTAAAAGCATTCTCAATCAGATCAACAGAAATGAGCGGTGCGAAAACTTTCTCTTCAAAAAGAATATCAGACTTATCAATTTTAGATTTAATTCTGAAATCAAAAAGTGGATTGACCTTTATTTTGTTGATTTCTATAAGACTTAAGGCAAAATTCAGTTCTTCTTTTGGACTTACAAATTTGTTGTTGCTTTCGTATAAAATATAGTCTAAAACATTCGCCAGCTTATCGAGTGACATATACGTCTGATAGGCATGCGACTGAACAGAATTTAAAATATTTTTAAAAAGATGCGGATTAAGCTTTGTGCCGATATGCTCCAGCTGAACTTCATTCAGCCGTTGCTCGATCATTTTATTAGCTTCCGAAAGTCTGGCATTTCTGAGTTTAAAATTTTGGTTCTGACTAAACAAATAGATACTTACCGTCAGAAAAAAGAAAATGGCAAAAACCCCGATGAATATCAGATAATCATGAATCATGTAGTAATTGCCTTCCATAGTTTCAGAACGTATTTTCTTTCAATCGTTTAGTATCAGCAAAAAGTCATGCTGGGCGTTAGAAGTATTATTTCATCTTCTTCAAGGATATCATTGTTGCCTTTTCTTCACATTTCTCAAATGTAATTTCATAAGCGGGATTTTTTTCCGGATAGGTTAGAAGATAATCAGGACAAGGCTTTTTCTGAGCGTGACTTCTGTCGAAATCGATGGTTCCTTTGGTGATAATGCTGTCTTTCAGAAATTTTTCATTAACATTCAATGCGGACATTTCAGCTTTAAACTGGTCAGAATAGGTAAAGTCTTTAGATAATGTTTCTGCGATGACACGGCTGTTGGGAAGATATCCGCTGCAGCTAGCGCCTTTTTTTGTTTAAGATAAAAAATACGATAATAAGTCCCGGAATAAGACCTATCATATAGAATTTCAGTTTTTTCATTAGAAGATTAAAAGATTGATATCGTGATACGTTAGCCCGAAACGATCGCAGATGATTTTCTTTGTGTGTCGGCCTTTGTACATGTAAAGACTTTGTTTCATTTCATTTTTGCGGACCAGCATGTTTTCAAAACCGCCTTCTTCGTCATAGTGCAAAATATAGGAAAGAAAGAAGTTTGAAATGGCTTTTGTAGTTGTTCTCGGCATTCTTGAGGTTAAGTTCGGAAGTCCGCAATGGATCACGCCATGTTTAATAATGTAAGGATCTTCCATCGTGGTAAGCTCAGAAGTTTCGATCACTTTTCCGTTATCGATGGTGATATCGATGATTACACTGCCTTTTTTCATTTTCATGACCATATCTTCGGTCACGATCGGTGTCATATTGAGTCTCGGCAAAGCTCCGATTACTACATCGGCTCTTCTTAATGCTTTCTTAAGCTCTTTAGGATCAATAATGGAAGTAGGGACTCGGCTGTCTACTAAAGTGTGAAGCCTCCTCAGCTTGGATAATGAATTGTCGAAAACCCTTACACTTGCACCAAGGCCAATGGCTGCTTTAGTAGCAAATTCTCCTACGATTCCCGCTCCCAGAATAACGACCTCGGCAGGTCTTACTCCAGTGATTCCCCCAAGCATCAGTCCGTTTGATAAAGCTAAGAGTTCCGAAGCATAAAGAATGGAAACTGTTCCCGCAATTTCGCCCACCAGCCTTACTAAAGCCAACTGCTTATATTCATCGACGATAAATTCAAAAGCAATGGCATTTACTTTTTTCTCGGCCAGTTTAAGGAAGTAATCTTTATCTCTCAGATTGATCTGAAGCGCGGATACAAGATACGTATTGGGACGCATATAGTCGATTTCCTCGTCCGTAGGCGGATTAACTTTCAGAATAAGATCTTGTGAAAATGCTTCTTTCGGATCATTGGTAATCTTTGCTCCCGACTCAGAGTATTGCAGATCTGTAAAAAAAAGAGCCTTCACCAGCTCCGGATTCTATAATGATTTCATGACCACTTTCTACCAGAACCTGTACAGCATCCGGTGTAATACAAGCTCTTCTTTCGTTCAGAGAAGTTTCCTTGGGGATTCCTATGCTGAACTGTTTTCCTTTTTTGATGACTTCAAGCTTTTCTTCTTTCGGCATCAGTTCCTCTTCGGTAAAAGGAGTAAAAATATTTGTAGTACTCATCCTTAAATAATTAAATTCTTACAGACTGTTATTTACATTCAATTTCAGAAACAAAGATACATAATATTTAGTCGAATGAGATTTCTCTATCTTCACCGGTATTTATGATGCTCATTTCGTGGAATTTAAGTCCATAAAGTTCATCTTCGTACACTTCCGGCCATTCGATAATACATAAAAAAGCGTTATCAAGGTATTCTTCAATGCCTATATCATACACTTCATCGATGTTTTTTAAACGGTAAAGATCAAAATGATACACTTTTCCGTTGGGGGTACTGTATTCGTTAACAATAGAATAGGTAGGCGAGTTGACTTCGTCTCCGCTTCCCAGCTTTTTCATAAGAAACTGAGTGAAAGTCGTTTTTCCTGCCCCGAGATTACCTTTTAAAAGTAGAATATTATATTTGAGTTCGGGAGCGATCTTGTCAACAATCTCCTGCCAGTCGTCGATATCTTTTATTGTAAACTGCATACCTTTATTTTAATGCAAAAATAGATAATGTAAGTGATTTAGTAATCAAAATTTTAGCAATATTCTTTCTAATACGTTTCATGATAGGTGTCGAAATTCTTCTTAAAATACCTATTTTTACATCATGATTTCCAAACAGACCATAGACAAGATATTTTCCACGATCAGGGTAGAAGAGATCGTGGGAGAATATGTGCAGCTGAAAAGGGCAGGGTCTAATTATAAAGGACTCAGTCCGTTTCATGACGAGAAAACACCGAGTTTTGTGGTGTCTGCAAGTAAGCAGATCTGGAAAGATTTTTCGACAGGAAAAGGAGGGACTGCGATTTCCTTTCTCATGGAAATTGAAAATTTCACGTATCCCGAAGCGCTTCGCCATGCCGCAAAAAAATACGGAATCGAGATTGAGGAAGATCAGCGCGAGTTTTCAGAAGAAGCCAAACAGGCAAACACCGAAAGAGATATCCTTTACAAGATCCATGAAGTGGCCAATAATTATTTCCAGGAAATACTCTGGGATTCGGATGAAGGCAGATCCATCGGTCTTTCCTATTTTAAAGAACGGGAACTGAGGGATGATATCATTAAAAAATTTCAGCTCGGATATTCTCCTGAAAAGAAAAATGCATTCACAGAATATGCATTGGAAAAAGGTTATGCAAAGGAAATTCTCGAAAAGTCAGGACTTTCCATTTTCCCGGAAAATACACCTTCCGGGGTTGACCGTTTTCGTGAAAGGGTGATTTTCCCGATTCACAGCTTTTCCGGAAGAGTGTTAGGTTTTGGAGCCAGAATTCTTAAGAATAATGTAAAAACGGCTAAGTACCTCAATTCTCCCGAAACTGAAATTTATCATAAATCCAATGTCCTTTATGGATTAAACCAAGGTAAGCAGGCGATTTCAAGAAAAAATGTCTGTCTTTTGGTGGAAGGGTATATGGACGTGATCTCGCTTCACATGTCGGGAATCGAGAATGTTGTCGCAAGTTCCGGAACTTCACTTACTACCGAGCAGATCAAGCTGATCAAAAGACTTACGGAAAACGTTACTATTCTTTTCGATGGCGATAATGCCGGAATCAAAGCAAGCTTCAGGAGTATTGATATGTTACTGACCGAAGGAATGAACATCCGGGTATTGCTGTTTCCGGATGGTGATGACCCCGATTCATTTGCCAAAAAGCATCCGCAGGAATATGTAGAAAAATTCATTGAAAATCAGGCAATGGATTTTATCGACTTTAAGGCAGAAATTCTCCTGAAAGAAGTCGGAAATGATCCTATCAAAAAAGCTGAAGCGATTCGCGATATCGTAAAATCGGTATCATTTGTTCAGAATGCTTTGAAAAGGGAAGTTTATCTTAAAGAAGTTTCCAATAAGTTCGGATTGTCAGAGCAGAGTCTTTTTAATGAACTGGATGTTCAGAAGCAAATCACTCAGAATCAGACCCAGAAAACCCAGGCCAGAACTGATGCACAGCAGCCTGCAAAACTTCAGATCGTTGAAGAGCCGCGAGATCAGGTAGATCCTATTATTTTTAATGTCACAAAGCTGGAGAATGAACTTATCAATCATATGCTGAATTATGGTGATGTGATTTTACAGCGAACAACTCCTGATGAACAGAATTACGAAATCACTGTCATAGAAGAAATCCTTCATCATTTCGAAGAAGACGGTTATGAATTTCAGGTGGAGCTCAATAAAAAAATTGTAGATTACATTAAAGAAGGAATTGAAAAGGAAGAGCTTAGGAAGGGGAATTTCTTTTTCGGACTGATGGATGAGGAGCTCAGCAAAGCGGCAGTCAACTCCATGAATATATACAGCGAACTGAATGACTGGGCAACCCGGAATATCTTTTCACCCAATTATGGAGATAAAATTCCCGAACAGGTTGCCGGTGATATCCTGATCCATAAATTCCGATACGTTAATTTTTTAATTTTAAAAACTAAAAAAAGAACTCGCAGACCATGCAGATTCTGATGAAGGGAAATATTTTGAGCTGATCAAAAAAATCCAGATGCTTACCCTTGTATCAGTCGAATTATCCAAAATTCTGAATTATTCAGCAATTACAGGAATTTATTCTGACAGATAACGTTCAATTATTTTCTGTTTAAAAAAAGTCTGTGACAAAAAGTCCTATAATATTTTAGGAATAAAAGTTGTAATTTAAACTTCGTAAAATTTAATAATACATAATAGAAATATGGACATTAAAAAAAGAATTCAGAGATTTCTCTGTAAAGCATTTAGGAAACAGCGGTCTGGCTACCGATCAGTATATGGGAATGTATGGTCCTACGAATCTTACGCCATACATCATGGAAGAAAGAAGATTGAACGTTGCACAGATGGACGTATTTTCTCGTCTGATGATGGACAGAATCATCTTCCTTGGAACAGGGATCGACGACCAGGTTGCCAATATTGTAACCGCACAGCTTCTGTTCTTAGAAAGTGCAGATCCTTCAAAAGATATTCAGATCTATATCAACTCTCCAGGTGGCAGCGTTTATGCTGGATTAGGGATTTATGATACGATGCAGATCATCAAGCCGGATGTAGCTACTATTTGTACTGGTATTGCCGCATCAATGGGTGCTGTTTTGCTGGTTGCCGGTGAAAAAGGAAAGCGTTCCGCTTTGAAACACTCAAGAGTGATGATTCACCAGCCGTCAGGAGGGGCACAAGGGGTAGCTTCCGATATGGAAATCAACCTGAGAGAGATGTTAAAGCTTAAAAAAGAATTGTACGAAATCATCTCCGAGCATTCCGGCCAGACATTTGAATGGGTAGAAAAAGCGTCAGACAGAGATTATTGGATGACCTCCGAAGAAGCCAAAGGTTTCGGAATGGTAGACGAAGTTTTACAGAGATCAAAAGACAAAAAATAATTTCTTCTCGTGGAGAAATGAAATAAACCGCATCAGTTTTTGGTGCGGTTTATTTCATTTCTTATCAGGAGCAATTTGATTACATTGAAAAGCAATATTTATTTTCTATTTGAAGCTTTTTCCGGCTTTCCGCACTCGCTATTTCATTATTTTCGGGTTGCGGCGGCTTTGCCGCCGCAACCCGAAAATAATGAAATGAGCTCAGACAATCGCTGCAATCCGGGCTAGGGTAGCCATTATCGTTATAAATCTTAGTTCAGGTAAGAGAAGTTTGTATTCAATAGGGATGAATTAAGAAAAAGCCAGGCTTTAGCCAAAACCTACTGTAAGTTTTGGCTTAAGCTCTTGTGCTGGTTCTTATTTGAATATGACTGAAGTCCGACGCTATTTATATTCTAATGCTATAGCTCAGATAAATACATGTTTATGATTTTACTGTTCCTCTACATGGTAAGCTAAGTGACATTCACTTAGCTACCTAAGGATTATCCGCTTAGCCGCCTAAGTGGCGTCACCTTAGCTCCTTTAGTGTCTACCCAAAGTTTTCAAAATTGAAATCTAATGAATTATTAAAGCATATTTTAACAATTTTTATCAGTTGAACAGACATTAACGGCACCATTTTTACACTTAAAATGGCATAACACTTAAATCATAAAAATTATGTCAAAGAAAATTGCAATTTTAGCAACACACGGTTTTGAAGAAAGCGAATTAAAATCTCCAAAAGAATATTTAGAACAGCAAGGCTGTACAGCACACATCATCAGTCCGGAATCGGGAGCAATCAAAGCGTGGGCTGAAAAAGACTGGGGACAGGAATATCCGGTTGATAAAACATTAGATGAAGCAAACGCTTCAGATTACGATGCGTTGGTTCTTCCCGGAGGTGTTATCAACCCGGATCAACTGAGAACAAATGAAAGTGCTTTGTCTTTCGTAAGAGATTTCTTTCAGCAGCAGAAACCTGTGGCAGCTATTTGTCATGGTCCTCAGATTCTGATCAATGCTGAGGTGGTAGAGGGAAGAAATATGACTTCCGTTAATTCCATCAGCAAAGATCTTAAAAACGCAGGAGCCCAATGGGAAGACAGCGAAGTAGTGGTAGACAATGGGCTTGTAACCAGCCGTACCCCTAAAGATCTTCCTGCGTTCAATGCCAAAATGGTAGAAGAGATCAAGGAAGGAAAACATGAAGAACAGACCATATAAAATGAAACATCATTAAACTTATCAAGACCCGGAAAATGATCCGGGTCTTTTTTATATTTAAAATACAATTATTATTACATTCAAGATAAGTTTACAATCAATAGCTACTTTCGCGTACAATAAAAGTAAGCATGAAAAAATTCTTATTACCTCTGTTGACAATTGCCGCTCTTACAGCGTGTAACAACAATGAGGATAATGTAAACAATCAGGATATTAATTATTCTAAACTTCCACAGGAATTTCCGTTCACCACATTGGCAACTCTTAATGGCGTGAATGTAATTAGCGGAGGTTTCGGTTCGGGTGCAACAGCGCATCCTACGAGAAAAGGCGAATTCTATTTGATCACCGACCGTGGCCCGAATGTCGCATATTCTAATGGTATCAAGATTTTGACTCCGAACTTTACACCTACCATTATGCATTTTAAAATCAATGCAGACGGAAATATTGAAGTCATTAAATATATTAAACTTAAAAATCCTTCCGGCCAACCTATCACCGGTCTTCCAAATCCCGCAGGAATGGGAAGTACGGGAGAAATCGCTTATGCTGTAGATGGAAGCGTGTTGGGAACTGATAATTACGGACTGGATAGCGAAAGTATCGTAGCGGCTGCAGACGGAACGTTTTGGGTTTCCGATGAATATGGTCCTCATATCGTTCATTACAATGCAGATGGAGTAGAACTGGAGAGAATTAGCCCTATCGGTGTAAATACCGGTACCAGAAAGCTTCCGGCCGTTTTTGCAAAAAGACGCCCGAACCGCGGAATGGAGGGAATGTGCATGACACCCGACGGAAAAATACTGGTAGGAACGATGCAGTCTACTATGTATGTTCCGACTAAAACTCTGGCGACCAATAAAACACTCACGAGAATTGTGACCTTCGACCTTGCAACAGGAAAAACCAAACAATTTTTATACAAGCAGGATGGTGGTGCTTCAGACTCTGTATGTGAAATTACGCCGATCAGCAATACTGAATTTCTTGTGATTGAAAGAGATGGAAACTTTGGTTCTGCAGGCGGATTGAAGAAGGTCTACAGGATTAATATAACCAATGCTTCCGATGTATCAGGAACAGATCCTGCTGCTGTAGACGGAATGAAAATTAATGGAAAAGCGCTTGAGGAATGTACCTGGGCTGAAATTGCCACGGCAGGATATCAGCCTGTCACCAAAACATTAGCCGTAGATCTTGTTGCCAAAATAGGGTATGAACATGATAAATTTGAAGGGATTGTTTATCTCGGAAATAACAAGCTGGCGGTTTTTAATGACGATGATTTTGGTGTTACCGACGACGGAAACGGAAATCCGAAAACGAAAATCCTTCCTAAAACAGGAAAACAGGATAAAGGAACTATGTATGTAGTCGATATTCAATAATTAGATTTTGTAAAAAAGGGGCGGCATCGAAGATGCCGCCCCTTTTGTTTTTATCTCCTGTCCCAATCCGCAAAAAAATATTATTATAATCATCTGTGAAAATCTGCGAAATCCGCGGGAATTTAAAAAACAAAAAAAGACCGTCCAAAAGACGATCTCTATAAAAATATTTTAAATCTAAATTAATTAAAAGCCTCAATAATCTTAGAAAAATCCTCCAGTTTCAAAGCAGCTCCTCCGATCAATCCTCCGTCGATATCAGGCTGTGAAAAGATTTCTTTCGCGTTATCAGGTTTTACGGAACCTCCGTAAAGAATAGAAACTTCATCCGCAATTTCCTGCCCGTACTTTGCAGCGATAATGCTTCTGATATGGGCATGGATTTCCTGTGCCTGCTCAGGAGTTGCTGTTTCACCTGTTCCGATAGCCCAAACCGGTTCGTAAGCGATCACTACTTTTTTGATTTCTTCAGCAGAAAGAGTGAAAAGGGCAACTTCAGTCTGGTTTTTAACCACTTCAAAATGCTGTCCTGCTTTTCTCTGCTCCAGCGTTTCACCATTACAATACACCGGGATAAGACCTTTATCCAAAGCCAGTTTTATTTTTTTATTGCAATGAGAATCTGTTTCACCGTGATATTGTCTTCTCTCGGAATGCCCGATCAGAGAGCCTGCAGCATCAATAGACTCAAGCATATCGGCCGAAATTTCACCTGTATATGCACCGCTTTCATGCTCGCTCATATCTTGTGCAAGGACACCGATCTCATCTTTCTCGAAGATGTCTTTCGC
This sequence comes from Chryseobacterium sp. POE27, assembly GCF_039727685.1. Taxonomy (NCBI): domain Bacteria; kingdom Pseudomonadati; phylum Bacteroidota; class Flavobacteriia; order Flavobacteriales; family Weeksellaceae; genus Chryseobacterium; species Chryseobacterium sp. POE27. Next base: position 4,189,819 of record NZ_CP152475.1, read on the forward strand.
CATCATTAAATATAAAGACGGTGGTGCAATCCAGACTTCGCAATTGGTCGTATTGTTGTTTTTATAGCTTAGTAACTGAACCATCAATTGTTGTGCATCAATTACATTTTTGTTCATTTTCCAGTTTCCTGCAACTATTTTTCTTCTCATAGTTTCTTATTATTTTTAGGAGTTGAGGTTAGAATCAGATAAAGCTAATTCTGATTTTAATTAATTAATATTCCAGATTTTTTTTAAAAGAGTATAGTAAGAATGCTCTTCGTCGGTTACCTTATTGTCGGCTTTGATTAAAGTTTTGGCAAATTGGATAAAATTCAAGCGTTCTTCTTCCGTAGAATCATCGTAAAAACAGTTAGCGTGGAACTCGAAATGTCCTTTCCATTCTTCGGGCTTCAGCAAAGCGATGGTTTCAAGCTCATTATCAAGATCCATTTTAAAAGGAAATTCGTCTGCCAGATATTGTTGTACAAGCATTCCTTCTTCCGGAGCAAATTCTCCGTCTACCGAAGATAATATCATCAATAAATGGTATCCGGCAATCGGTTTATTTGATTTCTGCATGAGTAAATATATAATAAAAGTTAGTGTTTAAATTTTAGCTAAAGAATTATTTAATGTATTCCTTTGCCGGCTGCTTATCAACAATTTTTCCGTTCTGTAAAACAAGAACAAATGGATTGCTTCTTGCGATCGTCTTAATGGCAGTACCGTCCATCATCATATTTTTAATGGTTTTAAAGGTGTTCGGATCTGTTGATACACCGTACACAACATTGGCTTTCTGTGCTTTTACTTTAGCTTCTACCTGCTTCAGTAACTCCGGGGAAACCTCTTTTGGATGATAAGAAAATACAAGGATTGCTTTCGGTGTGTTGATCACTTCTTCAGTCACATCCATCCCGGTAGGATCTTCAATTTTAAATTTAACAATTTCCGACTTATAGCCTTCTTTTACCAAAACAGATTCATTTTTTCCTTCTTCAATTTTCCATGGCGATCCTTCTGCCCAGTATTTTGTTTCTTTAATGTAATCATCCTGATTTACTTTCAGTATTTCTCCTGTCTTCTGGTTTTTAAGGGAATAAAAAGTTTTATATTCAGATGGGTTTTTATTGATTTTTTCGTTCTCCGATTTTAGATCTGTTCCGATTTTATAATCGCGGAAATCAATTACAGGTTCGTATAAAATCCCATAAGTGCCAATACCTATCATTACCAGCGAAAATATAGCTAAAAGTATATATCTGAATTTGTTAGACTCTTTTTTCTCGTTATACGTGTACGTGTCTTTTTTCTTAAATTCTTTCCTGTAAAGGGTAAACAGAAGAATTAAAGCGAACAGAAGTACAATATCTTTAATGAAACTTTGCCAAGGCGTAAATTTAATAGCATCTCCAAAGCACCCGCAATCCGTCACCACATTGAAATAGGCAGAATAGAAAGTCAGAAAACCAAAAAAAACACAAAGTGCAATCAGTGCTGAAAGGGTAAATTTAAGCCTGAGTTTTAGCAAAAGCATGAATCCGAGCAGAAGTTCCAGAATTACAACAATCACTGAAAATAGCAGCGCAAATTTTTCAAAGAAAGGCATATTGAAGACCGCAGGAGAGAAGTATTCTTCCATTTTAAAAGAAAAACCGACCAGATCTACCGCTTTTACAAATCCCGAAAGGATAAAAATCACTGCAACAACGAAACGTAATAAACCTTTGATCATATAATTAGTTTTTAGATTCAAGCTTGTTTTCTTTTTCAGAGAATTTGATGAGGCAGAAAACGGAATAATTCAGCATATCAAAATAATTGGCATCCAGACCTTCAGAAACAACCGTTACGCCCTGGTTGTCTTCAATTTGTTTTGTTCTTAAAACTTTTTGATAAATCAGATCCGTGATCGACGAAATCCTCATATCTCTCCAGGCTTCTCCGTAATCATGGTTCTTTCGCTCCATCAATTGTCTGGCTTCAGTAGAATATTGATCATAAAGTTTGAGGATCTCTTCGTTATTTTCATTAAAATCATTTGAAAAGCCCTTTTCAAGCTGGATAAGGGCAATAATCGAATAATTGATAATCGCCACAAATTCATCCTCTTCACTTTCATCCACCATTTTCTTATCAGTCATCTGCAGGGTACGGATTCTGTTAACTTTAATATAAATCTGATCTGTAATAGAGCTTGGTCGTAAAACCCTCCACGCCGGGCCGTAATCCTGTAATTTTTTACTGAAAAGCTCACGGCACTGACTGATAATTTTCTCAAACTGTACTGATGTTTCTGACATAAATTCTCTTAATCTTTCAAATATACGAATTAGGTTTTAGGTAGCGGAAATCAGGGCCTAGTTTTTTGTTTGGAGAGTTTGATTGAATAACGCATTTGAATAAGAGCATTTTTATTCTTTTGTTTTATTTTTGTACAATAAATTTTCAGTTTAATTGTCGTTATGTCTAATCAGAATTTATCAGGCTTGCAAGTATCTTCGCTCTTTGGTTCTTTAAACATTCAATCTTTCCATTCAATCAATTGTAACGGAAGGCTGGTAGATCTTTCGGAACCGAAGATTATGGGAATTCTCAATCTTACACCGGATTCATTTTCTGACGGTGGAAAATTCAATACCGAAAAATCGGCGTTAGAACAAACCCATAAAATGCTGAAAGAAGGAGCGGAAATTATAGACATTGGTGCACAGTCGACACGTCCTTACGCTGAATTTCTGAGTGCAGAAGAAGAAATCAAAAGAATAGGCAATATCATTTCTTTAATTAAAAAAGAATTTCCCGAAGCATTGATTTCTCTGGATACGTTCTATTCAGAAACGGTAAAATATGGTTTTAATGAAGGAATTGATATCATTAACGATATTTCCGGAGGGCATTATGATGATAAAATGTTTGATACCGTTGCCAAAACAAAACTTCCCTATATTCTGATGCATGTAAATTCTACGTATGAAACCATGCATGATAAAATAAAATTTGATGATATTGTTCTTTCTGTTAACAAATATTTTTCTGAAAAAACCAACGAATTATTAAGTAAAGGTGTTACTGATATTATTCTTGATCCCGGTTTCGGCTTTGGAAAAACTGCGGAAGATCAGATGAAAATGATTGATGAAATAAAATATCTGGGGTTTGGTAAATTTCCTTTATTGATTGGAATTTCAAGGAAATCTTTTATATATAAACCTTTGGGGAAATCTCCTCTCGACATTAATGAAGAAACCCAGAAACTTCATCTGAAAGTTCTACAGCAAGGCGCGAAGATCTTACGCGTTCATGATGCGGCAGAAGCCAGGAAAACGGTTGATCTTTTTAGGAGTAATAGCGTTTGAGCGTGGGAGTGTTTTAGTGTGACAGGATTTTAGCGTATGCGAAAGAGTCAGACAGTTGTGGTATCTATAATAAAATTTTTAAATAATAGATTAAACGCTTCTACACTAAACTCTAAAACTCTAATACTCTCTCACGCTAAAACACTCCTACTCTCCAACCCTCAGACCCTCCCACGCTCAAGCTCAATTAAGATTCGAAAGCTTATCCGCAAACTGCTTCGAGAATTCTTTTCTATCTTCTTCCAGCTTTTCCTGATTCTGCGGAAGAATATAGTTGAAAAGTATTTTGCCTTCGTTATCTAAAAAAATAATTTCCTTCTCGTTTTCGCTGATCATCTGTGCGAAAATTTCCCACATCGAAGTATCTTTCAACTTTAATAGTTCAAAAAACTGTTCTGCTTTTATTTCGATTTTTTGCATATCGGTTGTATTGTTTTTTTGATTAAAATTCCAAAAGTTTTAATTTAAACTGAACCGCAAAATTCTGCTTAAAATTCCGGGTGGTATAATAGCCTACCCTGTAAAATAGTCCAAGATTAAAATAGGTTGAAAGAAAATTGTTCCATTCAAGGCCAACTTCCTGGTACAGATGGTCCAGCGGCCTGAACTTAAACTGGTGATATTCAGGATGCGCCATATTTCCGATAGTTCCCCTCAACACAAAATCAAAACTTGAGATATTCTGCCCGAAACTTTTAAAATATAAAGGAAGCTTATGCGTGAAATAGTAGGCGACGAAGCGGTCATTGTAATATTTCCCGCCCTCCAACGTGGCAAAGCCGAGAAATGAAGTCAGGTTAAAATTAAAATCCCTTCTCGGTGACGCCAGTCCGTTCATAGTAAAATTTTTCCAGATCGGTGCATCCCCAAAGACCATTCCTCCGTAGAGCCGGAAGCCCGTGGTTCCCAGCATCGTCTTAAAATTGTGTACAATGAGCGCATCAAATCTCGTATAATTAAAATCCCCGCCAATCAATTTATAGCTCTGCTCATAATTAAAATACAGCTCAGGATATTTTTGGTCGATCAGGGATTTCCCCTGAGGCGTCATGATGTTGGTAGAATTCGGAGAATATTTTAAAGTAAATAATGTGTTGAAATTGTCAAAAGAGGAGCCTTTCCCACGGAAAGAATAATCAAACATTGCTTCTTCAAGGTTTTTTCTCGCCGCAAATACCAATGTTAATCCATTCGTTACATCATTTAAATAAGAAATGGAACCACCCCTGTAATGATAATAACGGTCGTTATTCAAATTATTCCCATAGTTTGCCATTCTCATCTTGAAATTCCAAAGTCTTCTGTAAAATTCCCCGGAAGCGGTCACATCATCATAATAATCAACCCTGAAATAGGAATCTTTTTCTAACGTTGTTTTAATATCAAGTCCGATTCTGTATTTCCACTTATCATCTTTAAAACCATAGGCAAAAGTATAATCAGGAGAAAAATACGGATTGAAACTTTCATTAAGTTTAGCTTTCAAACCGACCCGGAAACCTTCATATAAATTGTAATTAATAATTTCATCCACCGCAAAATCCACAACGCCAACTTTTATCTGCCCGTTTAATAACAAGCCTCCTAACACTCTTGCTTTCCGGTCGATATTGTATATTTTTCCAAGGCTGTCAATGGTTTTATAGGTGTTCCTTTCTCTTTCTGTTAAAGGATCTGTCCTGTACTGATCCAGTGTTTTTCCCCCCAATATTTTTTACGGAAAAAGTATATCCTTTAAAGTCATTTTTATCATTTTCAGCAGGCGACTTATAATCAAAATAGTGCGAAGTCAGAAAAGCATAAGTGCCGAAACTCTGTCTCTTATTTTTCTCGTGTTTTTCGTCAGGGTATTCTTTATTATCTTCTTCCATCACCATATTACTCATCTTGAGCTTTACGGTTTCATGAGCGAGAAACCATTTGCCGTTGAAATAGATCCAGGTGCTTGTAATAATACCGTCGTTTTTGTTTTTGCTGAAATTTTCGATTTTCTTTATGCCGTAAGTATCAGTGTCAATATAAATCGCACCGTTATATTTTCGCTTTTTATCCGGTTTTTTATAGTTGACTTCCCTGAAGCGGATCACAAAATTTTTTCTTCCGTCCATTTCAATAGTGTCGGTTAAAAAGAATCTGTATAATCCTCTGTTTTCCTGTCTCAGCTGGGCGGGAAGCTGATCACGATTACTTTGCTGAAGGGCAATCAATTCATAGATCGGCTGCTTCAGTCCGGAAATTCTGTTGTCCAGAATATTGATTTTTTCACCGTAGTTTTTTGAGTATAAAAATTCCTGTGCTCTTTCCCATAAAAATAATTTACTCTTTGAAAATATCTTTCTGGCAGATACATTATTCAGTGAATCCTTTTCTCTTTTTTTCCTGAAAAAAGCGGAATTCTCAAAAAACTGTTGGTATTGGGTAATGCTGTCTTCATCAATGTCCAGAGAGATTTTCTCATAAGATTTATAAGAATAGGAATCCAGGGTTTTTGGAGAGTTTTCCCGGAACAGCTGATTGACTTTTTTCAGGATTTCAAGGGCTCTGGGATCGCTTTTGTCTTCAATTACGACTGCTTCAATAGAAGTTACTTTCGATTGTGAGAAACCAAAAATGTATATCCAGAAACATATAAACACGACAATCCTATTCATAGAAACTTGCCAAAATTAATGATATTTATTGTCCTGGAAAAGTTTTTACCCATTGATATTCACTGCATTTTTCATAAGAATTATCAATCACAAAAAAATCCCGGAATTTCCGGGATCTGGTATTTCGTCTTTTAATTTTTTTAATATTAAATTCTTAATGTCACTCAATTAGTTCAAAAGATTAAACTTTATCTTGATCCCCATATTTTCTTTGAATTCTGAGGTCTGGTAATATCCCAGCCTGTAGGAAAAGCCTACACCGAATCTGGTTCCTAAAAATCTGTTCCACATCACACCGGCCTCCTGATAGTAGTGATCCAACGCACGGAATTGAAACTGATGATCTCCTGCATTTTTAAAATCACCGATGGCCGACTGATATTCCAATTCGATATCTGAATATCTTTTACCCAACGTTTTAAATCGGAAAGGAAGGCTCTGCGAAATTTTAAAACCTGCAAATTTATCGGCAAAGAAAGTTCCCGAAGGCATGGTGGCAAATCCGAAATTGGAAGGGGTACTTATATTGGAATACCAGTGATCGATATTTACATCATTCTGTCCGGCAATTTCAAAGTTCTTCCAGATTGGTGCAGTTCCCGATGAGATTCCACCGAAAAGCTTAATGTTGGTATAACCCAGTTTTGATCTGAACTGATGAATGATTAATGCATCAAGTCTGTTATAATCCAAATCTCCGCCTAAGGTTTTAAATCCTTTTTCATAATTTAAAAACACCTGTGGATATCCTTTTTCATACGTATATTTCCCGGAAGGGGTCATGATATTTTTATCGTTAGGCGCAAATTTTAAAGATAAAATGGCATTCGTATTGTCAAAGGTATTGCCCATATTTTTATACTGGTAATCAAAAAGAGCATTTTGTTTCTCTTTGTTCACCGCAATTTTCATACTTAATGAATTGGAAATATCATACAGGAAAGAGGCTCCGTACCGCTGATTTCTGTAAAACGTTGAATTATGAAGATCGAGGTTCATATCCGATAATTTCATCATCATATCCCACATATGGTTGCTGAATCTTCCGGCAGCAAACACATCATCCACATATTCAACACGGAAGACGGAAGTTCTTTTGTCAGACAGTTTTACATCCAGCCCAAGTCCGTATTTCCAGCGGTGGTCTTTAAATCCGTACCCGAAATATCCGTCAGGAGAAAATGTTTTGCTGAATTTTTCATTAAGCTTTACCCCTGCTCCCAAGCGTATTCCCTGGTATTTATCATAGCTGATGAATTTAGTAAGGTCGAAATCAATCATTTTATAACGAAGGTTTCCTCTTAAAAGCTGGGTCAAAGTATTGAGTTTTTTTCTCAAAATCATGTTTTTGCACAAAACTGTCGATCTTCGTGTAGGTATTGCTTTCTCTTGTGGTAAGGCTGTCGGTTCTGTATTGCTGCAGCAGGCTTCCGTCGGAGTTTTTCATTTCCAGGGAATAGCCTTTAAAGTCAGAGGCTTTCTGAGGCTGGTCGATTTCAAAATCGAAGAACCTGTTTTTTACATACAGGTAATTGCCGAATTTCTTTTTGTTGTATTTTGGCTCACCTGTTTTTATACTGTCTTTTTTAGACGTATCGAAGCTTGTGTCGCCCATTTTAAGCCTCAGATCTTCATAATCCAGAAACCATTTGTTGTTGATGGGCTTCCAGACCGACACAATATTGCCTTCATTCCTTTTTTTGCTAGTGCTTTCAAATTTTTTCAGGGCATAGCTGTCGGCGTCCACATAGATTTTCCCGTTGAATTTTCTTGGATTCTGCTTCTTTTTATCGGTGATCTCTTTAAACTTGATGACGTATGTTTTTCTTCCGTCAAGCTGTATCGTGTCGGTAAGGTAATAATTAAACAGCTTTCTGTTTTCCGGTCTCAGCTGTCTCGGTGTTCTGTCGAGATTCGAAACATTGAGCGCCAGCGCTTCATAGATCGGATTTTTAAAACCTGACATTCTATTGTCGATGATATTGGTTTTCTCACCGTATTTTTTAGAATATTTGTATTCCGTGGCTTTTTCCCAAAGAAACATCTGGCCTTCCGTCGATGCTTCTACAAAATCTTCCGCGATCAGGGAATCCTTTTTGTCGCTTTCTTTTTGTTTAAAATCTTTATGATCGACCTTGGACAGGGAGTCTTTTCTTGTGGCTAAAAAGTTTTTATAAATATCAATGGAATCTTTGTCCAGATCAATGGAATATTTCGCATACGACTTAAAATTGTACGATTCCAGGGACTTGGGAGAGTTTTCTTTGGCCCGTTTGTTAAGTTCGTCAAGGATTTTCAGTGCTCTGGGATCACTTTTATCGTTGATCACCACGCGGTCAATATTTCCCCTTTTCTCTGATAAAGGCTGCATGGTAACCTCCATGTTTTTCCTTACATCTGCCGTCACATCTTCGAAATTGCTGGCCAGGATTTCAACTTTTTTTACATTTCGTTTTAAAAGATAAAGCTCCATTGAGATCCGTTTTTCCCAAGAGGGCATCATCACAATAAACGGCGGCATTGTAAACCGGTTGCTTGTCGGCTTTATTGAAAACCTTCAACTGGGTTTGTCCAAAAACGATTGCTGTACAGAACAAAAACAGCGGGAATAGAAATTTTGTCATTAGTCTTTTTTAATAGTATGACAAAACTATTGATAAGAAGGTTACAAAACCACAACATAAAATATAATCTTTTGTTAAAAATTAAAACATCCGTACCCAATTTACGACCTCCGTCCGTTCGAGTAAAAATTATTTGAAGAATAATTTTGTATCGAGACCATGAGAAGTTTATTTTTTCATTTAGTGTTGAATTAAAAATTGTTTTGCTATAGATAATTATTTATTTTAGCATAATAATAAATTGCCAAATTTATAATTTAAAATTTGTATTTATTCTAAAAAAAATATTAATGAATAATAAAGTTAGACTAATTGATATTATTGATACCCAAACATTAACCGCAGTAACATCTTCTATTGATATTTCTTTTGGGGAAATTGGTTCAATGTACCCTGATGAATTAGAGATCAAACCGGTATACCAGAGACTTTTTAGATGGTCTGAAACACAACAGTCTCAATTTATAGAATCATTAATTTTGGAGCTTCCAATTCCTCCAATTTTTGTAATTGAAACAGAATCGAGGCAATACGATCTAATTGATGGACTTCAAAGAATTTCATCGTTTTTACATTTCCTCGGATTGTTGGAATCTGATAGATATCCTAAAGGACATAAATTAAAGCTTCAAAATTGTGATATTGTTAAAGAATTAAATGGAATTACATTCGATGATTTATCTCCTGCTTTAAAAATTAAAGTGAAGCGTAGTTATGTAAGGATGCAAATAATAAAAAAAGAGAGTCCAAAACGTTTGAAATATGACATGTTTAAAAGGTTAAATACTGGTGGTCTATTACTAAGTGCGCAAGAAATAAGAAATAGCACAATTAGATTACTAGATGAAACTTTTATCAACTATATACAAGAAATCAAATCTTATCCTAGTTTTAGAAATACAATTAAGTATGTCATGGATGAGCAAATAAATGAACAATTTGACGATGAGCTAGTATTAAGATTTTATACTTTAAAAAATGCCGATTTAAAATTTTATCAAGGAACATTAGCTGATTACATGACTTCTTATGCTGAAAATGTTGCAGATAATAAAGTTAGTTTTGATTACGAAAAGGAAAGAGTATTATTTTATAAAACATTTGATTTATTGGATAAAATATTTCCTAATGGAGAAGTTTTTGTAAACTTAAATGACAAAGGATTCCAAAAACAATTTTTAGCTTTCCATTTCGAAGCTTTTTCACTTGCAATGTCAAAGTTTTCAGAAAAAGTTAGCATTGATAATCATGATTTAATTAGAAAATTACGAGAAGATTTTCAAACTTTAAAAAATTCAAACTCTTTTAAGTTAATAACAAAAAATGAGAAAGAAAAAAAGAACAAGTGGGAGTAAGTACCTTAAATTTTTTAATGAAAGAGTTAATGCGGTTTCTCAAATAATAAAATCGAATATTCAATGACGTCTTTAGATATTGAAGAATTAAGAGAGTTGATTGAAGAAGACTTAAAATGGCGAAACGATGAAGTAGCTTTTTTTAAATAATTTAATAAACAATATTAATGAATCAACATTAGAAAAAACAGAGGAAAAAAAGCTATTTATAGAAAAAAGTCTACTTCTTAATTTATATGCAAATTTTGAAGGGTTTTTTCGTTTCTCAATGGAAATATATGCTCAAGCATTAAATGAATCAAATATAGATTTACACAAAACTATAAATGTTTTGTTAGTATCTTGTTTACATTCTGAATTTTCTAAATATGACGATTCTAATCGATGGATAATTCAAACCAATGAAGAAATTGGTAAAGTGAATCAGCGAATTATTAATAGGCAAATACTTCTTGAAAATATAAATAATACTACCCGAATAAATAAATTACAATTACCAATTTCAACAAATCATCAAGACAAAAATTCAATCATTCATACAGAATCTAATTTAAATCCAATAGTTATAGACAAAATATTATTTAATTTAGGTTTGCATAACAAATTAGGATTAGCTTCTACCGAATTTAATGAATTAATGGGAAGAGTATCTTCTTTTGTGAAGAAGAGAAATGGAATTGCACATGGGGATAATAAAAATGAATATAAAAACGGTTTATCTAGTCAAAAATTTGAAGAGTATAAAACAATGTATACTAAAATAACTGAATTAGTAGCACCATTAATTTCAAAATCATTAAATGAAAAACTTTACTTAAAACCTGAGTATCGATAAAAAATTAATATATCATAAAAAACTTGTCCTCTTGAGGTTTTTCCATTAAAAAAAACAAACTCCCAATCCCATCCTATTCAAAAATATTTTTATATTTGTCACACGAATAAGAAAAAACAAAATGATGATCTATAAAAATAATCCCGCATTTCATGCGCATACTTCCGGCACTACCGGTTTCCACAAAAAACTTCAATTGTAACCCACAACGTACTGACCTCAAAAAACGGTAGCGTAGTCCGTTAGATCGTTCAGAGAGTTTGAAGGCTGTTTCAACCGTTTAGAAAAGACATTCAAGCATTCAGTAGAGATCAGCAACCACTTTGTTAGGGCATTCAAGTGCTTTGTAAGGGCAGTCAACCGTTCAGAAGAGACAATCAACCAGTAAGAAGAGCCGATCAACCAGTCCGAAGAAGCAATCAACCACTCCGAAGAGCCGATCAAGTACAATTTGTTATTTTACAGTGTTTTACAGCCTTTTGAGAAAAATGAATTTATTTAACAATCCATATACATTAGACTTCAATTATATTTTTAACACAAAAAATCAATACCATTATGAAAAAAAATCAGGTAATACGTGACTTCAATATGTCAGATGCTGTTCTGAAACAAAAAGCAGATGAATTGATCGCTTTAATCGACAGAGACATCACCGAATTTACAGACCGTGGCTACAACGCCGCCAAAAAAAGCTGAACTGACAACCGCAAGAAACACGGTAGACAATTTCCCAAACGATGAACAGCTGGAAGCCATCAAAATGAATCTTACCGAAAAAAAAGATGCCGCCAGAAACGCCCTTGAAAAAACCATGCGCAGTATTTTTAATAGGGCTGAAAATGTTTTCGGGCTCTACAGTGCCAAATACAAGGAGTTTGGTGACGCCGGGATCAGTCAGCAAAGCGATGCAGAGATTGTGCGTGTTGCCAAGATCATGAGCCTTACGGCAGAGAAATACCTTACCGAACTTTCGGACGAAGGTCTTACTTCAGAGAAAATCGCAACGCTTATTGCCCAACGCAATGCTCTGGATGTCGCTATAGACGCACAAGCCCAAGGTGTTTCCGATCGGGATGTCGCCGCAGAAGGTCGGATAGAAGCACTCAACAAACTTTATCAACTGCTCACAAAATATACAGGCATTGGTAAAGATATTTTCTACGAAACCAACGAAGCCAAATACAACGATTACATCATCTACGACACTCCAAGCGGACTGCCGGAAACTCCACCGGTAGATCCGTTGTAAATGATGTGGTAACCGTTTTATAATTTGTAAAAGTATCTGTTCAATAGGGTCGGGCTTTAGCCCGACTTTAAAATAATTTTACAATAATGGCTTTAGCCTAACTTAAAATCATTTTGGCTAAAGCCAATTGCATTATTTAATCTGGTAAATGGGCTGAAGCCCATTTCTATTGATAAGAAAAGTTCAGAAAAAATAAAAGCAACTGCCACGACGACAGTTGCTTTTTTTACCTCTATATTTTATTGAAGCTTAAAGATTCAAAGCTTTCTGATATGCATTTTCCAATCCATCAAGATTTTTTCCTCCTGCTGTGGCAAAGCCAGGATTTCCTCCGCCGCCGCCCTGGATTTCTTTTGCCAAATCTTTAATCAATGCTCCCGCCTGATAAATTCCAGCTAAATCATCAGAAACGCCAACGGTAATCATTGGTTTTCCATCTGCGTCGGATAGAATAACCGTAATGGAAGTCGGGATTTCTTTCTTTAACTGGAAGACGATATCTTTTACCGAACCGGCATCCAAAGAAGTTCTTTTTACCAGAAGTAATTTATCGCCTTTTTGCTCGTAAGCTCCTTTCCAGTTGCCGATCTCTCCTTTGGCTTTTTCTTTTTTCAAAGTATCGACTTCAGATTTTAATGCAGCATTTTCTTCGATTAATTTCTCTATAGAACGTACGACATCTTTAGATTTTAACAATTGAGAAAGCTCGGCAATCTGTTTTTCAAGATTTTTGAAATATTCTTCGGCTTTATCTCCCGAAATAGCTTCGATCCTCCTGATTCCTGCCGCGGCAGAACTCTCGGAAACGATTTTAAAATGACCGATTTCGCTGGTGTTTTTCACGTGGGTTCCTCCGCAAAGTTCCATAGAAGTTCCAAACTGGATCATTCTTACGCTATCACCATATTTTTCACCGAATAAAGCCATGGCTCCTCTTTCCAACGCTTCTTTAATCGGAATATTTCTGAATTCCTGTAAGGCAATACTTTCCTTGATTTTGGCATTCACTTTATCTTCAACCAAGGTCAATTCTTCCTCGGTCATTTTATTGAAATGGGAGAAGTCAAAACGAAGATAGTCAGGACCGACAAATGATCCTTTCTGTTCCACGTGGGTGCCCAGAACTTCTCTTAATGCTTCATGCAACAAGTGAGTTACTGAGTGATTAGCCTGCGAGTTTCTTCTTTCTGCAATATTTACTTTAGCATAGAAAACAGCGCCTGCATCTTTGGGAAGACCGTTGATTAAAGAAATGATTAATCCGTTTTCCTTTTTTTGTTTCCAACACTTCGAAGCTTTCCACTGCGTTTTCAAGGACTCCTTTATCACCCACCTGGCCACCGCCTTCAGGGTAGAAAGGAGATTCGCTGAGAACAACCTGGTAAAACTCTCCGTCTTTATTTTCTACTTTTCGGTATCTTGTAATGTAAGTTTCAGATTCAAATTTGTCGTAACCTACGAAGTTTTCAGGTTCTTCTTCTAAAGTTACCCAATCATAGACTTTTTGTGCAGAATCAGCTTTTGAACGTTGTTTCTGTTCATTTAAAGCTTGTTCAAAACCTTTTTCGTCAATGGTTAATCCTTTTTCCTCCGCAATAATTCTGGTAAGATCATCCGGGAAACCATAGGTATCATATAATTCAAAAACTTCTTCAGTAGGCAATACTTTAGAATTGCTGGCAATTGTCTGCTGGATCAGTTTTTCAACTCTGATCAATCCGTTTTCAATAGTTCTGAGGAACGATTCTTCTTCACTTTTAATAACCTCTGAAACCAATTTTCCTTGTTTTTCAAGCTCAGGGAAGAATGTTCCCATCTGCTCCTGTAAAACAGCGACTAATTTATAAAGGAAAGGTTCTTTCATCCCCAAGAATCGGTAAGAATAAGAAATTCCTCTTCTTAAAATCCTTCTGATCACATATCCGGCACCTCCGTTTGAAGGCAGCTGTCCGTCAGCAATTGCAAAAGAAACTGCTCTTATATGGTCTACCACCACACGGATGGCAATGTCCTTTTCGTCTTCTAAAATTCCGGTGTATTTTTTCCCTGAAAGTTCTTCCACTTTTGCAATCAGCGGCGTAAAAACGTCAGTATCATAATTGGATGATTTTCCCTGAAGGGCCATGCACAGACGCTCGAAGCCCATTCCCGTATCAACGTGTTGTGCAGGAAGTTTTTCTAAAGTTCTGTCGGCTTTTCTGTTGAATTCCATGAAAACGAGGTTCCAGACTTCCACTACCTGAGGATGGTCGTTGTTGACCAGTTCAAGACCCGAAACTTTTGCTTTTTCTTCAGGCGTTCTAAGATCAACATGAATTTCTGAGCACGGTCCGCAAGGTCCGCTTTCGCCCATTTCCCAGAAATTATCTTTTTTATTTCCGTTGATGATTCTGTCTTCGGAAATGTGTGATTTCCAGAAATTATAGGCATCCTGGTCCCTTTCCAGGTTTTCTGAAGCATCTCCTTCAAAAATTGTTACATATAAGTTTTCTTTAGGAATTCCATACACTTCCGTCAGCAATTCCCAGGCAAAAGCAATAGCATCTTTTTTTAAAATAATCGCCGAAAGACCAGTTTCCCAACATTTCAAACATGGTGTGGTGATAAGTGTCGCGGCCTACATCATCCAGGTCATTATGCTTTCCGGATACTCTCAGACACTTCTGTGTATCTGCAATTCTCGGGGCAGTAGGTGTTTTGTAGCCCAGGAAAAAATCCTTGAACTGAGTCATTCCCGAATTGGAAAACATTAGAGTAGGATCATCTTTCAGCACAATAGGTGCTGAAGGAACGATGAGGTGATCTTTGCTTTTAAAATAATCTAAAAATTTTTGACGGATCTCTTGTGATGTCATAATTTATATTGCTTTGCTTTTTACAATTTTGATAAGATGCAAATTTAGTTTTTTTAAGCGATTTTCTTCTAAAATGTGATACAAATCTATATATATGCTATGCTCGCAAAAGTTTATTTTAAATATAGATGTGTTTTTCTTTCGCAAGGGCGTTCTGCTCAGCAAATTTTCGCAACCATGCTTTATTAAAAACAACATGCTTTAGTAATTAAAATAAAATTTAATGCTTATAAAACTTCACTAAAATATGGTAAATATCAATTCCAATTAATTTAAAATTACTTTAGCTAAAGCGCCAGTTATGCGCAGTCAATTGTATTACTTTTTGATTTAATACTCATTTGCTGAGCAGAACGCCCTTGCGAACGGAAAATCTGGCCCTACCATTAATAAATTCTTTGCTATCCTTGCGTTAAATAATAAATGAATCAAATGGAATTTGTTAATTCTTTTCTATGATCAATAAGCATGATGAAATATTTGATTTGCGAAATCCGTTTCCCAGTATTTTTCGTATATCATTATGTAGAAAATCAGATTCCATGTGCTATGATTGTTATAGACATTATCACTGATCTGCTATTAAAATTAGTCCGAAATTTGTAAATAAGAAGTTGCGGATTTGAAAGGCAAAATATTTGAAATGAATAAAAAAGTTAAAATGAAAAACATATTAATATTTCTCGGCGTGATGCTGGGAATAGCAGTATTTGCAACAAGCTGCGGAGATTCAAAAAAAATGAAATCTAGCGAATCAAAAAAAGAAAATGAGACCATTATGGACAATAAAAATGTAAAAGAAGTTTATTTTGCAGGAGGATGTTTTTGGGGAACAGAACATTTCTTTCAACAAATACGAGGAGTCGTAGGAACGGAAGTAGGATATGCCAACGGAAATAAGCAAAATCCTACGTATGAAGAAGTAGTCAGCCACACAACCGGTTTTGCCGAAACGGTAAAAGTAAAATACGACCCGGAAGAAGTTGACCTTAAACTTTTAATCGATCTTTATTTCAAAACCATTGATCCTACGAGTTTAAACAAACAAGGAAATGACAGAGGTGATCAATACAGAACCGGAATTTATTCTACCGATAAAGAAACCGAAGCTATTGTAAAAGCCGAAGTGGCGAGATTAGCTAAAAATTACAGTAAGCCTGTATTGGTGGAAACCATTCCTTTGAAAAATTTTTATAAGGCAGAAGATTATCACCAGGATTATCTGGATAAAAATCCGGGAGGGTACTGCCACATTGAACCGGGATTATTTGAAATGGCGAGAAATGCCAACCCTCCAAAGAAAAAAGAAGTGAAATATCAGAAACAGGATAAAAAAGTTTTAAAGGAAAAACTGACTGCCGAACAATATAACGTAACGCAGGAAAACGGTACGGAAAGAGCTTTCCAAAATGAATACTGGGATGAAACTCGTGAAGGGATTTATGTAGACATTACCACCGGAGAGCCATTGTTTATCTCTACTGATAAGTTTGAATCCGGTTGTGGTTGGCCGAGTTTCTCAAAACCAATCACAAAACAATTGATCGATGAAAAGCTGGACCGTTCACACGGAATGACAAGGGTAGAGGTAAGAAGTAAAACAGGAGACGCCCATTTGGGACACGTTTTCAACGACGGACCTGCGGATAAAGGCGGACTTCGTTACTGTATCAACAGTGCTTCCCTGAAGTTTATCCCGAAAGCGGAAATGAAAGAGAAAGGCTACGGAGAATATATTACTCTGCTGGATAAAGATAAAAAGTAAGTATTTAAGTGAAGTGATTGAGGAGGCTGCCGAAAGGCAGTCTTTTCTTTTTTTATATCTGGTCAGAACATAAGTGTCATTCTGAACGGAGCGTAACGAATAAAATCTATTATACTAAAAGAAATCTCTGCATTTGAAACCTTTCTTTAATGCTGAACATAGAAATATTTAAAAATAATAAAAAGCCGAAAATGATATAATAAGCTCCGTGTGGAAGTTTAGAAAAGTTTTCAAAAATTGTTTGATAATACTGTCTTTTTATAAAATCATAAGTTTCATCCGTAAAGGTCGATTCGTGATAATCCATGAGAACATTATTACAAAGAAGACATTCTTCTTCTCCTTCAGTTTTTGGACTTTTATAATTCACAGTTGCAAATACATTTCCTGTTTTTTCCAAATCCAACGCATACGTTTCGTGTTTTGCAATTGCCATGTCATTTAATAAAGAAACAAAATCACCGTATGTATTATTTTTATCTAAAATAAATTCTATTCCGGTATTTTTTTCATTACGTTTTTGGAGAGACTTAATTTCCGAAACATAAAATTTTGAATATTCTTTTGCTTTTGAAGGATCAACTTTTATTTTTTTATAATCCCAGTTTCGTACGGATTCAAAACTGTATATATCATTGCTATTATCTTTCCTTAATTTGGCAGGAATTCCGATATCAATGACATTATACTTCGTTTTATCAACGTATGGATTAATATAATACCAAAATAGAATGGGTACAATAAGAGCGCTGATGATTCCTGGAAAATAATATATCTTTTTCATGCATAAGTTCTTTTGAGTTGAAGATTTTCTTTAATGCTGAACATTGAAATATTTAAAAACAGCAAAAACCCAAAGATGATGTAATAAGTTTGATTGGGAACGTGATCGATGAAGGTTTCAGGTTTGATGAGATTTAATACTAATTTTTCTTTATAATATTCGTTATCAACCACACAAGTTCCGCCACTATTATAATCTCTCCTGGTGGCGTTCGGATCTTTGTACATATGGACCGCAAAGAAATGATTGGTTTTCTCCACGTCTACGCCGTAGGCTTCCTGTTTTGCCAGCTTCATGGCATCAATCAGGGCGATAAAATCCTGATAGTTGTTTTTATCCCCGATCACAAATTCAATTCCCGTTTCCTTCTCATTTCTTGCCTGAAGTTTTTTTAATTCCGAAACATAGTATTGTTGATTTTGTAGAGCAGTATTAGGCTGTACAATGATTTTTTTGTAATTCCAGTTTCTGTAATGCTCAAATGTTTCGAGAGAATCCGTTGCTCCAGCTCTTAATTTTGCGGGAAGTCCTAAATCCATTACCGTGTAAGGTTCATGAACCCTTTGGCTTCCATAAAACCAAAATAAAACAGGGATCAGTAAAGCACTGATCAATCCCGGAACATAGTAAATCCTTTTCACGACATCAATTCTTTTATTAAATATAAATAAAAACTTTTCATAAAAATAAAAAAAGTGACCCGAAGAACGAATCACTTTCAAAAATAATCTAAATATTTTGTTTTTCTGATGTTATAGTAAAAATTACCAGTCTCTTTTTCTTAAAATCCAGTACGATCCGAAAATGAAAATAGCGCACCAAACCAGGCAGGCAATCATGCTTTCTGTAGGATAGTGGAATTCGTATTTCATGCCCATCATTTTTGCCATATTCAGTCTCATCATAGGATTAGGAATAAGGCTGGACATACTTTCCAGAGGTAAAAGGTGAGTGATAAAGAAATCATTCTGAAGAACTTCATTTCTTTGAGGTCCCTGCATTCCTTTCACTTTCATGAAAACTTCAATGCCGGATAAAATACCTTCTCCAATCCAAAAGATAAAAAGGGCAAGAAAAACAAAAACCGATTTCCTCAACAAGATTGAAAGAAACATCAGGAAACAGAAGAAAGTAAACAGTTTCACAAAATAATTTCCGATAAAGAAAATTTCCTCAAAAACCTTTGCAGATTCCGTTGTATTTGAATATTTGTATCCAAGAAACATGGTGATCACAAAAACAATGACTGTAGAAACTATGGTAAAAACACTGATCGTAAGTAATTTAGAAGAAATAAATTCTTTTCTGCTCAGTCCGTCGATGGTATTTTGCTTAAACATCCGGTTGCTGAATTCCTGTGAAATGGAAAAAACGATGATTAGTCCAAGGAAAATCTTCAGCAAAGCAACAATCCAGGTTGTAAAATTCCATATTTCAGGGAAATTATAAATGCCCTGTTCCTTCAGGTTGATGGTTCCTCCGAAAAGATCAAAATCGATCAGTCCGATAAAAAGCAAAGCAATCAGAATCGCAAAATACAGGATCGTAAAAATCTTGAATGGCTTGTAGTTCAGATTTTTGTAATATTCTAGTTTTAATAGTTTTATCATAATTATTTTGTGTTTTTTACAAGTTCAAGGAATTGAGATTCAAGGGACATTTTTTTCTTAGTTAAATGAGAAACAAAAATTCCCTGTTCAGCAAGTTTCTGATTCAGAGCCGATGCAGAAATAGAAGCATCATCACGGATCTGCGCTTTCAGAATGTCACCGTCCTGATTAACCGCTGTAAACCATTGAAGTTCATTCAAAGCATTTAAAAGCAATGTATTGTTGTCTGCTTTCAATTCGAAATAGCCGTTGTTTGCGGTCATTTCATCCACTCTTCCGCAGTAGATTGAATTTCCTTCTTTCAATACAATCACGTGACTGCAAATCTTTTCGATCTCATCCAAAAGATGGCTGGCAATAATAATAGTGATTCCCTGTTTGGCAATATTGCTGATGATCTCCCGAATCTGGATAATTCCTTCAGGATCGAGGCCATTCGTCGGTTCATCCAGAATCAAAACCTCCGGATTGTTCAGCATGGCAGATGCAATAGCCAGACGTTGCTTCATTCCTAAAGAATAGGTTTTAAAGGCGTCTTTTTTCTCTCCAGAAGACCTACCGTCTGAAGAACTTCATTAATCCTGTAATATGGTGTACCTTTTATTTCTGCAACGATTTTCAGATTTGTTTCAGCGCTCAGATAAGGATAAAAATTAGGTTGCTCGATAATAGCCCCGATTCTCTTCAACGTATCCGGATCCGTTCCCTTCTTTCCAAACCAGTACCAGTCTCCACTTGTAGGATTAATGGTGGAAAGCAACATCCCGAACGTTGTTGATTTTCCGCTCCCGTTGGGTCCCAATAAACCATAAACATTCCCTTTTTCGACGTCAAAAGAAATATTGTTGACCACAATTCTTTTGAACTTTTTAGTAAGATTCTTTACTGATAAAATTTTTTCCATGTAATTTGTTTTACATAGTAGTAGTCTATGGTAATATTGAATTGTTACAGTTTTTATGTTAAATCAATTTAAATTTAATTTCAAATATGTTATTTTTGATCGTATTAATGGATAGTTTATGAAATTAGTCGATTTAGCAAAAGAACTGAATGTTTCTGCAGAAGCTATAAAACAGTTCATCCAGGATTTTGATCTCGATCTTGTGGATTGTATCAGCACCAATTTTGAAATACAAAAAGACTTTGAAAAATTTGCCCGTGAAAATATCGAATTTTTAAGGCTTTATGAGAAAGATCTCGACAAGACAAAAACGCTCGAGCAGATCGCAGAAAAAATCAATCAGCCTAAAGAAAAGGTTGAAAAAGTAATTAAAGAATCGGATCCTAATATTTTTGATAACGGTTTTTTTAAATCTTCAATTTCCAGCTACGGAATAGATAACAGGCTTGGCGGAAATTACCAATTTGTATATAATTATTTCGGACATAAAACGAGTTTGCAGAAAAGAGATTTTATCGGATACAGGGATCTGTTTTTCCATATTTCCGGTATTTTGGAACCTTTCCTGAATCCTCAGCAGATTAAAGACTGGGGAATCAATAAACCGGCAGGGATTATTTTGTACGGACCTCCGGGAAGCGGGAAGATTTTCTGGGCCACCAAAATTGCTGAAATTATCGGCTATCAATTTAAAGAAGTTAAAAAACATTATCTCGGAACTTCTTTTGTTGACGGAAATCAGACCAACTTCAACGATTTTCTGGTAACCATGATGAAAGAAGATAAAGTATTGCTGTTTATTGAAGATTTTGATGATATTATGATGGCCCGAAAAGCGGAAAATAATGTCGCTTCCTGTAATCTTGAAACGCAGGAAATTATTCTTCACTACATTTCAAAATTTGAACAGGAAGAGCTTTTAATGGTAGGTTCTGCCAATTCCGTGGCAGAAATAGACGAAGAAATTCTGGCTCCCGGAAGGTTTGATGTGATGATTCCTATTTTTCCGCCCAATCTTGCCGAAAGATCAGAAATCATTTTGTATGCGATGACCAGAAATCTGGAAAAAGACTCTCTTTTATTTAAAATTTTAAAAAATAACAAAGCCGATAAAATTCCTTTTTGGCACGGAATTTCTGCCCAAATGAAAGTTTTCAGCAACACCATGCTGATCGATTTTACACAAAGCCTTAAAAAAAGAATTAAGAATCTTTATCAGAAAACAAAGGACGAAAACCTCAGGATCGATCAAAACCTTCTGAAAGGCGCTTTAAGAGACGCTGCGGGAAAACTGACAGAAGAATATCTGGATCAGATCGCCAGATTTTTAAGTGATGTTATTATTAATAATTTCGATCAGTTTCAGAATAGGGTGAAAGAGCTAAAAGCCGAGCTCGACTCCTATAGAACTGTTGAAGAGCCACGAAGAGTAATAGGTTTTTCTCACAATGAAGAGGAAGATAAAAGTAAGTGAATGACTTGATTAAAATTAAGCCTATACTTTAAAAAATCTGTACTTTTGCAAAAATAAAAAATCGTGATAAACAGCGACCAGATAAAAGAAATTCAGTTAAGAATTGATGATCTCCATAAATATCTTCAGATTGATAAAAAGAAGATAGAAATAGCCAATGATGATGAAAAAACGGCAGCTCCTGAATTCTGGGATAACCCGAAAGAAGCAGAAGCATTCCTGAAGCAGCTCCGTTCCAGGAAAAAATGGGTGGAAGCCTATGAAGAAATTCATACGCAGTTTGAAGACCTGCAGGTTTTGGTAGATTTCGCCAAAGAAGATCCCGATTCCGAAAAAGAACTTGATGAAACTTTTCCTCAATTGGTAGAAAAAATTGAAGATCTGGAATTCAAAAATATGCTTTCCAATGAAGGCGATGAGCTTTCTGCGGTATTGCAGATCACAGCCGGAGCCGGAGGAACCGAAAGCTGCGACTGGGCTTCGATGCTTATGAGAATGTACACGATGTGGGCCGAAAAACAAGGCTACAAGATCCGCGAACTGAACTTTCAGGAAGGTGATGTGGCCGGTGTAAAAACAGTAACACTGGAAATTGAAGGAGAATTCGCGTTCGGATATCTTCGCGGTGAAAATGGTGTTCACAGATTGGTAAGGATTTCTCCTTTCGACTCCAATGCCAAAAGACATACAAGCTTTGTTTCGGTATATGTCTATCCTTTGGTAGATGATACGATTGAAATTAACATCAATCCTGCCGATATTTCCTTTGAAACGATGAGGTCTTCCGGAGCAGGTGGGCAGAACGTTAACAAAGTGGAAACAGCTGTTCGTCTCCGTCACGCGCCGACAGGAATTATTATTGAAAACTCGGAATCCCGTTCACAGCTTCAGAATAAGGAAAAAGCCATGCAGTTGCTTCGTTCCAGATTGTATGAAATGGAATTGGAAGAAAGAATGAAAGCCCGTAACGAGATCGAAGCCAACAAGATGAAAATCGAGTGGGGAAGCCAGATCAGGAATTATGTGATGCATCCTTACAAACTGGTAAAAGATGTGCGTTCCGGATACGAAACCTCCGATGTGGATTCTGTAATGAACGGAAATCTTACGCCGTTTCTCAAAGCGTTTCTCATGGCCGATGGAACCGCGGTTTCGGACGATGATATGGACTTATAAAACTCATATTTAAATTTCGTTAAAATCTGAGAATAAATTTCGGAATGACGTTTATTAATCCTATTTTTGTTACTTATCAAAATGTATGGAAGATTTCACTAATTGGAAAGATTTATTAAATCCTGAGTTCTATATAAAACTTGGAGGATTTTGGCTTATTCTGTTTATTATTTTTGCTGAAACAGGTCTTTTTGTAGGATTTTTTTTACCGGGAGACTCACTGCTTTTTGTTTCGGGGATTTATTCGATTGACATTATGAGAGAAACTTTCGGATCTACAGGAAGTGACTTCTTCGACACGTTTATTTTGGCCTCGGCTGTTGCCATAGCGGCAATCATAGGAAATGAAGTTGGCTACTATTTCGGAAGAAGGGCAGGTTCTGCCCTATACAAGAGACCGGATACCTGGTTATTTAAGAAGAAATATCTGTATCAGGCTCACGATTTCTTTGAAAAGAACGGAGCGCTGGCTATCATTATGGCGAGATTCCTGCCGGTGGTAAGAACTTTTGCGCCCATCGTTGCCGGGATCGTAAAAATGGATAAGAAAGATTTCTTGAGAGACAATGTCATCGGTGCTGTACTTTGGTCGTTTTTACTGATCTTCGCGGGACATTATCTGGATAAACTCTTCATAGACCAATTCGGGATCGATCTGAAGAAAAAGCTCGAACTGATTATTATCGTTATTGTTTTAATAACAACCGTACCGGTAATCCTTAAGTTTTTATTTGGGAAAAAACAGGATTTCTCAAAATATGAAAACCATAAATTCGACGACGAAGAATAAGAATTTAATGTAAATAATACCAGCCTGCCCATCAAAGGGCAGGCTTTTTTTATGTACAATCCGAAACGCAAGTAAAAGAAAATTACATTAATGGTAATGGCGTTTTTTTATCAACCAACGATCAACTATTAACGATCAACCATCATCATTCATCAATCATGATTTATCCATTCCAGAATATTCGGATAAATAATGCTGTCCCTTTTTTTCTTGTTGAAGAATCTTGGCGCATGTCCTGTATTGTTCATGAAAACAAATTTATGCGGAATATTTTGAGCCGTTAATACTGAATCTAAAGCTAATCCTTGTTTCTGATTCACCAGAAAATCCTGATTTCCCTGGAATATCAGAGTGGGAACGCTGGAAACATTGGAAATCGGGCTGGCTTCTCTGAACTCTTCAGATAAATTTTTCCGGTGAAACTTCGTCCCCACAACTTTTTGAATCGTGGGTGAAGAATATTTAGAATAAAATGAGTTCAGGTATTCCGGAGAATAAAAATCAGTAGGTGCACTCATAGCAATAATCTTTTTGATCTGCTCTGGATGTTGATATCCATACAATAACGTAAGGTGCCCACCGGCGCTTTCACCCAGAAGAATATAATTGTCAGGTTGAAGCTCTGCTTTTTCTGCCAGTTCATTGAATTTTCTAATGACCGTATCTATGTCTTCCAGCTGCTCTCGATAAGTGACCTTCTTTGATTTGGAAACCAGACGGTAATTCATATTGATGCTCGGAATGTTATGGCTAAAAAGCATTTTCTGAATCTGGATCATGTGCTCCTTTCGTCCGTATTTCCAGGCACCGCCATGAACGATCAGCACTACCGGAGAATTTTCCGGATAATCTGACGGAAGAAAAATATCCATTTTCTGCCTTTTGTCTTCACCGTATTTCAGATTGTATATTTTCTGTGCGTTATTTGTTCCAACCCAGACTCTGAATTTTGTATTGCAGGAATTCAATACAAAGCTGATTAGTCCCAGAACGAAAAAATGATACTTTAAAACCAGCTTTTTCATGAAATAAATCTACGAATATTTGAATTAAATAGAAAGCGGGACAAAAATTTTAAATCAATTGATGACTCTATTCATGTATAAATTGAGCCTCTTAAGCTTATGAACAAGCCTTTTTGCCTCAAATTTGAGCCTTTTAGATTCACCGTTGAAGGTAAAAGGGTGGTTTTTCATCCTTTTAGGCTGGTGAATGACCCTTTTTGCCTGGAATTTGAGCCTTTTAGGCTCGCCGTTGAGTATAAAAGAGTGGTTTTTCATGCTTTCAGGTTCATTAATAACCCTTTTAGCCTGGAATTTGAGTTTTTCAGATTCACCGTTGAATACAAAAGAACGATTTTTTTAACCTTTAGGGTCGTAATAACTCTTTTTCGCATGAAATTTGACTATGCTTATTCGTTAATAGTCATAACTAAACTTTATTCTGAATGAATTAATATTAATTACACAGAGTTTTGATATTAATTCTTTTAAAACCTCTATGAAATCATAGAGCAAGTCGAATTAAATAATTATTTTTGTTCTTAACAATTATTAAAAAAATATTAAATTTATGGCATCTGGTTTTTTTGCTATTTTGGATGATATCGCAGCGCTGATGGATGATGTGGCAGTTACAAGTAAGATTGCAACTCAAAAAACAGCAGGAATTCTGGGAGATGATCTGGCTGTAAATGCCGAGAAGGCAACGGGGTTTCTTTCGTCCCGCGAGCTTCCTGTATTGTGGGCCATCACAAAAGGATCTTTTCTTAATAAACTGATTATTTTGCCTGTTGTATTTTTGCTAAACTGGCTATATTCCCCGGCGATCAATTATGTACTGATCCTGGGTGGCTTATACCTTGCATTTGAAGGGATGGAAAAGATTATTGAATATCTGTTTCACCGCGACAAAAAAGGGCATGAAGTAGAGGAGGAAATCGAGGAAAAAGATCAGAGTCCTGAAGAAATAGAAAAGGCTAAAGTAAAATCAGCCATTACCACAGATTTTATTTTATCTATTGAGATTGTAATCATCGCTTTGGGAACGGTACTTGAAGAAAGTCATCCCTTTATTACACAGATTCTGGTAACGAGCTTAGTGGCATTTATTGCTACGGTAGGGGTCTATGGAATTGTTGCGCTGATCGTAAGAATGGATGATGCCGGATTTAAATTAATTAAAAAGAGTAATGATAAAGGATTCTTCGGTAAGTTGGGCCATCTGTTGGTAAAAGCGTTACCGATTGTCATCAAAGCACTGGGGGGTTATCGGTACGATTGCACTAATCCTGGTTGCCGGAGGCATTTTTGCACACAGAATAGATTATTTTCATCATTTACTTCCCACCTGGCCGTTTATCCTGAAAGAGCTTGTTTTTGGAATAGGAGGCGGACTTCTTGCAGTTGCTGTTTTCACGGCAGGGAAAGGATTGATTTCTCTGGTTAAAAAGAAATAGAATTTTTGATAAATAAATGATTATACGATTAGGGGCGGCTTCGAAGAAGCCGCCCCTAATCGTATAAAAAAAGAGGCTAAAGCCTCTTTAAATATTAGTTGAATAAGTCTTTCACTTTATCAAAAAAAGTTTTTTCCTTTCCGGATGGTTCAGCAACCATTTCGCCACTGCTCATCTGCTTCTCAAAGAAATCTTTCTGTTCTTTCGTTAGCTTCTGAGGCGTCCATACATTAATGTGGATGAACATATCTCCTGTTCCGTAGCTGTCGATACTTGGAAGTCCCTTGCCTGCAAGTCTCAGTATTTTTCCCGACTGGGTTCCGGCATCTACCGTGATCTTTACTTTTCCGCCAACGGTTGGTACTTCTCTTTTTGTTCCTAATGCTGCTTCGGCAAATGAGATATATAGTTCCTGGTGAAGATTATCTCCCTCTCTTTTGATGGTTTTATCTACTTCCTCCTCGATGATTACCAAAAGATCTCCCGGAATTCCTCCGAAAGGAGCATCATTACCTTTTCCTCTTACATTAAGCTGGATTCCGTCTCTTGCTCCCGCAGGAATATTGATGGTCACTTCCTCTTCATCTTTGATAAGGCCCTGTGCATTGGCGCCCGCCGGAATTTTATCGGCGACTTTACCAATTCCCTGACAGGTTCCGCAGGTAGTCTGTGTCTGCATCTGGCCAAACATCGTGTTCATTACCTTCAGCTGAACTCCCGAACCGCCGCAGGTAGGGCAGACTTTTGAAGTAACGCCGGCTGCCATCTTCATTTTTTTGACTTTGATGGTTTTCTGTGTTCCGTTCACCATTTCGTCAAGGTTCAGCTTGATTCTGATCCTCAAATTGGAACCTTTCACCTGCTGACGGCCACCTCCGCCGCCGCCAAATCCTCCGAAACCACCACCGAAAATATCACCGAACTGACTGAAAATATCTTCCATGTTCATTCCGCCACCGCCAAAGCCGCCACCGAAACCACCGTTTCCGCCCACGCCGGCATGACCAAACTGATCGTATCTTGCACGTTTCTGTTCGTCACTCAGCACTTCATATGCTTCTGCAGCTTCTTTGAATTTTTCTTCAGCATCTTTATCACCGGGATTTTTATCAGGGTGAAATTTGATGGCCATTTTTCGGTATGCTTTCTTTATTTCGTCGGCTGATGCAGATTTACTGATCTCAAGAACCTCGTAATAATCTCTTTTTGACATGTCTTTTCTATGAGTAATTAGTAATCAGCAATGGGTAATAATCAAAATTTCTTATTACCCATTACTTATTGCTTATGTTAATTTCCTGTTACTACTTTTGCAAAACGAATCACTTTATCTCCCAAAGTGTAACCTGTTTCAATAACATCTACGATTTTACCTTTAAGATCTTCCGATGGTGCAGGAATCTGCGTAATCGCTTCATGGAAATCTACATTGAAACTGTCGCCTGCGTTCACTTCCATCGCTTTCAGCCCTTTTTCCGTCAGCTTGCTTTTGAATTTGTTGTAGATCAGTTCAACACCCTGAAGATCCGAAGGATTACCATTTTTAGCAATTTCCTTTAATGCTCTTTCAAAGTCATCCAGAACCCCCAGCATAGACACCATCATATCCTGATTGGCATATTGGAAAAATTCCATTTTTTCCTTGGATGTTCTTTTTTTATAGTTTTCAAATTCGGCGTACAGTCTGATGTAACGGTCTTTTTCTTCTGCCAAAAGTTCTTCGGCAGTAGGTTTTGCTGTCACATTGTCTTGTGTTGTAGCTTCATTCTGAATATTCGTTTCTTCCTGATTATTGATGCTTTCTTCGTTGATATCCTGATTTTCCATAATTCAATATTTATTTGCATTATGATTGACAAAGATTCTGCCAAAAGATAAAGGGTGACAATAAGGCAGATAAAGGCTGGGAGCAGGAAGTTAGAAGTTGGAAGTTGGCGCGAGACCATCAATCATCAATTATCATTCATCAATCATTTTTAGGAGCTTTATCGCGCTATCCACTCATACTCCTCGCGCAACCGCCATCTTTCAGAGCCAACGCGTGCTGTGGGGTATCCGTTACTATCGCGGCTAGGTAGACTGCGTCATTATAAATAGGATTTTCCGGACTAAACTCCCTGACCAAAAAATGTCTGATAAAGAAGATAAACATTTAAAACAATGATAATAAAAGAAATAATCCAGACACAGACTTTTAAGAAAGGTTTGTTCACAAATTCTCCCATTTTAGCCTTATCACTCGTAAACATTACCAAAGGAACAACCGCAAAACTGAGCTGCATCGATAAAATAACCTGACTTAAAACCAAAAGTTCCGTAGTCCCTTCTTCACCATATAAAATGGCTACAATCAGTGCCGGAATTACAGCGATTAATCTTGTAATCAGACGTCGCAACCAGGGTTTTAATTTAATATTTAAAAAACCTTCCATGACGATTTGTCCGGCCAGAGTGCCTGTTAAGGTAGAATTCTGCCCCGAAGCCAATAAGGCGATGGCAAAAACAATACTTGCCATCGATGCTCCCAAAATAGGAGTCAGCATTTTATAAGCATCATGAATATCCGCGACATCATGATTTCCGGAAACATGGAAAGTAGCAGCAGCCAAAATAAGAATAGCTCCGTTAATAAAAAAGGCCAGCATGAGAGAAACTGTACTGTCTAATGTTGCAAATTTGACAGCCTCTTTCTTGCCTTTAGCATTACGCGGATAATCTCTTGTCTGCACTATGCTGCTGTGTAAATAAAGGTTGTGAGGCATGACGGTAGCCCCTAATATTCCTATTGCAATATAAAGCATTGCCGGATTTTTTATGATTTCAGCTTTAGGAACCAAACCTCCCATCAGCTCATTGATTGCAGGCTTTGAAATCACCAGTTCATAGATAAAGCAGGCGAGAATAATAAAGATGAGTCCCCCCCACAATACTTTCTATCCACCGGAAGCCTTTGGCCTGTAAAAGCAAAATAAACAATACATCAACAGTGGTGATGACAATTCCCCAGGTTAGAGGAATCTGAAAAAGAAGATTTAAAGCAATGGCAGATCCTATTACTTCTGCAAGATCACAGGCTGCAATGGCAATCTCACAGAATATCCATAATATAAAATTGGTTGTCGGACTGAAATGATCTCTGCAAGCCTGAGCAAGATCTCTTTCCGCCACAACTCCCAGTTTTACGGAAAGATGCTGCAAAACCATGGCAAAAATATTGGAGATCAATATCACCGAAAGTAATGTATACCCGAATTGTGCACCGCCGGCAATATCTGTTGCCCAGTTTCCGGGATCCATATAGCCTACCGCAACCATAAGTCCCGGTCCTGCAAAAGCCAGATATTTCCTCCAGAAACTGCCATTCTGGGGAACTTTCACTGAGGAGTAAACTTCAGATAATGAATTGGATGTTTTATCTTTTCGCCAGGCGTTTTTTAAATTCAGGTTCATAAATGTTAGGAATGACTAACAAATGTAATTAAATAAATGAAAACTACAAAATCATAAATAAAGATCCCGAAAAACATTCCGGGATCTTTAGATATATAAATTTGAATTATTTTGTGAATCGTACTGCCATCTTACGGTCAACGGCTCTTTCTGCATCAGAAGCAGAAGCATCAACGGTTGCGAATTGACTTCCGTAGCCATCCGCTCCTGTAATCTGCGATCCTACGCCTTGTTTATCCAGCCATGATCTGATGAAGCTGGCCCTGTCAGCAGATAATTTTTGATTTTTAGCTTCATCTCCTGTTTTATCTGTGTATCCTCCGATTTTTATTTTGGCTTCAGGATATGCTTTTAAAATTGCCACTAAATTTTGCAGCTGTCCTTCAGAACCTGATTCAAGTTCAGTAGCGCTTCCCATTTTGAAATTAACGTGGTCAAAGTTATACCATGTGTCTTTTAAAGCATTATCATCTTTTGCATTTTTATAACCGTCTGATTTCAGAAAAGCAATCATGCGGTCTTCCATACCTCCTTTATATCCTTTTAAAGAAGTTCCGTTTAAATCAATATTTTCATCTACCTGTGTTGCTGAGATTCCTGTTGCAGTGTCAGTAGTGGTGTTTACGGTATCTGTAACGACTTCACCAGAATCGGTCATTGTTGAAGTAACTGTTGTTTCTTTTTGCTCACACTGCCTCCAGATAAAATATGCAGCGGCAATTAGAAGCAGTAATGGTAAAAGCCATTTCCAGATTGATCCGCCTCCGGTATTTGTATTTCTGTCCGGAAAAGTTCCGTTAAGTGTAGTACTTCTTGTTACCTCAACTTTTGGCTCTTCTTCAGCCGGCATTTTGATGGCGTCTTTATCATTATCAAACTTATATCTTGCATCCCAGTCACCCATACTTAAAGAGGCAAATGATAAACCTGCAGGTAATAAACTAGAAACAATACCCTTCTGATCACTAAGGAGATTTGAAATTCCTGCTTTATCCAGATTATTATCGGCAGCATATTTTCCAATCGATCCTACAGCAGCCCCTGTTACCAAATTTAAAAGAGAACCTGAAGAATTATTGCTGATTCCCGCATAAGTCGCAACAGAATTAATTAATCCATTCAGCTTATCCCCAAAAATATGAGTCAATACGCTGGCTATAGAAGAGTTGTCCGCAGAATTACCTATAACATTCCCTAAAATTCCACTGGAAGAGGAATTCATAATAGCATCCAAAACGAGAGGATTATCGGAGTTATTAGCAAGACCTCCTACAACGGCGGGTAGTAATCCTCCAATTGCTTTGGAGATATCAGATTCACTTTCTCCGTACTGTGAGGCAGCCTGAGAAACCAAAGCCGGACCAAGCTGTCCTTTAATAAGATCAATAATGTTTAGAGACATAATAAAATATTTTGAGATTAATGTTGTGTAATGCAATCAAAAACTTGTCCAAAACAGTATATTTAAAAAAAATCTGCAAAAATCGATTCAATTTTTGCAGATTTAATAAAGTTTTTATAATTGATTTTAATATGCCTTGGCAAATAAAACCCTTCTTTTGGATGGTTTTCCGGAAATCAGAGAAATTCCTTCTTCAACATCATCATCTAAGGGAATACATCTGATGGTTGCTTTGGTTTCTTCCTTGATTTGCTCCTCTTCTTCTGCAGTTCCGTCCCAATGGGCATAAATGAATCCTCCTTTCTCTTCCAGAACTTTTTTTAAATTCATCATAGGAATCAACTTTGGTGATATTTTCTTTTCTGAAGTTGACGGCTTTAGTGTAAAGATCTTTTTGAATGGTTTTTAATAATTCTTCAATATAAGAATCCAAACCGTCAATAGAACGAACTTCTTTTGTTAAGTTATCTCTTCTTGCAATCTCTACTGATTTGTTTTCCAGATCTCTTGGTCCCATCGCAATTCTTACAGGAACACCTTTCAGTTCATATTCGGCAAATTTCCAGCCCGGTTTATTTTGAGTGTCATTATCAAATTTCACGGAAATTCCTTTTGCTCTTAATTTAGCCTGAATATCCAGAGCCACCTCACTGATCTGTTCCAATTGCTCTTCTCCTTTAAAGATCGGAACAATAACTACCTGAATAGGAGCCAGCGTAGGAGGCAGCACCAATCCGAAATCATCGGAATGGGTCATGATTAATGCTCCCATCAAACGGGTTGATGTTCCCCATGATGTAGCCCAGGCATGTTCAATTTTACCTTCTTTATTGGTGAATTTTACGTCAAAAGCCTTGGCGAAATTCTGTCCTAAAAAGTGAGACGTTCCTGCCTGAAGGGCTTTGCCATCTTGCATTAATGCTTCAATACAATACGTCTCGTCAGCTCCGGCAAATCTTTCTGACGGAGTTTTCAATCCCTGAATGACAGGCATTGCCATAAAATTTTCAGCAAAATCTGCATAGACTTTATTCATTTTTTCAGCTTCTTCAACAGCTTCTTCTTTAGTAGCGTGAGCGGTATGCCCTTCCTGCCAAAGGAATTCGGCTGTTCTCAGGAAAAGACGTGTTCTCATTTCCCAACGAACTACGTTGGCCCACTGGTTGATGAGTATCGGTAAATCTCTGTACGATTGGATCCAGTTTTTATAAGTATTCCAGATAATGGCTTCTGAAGTAGGTCTTACGATAAGTTCTTCCTCAAGCTTGGCATCAGGATCCACAATAAGCTTGGAAGGATTGTCCGGATCTGTTTTTAACCGGTAATGGGTAACAACAGCACATTCTTTAGCAAAACCTTCTGCATTTTTTTCTTCAGCCTCAAATAAGCTCTTGGGCACAAAAAGCGGGAAATATGCGTTTACGTGACCTGTTTCCTTGAATTTTTTATCCATTTCATCACGCATTTTCTCCCAGATTGCATAGCCGTATGGTTTGATGACCATGCATCCTCTTACTCCTGAGTTTTCAGCTAAGTCGGCTTTTACCACCAACTCATTATACCATTTGCTGTAATCTTCGCTTCTTGAGGTTAATTTTGCCATTAATTTTTTTTTAATTTTTTTAACTTTTTTCTATTATTGTTATCTAAAAATAAAAATCTATTTTTGATAGATTTTTGTACCCTGTTAATGGTACATTTTTGGTACAGACTGCAAATATAATTTAAATTAAAAATTTTTACGTTATCATGAAAAGAAATATACATAAAAATTTGCTTGGTATCATAAAATCTAAAGGGATTTTAGCGATATCAGGCGGATTGTTACTTGTGTCTTGCGGCGCCCAGATGGGAGGTTACAGCGAGACAGATGGCGTTTATTACGACCCGAATAAAGATACACTTCCTGAAGGTGTTGTTATCAATGACAGAGGAAACAGAGTAGGAGAAGATTACGATTACTATCAGGATGATGCAAGCGTTATCCAGAATGCGGAAGCCAACTCAAGAGAAGGAAGGTATAATGACTGGAATAACTACAACTGGAATACAACTGCTACAGACTCCGACTGGGGAATGTATGCCGGAAGCCAGACCAATTACTACGATAATTCGTGGGGCTGGGGGTACCCTTGGGGCTGGTATGGAGGTTATAGCCCTTACTGGGGCTACGGAGGTTATGGCGGCTGGGGAATCGGTCTTTCATGGGGTGGCTCATGGGGCTGGGGCGGCGGCTGGAATATGGGCTGGGGATACTCACCGTATTGGGGCTACAATCCGTATTGGGGTTGGGGCGGATACTACGGAAACCCTTACTGGGGATATGGAGGCGGATACTGGGGAGGAGGTTACTATGCTCCTTACAGAAGAAGCGGTGCTAATGGAAGAGGATTCAATACTTATAACGGAAGCTTTGCCAATAAATATGGGGTAACTTCCAATTCAGGAGGTTTCAGAAGAAGTACTACAAATACAGGAGGTTTTAGAAATAGTGGTAATAACGGTGGTTTCAGAAATTCTGGTAACAGTGGTGGTTTCAGACCAGGAAGTATGAATGGAGGTTTCAGAAATCAAAATGGGGTAAGACCACAAGGTGGTTTCCGTAATCAGGGACAGCCAAGACCAAACTATAATTATCAACAGCAATCTCAGCCTCAGCCAAGAAATGATGGAGGTTTTAGAAATAACGGAGGTTTTAATAATTCCAACAGCAGCGGCGGTTTCAGATCAGGAGGCGGTGGCTTCGGTGGCGGAAGCGGCGGTGGTGGCTTCAGATCCGGTGGCGGTGGAGGCGGCGGCTTCCGAGGTGGCAGATAATTTTAAATTAATAACTATTCAAAAAAATAATGTTAAAAAAATCTTTAGCAATAATGAGTATTTCTGCTGCATTTTTTGCGCAGGCTCAAGATGTTTCTGTGATAAGAAATACAGTGGATGTTTATTCAAATGCTCCTAATGTAGGGTCGGCAAAATTCAATGCCATGGCCGGATCAAACGGGGCTTTGGGAGGCGATGCAAATTCTTTGCTTACCAACCCTGCCGGTTTAGGAGTTGCTATTTCTGGGGAAGTTTCCGGAACATTGTCTATTACCAGCAATAAAAATACATCTTCTTTCGCAGGATCATCATACGGATATAATATTAATAAAGGAGATCTTGGAAATTTGGGAGCAGTGATGACTTTCCAGCTCATGACCGAAAGTGCGTGGAAATTTATAAATGTCGGTGTTAATTATTCCAATCAGACTATAGACAATTATATTGAAACGCCAGGAAATTCTAATTTAATTTATGACTTTCCCAATAATACCAGTTCTTCTTTTGGCAGACATGCTTATGACAGATACGGTTATTTATCAAAAACAAGTTTTGGGGTAGGAGCAAATTATAACAATAGTTTTTATTTAGGAGCGGGTCTTAATTTCTTTAATTCATCAATTGATCAGTCTGATACGGCTATTTTCAATTCTCTGGCTAACGGAAGTTCAGAATATTTCAGTAAGCAAAACACCCCTTTTTATGAAAAAGGAAATGGTTTTTCTGCTTCATTAGGGGTAATCGGAAAATTTGGTCAGAATTTCAGACTGGGTGCCGCTTTGGAAACTCCTACTTTCTGGAACATCAACAGAAGTTACAATTTCTATAATGATCCTGTTTACGGTGATGATTATGCTGTTGAAGACAGAAAACTAACTTCTCCGATGAAGGCGACCGTGAGTGCCGCGTTTATTGCCAGTAAAAGTTTTGCTTTAAACGTTGATTACACCCTGGGATTAACAAAACCTAAGTATAAAGTGTATGGAGGTGCCGAAACTGAATTAAATGATTTCTTTAAGGATAATTATAAAAATCTTTCGGAAGTTAAAATCGGGGCTGAATATCGATTGAAACAGTTCAGATTAAGAGGAGGATATTCATATGCTTCAAGTCCGTTCGATGCCCTTACTATCGACAGATACACTGATAACGGAGGTGTTTCACAGGGGCAGTCTTATAATAATCTGATTCTGAATGACAGAAATGCTTTATCGCTTGGTTTAGGATATGATTTCAGATCTTTCTATATTGATGCCTCTTATCAGAATGTAACTTCTAAATATGCTAATCCTTTCCTTTATGGTGTGGTTAATGGCAATTATGAAGCAGGATACTATTCTCCTTCAAATTTAATTTCGAGTGATGCTTATGCAGTGTCAGATGTAAAAAATGTAAGAAATAATTTCTTTATTACATTTGGTTGGAAATTTTAAGCTGCAATAAATATCATATAATAGAAGCTCCGAAGTATTTTCGGAGCTTTTTATTTATTATAAATTAATTTTAATGATGATGTTCCAAATGAGAATGATCATGGAACAGGTGCATGATTAATGCTAATGAAACACCCAGAATAACGAGTCCTATTTTTATCCAGTCTATATTGTGGCTTTTGTTGCTTTCAAAGATGATAACAGAAGAGATATGCAGAAATATTCCTCCTACAATAGCCAGAAAATAAGGCTGTAAATCCGGATTAAAATAATTACCCAATAACATTCCCATCGGCGATGCAAGCGCGAATAAAGCAACAATTAGCAACGACGGATAAGAACTGCTTTTTGATCCTTCCTTTCTGTTAAATAAAAATGCGCCCAAAATAAATGATATCGGTAGATTATGAAAAACAATTCCCCAAAGATAAGGCGAAAGCTGATGTTCCTCATTTGCTAATGGAATTCCTTCAATAAAGGCATGAATAAATAAACCCACCATTAAGGCAACCGGAAGAATATTATGCTCGTTATGATGATGGAAATGTCCGTGTTCAAAGCCTTTGGTAAGAGCTTCCAGGACCATTTGTAAGAGAACTCCCACAATCACAAAGATTCCGAGACTGCTTCCTGTTTCCGCAGTATATACTTGTGGAAACACTTCATTAAGACAAATGGTGATAAGAAATCCGGCACTTAAAATCAATAAATTTTTTGCCAGTTTTTCTTTCTTACCGAAATGCTTGCCCAGAAATACTCCTGAAATAACACTTAAAATCAGTAAAATAACTGTTGTCATTTTTTCTTAAATAAATTAATACAGCGGGGCGAATTTTCTTTATCAAATCCATTCAGTTGATAATCTCCCCAGATTTTAATTCTTTCAAAACCACATTCTTCGGCATACGAATTAATGGCTTCCCGTGTGTGAAGTTTTACCTTTTCAAAAAAATGGTAAGGTTTCCCTTTGTCTTCAAATCTGATATCTTTGATGATATGTCTTCCTTCTATTTTTTTGGTAACTTTAAACTCAATATCTCCTCTTGTAATAATAGATTCAGGGATCATATTTTTTCGCACGAATTCTTCATTCAGATAATCCAGAACAAAAAAACCTCCAGGTTTTAAAACATCATAAACAGACTGAAAAACTTTCTTATCATCACTTTCATTGTCAAAGTACCCAAAACTTGTGAAAAGATTAAATACGGCATCCATAGGATCTGCATCAATCTTGTTTCTCATATCGTGAACATTAAAAACTAAAGTCTGATTTTCAAACTGCCTGTCAAATTCTATACTTTGTCTGGAAAGGTCTAATCCAAGAACGTCATATCCCAATTTATTGAGAAAAACAGAGTGTCTGCCTTTTCCGCAGGCCAGGTCAATGATCTTAGAATTTGGCTCCAGCTGAAGGTCTGTTGTAAGTTTTGTAATAAAGTTTTCTGCTTCTGTATAATCTCTGTTACTATAAAGCAAATGATAATAAGGGGTATCAAACCAAGATTCAAACCATTCCATAATGCAAAAATAACTAAATTTGTGCGGTAAAAGGAAAAAGTATTTAATATTGGAAGATTGAAATATTCAATGAAGCAATTGTTTTATTTTGCAAATTCCTCATTTTTAAATATTTAAACCTTTAATAATTGATTATGGATACAGAAAATATAAAGATTCAGATAAAAACATTCTTCGGACTCGAACAGATTTTGGAAAATGAGATAAAAAAGCTGGGAGGAAGAAACGTTGAGGTAAAAAACCGTGCAGTGAATTGTGAAGGTGACCTTGGTTTTTTATACAAAATAAACTATTCTGCAAGAACGGCCCTAAAAATTTTAGTTCCGATACATGAGTTCAAAGCCTTTAATCAGCATCAGTTTTACGACAGGCTTTTTAATTTTAATTGGGAAGAATTCATGGATGTTGAGCAGTCTTTTGCCATCGATGCAACGGTAAATTCCGAGACTTTCAAGCATTCACAATTTGTCACTCTGAAAATGAAAGATGCGATTGTTGATTATTTTCAGGAGAAATTCAAACGACGTCCCAACGTTGAAACCAGAAGTCCGGATATTAAATTTCACCTTCATATCGATCGGGAATTAATCACGATTTCTCTTGATTCTTCCGGTGATCCGTTATTTAAAAGAGGATACAGAAGAGAGCAGGGTGAGGCGCCGATTAATGAAGTTCTGGCAAGCGGAATGCTTCACTTGGCCGGCTGGGACGGGAAAGGCAATTTCCTGGATCCTATGTGCGGTTCCGGAACACTTTTGATCGAAGCGGCAATGATCGCAATGGATCTTCCGCCACAGATTTTCAGAAAGGGATTTGCTTTTCAGAACTGGAAAAATTATGATGCTGATTTGTTTTCTAAAATTAAAGAATTCAGAATCAACAGGGTTAAAGAATTTACCGGAAAAATTGTAGGATACGATATTGATGCAAGAATGCTCAACGCTGCCAGAATCAATATTGAAGCTGCTGAAATGGAAGATGTTATAGAAGTAAGAAAGCAGAATTTCTTTGATTCCAAAAAAAGAGCTTTTCCCGTTATTAATGGTGTTCAATCCGCCTTATGATGAGAGAATTTCTATTAATGACGAAGATTTTTACAGAAAAATAGGAGATACTTTCAAAACAAATTATCCTAATACTTTAGCATGGTTGATCTCATCGGATCTTGAAGCGGTAAAGAAAATAGGACTTCGCCCTTCCAGAAAAATCAAACTTTTCAACGGAAAATTGGAAACCAGATTTCTGCAATATGAAATGTATGAAGGAACTAAAAAAAGTTCACAAACTGGAAAATTAAATTTGCTTTAAATTTATAAAAAACCTCCCGGAAATTGATATCTGGGAGGTTTTCATATTTTAACTATACTTATTTATTGATTGTTTTTCCAGAGCTGTGTGAAGGAAATAAAATCTGTTACACTTAATTCTTCAGCTCTTTTATCCATAAATTCGTGAGTTTTTAGTTCTTCAGGAATAGTAAGAATTTTCAGGGCATTCGACAGTTTTTTTCTTCTCTGGTTAAATCCAGCCTTCACGATCTGTTTGAATAAAACTTCATTTCCGGCAAGTCCTTCTTTCGGATTTCGTGTTATTCTGATGACACCCGACTTTACTTTCGGAGGCGGATTGAATACATTTTCATGAACCGTAAACAGGTAAGACGTATCATAATAAGCCTGGATCAACACAGAAAGTATTCCGTAATCTTTTGTTCGGGGAACGGCGGCCGTTCTTTCAGCAACTTCTTTCTGGAACATTCCGACCATCTCGGGAATCAGCTCATAATGATCAATAATCTTAAACAAAATCTGCGAGGAAATATTGTAAGGAAAATTGCCGATAATAGCGATCTGCTCACTATTGGTAAACTGAAAATCCTGTTTTAGAAAATCACCCACAAAAGTCTCTTCCGATACTTTATCGTAATTATTTTTTAGATATTCGATTGATTCTTTATCAATTTCCGCAAGGTAAATATTCTGGTCTTTTTCCAGCAGATATTTGGTAAGAACACCCATTCCTGGACCTACTTCCATGATGTTTTTATAGCCTTCAAAACTCAGACCTTCCACGATTTTCCTCGCGATGTTTTCATCTGTCAGAAAGTGCTGACCAAGATGCTTTTTTGCTTTTACACTCAAAGTTTTTATGATTTTATTAACAGTGATTTTCTCTTTTTCGTTCCCAAATTTCGGAAGTTTTTTTCTATTTTAGCCAAAAATTTTAATATTAATGGCTAAATCTGTAGAGGAATTTAATAAGAAAAGGCTTAGGTCTAGCAATATTACTGTAGTAATAAGTATCGCCTTAGTGTTATTTTTACTAGGATTAATGGGACTTATTTTAATTAATGCCCAGAAATATTCCGATTATATCAAAGAACAGCTTGTCGTAAATGCTTATTTTGATGAAAACTATAATGCTAAAGATTCTCTGAAGATTGCAAAAATGGAAGCTGAGGTTTTTAAAGAAATTCAGACACTGGCCCCTGTAAAAAAAGCGACTTATATTACGAGGCAAATGGCGTCTCAAGAAGCTAAAAAGAGCATGGGAATCGATACAGATGCACTTTTTGAAGAAAATATATTCCCTTCATCCATAGAAATTGCCCTTAAACCGGAATATGTGGATCCTGCAAAAATCGATCAGGCTTTAAAGGCTATTAAAGCAGTTCCGGGGATTATTGATGTGAAAAATGACAGTACCTTAATGGTTGATGTTTACAATAATTTAAGCCGAATCCTTAAGTGGATTTTAGGTTTCTCCATACTATTTTTAATACTGGCGGTCGTGCTGATCAACAACTCGATCCGCCTGAAAATATTCTCCAAAAGATTTATCATTAAGACCATGCAGCTGGTGGGGGCGAAAAGAAGATTTATTCTTAAG
This sequence comes from Chryseobacterium sp. POE27, assembly GCF_039727685.1. Lineage (NCBI taxonomy): Bacteria > Pseudomonadati > Bacteroidota > Flavobacteriia > Flavobacteriales > Weeksellaceae > Chryseobacterium > Chryseobacterium sp. POE27. The sequence goes on from NZ_CP152475.1 coordinate 4,229,205, forward strand.
CCTTTTATTATTGAAGCTGTGGTTTTGGGTACAATTGGCTCTGTAATAGGGCTTTTGGCTCTGTTTGGACTCTGGTATTACTTCACAAGTCAAATAGGCTCTGCCTTTGTACAGGACAACAATCAATATTTCTGGCTGGTATTACTGGTATTCGGAGTTGGAATTTTTATTACGGTCTTAAGTACGGTGATTGCCACCTGGAGATTCTTAAGATCAAACGTAGACGATTTATATTATTCTTAAAATGAGCAAAAAAACAAATAAATTTTCCGCAGACAGCTTTGGAAAAGAAATAACTGAAGCACCTCAGGAAAATACATTCTATTTCGGAAAGCAGAACTTCAAATGGATGCTTATCGGTCTTGCATTTATTGTAGTAGGTTTTTTACTGATGATGGGACACGATGCCAATACCGTAGACGGAAAATTTGATCCGAATTCCTGGAACGAAGATATTTTTTCTATTCGCAGAATCAGAATTGCACCTTTATTCGTTGTAATCGGTTTTGTTATTGAAGTTTACGCGATTTTGAAAAGAAAATAAATACATTTTATAAAGTACAACTTTGTCAAGGTTCTGAACTTTGACAAAGTTTTTTTTGATAAATACAAAATTTATGGATTTAATCAAAGCAATAATCATTGCTATCGTTGAGGGGTTAACGGAATACCTTCCAATCTCCTCAACCGCACATATGGGGTTTACAGCAAGCCTGATGGGGCTGCCGGAAGACGAATTTTTAAAAATGTTTCAGGTTTCTATTCAGTTTGGGGCGATTCTTTCTGTTGTCGTGGCATACTGGAAGAAATTCTTTGATCTTAAAAATTTACAGTTTTATTTTAAACTCGCTTTCGCCGTAATTCCTGCTTTGGTTTTGGGATATCTTTTTGATGATAAAATTGAAGCGGTTTTGGGAAATCAGATCGCTATATCATCGGTTTTGGTATTGGGGGGTGTGATTTTGTTATTTGCGGATGAATGGTTTAAAAATCCGAAAATTGATGATGAAAAGGGGATTACTATAAAAAAAGCTGTTACGATCGGTTTTTGGCAATGTTTGGCAATGATGCCCGGAACCAGCCGAAGTGCAGCTTCCATTATCGGTGGGATGACGCAGGGATTAACCAGAAAAGCGGCGGCAGAATTTTCATTCTTTCTCGCAGTTCCTACGATGCTGGCCGTAACGGTTTATTCCATTTTTGTAAAAACCTGGGGTAAAGAAACGGCAAATCCACAGAAGGGCTACGAAATGATTATGGCTTCACAGGATCATATTACTATTTTTATTGTAGGAAATATCGTTGCTTTTGTCGTTGCATTAATCGCCATTAAAGCATTCATCGGCGTTTTAAATAAATATGGTTTTAAACCTTGGGGCTGGTACCGTATTTTTGTCGGAGTAGCTTTGTTGATTTATTTCTATTTCTTTAAATAATTTCAATTACCCATTACTTATTACCCATTACTTATTACCCATTACCTATATATAAAATGACTGCTGAAGATTTACAATCAGGACACCTATTTTTACTGGACAAACCTTTGGATTGGACATCATTTCAGGCTGTCAATAAAATGAAATATAAACTCAAAAAAGAGTTTAATCTTCCTAAAAAATTCAAAATTGGTCATGCCGGAACTTTGGATCCGAGAGCAACCGGACTTCTGATCGTCTGCTGTGGAAAATTCACGAAAAAAATTCCTGAAATTCAGGACGCGCCCAAAGAATACTGGACAGAAATAAAAATTGGAGTGCAGACCGAATCTTACGATACCGAAAAACCTGAAATTCTTCATCAGGATATTTCGGATGTTACGGAAGATCAGATTAGCAATGCCTTGCAAAAATTTATTGGTGAAATAGATCAGACGCCGCCGGTGTTTTCTGCCATAAAGATTGACGGAAAAAGAGCGTATGATCTGGCAAGAGCAGGAGAGGAAGTGGAAATGAAATCCCGAAAGACAACTATTTTTTATCTGAATGACGTTAAAATTGATCTTCCATTCGTAAGTTTCACGGTGGGCTGTTCAAAAGGAACCTATATCCGAAGTCTTGCCCACGATGTCGGACAGGAACTGGGAGTAGGAGCGTATCTTACACAATTGAGGAGAACCAAAATCGGAGAATATAACATTGAAGAGGCAACATCTGATTTTTTGGATAATGATTTTAAATTTAATAAACCATGAAAAAAAAATTACTTTTGCTGTTGGCTTTGATTTCTTTCTCAGTCATTTTTGCTCAGGAAACGGAGGTTTCAAAGACGATGGGATTTTATTTTAATCCGTCACTTAATCTTGGGTTTAAATTAAATAAAGAAAAAGAAGTTCCCAACAATACACAATACATCAATTCCGAGCCTCCAAGGAAATTCACATACGGAATTACTGCTATTGGCGGTTACAATTTTCTTCCTAACTTTGCCTTAGGCGCAGGATTCAGATATAGTTTTATTCAGGATAATTATCATCTGATCTACCTGATGGTACAGCCTAAATTTATTTTTGATCCGGGCGACAGGTCTTTTTATATCGAATTAAATTATGGTAAACAGCTGAATAACGCAGTCGTTTCTGATGCTGAATTTTGGGGAGGAAGACTGGGAATGCAGGTTTCCTATTCAAAGAGATTAAGTCAGGAAGGAGGTATTTTTCTGGAAAGTCATAAACTGGGGAATTCCAGTCCGTTTTTTGTTGGTTTGAGCTATGGTGTGACTATTTTCAGTAATAAAAATTATACAGGTTACGGAGAAGATTAATGGAAAAAACACGTATTAACAAATATCTTTCAGAAGTTGGCTACTGCTCCAGAAGAGCGGCAGACAAACTTTTGGAGGAGGGAAGAATTAAGATCAACGGAAAAATTCCGGAAATGGGAACTAAAATTTCCGATGAAGATGTTATTGAGGTCGACGGTAAACCTATCCGCGAACCGGAAGAAGATCATGTTTATATAGCATTCAATAAACCTGTAGGGATTGTTTGTACAACGGACACCAAACGGGAACAAAATAACATCATCGACTATATTAACCATCCAAAAAGGATTTTTCCTATAGGACGTTTGGATAAGCCAAGTGAAGGACTAATTCTTCTGACCAGTGATGGTGATATTGTGAATAAAATTCTACGGTCGAGGAATAATCACGGCAAAGAATATATTGTACGGGTTGACAAGCCGATTACCCCAAAATTCCTCGATAAAATGCGAAACGGAGTACCGATTTTAGATACCGTCACCAAGAAGTGCGAGGTAGAAAAAATCGACGAAATGAATTTCCGGATCGTTTTAACACAAGGATTAAACCGCCAGATTCGCAGAATGTGCGAATATCTCGGCTACGAAGTAAAAAAAGCTCAAACGTATCAGGGTTTTGAATATCAAACTGGATTTGCCGATAGGAAAATGGAGAGACCTTACGGAAGACGAACTTTCAACGTTGCAAAGACTTGTTGAAGATTCAAGTAAAACATTTGATTAAATAAGACATAAAAGATTTTAGTCTTCGATTAATCATTTAAGATACAGTCTCATTCTTGCTTCATATTCAGGTTTGGTTCTCAGTAACTTCCAGATTTTCTTTTCGTCTTTTTCACTGAGTCTGTAGAAAATGATTTTATCTGCTGAATATTTAAAATAAGGATGATTTTTCAGCCATTCTTCCGGAGCATCAATCAATGTGTATTTAGTAACATTTGAGGTGTTAAGCTGGGCCAGAGAAAGTAATTTCTTCATTAGTTCCGGATCGATGTTGTAAGTGGTTAAGATTTGTTCTTTATTGACAAATCCGCCTAATTTTTTTCTGAAGCCAAGCATGGAACCGGCGGCTTTTTCATTGAACCCGAATTCTAAAAGTTGCTTAAAAGTGATAGAATTTAAGTCGATTTTAGAAAAATCTGTTTTTTCCTGTTGTTTGATTTCTGCTTTTTGAGTTCCATTATTTGCCATTGTTGCAGGATTAAATCTGATAAAAGGCTTCATTTCCTCAAATTTTTCAACGGAAATAACAAAACATTTTTGAATGTCCTCTACATTTTTAAAGCTTCCTCTTAAATTTCTATCGCGGTAATTGATAATCGTTTGTGCCTGTTTATCGGAAAAACCAAGAGATTTCCATCTTTCCAGATTCAAAGTGTTCGGATCGAAAGGATGGTATTGAATTTTTGTTTTACCTAAGTTTAAATTTTTATCATAATTGGCAGGTGTTTTTTCGGGCAAAAGCAGATACGGATTGAGCTTTTCAAAGTTTTCCGCATTGATGATGAAGCATTCTTTGAATTTTTCTTTGCTTATAAAACTGCCTCCCAGATAGCTTTTATATTTTATAATAGCTTCTGCCTGCCGCTCCGAAAATCCCATTTTTATCCAATCATTTGCTGAATAAAGATCCGGATTAAATTTTCCGGAAACCGTAATTGTTTTTTTTTCGAAATTTTTAAAATGAGTGAATTTTGCGTCATCGTTATTTTCCGGTAAAAGGATGTACGGTTCAAGCTCTGAAAATTTTTCACTGGAAATGGCAAAGCATTTTCTGAATTGTTCTTTGGATGAAAACTCTCCCCCAACCACTTTTTTTATAGTTGAGAATTGTTTTAACCTGCTTCGTGGTGAAGCCTAAGTTCTGCCATTGCTTTTCATCCAGCTCATTAGGATCAAATTCTGCTAATTTTAATACGATGGAATTATTGGTGATAAAATGGACCTCAGAAAAATCCTCTTTTCCCTTACTTCTGTACTTTTGAAAAGCAAATAAAATAATCAGGAGGATTCCAATACCTGCTAATCTTTGGTAATAACTTTTTTTCATTGCCGTAAACTTAATGATTCTTTCAGTTATTAGCAATGAGCAAGTTACGATTGATTGAGTTTAGAATATAAATTCAGATAAATAATTAAAAAAATAAATCTATTTGAAGAATAAACTTAAAATTTTATTTACTCGCTGTCTTTTTCAACAAGAGAATCTTTAAGTTTCAGCAATTCAGCTTTTACAAATTCAAGTCTGTCGATCAGGGTAATGGTTTCCGAGATTTTGCTGTTGGTAGTAAGTGCAATTTTCGCCCCGTCAAGGGTATAACCTTTTTCTTTAACCAAATGGTAAATGATCTGAAGATTTTTTATGTCTTCCGGAGTGAAATATCGGTTGCCTTTTTTATTCTTTTTAGGTTTAATAATAGGGAATTCCTGCTCCCAATAACGTATCAATGAAGTATTTACATCAAATGCTTTCGCAACTTCTCCTATAGAATAATACAGCTTATCTGGTAAATTTATCTTCATTTTTGAAATCGTAATTCTCAAAGATAAAAATTTTTTAATTTTCTTCAGCAATATAACGCCTGAAAAGTTGATCTTTACGTATTATTACGGTAAAATTCATTTTCGGACTTGATAACATTATTGTTGTTTTTCAGTATTTTTGGACTAAAATAAAACCAACGTGAATTCTATTTCGGTACTCAATATTGATTTGTTTCAGGGAGGGAAAAATACCTCGGAATTTTATTTCAGTACCCTGAAAAACCATTTGATCGTGGGTCACCGGCATCTGGAAAAACCGCACCGTCATGATTTTTATGCCACCATTCTCTTCACGCAGGGAAAAGGCTTTCATGAAATAGATTTCCAAAAATATGACGTTTCTCCGGGGAGTCTCTTTTTTATGTCTCCCGGACAGATCCACAGCTGGGAGCTTTCTGCGGATATCGACGGTTATATTTTCTTTTGCTCTCAGGATTTTTATGAAATGCATTATGTGAAGCAGAAGCTCAGGAGTTTTCCTTTTTTCGGATCGGTGCATTTTCCGCGAAAACTTCAACTGGATGATGATTATTTAAAAGGATACATCTATATTATCCATAAACTTGAAAATGAATATCATTCTCAAAACCTCATGAAAAACGGCTTGATATTATCACTACTGTCACAGGTTTTTATTCATTCTACAAGGTTGTTTTCAAAAGATTTTGACCATCTTTCTTCATCCGCCGGTCTTTCCTACTTTAAACATTATCAGGATTTTGAAGATCTTGTTGAGGAACATTTTACCAAAGAAAAATCTGTTGCATTTTATGCCTCTCTGATGGATATTTCCCCCAAACATCTGAATAGGATCATGCAGACCGTTGTTCAGAAAACGGCGACAGATCTTATTACCGAAAGAGTAATTCTTGAAGCCAAAAGAATGCTGATCTACCTTGATGAAAGTCTTGGAGAAATCGCTTTCCGTCTTGGATATGAAGAATATTCTTATTTTGTAAGAGTTTTTAGAAAATCTTCCGGGATGACTCCGACGCAGTTTATTAAAATGTATAAATCATAAAACATTATAATACCAACTGGAAAGGCCCTTCAAAAATAGTATCAAAGGAATCGACAAGATTTCCTTTTTCATCAAAAACTCCGATGGTCATATTTTGTTTTGAAAATTTAATATCTTTTTCAGGGAACGAAATATTGATATTTCCTTTTAAGATCTGATCTCCTTTTAACATAATTTTTTCATTGCCAAAGAATTCAATATCAGCGTTTTTAGGATTAAGGACTTTTATGGTTAACGTTTTCTTTTCATTGGATTTATTTAAAAGGGTGTAAATAAAAGTATTCGTTATTTTTCCGTTTTTAATGAAAAATGTTGAGCCGGCAGGCTTGATGAATTTGGCTTCCATTGATCCTCTGTCATACATCAGAAATCCTAAAAATCCTATCAGTAACGCTAAGAAAACAGTTGTTGCTTTCATTCTGGACGTGAATGTGAATTTTTCCTGATTTTCAATTTCGGCTTCTGTAGCGTATCGGATGAGTCCTTTCGGAAGGCCTACTTTTTCCATTACTTCATCACAGGCATCAATGCAAGCCGTGCAATTTACACATTCCAGTTGTTGGCCGTTCCGGATGTCTATTCCCGTAGGACATACGATCACGCATTGATTACAGTCGATACAATCTCCTTTTCCGGCAGTTTTTCTGTCTTCATTATTTCTCCATTTTGAACGGTTTTCACCTCTTCTGAAATCGTAATATACATTGATGGTATTTTTATCAATCAAAACGCCCTGCAGTCTTCCGTAAGGGCAGACCAATGTACAAACCTGCTCACGAAGCCATGTGAAAACAAAATAGAAAATAGCAGTAAAAGCAACCATTGCAATAAATTTGAATGGATTATCTGCCGGCCCATGAGAAATAATTCTGAAGACTTCTTCGTAACCAACAATATACATGAACATAAAGTTGGTAATAATAACAGAAATTAATGCAAAAACAGACCATTTTAAAATCCTTTTCCTGATTTTTTCGTTGTCCCATTCCTGTCGGTCGAGTTTTATCTGTTTGTTACGGTCGCCTTCGATCCAGAATTCTATTTTTCTGAAAACACTTTCCATAAAAATGGTCTGAGGGCAAAGCCAGCCACAGAAAATTCTTCCGAAAACCACAGTGAAAAGCATGACGAATATTACCGAAGTCACCGCCCCCAAAGCAAGAATAAAAAAGTCCTGAAGATAGAAAGGTTGTCCGAAGAAGAAAAATTTCCTGTCGATCACATTAAACATAAAAAACGGATTGTTATTGATTTTCACAAAAGGCAATCCAAAAAAAAGCGCGAGCAGGAGATAGCTTGTATAATTTCTGTAATTGGTGAATTTTCCCTTTGGCTTTCGGGGATAGACCCATTTTCTTTTTCCGGTTTCATCCATGGTGCCGACTGAATTTCTGAAATCCTGATCGTCTTTTTCCAGCGTCTGAAAGCTGTTGGATTGTGTATTCATCGTTTTAATATTAATTTCAGGCCGAAAAGAGCATTGTTGTCCCCGGTCTTTGCAAAGCTCATGAATAATGCCTTTCAATACTAATATGATCTTCGCTTTAAATAGGATAATTAGGACATCTTAAAAATTATTTCTAATGTTCATAAATGAGAAAATAATCTTTGAATCTCTTTCAACAAATCGTAAATTGTACCCTTAAAAATTTAATGTTGTATGAAAAATATCCTGCGGCTCGCTCCGGTTGGTTTGGTTTTAGTATTACTTAACTGCAAATCAGTAAATACTAATAATATGTTTTATGAAGATGTAAAGCCGGAAAGAATTTCGGATCAGTTTACTTTTACAGAAGGCCCTTCTTCGGATAAAGAAGGAAACGTTTATTTTACCGATCAGCCCAATGACAAAATTTATTACTGGGACTGGAAAACCAATAAAGTGGTTGAATTTTTAGACAAAACAGGCAGAGCCAACGGTACACATTTCGACAAAGATGATAATCTGATCACCTGCTCTGATGATAACGGCGAAATCTGGAAAATTTCAAAAGACAAAAAAATTCAGGTTTTGCTGAAAGGATTTGAAGGCAAAAGATTGAACGGTCCGAATGATATTTGGAATGATAAATTCGGCGGAATGTATTTTACAGATCCTTTGTATGAAAGGGATTACTGGATCGATTTTAAACAGGAGCTTCCACATAAAAGCCTTTATTACAGGAGCAAAGACGGAAATGTTTCAAAAATTGAAACATTTACACAACCTAACGGCATTGTAGGAAGTGAAAAATTTAAGAAGCTTTATGTTTCTGATATAGATGCCGGAAAAACCTACGTTTATGACATTTTGGGAGAAGGAAAGCTTTCTGAAAAGAAACTGTTTTGCGAAATGGGCTCAGACGGAATGACAATAGATAAACACGGAAATCTTTACCTTACCGGAAAAGGCGTGCACGTTTTTAATAATGAAGGTAAAAAAATCTACCACATCCCTATTGATGAGGACTGGACAGGCAATATCACATTTGGAGGAAAAGACAATAATGTATTGTTTATAACGGCCAGCAAATCTGTTTATACCTTACCGACAAAAGTAAAGGGGGTAAAATAGATAAAGGTTGAGGGTAAGGTTAAGATTCAGTTGGTTATTCTAAAAACTTAACCTTAACCTTACCCTCAATCTTAATAAGCCACTTCCATTTTCACTTTTTTGCCTTTGAGTTTTTCATTGGCCAGCTTTTTCAGAAGACTGTTTACTTTATTTCTGGAAACCGCAACATAAGATGTTGTGTCTTTTACCTCTATCAAGCCAACATCTTCTTTCTGGAGTTCGCCTTTCTTAAGCAGGTAGCCTACAATGTCCACTTTGTTGACTTTATCTTTTTTTCCGGCGCTGATATAAATGGTCTGGAAATGCGGCTTTTCCGGAACTTTAGTAAATCCTGCAACACTTTCCTCCGGAGTATCATTTTTAATGAAAGGGAAATTTTCCTCCGCAGTCATGATCAGATAGACGAAGCCTTTTGCATTCATCCTTGCGGTACGGCCGTTCCTGTGAATGAAAGCATCTTCCTGATACGGTAACTGGTAATGTACAATCGATTCAACCTCAGGTACATCCAATCCTCTTGAGGCCAGATCGGTAGTGATTAAAATCCTCGCCGAATCGTTTTTGAATTTCAGCAAAGCACGTTCTCTTTCGTCCTGTTCCATTCCGCCGTGGAAAGTTTCCCGGTCGATTCCTTTTTCACGCAAAAGTTCAGAAATACGGTCCACCGCTTCTCTGTGGTTACAAAAAATCAATGTTCTTTTATTGCCGATCTTGCAGATCAGATTAAACAGAGTATCTAATTTTTCTTCGGAAATGGTCATTACTTTTTTTAACTGAATATCCGGCTTTGCTTCGGCTAATTTTAAAAAATCAACCACTTTTTCATTTTTCAATCCTGTAAACTCAGGAATTTCATCCATTGCTGTTGCGGAAGTCAGAATCCTTTGTGAAACATTTTTTAAAGAATTGGAAATGAATTCCATATCTTTATGGAAACCCAGTTCGAGCGCTTTGTCGAATTCATCCAAAACCAACGTCTGAATTGTTTTCGGATCGAAATTATTATTTCTTAAATGATAAACAATCCTTCCCGGTGTTCCTATCAAAACCGCCGGAGCCTGAATTAAATTATTAACTTCAATCTTTTTGTCGTGACCGCCGTAGCAGACCGAAACTTTAAAATCGGTTCCCATCGATTTGAAAACCTGCTCGATCTGTAATCCCAATTCTCTTGAAGGAATTAAGATCAAAGTCTGAATTCCGGGCGTATTCTTCTTAAGATTTCTGAGAACAGGAAACAGAAAAGCAAGTGTTTTCCCTGAACCTGTTGGAGAGAGCAGCACGACATCCTGATTATTTTCCGTTGCTTTATATGCAGATTTCTGCATCTGATTCATCTCCTGAATCTGCAGTTTTTTGTAGATCGATTCTAATTCCATGCTGCAAAGGTAGTAAATTTGGTGTTGGTTGCCGTGGGATGGTTTATTTTGAAATTAAACATTAATATAGTCAACGTTGATTCACACAGAGAGTTATTTAAATTTTGATATATATTCTTTTTTTATCGAGCCAGTATCCTACACCCCAACAAATCATCATTATAGAAAAAGCAAATAAAAATGCTCCGTTGTAATCCCCGAATTTTGCGAAAATATTTTTATAAATCCATGAATAACTGCTGATTTTTCCGACCGGAATATAATAAAGAACAATAGGTAAAATCTCTGAGAACAAATAAATAGCCAGTGTATTTTTTCCGAAAACCTGAAAAAAGTAAATGCCATTGGATTTTTTTAGAAAATCTGAATAATAGATAATTATTCCCAGAATCATAAGGTCTAATCCAATGGTAAGAAACACATACGAGCCTGTCCAGAGCTTTTTATTGATCGGAAATTCATAATTCCACATAAATCCTGCAGCTAAAAGAACAAACCCGGTAAGGAATAGCTTCGAAAGCATTTCATAATTTATGCCTTTTTCCCGGATATATTTTCCGGTAAAGTATCCCGCAAAAACATTCACCAATGCAGGAAAGGTACTTAATAAACCTTCCGGATCAAAAGCAAATCCTTCCCCTTTGTACAGGTGATTTTCTCCGAAAATTCTTAAATCCAGATCAAGAACCGGATTTTGATGGATGTCATATGAACCATAGAATGCAAAAATAATCCAATAAACAATCAGAATTCCGGCGCTGATGTATAAGGAAATTTTTGGTTTAAAATAATATAATATAAGGGATGCGATTCCGTAGCAAATAGCAATACGCTGCAAAACACCAAAAATTCTTGTTTCCGAGAAACGAAAAGGAAGTTTGTTGAAATCTGCATCCAATTTATAGAAAGGAAACCAATACATTAGAAAACCCAAAAGAAAAATAATGAAAGTTCTCTTAAAAATTTTATACAAAACTTCACGCTGGGACACCATTTTCCATTTATCCATCGCAAAACTCATCGAGTTTCCAACCGCAAAAAGGAATGACGGAAAAACCAGATCGGTTGGCGTAAATCCGTTCCAGTTAGCGTGCAGAAGTGGTTCATATGTGGTTGCCCAGTTTCCTGATGTATTGACGATAATCATAAAACATACGGTCATTCCACGGAAAACGTCAAGCGAAAGAGAACGTTTGCTTTTTTTCCATCTATTTGGTATTTAATATTAAAAGTGCATATTTCTGATATAATAATTTGCTGATTTTTTTTGCGTCACCATGAGGCTGGTCCGGATAAGAGTTTTGTTTCTCACTCCATTCCCAGGAGAAGTCATTTACTTTTTTCAGGATTTCTTTTTCATCGACCGGAATGTTTCGTTCAACACTTTTGATTGAAGCATTAATAAAGATCCGCCATCTTTCACCATAATAATCTTTCATGAGTCCGGAAATAGAACGGTTGCCGTAGTCATTCAATCCTTTCCCTTTTTCTCCCCAAACGGTAATGATTTTTCTCGCATCCTTTTCATAATAAGCCTTTTCACCGGGAATATCTGTCATTGCCTTAGCATCATTAATCCATTTTCCAACCAGAAAATTCTTGTTGGCAGATAACAACAGATCTATATCACTAATAAGATCCAGCATTTTTTTTCCTGATTCTTTCATCGCTGGAATGTCTTTTTTACGATAGGCTAGGGTAAATGAATCTCTCAGCACCGGAAAATAATTTCCTATGACTTGTTTTCCCACGACTACAAGATCGTCCTTAAAATTATCGGTATCTGATTTACTATCAATCAGAAGTTTCCAGGCTTGCAGCAGATCTTTGTTGCTGTAAGTGATGGTGAAATTGGTCGTCCAGCTGCCTGATTTTTCAAAAACCGGTTTGGAATTGGTAAGATCTGCATTTCCCAAATCTGCGGATTCGGTATAGATTTTTTTCTGATAAAATTTTCCAGGCTTCGGATGTTTGAGAATCTGTGCTTCCTGATCTGGAATGGGCATAATTTGATATAAATTCTTCTTTTGATTTTGAATGCGTCCAGGCCTTATTTAAAACAAATTCATACATCATCGGATTGTTTCCAAAGCCTTCCAGCGTGGCTCCTAGTCCCCAGAGGTTTTTACCCCCGTTTTGATATGTATTTTCAATTCTTTTATCAATTTCAGCCAGGTTTCCTTTAATAGAGGTATTTCCTCCAAAGTTTCCGAGATAGCACCAGATATAAGGCTGACCAAAAAAAGGAATCGGTAGTTTTCCATATTTCAGTGTGATCGCAATAATAATCCAAAAGAATCATTTTGTCTTGTGGAACTGCCTGTAGGAAAGCCTTTATCCTTTCGGTGGTCCATTTATCTTTTTGAAAATAAAATATCCATCCCATTTGCAGCCATTGTGCTTTTTCATCTACTTTAGCCATTGATGTATAAATGTGTTTTGATACATTGGCAAGATCTTGTGGTTCCCAGCTTGGCGGCGTGACTTCATTGAAAGGATCTGTTCCGTAGATGTGATCTGTTCCGAACAATTTAGTCTGCTCTTTAAGAAATTCTTCCTGAATTTTTTCAAAAAGCGGGTCAAAGGAATCGAGAAAATAGCTTTCATATTTCCGGTCAAAATCTCCCCATTCTCCCAGCGAAGTAATCTTTGCATTCGGAAATTTATCTTTGAGAATCTTTGGTATGTGTCCTGCAAAGGCCGGCAAGACCGGTTTCATGTTCAGTTCACGCTCTCTTTTCAAGATCTTTTGTTGCAGTTCGGCCTGTCCGTCAATCCATGACACGGGCAGCGGCCCTTCCCAGTGATCAATATTGGCCATTCTGTGCCATGGGAGATAAGCTGGACCGGTGAAATAGCTTCTGATTTCCTCTTCTGAAAATCCGAATTTTTTCCATACATTCAGCCATATTTTTTCCTGGCCGGTTATGGCAAGAGGGAGATTAACGCCATTCAGTGCCATCCAGTCGATGAAGCGTTCCCAGTCTTTCCATTTCCACCAGGGCATTGTGTAGCCGAATGTGCAGTAATTCAGAAAAAAACGGTTATTAACGCGAGATTCATTTTTTACAGTTCCTGAGAGTTTAGGAAATTCTGCGGGAACTTCTATCCGGTTATCGGCATACCATGAAACAGAGGTTTTGCAATAAGTTATAAGGAAAAAATTTAATCCTACCGCCATAGAATTTGCGGAATTCGCTGTGATGATAAGGTGGTCTTTTTTTGTACTCAAGCTGGTAGAAATCCTTTCCGGGACCCATTTCTTTTTTGAATATTATTTTATCTTTATATGCCGGGGCTATTCGCATCAGAAGTGCTTTGGCCGCTTCGGTATCATTTTGTGCATACAATAAACGGGTAATCAGAATTAGCAGTAAAGAAACGAGCTTTTTCATCATTCAAAAATTTAAGGTTAAAGATAAAAAAAATATTGTCTCATTTTGATAATTAGCTATTGAGTCATCAACTCATCCATTGAAAGGTAGCATGAAATTCTTGAATTGTATAAGTCAAAACTGCGTAAATACTATTAAATTAAATCTGAAAATCAATCAATTACAGGTTAAAAATCAAAATTCTGAATTGTTGTTTATCTTAAATAAAATTACTATATTTGCACCCACTTTTGTGGCGAAAAGGTTTGAAAAGTAAATAACTAAAAATTAATTACTTCCGTATTTTTCAATTCACATTTATTCAGACCGTTGAAAGAGAAGGAATACAAATTTTATTAGAATTATGTCAAAAGAGACAAATTCAGCAGAATTATTATTAAATCAAAACGTAGCACCTGAACAATTTGACTGGGATTCTTTCGAATCTGGTCTTGATGCTGATGCTAGAAAAGAGAAAAGTGATCTTGAGGAAATCTACAACGGATCTCTTAACAACCTAAGCGATAACGACGTTTTAGTTGGGAAAGTTGTAAGATTAACTGACAAGGAAGCTATCGTAGACATCAACTTCAAATCTGAAGGTGTTATTTCTCTTAACGAATTCCGTTACAACCAAGGCCTTAAAGTAGGTGACGAGGTAGAAGTAATGGTTGACAGAAGAGAAGACAAAACTGGTCAGTTACAGTTATCTCACAGAAAAGCAAGAACGCTTAAAGCTTGGGATAAAGTAAACGAACTTCACGAAACAGGTGAAATCGTAAACGGTTTTGTTAAGTCTAGAACTAAAGGAGGTATGATCGTTGACGTACACGGAATCGAAGCATTCTTACCTGGTTCTCAGATCGACGTTAAGCCAATCAAAGATTACGATCAGTTCGTAGGTAAAACTATGGAGTTCAAAGTTGTGAAAATCAACCCTGAGTTCAAAAACGTAGTTGTATCTCACAAAGCATTGATCGAAGCAGATATCGAAGGTCAGAAAAAAGAAATCATCGCTCAGTTAGAAAAAGGACAGGTTCTTGAAGGTACTGTTAAGAATATTACTTCTTACGGTGTATTCATTGACTTAGGAGGTGTAGACGGATTGATCCACATTACAGACCTTTCCTGGTCTAGAGTGAACCACCCATCTGAAATCCTTGAGGACGGACAGACTGTAAAAGTGGTTATCCTTGACTTTGATGATGAGAAAACAAGAATCCAATTGGGTATGAAGCAATTAGAAGCTCATCCTTGGGATGCTCTTTCTGCTGACCTTAAAGTTGGTGATAAAGTAAAAGGAAAAGTAGTTGTTCTTGCTGACTATGGTGCATTCGTAGAAATCGCTCCTGGTGTTGAAGGATTAATCCACGTTTCTGAAATGTCTTGGTCTACTCACTTGAGATCTGCCGGTGACTTCGTGAAAGTAGGTGATGAAGTAGAAGCTGAAGTATTAACTTTAGACAGAGAAGACAGAAAAATTTCTTTGGGTATCAAGCAATTAAGCAAAGATCCATGGGAAAATATCGAAGCTAAATATCCTGTAGGATCTAAGCATGTAGGAACTGTAAGAAACTTCACTAACTTCGGAGTATTCGTAGAATTAGAAGAAGGTATCGACGGTTTAATCTACATCTCTGATCTTTCTTGGACTAAGAAAATCAAGCACCCATCTGAATTCTGTGCAGTTGGTGATAAGCTAGATGTTGTAGTTCTTGAACTAGACATCCAGGCTAGAAGATTATCTCTAGGCCACAAGCAATTGACTGAAAACCCTTGGGATGCATTCGAAACCAAATATGCTGAAGGAACGATCCACGCTGGTAAAGCGGTAGAAGTACATGATAAAGGTGCTTCTGTACAGTTCGAAGATGCTGAGGTTGAAGCTTTCTGCCCATCAAGATTATTAGAGAAGGAAGACGGATCTAAAATCAAAAAAGGTGAAGAAGCTGATTTCAAAGTGATTGAATTCAACAAAGAATTCAAAAGAGTAGTAGTTTCTCATACAGGGATCTTCAGAGATGAAGAGAAGAAAAATGTAAGAGATAACTCTAACAACAGATCTAATAATACATCGTCTTCTTCAAACAACGAAGAAAGATCAACTTTAGGTGATATCGATGCATTAGCAGAATTAAAAAGAAAAATGGAAGAAGGTAAATAATCTTTAAACCCATTTTAAAATATGAGCCACTCAATTGAGTGGCTTTTTTTATTTTTTAATTTAAATATGTCACCGATGTAAGAAAATTTATTATCTTTAGCTTAACCAAATAACAAAACTTTTTAACTATGAAAAAACTTTTTCTACTCATGCTCATGGCATTTTTAACATTCATGAATTTTCTTAATGCTCAAACCAGTACTGACTTTATTATTTGTATCGATAATAGTGGCTCTATAAGCAGCCAACGGTATAACGAAATAAGCGTAAGTGCTAAGAAACTAATAGAGAATATTCTTGCATGTCACCCTAAAAATAGAGTCGCTGTCACCCATTATGGTACTGGGCTGTATGGTCAGTCCAATTCAAGTTACAATCCAAGAATTTATATAGAATCTGATTTTACCAATAATATTGTGACGGCACAGAGCTTCATCAGAAGATTAGATGTGGGTGACCATTTTCATGAAGCTTTAGGACTTATCGGAATGGCTTTGGATAATAACTTCAGCCCGGATATTGTAAGCCCGCAGACCACATTGAACAAAAATCCTGATTCTAATTTAGTAATTATTCTTTTTACAGATGCACAACGATCAGCAGGAGATCTGGTAAGCGGGTCTTATTTGGTAAATTATTACAATTCTACTTTGGCAGATCCCGGAGCATTTAAAAATGTATCGATCTTTAAAAAAGAAAGAAAAGCAAGATTTGCGGTTGTGCATATGAGTCCGGATAGCTATTCTACGCAAGCAGGAGCTTCTATTGCGAGTGCAGGAGGCTCTTATACCGGACCTGTAGAAAGCAATACGGATGATATTGATTTTGGTATTTTGCCAAGGCTTTATTTCGGAAAATCAGATTTCATATTAGATGCCAATGAAATTCTTGAAATTACTCAAAATGTTTGTGATAATTCAGGAGGCGGATCTCTGGAAATGTTTTACGAGCCTAATAATTGTGGTGGCCTGAATTCGGTGCAATCTGTCTTCGGAAGCTACAACTTACCTCCGGGAGCGAATTTTGTAAGCTTGGATCTGTCTATAGTAAGCCTTACGACGGGAGATCAATATCCAGTCTCGTATAATCCAACCTACACATCACCTACGGAATTCTGGCAATGGATGGTACCTGCTGATTTCAGCAGCGTTCCGGGAAGTGCTATGGTCGGACAGTTTAAGTTTCTTCTTATGTTGACCTATGAAGTCGGAGGAACGATTTATCATACATCCAGTTGGAACAACTATCCGTTCTTTAGTTACGATATCGATTTTATAAGCTGTAATAAGTCTGCTTCTCAAAAAGCTCCACAACATAAAAAAGAATATAAGGTTGACAGGAATGCAGATCCGAACCACTTTAAGAAAAATATTGTCGCTGAATCTGCTCAACAATTCCAGATTACTCCAAATCCTACAAACGGTATTTTTAAGGTTATCCTGAATAAAGAGCCTGAAAATGGTTTAATGCAGATTGTTGATCTGACTGGAAATGTGATTTATAATAAAGTATTCAGAAATTCGAAAGAATTAAATGTTGATATAAGCTCTCAAAAACAAGGGGTGTATTTAATAAAGATAATTTCTGATAATAATAAAATAATGACTGAAAAGATTATTAAGAAATAATTAATTAACAGTCTTTCATTACACTGCCCCGGAAAGTTTTAACTTTTTGGGGCAGTTTATGTAAGAGGATTTTGTATTAATTTACAACCGATTAAATTATAACTCGGATTTTTTAAGTTTTATTTATTTGTTAATTCTGAATTTTAAAATAAGAGAAGTTTTGTATATCGATAGGATTAAATAATTTCAAATATATTATTGTTTTAATAGTAATTATTTGTAGATTAGCGGCTTTATTTGTAAATATGAAAAAAGTAGCTTTACCCCTTTTATTTGTAGTCTCTACAATCTTTCCTTCCGTGCTATTCGCACAAGACAATGAAAGATTAATAAAAGATTATATTTCTCAAAATAAACTACGTGACTATAAAAAGTCTGATCTTAACAGCTTTGTCATTGATAATGTCGATACTTCAAAGTCGATGAATGGAAATATTGTCAAGTTTCAGCAAACTTATAATGGTCTTCCTGTTTATAATTCTGTTGGAACAGTCTTAATTAAAGACAATAAAATTGTTTATTATAAAGATAATTTCATTAAAGATTATAAAAGCTCAGAACCTAAAGCTGCAGGCATTACTAAAGACGCAGCATTACATAAAATTGCTGAAGACCTTGGTAAACCTGAAATTTCAGATTTACCTATTATGGCTTTTTTTGAAAAAGGAGCTAATAAAATGACGGCTGCAAAACAGCGTCTTGTATATACTAATGATAAGGCTGGAAGTTTAAAACTAGCCTATGAATACTTATTACATGAGCCTAAAACAAATAATCATTGGAGTTATCTGATTGATGCGAATACAGGCAGTATTCTGAATAAATTTAATATTAATGTATCATGTAATTTTGCAGATGATTCTTATTCTCATGATGAAAGCCATATGGTTTCATTGCCTGAAAATAATTCTCTTCAAACGAGCCAAAATAATTTGGTAATGCTGTCTCCGGATAATGCCACCTACAATGTTTTTCCACTCCCTATCGAAGCTCCTACATTCGGATCAAGATCTGTAGTAAGCAATCCTTGGATTTTGGCTTCGTCACCTGAAGGATGGCATTCAAACGGATCCACTCATTATACAATCACCAGAGGCAATAATGTTTACGCTTATGATGATAAAGATGATAATGAAAATACTTTTGGAACTTCACCAAATGGAGGAAGTACAAGAAATTTTGATTTTCCGTATAATCCGGCAGCGTTGACTTATACAAATTTGTCAGCTGCGACCACAAACCTTTTTTATATAAGTAACATGGTTCATGATATCTTTTATAAATTAGGGTTTACCGAATCTGCAAAAAACTTTCAAAACAATAATTTCGGAAATGGAGGCCTGGATGATGATGAAGTATTTGCTCAATCACAAGATGGAGGAGGCTTCAATAATGCTAATTTTGCACCTTATCCTGATAATTACAATCCAATCATGCAGATGTATCTGTGGTTGGGTTCAAACCGTAAAGTATTCTATAATGCACCATCGGATGCAGTGGGAAGAGTAGTAAATGCCGGAACCGCAGAGTTTGGTCCTACACTAAATGATGTAGGAGTAACCGGAAACATTAAATTGGCAAGTGTTATTAATGCTTGTACTGCATTACCTGCGGGAGAGATGAGTGGAAAGATTGGTTTAGTGGAAAGAGGAGGTTCGTCAACATGTACCTTTGCCGTTAAAGTAAAAAATGCACAAAATGCCGGCGCAATTGGCGTGATTATTTATAATAATACAGCGAATGGCTCTACCTTAATTAATATGGGAGGAACAAACTCAACTATTACGATCCCTTCCGTACTTATTACTAATGCTGAAGGAGAGTATATGAAAACCAAGCTTGCTGCCAATACAGTAGTAAATGTAGATCTGAGGGCAGATACAAAATATGACGGAAGTTTCGATAACGGAATAGTAACTCACGAGTATGGACATGGTATTTCAAACAGATTAACAGGTAGTGGCTCGGGTTGTCTCAATTCAAACGTGGATAAAGAACAGATGGGTGAAGGTTGGTCAGACTTTTTTGCATTAATGCTTACCAATAAAGCCGGAGATAATGCTTCTGTACCAAGAGGTATAGGTACTTATCCTACCGGACAGACAATATCAGGAACAGGAATAAGACCTGCTAAATATTCGCCAAATTTTACAATTAATGATTACACATACGATGATACAAATGGTATGGAATACAATAACGGAAGCGCAATAGTTCCGGACGTGCATTCTATTGGTTTTGTTTGGGCAACAATGCTGTGGGATCTTCATTGGCAATACGTAGCAAAATATGGTTATTCTTCAGACGTAACGGCGAACACAACCAATGGTAGTACTAGAGTATTACAGCTGGTAACGGATGCTTTGAAACTTCAGACTTGTTATCCTACTTTTATTGATGGCAGAGATGCAATTCTGGATGCAGATCAGGCGACTACACAGGGATCAGATCGTTGTATGATATGGAGAACTTTTGCAAAAAGAGGTCTGGGGGTCAATGCATCATCAGGACTTGCAGATGATATTAATGACCAGATAGCAGATTTTACAGTACCTGCAGATTGTGTATTGGCTACTGATGAAGTACAGGCCGTAAAAAATACAATTTCTATTTATCCAAATCCTGCTAAAAATGAATTCTTTATCAATTTCCCAAACAAAACTTTAGGGAAGGTAAGTGTTGAAATTTATGATATGTCTGGTAAATTAGTATCATCTGAGGACAAAATTTCTCCGGATGCTAAGAAATCAATTTCTACTGACAGATTGATTAATGGTACTTATGTAGTAAAAGTAAAAGGTATCGGTATTGATGCGTCATCAAAATTGATAGTTAAAAAATAATACTTAAAATATTCAATTAGATTTAGATTCGGCGCGAGCAAAGCTCGCGCCGAATATTTTTACCTATAATCATTATATAAAATATTTGATTTAATAACCGTAACTTTGCAGGCTTTTAAAAAAAATGAATCATGCAGAAGAAAAATGTACTAAAAGGAGTACTGTTTGTAGGGGTCGGTGCAAGTATATACGGAATGCTGGCAACCTTTGTAAAACTAGCTTATGAGGACGGTTACACCACTTCAGAAGTTACTACCTCTCAGTTTGTATTAGGATTGGTCGGGCTTTTACTATTGAATTTTCTCCAGACCATTACTTCAAAAAAAACACTGCCGTCACCAAGTCAGGGAGAAATAAGAAATCTGCTTTTGGCAGGAACATCTTTAGGCTGTACAAGTTTGTTTTATTATATTGCAGTTCAGTATATTAATGTGTCTATTGCTATTGTTTTGCTGATGCAATCCGTTTGGTTAAGTGTAGTTGTAGAAAGTTTTGTTACTAAAAAGCTGCCGAATGCAAGAAAAATTATCTCAGTTCTGATAGTTTTATTGGGAACAGTCTTGGCAACAAATCTGATCAATTCAGATATCAAACTTGATATAAAAGGAATTTTTTGGGGATTGATGGCAGCCGCTTCATATACGCTGACAATGTTCTCCTCCAATAAACTCGCTACACACCTTCCGGTGTTCAGAAAAAGTATTATTATGCTTACCGGCGGTTCGGTTGTGGTATTTTTATTCCTGTTTTTTGCGCAGATAGGACCGCTTCAAAGTGATAGTTTACGAAGTTTTTATCTGCATTTTACAGATAATACAACCCATATTCATGCTTTCAGATATTCAATTCTATGGAAGTACGGTTTTGTCTTGGCTTTGTTCGGAACAATTATTCCGCCGATCTTATTTAATATAGGTTTTCCCAATGCGGGATTGGGTTTGGGAAGCATTGTTTCATCACTAGAACTGCCCGTTTCCGTGACGATGGCTTTCGTAATGTTGGGAGAAAAAGTGGTTTTGATACAATGGATTGGAATTGTATTAATTCTTTTCGCTATCGTTTTAATGAATCTTCCTTCTAAAAAAAGAACTTGCTGTGGTGTAATATTTGAAATAACATTAGCTCCGAAATAAAACAATGAAAACTGTTTCTTTTGAGACAGTTTTTTTTAATTTTAATATCAAAATAAATCTTTATGAAATATTTTAGAAGTATTGTAAATGTAATAGTATTGACAATTTCTGGTATGCTTTTTTCTCAGGTTAAACCTCTTGACGCCGAGCTAACCAATTATCAATATCCATTTGAAGTATATTTTCTGGATTTTAAATCTCAGAATAATGACCTGAAAATGGCTTATATGGATGTACAGCCGAAGCAACCAAACGGAAAAACCATTATGCTGCTTCATGGGAAAAATTTTAACGGAGCATATTGGGAAAAAACGGCAAAAGATCTTTCAGATAAAGGTTTCAGAGTAATTATTCCCGACCAGATCGGATTTGGAAAATCATCAAAACCACAACATTACCAATTCTCATTTTCTCAGTTGGCAGAAAATACAAAAGCAATTCTCGATAAATTGAATATTGACAAAACAATAGTTTTAGGACATTCAATGGGCGGAATGGTGGCGACCAGATTCACACTTTTATACCCTGAAAAAGTAGAGAAACTAATTCTGGAAAACCCGATCGGATTGGAAGATTATAAAACATTTGCATCCTATCAGACCATTGATCAGGCCTACCAGTCGGAATTAAAAAACACGGCAGAATCGTATAAAAACTACCAGTTAAAATTCTATTACGACAATAAATGGAAACCTGAATATCAGCCATGGCTGGATTTGATAGCCGGTTGGACACTTCACCCGGATTATCCTAAAGTGGCTTGGGATGCGGCCCTGACATCGGATATGATTTACAATCAGCCGGTTTGCTACGAATTTAAGAATATCAGAGTTCCTACACTTTTAATCATCGGAACAAGAGACAGAACGGCCATCGGAAAAGACAGAGCTCCGAAAGAACTTCAACCGAAAATGGGGCAATATCAGCTGTTGGGTAAAAAAACGCAAAACGAGATTAAAGGTTCACAACTGGTGGAACTCGAAAATGTAGGACATCTTCCGCATATTGAAGTCTATGATAAATTCTGGAATGCTTTATACGGTTTTATTAAATGAATCATTAAAAACTACGGCTGCCAATCTTTGGCAGCCGTAGTTTTTTTAACAAAGATCAGGAAATAAGTTCCATAATCTGTAAAGCAATCTTTAGTGCCTCTGTTCCATCAGCTATAGAAACTTCAACATTTTTGTTTTCTTTAATAGAAGCTGCGAAAGAATTCAATTCGTCAAGAATTGCATTGTTAGGTTGGATATCAGGATATTCAAATAAGATCTGGTTTTTCTCACCGTCAGCATTTTCAATAATCATATCAAACGGAGTCGGCGTTTCCGGGGCATCTTTCATTCGGATAACTTCAGCTTTTTTCTCAAGGAAATCAACGGAAATGTACGCATCTTTCTGGAAAAAACGACTCTTTCTCATTGCTTTCATAGAGATTCTTGAAGTGGTAAGATTAGCCACGCATCCGTTTTCAAATTCAATTCTCGCATTGGCAATATCCGGCGTTTTACTCACCACGCAGACACCGCTGGCATGTATGTTTTTAACCTTAGATTTCACAATGCTTAACAGAATATCAAGATCATGGATCATTAAATCCAGCACAACAGAAACATCCGTTCCACGCGGATTAAATTCTGCCAGCCTGTGGATCTCAATGAACATCGGATTTTTAATATATTCTTTCGTCGCGATAAAAGCAGGATTATACCTTTCCACATGTCCTACCTGCGCTTTAATTCCTTTTTCCAGACACTGCTTCAGAATTTCTTCAGCTTGCTCGAGAGTTTGTGTTACAGGTTTTTCTATGAAAAAATGAAGTCCTTTATCTATTGCTTTCAAGGCATAATCGTAATGATAAACTGTCGGTGTTACGATATCGAGCATATCAATCTGCTCAAGCAATTCATCAAAGTTTTTAAAATATTTGTACCCGAATTCTGCTTCTAATTTTTTACCATTTTCAGCATCTTTATCGTGAAAACCTATAAATTCATATTGATCCGACTGATTCAGAAGTCGTAAATGTATTTTACCTAAATGTCCGGCACCTACCAAACCTGCTTTTAACATAGCTGTATTAAATTTCCGTAAAGATAAGAATTTTAAAGAATGGTGGACAGATGATAGGTTTTAGGTTGATAATTACTGAATGTTTTTTTACTTTTGTAAAAATTACTACCTGAAATTTAAACTGAATTTAAATGGCGCAAGACTCATTTGTACACAAAGGGAAAAGAAAGATTTTGGTTGATTATCTCAGGAACAGAATCGGAATATCGGATGAAAATGTACTTTCGGCAATGAATGAAGTTCCGAGACATCTTTTTATAGAAAGTATTTTTGAAGATTTCGCTTATGAGGACAGAGCTTTTCCTATTCTCGCTCATCAGACGATTTCTCATCCTTCAACAGTGGCAGAACAGTCCGAACTTTTACAGGTGAAAGAAGGGGAGAAAATACTGGAAATCGGTACAGGTTGCGGTTATCAGACTGCTGTCTTACTCGCGATGAAAGCTTTAGTTTATACAGTAGAGAGGCAGAAAGATCTTTTTGATTTTTCTAAAAAGAAGTTTCGTGAAATGGGTCTTTATCCCAAATTTCAGAGTTTTGGTGACGGTTTCGCCGGGCTTCCTACTTTTGCTCCGTTTGACAAGATTATCGTAACATGCGGAGCTTCGGTCTTGCCGACAGAATTGCTTAAACAGCTGAAAGTAGGCGGTAAAATGGTGATTCCTTTGGGGCCTACGGATGAGCAGGTTTTATTTAGGTTCACTAAAGTTTCTCCGACCGAATTTGAAAAAGAAGAATTCGGGGCTTACAAATTCGTTCCGATGCTGGGAAAAACGAACTTATAAATCATTGTAATTTTTAAAATTTAATGTTAAAAATATCAGGTCTCATTATAAACTAATGAGACTTTTTCTTTGGTGGTTTGCTTTTTGATGAATTATCAACATCCGAAAATTTCAAATAATTAAACAATGAAAGTATTTATCAATAAAAGAATTCCTGAAATAGGAATCAATATGCTGCAGGAAGCAGGGATGGAAGTTTTTATTCCGGATCATGATAATTTGTCGAGTGAAGAATGGTTAAGCTACTGCAAAAGTCACGACATGATTTTAAGCGTAGGAACCGAATTTAAATATAATAAGGACTTTTTTAATGACTGTCCGAATGTTAAAGCAATTGCTCTCTATTCTGTAGGTTTTGATCATGTGGATATCCAGGAGGCCAGCAGCCGGAAAATTCCTGTAGGAAATACGCCTGATGTTCTAAGCAAAGCCACTTCAGATGTTGCTTTTCTTTTAATGCAGTCGGTTTCGAGAAGAGCCAGCTACAATTTTGAAAAGGTAAAATCAGGAAACTGGGGCGATTTTGATCCGCTTCATGCTTTGGGACAGGAACTTTACGGGAAAACGCTGGGAATTTTCGGACTTGGAAGAATAGGTTTTGAGATGGCGAAGAAATCAAAAGCCGCTTTTGATATGGAGATCATTTACCACAATCGTCACCAAAACGAAGAAGCAGAAAATGAGCTGGGAGCAAAATATGTTTCTTTTGAAGAATTAATTTCAACATCTGATGTCCTGAGTATTCATGCGAATTTCAAGCCTGAGCAGAAAGAGCTTTTTAATGCTTCTGTTTTTGAAAAGATGAAAGAAAATGCAATATTCATAAACACAGCAAGAGGAGGTTTTCATAACCAAAAAGACTTATATAACGCGCTTGCTGAACATAAAATCTGGGGCGCCGGACTGGATGTTACCAATCCTGAACCGATCTATAAAGATGATCCTATTTTAGAACTTTCAAATGTTTGTGTTCTTCCGCACATTGGTTCAGCAACGGTAGAAGCCAGAAACGGAATGGCTAAAATTGCTGCGGAAAATCTTATCGCTTTCTCAAAAGGGCAGAAAATGCCGGCCTGCGCCAATCCTGAAATATATTCTGACAATTCGTAAAAACTTGGAATTATTTTTGTTTACATCAAATCAACATTAAAAAATCAACATTATGATACCCGAAAACAGCGAGCAAGAACAGGAAAGAAGACTGGAACAGAGAGACTATAAACCCAGTGAAGATATATTCAGCCAGGAAGAACATATTTCATTAGACGGAGACGGAAAACCTGTCTATGATGAAAATACCGATGATGATACTTTAGATAAAGGACTCGATATTCCCGGGGTTGATGAGGAAGCCGGAACCGATGACATCGGAGAAGATGAAGAAAACAGCTATTGGGGACTGAGTGACAATGAAGACGATCACGAAGAACAAAATGACGACTTGATACGATAACCTTACCTTAACCGGTAAGGTTTTTTATTTTAATGTACCCATAAATAAAACTATAGAAAAAATTCTAAAGCTTAACAGCATAATAAATTTTATTAAATTTTATCTCCATGCTTTATGATAAGCGTACGGTATCTGTGGAAAAAGTTCTCGCTATCTTCAAAAAAGGAAAATTCTACCATATCGCGAATTTTCAAACATTAGTTGCAGGAATTTTTGAATTTGAATATCTTTAAAACCACAAAAAATCCATCAATCATCAATTAACAACGATCAACACTTATATGACTTTCCAGGAACAGATACAGCAGGGCATTCCGAGTCGTTTGCCACAGCCGAAACCATACGAAACCAATATCAACCACGCTCCGAAACGTAAGGAAATTTTAGGGGAAGAAGAAAAAAAACTAGCACTGAAGAATGCTTTACGTTATTTCGATCCTCAGTTTCATGCGGAATTATTGCCTGAATTCAGAGAAGAGCTTGATAAGTATGGAAGAATCTATATGTATCGCTTCCGTCCGGATTATGAGATGAAGGCAAGACCGATCTCAGAATATCCCGGAAAATCCGAGCAGGCGAAAGCGATCATGCTGATGATTCAGAACAATCTGGATTATGCCGTGGCACAGCATCCTCATGAACTGATTACTTATGGAGGAAACGGAGCTGTTTTCAGTAACTGGGCGCAATACCTGCTGACAATGAAATATCTTTCAGAAATGACCGATGAGCAGACGTTGGTGATGTATTCGGGACACCCGATGGGATTGTTCCCTTCTCATAAAGATGCGCCGAGAGTAGTGGTAACCAACGGAATGATGATCCCTAACTATTCCAAACCGGATGACTGGGAGAAATTCAATGCCCTAGGCGTAACGCAGTACGGACAGATGACGGCGGGAAGCTATATGTATATCGGGCCGCAGGGAATCGTTCACGGGACAACCATCACCGTGCTAAATGCTTTCAGAAAGATCAATAAAGAACCAAAAGGCGGATTGTTCGTGACTTCAGGTTTAGGCGGAATGAGCGGAGCTCAGCCAAAAGCAGGAAATATCGCAGGCTGTGTTACGGTTTGTGCGGAAGTTAACCCGAAGATTACCAAAATTCGTCACGATCAGAAATGGGTAAATGAAATTCATGACAACCTTGATGAACTGGTAGAAAGAGTAAGAAAAGCCCAGGATAATAAGGAAACAGTTTCCCTGGCTTACCTGGGAAATATCGTTGAGGTATGGGAAAAATTCGATCAGGAAAATGTACGAATCGATATCGGTTCAGATCAGACTTCGCTTCACAATCCGTGGGCGGGAGGCTATTATCCGGTCGGGCAAAGCTTTGAGGAATCCAACAGAATGATGGCGGAAGATCCTGAATTATTTAAAGATAAAGTCCAGGAAAGCTTAAGAAGACATGCGGAAGCAATCAACAAGCATACAGCTAAAGGAACGTATTTTTTCGATTACGGAAATGCCTTCTTACTGGAAGCTTCCAGAGCCGGAGCCGATGTGATGGCGGAAAACCCAACACTGGGAAGAGAGTTTAAATTCCCTTCGTATGTTCAGGATATCATGGGACCGATGTGTTTTGATTATGGTTTCGGACCGTTCCGTTGGGTGTGTACCAGCGGAAAGCCGGAAGATTTACAGAAAACGGATGAAATTGCCTGTCAGATCCTGGAAGAAATCCAGCAGAATTCTCCTGAAGAGATCCAGCAGCAAATGAAGGACAATATCCAGTGGATTAAGGGAGCGCAGGAAAATAAGCTGGTGGTTGGCTCACAGGCCAGAATCCTTTATGCTGATGCTGAAGGAAGAATGAAAATCGCCGAAGCGTTCAATAAAGCCATTAAGAATGGAGAGATCGGACCTGTCGTGCTGGGACGTGATCATCACGATGTTTCGGGAACCGATTCGCCGTATCGGGAGACTTCCAATATTTATGACGGTTCCAGATTTACGGCGGACATGGCGATCCATAATGTGATTGGCGACAGCTTCCGTGGGGCAACCTGGGTTTCCATTCACAACGGCGGCGGCGTAGGTTGGGGAGAAGTGATCAACGGCGGTTTCGGAATGTTGCTGGATGGCAGCGATGATGCCGACCGAAGATTAAAATCAATGCTCTTCTGGGACGTGAACAACGGTATTTCCCGACGCAGCTGGGCCCGAAACGAAGGCGCAGTATTCGCCATCAAAAGAGCCATGGAAGCCGAACCAAAACTGAAAGTAACATTACCGAATTTTGTGGATGAAAGTTTGTTTTAGAGCATCCCGTCACTTCGAGTAGCTTTTAAAAAAAGCGTATCGAGAAGCTGAGTCGACAGCATTCACCGGTTCTCGATACATTTTTCTCCGCTGCGCTGCAAAAAACACTCGAATTGACGGAGGAACATTTAAAAAGAATAGCAAAACCTGCCATCGGGCAGGTTATTTGTTATAAGATCTCACAAATCCGTAAGCATGATTTTTATTTAGGTCCATTGAAAGTGATTCCCAGGGATACAACAGGTTTGGTCAGTTGCGTTCCATTGGTAATATCCCCGTTTCCCAGTACAAACTGATAGCCGACCCGCGAAGTAAGGTATATTCCTACTTTTTCTTTGGTGATCGTTCCCAGCTTGTAAGAGAGGTCTAAACCCGGTTGTATATTGTAAAACAAGTCACGGCTTAATTTTCTAGGTACTTCCTGTTGATGAACAAACCATACTCCCTCAATTTGATTGTAAGTAGTTTCGGTGTACGTCTCATCGGGATTCACAAGGCTTAAAAAATACATTCCTGTAGAAATATAAACACTTAAAGAAAAGTTTTCCTTTTGTATAAGGTCATTTTGGGCAAGTACGTTGAATGTGGTATGGTAAGATCTTGTTCGGTCAGCCAGATACCCGAAATTATCCGAATGATTCTGCTGGGTATAGGCCAATGCGCCACCCAATGAAATCCGGTCATTGACATACAGCCTGCCATTCATTTGAAAAGCCGGTGCGTATCCCTTTAACGCCGGCTGTAATTCTAATCCTGCAAAAAATGCAATGTGATCTTTTTGTGCAAAAAACAGATTGCAGCTTACGAAGAAGCCTAACATATAGATTGCTTTTTTCATACTCAATATTTACTGTTAAATAGGTAATGACTTTCTCTATAGTAAAGACAGAAAAAAGAGAAGATGGTTGCCTGCGGACAGTTTTTTGTGTAAGTTTTTAGATAAAACCTGCCCGATGGCAGGTCAGTAAGAGAATTCTTTATTATTTCGCAGAGTTGAAAAGCTTTTTCAAGGGAGCAATCTATTGGGAATCATCTTTGAGATTGTTTTGTTCACAAAGGCACAATATGAAAAACCTGCTTTGAGGCAGGTTCTCTATTTTATTACAATTCGGGTTAATACAGGAACGGAGTATTTATATTGTTCAATAAATCTTTGATTTTTTGAACCGTATCACTATTATTTCCTTTAAAACTCATTGATAAATCTAAGATTTTATTTACCTCTGAAGTTTTGGAATATTGAGTTAATTCATTATCTTTTTTATATTCACTACAGTTCAAAGAATTACCTGCTCCGATGAGCTTTTCCGTATTAATTTTTTGTGGAAACGGCTGTTCAAAGTTTATATAGATATAATATCCATATTGACGAAACTTTATCCAAATTTCCGTTGCTTCTTCTTTCTGTATGTCAGGCTGGGTAAACAATAAACCTGTCATTTCTGTCATTTTATTTTTTAAATCAGAGTAATTAATTTTCATAAGATATTTCTATTTATAGTTACATTAGTTTTTTTATTGCTTTTAATGTTGAATCGAATATCGATGGAATTTTCTCATCAATGATCATTTTATAATTAACTTCTTTTTTATCAAGAACATCTACAACTAGACAATTTTCTGCATTTATTAAATAATCATCAGTAAAATTATTTGAAAGGTAAATATAAAGAGCTTCTGCAAACATCCCAAGCTCTTCTTCTTTGTATTTGTCTAATTTAGCAACAAACCAAATTGCACCAACACATTTTTTTTCATCTTTCTCAAATGAATAAATTTGACTGGGTGTAATTTGTACTGGAACAGTGTTTAAATGAATTATTGATTTTTTGCTTGTTTTAGATATGATTTCTGCAGTCTCAGGCAACCAGTTAGAAAAGTCAAAATCTTCATAATTATGAAGGATATTAAGATTTCTTTGGTACATATCTTTTGTTTTTTTTATTAAATTAGGGGTAAAAAGTTCCAAGATTTCGGAAATTTTATTCTTTATTGGTTTATTGCTACTATCTTTAAATGCATTACTCATAGCACTTAAACTTCTAACCCAGTAATTGCCACCTCCACCTTCTGTAGCTTCCTGAACTAAATTTTTTCTTTTAAGAGAATTAAGAAATGTTTGTTGGTTTTTCTCACCTTTTTGCCTAAATTTAATAATATTGTTTACTGAAATTTTTTTCATCTTAAGTTTATTTAAAAGGATTCAATTTGCTAATGCTATCTTTTTTTGATTCTAAAATTTTTTTTCTATTTTCAAAGCCTTCAATGATTAGGATTTTGAGGTTAGGTAAATAAACAGATAGCTCTTCCTGTATTTGTTGGAGCATTCTTTCGGTTGATTCAATATTTAAAAGAAATTCTTGTTTTAGCTGTTCAATAGCGGAATCATTTCCAGAAATTTCTCCATAATTTGTTAATTTAAATACCAAATTATTTCTATTTAAAACACTTGATACATTTGTATTATTAAATTTGTTTGAGTATGTTTTAAAAAATTCGGGATTTCCAACAAAAGGAACTGTATAATTAGCGACTTCCACTTCATATTCTTTGCCGTATTCAAATGGTGTTCCTGGTGGAAGTTGATGACCTGAAAGTGTTAATGTTGATATTCCTGTATTTGTTTTTTCTTTTATCAACTTTGGAACATCAAATCCAAAACGCTTAATGATGTTTTCTGTTTCGTTCTCGAAATCAATTTCATTAATTAATGCTAGTGGATAAGACTTAATATCCTCGATAATTTCTGTTTTCTTTTCTTCTAAAAAAAGATTTAATACTCTTCTCTCTAAAAAGTTGTTTAGGTAGTAAAAAATTATTCATATGCTTTAATTTAAAATTAGATTAAAGCATGACAAATGTCACACCTAATTATTTGCATATAATAATTTTGTCATTATGTCTTGTGTTTTATCTATATATATGACTTTTTGGCTTTTGGTTGATTAAATGTCACATTTTCAATGTGTTGAATTGTGGTTTATACACTCAGCACAATGCTGAGTTTTTTTATGACTGCGTAAGAACGATTTAAATAAATACATATTTCCGTTTCCAACCTTTTCAATAGACACTGCATCTTTACTGTAAAAGATATTCTATGAAACTTACCATACCGGCACCATGCCATGAAAACTGGGATACTATGACCCCTGATGAAAAAGGAAGATTCTGTTCCGTATGCTCAAAAACTGTGAGGGATTTTACGGTGTCTTCAGACCGGGAAGTGATGAAAGCCTTTTCCCGTCCGGAAGACCATATCTGCGGCCGTTTCAATGCGTCTCAGCTCAACAGGAATCTTCAGTATTCTGAGATCAATTCCGTTTTTGTGAAGTTTGCAGTGGGATTTATGCTTACGGCGGGAGGCTTGATCGCTGTTCACGGGCAGCAAAATACAATTAATGATTCCACAAAGACAGAAGACGCGCAGGAAGTGGTGGTGACCGGTTACAAGCCGGTCAAAAAATCTATGGTCACCGGATTGGGGACAATTGTTTCGGAAGATATTATTAATGGAAAGCAAGAAGATAAAAGCAGTACGCTAGCTGAAAAAACGAGGGGCGTTACGGTGAATCCACCTTCAACAAATTCATCAAATAGGATCAGAATTGGCGGAGCACACCGGGTTTCCGAAGACTCCCAAAAACCTCTTGTGGTCCTCGATCAAAAGATAGTCTCTTTAAAGGTGCTCGAAGAAATAGATCCCCAGTCCATCGAAAGCCTGAATATCCTGAAAGATGCCGCAGCCACCTCAATCTACGGTTCACAGGCAAAAAACGGTGTCATCATCATAACCACCAAAAATCACAGGAAACTGCGTAAAAGGTTGTAGTAGCTAAAAAATCAGTAATAGGACTTAACGAAGTAGTATGACGAATCTTAATTAACCTGAGTTCGGGATAATTTTATATAAAACGCAAAGCTAAATAAAAGTATTAATCACATGGTTTTTAAAATTTAAAATATACAAAGGCGTGAAACTTATCAGAGTAATACAAAATTCTTGTATTACTTCGATAAACATAAACTGAAGGTTTACGAACGAAGTTCAGGTTTGTTTAGCTTAAAAGCGTTTCAAAAATTAAACATTTCTTTGTTTCTCTTTGCGATAAAATAAAAGCTGTTTAAACTTTCTATTTAACCACAAAAGTGACAAAAGATGAGCTCAATTTTATCTAAAGTTGATGACTATAAATGAAAAAAGGGCACAATAGTTTTAAAAATCTTCGATTTTTATTCTTTTGAGAACTTAGATTGTTCTAATCATTGCGTTAAGATTATCTTTTGTCACTTTTGCGGTTAATTCTGGAATTAGTTTATCACAAGTTTATAATTTTATTTTGAAAATCAATTGTTTAAAATATCTCTTATCCCGAACTCAGGTTAATTAAAATGAGATTCTACCTTCGTCAGAATGACAGTTCACGTAAATGATACCTGAGCGGAGCCGAAGCCAAAAAAACTCCGGCCGGGAAATCTTTCCCAAACCGGAGTAACATATTGATGAAAATACCCATCTTTATGATGGAATGCTTTTGTACTGATATGTTGTACCTTAATACAGTACAATATAACTTCAGTACAGGTTTAGACCAAGGTGATTGCTTGCTCCCTTGCAATCATCTTGCTAGCCTCGTAGTAAGACCCTTGCTTGCTACCTAACAATCACCTTGCTTGCACCGAAGCAATCCTCTTGGTCTTACGCTACCGTCAGTTGCTTATCCAGGGTAGCAGTACGTGGCTCTTTTAAAGATTGGCTGCCCGAATACTGCGTCAGCACTTCAATAGTATAAGTTCCTGCTGCTAGTTCAGGAATCACCACCATAACCTCCGAAGGATTATTCGTGACAATATCACTTTGCTCTACTTTGGTTCTTTCCTGTGTTGTAGCGTCTACAAAATAGACTCCTACCGAAGCATCATCACCGGTGACTTTAATCTTGCTGCCCACAATCTTCAGGTTTCTGCCCGGAGTAAGAAGATCATTCACTGAACCGCTCTTTACATCCATTACCTGTAAGATCACCGCAGAAGATTCTGCTATACCCAGAATATTGACTTCAATATTCGGGATTTCAGCCCGTAGCTTCTCTCCCTGGTTGAACTGGAAAATAATACTGTGCTTATCTTTGTTAAATGTCTCCGAAGGACTATCAAATACCCCACGGATGGTGGTATTGGCTGTAAAGTACCCGGTATTGATGGAATACCCATCACACAGCTGATACGCCATTTCTTTAAGGAACAGCTCAGTCGCATGCTCCATCGCTGAGGCAGAAATATCTGCACCGCCACGGTTGGCAGCCGACTGGCAGATCTGCTGTACATTGAGACTGCGTTCGCTTGCAGTACGGGCAGTGAAATCATTAGGATTGTCTTTCGTTAAAACGTTATCGTAGAGATACGCTTTGATTTTATGAAGAATTGTTGCCATTTTTTTATATTTTTAATGGTTGTTAAATTTGTATTTGTTGTTATCGGATGGCTTGCGAGACGCTCGCGAGGGAGATTTTATTAAATTGCAGTTGCAAACCACGATACCTAATTATCTAAATGTTAAAGTTTTGAAATATTCAAGGATCCTATAGAAATGATATTATTTGTTGATGAATCACAAAGGCTAACTAACCTAATTTTATCACCAGCATTTAATGTTCCTGTCCAAAATATAAGGTTCCCATTATCATAATCCCCATAGGTCAATCCAGATCTAGTATCTTTTGTTAAATCTGACCAAGTTGTACCTCCATTAGTGCTTTTTTGTAAAATCAACTGAACAAACCATGTGGATCCACCAACAGTATGTTTATTGGAAGTTTGTGAGCTTATTGTGTAAGTTCCTCCTTTATTTGCTGGTACTGTAAAATTATTTGAAGCCCAAGCATTGAAAACATCAAGAGTTTCATTAGTAAATTGTGTTGTTAATGCAACGGATCCGCTGATATTTTGATTCCCAGGAACAGATACACTTAGAACTTGGGTACTAACATTTTGAGATTGAGATAGTAATTTTATCCAAACAGAACCATCAAAAATATAATGCCCTTCTGCGTCTATATTAGCAGTTTTAATGCTTGGAGTAGTAACCGCTGACTTAGCATAAATGATGATCCCTTTGTGAATTGGTTTGTATTGCGTATCGGCAGCTTTAATGATATCACCATCCAGTTGTGGAATAAGGAGACCTTCGGCTTTGCTGCCGTCAGTGGTTTTGGGTTTAATGTCGAGAGTGGCATTGGGTGATGTTGTATTAATCCCCACCTGGCCGAATGTTGATTGAAAAAAAACTGCCATTCCTAACAGATAGGCTGTTGTAATAAATTTTTGCATTGTGTAATTGTATTTATGAATGTATTGGTTGATTTTTTTCGGTGATAATTCAAGATGTTTATTGTGGTTAGCTTTTAGTTGTATCGTTTTATAAACCTCACAGGTTTCGAAACCTGTGAGGTTTAAAATGATAACATCACGTATTATAAAGCTAACATATTATGTTCCTATTTCACCCAAACTTGATGATAAGTCGAGTTTGATGCATTTTGTGGATAATCATCTACCTCCCAAGCTTTATTACTAGTGTTAGGTCTTCCAGCATCAATGCCCCAATGATAATTTAAATCTTTAAAAAATGGGAAAGTTGTAAGTGCTAGATTTCCAAAATTAGTCCAGTAAATATCAGCTGTACCCGGTATAAAAGCTGTATGTCCTGACAAAGCAGTATAGCTGGTTGATAATCCAGAGAAACTTCCTGTTCCTGTTTTTATGTATGAAATACCATTAGAAAGGGATGTTTTGAAATGTATGATTCTGCTATGAGCACTTGTTTTTCCATAAAAACGGATGGAACTAAAACTCATTGTATTAAGCATACTGTTTGAAATATTACCCCAATTATCTACATTAGCACTCTCATCTATACCTAAGGAAGTACTTCCGATTATTGGGAAAGAGTTAGTTTTCGCTGCGACAGAAGGAGATGTCCCTCCTTTATGAAGATAATTTAGTACTAATGTCCAACCTCCTCCGTCAGTCGTCATATCACATTGTGCTTTAGCAGGGGGATAAGTACTTCCAGCTTGGTCGATGTCTACATAATAAACACCATCTGCGGTTGTCAATCCCTTATCTTTAATTTCCTTACAGCTTGCACAAGGTCCAAGGTAGATAGTACATCCTCCCGCTGTTGTAAAGCTTATTGAACCATTATTACTTCCTGTGTAGGTTCCAGATAAAGTATAAGTTAAATTTCCGCTGGTACTATAATTTCCTGCTGGAAGGGTTAAGGTTAGTCCACTTTGGGTAATTGTTTCACCTGCATATGCACATCCACTTCCTCCAGCAGTATATGGTAATGTGTAAGTACCGGAATAAGATGTTCCGTTGATCAGTCCATTAAGTCTGTATTCCGGTAATACACTTGACCACGATCCTGCACTACAATTAAAGTTAGGAATAACGGTTGCTATTTTTGTAGAGATCAGCGTAAGTTTGCTCCACGTAGCCGTAAGCGTTCCGCAGGAAACAGCAGTTCCGGATAAACTATAGGTTACCGTCACACTGGCACCTGCAATCAAAGTACTGGAAGCTGTACTCACTGATGCGACCGAAAGACCGGTAACCCCTGAGAGAGCCAAGTCTGATGTACTGAAAGCAATCGTAGCCGTGCTGAATGAATTATTGGTCAGGGTAACGGTGAATGTATTAGATGCAGTCATTACCGTACCCGCTACATAAGTTCCGTTAAGAGCAGATGATGTCACGACCACTGCCGGAACAGAAGAATTGGAAAGCTTCTGCCATACGCTTCCATCAAAATAATAGTATCCTTCGGCAGTAATATTGGCAGTTTTGGTGCTTGGAGAAGCAACCGCTGAAAGGGCATAAATAATCGCTCCTTTTTGAGGTATATCATATTTCCCATCTTTCCCTTTGATGTCAATTCCCTCTAATCTTGGGGCAATCAATCCTTCGGCGGTGGTGCTACCTGTTGTTTTGGCGGTAATATCAAGGGTCGCTTTGGGAGAGGTGTTATTAATCCCCACTTGAGCATTGAGGGCTAAACTGAAGAGCAGAATAGCCATTGTAATTAAATGTTTCATTGTTTTGTATTTATGTTTGTTTATGTTTTGATGACATTGTTTATTTGAACACGAAGCCCACTAAGATTTTTTTTATCTATGATGTGTTTTTTAGTTTCACAAAGGCGTTGCACTTATAAGAGCTCGCAGAGCTTTTAGAGTTGGAGAGTTTTAGAGTTTGAGTGTGGGAGAGTCTTGGTGGCTGAGCGGAGCCGAAGCCACTATTTCCCCTCTCAAACCATCCCATATTCCACTCCGATCCTAAAACGCTCCCACTCTCAAACACTCCGACACAATGATGGCTTCGACAGGCTCGTCACTTCGAGTAGATTTTGAAAAAATCATATCGAGAAGTTTGTGAGTTTGAGGATAAATGTCATTCCCGATACATTTTTTCTTCACCTTGTTACGAAAAAACACTCGAATTGACGAAACACGAATGGCACTAATGGTTGAACACTAATTTCACAAATGCTATGTGGAATTCTTTGCTGAGATCCCTACGGGATGACAAACAGAGTGGATAATCTCCTTTGCTAAAGCATTTGTTTTTATTGGCTTTCAACAGTTTGTGTCATTTGTGATAAAACATTCGTGTTATCCGTGTTTAAAATTGGGCGGAGGACGCCCGAAATGATTGATGGTGATATGTTTTAGCTGGAAAGGATAAGAAATGATATGAACATGTTTTTCCTCATCCCTTCTTGTGCTTGTGAATAGAAAAAAGGAAGATGGTATTGTTTTATGCTGAAGTTTTACCGGAGAAGAGCTTCCGATAACAGCTATTGAAGATGAATTAGAAAACAGTCCAAGACTATGCTTACCTGTTGGACAGCTTTTATAACACAAATTATCCGTAGGACTACTTGTGGACTTCTTATGGGAAACTTTGGAACAAGAGGTTTTGATCAAAACCTTAGACCACTTCTTAAAAGAGTCTTTTCTTAAGTTTTGACCGGAAATATATACTGGAGATTCTGCATAGAGATACGAGTCTTCGGATACAAAGACTACAGAATCGGATTTTAAAAAAGTTTGAGCGCTCAACAATGATGATACCAAGACCACAACAAAGCACAGCAAAACCACGCAAAAGCGTTTGAGGGAGAGGGTTGAGGGAAATATCATTTGTAGTCTCATGTTTTGTAAGAAAGTAGTCTATCGTAGACTACTTTTTTACATACAAGGCTCACCACTGCAAAACTTCTTAAAAACAGGTGTAAAATGAGGTGTAAAATTGCGCCTGTTTTGCTCCAAGTTTTTCTTTAAGACTTTATGATGAACAAAACTAAGAAATTAGAAAACAATTTGTTGTGTTTGGATGTAAAAAGAATTTGTTTACATTTGTAGCTGAGAAAAGTAGTCTACGATAGACTACTTTTTTTTGTGGGATTGACATACTCCCGGAAATGTCGATCAATAAAGGATTGTAGAGAAAAAGAGAAAATGTTTCTCGTTTATTGCTAAACAAAACGGTTTCAAATTCTCCTATAGAATTTCATAGATCAATCTCCTTCATAGCTTATATTAATTTTTATTCCAAATAGAACAAATCTATTAGCGGCCTCTTTTTAAAATCAAATTTTAGATTTACCTTTATTCTATTCAAATAATAATACCAGAATATTAATACAATAAAAGATCTATGGAATCAGAAAACAACCCGCTATTTCAAGAAATATTTAAATCTGAAAGTGAAATTCCCCAGGAATATAAAGTTCCTGAAATCCACCAGCGCGAATACCTGCTGAACGGAGAACTCGTCGTATGGGAAGGCGAAGTCCAGGAGATTTATTCACCGGTTTGCATTCGTACAGCAAACGGACTGGAGCGTAAACTGCTGGGCAGTGTCCCGAATATCGGACCGAAAGAAGCAATGGATGTTCTTGATGCCTGCGTAAAAGCCTACGACAACGGGCTGGGAGAGTGGCCTACGATGTCTGTGGAAGGGAGAATCAAGTGTATGCAGAAGTTTGTCTACCTGATGATTAAGGAGCGCGACGTTATTATCAGGCTGTTGATGTGGGAAATCGGAAAAACCTTGGCAGATTCTACCAAAGAATTCGACAGAACGGTAGATTATATCAACCAGACGATCGATGCGCTGAAGGATCTCGACCGTGAATCGTCCCGTTTCCAGCAAGCGGAAGGTACGATTGCACAGATCAGGAGAGCACCGTTGGGAGTGGTTCTCAGCATGGGACCGTTCAATTATCCGTTAAACGAAATATTCACGACGCTCATCCCTGCATTGATCATGGGAAATACGATTCTCTTCAAGCTTCCGAAGCATGGGGTGCTGGCACATTATCCGCTGTTGAAAGCCTTTAAAGAAGCCTTCCCGAAAGGAACGGTGAATACTTTATACGGTAAAGGAGCCGAGATCATCACGCCGATCATGGAAAGCGGGAAGGTGAATGTGCTGGCATTTATCGGTTCGAGTAAAGTGGCCAACGGTCTGAAAAAGCTTCATCCGAAGGTTAATCGTTTACGTGCGATTTTAAGCTTAGACGCTAAAAATGCAGCGATCGTTACTAAGAATGCCAATCTCGATGTAGCGGTGAGCGAATGTATTTTAGGATCGCTTTCATTTAACGGTCAGCGATGCACGGCATTGAAGTTGATCTTCGTTCAGAAAGAAGTGGCCGAGGAGTTTACCCAAAAACTGACGGCTGCCGTTGCTGCTATGAAACCGGGGCTTCCGTGGGAAAAAGATGTGAAGATCACGCCGCTTCCGGAAGTCAATAAACCTCCCTATTTAAAGGAATGTATCGAAGATGCTATGGGCAAAGGCGCAAAAGTCCTGAATGAAAACGGGGGATTTACCGAAGAATCATTCTTCTTTCCGGCCGTAGTATATCCCGTGAACGCTGATATGAAGCTGTATCATGAGGAGCAGTTTGGTCCGGTAATTCCGGTAGTTCCGTTTGATGATATCGAGGAACCGATCGAATACCAGGTGAATGCCGATCATGGAATGCAGGTAAGTATTTTCAGTGAAGATCCGCTGGAAGTTTCTAAGTTGATTGATCCGTTCGTGAATCTTGTGAGCCGTGTCAACATCAACTGTCAGGCACAGCGTGGTCCGGATGTTTTCCCTTTCACCGGAAGAAAAGACAGTGCTGAAGGGACCTTGTCTGTTTTTGATGCGCTTCGTTCATTCTCTATCCGTTCGCTTGTGGCGGCGAAGATTACGGATTCTAATAAGGATCTTCTGAACACAATTGTAAGGGATCATGATTCTAATTTCCTGAGTACGGATTATATTTTTTAGATTAAAACCTTTTTAAACTAATATTTGGATTTAACCGCAAAAGGAACCAAAAGACAAGTTTAAAAAGTTTTATGAGCTCATCAAAGCTTTTAAAAGAACAAAAATCAAGATTTTTAAAACTATTGTCAGCTTTTTTCTTTTATAAAATTGCTCATGATGGAATTTCTAATCTTTTGTAACTTTTGCGGTTAAATAAAAAAAGTTTAAACAAGCTTTTAGTATTAATCGGAGTGATTTTATTCAACCGCAGATTATCGTAGATTTACATGGATGACTGGGGTTAGCATTTGCAGTTATAGCTTTAAACCGAATTCAGATTACATTTAAAAATAAGATAATACAATAAATCCGCAGTACAAAATAGTGCTGCGGATTTTTGATTAATGAAATTTAAAATATCTATTTAGAGGATAAAGCTTAAATTACTTTTATAAACGGAATATCATTCAGTTTATAGGAAACTTTTGGATGTAATGGTAAAATATTCTTGATGATAAACTGTAACATTTTTGTAAGAAGATTACTAACCTCGTAGAGAGTAAGAAATTATGGCCTCAACAGAACAGGAATTTTTAGATCAAATTGAAAAGCATAAAGGAATCATTTTCAAGATTTCTAAAATGTACATGGATGATAAAGACGACCGTGATGATCTTTTTCAGGAAATCACATACCAGGTCTGGAAGGCATATCCTAATTTCAAAGGAAAGAGCGAATTTTCTACCTGGCTCTACCGCATTGCCCTGAACACGGCCATTATTTTCCTTAAAAATGAAAAGAAAAGAAGCTTCATCACCAGCGGAGAATATGAAGAATATAAGATCGCTCATGAAGAATTTAACGATGAAAAGGAAGAAAAACTGAATGTGATGTATAATGCCATTCACCAGCTGAATCCCATAGACAAGGCTTTTATTTTCTATTACCTTGAAGATTTTTCCGGAAAAGAGATTGCCGAACAAATGGGAATTTCCGAAGGTAATGTAAGGGTGAAAATGAACCGCGCCAAAAATAAACTTAAAGATATCTTAAGCTCAAATACATATTAATTTTTAAATCAACCGTCATGAATATAGATGAACTGAAAAATACCTGGAATCAGGATGATTCCTATGAAGAAACCCCGGAAATAAGCATGGAACACAAGAACAGAATCAATCTTCCACTTGAAAAGATGCGCAAGAATATGCGTATGGAGTTTTGGTCTACCGTTGGGATTTTTGTTTTTGCCTTTGCTGTGATCGCTGTTTCTCCCGGCCCGTTTAAGTTTAAATTTTATATTACCATTTTGATTGCTTCCATGGTTTTTGTGACTTTCTTTTTTTCAGCCAGTTTTTTAAACTCTATAAAAATATGAGTAATCCGGTCATGAAAACATATGACAGCCTGAAAGATCTTCTGCATCAGTTTCAGCTTAATAAGCAGTATTATCTGTCTTTTTACCTGTCTTTCGTGCCTTTTTTAGTGTGTGAAATTATTATAGTCCTGGAGTTTATTCCACGGCCTGTACCCTTATCGAATCTGAACATAGCGGGTGTTCTTATCGGCACTATGGTTATCACCATGCCATTGCTGTTTGTTCTAGGAAAATGGTGGTTTAATAAATTCTACGGAAAGTACATTCTTCAGATTGAAAATCTTGTTAGTGAACTGAAGAAATAGTTTCTGATTGATTGAGGAAGTAGTTTCGGCGGGCTGAAAGCCCGCCGAAACTACTGGGTATAGTAAGCAGGAAATTCCCTGACGATGGCATAAAGATCCCTCCATTCAAAATAATCCGGACTTACACTGCTTATGTTTTCAAAACCTCTATCCCTGAAAAGCTTTTTGGTTCTGGTCACATGAAAATATTGAGAAACTACGATAATACTCTTGAATGGAAAACGTTTTCTCAATGCTAATGTATTGTTAACACTTGCTCGTGTGGTGTTTCCAAGGTTATCAACAATAATAAGTGAATCGGGAATACCTTTGGCAACAAGGTATTGTTTCATTTTATCTCCTTCATAAAATCCTTCTTTTCCCAGTCCGCCGCTTACCAGAATTTTTTTAACCCTATGTTCTTTTATTAATTCCTCTCCTGTTTTCAGCCGTTCTTCCAGCCGTTTGGATAGGGTTCCGTCTTCATTAACCTTACTTCCGAGGATAACAGCAATATCCGCGGTTTTTCCACTGTCTGATATCCCGTCAATAATGATATATGCTGAGTGGATGGCGATCCAGAGGATGCCTGTCACTGCAATTATTTTTAAGTATCGCACACTGTTTTTCATCCTCATTTCATCAGATATTTCTTATTTTTTGCTTTTTCATTTTTGATATCAGTCAGAATCCAGTTCAGCTGAGGATCTCGCTGATGGATAATATCCTCCATAGTTTCTTTTATGGGAATATCCGGCAGCACGCCTTTTTTAGTTTGGGTAGGAGTGATATCCGGCTGCACGAGTACCAGCCCGATCGGAAGATCTATTTTGGAATTCGGAAGCACCTGGTAAGAATAGAATCCGGCAACGGTTCCATCGTTGGCACCGCCGGTTTCTTCGCCGACAAGTACAGCTCTTTTATCATTTTTAAGCTTTGCCGTCAGAATGGATGATGCAGAGAAACTTGAGCCGTTAATCAGGACGAAAATTTTTCCTTTAAAAGCATTTTTATCCGGCTTAGCAGGTTTATCGGCTTTTATTTTATAGTAAAACTTACCGTCTTTTTTGTACGTGCTGAAAGTTTGTGCAAAGAAAAAAGCAGGATAAGTAAAGGTTTTAAAGGTGTATTGCAAGAGATTACCTTTTCTGAAATAATTGGTTTTCAGAGGCGTTGTCGCTGAATTTACCTGAGAAGGTTTGATCAGAATGTAAGGCTCGGTCGTAAGATAAGAATATAATTTATGGATTTCTTCCAGCGAACCACCATAGTTATTTCTCACATCAATAATCAGGTAGGGGGGATTCGGCATTTTTAATTTTCTCAAATGCATTTTTATAAAACTTTTCCGAATAATCTCCCGAAAAACTTTTCACCTTAATATAGGCTATTGAGCTGTCTTTATCCAGAAACTTGAAATTCCTGTTATAGGAATCGCTAAAAGCGATGTAATCATTGATTTTTTTCTCTTTCGTCAGCTTTTTATTATCCTTATCTTTTTTAAGATCGGCTTCCGATTTCGATTCCCTCGTGAGGTTATATTCTTTTTTCTTTCCGTTGTAGAGCGTTTCTATGGTTGCTTTGTTTTCATAGCCTTTTTCAGCAACGTAATAGCTGAAAAAGAGATCTTTCAGAAAGTAAGGGGTAAAAGTAGTATTGAAGCCATCACTGCTGATGAGCCTTCGGTATCGTTTGATATAATAGGAAACCGGAGTGTGGTCAATAGAAATAATCTCAGTTCCCGGCGGTATATTTTCTATGGAATCTTTGTTCCCAATGATGAAAAGCCGGTCGCCTTTAACATAATATTCAAACCGGCTGAACATTCCTTTTTTATTCTCCAGGGCTTTAACCTCTTTTTTTGTAATTCTTTTAGAGGGAATTCTGAGAGAAAGATGTCCTTCGCGGATGTCGGAAATCACAGGCTGCAGTTTAAAATAAAACTGAAGGGGCGTAAGTGGTTCGTGAATAGTATTTTTTATACTGTCAAACTTATTGTCCAGATCCTGTTTTGAGATATACCAGAAAAGATCAGGATGCATCTCTTTGATTTTTGAATAGGCAAAATCAACGTCTTCCTTAAGCTTTTCAGCCGGAATACAGATGTTCTGCCGTTCGTTATGTTTACGTACAGATCCGCAGGCGGTTACCAGTAAAAGGACGAGCAGGAAGAAATAATTTTTCTGCACTTTTTGTTTTTTATTTCAAAATTAAAATTTTAACCATTAAGTTTAGAAAAAAGGCGTAATTTTTTCATTTAAATTAAAGGTTTATGTACTCATCAATCGTCATATGATATAATGTTACCCATTTATATGTACTTAAAAAAATGATTTATACCTTTATTACCATAGTTATAGCAATAGTTTTACTCTATTTTATTATTACGCGTCAGGAAGTTTTCGGTTCTGAAGCTAAAGGAGAAAGGCTTCTTAAAATGCAGCGTTCAGTGAATTATAAGAATAAGCAGTTCCGGAATCTGACGTACACTCCTGCGCTGGCAGAAGGATATTCAATGCCGAAAGTAATGTTCAGTTTTCTTTTCGATAAAAAGGATCCTCTTATTAAGCCTTTGCATAAAATCCCGTCAATGCATACGGATTTGAGAAATCTTCCAAAAGAACAGGACGTTTTTGTCTGGCTGGGGCATTCTTCATATTATATTCAGACGAGAGGTGTTTCTTTTCTGATTGATCCGGTGCTCAGTTCGTACGGTTCGCCTTTCAGGTTTTTTAACAAGGCATTTTCGGGAGCAGATATTTTTAAGCCTGAAGATATTCCTGCTATTGACTATCTGGTCATTACACACGATCATTATGATCATTTGGATTATCCTACTGTAAAGGCAATTAAAGATAGAGTAGGACAGGTTATTCTTCCGTTGGGAGTTGGTGCACATTTCGAAAAATGGGGCTACAAAGCCGATCAGCTGATTGAAGAAGATTGGGGTGCAGAGGTGAATTTAAAGAATAATATCAAAATTATATTCACTCCTGCAAGACATTTTTCGGGAAGAAAAATGAAAAGAAATGTTACTCTATGGACTTCTTATGTTCTGATAACGCCTGAGAAAAGATTATTTCTGGGCGGTGACAGCGGGTATGATACTCATTTTAAAATGATTGGTGAACAATATGGGCCGTTTGATTTTGCCATCATCGAAAACGGACAGTATAATGAAGCCTGGAAATATATTCATGCGTTGCCAGA
Source organism: Chryseobacterium sp. POE27 (assembly GCF_039727685.1). NCBI lineage: Bacteria > Pseudomonadati > Bacteroidota > Flavobacteriia > Flavobacteriales > Weeksellaceae > Chryseobacterium > Chryseobacterium sp. POE27. The sequence goes on from NZ_CP152475.1 coordinate 4,273,385, forward strand.
TGATGTTATTCAGGCAAGTATCGATGTAAAGGCTAAAAATGTAATTCCTGTGCATTCTTCAAAGTTTGCCCTTGCACTTCATCCGTGGAATGAACCTTTACAGAAAATCACAAACCTTGCTAAAGACAAAGATTTACATCTTTTAACCCCGATGATTGGCCAACCTGTAGATCTTAATGCAAAAGACAATCATTTCGGTAAGTGGTGGGATACTGAATAATTAGGCATGCCAGATATTTTTATATCTTGAAGGATGATTTTCAAACTGCTGTCGTACAAAATCACATTCAGGATCTACCAGGAGATCTTTTTCTTCAGCGTAACGCACCAGTTCGTCAAGCAACATTTTCGCGTAGCCTTTTCCCTCGCGTTCTTCATCCAGTTTGGTGTAGTACACGATCAGCAGTCTGCCATCAACTTCGATAGACATATAGCCCGCCTTTTTTTCATCAATTAATATCTGCAACTCATCCTGATATGGAGATATTTCAAATTTTATACTTTCCATGATTCCCGGATTTTTGATGTTAATAAAATGATTCTGAGAGTTTTCTCCTTTTAAAATTACAAATTAAAAATGAGATAAGTAATTTTTTAATTGTTTTTAAGAGGTATGGGAGACAGTGTTATTGAGATTGATTAATCTTTAGTTTATTTTATCTATTGTTTTTTGAAATTGTTTTGTTTGAATTTTATAATTTTGAACCATGGAATCAAATGAAACAGTAAAAGGTTTTTATAAGCGAATCGGTCTGGAGTGTGTAAAAACATCGGGATTAGGGCATTTTAATGTTTTTTCAAGGGAAAATTGCTCCCTTATCACCCCTTACAGCAGAAGAGATTATTACAAAATTTGCCTGATCATAGGAAAGGGGAAACTCCATTATGCTGATAAATGGATTTCAGTAGATAGACCCGCACTATTGTTTTCAAATCCGCTTGTTCCATACTCCTGGGAAGCGGAAAATAATGATCAGAAAGGATTTTTCTGCCTCTTTACCGATCAGTTTGTCCATGATGGAAGCCGGCTGGGAAATATTCAGGAGTCTCAGCTTTTTAAGATTGGCGGAACTCCCGTTTTCTTTATTGATGAAGAACAGCAGAAAACAGTTGCGGATATTTTTCTTAAAATGATGACTGAAATTCAATCAGATTATCTGCATAAATATGATATGTTGCGGGCTTATCTTCATCTTCTGATCCATGAAACAATGAAAATGCAGCCTGCAGAAAATTTTGAGCCGTATCAGAATGCTTCCCAGAGAGTAGCATCTTTATTTATGGAGCTTCTTGAGAGACAGTTCCCGATTGACAGCCCTGAAAGATCCCTACAGCTGAAAAGCCCGGTTGATTATGCCGAAAGCTTGTCCATTCATGTCAATTCGTTAAACCGTTCGGTAAAAGAAATTACCGGAAAAACCACGAGCCAGCAAATTTCAGCAAGAATTATTCAGGAAGCCAATGCATTATTAAAACACACTGACTGGAATATCTCTGAAATAGCTTATGGTCTGGGTTTTGAGGAGCCTGCTTATTTCACTAACTATTTTAAAAAGCAGACAGGAATGTCTCCTAATACTGTGAGAACTGCTGTTGTTTGAATTTTATAATTCTTCGTTTGAATTCTATATTGAAATCTATAAAGAGCTGTTATAATTTTGTGCTGTAAATTTTAAATCACAAACCATCATGAAATTTAGAAAATTAGGAAACACAGGAGAACAGTTATCTGCAATAGGCTTGGGATGTATGGGAATGAGTTTTGCCTACGGACCGACGAATGAGCAGGAAAATATCAACACTCTGCATAAAGCGCTGGATCTGGGAATTAACTTTTGGGATACGGCCGATATGTATGCCAATGGTGATAATGAAAAACTGATTTCAAAAGTTTTAGTTCCGAACCGTGATAAAATTTTTATCGCCACTAAATTCGGCTTTCGTTTCAAAGATGGAAATGCCGGTCACAGCGGATCTCCCGGGACATATTTTGACGGATCTCCGGAATGGATCAAAAAGGCAGTTGACTTGAGCCTTCAACGACTAAAAATTGATGAGATCGATTTATATTACGCTCACAGAGTAGATCCGAATATTCCTGTCGAAGAAACAGTAGGCGCAATGGCAGATCTTGTAAAAGCAGGTAAAGTAAAGTATTTAGGATTGTCAGAAGCTTCCGCAGAATCCATAAGAAAAGCGAATAAGATTCATCCGATTACGGCTTTACAGTCAGAATATTCATTGTTAACCAGAGATATTGAGAAAGAGATTTTACCTACGATCAGGGAACTCGGAATTACTTTAGTTCCTTATTCTCCGTTGGCCAGAGGGCTTTTTTCCAATATCAATGATGCTCAGAATTTGGGAGATGATGATTTCAGAAAATCTTTGCCACGTTATCAGAATGAATTTTTGGAAAATAACAGAAACCTGGCAAAAGAAATTAATGAGTTTGCTGAATCTAAAGGAATTAAAGGGACTCAGCTTGCTTTGGCCTGGGTTTTAAATCAGGGAGACGATATCATTCCTATTCCCGGAACAAAACGCATTAAATATTTAGAAGAAAACATTGAAGCTACGAATGTTGAACTTTCTTCATCAGATTTGGAAACCATAGATTCTATTCTTAAAAAATATCCGAATATTGGAGAAAGATACAGCGAAGGAGCTATGAAATTGGTAAATAACTGAAGATATTATTCTAATCATTTCCGTTGTGTCAGCAGGATCTGATTTTTTTGAAACGTTTTATAGAGCATGGTTACACTTAAAGAAAAAAATAAATTTATTGCTACGGTTTTGGCATTTGCAGTCATTCCGATGTCGGGTCTGGCAACAGATATCTACTTACCTTCAATGCCGAGTATGGCGACAGAGCTTCAACAGCCGGAAAGCAACATTCAGCTTACATTATCGATATTTCTGATCAGTTACGGACTGACCCAGTTTTTTGCCGGTAGTATTGTAGATTCTTTCGGGAGATACAGAATTACGATGATGTCTCTTGCTTTGTTTGTGTTGTCTTTTTTAATTACTGCGACAACACAGAATATCTTTGTGATTTATGCTATGCGTGTATTACAAGGTATTCTTTCGGGTTTTGCGGTAGTTGCCAAAAGAGCATTTTTTGTCGATGTTTATGAGGGGGAGGAGCGGAAGCATTATCTCAGCATCATGACGATTGTCTGGTCGGTAGGTCCTATTATTGCACCTTTTATCGGGGGATATTTACAGAAGAATTTTGGATGGCAGTCGAATTTTTATGTCCTTGCCGGATACAGTTTACTTCTTTTATTCTTAGAGTTAATATTTTCCGGTGAAACGCTTAAAAAAAGAAATCCTTTTCATATTGAGTTTCTCATTAAAGAATATAATTCAATGTTTAAAGCCAAAGATTTCTTTTATGGAATGATCATGTGCGGGCTGAGCTATTCAATGATTATGTTTTTCAATCTCTGCGGATCTTTTATTATTGAACATAAAATGGGCTATTCTGAAGTGGTGGCGGGCTACGTTTCCCTGATTCTGGGATTTGCATGGATGTCCGGTGGCTTTTTAGGTAAAGCATTAATCAATAAAGCGTTCTTGCCTAAAATCCGTAATGCCAACTTCATACAGCTGCTTTTAATTATCCTGATGTTTATTGCTTCTTATTTCTCCAATAACATCTACAGTTTGGTTGCTTTTGCATTTTTGATCCACGTTACGGCCGGATTTATTTTCAACAATTATTTCTCTTACTGTATCGGAAGATTCCCGAATTCAGCAGGAATTGCAGGCGGTCTTACCGGCGGAGTTGCTTTTATCATTACATCCGCCATCAGCTATGGAATTGTAGCCGTAATCAAACCTCAAATTCAGCTTGAAGTGGCGGAAGGATATTTTGTGTTGGGAATTTTAGGATTATTTATTTTAAGTATGATTAAATTTCGGAAAGCACATATTTAAAAAGATTGAACTCATTCTTAAGTTTTAAAACAAAAAGCTCCCTTTAAAAAAGGAGCTTTCATTTTTATATCAAAAATCGGGAATTAAATTCCGTCAATGATTTCATTTAAAACAGTACTTGGTCTCATAGCAGAGTACGTTTTGTACTTATCTGTTTTGTAATATCCACCGATATCTTGAGGTTTCCCCTGAGCACCGATCAATTCAGCATTGATTACTTCTTCATTCTCTTTCATTGTCTGTGCAATCGGAGCAAACTGTGCTGCTAATTCTGCATCAGCTGTCTGATTTGCCAAGGCTTCAGCCCAATACATCGCCAGATAGAAGTGAGAGCCTCTGTTGTCGATCTGTCCTACTTTTCTTGCAGGAGATTTATCTGTAGCCAGGAATTTAGCATTAGCTTCATCCAGTGCATCAGCTAAAACCTGAGCTTTTGCATTGTTCTGAGTTTGTGCCAAATGCTCTAAAGAAGCCTGTAAAGCTAAAAATTCTCCTAAAGAATCCCATCTTAAATAGCCTTCTTCCAGGAATTGCTCAATGTGTTTTGGTGCAGAACCTCCGGCTCCTGTTTCAAATAAACCACCACCATTCATTAATGGAACAATAGAAAGCATTTTAGCAGAAGTTCCAAGTTCAAGGATAGGGAAAAGATCTGTTAAATAATCTCTCAATACATTTCCTGAAACAGAAATCGTATCTTTTCCTTCTCTTGCTCTTTTTAATGTTTCCGTCATTGCATCTTTTACATCCATAATTCTGATGTCAAGACCGTTTGTATCGTAATCTTTAAGATATTTTTTAACCTTTTTGATAATTTCTCTGTCGTGCGCTCTTCCTTTGTCCAGCCAGAAAATAGCAGGTGTATCTGATAATCTTGATCTGTTTACGGCCAGTTTTACCCAATCCTGAATTGGAGCATCTTTTGTCTGACACATTCTGAAAATATCACCTTTTTCTACTTTTTGAGAAAGAAGAACACTTCCGTTTTCGTCCTGAACTTCGATAGTTCCGTCTCCAGCAGACTGGAAAGTCTTATCGTGAGAACCGTACTCTTCAGCCTTTTGAGCCATTAAACCTACGTTCGGAACAGAACCCATAGTTGTAGGATCCAGTTTTCCGTGTGCTTTCATATCATCGATAACCGATTGATAGAAACCTGCATAAGCACGGTCAGGAATGATACAAACCGTATCTTCTTCTTTTCCGTCTTTATTCCACATTTTACCTCCGCCTCTTACCAAAGCAGCCATAGATGCATCTACAATAATATCGGAAGGAACGTGGAAGTTGGTAATTCCTTTGTCTGAATTTACCATTGCCACTCTTGGTCCGTTCGCTAAAGCCGCATCAATATCAGCCTTGATTTCAGCTTCCTGAGCATTTCCTTTAATTTTATCGAAAAGATCGGCAAGACCATTATTTGGATTGACATCTAAAGACTTGAACGTTTCAGCATATTTAGTGAAAACATCTTTAAAGAAAGTTTCTACGATAGCCCCAAAAATAACAGGATCAGAGATTTTCATCATCGTAGCTTTCAGGTGAGCAGAAAGAAGTATGTTTCTGTCTTTTGCCTCATTAATTGCCTGCTGAACGAAAGCTTTCAATGCATTTAAATTCATCACAGAAGAATCGATTACTTCTCCCGCCTGAAGATTAGCATAGTCTTTCAGCTGAGTTTCAGAGCCATCGTTTCCTTTAAATACGATTCTGTATTTTGTTGCATTTTCTAACGTTGTTGAAGTTTCTGTTCCGTAGAAATCTCCGCTTTCCATGTGGGCAACATCTGTTTTACTGTCAGAAGCCCAATCGCCCATTCTGTGAGGATTTGCTTTTGCATAGTTTTTAACAGCTTTAGGAGCACGTCTGTCAGAATTTCCTTCTCTTAACACAGGATTTACCGCACTTCCCAAAACTTTTGCATATTTAGCTTTAATAGCTTTTTCGTCATCATTTTTAGGTTCGGCAGGATAATTCGGAACCGCAAAACCTTTAGCCTGAAGTTCAGCGATAGCAGCATCCAGCTGAGGTGCAGAAGCCGAAATGTTAGGTAATTTGATAATGTTTGCATCCGGCTGAGTAGCCAGCTGACCTAATTCTGCCAGTGCATCACCGATTTTCTGATCTTCTTTCAGAAATTCCGGGAAGTTGGCTAAAATTCTCCCTGCCAGGGAAATATCCGGTACCGCGATCTCAATATCTGCTGATTTGGTAAAAGCTTTCACAATCGGTAAAAACGAGTGTGTAGCCAGCATTGGAGCCTCATCCGTAAGGGTGTAATAGATTTTTGATTTGTCTGACATTATACTGTTATTTATTATTTGATTTTTTAAGACTCACAAATTTAGTTAAAAATTAATTTTTTAAATGAATACTCATCAAGATTTTCGACTTTAAGATTAATTTAACCTTTAATTCAAGAAATAGTTTTTTCTTTTAATTAAATTTGAGAAACAAAAAAAGAATTATGTCAACAACAATTACTTTAAAAGGAAATGAAGTGCACACCATAGGCAAATTACCGGAAGTGGGGACTACCATTAGGGATTTTGCACTGGTAGATTCACATTTACATGTAAAAACACTTGAGAACTTCCACGGAAAGAAGAAGGTTTTTAATATTTTTCCGAGCATTGACACCCCTACATGCGCATCTTCAGCAAGAAAATTCAATGAAGAGGCTTCTGCGCTGCATAATACGGTTGTAATCAATGTTTCTAAAGACTTACCTTTTGCTTTGGGAAGATTCTGTGCCGCTGAGGGTCTTGACAATGTAGAAACGCTTTCGGATTTCAGAAGCAGCTTTGGAGACGATTATGAAGTGACCATCACCGACTCTCCGATGAAAGGGCTTCTGAGCCGTGCCGTGATTGTTACCGATGAAAACGATAAAGTGATATATACAGAACAGGTGTCGGAAATAGCACACGAACCAAATTATGAAGCCGCTTTAGCCGCATTGAAATAATTAAAAAATCATACTTCTAAAGCCTTGTGAATTTTGCAGGGCTTTTTTTGTCAGTTTAAACGCAATTTATACGAATATTTACACGAATAACATAACCTGCATCAAGGGATAAGGACTTAAGTCAGCTTAATTAAACGGCAATTCAAATTAGCTTTAGCTAAACTTTAAAATACTTCGCTAATACTAAGCATAGATTCCTCCTTCGTCAGAATGACAAACGGAGTGCATATTTTAATTTGTTTCATTTGTGGAAAAAATTGGTGTTTGAAATACTGACCTCAATCATTAAAATTTAATTACAATAATCCTACCTTTACATCATGAAACGTTCAGGAACAGCAGATCTACCTCTTCACTACGGCAAAGTACCGCCTTGGTTGTATGAGCGTATGTCTCTGCTGGGTCTTTCCATTATTGAAGTTATCCTGGCTGACTACGGAAAAGATGAGGTATTGAGAAGATTGGCAGATCCGTTTTGGTTTCAGAGTTTTGGAGCAGTTATGGGAATGGACTGGCATTCTTCGGGGATTACCACTTCCGTGATGGGCGCTTTAAAACGTTCGATAAACCCAAATTCCCAATCGCTCGGACTCTACATTTGTGGTGGAAAAGGAAAATTTTCAAGAGAAACACCGTCCGAATTGATACAAATTGCCGATAAAACCGGTCTGAACGGAACAGAATTGGTAAGAGCCAGCAAGCTTTCGGCAAAAGTTGATAACACGGCGGTGCAGGATGGTTATCAGCTCTATCTTCATAGTTTTATACTGGCCGATAACGGAAACTGGAGCGTTGTTCAGCAGGGAATGCATGAATCCGACAGTACCGCAAGACGTTATCACTGGCATTCTGAGAATATTAAATCTTTTGTAGAAGAACCTCATACGGGAATCAATGGAATATCAAGAGGGAAAATTTTAAACCTTACCGATTCTGAAGCTTCAGACAACAGAAAAGGAATTCTCGAGATCTCCCACACGGATTCTGCGAAGATCATGAGCGATTTTGCAAGACTTATTCTTCCGGCTCATCACGATGTGCAGGCTTCTGATGTAGATTTAAAACGTCTTGGAGCGCTTTTATACATTACCCGCGAACAGCAACCGCAAAACTTTGAAGACTTGCTGATGCTGGAAGGAGTAGGACCCAGAACGATGCAGTCGCTGGCATTGGTAAGTGAAGTGATTCATGGAGCGCCATCAAGATTTACCGATCCTGCCAGATTTTCTTTTGCACATGGTGGAAAAGACGGTCATCCGTTTCCTGTGCCTACTAAAGTTTATGATGAAAGCATCAATATTATCAGAAAAGGAATTGAAAAATCCAAGCTTGGAAATTCCGATAAATTGAGGACCATCAATAAACTTCATGATATTGTCGTAAAAACCGAAAAGGACTTTACCCCGGATTTTGATATTCAGGAAGTAATTGAAGATGAAAAGCAAAATTCGTGGCGTTTTGGTGGAAAAACTGTTTTTGGAGATGCACAGAAACCTTCACCTCCAAAACCTATCCAGCTTTCCCTGTTCTGATAGACAATAAAAAAAGCTTTATACTTTTAGATCAGCTAAAAGTATAAAGCCTTAGATTAAAATTCTTTAACTGAATTTTCGATTGTTAAATGGCCGTTGACAACGTCAGATCTTCCCAGTCTTTTGCATCTTTTGTGATAGCATCGATCTTATTGTTCAGAAATTCCGTAGCGCCTACACCAAGTAGCAAATGTACCGGCGGATTCTCTTCTTTGCTGATCTGTATCAGCACATCAGCTGCTTTTTCAGGATCATTGGGCTGGTTGCCGTTGATCTCATCAAGGTGGGCTTTCTCAGAGTTTCTCGCCGCTTCGTAAGCTTCAATAGAATTTTCAGGAGTTCTTACAGAATCTTTCGTCAGGAAATCCGTACGGAAATAAGCAGGATAAACAACGGTGGCATGAACTCCAAAGTCTCTTGCTTCTTCAGCCAGAGCCTCGGTGAATCCTGCTACGGCAAATTTTGTTGAACAATAAACACCCCAACCCGGAAAGCCTCCATAATAGCCTCCGACAGACGAAATATTGAAGATATTCCCTGATTTCTGCTCGCGCAAGTAAGGCATTGCATTTCTGATCACATTTAATGTTCCGAAAACGTTGACATCAAAATTCGCTCTTGCTTCTTCATCACTCAACTCTTCCAGGGTACCCAACTGTCCATATCCGGCATTGTTAACGATTACATCTATTTTTCCGAAATGTTCAACCGTCTTGTCTATGGCAGATTTTACATCATTGTTATCTGTAATATTCATGCTCAACGGCAGGAAATTTTCTGAAGGTTCTCCGAATCCCGACGTTAAAGCTTCCACCGTACGACTTGTTGCCGCTACCTGAAATCCTTCAGACAATAATTTTTTCACCAGTTCAAATCCAAGCCCCTTTGACGCTCCTGTTACGAACCATACTTTTTTTGTTTCCATTTCTTTAATATTTTTTTTATTTTAAATGATGGTACAAAGATGGAAAGAAGATGGTTTTTAAAAGTAGCCTGATCCACGAATGATGTATCCAAATCGTGAATATTATTTAAGGTATTTGCTCTCGTTTGTATTGCAACAAAAGTTCTATTAATAGTAAAAAAGAGAAACCCGAAGACTTCTCTTTATTAAATCATCTTGAAAATTACCACGAGCTGATGCCGTTTTCATCTTCAATATCATTGCTGAAATATTGTCCGGTCGGTCCGTTTTCATCTGTCAGTGTATGTTTAACAATAAATGATGCTGCGCTTTCTACGGAACCTGGTCCGCTATGACCATTAAAATCTGTTGCTGTATAACCTGGATCAATCACGTTTACTTTGAATGGTTGATCTTTTAATTCATACGCCAGCGTAATGGTGTAAGCATTTAATGCAGATTTTGAAGGACCATAAGCGGCAGTTTTCACATGATAATATTTCCATTCCGGATCGCTGTGCAAGGTGAGAGAACCTAATCCCGAAGTAATATTGCTGATACGCGGGCTGTCCGACTTTTTAAGCAAATCTAAAAAGTCCTGAGTAACATTAATCACGCCAAAGAAATTGGTGTCAAAAACTTCGCGGATATCATTTACTGATGTTTCTGCTGCGGTCTGAGGATTCACTCCCAAAATTCCGGCATTGTTGATAAGGATATCCAGTTTTCCCTGTTCGTTTTCAATAACTTTTTTTGCATTTGCAATTGATTCAGGATTGATAACATCGATTTCAATAGCTTTAATATTCTGAAATCCTTTTTCTGTGAGTTCTTTTACTACTTTTTCACCATTTTCAAGATTACGGCTTCCTAAATAAACAAATAATCCTTTTTCTGAAAGCTGTTTTGCGGTTTCAAGGCCAATGCTTCTGTTGGCTCCTGTAATTAATACTGTTTTCATTTTTTATATTTAAATTGATGGTGTAAAATTCTGACAATAAAACAGGATGACATTTGCCATTTGGCAAAAAGAGAAAAGCGGGAGAAAAGGATGCTGGATGATGAAAGATTATTCCACTTTGGAGGGTGGCAAAAATTCAAAGAATTTTTGAAGGACTGGTTTAAAATATGCAGTAATCTGCAAAATATAAATTAAAGCCTGATATTCTTCCTTATTCTACTCAAAGAAGATTGTGTAACTCCGAGATAAGAAGCAACATACGAAAGCGGAATTCTGTTGACCGCTGTTGGGTATATCTCCAGGAACTTCAGATAGCGGGTCGTAGCATCTTCGGTAACAAGCGGACTTCTTCTTTCCACTTTCTGCATCAAAGCTCTTGAAATGATTTTGTGAACGATGGCGTCAAACCCTACAATCGTCTGTAAAAGTTCCAGCCAGTCTTTTCTCTGAAAAACAACGATCTTGCAATCCGTCACTGCCTGAACATAAGCGCTTGAACAGATTTGATTATCAAAACTTTCAAGATCTACGACCAGATTGTTTTCTTCGATAAAATATTTCGTGATTTCTTCACTTTTGTTGTTATAATAACAGACCCGGAGAATACCGTCTACAATAAAACCTACCTGTTTGGCGATCTTTCCGGCTTCCGAAAAGTACTCCTCTTTGGGGATGCTGATCTCTGTCGCTTTCTCTGTAATAAAATCGATCTGCTGCTGATTGAGATTTCCGAATCTCAGGATAAAATCAAATAATTCTTTCATGAATGCAAGGTAAAAAAAGGAATCTTCACAAAATTTGTCATTTGACAAAAAGCAAACGGTGTCTTTTACGATTAAACATCTTTTATAAAATCTTCATACTCATAATAGAATCGCTCAAAGCCATCCATCTTATCGACAAAAAATTCAAAAGTCTGCTGCCATGTGTTTTTATTGAAAATGGAAACGCCGTGTTTTTCTGTCCAGATTCTGCTGATGACTTTTCCGTTCTCAAGCGTAAAATATTCTTCTTTGTGAAACTCTCCGATAAAATCTTTCAGAATATCTTCTAAAGACCATATTTTTTCATAATAAGCATTCCTGAATATCTCATCTTTCATTTCGATATCCAAAGAGACTTCGGCTTTTTTATTATCTGCATAAAACTTGAACGACATATCTTTGATCTTGGTATCATACAAAATCCATTTTCTCGGGAATGACTTTCCAAAAGCCGTCCAGAATTCTTTCTTTAACTGTTGTGCTTCCTGTTTACTGAACATAAGTACAAAGGTAGACAAAAATTAAGAGTCAGGTAAAAAGTAGAAAGAACCAAGTTAGAAAGGCCAAGGTGAAAGGAAAGGTAAAAAAATTAATGTCCAATTTTAGATATTCCCTGTACTTGATTCTTTCGCCTTTTTACCTGGCACTTTTGATCACATTCCACTTTTTTTCCTATTTTTGCTGTAATGCTGTCTAAAAAATCTCAATATGCTTTTAAGGCGCTGTCGTATCTGGTAGAAAAGAGGAACGATGGCCCTATTCTCATTTCTGAAATTGCAGCGCACAAGAAAATTCCTCTGAAGTTTTTGGAAAATATTCTTCTTGAACTGAAAAAAGCGGATATTCTTGATAGCAAAAAAGGAAAAGGAGGAGGATATTTCTTTAAAGAAAATCCTGAAAACGTAAAGCTGGCAAAAATCATCCGACTGGTAAACGGGCCGATTGCCCTGCTTCCATGCGTAAGCCTGAATTTTTATGAAAAGTGTGAAGACTGTAATGAAGACCACTGTAGTCTGCACGACGTGCTGATCGAGGTTCGGGATGCATCGCTGAATATTCTTGAAAGAAAAACTTTAATGGATCTGGTCGACTGACTTAGATCCTTTTTTTTGAATTATTAGTCTACTTTTTTTGGTGGGATAATAATTTTATTGGATATTTGCATTACTTCAAATGAATAAATTATGATTTCAAAAGAAGATGCAGAGACCCTGAAACAGCTTTCAGCAGAGGAGGGATTGAAATTTATTTCATCAAAATTTTCGGAAACCGCTGTTTTCTCAACATCACTTGGCCAGGAAGATCAGGTGATCACCGATATCATTTTCAGAAATAATTTGCCGATCAGGGTTTTTACACTGGATACGGGCAGACTTTTTTTACGAACACTACGAATTGCTTTCACAAAATAATGCGAGGTACAAAATAAAAACGGAAATCTATTTTCCGGATCCTTCAGATGTTGAAAAATTTGTAAATGAAAAGGGGATTAATGCCTTTTATCATTCCGTGGAAAACAGAAAAGAATGCTGTTTTATCAGAAAGGTTAAACCTTTAAATCGTGCCTTGGAAAATGCAGAAATATGGATTACCGGCTTACGGGCAGAACAGTCGGAAAACCGGGAGAATATGCCGGTGATCGAGTGGGATGAAGAACGCAGGCTCTATAAATATAACCCATTGATCAACTGGAATTATCAGCAGGTTCTGGTTTATCTTCAGCAAAACAATGTTCAGGAACTGCCTTTACACAAAAAAGGATATATCAGTGTTGGCTGTCAGCCATGTACAAGGCCTATCGTGGAAGGAGAAAATCCGCGTGCGGGGCGCTGGTGGTGGGAAAATTCACAAAAAGAATGCGGACTTCATACGCATTAATTCAAAATCTTTTATATTCAAAATGAATACATATCAATTAGATTATCTGGAACAGCTGGAGGCTGAAAGTATTTATATAATGCGCGAAATTGCAGCCCAGTTTGAAAAACCGGCACTGCTTTTCAGCGGAGGAAAAGATTCAATTACATTGGTTCATCTGGCCATGAAAGCCTTTGCGCCCATGAAGATTCCTTTTCCTTTGGTGCATATTGATACCGGTCATAATTTTCCGGAAGCACTTCAGTTCAGGGATTATATGGCAGAAAATATAGGAGCCGAGCTTATCGTGAGAAAAGTGGAAGATACCATTAAAACTAAAAAATTAGCCGAACCCAAAGGAAAATTTGCTTCCAGAAACTGGCTTCAGACCCATACTTTACTCGATACCATTGAAGAATTCGGTTTTGATGCGTGCATCGGCGGTGCGAGAAGAGATGAGGAAAAGGCGAGGGCAAAGGAACGCTTTTTCTCTGTTCGCGACGAATTCGGACAATGGGATCCGAAACTTCAGCGCCCTGAACTCTGGAATATTTACAACGGAAGAATCAATAAAGGTGAAAATGTAAGGATTTTCCCAATTTCCAACTGGACCGAATTGGACGTATGGAGCTATATCAAAAAAGAAAATATCCAGCTGCCTTCAATCTATTTTGCCCACAACCGTGATGTGATCGAGTATGACGGACAATTGATTGCGGTTTCAGATTTTATAGAAATTGATGAAAATGATACGATCGTTAATAAACAAGTAAGATACAGAACGGTAGGAGATATGACATGCACCGCAGCCGTGGAAAGCACTGCTGAAACGTTAGATGAGGTCGTAAATGAAATCACCGCTTCAAGAATCTCCGAGCGTGGCGAAACCCGAATTGATGATAAAGTGACGGAAGCCGCCATGGAAGACCGTAAAAAAGGAGGATATTTTTAATAAGTAATGAGCAATTGGTAATAAGTAATGCTAATCATACGGAAAACTTACTTTTAAAATTGAATATAAATTTTTAACATGAATGATAAGTAATATAAAATTTAACGAGTTCAAAAATTACTCATCACCCATTACTTATTACTCATAATTAAGAAAAAACATGGACATACTAAGATTTATCACTGCCGGAAGCGTAGATGACGGGAAAAGTACCCTCATCGGAAGGCTTCTCTATGACAGCAAAAATATATTGATCGACCAGCTGGAAGCGCTGGAAAAACAGTCGAAGAACAAGAATGAAAATGGAGTGGACCTTGCCATTTTAACAGATGGCTTAAGAGCTGAAAGAGAGCAGGGTATTACTATTGATATTGCCTACCGGTATTTTTCGACCCCAAAAAGGAAGTTTATTATAGCAGACGCGCCGGGACATATTCAGTACACAAGAAATATGATTACGGGAGCTTCGAATTCACAACTTATTGTGATTCTTATTGATGCCAGACAAGGCGTAATCGAGCAGACAAGAAGACATTCGATCATTGCTTCCCTGCTGAAGATAAAAAATGTTGTAGTAGCCATTAATAAAATGGATCTCGTAGAATATTCTCAGGAAGTTTTTAATGACATCAAAGCGCAATACGAGCTGGTGGCAAAAAAATTAGAATTGGATAATGTGAATTATTTTCCTATTTCGGCATTTCACGGTGATAATGTCGTTTCCGAATCTGAAAATATGATTTGGTACCAAGGCTCTACACTGCTCGATTTTCTGGAAAACGTTGAAGTTGATCATAAAAAAGACTTTGAAAATCCTAGATTTCAGGTGCAGTATGTGATCCGTCCGCAGACTGATGAACTGCATGATTACAGAGGATATGCAGGAGAAGTAATTTCAGGAACATATAAGAAAGGGGATGAAATTACCGTACTGCCTCAACATATTCAAACCAAAATTTCCAAAGTAGAAACCGGAGGAAAAGAAGTGGAGGTTGTTTTTGCCAATCAGCCCGCCGTTATCCATGTAGAAGATGATATTGATATCAGTCGCGGCGACTTTATTGTAAAATCCGGGAGCCTTCCGAAAGTGGAAAATGAAATAGAAGCAGTTGTCTGCTGGCTTGATAAAAAAGAACTTAATGAAGGCAATAAATATTTTATTCAGCATAAAAGCAAATTACTGAAAGCACTTGTCAAAGAAATTGAATATAAAATTGATGTCAATACTTTAGAAAAAATTCCTGTGACGGAAAGTATCAGGCTTAATGAGGTAGTAAAAGTGCGTCTGAAAACTGCTTCCCCGCTTGTATTTGACAGTTTTGAGGAGAGTAAAGCTACGGGAAATGCAATTTTGGTTGATGAAACAAGCAATTCAACGGTAGGAGCTGTCATGATCTTATAATATTTATACATTTTAAAATAAGCGCAATGATTATTTCCCGGAAAGTTCAGTTCAGACTCAACGTTTTTTTTGTAACGGTCGCTATATTGTCCGTTATCGTTTTTTCCATGTACGAACTGGGTTATCTGGATGAGCTTTTCATAATTCTTGCTAAAGACAACTATATTTTTTACTGGATGATGCTGGTGGGGGTTTTAGCAGAGGTCGTAGCGGGTTCTATGGGAATGGGATATGGTGTAATCTGTACGACAACCTTACTATTTCTCGGAATTCCACCTCATGCGGTGAGTGCCAGTATTCATTCGGCAGAGAGTTTTACGACGGCAGCAGGAAGCATCAGTCATATCAGGCTGAAGAATGTAAGTAAAAGTCTGGTAAAGAAGCTGGCGGTGCCTGCGGTTTTCGGAGCGATTCTCGGCGCTGTATCACTCACGTATCTGGGTGAATATTATTCCAAAATAACCAAAACAATTATCTCTTTCTACACATTATATTTAGGAATTCAGATCCTCTCCAATGCATTTAAAAATAAGCAGGATAAAAAATTAAAAAAGAAAACCAACCTTACAAGACTTGGGCTTGCCGGGGGGATTTATTGATTCTTTTGCCGGCGGTGGCTGGGGACCATTGGTAACGGGAACTTTAATTAAAAATTCCTTCACGCCGAGATTTGCAGTGGGAAGTTCTACGGTTGCCAAATTTATTCTAACGCTTACTGCTGCAATCACTTTTATTTTTACACTGGGAATTCAACATTGGAACATCATTCTAGGTCTCCTCATTGGCGGAATTTTTACCGCACCTTTTTTCTGCTATGCTGACGGCAAAACTGCCTGTAAAAAGTATGTTTATTGTTATTGGACTGTTAGTCATTATAATGAGTTCTATAACGATCTATAAATCTGTTTTTTAATGAAAATCTACTTGAGTGTGGAAAAATAAAAGGATTAAAAATATCTTCCGTTTTGAAAATATTTTACTTTTACATCATTAAAAAAATATTATGAATATACACGTCGTTGCCGTTTTTAAGTTTAATGAAAACTACTTGATGGAAGCTGTTGAACTTTTTCAGGCACTGGTAAAGGAAACCCGAAAAGAGGAAGGTTGTCTGAAATATGATCTCATTGAAGACAAAAACACAAAAGGAACATTCTTTATGATTGAATTATGGGAAACCGAAGAACACCTGAACCGTCATAGCGGACAGGATCATTTGTTGAATTTCAGGAAGGATGTTTCAAAAATGCTGGAAAGTTCTACCGTAGTTTACAAAGGATTTAAAACGCTTTAAGCTTATCTTTAAAATCATTACTTCGTTATAAAATATAAAAGGCTGCTCACCATCGCGAGCAGCCTTTCGTTAGAAAAAATAGAAAGTATTATTTTGAAAGTGAATTGTGAATAGTCAATAGTTAATTTTTAAAATTCACTGTTCAGAATTCAGAATTAGACCATTCACTATTCACTATTGACTTTTCTTATTTTACGATAAGTTTTTTTGTTTCAGTACTTCCTCCGAAAGTAATTTTTACCAGATAATTTCCTGAAGAAAGATGAGAAAGATTCAGATCCTGTTTGTAGAAACCTGTTTGATTGGTCAGTTCAGCAGAATATACTTTTTTCCCAGACAGATCGAAAACTTCTACATTTCCTTTGCTGCTAAGCTTTTTTTTAACATCAAATAAAACCGTCACCTGTTTGTCTGCGGTAGTAGGGTTCGGGTAAATTCCGAAAGATGCTTTTTTGCCGGCAGTCTCGGATGTTCCCAAAGTTGACGTAATATTTTTATATTTAAAATACATATTTCCGGTCTGAGATCCTTCATTGGAAATAAAGTACATCCTGTAATACTCAGATCCCTGTTTGATATAATATACCACGTCGCTGTAAACTCCTGAAGTCGGTTTCCAAGTGTGTCCTATTGCAGTAATATTACCTGAAAAAGCTGTAGAAGCTGGAATAGTAGCATTAGATGTAGCCTGCGTTTCAGGCTGAACTTTTGCTACAGTGATATTCGTATTCTGGATCACACCGGACATTCTGTATTTCATGGTAGCCGGTTGTCCTGTATTGGGATCAACGTATGGATAATCTGTCCAGTATCTTGTAAACATAAAGTCCCAGTTGGCTTTTGAAGGCTCAAGATTAGCTACTTTATCACCGGTAGTAAATGAAAAATAGTTAAAATAAGCATCATCGGTACCGTTGGCAATTGTTTTGGAAACGGTGGCATCCCATGATGAATTTGCTGCATTCCATTTGGCGTATTTAAAAGTATAACCTCCGAAATAATCGTCGATCATAAACTTATAAAAAGTGTTTGTGGAAACATATTTCAGTATAAAAATTACTTTACCCTCAATGTGATGGTTTGCGGGATTATATTCTCCCCAGCCATATGTCGCCGTACCCTGCTCAAAAGCACCTTCCTGAATCGTTGTTGCATTGTCAAGATTGTATAAAGGTGATCCGTAGGATGCAACACTATTTGTAGTGATGGTGTTCCAGTCGGCAGGATTATTTGAAGCCTGATACACTTCGATGTTCTGCGCATCATTAATTCTTGTTCCGAAATTCATGCTGGAGTTTCTGTAGAAAGCAATATCCCATGAATTGGCAGTTTGAGAAACCATATTGTTGGCACTCAGATCAAAAAATACACGGTTTTGATAGCTTGCGCCCATAGACATATTTACCGTTGTATATCCGTTGGCATCAACCTGAGAGAGGACAGACTGCTGCACTCCCACTGAAAGCATCGCAGCAAAAAGTAATCTTGTTTTCATAATATTAATGTAAATTATTATTTAGAATTATTCTACAAAACTATATAAATTATTTTTAATTATTCTAAATAAAATATGATTTTTGTCGTGTTTTATATTAAATTATGTTTGCATACAAATGTTTAACAGTAGTGCAAGATGATATAGAATATAAAAAAAACTGACTATGAAAATCATAATCAGCCTTCAAAAATTATGAGGTCTAATAAATCTTATTTCTTAATAAACTTGGATTTTAGAGCAGAACCTTCTGATGTTTCAATGATGATGTAATAAACACCAGTATGAAGGGTGCTGATATCAAAAGATCTTCCGGATAATTTGCCTTCGGCAACTTTTTGTCCTGCAGCAGAATATATCTGAATGCTTTTAGGGTCTTTTTTAGCAATAAAATCTAAAGCTGTATGATCAGTATTTACTGCAAATCGAATTTCTTCTTTTGATTTTACCTGGTCGGAAACCGCGAGGCTTGAAGCCTGATTATAAACAACATCGTCAATTTCAATTACCGTATGTGGAGCAAATGCCCCCACAAATTTAAACACAATATACTGTGAAGTTGAAGCTGTTACAGGAATGGTAATAGTCTGGAACGTATCACTTGTTAAGGTTGTTGCATTGGCCAGAGCTACAAATGTAGTCATATCAGTAGGGCTTGAAGCCAGACCTACCTGTACTGACCCTGGAGCAGAACCTGTATTTCTTCTTGCTTTAAACGTTAGCGTTTTATCACCTGCCGGAGCTACGATTTGTGGTGAAATCAAATATTCCGGGCTATTTTGATTGGCTCCTGAATAAGCCTGTACAAAATTATCAGTAGCATTATTGGCTACAATATTCATCATTGGAGGCGGATTGCCGACAGGTGCAGGATAAATGGCCGTCCATTGATTTTGCGGAAAAACAGATTGTCCCTGACCTTGTGTAAAACTATTAAAATTCTCATTAATTGTCGCTACTTGTGCATGGGCCGTAAGGGCTGCAAACATCAAAGTTCCTAAAAGTAGTTTTAATTTCATAACGTTATTTTTATTTAGAATTATTCCACAAAATTAATAATTTATTTTTAACTGTTCTAAATAAAGTTATATATTTGTCGAAAATTTTCCATCTATGAAGAAGAAAGTGCTTTCCATACTATCATTATCCACTATTTTATGGGTGAATGCACAGGAAAAAGATTCTTTAAAGCAAAAAGCGATCGATGAGGTTGTCATTACAGGACAATACATGCAGCAATCCATTAACAAATCCATTTATAAAGTTGAAGTGATTGATGCGCAACAAATTAAAAATATGGCAGTAACCAATGTTGCCGAAGTTCTGAATCAGAATCTTAATATTTTAATAGAACCGAGCAAAAGCTCCGGAAATTCCAGCGCGAATATCATGGGACTCAGTGGTGCCTATACAAAGATTCTTATCGATAATATTCCTGTGGTAAGCGATGAAGGAATGGGAAATCTGATCGACCTCACCAAAATCAATGTCAACAATATCGAAAGAATTGAGGTGGTAAAAGGCTCCATGGGCGTTGAATACGGAAATAATGCCGTTGCCGGAGTTATCAATATCATCACCAAAAAAAGCTATGGAAAAAAAATCACCGCATTAGCTTCTGTACAGGAAGAAACCGTCGGAAAAGACTATGATTGGATGAAAAAAGGAAACGGCCGACATATCCAGTCGTTGAATCTCGGATATAGAATTAATGACAACTGGTCGGTTTCCGCAGATATTAATCATAATGATTTCCAGGGATATAAAGGTTCTCTCAACGGATATAAATATTTCAGTGAGAGCAATGACGGGCAGCGTGGTTACGACTGGCAACCAAAAGATCAGCTCACCACAAACGGAACGATCCGGTACAGCAAAAACAATACAAACTTCTTCTACAAATTAAATTTCCTTACCGAAAAAATAAACTATTATAATCCTATAGTCACTGAACTTTATCTCGGCGGTGGTAACAGAACGTACACTTCGGAGGATAAAGATTACAATACCACAAGATGGATCCATCAGTTTAATATCCAGAGCAAACTGGGAAGAATCAACTACAACGGAGATTTTTCTTATCAGAGTCAGGAAAGAAAATCGCAGGTATATACTTACGATGTTCCCAACAGAGCGGAATTGTCAAGAGATTCTGAAATCACTTTTTACAAATCGGATGTGCTCTATTCAAGAGGAATGTTCAGTAATTTTTTAGACAATGAAAAAATCAATTTTCAGCTGGGCTATGAATTAGACAGAACAAAAGGTTTTGCCGATGCATCCACATTTGAAAGCAATAATAACGGGAAAAGTATTGATCGTACAATTTTTAATTATGCCAATTTCTTATCAGCAGAATGGAAGATCAACGATTGGCTGTCATTCCGTCCGGGAGTGAGATTAGCCTTGAGCAACAAATTCAATTCGCAGTACAATTATTCCGGAACTTTACGTTTTAAAACTTCTGAAAATTCAGACATTCGTACCGTCTTTGGTTCTGCCAACCGATTCCCGATTTATGATGAGCTTTATACCTATGTTGTAGATAATAACCACGATATCAGAGGGAACGAAAATCTAAAACCAGAAACTGGATATTCTGCCGGAGCATTCTGGGACTATGCTTTAACCAATTCCAGCGGTTGGAAATTTAATTTCAGCCTTTCGGGAATGTATCTGGATGTAAAAAACAGGATAGAAGATGTAGTCATCAACAACAGTCCGCTGCAAATCACTTATCTGAATGTTGATAATTACAAATCCATATTATTCGGAGGAGGAGTAAATGTAAGAAAAGGAAATTTAACATTAAATGCAGGAGTTTCCATAATGGGAATTTCGCAGTCCTTAAATACAGGAAATCTTCTTTCGCCGGATGATTACAATTATTATGCTGAAGCCAATCTTGCTGCCAATTATACTTTACCATCATCAAAAACCTTGTTTGCGTTGTATTACAAATATACTGGAACACAGAAACGATACACACACGAAGGAGATAAAGATAACCCTACAGATCCCGGACAATACATTCTGGGAGAAATCGGAGATTTTAATATGCTGAATTTCACCGTAAGTCAGCCATTCTTTAAAAATCACTTTGAAGTGAGTGCGGGAGTGAAGAATATTTTTGATGTAACGAGTGTAAGAAATACCATTCAATCCGGAAACAGTCACAATGCTGCTGCCGATCAGCAGAATCTGTTCTACGGAAGAAGCTACTTCGTGAGATTAAATTATAATTTTTAAATACATTAAAATGAAAAAAATACTGTTTTGCCTGTTGGTAGGAGCATCTTTTATATCACAGTCATGTATCAGTGACAATGAAGATCCTGTTGTAGTAGCTCCTTCAGAGGGAGCCAGAGTTGATCCGAACGTAGGGGGTGCTACTCAGCCCAACCAGGTTTGGTTTGATCTCGGTACTGAAACGGAAATTCTTACCAAAAGAACCGACTGGGATCTTGCGTTTTATTCAGGCAATGCTTTTAAGGTGGTATTAAACTCATCCATTATGATGGCTGCGGCCAAAATTCCCAATGCTAATGATATTGATGCTGTCACTGAAGCAAATGTTTCATCTTTAAAGACCCAGGTTCAGGTTGCTAATTTCAACCCTGCAAATGTTGCTTATATTGATGACGTCAATGGTAATTTCCCTTCCGGCTATACAGCTATCGAAGAAGTTAAAACAGTTGATTCGGAAAATGCGGTATATCTGGTGAATATGGGAAAAGAAATTTATTCCGGTTCTGTTCCTACCGGTTCCGTTACAACAGGAGGCGACAGCAGAGGCTGGATGAAAGTTCAGGTTACCAGAACGGCAAACGGTGGTTATAAAGTCAAATATGCAGAGCCGAATTCTACTTCTCATAGAGAATTGATTATTAATAAAAACAGTGCCTACAATTATAATTTTGTCAGCTTAAAAAATGACAAGGAAGTCCTCATTCAACCGGAAAAGAAAAAATGGGATATCTGCTTTACCGTATTCACCAATACAATTACCGGGGCGGGAAGCTATATTTATGCAGATTTTGTGACCATCAATAATGTGGGAGGAGCTGGAGCATATGAAGTAATTGTCCCTGCAACAACTTCCGGAGTAGAAGCATACAACAGTTTTAAAACTTCCGATATTGATCAGTCTAAATTTATTTACAACGATCAGCGAATTATCGGAGCCAACTGGAGAAATCCTGTCGGAGCAAACGGACTTGAAGTGTATGGTGACCGTTTTTACGTAGTTAAAGATGCCGAAGGCTATTATTTTAAGTTAAGATTCACAAGACTTACAAGTACTTCAGGAGAAAGAGGCTATCCACAATTCGAATACAAACCTTTATAAAATTACAAAGAATATTTAACGTCAGTAAACTTTGCTGAGTGAAATCGAAGATTCGACGAAGTCAAACGCCTTTGCGAGCTTAAAAAGCGGTCAGGTGTTAAAAATTAAGCATTATGATGAATAAAGATATTCAGTAAATCAAATCAAAATAAATCAAATAATAAGTAGATCATGAAAAAATTCATTCTTGCCGCTTCTCTGCTGGTAGCCGTCTATTCCTGTAAAAAAAGAAGAAGGCGCAAAAACAGAAAATAAAACAGAAGTAAATGCCGAAACACCAAAATCTAACAATAAAATCGTAACCCTGAACGGAGGAATTACAGAAATCGTTGCTGCTCTAGGTCACGAAAAAGAAATCGTAGGAACAGACGTTACCAGTACGTATCCTGAATCTCTGAAAGCTACGGCGAAAGACCTGGGACACGTAAGATCAATGACAATAGAGCCGATCATGGCCGTTTCGCCAACCTTGATTTTAGCTTCAGATAAAGACATCAACCCTGAGCTGATGGGGAAAATCAAAGCCTCAGGAATTAAAACCGAAGTTTTCAAGCAGGAGTTCACCGTTGCAGGAACCAAAAAACTGATCGCAGATGTAGCAAAAGCAATCGGAAATACAGATTATCAGAAACTGAATGATAAAATTGATGCTGACCTAAAGCAGGTTCAGCCTATTGCCAAAAAGCCTAAAGTCCTGTTCATCTATGCAAGAGGGAATATGCTGATGGTATCGGGTAAAAACACTCCAATGGCTTCTTTAATTGAATTGGCAGGCGGTGAAAATGCTGTCAATGATTTCGAAGATTTCAAACCATTAACGCCGGAAGCCGTAGTAAAAGCAAATCCTGACGTTTTATTCTTCTTCACAAGCGGATTACAGGGAGCAGGAGGAAATGAAGGCGCGCTGAAAATGCCGGGAGTTTCTCAGACCAATGCCGGTAAAAACAAAAAAATTATTGCGATGGACGGAGGCTTGGTTTCAGGATTCGGACCAAGATTAGGGGAAGCTGCTGTAGGATTAAATAAACTTTTAATTGAAAACACAAAGTAAATTATACGTTTACGTTACAATAAGTGCCATACTGCTTGTCGTCATAGCAGTATGGTCTCTTAATACCGGGGTCTATGATTTCGGGGGCCGGTCTGCATTTGAAGTATTGGGAAAAGTGTTCAGCGGAGATCCTGAATTATCAATGAGTGACAAATATGTGGTATGGGATGTGCGGGCAGCCAGAATTATTATGGCTATTCTGATCGGGAGCATGCTGGCCGTTTCAGGAACAAGCCTGCAGGGGTTGTTTAAAAACCCTTTAGCAACGGGAGATTTAATAGGACTTACCTCGGGAGCAACCTTACTTGCCGCTATTACGATTGTTTTAGGAGGACACTTCAAGCAGTATCTTCCTGAAGCAGTACAATTTTCGCTTGTGGGTATTGCCGCTTTTGTAGGGTCATTATTATCCATGCTGTTGGTGTACAGGATTTCCACAAGCGGAGGAAAAACCAATGTCGTGATGATGCTGCTAAGCGGTGTTGCCATCACTGCCATCGGATTCTCCATCACCGGTTTTTTAATTTATATCTCAAAAGACGATCAGCTGAGAGATTTAACGTTCTGGAATTTAGGAAGCTTAGCCGCCGCCACATGGACGAAGAATATCATTTTAGCCGTTGTTTTAATTATTTCTTATTTCATTTTGATGCCAAAAGGGAAAGCATTAAATGCCATGATGTTAGGCGAAAAAGATGCTCAGCATTTGGGAATTAATGTAGAAAGATTAAAGAAACAGATAATTATCATCACCGCATTGATGGTCGGAAGCTGCGTGGCGTTTTCAGGAACGATTGGTTTTGTAGGTCTTATCGTGCCCTATATTTTAAGGCTTTTATTTAAATCAAATTATGCCTTCATTTTGCCGTTATCAGCCATTTGCGGGAGTATTCTATTATTGACGGCAGACACATTCAGCAGAAGCATTGTAGAACCTTCGGAACTGCCGATCGGAATTCTGACAGCATTGATGGGAGGTCCGATATTCATTGCGATTTTAGTTAAATTCAAAAAATCACTGTCATGATAAAGGCGTGTCAGATCAGTTATAAGCATAAAGAATTCCATATCCTGGATGCAGTGGACGTTCATCTGGAATACGGTGAATTTCTTGCCATCGTCGGTCCGAACGGTGCCGGAAAATCCAGTCTCCTGAGTGTACTGGCGAATGAAGTGAAATCAAAACAGCAGATCTTATTTAAAGATAAAAATATCTCTGACTGGCCTGTAAAAGAATTGTCTAAACACAAAGCCAAATTTTCCCAGCACAACAGCAATGATATTCCGCTTGAAGTGAAAGACGTGGTCATGATGGGACGTTACCCGTATTTTGATGCACAGCCAAAAAAAGGAAGACCACGAAGCTATGAACAAAATGATGTACGAAACCGATGTTTTTCATCTGAAAGGAAGAGAATATAATACCTTATCGGGAGGAGAAAAACAGAGGGTACACCTCTCAAGAGTGATGGCGCAGCTGCAGAACGAAATTGCCCACAAACTTCTTTTCCTCGACGAACCATTGAATAATCTGGATGTAAAGCATCAGTACAAAGCACTGGAAATCATTAAAAATTTCACCAAAAAGGCAAATTCTGCAATAGTCGTTCTCCATGATCTGAATCTTGCAGCACAGTATGCCGATAAAATATTGCTAATGAAATCAGGCAGGGTAGCGGCTTACGGAACGCCGGAAGAAGTTTTTACCGCCGAAAAAAATCAGTGAAGCATACAATTTTCCGTGTACCGTTTGTGACCATCCGATCACTCATAACCCAATGATCATTTTTGGATAATGGACAAAGAAAATTTAAAAATATTAGCACAGAATTTAGCCAATCCGCAAGGCGAAAAAGGCATCGAGATCGGTGAGATGATGAATGATACCAACATCGGAATGACGCTGGAAAGTATTCAGGCACTCCTGATAGAAGACAATGAAAGTATTCTGGAAATCGGTCACGGCAATGCAGGCCATGTTGAAAACATTTTAAATAAAGCCCAACATATAAAATATACCGGGATTGACATTTCCGAAACCATGCATAACGAAGCCCGGAAATTAAATGAATCTTTTAAAGATAAGGCCGGTTTTGTTTTGTATGAGGGGGAAAAACTTCCTTTTGAAGATAAAGTTTTTGACAAAATATTCACTGTAAATACAGTCTATTTCTGGAAAAATCCTGTAGAATATTTAAATGAAATTTACAGGGTTTTGAAAAACACCGGGACGTTTGTTCTGACTTTCGGACAGCGGGATTTCATGGAAAAACTGCCGTTTACACCATTCGGCTTCACCTTATATAATACGGATGAAATGGAAGAAACGGTTTCCCAAAGCCATTTTAAAAGAATGAAAATTTCCGAAAGGCAAGAACAGGTGAAAAGCAAAACAGGAGACGAAACAATAACTAGAAATTATACGATTTTAACCATTAAAAAATAAAAATAATGAGCACATTAGTAAACGATCTTAAAGAAAAATGGGAAGCTCTTAAAGCTGAAAATCCACATTTGAGAATCAGAAATGCAGCTGCAGAACTTGGTGTGAGTGAAGCAGAATTATTAGTAACAAATGTAGGCGAAAGCGTAACGGTTTTAAAGCCTGAATTTCAGAATATTTTAACAGAAGCTGAGCAGTTAGGGAAAGTGATGGCTCTTACGCGTAACGACGAATGCGTTCACGAAAGAAAAGGAACGTATTTAAACGGAGATTTCAGCAGTCCGCACGCACAGCTTTTCGTAGGAGAAGATATCGATCTCAGAATTTTCTTAAACCATTGGAAATTCGCTTTTGCTGTGGTGGAAGGCGATAAAAAAAGCTTACAGTTCTTTGGAAAAGACGGATTGGCATTGCATAAAATTTACTTAACCAAAGACAGCAATGAAGCGGCTTTCGATGCATTGGTTGAAAAGTTTAAAGCTGATGAGCAAAATTCATCCTTCGAATTTGAAACGGTTGCTCCGAAAGCAGAAGAAAAACCGGATGCCGAAATTGATGTTGAAGGTTTCCAAAATGCATGGAGATCACTAAAAGATACCCACGATTTTTTTCATGATGACCAGAAAATTCGGGGTAAGCAGAACGCAGGCATTAAGATTAGCTCCGGAAGGTTTTACCAAAAAAATCGATAGTTCTAAAGTGGTAAACGTGCTGGAAGATGCCTCTGAAAAAGAGCTTCCGATCATGATCTTCGTTGGAAACAGGGGAATTATCCAGATCCACACCGGGAATGTAAAGAAAACGTTGTGGCACCAGCAGTGGTTCAATGTAATGGATCCTGATTTCAACTTACACCTTGATGTAACAAAAATCGCTGAAGCATGGATCGTGAAAAAACCTACAGAAGACGGTGAAGTAACGGCAATTGAAGTATTCAACAAAGAAGGAGATTTCATCGTTCAGCTCTTCGGAAAAAGAAAACCCGGAATCCCTGAATTGCAGGAATGGAAAGATCTTGTAGCAGATCTTGAAAAATAAATAGTTAGATCATTTTCTTAAAGCCGTTTTGTATAGTGCAGGGCGGCTTTTTTTTAATAAGAAGAAATAATAACACCGTCCAAAGTATATAAGACAATGTCTGGAATAAATAAAGCTTCGTCTGAAATAAATGAAGAATTGTCCAAATTATATAAAGCCTTGTCCGAAGTATATAAGACAATGCAATTTGTCACTTGTTGTGCTTTTCGTCACTTCGAGTAGATTTTTGAAAAAAATCGTATCGAGAAGTTATACTGCGAGTTTTCATACTTATAGGTTCTCGATAAAAAATTCTTTCAGAATTTTACTCGAACAGACGGACGAACATTCGTATTGTGTAATTACCGCACACGCCACTTCGAGTAGACTTTGAAGAAGTCGTATCGAGAAGTTCGTGTTTTTTGAGATAATTCTCTATACATTTTTTCTTCACTTTGTTACGAAAAAAACACTCGAATTGATGAATCATATATCAAATATTTCAAAAAAAGGTATTGGTTATGAAAGTGAATTTAGAATAATCTTTCCGACCTTTGCGATACATTAAATAACCTAATTAAGAATGAAAAATATTCTCTCAATACTATTGCTTGCCCTTTTCTGTTCATTCAATGCGCAGGATTTTAAGGCCTATCAATTCTATAACCAGAAAGGAAAAGAAATCAACACCGAAAAATTAGTCAAAGCCCTCGCTGATTACGATATCGTTTTCTTTGGAGAAAACCACAACAGTTCCATCAACCACTGGCTGCAGCTAAAAGTTACAGAAGCTTTATTTGAAAAGAAAAGCGGGCAGCTTATCCTTGGGGCCGAAATGTTTGAAAGAGACAATCAATCTCAGTTAAATGATTATCTGAGCGGGAAATTCAATGCTAAAACATTAAAAGACTCTGCACGATTATGGAATAACTTCTCAACCGATTATAAACCGTTGGTTGATTTTGCAAAAGATAAGAAAATACCTTTCATTGCTACCAATGTTCCCAGGAGATACGCTTCTCAAACTTCAAAAGAAGGACTGGAATCGGTGAAAAATTTACCGGCGAAAGACAAAATCTACATCGCCCAACTGCCAATCAAAGTGACCCTCGAAACGCCCGGCTATCCTGAAATGAAAAAGATGATGGGCGATCATGCGGAAGAGATGAAGGTCATGAATTTCATTTCCGCCCAGGCTATTAAAGATGCTACCATGGCAGAATCGATCCTAAAAAAATTTTCAATCCGGAAAAACATTCATCCATTACAACGGAAATTACCACAGCAAAGAATTCGGCGGTATTTACTGGTACATCAAACAGAAAAACCCTAACCTGAAAATGGCTGTAATCTCTGTTTTTGAATCTGAAACCCCTGAGCTTAAAATCCCTGAAAAAGATTATGTACCAACAGATTTTAATCTTGTGATTCCCGAGGATATGACGAAAACGTATTAGAAGAGCTAAATTAAAAGTTAAAAGTAAGAATTATAACCGAACAAAATTGCCAACATTTTGTTATTCTGAACAAAGCGAAGCGGAGTGAAGAATCTCTTAAGATAACTGCAATAGTTTGAGATAGATCATTACTGAATTCTTTATCGCAAAGTAAATAACCGAACACAATTATCCACAAATTTTGTCATTCTGAAAGAATCCAGACGCAAATCTTTACGTACAATTCTCCAATAAAATGCAGGGGGGGTATCGATAGGAACGGGCTTTAGCCCGTTTTTTCTTGAAAAAATTCAATAGGCTTTAGCCAAAACCTGAAAACATCCTTTATCTTTGTTACTTATTCCATTACAATGAAACAACTGTCTTTCATATTCATACTTTTCATCAGTGTCATCAATGCTCAAAAGCTCACGCCATCAGAAATTTCTCTTATCAATCGGGGAGACATTAGTACTGCTTTACCGATCTACCAGACCACTGATGAACATCAGCATAGAACTTTATTGAGTCTTTCCGCAGAAATCGATCCGTTGGATAAAAACACGGAAATTTTAGTTAAAAGAATGAAAGAATCTTTACTGTCAACTGATGGCGGGGTAGGAATTGCAGCCCCTCAGGTCGGCATCAACAGGAAAGTGATTTGGGTTCAGCGTTTTGACAAGCCGGGCGAACCATTGGAATATTTTATCAATCCTGTGATTGTCTGGAGATCAGAATTACAGAATCTGGGGCCGGAAGGCGATTTGTCGATTCCTGATTTCAGAGATCAGTTTTACAGAAGCAAAGTTATCCAGTTGGAATATGTTGACTTAAAAGGGCAGAAATATTCAGAAATGGTAGAAGGCTTTACCGCTGTCATTTTCCAGCATGAAATTGACCATCTTTTCGGTGTTTTAATTTCTGATAAAAAAGAAAAGGAAAAGAACGACAGGTATCAGAAGGTGGATGCTTTTAAGAAAGTGACGTTTTAAGGTTAACTCATTTCCTATTCATTTCTTCGATCCATTGTAAACGTATTGATCCTTCATAAAAGTCTTTATAAAATTTTCCTGCATTCCAGGCAAAAGATCCATTGTTAAGCTGCAATTGTGGAATCCAAAGATGTGATTCTTCATCCCATACAGTTATCCATTTTCCTTCCTTCTTATTTTCTATATAATATTGACCGTAGAATGCGATAACAGAAGGAAACCAATTATTAAATATTTCTACATTATCTTTATTCCATATTATGGCTTCATCTACAATTTCAAGTCCTTTACGATCGAAGGTTAATTCTTCTTTTTCGATATTTAAAACTTGAGAAAGCTGGTCGATGAGTTCGGGAATATACTTTGGAAAATCTTTACCATATCGATCGGAAATTTTTTGATAGAAGTATTCGGATACATCAGGTTCATTTCTGAAATTTTCATATTGTTTCTGTGCCTCCCGTACCTGGCCCAAACTGCTGAAAATATTAACTTCTAAAATTTGCATTTTATCTCCGGCGCCATTTTTTTGGTTAATTTCATCAATTAAAAAATAAAAACCATTCTTTTCAGATTTATATAAGTTGCCATAAAACGTTTTAATGTAGACCTTTTCTTCTAAAAGCTTAAGTTTATGATTTTTTATCAATGCATCAACATATTTGGGGTAAATTAAGTGCTCATTGGGTTCATAATCTTCCAGAGGGTTACCTCCGGCAAGTTCTCTCATTATATTCTCTTCGTCATTTGAGCTGTAGTATTCTTCTTCAATAATATAGTTATCTGAGGCTAAGGTTTTAAGATCAGGGTATATTCCCGCATATTTTTCTGTTGCTTTATCACTTAAAAATAAAATCTGATCCGTTTTTAATTTATAAACGCCAAAATCCGAATTTCCATAAATAGAATTGAATTGCTGCAGTTTTTGAGGCTTTTCAGTTTTCAGAATATTTAATCCCTGGACGTAGTCCAGCTTATTTTTGTATGAAATATTTTTCTTTAGATTCCAGATTTGATTTTTTACAAATTGTATGTCTTTCAGTTTATTAAAATCATCATCATTGTTTACTAAAACTCCTTGTCTGTCAAAAAATTCAATAATGATACGTCGATCATCCAGAACATATGTTTTAGATGTTAGATTTTTATGCTTTGAAATATTCTTTTTTCCTTGAAATGTCTTAATTAAGTGCGATATTTCTGCACTGTCAACGACAGAAACCTTTATCGTTTGTTTATCTTTATTAATAATTTTCATCTTTTGGGAAAATAGATTATTGGCTACCAATATAATAAAGCATATCGCAATTTTTTTCATGGTTTAAAAGTTATTGGATTGCTTAAAAATAGCTAATATCTTTTAATTTCAACACACGAAACACCTTTGATTTTAATCTTCTTTCCAACTTTTTTCAATAAACCTGTTTCAGGATTTCTTTTAAAAACGACTACTTCATTAGTTCCCGTATTGGCCGTAATCAAAAAATTTCCACTGGGATCAATATTAAATGTTCTCGGATGTTTTCCTTTAACAGATTGATAGCCTATGGTTTTTAATGTCCCGTTGTTTTGAATGGAAAATATAGCGATATTATTTTCATTTCCACGATTGGAAGCATAAAGGAAATTTCCGTCCGGCGAAATATGAATATCTGAACTTTCAAAACCCTCCTTATATTTTGCTGAATGAGTATCAATCCGTTGAATATTTTCAAGTTTTCCATTTTCATAGAAATATACACTTACTGCTCCACCCATTTCTTCAATGCAATAGGCAAATTTTCCATTCGGATGAAAGGTCAAATGCCTCGGTCCGCTTCCAGGAAAAGTTTGTACAAAAGGAGTTTCTGCTTTCTGTAACGGTTTTTCTTTTTCATCTTGAAATTGATAAGCTCTTATTTTATCAGCGCCTAAATCCGGCATAAAAATGTATTTAAAATCCGGAGAAAAAACAGTGGAGTGGATGTGTGCACGATCTTGTCTGTCATGATTTATACTTCCCTCTGAAAATTGAAAATTTTGGACATAAGGTTCAATCTTTCCGTTGTCTGAAATAGGATAAACTGAAACACTTCCTTCCGAATAATTTCCGTTGATAAGCCATTTTCCATTTCTATGTACTGTAAGATATACAGGATTTTCACCACCACTTTTTTGTGTACTAATGAATGTCAACGTTTTTTTTTCAGGACTGAATTCAAAACTGCTTACACTTCCTCCATTCTCGGTTTTGCTTTCTGTGCAGGCGAAAATGTATTTTCCATCCGGCGATATTGTAAGAAAAGAAGGATTTGCTATACCTTTAAAAGAAGTAATTTTTGATAAATTTCCTTTAATAATATCCAATTCATAAACGTAAATTCCTTCTGTATCCTTGTCCCAATTAAATGAACCAAAAAAAGCGTATGTATGTTGAGAATACAAAGTAACCCAGCTGCAGGCGGTAATAAATAAGGCTAAAATATTTTTCAACTTTTTAATACTATTTAAAAGCGCAAACATATAAATGATTTCCGTAGAATACAAATAATGGCTTCAGCCAATATTGGTTTAAAAAACAAAATCTGCTTCCTTGGAAGCAGATTTTATTATAGGGATAAGAAATAATTCTAATTATTAGTTACCGAAAGTTTTACCTCAATATTATTTCTAGTAGCATTAGAATAAGGACAAATCTCATGGGCTTTTTCTGTTAAAGACTGAGCTTCTTCAATGGAAACTCCCGGAATATTCACGTCAAGCTGAACAGCCAGACCGAAACCTCCGTTTTCCAGCTGGCCAATACTTACCTCTGCTGTTACCGTTGTTTCTCCTGTTTTGATTTTCGATAAAGAGATCACTCTGCTCAATGCACTGTCAAAACATGCTGAATATCCTGCTGCAAAAAGCATTTCAGGGTTAGCGAAATCATCATTAGCTCCGCCGAGTGCTTTTGGCATTTTTACTTCAAGATCAAGAACTCCGTTGTCGCTTTTTACATGGCCGTTTCTTCCGCCGGTTGCTGTTACTTTTGTTGTATATAAGGTTTTCATTATTTTTCTATTTTAGTTAATATTTTCTGGACGCTTTTTTTCAGATCAAGCCACTCTTCCTGAGACAGATCCAGTTTTCTGTACATTTTTTCAGGAATTTCGCAGGCCCTTGACTGAAGAGCTTTTCCGGATTCCGTGATGAATACTTCAACGACTCTTTCATCCTCTTTTTTTCGTTTTCTAAGGATAAGACCTTTGGCTTCAAGCCTTTTCAGAAGTGGTGTCAGTGTACCGCTGTCCAGGTAAAGCTTTTCTCCGATATGATTTACAGGAAGCCCGTCATTCTCCCATAATACCATCATCACGAGGTATTGAGGATACGTAAGATCAAGCTCGTCAAGAAACGGGCGGTACAATCCCGTAATCTCCTTCGCGATCACATAAAGTGGAAAGCAGAGCTGATTTTCCAGTTTTAAAGATTCCTGATTTTCCATAATCGAAATTAAATGTTTACTATTTTTTAATGATAAATTCCTCCATCGGAATCCTTACTTTCTTCATGTGGGAAAGCCAGTCGTTTTTCTCGTCTCTGTAACCAAGATAAAGTAAACTTACGCTTTTTAAACCCAGTTCTCTTAGTCCAAGAATCTCATCTACCACTTCGTTGCTGAAACCTTCCGCAGGAGTACTGTCTATTTTCAGTTCGGCTGCCTGTGCCATGGCAAGACCCAGAGCAATATAAGTTTGTCTTGCCGTATGGATAAAATGTTGTTCAGGAGTCTGCGCTCCATAGATTTCTTTAATTTTATCGGTATAGCTGGAGAAACGGCCTCTTGGTAAATCTCTTACATCGGTGTGATGATCGTAAACTTTGTCAATTTTTTCATCAGAATAGCTGTCCCAGGCAGCAAAAACCAGCACGTGGGAAGAATCTCTCATCACTTCAGGATTCAATGCTCCCTGAACCATTCTTTCTTTGAGCTCCTGATTTTCCACAACAATCACGCGGAATGGCTGCAAACCTGATGACGTAGGAGCGAGCCTTGCTGCTTCTAAAATTTTATTTAAATCTTCTTCTGAAACTTTTTTTGACGGATCATACGCTTTTACTGCATGTCTCCAGTTTAAATCTTCTATTAATGACATTTTGTTAATTATTTTATTTGAATTCTACATTGCAAAAATACTACCAAATTAAATTGTGTGCAATTTAATTTTGTTAAATTTTATTTAAATAATTAAAATAGTTAGTGCCAAAACTTATTCAATTTCTATTTTATTTCTGTGCGTTGCTGTGTTTTATTTTTTTGTAATGCTTTCATACTTTCTTCAAAATAAATAATTGAAACATTTTTTCCGGTTGATTAAGATCATAAAAATTATATCTGATATTGAGTAATTTCGATTAATCTGATGCATATTCCATTATATTAAGATCAATACTATAATCTGGATTGAGTTTTATAAACCAGCCCGTATATTTTAATCTTTGTTGTACTGATTGTATGAAAGCAGGCTTTTTTTAATGTTATTTACATTGTTGCTGGCCTCATGTTTGATTGGTCAGAATGTATTAGCATAAATTAATACAAGCGTTGGAGCAGATGGATAATTTTTATGAAAATTAAGACTACTTGCAGAAAAATGAAGATGAAAAGCTCTTTATTTTAAATAAAAATGTTACAAATAAAAAGAATTAATGATTTTAAAACCATCACGCATCGGGGTAAGTTCAGAAGAACTCTCCGTGAGATCTCTTATAAATTTTATTATAGAACTGCAGAACCTTTTTGATTACATCGGCAAATATTTACTTTCGGTAGACGAAACAATAACCGTAGCTGAAAGTGTGACCTCTGGGTTTCTGCAGTTTTCGTTTTCACAGATGAAAGAAGCCTCAAAATTTTTCAAAGGAGGGGTCACCGCTTATACACTGGATGAAAAAGTAAGCTTGTTGAATGTCGACGAGGCTGAGGCAAGTGCCTGCGATTGTGTATCGCCGCATATTTCAGAAACAATGGCACTGAATGTTTCAAAGCTTTTTAAAACCGATTGGTCAATTGCTGTTACAGGCTATGCAACGCCGGTTCCGGAATCAAAGCAAAGGTTGTTTGCCTATTTTTCCATTGTGTACAAAGGCAGAGTTATTCTGTCGGAGAAGCTTGATCTTCATTCCAGAACAAAACAGGTAAACGCTCAGCTGTACTATACTGAATTTATACTCGGATGTTTTAAGCTTGAGCTGGATAAGCATGCTGAAAAACGATCTGAATCCATGAATTAATCCTGCAGAAAAAACTAATAAAATGTACGTTATTATGACAATAATCATAAACTGCTAATGACATATCAGATAAATTTGATCTATCTATAACTTCATTTTTGCAGTCATTTTATAAGCTCCTCGTTTAATGAGGGGCTTTTTTATATGTATTTTTATTTCTATGAACCTTTTTAGATTTTACTTAATAATTTTTAGGATTTCTACTTAATGTTGTTTCATCAAAATAAACGAAGTTTATTCTTAATTTTACCATTAAGAAATTCAGTTTATTGAGCTTTAAAAAATAAGGAATCAATAAATTGATTTAAATTAAGTTAATTGAGAAATTACACCTTAATTACTTAATGTTAAAAATATATTCAGAATTTATACAAGCTCTATAAATTCTTCACACTTGGCTCGGTTTTTATAATACTTTTAATCTGTTGAAATTAAACGTTTTCAAAAAGCATTTAAACTAATCTACGCAACTTACTATGAAAAAAATACTACTCACAGGAGCCACCGGATATATTGGCAAAAGAATGATAAGCGTAATTGCTGCGCAGGGATATAAGGTCGTTTGCTGCTGTAGAGATGCGAGCCGCTTTTCGAAAGATGTGAATATAGACGAATCGCTCATAGAAGTTGTGGAGGTAGACTTTTTGCAGCCCGAAACGCTTAAAAACATCCCTCAGGATATTTCAGGAGCTTATTATCTGATGCATTCTATGAGCAATTCAAACGATTATGAAGACTCGGAAAGAGAATGCGCACAGAACTTTGCCAATTTTATTGAAACCACGGAATGCCGGCATGTCGTATATCTTTCAGGACTTGTGAATGAAAAAGAACTTTCCAGGCATCTCAATTCACGTTTTCAGGTTGAAAAAACATTGATGAAATCTAAAGTACCGGTTACGGTGCTGCGGGCAGGCATCATTATAGGATCAGGAAGTGCTTCTTTTGAAATTATCAGAGATCTTGTCGAAAAGTTGCCGGTAATGGTGGCTCCAAGATGGCTCGATACCAAATGTCAGCCCATTGGGATTGCAAATGTCCTTGATTTCCTGATTTTTGTTCTCTTTAAAGAAGAAAGCTATCAGAAAAGTTTTGATATCGGATGCGATGATGTCCTTACGTATAAAGAAATGCTTCTGGAATTTGCCAGGATAAGGCATCTAAAAAGAAAGATTTTTACCTTGCCGGTGATGACTCCTAAACTTTCATCATATTGGCTTTACTTTATTACTTCCACTTCATACAATCTCGCAACAGCCCTGGTCGGAAGTATGAAGATCGAGGTGATCTGCAGACCCGAAAGCCTTGCCGAAATAAAACGAATTACCGGTGTACAGCCTTTTTCTTATGAGACAGCTTTAGAAAGAACCTTAGCAAAGATTCAGGCAAATGAGATTGTTTCCAGCTGGAAAGACAGCTTTATCAGCAGTCGGAGAGATACCAGCCTGAAAGATTTTATGGAAGTTCCCCATTACGGATGCTTTACGGATCTGAGAAGCGCAGTGTATGACGACCGTGAAAAATGTATTGAAAGAATTTTCAGGATCGGCGGAAATAATGGCTGGTACGGACAGGGCTTATGGAAAATCCGGGGTTTTATGGATCTTATGGTTGGCGGACCTGGATTAAGGCGCGGACGTACTCATCCTGACAGGCTTCATGAAGGTGACGCGCTGGATTTCTGGAGAGTATTGTATGCCGACCGTGAAGAAGGAAAATTAATTCTTTTTGCCGAAATGAAACTGCCGGGAGAAGCCTGGCTTATGTTCAAAATATACAGGGGAAAGCTTTGGCAGAAAGCCGTTTTTCGTCCACACGGAATTTCCGGAAGATTATATTGGTACGCAGTTCTGCCTTTTCATGGAATTATTTTTAAAGGTATGCTTAAAAGGCTCACCAGCGATTCCCGATGATTTTTAAATGAAATTTACCATATTAAAATAACGGCATCATAATATTACGGTATTTCGTATTTTAATTCTATTGTGTATTTGCTTAAATTGTTGGTTTTAAGTGTTTTATTTCCTTAGTGCCAGTTTTTGTAATTATGAGTTTGAGTTGAATTATTAATCAAAAACAAATTACAACAATGAGTACACTAAAATTAAAAGACGGAACAGAGATTTTTTACAAAGACCAGGGAGAAGGACCGGTATTGATGTTTCACCACGGCTGGCCCTTATCTGCTGACGATTGGGATGCACAGGTTATTTTCTTCCTGCAGAGAGGGTACAGAGTCGTAACACACGACAGAAGAGGCCACGGACGTTCAAGTCAGAATATCTACAATCATACGATTGAACAATATGCTTCCGATGCCGCTGAACTGGTTGAATTCCTAGATTTGAGAGACGTAGTACACATCGGGCACTCTACAGGTGGCGGTGAAGTGATCCGTTATGTAAACAAATATGCAAACGGAAGAGCTAAAAAAAGCAGTCTTGATCAGTGCTATTCCTCCGGTAATGGTACAAAGTGAAAACAATCCTGATGGCGTACCAATGTCGGTTTTCGATGGCATCAGAGATCAGACCTTAAATAACAGAAATCAGTTTTATTATGATCTTACTTTCCCTTTCTACGGATACAACAGAGAAGGTGCGAATGTAAAAGACGGTGTTCAGAGAAACTGGTGGAGACAGGGACTGATGGGTGGAATCGTAGCGCATTATGATGGAATAAAAGCCTTTTCTGAAACTGATCTTACTGAAGATCTGAAAGCTGTTGATATTCCGGTTCTTGTTTTACACGGTGAAGATGATCAGATTGTTCCGATTGAAAATTCTGCGATAAAATCAGCTAAATTATTAAAGAACGGCGAATTGATTACGTATCCGGGATTTCCCCACGGAATGCCGACTACAGAGCACGAAACAATCAACAAAGATATTTTGGAGTTTATTAAAAAGTAATTCTTAAGATTATGGCGATTGGTCATATGTAAGACAATTGTTTATTCAAACACCCAGGTTTTATGGAAAATTCAAATACTGAAAATTCAAATTTTGATCCTGAAGATTTCTCTATTGTTCCGCAACGTGGTTTCGACGAGCTGGAGGTAGGAGAGGTGTTCAGAGCGCCGAGCAGAACGCTTACGGATGCTCATGCATCAGCCTTTCAGACGGTATCCTGCGACAATCATCCTATTCATTATGATGCGGAGTATGCCAGACGGTATGGCCATGAGGCGCCGGTAGTACACGGTTTGCAGGTTCTTTCATTCACTGCGCCGGGTGCAACGTTGCTTCCGCATTATTTTGGAAATGTCTTTATCAGTTTTTTAGAGCTTTCCTGCCACTTTCTGAAAGAAGTTCATTCCGGAGATACGCTGTATTCGTCTCTTACGATTACCAATCTGGAACCTCAGGGAGATAAAGGAGTGGTAACAACAAGGGTGACGGTGTATAACCAAAAATCGGAGCTTGTACTGGAAGGTCAGCACAAATACTTGCTGAAGAGATAAATCCTGAAAACTAAAAATGATTAAAGTCTTTAAATTAAGTTTTAAAGACTTTATTTTTTTGATTCGAAACGGACTGCGGGAATCGCTTGTTTTTATAGTTAAAATGTAGGAAATCGGCGGAATGATAAAATTTCGATGAATGGGGCAAAATGGCTCGGTGAATGCTGTA
Source organism: Chryseobacterium sp. POE27 (assembly GCF_039727685.1). Lineage (NCBI taxonomy): Bacteria > Pseudomonadati > Bacteroidota > Flavobacteriia > Flavobacteriales > Weeksellaceae > Chryseobacterium > Chryseobacterium sp. POE27. The sequence continues at coordinate 4,311,637 of NZ_CP152475.1, forward strand.
AAAAAACCATTAAAAATCAGTATTTCATTTAAAAATTAAACTGAAAGGAGGGGATAACTATTAAATTTAATTAATTATCATAAATTTTTTCTTCTGTATTAGGCTGGAATTACCATAAAACATATATTTGCAGCCTAAATTTTAAAAATAATGAAAGAATTAATTGAAAAAATCAACGCGGAATTTGAAGCTTTTGCAGCTGAAGCACACCAACAAGCAGAAAAAGGAAACAAAGCAGCTGGAACAAGAGCTCGTAAATCAGCTTTAGAGCTAAGCAAACTTTTCAAAGAATTCAGAAAAGTTTCTGTTGAAGAATCTAAAAAATAATAATAAAGCCGGCTCACGAAGCCGGCTTTGTTTTTTAATGGATATTGCATTTGTATTGCAATTACGTTAAGATTCTATCTGTTTTTTATTTTCAGGCTGTTCGCTATCCAATAGACTTCTGATTTCCTCCATCCTGCTTTCTTTTACAATATAGGTTGTACAGATTTTATTGTTGAGGTTCATGCTGAAATTAACCTGTGGTCCTCTTCTCCACCCCATGGCAACGGTTTTTGATGTGTACTCAGAAAAAACAGGATAAAAGTTTGCCAGGCACAGAAAATTTCTTTTTAATGAGGTAAAAAGCGAAGGATTGTTTCCTTCATCGTCAATTACTCTTATTCTGAATATTTTCTTACCTAATGTTGTTCCGTAATAATATTCGGTTATTGCACCCGAAACAATCACACAGGGAATTGATAGCAGAACGGCTTCAACAGGATTTTTATTAAACAGATAAAAGAAAATGATAGCGAATATTGCCATATCTATCCATTTTGCAAATAGCCTTATCGTCTCATTTCCTTTAAATCCAGGATTATAAGGCAAATAATACTCGTAAGCATGATAGATTCTTTTCCCATACCTGTCAAAATCAGGAGTCGGTCTGTAAATCACTTTTCTTTCTTTAATTTCTGATATTTTCACAACAATTTTTTACAGAATCATACTCAGCTGAATTCTTTTTCGTGCCTCATCGACCTCGGTTACTTTTACCTGAACATGTTGGTGGAGCTTTACCACTTCATTCACATCAGAAACAAATCCGTCTTTCAGTTGGGAAATGTGTACGAGTCCGCTTTCTTTAATGCCCAGATCTACAAAGCATCCAAAAGCGGTTATATTATTAACGATTCCCGGTAAAATCATACCGGTTTTGAGATCAGTGATTTTTTTAACGCTCGGATCAAATTCAAAAACTTTGGCAGCTTTTCTGGGATCTAATCCGGGCTTTTCAAGCTCTTTTAAAATATCTTTAATTCCCAAAATTCCAATATCTTCCGTGATGTATTTTTCAGGATTGATCTGAGAAATTTTCTCTTTGTTGGCAATTAGTTCATGAGTGGTAATATTTAGATCTTTAGCCATTTTTTCGACAATTCCATAAGCTTCAGGATGTACGGCTGAATTATCCAAAGGATTTTTAGGATTGCTGATTCTTACGAAAGCTGCCGCCTGCTGAAACGCTTTCTCGCCCAGCCTCGGAACTTTTTTCAGTTGTTTGCGGTCTTCAAAAGCGCCATGCTCTGCGCGGTAATTCACGATATTTTCTGCCATTTTTTCACCGATCCCGGAGACGTAGCTTAATAAAGATTTGCTGGCAGTATTTAAATTAATCCCTACAGAATTTACACATTTCATCACCGTGGAATCCAGTTCGTTCTTCAGCTGGGTCTGATCCACGTCATGCTGGTATTGTCCGACACCGATAGACTTCGGATCGATCTTCACAAGTTCTGCCAGAGGATCTGATAATCGTCTTCCGATGGAAACGGCTCCGCGAACGGTCACATCGTATGTTGGGAATTCCTCTCTCGCAATTTTACTTGCGGAATATACTGAAGCGCCAGCCTCCGAAACTACGAAAACCTGCAGCGGTTTGTCGAATGCGATTTTTTTAATGAAAAACTCTGTCTCGCGACTTGCGGTTCCGTTTCCGATGGAGATGGCTTCAATATGATAGGCATTCACCATCGACCGTATTTTCTTCATCGCCATTCCAGATTCATTCTGTGGAGCGTGCGGATAAATGGTTTCATTATGCAGAAGATCGCCTTTTTCATCCAGGCAGACTATTTTACATCCGCTTCTGTAACCAGGATCGATCGCCAGAATTCTTTTCTCCCCGAGAGGAGGTGCTAAAAGCAGCTGCGTAAGGTTTTCAGAAAAAATCTCGATGGCTTTTTTATCTGCTTTTTCTTTGGCCTCCTGCAGTGTTTCATTGGAGATGGCGGGTTCCAGTAATCTTTTGTAGCTGTCTTTTATAGCAAGTGAAATGTGTCCGGCTGTTTCGTTGTTTGATTTAATAATGGCATTTTCAATGAATTCGATGGCTTCATCTTTATCGATTCCGATATTGGTTTTGACGAAACCCTCTGCTTCAGCCCTTAGCATAGCCAAAAGACGGTGTGACGGCGTTCTGTTCAGGCTTTCTTCCCATTCGAAATACTGTGAGAATTTCTGGGCGTCTTCTTCATCTTTTTTCGCTTTGACCACTTTTGATGTGATTACCGCTTTCCTTTGGAATAGCCTTCTGAGATTTTTGCGGACATACATATTTTCATTGATCCATTCTGCCATAATATCTCTTGCCCCCTGAAGGGCTTCTTCTTCCGTCCCGACCTGATCGTTGAGGTATCTGGAAGCTAAAGAATCCAAGTTCTGGGCTTTCTGGCTCATGATGATTTTAGCTAAAGGTTCCAGACCTTTTTCTTTGGCAGCATCTGCTTTTGTTTTTTTTCTTTTCTTAAAAGGCAAATACATATCTTCAAGCTCCTGCAGATCAAAGCTTTCTTGAATTCTTTGTTTTAATTCCGGTGTCAGGGCATTTTGTTCGTCAATAGATTTCAGAATAGATTCTTTTCTTTTGACAATCTCTTCAAACTGCTTATTGATTTTTAAGATCTGCTCGATCTGTGTTTCATCGAGATTTCCTGTTTTATCTTTCCTGTATCGGGCAATAAAAGGGATCGTGCAGTCTTCTGCAAGCAGCTGAAGGGTAGAGGAGATGCTTTTTTCTGATATATTGAGAGATTGCTGTATATAATGAGTCGCGTTCATCTTAAAATTTAAACGGCTAAAATACTGACTTTTTAGAAAAATGCGGTGATCTGTGTAAATGAATGCCATATTTTTATAGACTGAGCAATTGTAATGTCGGATTTAAAACTGAAGTTATCAGTAAATAGCATCTTTAATTTGATTTATCCTGGCGGAAAAGTATAGTACCTAAAACAAAAAAACAGCCTCCTTAAGACTGTTATTTATTTAAAGTATCAATTTATTATTTACTGTACTAGTGCATTATAATAAACAGGTATATTTTCTTTATTGTCATACCCCATGATAATGATCTTATAGTTTTTTGCGTCGTTATTATTGTAGAACTTTACATTAGCAGGTGTTCCCGGATCAGTGAGCAGATACGGATTCCAGTACAGAACGCTGCGTACATCATCAGAAATGCTCTTAAAGTTTTCATCGTTGTAGGCTGGTGTTACAAATGGTATTACCTTATCAAATCCATTTAAAGTAATTTTCTTAAGTGCAGAATGACTTTCGGTAATATAAACGGCTCCTGTTGTTCCTCCTTTTTTTGTATAAATAGCAATAGCTTCATGTCCGATACCAAATCCTCCTGTAATAATTTTTACCATAGCAATTTCAGAAGGTGAAATAGAAGATATTAGTGAAGGATTAAGTGGCATTTCATCTAAATATACAGAAATAATATTCCCTCTGAATTTTACCGCGTAATTTCCTATACTTGATGAAACTGATAATCCTGCTACCTTAGTTTGCAGCCACTGAATTATATTTGTGAAGCCAAGTAAAGAGTTATTATTATCGTTTACAAAATCAAAGATCTTTTCGTCTGAGCCTCTGAAGATAGAGCTACTCAAGTTTTCATTGAGTTGGCGGGTCTTGTCTTTTTTCTGAACTTTCAACTTTACTTCTTCAATTAATGTAACTTTTTCATTAATAGAATTTTGTGTTTGCTTTTCGTTTATATATCTTTGAACCTGAGAAGATAATGGCTCGTTCTTATCCCTTTTTTCTAAAATGTAGCCTACTGATGGCATACTTTTTTTTATAGGAAATAAAGTTAAAATCCGGTTGGAAAATCACCTGTATCTGTTCTTTCGGAATTTTTGGATCATTGAGCTGATAAGAAATTTTTATAGCATCCTCAAATGTAAGTCCGCTCATAGAGAAAAAACCATTGGTATCTGTCTTTACCTGTTGAAATCCTGTAGTATGGTCAGGCATTTCAAAAAGTATATTTAGATCTGCGGAATCAGCAGATTTTCCTTTAATTGTTACTTTACCTTTATAAGCTATATAAGGCTTTGGATCATATCTGATGGTAGGATAATTTCCCGCTATAATCATTTTCCAGTCAAATCTTTTCCATTTTTCAGAAATTAAAAGAGCATCTAAAGCTTCCGAGTTATGGTTTTCTTTAAAATATTGCGACGGCATTTCTATTTTAGAAGTGAGATCGCCTGTAAGCCATAGGGTGCTCAGCAAGCTGTTTTCATCTTCTGAACTTTCAGAGGTTCCATCCATCACAAGGACAGTATAAGGGGTATAATCAGTTCCAGATATGCTAAAATTATTCAAAGCTTTGGGTGATTCCTGAAAAGAAGCCTTCATTATTGTTTTTTTTATCTTCAGAATATCAGGCTTTACAAAGCAGAGTCGTTGAGCCAAGACATTTTCTTTATCATCAAAAACAGTTAGTTGAAGAATTCCATTGATGACCTGCTGGGTAGGAATAGAGTAAACGCGTTCCAAGACCTTATCAGAATTTACTTTAAAAACCATTTCGTTGCCTAAAGTTCCAATTATTTTATAAGCGGTTGCAGTTCCTATATTTTTTGATTTCAGTTTAAATTTTATAGCATCATTGGTTACAGCCACCTGGAGATTGACACCGGAAGTCTTTACCTCTGGCAAAGCAGCCGTCTGTTGTTTTCCTTTAGAATCTGTAACGATCAGCTGATAGGCAGAGCCCGCATTGGGCGTCATGGTAAATGAGCCTACATTTTGGTCAAAACCTTTAAAAGAAACTATTTTTACCTCAGGCTTTTGAGTATCGATTACGTAACCCGACCAGTCCGTAGGAGTGGAGCCTTCGGATTTTAGGCGTACAGCAAATTTGGTAGGTATTCCTTCAATAAAAGTTCCGCTTTCGGGGAAGGCGGAGACAGACCATGGAGAATCAGTAGTCTTCACCAGCTTTTCATCTGACGAAGGATTATATACCGTGATCGGTTTTAAGGGCTGAAATTCTTCACTGAAGTTACTCATCCATGTGGTGTATGCTCTTATGTAGTATACATCTTCTTTCAAGTTTTCAGGCAGGGTAAAGCTTCCGTTACCTTCTCCGTTGATCAGGGGGAGGAATTTCTTAGCGATCAATGTTTTATTATGATCATACAGTTCTGCAAATAAAGTAGTTGATACCTGAGAAGGACTGTACCCATCGAAAACAAAGGATTTAAACCAGATATTTTCACCGGCGATATAGCTGTTTTTATTGAGTACAATATGTATTTTCTCCTGTGGATATTTTTCAGAAAATGCTGCAATGGCTTTCTCAGCGCTGTTTTGTGCACACACTGAACTGACAGTGTTGACAACAATTAATAACGGTATTAGTTTTTTGATCATGAAATTTATTATTTGTGCTCTATGAGCGCACAAAATTACAACATTCCCAAACTTTTTACAAGTGATATGTAAATATCAGGAGTAAAGTTTTTAGTTTGTTAATCAGTGTATTATAAATTTATTATTGTTTTATTGATGTATGTTAATGGGATGAGGCATGAAGTTCTCTATTTTTGAATATCAGAAGCAAAAAATATTTATTATTTTCAGCTGTTCATCATAATAAACTTTTAAAACAAATTAGATAATATGAAAAAATTAAGCGTCATTGCATTGGTAGGAGTAGGATTGCTTGCAGCATCTTGTAACAAAGAAAAATCTGCGGAAAACGCAGCAACATCTACAGAACAGAAAGTTGCGGAAAGCAAAGGGGAAGTATTGGCTGTCGATACGGCGGCATCTGTCGTAAACTGGAAAGCTTTCCACAAAGGCGGTATGGCGCCACGTTGGGGAACTTTGATGGTGAAATCCGGTGATCTAAACATTGAAAACGGAAATGTTGCAGCGGGAAATTTCGTGATCGATATGAATTCTCTTAAAGTAGATCCGGCTTCAGTAACCGAAAAAGATAAAAAGCCGGCAGATCTTGAAGCACATCTTAAAAACCCTGATTTCTTTGATACAACAAAAAATCCTACTTCAGAATTTAAAATCACGAATGTAGCGGATCTTAAACAAGCACCTGCAGATGCAATTGCCGGAGCCAATAAAACCGTTAGCGGAAATTTGACTTTATCAGGAAAAACAATGAATGTAACCTTCCCTGCAAAGGTCGACGTAACGGAGACTTCTGCTTCCATCCAGGCTAAGTTCACGGTAAACAGAGCTGATTGGGGGATCAAGTTCGGAACTTCCGAAGCCGATCCGGCAGAATGGATGATCAGCAAAGACATCGAAATCGCTGTTGACGTAAAAGCAAAAAAAATAATATTGTTAGATATAAAATCGTTGAAGCTGCCTTTTTTAAGGTGGCTTTTTTTATACATTTTAGTTTTTTGCCCAGAAATTTTCAGGGTAGTTTACAATTTCAACAAAAAAATTGAGGCTGACCAAACTTTTTTGGACAGCCTCTTCTATTATTGCTTGCGGATAAGATTAGATTTTTATTTGGTTAATAGATAGCGAACTATTATTACTTTATAAACATTCTATCTACAGCAAGTGTAACACTATCTTTCTCTTTAAAATCTGAAAAATTATTTATTATACCAATTACACTTTCATTTTTATTAATTGGTATTGAGCAATAATAATGATCAATATTTTTGAGACAATCTAATTTTCCTTCTTTAATTATCTTTCTTTTAACTGTGTCAGAAATAGTATAATCAAAGTACACCTGATTTGTTTTAAATTTTGAAATAGGAAAATAGAAATAAAAACTTACTTTATTCTTATCAAATGATTTAGTATAAAATTTACTCACATTTTTATCAAGTTGCCCGTTTTTATATACTTTAATTTGATTTTCAATCTGTTTATCAAGATATATATATTCTATTTCATACTTTTCCCCAATAATCTCATTATTAATCTTCCACCAACCGTGCTTAGAATTATCATGAATATTCATGTTACCTTCTATTGTATAATCTTTGTTACTACCATTAATCTTTATTATAGAATCATTGATTTTTGTTTTAATAATTTTATAATTATTTAGTTCAGTTAACTGAAATAAATTTTCCTTTTTCTCTTTATTACAATTAATAAGAATTAATAGAATAAAAATACTTGCGATTATTTTAATTTTACCATCCATATGTTTTATAATGCCATCCTTTTTTATATTCAACTTCGTTAATTGAATCAACTTTGTTCTGAAGATTTTCTCTTCCTTTACTCATATTTTTTTCAAGAACTGTTTTTATAGTATCATGCGGATAAGGATAATAGAGAGTAGCGCTAATGTTTATGCTGTCATTACTCTTGAAATTGAAAGGATTTCCAACACCTTCTGCATCAAGACCAAATTGAACAAGAGCTTCTTGAAAACCTGTACTTCCACCAGTAAGTTTTGTGTTTCTTCCATAAAACATAAATATTTGTTCGAACATATCGTTAATTTCAATATTATCTCTTGGTCTAAGTTTATTCAGTGTTTCTTTATCAGGATCATTTACCCCTCCTGAAAAACTATAAAAAGTTTCATTAGTGCTACTAATCAGACTTGCTAAATAAGACGAAAGTCCTGTGATAGCTACATAAGAACCGCCTTCCCATTTGTCATTTGAAGGGGTTGCAAATTTCATCATATTATATTGTCCATATTGCGCCCCGTCTGCATCAGTCCACCAACTTAAAACACCGAAATTATTATATAATCCGAAGCTTTGTCCGTTTTGCCAAGCAGACATTAGATCTTTGTAGGCTTGGGTTTTCCCAAAAGTGAGACTTCCCCCACCGCCACTTCCAGGATTCTTCCACAATGACATTCTGTTGGCACCTGTAATCATTCCCTCAAAGAAATTACCACCCATAATAGTGGTATTAGGATCGAAATCCCAATGTCCGTATATATCCCATTTAGTCGCAGCCATTCCATCCGGATCAATAAAGTTCACAGGATTATTAAATGCATAATTATATGGAGAATACCTTCTCATCTGCTCTGCCAACGGATCAATTACACCCCATCTGCCGATGTCAGGCATATACATCCTGGCTCCGAAGTCGTTCCAGCCGGTTTCTGTCTGGTACTCTTTACCATTGTACTGGTATTTGTAAGAAGTACTGTTGACCGAAAGAACATTAATATCATGTCGTAATCCAAACGGATAGTAATTATTTTCTTCAAGAACTTCTGCGCTGCCAGTGGTGTTTTATCCAGATGGTATGTATAGCTGTAAATATATTGATTATTTTAAGATTTTTGTATTAACATAAAATAAAACAGATGATCCAAATGACCATCTGTTTTCTATTAATTTTATTTAAAATTTTCTCCTTTAATATTGATCAATAAAGAAAACCAACACATCTGGAACATGACCTATTTTTTTATCTATAAAATCTTTAAGTTGTTTAGGAATAGTAGGAAGTTTCTTGTAATCATCTAGGAAAACTCCTCCGTTTTGCTTTGGAACGAAAACGTTTGTTTCTTGATAATCTACATTATAGAACCATACTTGACCTTGATTATCAACATAAATAGTCCACTTCATATAATTGCTAATCGAATTATTAATATTTCTTTGATATATAAGTTTATTATAATAATCAAAAATTCCATAAACAATAGTATTATCTTTAAATTCTTTTACAATAATACTAATATCCCTAAAATAATATATTCCAGGAGAATTTATAAATGTATTTTTTTTCACAAATACTGCTCTATCTTTATTGGTATTTCTAGTTAAATTAGAATTTTTATTACAACTAATAACCAGAAATAACATTATAATTAATGTAATTCTTCCCATTCTTTACTTTTTATTATAATTGTTTGAGTCCATTTAATCGTTATCCAATAATCTTTGGGATGTGCAACTGCTCTTGTAAAACTATTAAAAGCTCTGTCTAGTAAAACGTTTTGATTATGATTTATTTGATCAGTCCATTTTAAATTATATTTAAAAATATATGAGTCACTCTTTTTATCATAAGTTCCATTTAGCACGTAACTAAAATATTTAGTGCCATGTAGCATACCATATCCTGTATTATATGTATTATCTATTTCAAAATGAAAATTACCAGATGTTTCGGAATATGTGCCTTTCTTCTCAGAATACATCATATAGCTTCTTGCTAAAGCCCGTTTATACAATTCATCCTGTACAAATCCATTTTTACTCACATAATTAGTCCAACTTTTATCATATGAAAAACTTAGATTTTTTCCTGATCCACCTAACCAATGATTCATTAATTGTTCTCCTTTTTTATCAAAATACCAAAAAGCTGCTGGATTTCCATCATTGTTTGTTCCTTCTCCAAACTGCGAAAAATCAATCCCTTCAAAGTAATTTTGCGGATTTAAAAAACTTTGCAAGACATTATAGGCTTCCTGACCATAATAAGTAGTTCCTCCAATACCACTTCCCGGATTTTGCCACAATGACATTCTGTTGGCACTTGTATTCATTCCCTCAAAGAAATCGCCTCCCATAATAGTGGTATTAGGATCGAAATCCCAATGTCCGTATATATCCCATTTAGTCGCAGCCATTCCATCCGGATCAACATAGTTCACAGGATTATTAAATGCATAATTATACGGAGAATATCTCCTCATTTGTTCTGCCAACGGATCAATGACACCCCATCTACCGATATCACTCATATACATCCTGGCCCCGAAATCGTTCCATCCTGTTTCCGTCTGTAGTTCCTTGCCGTTGTATTGATAGTTATAAGAAGAAGGATTTCTGGACGAAATAAAATTGGCATCATACTTAAGCCCGAAAGCATAATAATTGTTTTCTTCAAGAACGTCTGCGCTGCCACTGGTTGCATTCCTGAAATAGCTCAGGCGTACATTTCCAAGATGGTCTGTATAGCTGTAAATATATTGATTTTTTAAATTATTATACTTTCTGAAGTTGATACATTAGGAGTGATCTTCAATCATTTGCATATGTTTTTATCGACAAAAATAAACAAGAGTAGGAGAAATCCTACTCTTATTTTCTATTAATGTATTTTTAATTTTTATTGATTTTCAATAGGTTAATGACTGTGGAATTATGCCATCACTAACTTTGATACACGACCATATATTTATAAATCATTATTGAGTATCAATTTTATTTTTCATTTGTTTTTTATACAAAATCATTTGTGGTATAAATAATAATAAAATAGATAATAAAGCAGGTTTAAATCCTTTTAGAATTATAAAAATTACCGCAACAATTATAGATCCAATTAATACAAATGAATTGATTTTATAAGCTATTTTTAGATATCCATTCTCAGCAAATTCATCCCAACTATCAATTATTCTAAAATTATATTTATCCGTATTACTTTTAAGAATATGTATAAATTTAATAGCATCTTTAGACCTAATTTTAGAATTGTTTATGTAAATTATGTTATTATCTGTCTTTATTTTACGTATTAGTTGGTCTTCATCTACAACAATAGTTTTTATTTCACTTATCTTAATAGGTTTAATAGGTTTATAATTAAAAAAAACTTTTTTTTCCACACAAAATGTAACTCAATATCATCTTTAATAATAATTTTAAGATTTCCAATTATGAAATAATAAATTAGTAAAAAAACAATTACTAAAAATAAAACTGGAAATATTAATGAATTATATTCTGCACAAATGAAAATCGCCATTAACAATATTACTGGAAATAAAAAAAGACTCAGTAAAACTCTTGACTGTCTAAAAACGTTTATATTATATTCTTGCATTATTATATTCTTCCTTGATTTTGCAACATTTTAAAAATGCAATAACCGGCAAATAAAATGAATCCTATGATTGGAAAAAGAATAGCAAAAAAATTGCTTTTTCTTTTAATTTCTTCGCTATCAATTATTTTATCAAAATTTTTATAAACTAATATTAAATATAATAATATCATCGTAAGAAAAATAACTAATAAATAAATAATTTTTGGAATTGTAGGAAGATCCAGTTTAAATAAAATATCCAAAAATATTAAGAAAACTATAAAATAAAAATTGAGGAAAAAGGTTATCATCATTATTGATGTATATTTTGCAACATCACTATTTCCCATCTTTATTTGCAAATAATAATATTTGTTATATAGATATTCTAAAAAATTTATAATATATTTCATCTGTTATTTCTTTTACTCAATTTTACCAAACCCACCAAATCCGTCGGTAGCTGCATCTAGTAGAAAATATGTTGCACTAATTCCAAAACCTACTGGACCTAAAAATCCAACTACAGTCATTGTCACATCTAAAGCTGCTTTAGCACCAACTTTCCAATCAGTGCCTCCTTTATTAACATAATAATCATAAGTTTTATATGTTGTATAAGCTGTTGTAGCTACAGTAATAACATTTCCTAAACCTTTAGCAGCTTTAAGATACTTACTTCCTGTAGATCCTATTGTTCCTAAAATTCTTAATTCTTGAGCGGCTCCATTTAATGCTTTAAACTCACTATATGTTAATCCTGACGATTTTAATATACCATAATCAATAAGTTGTGTTTTTATATCATTACCAAATCCAATGGCTCCAAGTTTTTCATTAAGTTCATCCCAAAATGTGTTATCGTTCACTTTAACTTTATGCAAAGTCACCCCGCCAGTATTACCTGTAAGCATTGTATCGTTGTCGTAAAACATTGCATTATTTGAGTTATCGAGTGTACCCCATATTGCATATCCATTATTAAAAGAGATATCGTTTATATTTCCACCTCCCATCAAATAACTAAACATAGAACCCGCTGCGTTTCCTGTTACGGTATATCCACTTCCACCACTTCCAGGATTCTTCCATAATGACATTCTGTTGGCACCAGTAATCATTCCCTCAAAGAAATTACCTCCCATGATAGTGGTATTAGGATCGAAATCCCAATGTCCGTATATATCCCATTTAGTCGCTGCCATTCCATCCGGATCAATAAAGTTCACAGGATTATTAAACGCATAATTATACGGAGAATACCTTCTCATCTGCTCTGCCAACGGATCAATTACACCCCATCTGCCGATGTCAGGCATATACATCCTGGCGCCGAAGTCATTCCAGCCGGTTTCTGTCTGGAGTTCCTTACCGTTATATTGATAGTTATAAGAAGAAGGATTTCTGGACGAAATAAAATTGGCATCATACTTAAGCCCGAAAGCATAATAATTATTTTCTTCAAGAACTTCTGCGCTGCCACCGGCTGTATTTCTTAAATAGCTCAGGCGTACATTTCCCAAATGGTCTGTATAGCTGTAAATATATCGATTTTTTTCAAAATCATAATAGCCTTCTGAAGTAGGAACAAATTTTAGCACCGGATTTGTTAAACTTCCTATATAAACCTCTTCATATTGAAAGCCATCCAGATAATCAGTTATGGTACTGGTTTCAAGATTATTCCTCCCCACTCCATACGTGTAAATTTTCTTGAGCTTTACCCCCATCGCATTGTAAACATATTTTGTTTTAACATGATAATCCGTTTCGAAGCCAACCATTCTCGGCTTATAGGTCTTATCAAACTTTATGTTATCAGCAAGATTTAAAAAATTATATTTTATTTCCAGAATACCTTTATCTGCTTGGCTCGTCATGTTCCCATTGTCATCATAGGAAATTACATTCCCTGAAGTATCGGGATATCCCCCATAGTTGGCAGATTCATCCATAACCGTCTGAAGCTTGTTTCCGTCATACGTGTACACAAGATTATCAATCTGCTCTTCCATTCCCGAAAACCCTTTGGTGTTTCTTTTCAGGGTCTGAATATTTCCGCCCAGGTCATAGGTGAGCTCTTCATTATAAAGATCATTCTGCGGGACGGAAGAGGCGGGTTCAGAATAAACTGCCTTTTGCATTCTGTTCAGCCCGTCATACTGGTAGGCATATCTTTTCAGGACATCATCGGAAGAAGTTCTCCAGTCGACCTCCGTGATATTGCCATTATACTTTGCCAAAGCAGTAACCGGGGCGGTAGTTTTCATTTCATAGGCAAAGAGTTTCCCGTTCAGGTTGGCCGGGTCATTGATCTTTTTCAGAGTACCTTTGATATCGTAGGTATAATCGATGCTTTGGAGATTATTTCCTGTTTTCTTATTGATCAGCTGTGAAAGCTCATTATAGGTATTTTCAGCCAGCAGCTCCTGCGGATTGCTGCCCACCTGGTGGTACTGCTTTTTCAGTCTTCCCTGGTCGTCGTATTCAAACGTCTGGGTGATCTGTTTTTCAGTATCTGTCGAGAGCCTTTTGTGGTAGACTTTGGTCTGCTTTACCCATCCTGCAAAATTGATTTCAGATTCTGTTCTCGTATAACCCCCGAGATGGTTGATGGAGTAGGAAGCCACTGATCTCCCTTTGGTATCATACCATACATAGCTTTTGGTCCAGTTGTTATCTTCAATATTTTTAACCAGGCTCAGGGTAGGCAGGGTTTTCGTGCTTACCGGGGCATTGGAGGCATCCGTCATAATTTCCTGCCCGAATACGGAAGCCGGAAAAGAAGGGTTAAAGCTATAGGCAGGGTAGGTGTCATAATAGTTGACCGACAGCACTGTGATCGCTCCTGCAGGGAAAGCATTTTGGGTATAGTAAACGTCTATTCCGTTGGTGGTAAATGACGAGGTACTTCTTATCTCGTTGTTTTCCGCATTTACCGTAAGATTACTTACATTGTTCTGAAGTGTCAGTCTGGAATCGGTACTTGGGAAAAATCCGGTGTAGACGGTTCTTCCCAGTTTATCATATTTGGTGACCATCCAGCCTTTTGCTCCAAACGTATTGTCTATGGTTCTCAGGTTGGCATCCTGGGTCATGATCGGCCGGTCCTGCTGATCATAAATGATATATTCCCATCCTTTCCCCGGAACCTTCTTCTCTACCAGGCGGTTCCAGCCGTCATACCGGTACTGGTAGCAGAGATTGTCATAGGTAGTCTGATTCATCGGCGCATTCACGGCCAGCGGAGGGATTACAAAAGCAAGCTGGTTGTACTCATTGTACACATAATACGTATCTGTTTCCTCAGGTTTTCCGGCGGCTTTCTTAACAAGTACTACCTGCCCGGCTTTATTTTTATATTCGATATTTTTGTTTCCGTCTCCATCGGTTACTGAAGTTTTAACGAGCGTGTTAGCAGGGTAAAACCCGGGCGATGAAAGCGCATCATCTGTTCTTCCTTCGGCCCAGCCGGTGATTACAGTATATTTTTTGACCTCATTGGCTTTATTCGCGTAATAGCCCATGGTTACGGGATGATTCTGCCATTCTTGTCCTGAAGAGATGCTGCTGAGCGGACGGCCAAGCGGTGACTTTTCCAGCACGGTATGCGAAAAAGGCCGGCTGTCTCCATATACGGATACGGCGGTGCTTTTTACGGCACTGCTGTCCTGAATGGCACCTCCCAGGGAAGTCATCGGAACTGGATTCCAGCTGTCGACGCTTCTTCCGAAACGGTCGTAAGGAATATGCTGTACCATATCTTTTCCCGCAGGAGTGGATTTGATGCTCACCGTCTGAAACGGTTTTCCAAAACTGTCAAAATACTGTACGGTTTCGGATACTTTGGTACAGTCGCCGGTCAGGCAGGTTTTGGTATAAATATAATTTTCGGTAGGGGTAAGATTAGTTTGGGCAGAGATGCTTATCGCTAATAAGATCCCCGGTATAGTTAGAAATTTTTTCATTCTTTTTATCATTTTAAAATTAAAAAAACCGATGGCTAAGGCTTATAATGATATTCATATTCCTTCAGCGTTTTTTCAACGATGCTTCCCGCATTGTTCCGTTCTGCGCCCTTCACTTTCTTCAGCCTTCCTGCGCTGTCATATTCGTAGAGTTCCCGCTGTCCGTTCGGAGAGGTGGTCGTGGTGAGTCCTACCAACGGATCACAGGTGTAAGTCGTAATCTGATATCCGGCCATGGAAGAATGTGTACGCAGATTTTCCAGGGCGGTGATCAGGGTACTTTCGGTAGCAGGGTTAAGATTGTCATTGTTTGAAGCCTGTATTGCCGCAATGACAAGAGGATTGTTTTTAACATCATCATATTGGGCACCTTCTATTTTCGCAATAACCTGGGTGGTATCATACCCGAATATAAATGCCACTGTTTTTCCTTTTCCGGACGAGATCTGTACAGGATTGGTTTGGGAATCATAAGCATCCATTTTTAGAGTTTCTCTCATGTTTCCGTCCGCTATGCTTGCCGAGTAAACAGAAGTCGGCATAAGGGATAGGTTCTCAAATTTGGTAACCTTTTTGGCAATGGTTTTTCCATTTTTCTTTTCTTCCACGATAATGGGAACTCCTGTCATATTCGCAGTAACCAGATGAGTGTAATCAGGTTGTCCTTCAGCATAGGTAATGATTTGTTCGAAGATTTCAGCGTCAGCTGTATTTTTAATATAAGAAGGCTTTAGATTGGAAATGTTAATAAGCTTTTCAGAGGCTGTTTCCAGGCTTCCTCCGTCAGCGTAGAAAGCCTTATTTACAGAAGCAGCTTTTTTGATGTAGGCTGTTTTAGATTTAATCTTACCGTGTGTGAAATCGTATTCTTCATTAAAATAATGGTCAGGTTCATAGGTGTAGCTTTCAGAGCTCAGAAGCACATTCTGTTCGTCATACACCTCTTTTCTCGTCATCAGTCCCTGTTTGGTTACATTATAATAAGGCCAGAAGTAAACAGGTTGCAGTGACGTGCCCCCTACCTGCTGCTTAGGATAATCATCCGGGTTTCCAAAAGAGTATCGTATAGATCCCAGGCCGGTTTCGGATACTTTTACATTCCGGTATAATATATAGCTGTTGACAGGGCCTTCTTCATTATCAAAACTGTAACCGCTGGCAGAGTTGGGCAAATCAAAAGAATCGTATTCATAGTGTATGGTTTTACTAGGAGCCGCTTCATTTATTCTGGAGTAATATTTCACATATTTCAGTCTCTTATCTGATACCTTTTGTGCATTTCTGTAAGGTGGAGGAAGGAATTTAGTTTCAGCGACGGTGAATGTACCCACACCGCTTACATCCGGATCGAATACAGCCTGTAAGGTGTATGATCCCGGATAAAGCAATAGCGCTTTTTTTTCATTGTAATAATCGACAAACGTAAATATTTCCTGATTGTTCTTCTTTAATACAAATTTCAGATTTTTAGGAGGCTTGGGAGCTCCCGGTAAAGTTGGCAGATCATTACCATTATAGTTTTTTGAAATATCCAGCTTAAATACAAACCTTTTTTGCTTTGATACGTCACCTGGAATGGTAAAATTATAATTTGTTGTGCTTAAAGTATTAACCTGGTTGGTGAAAATGTCACTTTCATACTGGATTTCAGGATTAAAGTTTAAACTGCTTTCAAGACCTGCAAGATAATCAGGATCATTACGATTAGAAAACACATCCCCTTCTTCATATTCATATTGGGTAACAGCTCCCTGCGGAGAGATTACTTTTTCAAGCTTTCCGTCCTGATACATAAAGCTTGTACGTTCAGTTGCATTTCCGTTCTTATCTTTTTTCTCAATAAAATTGAGAGTTCTTTTGCTGGCGTTGATCGATGAATTAAAAGCATAACTGTAAACCGTTTCTCCTGCCGGATTCTTCACCGTAATTCCTTCCAGCGTATAAGGATCATTTTTTGACCCTTCAAGGGTCTCGTTATAGGTCTGAGTGAATATGACTTCACCTTTTCGGCTTTTGATCCCTTTCAGACGGTAGATCTCATAAAGCCGTGTATTGACAGAATACTTGTCTTTTTTATCATACGTAAACGTTATAACTGAAGCTCCTGAAGGGGTTTTTATTTCTGAAAGCATAAAGGCAGAATGATACTCGGCACCGAACAGATCATCCGGGAATTTATAACGGTTGACGTTTACCGTATTAAAGAAGTACTGGTATCCCTGGTCATCAGTAAGCGTAAAATTTTTGATCTTTAGGGTGGCTGTTATACTATTATCTCTTGTATAGCTGATTTTCATGTTATCAGCGGTCATTTTTATCAGGGTAAAGGTATCATGGATAGTATCCCTTTTAATCATGAATTTCCCCGCATAGCCCGGAAGATTGTAGTAGTAGATATCATCAAATTCATTTTTCTTGTAATAGGAAGCCGAAGCGTCAATATAGGATTCATCGGCAAGATCACCCATTACTTTCTTATAGATAACACCTCCTGCGGCCAGCGACCATCCGCTTCCAACATCAGAAATATTGTTGCCAATATCAAGCGTATTATAACTTATTCCAAGAGGATAGCTGAAGTTTCCTGTATTGCCGGGAAGCGTAAGTAATGGAATATCGATGGAAGGCTGCCCGGTCTGGATGGAAACGGGGGTATCTGAAAATCCAGCCAGAGAAGCCATGGATGGAGAAGCAATAGGTACATCTATCCATTCCCCCACACTGGACTGCGCATACATACTGTGTTTACCTAAAAGTAAAGACAATATAAAAAATACGGTTTTTATATTTTTATTCATGAATTATTATTTCTTAATTAGTTTAGCACTTGCTGTTTTATTATCATTAGTTTTCACCGTTACCAGATACGCTCCCTGAACCAGCGCCTGCGTATTAATTTTGGTCACTTTATTTTTGGTTTTCAGACTCTGCAGCTGCCTTCCACCCATATCATACACCGTAATCTCTGCTTCAAACGGAGGCTCCCCTCCTTTGGAGGGGCTGGGGGAGGTTCCTAACTCCACATACGCATACTCACTCACCGGATTCGGGTAGATCTTAATATCCTGCTTTTCGATCAGCTGGTCGATCTGTTTATCTCCCAGCTTCACAATCTTCCAGTTCTCTTTTCCTAATTCTTCAGCACTCGTTCCGGCCAATACAATCGAACCGTCCCGGTTCAGTTTTATGTCGGATAATCTCTCTTCTCTTTGTCTCTTGTCTCCCGTTACATGCTTTCTCCACTGCTCATTTCCGTTCTGGTCCAGGTACAGCATCCAGAATGTTTCATCATCACTTTCTATTCTTCCTTCCGCCTGCGTGTAACCGCCCAGCAAAATGCCCTTGGTCAGGTTGCCGGATTCCCCTCCTTTGGAGGGGTTAGGGGAGGATATCACACTCATTCCCATCAGCACATCCCTATTTTTAAAATTGTAGGATTTCTGCCAGATTTCTTCCCCTCTTTCATTGAGGGAAATCAACCACAGATCGGTTCCTTCTTCAATACCCACCGTTTTATTTCCTGACCTTTCCGATCTTGATTCACCCCCCGATTAAATATCCTGTGGAAGTCAGAGCCAACGTTCTTAAATGATCATCTCCTGTTCCGCCGAAATTCTTTTCCCATTCTACTTTCCCATCTTTATTCAGCTTGATGATCCAATAATCCCCTTCTCCGAAATTTTCGGTAGACTTTGCATAACCGGAAAGTGATTTTGAATTTTGGGTTGAAGCGTTTTGCTCCCCTCCTTTGGAGGGGCTGGGGGAGGATGCACTTCTTGAATACACTCCCAGCAAAGCCCCGCCATCTTTCGTCGGAATCATTTTCTCCACCTCATCCAATCCTTTTCCGCCTAAAATCAATTGTGATAATTCCTTTCCGTTTTTATCCAGTCGTACCACCAGAACATCTTTAGAACCATAGCCTGCTGTTCCCTTCGAGAGCCTCAGGGAACTTTGATCCGTTGATTCGCCCGTTGCCTGAGCAGAGCCGAAGGCAACATTCCCCGCCACAAAAAATCCCATATCGGTGGTCTGAATTACCGCTCTTGCTTCTTCATCCGAAGCGCCGCCAATGGTTTTCTGCCATAATTCATCGCCGAATTCGTTGATTCTGATCAGCCAGATATCAGATCCGCCCTTGGAATCCTCTTTTTTATCCAAGCCTTTCCCACTGAAAGAAGTACCGGCTAATAAAAACCCACCTTCCTGTGTATTGACCGTTGCTGATAGAAAATCATGATTCTGTCCCGAGAAATACTTTTCCCAGACTTCTTCTCCCTGCTGGTTTAATTTAACCAAATGGAAATCGTAACCGTTATTTTGTTGCTGGCTGTTGGCTGCTGGCAGCTGGCTTTTGCCTGCGGCTCTCGAAGGAGTGGTCCCTGAGGTTCTCGAAGGTGTGGTCCCTGAGCCTGTCGAAGGGATAGAACTCCCGGTTATCAGATACTGCTGATCGATGGTTGTGGTGATCTGGGAAAGAAAATCCTGTGTTGAAGATTGGATATCTTTCTGCCAGATGACTTCCTGGGCAGAAACGCTCAGGAATGTGCATACAAACAATGCACTGGAATAGAGTCTTTTCATACGTAGTGTTGAATGGTTAAACTGTTATGATCTTTTTGGCGAAATTAGAAAGGTTTTTTCTTAAGAAAATAAGGAAAACCTCATCCCTGAATACTTATTGATAAGAATATTGTAGTAAGGAAGAAAGGCCCTGAAATGAATGGTTGTTATCATGGTTTTTTGTTTATTATTTTAGATTCAAAAACATCATTTTTCAATCAGATATACAAAACTATTCCTCAGAGACGACAAACCGTGTCGTATGATCATGAATATTCAGTTTTTGTTCAGAAGGGGAAAATCTTATTCTTTAAATCCGGGGCGAAATTAGAGAAAAAAAATCATAAAACAATGATACGTTGTTAAAAATTAATCTTGGTAAAAAACTTTAAAAAATGACGGTGAATAAAATTTTATTACTTCAGTTATTGAGATGATTTTGAGATGAAATAGGGGCGTTGTAACGAATAATATTCTACCATAAAGCAGAAGCGGTTAAATGAAAAAAATGAAACTTTAATGCCGGTATTTTTTGTAGTAAAACCTGAACAATAAATTTTATATCCCTTACGTTTGAGTTAAAAAATAACGATAATTATTCTTGTTTAATTTTAAAAAACACAACATGAGAAATAAACCCAATGTTCCGTTGTATGACGATCATCTGATGCGTTTTGTTTTGGATGTTTTTTCAGAAATTCTGGCCAATCTTCAAAAACCGCAGGGGAAGGATTCCTTGTATTACGACAGTGCGGATGTCAAAAGAATGCTTAATATCAGCGACAGTACTTTGTTCCGGATCAGGAAATCACAGAGTATTCCACATGTCCGGATCGGACGGAAAATATTTTATCCAAAATCGTTTTTCAACAGTGCCCTCAAAAAATGAGGGTATTTTTTTTATTTGAATGGGAGGTGAGGGTTCGTAAGTCACCGGTCAAAACCAGTCATATTTTCCTGCAATCCTTCGGGCGTTCTTCGGAAGCTCTTCGGAAAAAGTACCGTTTTTCCGAAGCCGACCCGAAGGTGATCCTAAGAAGACCCGAAGAAAGTACCTCGGAAACCGGTCAAAACCGGTCAAAAAGCGTCAAAACCGGTCATCGCTTTCACAAGTGCTTGAAAATGGAAAATTCCGTTCTATCTTCGTTTCACTAATCTTAAAAATACAAAAAGATGGCAAGAATAACGAAAGGAATCCTGGGAGGATTTTCAGGCAAAGTAGGAACGATTGTAGGAGCCAGCTGGCGCGGACAGGATATCATCAGGAGTATCCCCAAACCCAGCAACAGACCACCAAGTGAGAAGCAGCAGCTTCAGCAGGAGAAATTTAAAATGGTCATCACGTTTCTCCAGCCGCTCAAAAGTATTCAGACGAAATATTTCGGATCGGGGAGCGGATCAAAATCCAGGGTAAATATGGCGGTATCCTACACCATCAGTGAGGCGGTACAGATGGCGGGCGATGTTCCCGAACTGGTGTACAACAAGGTGCTGATCACCAAAGGCGACCTTACCGGTTTCCAGAACATGACCGTCCAGCCGCAAGCGGGAAATATCATCCGGCTGAACTGGGAGAATAATTCCACTCAGGGCAATGCCGCAGAAACCGACACTGTCAACGTGATTTGCTACTGCGAGGAACTGGACCGCTTTGAGATCTTTGAATCCATAGCCGTTCGCACCGATCTGACGAAAGAGGTCACGCTTCCCGCAGCGTATGCCGGAAAAGAGGTCCAGGTCTGGAGTTACTTTCATAATCTTAAAGGGACTTCGGCTTCTAATAGTGTGCATATTGGTGCTGTTACCCTGATCTAGAAATGATGAGCTGCCTCAAAAGTGAGGCGGCTTTTTTGTTTATGTATGTTAAATCAAAGAAAGAGAGTTGCGCTGGCTTGAATACTTACACAGGTTATTTTAAACTATAGATCTCTTGATTATGTTTAGAAATAAAAATGCCCCGCAGATAGGCGAGGCGCTAAATGTTTTCACAACGGAATAATCCTTATTGTGAATTGCTTTCGAATACAAATCTAAAAATTATTTTTTTAATTATTTTATGGTTTTCCACAAAATACTTACTTTTTTTCTTTTTATTTTTATACAATTTCAAAAAACTAATAGATATGACAAAAAATATACTTGGATTAGACTTGGGGACAAACTCGATTGGCTGGGCATTAGTAAAACAGGATTTTGATAACAAGCAATGGGAAATTCTTGGTACTGGAAGCAGGATTAATATAAGTTTTTAAAATATAAAAGCCTGTCTTTGTTAGACAGGCTTAGTGAAAGCAATTCACAACTAACTCCGCACAATATAAACTTCATTGATCGCTTTAAATTATGTTTTGTTAGTACAATATTGTTAGTTGAAAACCCTTGGAAGGTTTACAAGATAAGATTGGAGCCTTATCAAATTTAACTCGTCAGTCAAATTACATCCAATATTTAATACAAACTTAGGAATAAATATTTATATTTGTGCGGAGTTATAAAATAATATTTTTATAATCAAATTAATTAACTGATAATCAGTATGAAAAATATACTTGGATTAGACTTAGGAACAAACTCGATTGGTTGGGCATTAGTAAACCAGGATTTTGATAATAAGCAAGGAGAGATTCTTGGTATGGGAAGCCGGATTATTCCGATGTCACAGGATATTCTGGGCGATTTTGGAAAAGGAAATTCTGTCTCACAAACCGCGGAACGTACAAAATACAGAAGCGTAAGAAGATTACGCGAAAGATTTCTTTTAAGAAGAGAAAGGCTTCACAGGGTATTAAATATTTTGAATTTCCTTCCAGAGCATTATGCTTCGCAGATTGATTTTGAAAAACGATTTGGGAAGTTTAGAGTTGAAACTGAACCCAAACTTGCCTGGAAAAATATTGATGGACAATTTTCATTTCTGTTTCAGGATTCTTTCAACGAGATGCTTGAAGATTTTAAAGTAAACGGGCAGGATTTAAAAATACCTTACGACTGGACGATTTATTATCTCCGCAAAAAGGCACTTTCTCAAAAAATTGAAAAAGAGGAACTGGCTTGGATTATTTTAAACTTTAATCAAAAACGCGGTTATTATCAATTGCGTGGAGAAGATTTCGAAGAAGAGAAAGATAAAACTTTTGTACGCTTAAAAGTTGATAAAATTGTAGATTCGGGAGAGAATATAAAAGGGAAAATTCTTTATGATGTATATTTTGAAAATGGGTGGAAATATGACAAGCAAATTGTTAAAACTGAAGATTGGATTGATCGTACAAAAGAGTTTATTATCACTGAGTCCATTTTGAAAAGTGGAGAAATTAAAAGAACCTTTAAAGCGGTTGACTCTGAAAAAGATTGGATTGCAATAAAAACTAAAACCGAACAGGAAATCGAGCAATCTCATAAAACAGTTGGAACCTATATTTATGAAACACTTCTCAAGAATCCGAAACAAAAAATAAAAGGAAAACTGGTTCGGACGGTTGAAAGAAAATTTTACAAAGAAGAACTCAGGCAGATTTTAGAAAAGCAAAGAGAGTTTCATCAGGAATTACAGAGTGATGATTTATATAATGACTGCATTCGTGAGTTATATAAAAACAATGAAGCACATCAACTGACTTTAAGCAAAAAAGATTTTGTACATCTTTTTATGGAGGATATTATTTTCTACCAGAGACCTTTGAGAAGCCAGAAGTCTTCTGTTTCCAACTGTACTTTGGAGTTCAGAAAATACAAAGATGAAAATGAAGCAGAGCATACACAATATTTGAAAGCTATTCCAAAATCTAATCCTTTTTATCAGGAATTCCGCCTTTGGCAATGGATGTATAATTTAAATATTTACAGAAAAGATGACGAAACCAATGTTACCAAAGAGTGTTTAAATACTACAAAAGATTTCGAAGATCTGTTTGAGTTTTTAAATAGCAGAAAGGAAGTTGACCAAAAAGCATTGCTAAAGCATTTTAAACTCAATGAAAAAACACACCGCTGGAACTTTGTAGAAGACAAGAAATATCCTTGCAACGAAACTAAGACGATGATTTTGTCGAGATTAGATAAAGTTGAAAATGTTTCTGATGATTTCTTCACGAGAGAAATTGAACAGAAGATTTGGCATATTATCTATTCCGTAAACGATAAAGTGGAGTATGAAAAAGCATTGAAATCGTTTGCCAATAAAAATAGTCTGGATGAGATTTCTTTCTTTGAAGCTTTTAAAAAATTTCCACCTTTTAAAAGTGAATACGGTTCTTTTTCAGAAAAAGCGATTAAAAAATTGTTGCCTTTGATGCGAATAGGAAAATATTGGAATTATGCTGATATCGATAAATATTCAAAAGACAGAATTCAGAAAATCATCGATGGAGAATATGATGAAAATATAAAAGATAAAGTAAGAGAAAAGGCAGTTCACCTTAAATCGGAAAATGATTTCCAAGGTCTTCAACTTTGGTTGGCTCAATATATTGTTTATGGAAGACATTCAGAAGCTTCGCTGATTGGAAAGTGGAATTCTGCCGATGATTTGGAAGAATTTTTGAAAGAATTTAAACAACATTCGCTTCGTAATCCTATTGTAGAACAGGTGATTACAGAAACTTTACGTGTTGTAAAAGATATTTGGGTAAAATATGGAAACGGAACGAAAAACTTCTTTAATGAAATTCATATCGAATTAGGAAGAGAAATGAAACTTCCTGCGGCAGACAGAGAACAATTGACACGTCAGATTTCGGAAAACGAAAATACGAATCTAAGAATCAAAGCATTATTGGCCGAAATGATGAATGACCATTCGGTTGAAAATGTTCGTCCATACTCTCCTATGCAACAGGAAATTTTGAAAATTTATGAGGATGGAATTTTAAAATCAGATATAGAAATTGATGATGAAATTCTGAAAATTAGCAAAACCGCACAACCTTCTCCTTCAGATTTAAAAAGATACAAGCTTTGGTTGGAACAGAAATATAAATCTCCTTATACCGGACAAATTATTCCATTAAATAAATTATTTACAGCCGAATATGAAATTGAACATATTATTCCACAAAGCCGGTATTTTGATGATAGTTTTAGTAATAAAATTATTTGTGAATCAGCGGTTAATAAATTGAAGGATAATTATATTGGGCTTGGATTTATTAAACAGTTTGGAGGAACTATTATTGAACTTGGTTTCGGGAAAAATGTAAAGGTTTTTGACACAGAAGAATATGAAGATTTTGTAAAGAAACATTATGCCAATAACCGAAGTAAGAGAAATAAGCTTCTTTTAGAAGATATTCCTGAGGAAATGATCAAACGACAATTGAATGATACTCGTTACATCAGTAAATATATTTCCGGCATACTTTCCAACATTGTCAGGGTAGAAGATGGTTCGGATGAAGGTGTAAATTCTAAAAACATTGTTCCCGGAAATGGGAAAATCACGACTCAGCTGAAACAAGATTGGGGATTGAATGATGTTTGGAATGATTTGATTTTGCCACGATTTGAAAGAATGAATCAACTTACCAATTCAGCAGATTTTACCGCCTGGAATGAAAATTACCAAAAGTTTTTGCCAACCGTGCCAATCGAATTTTCCAAAGGTTTTTCAAAGAAAAGGATTGACCATCGTCATCACGCAATGGATGCTTTGGTAATCGCTTGCGCGACGAAAGACCACGTAAATTTACTCAACAATCAATCTGCAAAATCGGATACTAAACGTTACGATTTGAAAAAGAAATTGATGAGGTTTGAGAAAGTGGTCTATAATCACGTACAAACGGGAGAGAAAGTCGAAAAGGAAGTACCTAAACAATTTTTGAAACCTTGGGAAAACTTTACAGTTGATGCTAAACATAATTTGGAATCTATCATTGTAAGTTTTAAACAAAATCTACGTGTCATTAATAAAGCGACTAATTATTACGAGAAATATGTAGAGAAAGACGGTGTGAAAAATAAAGAAAAAATAGAACAGACCGGAACCAATTGGGCGATTAGAAAACCAATGCATAAGGATACTGTTTCGGGTAAAGTAAACTTACCATGGGTAAAAGTTCCAAAAGGGAAAATTTTAACGGCAACGAGGAAAAGTCTTGATACATCATTTGATTTGAAGTCTGTAGGATCTATTACCGACACAGGAATTCAGAAAATTCTCAGAAATTATTTGGAATTCAAAGGCAGTCCGGAACTTGCATTTTCACCAGAAGGAATTGAAGACCTGAATAAAAATATTGAGAATTACAATGATGGAAAACCGCATCAGCCCATCAATAAAGTAAGAGTTTTTGAATTGGGAAGTAAGTTTCAGGTGGGGCAAACTGGTAATAAAAAAGATAAATATGTGGAGGCTGCAAAGGGGACCAATTTGTTTTTTGCAGTGTACGAAGATAAAAATGGTAAGAGAAATTATGAAACAATTCCTTTGAATGAAGTGATTGAAAGGCAAAAACAAGGGTTATCTGCGGTTGACCTAAAAGGAATGAATGATTTCTATTTATGTCCGAATGATTTGGTTTACATTCCTTCTGAGGATGAACTTGAAAATAAAATCAATATTGATTTTAATAATTTTAAGAAAGAACAAAACAACAGAGTTTATAAAGTTGTGAGTTTTTCTGGAACTCAGATATTTTTTGTAAGACAAGAAATAGCTACATCAATTGTTAATAAAGCTGAATTTTCTACATTAAATAAAATGGAAAGAGCAATAAATGGTTCTATGATTAAGGAAAACTGTATCAAAATTAATGTCGACCGTTTAGGTAACATTTCAAAAGCATAATTTTATGATCACCCGCTCCATCTACATCGGCAACCCCGCTTATCTTAAGCTCAAAGACGAACAGTTGAAAATCCTCTGTCCGGAAACCAAAACGGAAAAGGGGAGTGTTCCGGTAGAAGATCTGGGTTTGCTGATGTTGGATCATTATCAGATTACCATTTCACACCATCTCATTCAGAAAATGATGGGAAATAATGTGGTGGTAATAAGTTGTGATTCCCATCATTTACCTCACGGAATCATGCTGCCATTGTACGGACATAGCGAACATTCGGATCGGGTAAAAGACCAGCTGGAAGCCAGTGAACCGTTAAAGAAACAATTATGGAAACAGACGGTGGAATGTAAAATCGAAAACCAGAAAAACGTTCTGATCAAGTTGGGAAATTATTATGAACCGATGCTGGAGTATCAAAGAAATGTAAAATCAGGTGATATCACCAATATGGAAGGCATCGCTGCGCAGCACTACTGGAAATATCTGATCAGTCTGGATTTTTTGAGACAGCGTTTTGGGGATTCACCCAACCAGTTTTTCAATTTCGGATATGCGGTTCTGAGGAGCATTGTCGCAAGGGCTATTGTTGAGACAGGACTGCTTCCTGTTATGGGGATTTTTCATAAGAATAAGTACAATCCATACTGTCTGGCGGACGATCTTATGGAACCTTACCGTCCGTTTGTAGATGTACTGGTCATGCAGTGGCTGAAGCTAAATCCTCAAACTGAAGAGCTTACAAAAGAGTTTAAGGCTCATATTCTGCAGATTGCAACAAAGGACGTGCGTATTGATGATAAAACCAGGCCCTTGTTAGTTGCTGTGAAAACTACCGCATCTTCGCTTTATAAGTGTTATACAGGAGAAAAGCGGCTGATCTCTTATCCTGAGCTGATATGAATGCCGAAAGGTTTAATGCATACCGAATTATGTGGGTTTTAGTATTATATGATCTCCCAACCGAGACTAAAGCTAATATGAGAGATGCCAACCGCTTTCGGAAAGCTCTTATAGATGATGGTTTTACTTTATTTCAGTTCTCAATGTATGTTCGTCATTGCCCGAGCCGTGAAAATGCGGAAGTACATATTAAAAGAGTAAAGTTTATGCTTCCTAAGGCAGGTAAAGTAGCCATCATGTGCATTACGGATAAACAGTTTGGCGACATTGAAATCTTTTTTGCCAGGAATAAAGAAGAGCCGCCACCGACCTTCCAGCAGCTCGAATTATTCTGATTTTTTAAATTCTAAATAATAAATAAACCCACTGTATTTCAGTGGGTTAAATTTTGAGGTTGTTGTGTATCCCAAAGATACGGACAAATGAAAGCAATTCACAACAAAATCTTCACTGGCTTTCGCTCCTTTGTTGTTGTTGTGTATCCCAAAGATACGGACAAATGAAAGCAATTCACAACAAAAAAGCGTCGCTTCTTGTGGCAAAATCCGGTTGTTGTGTATCCCAAAGATACGGACAAATGAAAGCAATTCACAACTAGTCGAATGAATCGTCGCCCTCAAATCCTGTTGTTGTGTATCCCAAAGATACGGACAAATGAAAGCAATTCACAACCGCCTTTCTTCGTTGGTATCGTCGTAATGAGTTGTTGTGTATCCCAAAGATACGGACAAATGAAAGCAATTCACAACCGATGTTATGACGCAGTTATTAAACGCAGTGTTGTTGTGTATCCCAAAGATACGGACAAATGAAAGCAATTCACAACGAGCAAAACAAGCGTGAAGGACGTGTCGACGTTGTTGTGTATCCCAAAGATACGGACAAATGAAAGCAATTCACAACATTGTTGTTTGATGTTGTAAAGATACAAACGTTGTTGTGTATCCCAAAGATACGGACAAATGAAAGCAATTCACAACTCTTGTTCAATAATTATTTCTATTTCTTTTGTTGTTGTGTATCCCAAAGATACGGACAAATGAAAGCAATTCACAACTATCTGGCGCGCCTTTCAAAAGTAAAAAGGGTTGTTGTGTATCCCAAAGATACGGACAAATGAAAGCAATTCACAACAGAGGCTGTATAAGGGGTTGCCCCTGATCCGTTGTTGTGTATCCCAAAGATACGGACAAATGAAAGCAATTCACAACAACATGGTGACGCGCCCAAGCTTCGACAGTGTTGTTGTGTATCCCAAAGATACGGACAAATGAAAGCAATTCACAACTAGGTTACGCGTGTGGAAATGTTCAAACATGTTGTTGTGTATCCCAAAGATACGGACAAATGAAAGCAATTCACAACATAAAGTGGTGGCCCTCGTACTCCGTAGCTGTTGTTGTGTATCCCAAAGATACGGACAAATGAAAGCAATTCACAACTTTTTGCGGCGTACGCTAACACGCCTTCTAGTTGTTGTGTATCCCAAAGATACGGACAAATGAAAGCAATTCACAACCCTCTGCCCATAGCTGCCCTACTACTTCATGTTGTTGTGTATCCCAAAGATACGGACAAATGAAAGCAATTCACAACACAACCCGTACTATTTAAACCTGACTTTAAGTTGTTGTGTATCCCAAAGATACGGACAAATGAAAGCAATTCACAACTGCTGCTGCTAGATCATCTACTAGAGGTAAGTTGTTGTGTATCCCAAAGATACGGACAAATGAAAGCAATTCACAACCAAAGACATGGGCAACAAAAAGCGAATAAAGTTGTTGTGTATCCCAAAGATACGGACAAATGAAAGCAATTCACAACAATATTGATCTCCTGTAAACTTTTAGGCGGGTTGTTGTGTATCCCAAAGATACGGACAAATGAAAGCAATTCACAACTAAGCCTTGCAAAGTTCCGCAAAACTTGGTGTTGTTGTGTATCCCAAAGATACGGACAAATGAAAGCAATTCACAACTACAATACCTCCCGGATATGAGCCCTCTTCGTTGTTGTGTATCCCAAAGATACGGACAAATGAAAGCAATTCACAACGGTCTGTTACAAATAAAATAGCGGGATGATGTTGTTGTGTATCCCAAAGATACGGACAAATGAAAGCAATTCACAACCGTTCTCATCATCAGTAGCCTGCATCTCGGGTTGTTGTGTATCCCAAAGATACGGACAAATGAAAGCAATTCACAACCCGGAGCACCAATCTTAAATTTTTTCGTCCGTTGTTGTGTATCCCAAAGATACGGACAAATGAAAGCAATTCACAACTACAATCATCAAACCACGCAACAATTGATGGTTGTTGTGTATCCCAAAGATACGGACAAATGAAAGCAATTCACAACCATTATATACTTATATTATTTTCTTTCTTTGTTGTTGTGTATCCCAAAGATACGGACAAATGAAAGCAATTCACAACTCAGACGGAAGCGTAAGAGTGATAAACTTTGTTGTTGTGTATCCCAAAGATACGGACAAATGAAAGCAATTCACAACGAAAACACGTTCAGGGGCTGCGGTCCGCACGTTGTTGTGTATCCCAAAGATACGGACAAATGAAAGCAATTCACAACTCAAACCATGGATACCATATATCCCACTTAGTTGTTGTGTATCCCAAAGATACGGACAAATGAAAGCAATTCACAACGCTTGACTCCAGATAGTGCCATCAAAAATTGTTGTTGTGTATCCCAAAGATACGGACAAATGAAAGCAATTCACAACTATGGCGGAATAAAACATTTCCTCCCGGAAGTTGTTGTGTATCCCAAAGATACGGACAAATGAAAGCAATTCACAACTCATTTGGGCAATGATTAATATTCTCAATTGTTGTTGTGTATCCCAAAGATACGGACAAATGAAAGCAATTCACAACGAGCCGCTGTAATAAGTTGTTATGGGTGAAGTTGTTGTGTATCCCAAAGATACGGACAAATGAAAGCAATTCACAACAAGAAGGAGTTATACAAGTAAGAAGAACAAGTTGTTGTGTATCCCAAAGATACGGACAAATGAAAGCAATTCACAACCGCGATCGGAAGTTCATCACAAAACGACAAGTTGTTGTGTATCCCAAAGATACGGACAAATGAAAGCAATTCACAACTCATTTGGGCAATGATTAATATTCTCAATTGTTGTTGTGTATCCCAAAGATACGGACAAATGAAAGCAATTCACAACGAGCCGCTGTAATAAGTTGTTATGGGTGAAGTTGTTGTGTATCCCAAAGATACGGACAAATGAAAGCAATTCACAACAAGAAGGAGTTATACAAGTAAGAAGAACAAGTTGTTGTGTATCCCAAAGATACGGACAAATGAAAGCAATTCACAACCGCGATCGGAAGTTCATCACAAAACGACAAGTTGTTGTGTATCCCAAAGATACGGACAAATGAAAGCAATTCACAACTTCGCGGTTTTTGTTGTGAAGTTTGACGCCGTTGTTGTGTATCCCAAAGATACGGACAAATGAAAGCAATTCACAACGGCTATAATCATGCGGATCTAAACCACCGGGTTGTTGTGTATCCCAAAGATACGGACAAATGAAAGCAATTCACAACGATGCAGATAGACATCCTTTGCAAAAAGGAGTTGTTGTGTATCCCAAAGATACGGACAAATGAAAGCAATTCACAACTGCAAGATACACCAACCTATCATAATTTTCGTTGTTGTGTATCCCAAAGATACGGACAAATGAAAGCAATTCACAACCCTAATGCTTTTGCCAATTCAAAAGCTTTCGTTGTTGTGTATCCCAAAGATACGGACAAATGAAAGCAATTCACAACAACGAAGGGTCGTTAGCGTAGCGCCAAACGGTTGTTGTGTATCCCAAAGATACGGACAAATGAAAGCAATTCACAACAGCGATAAAAATAAGCATATACGGCCTGCCGTTGTTGTGTATCCCAAAGAT
Source organism: Chryseobacterium sp. POE27 (assembly GCF_039727685.1). Taxonomy (NCBI): domain Bacteria; kingdom Pseudomonadati; phylum Bacteroidota; class Flavobacteriia; order Flavobacteriales; family Weeksellaceae; genus Chryseobacterium; species Chryseobacterium sp. POE27. The sequence continues at coordinate 4,342,889 of NZ_CP152475.1, forward strand.
ACGGACAAATGAAAGCAATTCACAACTGAAATACAAAAAGACAATATTAACTATTCGTTGTTGTGTATCCCAAAGATACGGACAAATGAAAGCAATTCACAACGAAAGGCTACAGCCATATATTTACCTGGGAGTTGTTGTGTATCCCAAAGATACGGACAAATGAAAGCAATTCACAACATCAGACAGGCTTTTTAGGTGTTCATACATGTTGTTGTGTATCCCAAAGATACGGACAAATGAAAGCAATTCACAACAATGAGTTCTATAGAGATCAAAACTTAGAGGTTGTTGTGTATCCCAAAGATACGGATAAATGAAAGCAATTCACAACTAGTTTACAGCCCGAACCGCTTTTTCCGGGGTTGTTGTGTATCCCAAAGATACGGATAAATGAAAGCAATTCACAACCCGTTGCTTAGGGTGATATGCAAATTAGATGTTGTTGTGTGTCCCAAAGATACGGAAATGATAATAATAAAAATCCAACCGTAGATTGAACTTTACGGTTGGATTTTTAATTCTTATAGCAAAATGCCAATATGCTTGTGAAAAGTTTAGGGCTTAACTGAATTTAATTTCCGCTTCAAAAACGTCTTCAAAATGTTTTCTGATCTTCGTTTTGATATCTTCCATTTCTTCGGGAGTCAGTTCCCTTTCCAGTTCTCTTTTCAGAGAAGTTACCTGTTTGTCTTTGATGCCGCAGGGAATGATGTATTCGAAATACCGCATATCGGTATTTACATTCAAAGCAAAGCCATGCAGCGTTACCCAACGGGAAGCTTTTACGCCCATTGCGCAGATTTTTCTCGCATACGGTTTCCCTACATCCAGCCATACTCCGGTTTCACCGGGAGAACGTTCTCCTTTTAGACCATATTCGGCGATGGTTCTGATGATGACTTCCTCCAGGTTTCTCATGTATTTATGAATGTCTGTGAAGAAATTCTCAAGATCCAGAACGGGATAACCGACAATTTGTCCGTAGCCGTGATAGGTGATGTCTCCGCCACGGTTTACCTTTACAAAAGTGGCGTCTATTTCTTTTAATTTATCAATTCCGGCAAGCATATTCTCTTCATGACCGCTTTTTCCGAGGGTGTAAACATGAGGATGCTCTACCAGTAAAAAATGGTTGGGAGTTATAATGTGCTGTTCGGCAGGAAGATCGCGGTTTTTGATTTTGAGGTCAATGATGTTTTTCATCAGAGACTCCTGATAATCCCAGGCCGATTGATATTCCCGGGTTCCTAAATCTTCAAATTCTACGACTTTATTCTGAATTGTATTCATATCATTTTTTGACTCCTCAAATTTAGTGATTTTTAAGCTTTAATGGAATGGATGAAATCTATAGCCTTCTTCTTCCAATCTCTATGATGCAGAAGGATATTGACAAATGCCGTTCCGATGATTCCGCCGTCAGCTTTTTCGGTAACATTGTTGAAATCTTCTTTAGATTTGATTCCGAAACCGATCATCACAGGATTTTTCAGTGGGAGAGAGGCTAATCTTGAAAGATACTCTTCATTTTTTAAAACAGCATTATCATTTCCTGTAGTGGAAGACGAACTTACGGCATATAGAAATCCCGAACTTAAAGAATCCAGGTATAAAATTCTTTCATCCGAAGTTTCAGGAGTTACCAGAAAGGTGAAATGTAAATTATATAGTTTTAAAATTTCACGGTAGTTTTTTTCGAATTCAACTGGTGGCAAATCAGGAATAATTAATCCCGAAACACCACTCTCCGAACATTCTCTGCAGAAGTTTTCAAATCCAAAACGTAAAACAGGATTGATATAACCCATCAAAATCACCGGAATTTTTATTTCATTTTTAATGGATTTTAACTGAGAGAAAAGTTTTTCAATCGTCATTCCGTTTTTGAGTGCCAGCTCGTGCGCCTCCTGAATGACAGGACCATCAGCAACAGGATCTGAATAGGGCATTCCGATCTCCATCATTTCTGCTCCGGAACTTTGTATTAATTTGATGATCTCGGTGGTATCTTCCAATTGTGGTATTCCAGCAGTGAAGTATATATTTAGTTTTTTTTGAGGCTGAATGCCTGAAGTTTGAGATGGGATGTTATTATTCATAAATTTGATTTAACAATTTATCTTTCTGGATGAGATTTTCGTCTTTGTAGGGAATGATTTATAAATGTTTCAAATAAGTTTCCATATCCTTATCACCACGGCCGCTCAGGCAGATGACAACGATGTCGTTTTCATTAAATTCTTTTTTATCTAAAACAGCCAAAGCGTGCGCACTTTCCAAAGCGGGAATAATGCCTTCAAGTTTTGTCAGCTCAAATGCTGATTGTAAGGCTTCCTCATCATTAATACTGAAGAATTCGGCTCTTTTTTCCTTAAAAAGATGGGCGTGAAAAGGTCCTATTCCCGGATAATCAAGTCCTGCGGAAATCGAATGCGGCTCAATGACCTGTCCGTCCTCCGTCTGCATGACCAGGCTTTTGCTTCCATGCAGAACGCCTAAGGTTCCGAGGAATGTAGTGGCCGCGGACTTTCCGGATGTAACGCCAAAACCTCCGGCTTCGGCCGCGATGATTTTAACTTCCTTTTCGTTGACAAAATGATAAAAAGCCCCTGCAGCATTACTTCCACCGCCAACGCATGCAATAATATAATCCGGATTTTCATTGCCGGTCTGTGTCAAAAGCTGCTCTTTAATTTCTCTTGAAATCACACTCTGAAATCTCGCCACCAGATCGGGAAATGGGTGAGGTCCGACAACACTTCCGATCACATAATGTGTCGTTACAGGATTGTTGATCCAGTCTCTTAAGGCTTCATTTACAGCATCTTTTAAGGTTTTTGAACCTGAAGTCGCCGGAATTACCCTGGCGCCAAGCATTTTCATTCTTGCCACATTAGGAGCCTGCCGCTGAATGTCGATTTCTCCCATATACACGATGCATTCCAGACCAAGTAAAGCACATGCTGTAGCCGTTGCAACGCCGTGCTGTCCCGCACCGGTTTCTGCTATAATTCTGGTCTTTCCAAGTCGTTTTGCCAATAAAACCTGTCCCAGAGCATTATTGATTTTATGCGCTCCGGTATGGTTGAGGTCTTCTCTTTTGAGGTATATTTTTGTTTTATATTTTTCACTTATATTTTTTGCAAAATAAAGCGGGGTTGCACGTCCAACATAATTTTTTAACAAATCCTGATATTCTCGCTGAAAGTCTTCAGATTCAATGATTTCAAGATAGTTTTTCTGGAGTTCTTCCACATTCGGATAAAGCATTTCGGGGATAAAAGCACCTCCGAATTCTCCGTAATATCCGAATTCATCTGGATTTCTATAATTCATATTTTGTTTTTTATCTATTAAAATTTTTAAATAATCTTCATGGATTAAGTCCCGAAGGGACGTTTTATATCAGGATTGGATACAATCCAATCACCTGTTAATCCCACAAGTATTTTTCATCATATTTCATTTTATGTTTTTTTAGAATCCCAATCAGTTCATCTTTATAATGAATCTGTTGATGATGTTGTCTTTGGTTTTGAATATAGTTTTTGATTGAAAATACATTTTCTTCAGTTACTGAAAACGCTCCGTAGCCATCCTGCCAGAAGAAATTCTCATATGCTTTACCTTTTGTTTTCATCCATTTTGATGAATATGCTTTAATTTCCTGAACTAATTTCATTAATGCAATTTTCTTCGAAAGCGAACAAAGAATATGAATATGATTATCTGTTCCTCCGATTTGTAAAACATTGCTTTCCAAATTTTTACATAAGGCTGTAATGTAGGAAAAGAGTTCATTTTCTATTTTTTCGTCTATGAAATCTTCTCTGTGCTTTGTGCTGAAAACAATGTGAACATAATTTTTTACCAATGATTGTGACATCTTTTGTGTTTTTATTAATTGTTGATATAAATCGGATTGACATCCGATTCTATTATAAATCGTCCCTTCGGGACTCTAGCTCATTCAATAGTTTTTTTAAACATTTTTATCCTTTTTACATCTTTGATTCCCGGTTCGGTTTCAAATTTTGAATTGATATCCAATGCGAATGGCTTTTGATGCAGCAAACTTATATTTTGAATATTTTCCTCTGAAATTCCGCCGCTCAGAAAATAGGGAAGGGGGATTTCAATTTCATTCAATAGATTCCAGTTAAAAGTTTTTCCTGTTCCCCCAAAGGCCTTTGAGTCGGTATCAAAAAGTAAATGATTAACTGCAGATGGCTGATCGTTGATGGTTTTTTGTAATTCATCCGGATTCTGATTTCCGATTCTTATGACTTTAATAATTCTGACTTCGGGATTTAATTGTTCTCTTAATGCAACAATGAAGTTTTCATTTTCGTCACCATGAAGCTGTATAAAATTCAGCTTTGCCGTTTCTGCTGTTTCAGTAATTTTCTCAATATTTTCATTCACAAAAACTCCGGTTTTGCCATTATGGTTTATCGTTGAAATTTGTTCCAAACTTAAATGATTGAGCACATATCTCGGTGATTTTTCATAGAAAATAAAGCCATAAAAATCAATTTTCATAGGAATTAATTCCTGAATTTGCTGTAATTGTGTCAGCCCGCAAACCTTGAGTTTTAGCTTATGGCTGTTTATTGAATGTTTCTTGTGATCTGTCATTGTTATCGTAATAAACTGTTACCCGGCTACATTTGAAATGAATTTTCTGAATTTATCTCCGGGATCTTCATTTTTCATAAAATATTCACCCATTAAAAATCCGTCAAAACCTTTTTCTTTCAGAAACCTGAAATCTTCCTCATTATAAATTCCACTTTCTGCAACGGAAAAAATATCTGATGGAAGCTGGTTTTTCAAATCAATGGAATGTTGTAAATCAACCTTGAAGTCTTTGAGATTCCTGTTGTTTATTCCTACAAAATCAATGTGCTTATTAATGTGTTTTAATTCTTCTTCGGAATGAATTTCCAGCAGAACCTCCAATCCAAGTTCATGCGAAAGTTCCGTAAATTCCTGAACCTGCTGAGGAGAAAGGCAGGCTGCAATTAGCAATATCACATCGGCTCCGATGGCTTTTGCTTCGTAAAACTGATATTTATCGATCATAAAATCCTTTCTCAGGATCGGGATATTGATATGATTTCTTACATTCAGAATATCTTCAAAACTTCCGCCGAAAAAATCCCGGTCCGTCAAAACAGAAATACCGCTTGCTCCGAAATTTTCATAGGCAGAAACGACTTCCACAGGCGAAACTTTATCATTGATGATGCCTTTTGAAGGTGATTTTCTTTTAAATTCTGCAATAATTCCGCTTTTGCCTTTTAAAGTTTGTTTTAAAGAAAAACTTTTTCTCCCAAAAAATTCGGAATCTTTCAGCTGCTGTACAGAGATCTTCGATTTTGAAAGAATAATCTCTTCTTTTTTTCTCTGAATGATTTTATCTAAAATATTCATGATCTTTTATCTTTAATTCAACAATAATTCCAGGCTTTTTTAATGCTTTTCCGGCAAACAGGCTTTCTTTGGCCATTAAGAGACAATCATCATAGCTGCCGAATTTATCGGTATGATACAAGGCAACTGCTGCATTGGCGAGAACGACAGAATTTTGTTGTTCCGTCCCTTTTCCGTGAAGAATATTCCTGAATATTTTTGCCGTTTCTAGCGGTGTATCAGCAGCTTTTATACTTTCATTTGTTACAGAATTGAAGCCTAAATCTTCCGGTGAATACACTTCCTCTCCTTTTTTAGTCATAATTTTGCTGTCGTGTGTCAGGCTGATCTCGTCATATCCGTCCATTCCGTGAACTAAAGTAAAGTGACGGTCATCTTTCTGGAGCAGATACTGATAAATCCTGGCAATCTCCAGATTGTACACGCCGATCATCGAAAACTGTGGTTTTGCGGGATTTACCAGAGGACCGAGCAGATTGAAAAAAGTCCTTAGACCCAAAGATTTCCGCAATGCTCCGACAGACTGAAGTGCGGGATGGAAATAAGGAGCATGTAAAAAGCAGATATTGGCTTTTTCAAGATCTTCCTGCAGCCTTTCAGAATTGTTTTTAAATTCATAGCCCACTTCTTCCAGCACATTGGATGAGCCGGTAATCGTTGAAGCTCCGTAATTTCCGTGTTTGGTAACTTTTTGCCCGGTTCCTGCCACTACAAAACTCGCCAGTGTTGAAATATTGATCGTATTTTTTCCGTCGCCGCCGGTTCCTACAATATCAATCGCATCCTTTGAGTCAATATTTACGGGAACTGTCATGTCCAGAAGTGCTTCGCGGAAGCCTTCCAGTTCTTTCAGGGTAATATTCCGCATCAGGAAAACACTTATGAAAGCTGTTACTTCTGTAGCATTAAATTTATTCTGAGCAATTTCAATCATGATCGCTTTTGCCTCAGATTTTGACAAAGTATAATGGTTGAAAAGATATTCAAGGATTTCTTTCATTGAATGAGGTTTTATGATGAATGGAAATTGGTATTGTTCTTAATGCAATAGAAAATTTTTAATAATAATTTCTCCCTGCGGCGTCAGAATACTTTCCGGGTGAAACTGTACCCCATGTACATCATACGTTTTATGTTGTAATGCCATGATCATTCCGTCTTTATCTACTGCCGTGATTTCCAGTTCTTCAGGAAAGTTTTCACGACTCACGACCCAGCTGTGGTATCTTCCGACTTCCAGCCCGCTTGAAAGATCTTTAAAAATTTTGGTGTTATTTCTCACTATATCCGCAGGAGTGGCAACCCCGTGAAAAATCTCTGAAAGGTTAATTAAGCTTCCTCCAAAAGCCTCTGCAATCGCCTGCTGACCGAGGCAAACGCCCAGAATGCTTTTCTTAGGTGCATATTCTTTAATTAAATCCAGTAAAATTCCTGCTTCTTCGGGAATTCCCGGTCCTGGAGAAAGAACAATTTTATCATATTGATCTATTTCTTTTAACGTGATCTGGTCGTTTTTTACCACATCTACTTTATTACCCAGAATTCTTTCGATAATCTGAACCAGATTGTAGGTGAAACTATCGTAATTGTCGAATACCAGGACTTTGGATGATAGTTGCTGGTTATTAGTTGATTGTTGTTGGTTGGTTGTTGGTATGGTATGTTTCATTTATTTTTTCATTTTGTTAATAATTCTCCACCAGCTTCTCTGCTTTCTCCACTGCTTTTTTCAATGCATTCAGCTTGTTGTTTACTTCCTGAAGTTCACTTTCCGGGTTTGATTTTGCAACCAATCCTGCGCCGGCCTGATAGTATAAAGTATTGTTTTTGCTCAAAAAAAGTCCGGATCATGATGGCTTGATTACAATCTCCGTTTAAACCGATCATTCCGATACAGCCACCGTAATAACCGCGGGAATCTTTTTCATAGGTATCGATTAATTGTAATGCTTTATGCTTTGGCGCTCCGCTTAAAGTGCCCTGAGGGAAAGTGGTGGCGACCATTTCAAAAGGATTTGTGTGTTCCTGTAAATCTGCGGTGACTTCACTTACCATGTGAATGACGTGGGAAAAAAGCTGAATTTCTTTCAATTTTGTGACCGTCACATTTTTTCCGAGCTTACTTAAGTCATTTCTCGCCAGATCGACGAGCATTGTGTGTTCTGCATTTTCTTTTTCGTCATTTTTTAAGGCTTCAATAGACTGCAGGTCGGTTTCAAGATGTCCCGTTCTTTTAAAAGTTCCGGCAATCGGATGAATGATGGCTTTGTTTTCTTTAATAATTAATTGACTTTCAGGACTTGATCCGAATAATTTGTAATTTCCGTAATCAAAGAAAAACAGGTAAGGTGAAGGATTGATATTCCTTAATGCTCTATAAACATTAAACTCATCACCTTTGAATTTCTGCTCGAATCTTCTGCTTAAAACCAACTGAAATACGTCGCCTCTCATGCAGTGTTTCTGTGCTGTTTTTACCAGTTCGATATATTCTTCATCGGTAATATTTGAAGTCTCCTCACCATTTTTTTCGAAAGGATAAATAACGGAATTATGGTTTCTGATTAAACTTTCCAAAAAATAGAGTTCAGATTTTACGCCTTCGATCTGATTTTCAATAATGTGCATTTCATCATTGTAGTGGTTTATGGCGATGACATACTGATACAAACGGTAACGAAGGATTGGAATCTCAACTTCAGGACTCTGCGCTTTAAAACTTAAGTTCTCAAAAAACTGAACCGCTTCAAAACTTGTATATCCGAAAAGGCTTTGCGCTGTTTTTTCAATCGGATCATCGGTCTTTTCGCATTCGAAAACATGAGAAAAGCTTTCTAAAATATCTGTGATTTTTTTCTCTGTAATCAATTGTTTTACAGGTTCCTGTCCGGGAAGTTTGATTTCAAATTCATGAAGGTTTTTAATCTCAATTCCGGCGACTGCATTAATGGCAATGAATGAAAAATTATTGTCAATATTCTTAGAATCAGAGCTTTCCAGTAGAATGGTGTCCCTGAACCTGTCGCGTACCTGAAGATAAATATTCATCGGAGTCCGGAGATCTCCCAGTGTTTTTTCAGAAACGGTTTTTATTTTTATTTTTTTACTGAACATTACAGTTTGTTTTTAATGATTTAAACAAAAAAAAGACTTCAACGGCATACGTCAAAGTCTTTATATTATATAATTTTAAATTAAAATCGCTGTATCATAATCAACAACACGACAATAACTTCAGACCCGACGAAGAGCTTGAAAGCCACCACCAATTATTGTTGCTGATATTAAACATGCCACAAATGTATATATTTTTTTCAATACAAAAAATGAAAACGAAAAATTTAATTCTATTTTAATTGACCTGACAATCAGAAAATATCTTTAAAATGAATATTTATCATGATTTTAAAACTTTATTTTTTATATTTTTGCTTAATAATTTTATAGAGAAAAATGAAAAAAGTATTAGCAATCGCATTTATCGGAGGTTTATTAGTGGCTAACTGTTCAAAAAAGCCGGATCATGACTTACAAGACAGCAACACGATGTTACCCGAGCCGGATGCACCAACTGTAGTAGATTCAAGCGCAACAACAAGAGATACGCCGGAAGCTGATGTGAATGCTGCCGTATCGGTTCCTGCAAAAGATGCAAAAGCAGATACGCTTACCAAATAATGAAGAAATTATTTTTGACAGGAATTTTTAGCCTGCTGATATTTTCCTGTTCTAAAAAAGAAGGGACAACGGTCGATACGGCATCTTCTGAAAAAATAACTGCCGAAGAATCTGCTAAGACCAATCTTTCAGGGGAACAGCTGATCGAAAGACTGGATTGCTCCGGTTGCCATTCGGTAAGCGAAAAAATGATAGGACCCTCTTACCAGGAAATTGCAGGTAAATATTCTGATAAAGATATTGAACTCTTGGCTTCAAAAATTATAGAAGGTGGAAGCGGTGTCTGGGGAAATGTTCCGATGACTCCTCATACACAGGTGTCGAAAGATGAAGCTAAAAAAATGGTAGAATATATTCTAAGACAGAAAAAATAAAATGTCTGCCGAAAAATCCAGTCTGCATACAAGAAATCTGCATCGTGATCCTTATGATTTTGATCGGCTTGTTTCTTGTGTACCAGAACTGAAACAATATGTGTTTACCAATTCTTATCAAACGGTAACCATAAACTTCAGTATTCCCAAAGCTGTAAAACTGCTTAACAAGGCTTTATTAGAAAGTTTTTATAACGTTAAAAACTGGGATATTCCTGAGAATAATCTTTGTCCTCCAATTCCCGGCAGGGCAGATTATGTTCATTACATTGCTGATGTATTGGCTGAACGGCAGGGAGAAATTCCGACAGGCGTAAAAATCAAGGGGTTGGATATTGGTGTCGGCGCAAATCTTGTGTATCCTTTAATAGCGCATCAATCTTACGGTTGGGAGATGTTGGGAACGGATATTAATGAAGATTCTTTAAAGAATGCCCAACAGATTTTAGAGCATAATCCGGAGTTGTTATCTGGAATTCATTTAAAGCAGCAGTCTCACCCTGAATGTATATTTAAAAATATTATTCAACCTGAAGATCGTTTTACATTCTCGATGTGTAATCCGCCTTTTCATGATTCTGAAGAGTCTGCCATAAAAGGAAATCTCAGAAAAACAAGAAATCTCAACAAATCAAAAATCAGCAAACCTTTACTTAATTTTAGCGGACAGCAATCTGAACTTTGGTTTGAGGGCGGCGAATTGGCTTTTATCACAAAAATGATTCATGAAAGCTGTTTGTATAAGTCTCAGGTTCTTTGGTTTACATGCTTAGTTTCAAAAAAGGAGAACCTGTATAAGTTAACGACACTTCTGAAAAAAGTGAAGGCAATAGAATTCAAAACAATTGATATGGCTCAGGGACAGAAAGTAAGCAGAATGTTAGCCTGGACGTTCATTCCTCAACAAAATCGCACTGATTGGTTCTGATAAAATTTAGATTAAAATTTTTAAGCTGAATTAATTTTAACGGAAATAAATTATATTTCTGGAAAAAGTCGTTGACCATCATTTTAAAAATCACTAATTTTGCACGTTATTTTAAATAAATACAATGCAATTATCAGAACAAGAAATCATTAGACGAGAAAAGCTGAACAAGCTTGTTGAAATGGGAATCAATGCGTTCCCTGCAGATGAATATGTAATTACAGATACTACAGAATCTATAAAACAGGATTTCGCTGATAATAAACAGGTTAAGATTGCAGGAAGATTAATGTCCAGAAGAATCCAGGGGAAAGCTTCTTTTGCTGAACTGCAGGATTCTACAGGAAGAATTCAGGTATATTTCAACAGGGATGAAATCTGTACCGGTGAAGATAAAACGTTATATAACGAAGTCTACAAGCATCTTTTAGATATCGGAGATATTATTGGTGTTGAAGGAGAATTATTCACCACTCAGGTCGGTGAAAAGACGGTTTTGGTAAAGAATTTTACCCTTTTAACAAAGGCTTTAAGACCGTTGCCTCAGGCTAAAACAGATGAAAACGGAGTAGTACATGACGCTTTCAACGATCCTGAAATGAGATACAGACAGCGTTATGTAGATTTAACGGTAAATCCTCAGGTGAAAGAAGTTTTCGTGAAGAGAACAAAGCTGTTCAATGCCATGAGAACTTTCTTCAATGATGCCGGATATTTTGAAGTGGAAACTCCTATTTTACAGTCGATTCCTGGCGGTGCGGCAGCAAGGCCTTTTATCACCCATCATAATGCTTTGGATATTCCTTTATATTTAAGAATTGCCAACGAATTGTATCTGAAAAGATTGATCGTAGGTGGTTTTGACGGTGTTTATGAATTCTCAAAAAACTTCAGAAATGAAGGAATGGACAGAACACACAATCCGGAATTTACAGCGATGGAGATCTATGTAGCCTATAAAGACTACAACTGGATGATGGATTTCACGGAAAAATTATTGGAATTCTGTGCCATTCAGGTAAACGGAACCAGCAAAGCTACTTTCGGGGAATATGAAGTGGATTTCAAAGCGCCTTATGAAAGAATTTCCATGACGGATGCTATCCTGAAATTCACAGGTTTTGATATCACAGGGAAAACAGAACAGGAATTGTTCGACTTTGCAAAATCTATTGGTATTGATGTCAATGAAACAATGGGTAAAGGAAAACTGATTGATGAAATTTTCGGTGAAAAGTGTGAAGGAAATTTTATCCAGCCTACTTTTATTACCGATTATCCTATCGAAATGTCTCCTCTGACCAAAAAGCACAGAACTAAAGAAGGACTTACAGAACGTTTTGAATTAATGGTTTGCGGTAAAGAAATTGCCAATGCTTATTCTGAGCTAAACGATCCGATTGATCAGAGGGAACGATTCGAAGATCAGCTGAAATTATCTGAAAAAGGGGATGATGAAGCAGGTCAGTTTATCGATGAAGATTTCTTAAGAGCCTTGGAATACGGTATGCCACCAACTTCAGGTTTAGGAATCGGTATGGACAGATTGATTATGTTCTTGACGAATAATGCATCCATTCAGGAAGTATTGTTCTTCCCGCAAATGAAGCCTGAAAAAGTGACTCCGCAGATCGAATTGGGAGAAGATGAAAAAGTAATTCTTGAAATTTTGAATTCCCAGGAAGAGCCGTTTTCATTAGCTGAAGTGAAAGAAAGAAGTCAGCTTTCCGGTAAAAAATGGGATAAAGCGTCAAAAACTTTGACTAAAAATAATTTGGTGAAAGTAGAGAAGACGGATGAAAATATTTTGATGAAACTGGTTTAAGTTTATCAATTCATATAATTTTGGTTCGGGCGGAAGCGAAGCTTCCGCCAGAACCTTTTTAATATTACAAACTATTTTTGCCGATTTTACGTTCTCTCAAAAACTTTAAAGTGAAAATTCTTGTATTGCTGCTTTTTTGTTGTATAAGTTGTAAAGCACAAATGCTAACCTCTGTCTATTTCGAGTATGACAGCTACAAGCTTACTAAAGATTCTCAACGAAAATTAGACAGTTTATCACAATTAAAAAGCAACTTAAAATTTAAAATTTTGGGGAATTGTGATGTTTCCGGAAGTTCGGAATACAATAAGAAATTATCTGAAAACCGAGCCAATGCGGTGGGTAAATATTTACAGTCAAAAATTAAAAATAATATTAACCTTGAAAGCGTAACCGGTCTGGGAAAAGAAAAACAAATTAATGACAACAGTACAGAAGAATTACGCAAAAAAAACAGGAGAGTAGATATCTTTATTGATAGAGTTATGGCAAAAGGAGAGATAAGGTCAGGCAAAACATTCGAAAGCTTCTTTAGCCGCAGGATTTATGAAATGAAAGTAAAGGATACATTCTCTTTGCCGGGCGTTAATTTTATCGGAGGTCGCCACATCTGGCTTCCAAAAGGGAATAAAGTTTTGGCAAAACTTGCTGATGTTTTGAAAAATAATCCATCGTTAGAGCTTGAGCTACAAGGACATATTTGCTGTGATTATGATAATTTTGATGGGGAAGATCTTGATCTGAAAACGTTCAACCTTTCATTTACAAGAGCAAATGCCATCAAGGAATTTCTTGAAAAACAGGGAATAAAATCCGAGCGAATAAAAGCTACCGGAATGGGGCATCTTAATCCTGTCGCATATCCTGAACGCACAGAAGAAGATTTTGTTAAAAACAGAAGAGTTGAAATTGTTTTGCTTAAAAAGTGATAAAGTTTCGGGCGGAAGCGAAGCTTCCGCCCGAAACTCATTAATATTATTCATATTATAATATTTCTATCCCTTCTTCCATTTCCGAAGCTGCGTTCTGAAGCTTTTGAACGGTGCGACAGTATTGATATGAATCCATTTCCAGACAGGCCATTTTGCCGGTGTTGTTGCCCATTTCCTTTTTTCAGGAAGAAATAATACGTCGTCGTCGAGATTTTCTATCCATTCTACAATTTCTTTTACCTGATCAGATAATATTTTACGTTGCTCTTGGAGGCTGTATGAGCCGTAAGATTTATAAAAGGACTGGTAAAGCTCTTTCAGGTTGTTCCATTTGTATTCAGGAGCCGGAGTTTTTACATCAATGCCTTTTAACTCATCTGATTCCCAGCCTAAAAGCAAACCAGTCCATCCGATCTGATAAGATAAGTTCTGCGAAGGGGTTTTGTCAACATTTACTTTAAGCAAATCTTTTTCATGCTCATGAATATCATCAAACTCCTGATCATAAAGAATATATGCTTTTTGTATTGATGCTGTAAGCTCTTTTTTTACTTGAATATTCCTGCATTTCCGAACTTGTTAAGTTATTATTTCCTTAGCTTACTGAATGATGCCATCAGATAAAACAAAAAGGGTAAAATAAATATACAGCCCAGCATTAATGCCCATCCCAAAGCAGAAATGGTTTTCGGAGCAGCAACGTGTTCAAGTAAAGAAAGGTGCTGTCCGTTTCCGAAAAGAATAATATTCGGGTTATGTTGATAGGTTGCGGCAACCAGAATCATAATCACCTGGAATCCTGCTAAAGCTCTTACAGGAAGGAGCTTTTGCCTATTCATAGCCCTTAGAATTAATATAAGACAAATCGTTGCAAAAACAGTTGCCATAATACCTAAAGGTTTTGAAAACACCCATATAATTAAAGGAATATCAGAAAGATAAGCGGTCAGGAAAACCAATATGCCTGTAATCACTACAAAAATCATGGTCTGTTTTGATTTTCTGATCATTAAACTTAATTCCATTCGGTCAGCTGTTTCTCTCAAAGCAAAAATGGAAGCCAGATAGGCACAGATCGCAATGGTGAAGAGTCCGACAGCAACCCCAAACCAATTCAGCCAGCTGAAAATATATAAATCTAAAAACCCTTTAGCATCAGGATTAATAGAATGTGAAATTGTGGCAGCTGCAATTAATCCTAAGAAAAAAGGCGTCAGAAGACTCGAAAAATAAAAGATCTGTGCATATACATTTTGCCAGTCATCTTTCACAGCATCATAATGCCTGAACGTAAATGCGGTTCCTCTTGCTATAATTCCGATAAGCATTAAAACCAAAGGAATGTGGAGATACGTTGATAGTGTAGTGTAAATCTCCGGAAAGCCTACAAAAAGAATAACGATGGCAATAATCAGCCACATATGGTTGGCTTCCCAGACCGGCGCTATCGATTCGTACATGATGGCCTTTGTTTTAGAGCGGTTCTTTTTTCTGGTAAAAAGTTCTACAATTCCGGCTCCGAAATCTGCTCCGCCCAAAATCACATAAAGGCATATCGACAGCCAGAGAAAACCTATGACTACATATATCATAATTTTTTTTGTTTATCGTTAAACTGAGGATCGGTAGGATCGTAAAGCTTCGGAACCATTTTGATCTGTCTTGTCAGAAGAAAGATAATGACAAAAGATAGCGAAACGAAAACCGCCGTAAAGAAATAGAAAGAATACTGTATTCCCGGCATCGGCGTTACCGCGTCTACTGTTCTCATGATTCCGTAGATGATCCAGGGTTGTCTGCCTACTTCAGTTACTGTCCAGCCTGCTTCCAGTGCGATATATCCGAAAGGTGTGGCAACTAAGAATGTTTTCAGCAGCCAGTTTTTCTTCAACCATTCCTTTTTAAAAAACACGGCATACAAATAAATAATTCCTATAATTATCATGATAACACCAAAGAAAATCATAATCTGAAAAGCAAAGTGAACAACTATCACGGGAGGCCATTCATCTCTTGGAAAATCATTCAGTCCTTTTACTTCAGCGTTAAAATCATTACTTACCAGAAAGCTTAGAACCTTCGGGATTTTCACGGCATATTTTATTTCTCCTTTCTGTTCATCCGGAATGCCGCCAATCACAAAAGCGGCGCCTTTTTCTGTTTTAAAATGAGCTTCCATAGCGGCTAATTTTATGGGCTGTCTTTCTGCTACGGATTTGGCCGCAACATCACCACTTAAAGGTGCTCCAAATGCTCCGATCAAAGCAAATCCGGCAGCAATTTTGAAGGCTTTGGTATGAAATTCAATATTTTTTTTCCGTATAATCATATACGCATGAACACCGGCAACAGCAAACCCTGTCGCGCAAAAAGCTGCAACCGTCATGTGCAGTGCCTGGGGAAACCATGCGTCATTGAACATTGCTCTTATGGGATCTATATTTAAATACTGTCCGTTTACATAATCAAAACCCGCCGGTGAATTCATCCAGGCGTTCGCAGCAACCACAAGGATACCGGACACCAGTCCGCTTACCCCCACCAGGAACCCGCAAAA
Source organism: Chryseobacterium sp. POE27 (assembly GCF_039727685.1). Lineage (NCBI taxonomy): Bacteria > Pseudomonadati > Bacteroidota > Flavobacteriia > Flavobacteriales > Weeksellaceae > Chryseobacterium > Chryseobacterium sp. POE27. The sequence continues at coordinate 4,358,622 of NZ_CP152475.1, forward strand.
CCAATGGAACCATTTATTAAACCGGTCCCAGCCATACAGAAAAAATCCTATCGCAATGGCTTCAATAAAAAAGGCTGTTCCTTCCAGAGAAAAAGGCATCCCGAAAATAGGGCCGGCATGCTTCATGAATTGTGGCCAGAGAAGTCCAAGCTCAAAAGAAAGCATCGTACCGGAAACGGCACCGGTTGCAAAAAGTATGGCAACACCTTTACTCCATGCTTTGGTAAGCCCTTTATAGATTTCATCATTTGTTTTTAAATATTTCCAGTGCGCAAATGCCATCAGAAAAGGCATTACCATGCCGACACATGAAAAAATAATATGAAAACCGAGGGACATTGCCATTTGGGCGCGGGCTGCAAGAAAGTCGTCCATAATCATCAATTTTTGAATTAATAAATTTACGCATAAATTAGAGATATAAAGCATGATTTACGACAGTAATAGTTTGAAAAATAGGTTTTAACTTTAATCCCTTTAAAATAAATTACCCCTTATTTCTGTGGAAAAGACAATACGTTTTTGATGTATTTTAACTTTCATACCTCGAAAAAAATCACGATATTTGTGGGTCTTTGCATATAGCAGGATTTTTAATATTTTATATGAGTCAGAAACAATATACAGCTAGTAGTATTCAGGCATTGGAAGGGATGGAACACGTTCGTATGCGTCCTTCAATGTACATTGGTGATGTGGGAGTGAGAGGTCTCCATCATTTGGTTTATGAAGTAGTGGATAATTCTATTGACGAGGCTTTGGCAGGATACTGCGATACAATCTTCGTTGCCATTAAAGAGGGAAACGGAATTGAAGTAAGTGATAACGGTAGAGGTATTCCGGTAGATTTTCATGAAAAAGAACAAAAATCTGCTCTTGAGGTTGTAATGACAAAAATCGGGGCCGGAGGGAAATTCGACAAAGATTCTTACAAGGTTTCGGGAGGTCTGCATGGAGTGGGGGTATCGTGTGTGAATGCACTTTCTAATGAAATGGTAACCACCGTTTACAGAGACGGAAACGTTTATCAGCAGATATATTCCAGAGGAAAGGCGCAGACAGGGGTTGAAGAAATCGGCCACAGTGACCAGAGAGGGACCAAACAGTTTTTCCAGCCGGATGATTCTATCTTTACAGAGCTGGTGTACAACTATGATACTTTGGCAAGCCGTTTAAGAGAGCTTTCTTATCTTAATAAAGGAATTACCATTACATTAACGGATGAAAGAGAAACGTTGGAAGACGGATCTTTCAGAACTGAAGTTTTCCATTCTGAAGGAGGGTTAAGGGAATTTGTTGCTTATATCGACGGAAACCGTGAATCCATCATGGAGAATGTGATCTTCATGGAGGGTGAAAGAGATGATATTCCGGTGGAGGTAGCCATGCGTTACAATACATCATTTACCGAAAATCTTCACTCGTATGTTAATAATATCAATACGCACGAAGGAGGTACTCACCTGGCAGGTTTCAGACGTGCTTTAACGAGAACTCTTAAGAAATATGCGGATGATCTGGGTATTCCTCAAAAGGAAAAAGTAGAGGTTACTGGAGATGATTTCCGTGAAGGATTAACAGCAGTAATCTCCGTAAAAGTAATGGAACCTCAGTTTGAAGGACAGACTAAAACAAAACTGGGGAACTCTGAAGTTTCCGGTGCTGTAGACAAGATTGTGGGTGAAATGCTGACCAACTTTTTGGAAGAAAATCCCAATGAAGCAAAAATCATCGTTCAAAAGGTAGTTTTAGCGGCAAAAGCAAGACAGGCTGCAAAAAAAGCCCGTGAAATGGTTCAGAGAAAATCCCCAATGGGAGGTTCCGGCCTTCCCGGTAAATTGTCTGACTGTTCTTCAAAAGATCCTGCAGAATCAGAAATATTCCTGGTAGAGGGAGATTCCGCGGGTGGAACAGCGAAGCAGGGACGTGACCGTTTCTTCCAGGCTATTCTTCCGTTAAGAGGTAAGATCCTGAATGTAGAAAAATCAATGCTTCATAAAGTCTATGATAATGAAGAGATTAAAAATATTTATACTGCTCTCGGGGTTTCAGTAGGAACAGAAGAAGACAGTAAAGCGTTGAATATGGCGAAGTTAAGATACCATAAAATTGTTATCATGACCGATGCCGATATCGATGGATCTCACATTTCTACGTTGATCCTAACCTTCTTCTTCAGATATATGAAGGAACTGATTGAGAACGGTTATATTTATATCGCTCAGCCACCTTTATATTTATTGAAAAAAGGCAACAAAAAGGTATATGCCTACAACGAAAAGGAACGTGAAGAATTTACATTGGAAATCTCTCCGGACGGAAAAGGTGTAGAAGTACAGCGTTATAAAGGTCTTGGGGAGATGAATCCTGAGCAGCTTTGGGAAACTACCCTTAATCCTGAAAACCGAATTCTTAAGCAGGTAACTATTGACAACGCTGTGGAAGCAGACAGTGTTTTCTCCATGTTGATGGGTGATGAAGTGCCTCCGAGAAGAGAATTTATCGAAAAGAATGCCAAATATGCAAAAATTGATGCATAGTTAGCACTTACTAAATATACAAAGGCCTCAGTTAATGAGGTCTTTTTTGATTTTCACATTTGATGTATTAAATTTAATTTTAAGACTCGCAGAGATTTTATTATTTTTGCTAAATTTTAATAACCATGATTAAAATACTTTGTACCGTGGCCCTTTCCGTGGCATCCTTATATTACTCCCAAAGCTTTCCGGCTTCAGCAATTCCTGAAAATTTAAAGAAAAACGCCGATGCAGTCATCAGAAAAGATCTTACTACCATTCAGATCAACAAGATAGATGATATTAGGTATCAGTTTTATACCGTAAAAACTGTTCTTAATAAAGACGGAGAGTCAGATGCGCAGGTATATATTCCTTACGAGAAAGGGAACAGCATTTCCGATGTGAAAGTTAATATATACGATGAATCCGGTAAAAAAATAAAATCATATTCCAAATCGGATTTCGGGGACTTTGCCAATAATAATCAAGGAACTTTTTATTCAGACAACCGTGTGATGGCATTGTCTTATACGCCGACACAATATCCGTACACCGTTGAGTTTTCTTATCAGATCAGTGATGAAAATACGGTCTTTTTACCGGATTTTATCCCTTTCAACACTACGAAAGTTTCATTGGAAGAAGCACAGATGAAGATCATCAATAAATCGGGAATTGAGCTGAAATCAAAAATTTATCCCTCGTCATACAATTACACTGCGGTTAGTGAATCCGAAAGTGCCGGCGAAAAGATTTATACCTATAAAAATGTTCCTGCAATTGATGATGTCTTTTTATCGCCTCAGCCGGTAAAAATTTTACCTAAAGTAAGTTTTGCTTTAACGAAGTTCAATCTTGAAGGAAAACAAGGAAGTATAAACAGCTGGAGTGATTTCGGGACGTGGTATTACAATAGCATTCTGCAACCGGTTTCTGTATCAACACCAGGTATTAAAGCTGAAGTTATGAGTCTTAATCTTCAGGGAACTACTGAAGAAAAAGTTAAGAAAATCTATCAGTATATGCAGAGCAAGACAAGATATATTTTTGTGGCATTAGGAATTGGCGGCTGGCAGCCGATGCTTCCGGATGAGGTTCAGAAAAAAGGTTATGGCGATTGTAAGGGACTCACCAATTATATGAAAGCTTTGTTGGACGAAGCCGGAATTCCTTCATATTATTCAGTAATCAATTCGGGTAGTTCGCCTGTATCTTTTGATAAAGATTTTCCCAAAATGGGTGGTAATCATGTCATTTTAATGGTGCCGACAGAAAAGGGAAATATATGGCTGGAAAATACATCTCAGCAGATAGCTTTTAATCATTTAAGTTACAGTACAACAGATAGAAATGTTCTGTCAATCAGAAAAGAGGGAATAGAATTGGTTAATACTCCTGTTTACACGGCTGAACAAAGCAAAGAAAAGCAATTGCTTAAAATTAAAGTCAATGAAGATAACAGTATTCTCGGAGAAGGTAATTTTTCCTACACAGGACTTCAGTATGACAACAACCTTATTCTTGCCACTCTGTCTCCGAAAGAAAGAACGGAAGCAGTGAAAAATATGCTGGATGTTCTGCATTTTGAGAAGATCGAACTGAAGAATTTCCTTAATGATAAGGATAATGCTGTTGCCAAATATGATCTTGACTTCAAGGCAAACAACTATTCTAAAAATGCCGGAAGCAGTATGATTTTCAGAGCAGTCCCGATTTACTCTGATAATGTATATAAAAAAGAGGACAATAGAGAACTGCCTTTTGAACTGAGACAGTCGTTTGAAGATGATTATGAAATAAACTTTACTTTGCCACAGAATTATAAGGTAGAAGAACTTCCTGAAAACATTGTTCTGAACTCTGAATTCGGGACTTATAAACTGAGCTTTGTGAAAAACGGTGACGGTCTAAAGGTCAACAGATCCATCAGAATCAACAAAGGGCTTTATCCGAAGGAGAAATACAATGATTACGTCAATTTCAGAAAAAAAACTATTAATATCGATAACTCAAAAATTTTAATATCTAAAATTTAACACATGAAAAAAATATTATTTATCGCTTTCTGCTCTGTGAATTTCATTTTTGTGGAAGCTCAGAAGCATAAGTTTCTTGATGCCCCAAAATTCAATGATGCAGATTTGTCTAAACAAAAATCAGTTCTGGATGAAAATGCACCGGCTGAAATTCTTTACAAATCTTTACATTTCAGCATTGATTATAATACAGGAAATCTTATTAAACAGGCTTTTTACAGAGTGAAAATTTATGATAAAGACAAGGCTGAAGACTGGTTGAACCTGGAGATTCCGCTTTATCAGAACGGAAGCAGTCAGGAAACGCTTTCCAAAATGAAAGCTTTTACTTATAATCTCGAAAACGGAACCTCCGTGGCGACCAAAGTCGATAAAAGTTCGAAATATAAAAGTAAAGAAAGCAAGTATGTTTCCATTACAAAATTTGCTTTCCCAAATGTGAAAAATGGTTCTGTTATTGAATATCAGTATGAGGTGACATCGCCTTTTCTATTCATAATACCTGAAATCTTAATCGAAACCGATACGCCTTCGCTGTACACAGAATATGTTTTGGACAGCCCGGAAAACATTTCTTACAATGTCAATTATACAGGATTTTTAAGCCCTAAATACAGGGAAATTGAAGAAAGAATGATGTACGGAATGAACTATAGAACGTACAGATTCGGATATGAAAATGTAAAAGGATTTAAAACAGAAAAGTTTGTTAATAATGACAGGAACTACAGAACAAAAATAAGCGCAGAGCTGCATTCTACCAACTACCGTGAGCTGAAGCTTTATTCTTCTTCGTGGGAACAGATAAAAGAGCGCTTATATGAAAATGAAGATTTCGGAGGAGAATTGAAGAAAACCAGACTGGCCAAAGAAAATATGCCAGCCAATATATCAGGAATTTCAAATGAAATTGAAAAAGCGGATGCGGTGTTTAATTATGTGAAAAATACATTTACCTGGAACAAAGACAGAGGAATTTATGTAGAAGACGGTATTAAGAAAATGCTGGAAACCAAAACCGGAAATGCTGCCGAGATCAATCTTTTCTTAGTGATGATGTTTCGTGAGGCTGGTCTTAAAGCAGATCCTCTTGTCATATCAACAGTAAGCAACGGACTCATCAATATTGCGTCTCCCAATGTTTCAAACATGAATTTTGTAATTGCGGCGATCCAGACAAAAGACGGCTTCCATTTGTATGATGCCACGGCAAAGCAATCTTCGATAGACCAACTTCCGCCGAGAGACTGGAACCAGTTCGGGATACTGATCTCAAAAGATAAGGTACAGCAGCTTTCCCTTACCAATGCAAAAACAAGTTTCACCTACCTTACGGCAACTGCGAAAATCAATAATGACGGAAGCATTTCGGGGAACTATTCCGATAAAGATACGGGAACTTACGCCATGTTTGCCAAAGAAAGTTATGATGATAATGCCGATAAATACAAGAAGCAGTACAAAGAAAATTTTGCAATAGACTTTACGGATATTGATTCTAAAGTTGCTGAAAACGGAGATTTTGAAAGCACCATGAAGTTTTCTTCGGATAATCTGATCGATAAGATCGGGAAGAAAATCATCATTAATCCAATGCTTTTCCTGAACAAAAGCTCCAATGAGTTTGATCAGACAGAAGAAAGAAAATATATGATAGATTTCACATCACCATTTACAAGAGTGAAAAAAATCGTTTTAGAAATTCCGGAAGGGTATGCAATCGAAGAAATGCCTAAGAGTAAGAAAATTGTAACCGATGATAAAGAAATCGAATACAGCTATTTTGCCGAACAGAAAGGGAATACCATAGAAGTGGTTTCCACGACGAAAGTTCTGAGCCCTACCTATCCTAAAGAATATTATCCTGCATTCAAGCAGATTTGGGGGGGTGGCATCTAAGCAGGAGAATCAGGTAATCAGTCTTGTAAAGAAATAAAAAAGCAATATAATTTTAAAATAAATGTAAAACCATTCAATATTTGAATGGTTTTTGCATATAAGAAGGAAAATCAGAATTATGAAAAACACGATTGCCGTTTTGGCTCTTTCGACACTCTTTGTTGTATCGGCTTGTAAAAAAACGGAAAACAATTCTACCGATACTGTGAAAAAGGATACTGTACAGAACAATACATTCAGTGTAGATTCGGTAAAAGTAAGCGATTCTGTAAAGCTTAATGATTCATTGAAGATTAAATATTCATCCAAAATGCTGGTATTTCCGACTATTAAGGATAAAAGCCTGCTTGACAGCATTTATTTCGGAGATAAAAATATTCAGGATTTTTCGAAGAAAGGTCTTCAGACACGACTTGAAAATAATAAAAATGAATACTTCAGCAAGATTAAAAAAAGATTCAAAAGACTGGATCTCAGATCTGGGATTTGCCCAGGAATGGTATTCTGATATGGCAATGAATCTTAAATCAAGAACGAAAGATTATATGCATATTCAGTACCTATGGGGTTCTTATGAAGGAGGCGCTCACGATAATTACGGTTTTTCGGAAAGGGTTTTTGATTTAAAAAACAATAAAAAGCTTGAGCTGAAAGATATCACATCGATGCCGAAAGCAAAGATTGAAGCCATGCTCATGAAAAATATCAATAAAATAAACAGTGGAACTACAGACTCTAACGGAAAGGTTAACAATTCGGAAATGCTTTTGGTGAATGTAGTTTCGGCAACCGACAACTTTTATTTTGATGAAAAAAATCTGTATTTTCATTACAGTCCTTACGAAATTGCCGCATTTGCTGCAGGAGACATTACGATTCCGGTATCGTGGGAAGAATTGAAAGGAACCATCAATCGGGAATTTAAAAAGAGAATGGGTATTAATTATTAGATTTTAATTAAACATGAATGATGAAAAAAAATATCTCATATGGACTGTCATGCTGCTTTTGCTTCTGTCCGGGTGTAAAGAACTCAGAAGTGAGAAGAAGGATGCTGAAAAGAACAGCTATGGGAGAATCAATATTGATGCTGTGATAGAAGAAGATACGGCAAAGATATCAGATTCGGTTTTGGTACGGTATTCTTCAAAGCTTTTATGGTTTCCCGATGTTGAAGATGAAAAGCTTCTCAAAGAAATTTATGAGGGAAAGCAAATCTCTGATTTTTCTAAAAACGGACTTGAGGCTCACTTAAAACAGGAAAAACAGAATGTCTACGACCGGATGATGAATTCAGGAAATCTTTCTGAAGTAAAACAGCAACAGGAGTGGTCATATATTTCGCAGATGAATGTACGTATGAATAAAAATAATTACGTCTCTGTTCAGTATTATGAAAACGAGTCGGGAGCGGAAAAGTCACGATACCATTACGAAGAGAAAGTTTTTGATTTTAAGAACAAAAAGAAACTCAGGCTGTCTGATATCGTTGTGCTTTCTGAAGAGACGGTGAGACGGATTTTAAGGCTGAGTCTTGAAAGAACGACAATGATGCAGCAGATCAAAACCTATGACCGCGAAGCCTACAATATTTTATCAGCTGTTACGTTTCCGGTGACCAAAAACTTTTACTTTGATGATTTGAACTTGTATTTTCATTATAATATGAACGAAATTGCCCATGATTACGATATCGGAGATATTATTCTCACGGTATCCTGGGATGATCTTAGCGGTTATATAAAGCCCGATTTTGCAAGGAGAATGAAAATTAATTGAATTTAATGCTTTCTGGTAAGGAAGCATTTTTTAATTTTGCATCAATGGAAAACATTGCCTTTATCATTAATCCTTTTTCAGCCAAAAAGAACTATCATCCGTTTCTCAATGAGCTGAATACCAAGGTTCAGAATCCTTTGTATTATATTTCGGAATCTATTCTTGGAACCGATGATTTTATCCGGAAACATTTTCATGAAGTTGATATTTTCGTGGCGATAGGAGGAGACGGAACAATCTCTACAGTGGCGAGAAATCTTATCAATACAGAAAAGATCCTGGCTATTTTCCCTGCCGGATCCGGAAACGGTTTTTCCAATGAAACAAAATTCAGTAAAAATCTGGATGAGCTTCTCGAAAAGCTTAATGCAAAGAAATCCAGGAAGATTGATACTTTTACCATTAATGACAGGCTTTCCATCAATGTTTCAGGGACGGGATTCGATGGCAAAGTAGTAAAGGAATTTGAGAAGACAACCCGCGGCTTTAAAAATTATATTAAAGTTTCTCTTAAAACGTTTTTCAGCTACAAACCGATCAAGGTGAAATTTTTTGATGAAAAATATAAGGAATACAACGGTAAATATCTGATGGTGAACATAGCCAATACCAGACAGTTCGGAAATAATGCCTATATCGCGCCCAATGCAAGCAAAAGTGATGGGCTGGTTGATATGGTGCTGGTGAAAAAAGTTTCCCCTGACGTATTCTCCGCTTTTTGCCTTCAGAATGTTTACCAAAAAACTGAAGGATGATGATTATATTACCTACTTACCGGTATCGGAAATTGAATTTAAGGTCAATACGAAAAACTGGCATCTTGATGGTGAATTCAATAAAATAAAATCACCGATTCATGTTAAGGTGCTGCCTTCAAGCCTTAATATTCTGATATAAATAACTATAGTCTTATTTCCTGAAACCATAATCTTCAACGAGATAAGTTTAATTTTAGAATATATAATTCTTTATACTCCGTGAGATTTTCATCGGACGGTGCAGGATGCTTGCTTCGAGCGCATCAAGGAGCATGCATCGGGTGTTATAAGATGCTTGCATCGGTCGTCACATGGTGTATGCATCGGGTGTTATAAGATGCTTGCATAATAAGACATTTTTTTATCACCTAAATTCTAAATGGAAAGATTGATCTATACTTCCAGCTTTTTTTCGATATCATTAGGATGATCCAGACAATACTGCAGTTGCTTTTTGTCCAGCTGTTTCTCCCAGTTGGCCACCACAACCGTTGCTACGGAATTCCCGATTACATTCGTTAACGCACGGCATTCACTCATGAATTTATCAATTCCCAAAATTAAGGTCATTCCCGCAATAGGAATCTCCGGAACAACTGCTAAGGTAGCTGCCAAAGTTACGAAACCGGCACCCGTAACGCCTGCTGCACCTTTCGAACTGAGCATGGCGACTAAAAGCAGCATAATCTGTTTTTCAATAGGAAGGTGAATATTGAGTGCCTGGGCAATGAACAGGGACGCTAAAGTCATGTAAATATTTGTGCCGTCAAGATTGAAAGAATATCCTGTAGGAACTACAAGTCCTACAATAGCTCTTGAGCAGCCTGCTTTTTCAAGCTTTTCCATGATTCCCGGAAGAGCAGATTCCGAAGAGCTGGTTCCTAATACCAGAAGAAGTTCTTCTTTCAGAAAGTACATGAGTTTAAAAATATTAAAGCCATTGTACCAGGCAACAGCTCCGAGAACGAGAACCACAAAAAGAGCTGATGTGATATAAAATGTGCCAACAAGAAAAATGAGATTCAGAACGGAATGAAGTCCGTACTTTCCAATCGTGAAGGCCATAGCACCAAATGCTCCTATCGGAGCCAGTTTCATCAGCATATGCACAATTTTGAAAACCGGCGTGGAGAGATCCTGTAAGAACTCTGTTACTTTACGGCTTTTTTCTTTCGTTAAAACCAAAGCAATACCCATCAGTATAGCAACAAGCAGCACCTGAAGAATATTCTCTCCTACCAGCGGACTGAAGAGCGTCTCCGGAATAATGTTCATAATAAAGCCTGTAAGGGTAGAGTCGTGGGCTTTCTGCTGATACTGGGAAACATCGCCGGAAAGGGTAGAAGGATCGATATTCAGACCGTGTCCGGGTTGTAATACATTTCCTACAATCAGTCCGATAATTAAAGCCAGTGTTGAGAATGTTAAAAAGTAAATCATGGCTTTCACAGCAATTCTTCCTACTTTTTTCAGATCTGTCATGTGGGCGATGCCTAATGTAAGGGTGATAAAAATTACCGGAGCAATGATCATTTTTACCAGTTTAATGAATCCGTCGCCGAGAGGCTTCATTTTTTCTCCGAGTTCCGGATAGAACCTTCCTAAAAGAATCCCGGCAATAATGGCAATAACCACTTGGAAATATAGTTGCTTATAAAGTTTTTTTTGCTTTCAATGAAGTTGTTTTACAGGAGCGAAAATTATGAAAAATTTATTGTTTGATATGATAAATGTCAGTAAAATGTAACTAAAAATGTGTCCTTTCAACCTTTATTTGTAGGAACAACTCATAGCTTGCTTCATAAAAATATTTGCAGTCTGTATATAATGCTGAAAATGTGGAAGTAAATAAATAAGTGAAATGATAATCTGTTTCAATAGCGAATTTTGTAATCCATTTTACAATTTTGTTTTAAGATAGACTTTAAAATATTTACTTTTGCTTTCATCAACTAATAAAAAATCAAAATGGAATCCCACACGGAAAGAATACTTATTACAGGTGCTTTAGGACAGATCGGCACCGAACTTACCAACAGACTTGTTGAAATTCACGGAGCTGAAAATGTTGTTGCTTCAGGACTCGACAGATGGCAAAAGGGAATTACTTCTGCAGGAAGTTACGAACGAATGGATGTAACAAACACACAGTTGGTAAGGCAGGTGATAAAAGATTATGAAATCACTACCGTTTATCATTTGGCTTCTTTGCTGTCCGGTACTTCGGAAAAGCAACCTGTTTTTGCATGGAAGCTTAATCTTGAACCTCTTCTTCATTTTTGTGAAATGGCAAAGGAAGGTCTTATTCAGAAGATTTTCTGGCCTAGTTCCATTGCTGTTTTCGGAAAAGGGATTCCAAAAGAAAATGTTGGTCAGGATGTGGTATTAAACCCGACAACAGTATACGGGATATCAAAAATGGCAGGAGAGAAATGGTGCGAATATTATTTTGATAAACACGGGGTAGATGTAAGAAGCATCAGATATCCCGGATTAATCTCATGGAAAACTCCTGCCGGTGGAGGAACAACCGACTACGCTGTAGAGATTTTTTACGAAGCGATAGAAGAGGGGAAATATACAAGCTTCATCTCTGAAAATACAGGAATGCCGATGTTGTATATGGATGATGCTATCAACGCCACACTTAAGTTAATGGAAGCCCCAAAAGAAAGTTTAACCGTTCGTTCTTCCTATAATCTGGGAGGGATGTCTTTTACTCCAAAAGAACTGGCTGAAGAAATCAAGAAAGAAATCCCGGATTTTGAGATCGATTATAAACCGGATTTCAGACAGCAGATTGCTGATTCGTGGCCGGCATCTATTGATGACTCCGTGGCTAAAAAAGACTGGGGACTAACCTATAATTTCGGAATTTCTGAAATGACAAAAGACATGATTAAGAATCTTAAGATAAAGCTAGGTAAAGTATAATAAATATAAAGTTATACTTTAAGTGAAAAGATTATTAACATCTGATTTTTAAATGTTTTCAGTTTTTATCTAAAATTAAATTGATATGGTATTATTAACTTTCAACATCATAACTATTGAAGCGGAGTGTAAAAACGGAGCTAACGTTTCCGATGATGAGCGTTTAAAAATATCTGTTGAAAATACAAAAGCCATCCTCAGAATTTTAGATATACATGATACTAAAGCAAGCTTTTTTGTAGAGATTTCCATCGCCGGAAAGCTTCAGCATTTACTAAAAGCAATTTCATCCAAAGGGCATGAAATTGCTTTTTATAATCAGAATTCAGATCCTGCAGAAATTGAAGTTACCAAAAAAAATATTCAGGATTTATTGGGTAAGCAGATTAAGGGAATTCGTCAGAAAGATTTCAAAGTTCCTCAGCAAAGTTTAAAGCTAATGGAATTTAATTATGTTTCAAATATTGATAATGCTGATATTCTTTTCCCGTTCAAACGCCTGAAAAGAAATACGGAAATTATTGAAGAAGACGGATTGAGTATTGTGCCGGAAAGTATCTCTCCTTACAGTCAACTTCCTTATAATGATTTTGTATTTCAGATTCTGCCGATGAAATTTTATCAGAACATGGTTTTTGAAACTTTGAAGAATGATGAGTTTGTTTTGATCTATTTAAACTCGTGGCAGTTTACTGATTTCGGAAAGTACCATTTTGATGTTCCTATGCACAGAAGATTTAATTCAGGCAAAAAAATGGAGGACAAATTAGATGCCCTCCTTACCTGGATCAACGAGAAAGAAATGGCTACTTCCCGTATGAAAGATTATATTTTTTAATAGGTTGCAGATTTTAGATTACAGGTTATGGTTTTTAAAATATAGGTAAAGCTTTAAACCTTAAATTTTAAGCCAATTCAAAAAGTGTAATTTCTGGTAAAACTCCTACTCTTCCAGGATAAGCCAGAACCCCAAAGCCTCTGTTGACATAGAGCATTTTTCCTTCACTTTCGTAAAGGTCTGCCCATTTCGGGTATTTGTACTGAACCGGTGACCATTTTATATTTTTAAGATCAAGGCCAAACTGCATTCCGTGTGTATGGCCGGAAAGCGTCAGCTGAACGTTTCCCGGGTGTTTTTTTACCACGTAATCAAAGTGGGTAGGATCATGGCTCATTAATATTTTAGCGGCAGAATCAGGTATGTTTTTAAGCGCATTATCTAATCTTCCGAACTGTGGAAAAGGTTTTAATCCCCAATTTTCAACCCCCAGAATGTATAATCTCTCACCATTTTTCTCAATAATTCTGTGTTCATTACGAAGCATATCAAAACCGGCTTGTCGCTCATACTCGATCAGGGTTTTAAGATTTTGTTGTTTTTCTGCGGATGAAGTCCAATGTACGTAATCACCATAATCATGATTACCCAAAACAGCAAACTTTCCGTCTTTAGCTTTTATTTTTGAAAACAGAGGAATAAATGGTTTAAATTCATCAGCGACATTATTCACCATATCACCCGTAAATAAAACCAGATCCGGCTTTTGCTCATTAATAAGATTGATTGCGTGTTCTAATTTTGAAGGATCGGAAAAACTTCCGCTGTGAACATCTGAAATCTGAACGATTTTATAGCCTTTAAAGCTTTCCGGAAGATTTTTTAAATTAATTCTCACCTTTCTTACTTTGTGACGGTATTTCCCGAATGTGATTCCATCAATGAAAAGTGCAGAAAGAACACCTCCTAATCCTAAGCCTACAAGGCTTAAAAATTTCCTTCTTTCAGGAAAATGATTTTCTGAAGATCCTGCCAAACCTATAAGATAGCCAAAGATTCTAATGAGATCATCAATCAACAGGAACAAAACGATAAAGATTTTAGGAAGAATAAAGACCAAAAAGAGCGATATCATGATCTGTGCTCTCATCATACTTCTGTCGGCTTTGCTGAAGTGTGTCACTTCATAAGCGAAAATCCCATACACTGCCAGAGAAACAGCCCAATAGCCTATCTTTATCCAGAAATTATCTGTAAGTGTTCTTATGGCCTGATAAATATATACTTCCAGAAATAGGAAGATGGCTGCAATAATAAAAAAAGTTTCTTTGCATAATCCGTTTAAAAAAAGCACAAAGAATAATTTCCCTGTGCTCTTTTATATTTTATATTAAATAATATTATTAAGGAAATCTGTAAACGATAGCATTGATGTTCATTCCGGCACCTACCGAAGTCATTACAATGTTACCTTTTTCTTTAAACGAATGACCGTCCATTTTTCCTTTAATTATTAAATCATACATCGTAGGAATTGTGGCTACGGAAGAGTTTCCGAAGTCCTGAATCGTCATTGGAGAGATGGAATGATCATAATCTTTCACATCATAAAGCTTATGAAGTCTTTCGATCATGGCGTAATCCATTTTGGCGTTGGCCTGGTGAATCAGGATTTTGTCGATGTCTTCAATGGAAAGACCTGCGTCTTCAATAGTTTCTTTAATAGCTGTAGGAACGTTTTTAAGGGCATACTCATAAATTTTCCTTCCCTGCATTCTCACAAATATGCGTGTCTGATCTGAGTCTTTGTTGATTGAAGGCCCATTGGCAAGATAATCCAGCTCGATACCATTGTCACAAATTGTATTGTGAGCGATAATTCCTACATTTTCTTCATCTGTAGCCTTTACAACAACTGCTCCGGCTCCGTCTGCGAAGATCATTCTGTTTCTGTCGTGAGGATCTGTTACCCTGCTTAGGGTTTCAGCGCCGATCACAAGAATAGTCTTGGCAACTTTAGCCTTGATTAAATTATCAGCCAGAATCATTCCCTCTACCCATCCCGGGCATCCGAAAAGCATGTCATAGGTTACACATTTTCTGTTTTTAATACCAAGCTTATTTTTCACTCTTGCGGCCATCGTCGGCATAAAATCGGCATATCCATGAACGGTAACTTCACCGAAATTACTTGCATAAATAATATAATCAAGTTCTTCGGGATCTATTTTTGCATCTTCAATAGCTATTTTTGCAGCTTCGTAACCGATTTGAGAATTGGATAGATCATCTTCTATGAATCTTCTGTTTTCTATTTCTGTAATTTCTACAAATTTTGCAATCGTTTCTTCTGCAGGTTTGTCAATCTTCACCCCGTCTTCAGTATAAAAATCTGAATCTAAGAAATAGTCTCTCCCGATAATTTTGCTGGGAAGGTAAGATCCAGAACCAATAATGATCGTATTCGGCATTCGTTTAAATGATTTTTTAAAGATGCAAAGTTAATAATTAATATTAATAACAGAGAATTAAAAATATTATTAAATTTGCAAAAATTGTACTTTACAATCCTATGAAAAATAATCCATCCTTAAAAGGCTTACTTATTGCAATCGTGGCTGTTATCTTTGCCTTTGGGATTTACTTCTTCCTTTTGGCCAAAAAGAATTATTATGTGGTGGATAATCCTACTTCCAATACATTTTACTATAAAATAAATAACGGAGCGGAAGGCACAATTGCCGGCGGGCAAACCGTTCCTGTTGATTTAAATAAAGGAAAGAATTCAATTAAAGTTTTTGATCAGCATAAAAAATTACTGTTTGATTCTGCTTTCGAGGTGAATAAAGTTCGAGGCCTTATTAATATTGCCCATCAGGATTATTATATTAATGATCAGTACTATGGATACAACCTTAAGAAAGATTCATTACTTTTGGCACTGGATAAGACTGTCATTGACGGAAAAGCATACTTTGGAGGAGCAAGACACTTCAACAAATTGTTTACGGATGATTTTTATTACAACGTCGATGAAGATTACGATAAAGTGATCAAAAACATCCAGCAAGTGGAATCCAGATCGAAGATTTTCAGAAAACAGGATTACCTGAATTATTATAACGAATATTACAAGTTTTAAGTTTTGACAAAAGATATTACCAAAATTACGCCCTACAACTCTGAAGCTACCAAGAAGAGCCAGGTTGAGGATATGTTCGACAATATTGCACCGAAATATGATCTTCTGAATCATGTTTTATCCATGAAAATAGATGTTCTATGGAGAAATACTTTGGTGAAATGGATGAAAAATGACAGCCCGCAGGAAGTGCTGGATGTGGCTACAGGAACGGGAGATCTCGCTATTACTATTGAAAAAGGAACGGGTTCCAGAGTAATAGGATTAGATTTATCGCAACAAATGTTAAATGTTGGCGTTATTAAAATAAAAAAACTTAAATTAGACGGCAAAATTTCCATGCAAAAAGGCGATGCAGAGAATTTACCTTTCGAGGACAATAGATTTGATGCAGTTTCCGTTGCATTTGGAGTGAGGAATTTTGAAAACCTTACCAAGGGTTTGGCGGAATTAAGAAGAGTTGTTAAAGATAACAAGAGTGTTTATATACTGGAGTTTTCAAAGGTTGAGGGTTTCTTAGCACCATTTTATATGTTTTATTTCAAAAATGTATTACCTGCCATCGGCAGACTGGTTTCTAAGGATAATAGGGCATACACATACCTTCCGGATTCTGTAAACGCTTTTCCTTTCGGGGAAAAGATGAGACAAATTCTTTTAGATACAGGATTTAAAAAAAGTTGAATATAAAAAACTAAGTTTAGGTATAGCCACAATTTATAAAGCAACAAAGTAACCTATGAGTAAATTTTTATTAAGAGCACTGGTTTTAACCTCAGTAAATGTTGCAGTTTTAGCAAACGCGCAATTCAGAACCCGAAACAGAATGGATAAGTTGGAAGACTTTGACGAGCAGAAATTCAGCTGGGGTTTTTATCTGAATGGTAACAGACTAGACTACCGTATCGTTTTGAATCCTACATATGGTATGGATAATAATCACAATCTTGTTACATCCAAAGAAAGTTATAGTTTCGGTGCGGGGTTGATCGCAAAATGGAGACTAAACGATTATCTGGACTTAAGATTGGAACCAGGGTTACAATTCGGTCAGAGACAGTTGACTTTCAATACACAGTCGAACGACCAATATAAAGAGGGGACTTTAACAAACGATGCATTTATTCCTATTCCTTTAACAGAAAACGACAGAGTAAGAGAGATTAAAACTACTTTGGTGGATGTTCCGGTATTGCTTGAATTCCACGGACAAAGATGGTATAACTCAAGACCATACGTGGCAGCAGGGGTGAATTATATTGTTAATTTACAGTCAAATTCAGACTCTACTGATGATAATTTACAACAGGTTTTCAGATCTACGACGCACAATTTTGCATGGTCTGCAGAAATGGGGATACAGTTTTACTTCAACAAGTTTAAACTTACTCCGGCGGTAAGAGGTACTTTTATCATGAACAATGAAATTGTGGCAGATAATGCAACAACACCTCCGTATTGGACGTCTGCAATGTCTACCTTACAGACCAGAGCGATATTTTTTGTACTGAAATTTGAATAAGAAATATTCTGAAAATATAAAAAGGAGATGCATTTTGTGTCTCCTTTTCCTTTTGAAAACAAAATATAGAGACTTTTATTTTTGTTAGTGTTAATATTTTGTTATTTTTGCTAATAGTTAGAATATACAAAACCTGAAATGCTTCAAGATTTAGAAAATAATTTTTCAGAATTAGAGAAAAAGATTTTAATATTACAAAAGAATTATAAAAATCTTTCTGAAAAGTTTTCGGAATTAAATATTGAGCATGAAGACCTGAAGAAGAGATATGATGAGGAAAGGAAAAAAAAGTCAGGTATTAGCAGAAGAACAAAAAAATATAAAACTTTATTCAGCAATATCAGGAAATCCTGAACATAACAGGTTGATGAAAAATCACATCAACAGATTGGTAAAGGAAATAGATTTCTGTATTGCACAGCTTCAAAACAGTGGATTATAATGGAGGTAAGAAGAATAACCATCAACATTGCAGGAAGGGTATATCCGCTGAACGTACCGGCAGCAGAAGAAGAAACTTTGCGTAAGGTCGGGAAGCAGATTGAAAATATGATTAAAGATTTTGAACAGAATTTCGATGTGAGAGACAAACAGGATGCTTTGGCAATGTGTGCCCTGAAACTGGGAACCAATGCGGAAGTGGTGTCTATGAACTACGATAAAACAATACAATCTACCAACGAAAGATTAGTGAAAATCAATCAATCGTTGAATGAAACAGGGAAATAGATTTTTTTTCCCAAAAAGTGCTGCCTACAATAATTCTAACACATTAAAGGTAAACTCAACGCTAAACAATTACCGAACAAATGTCCATTGAATGGCGTGCCGGTCCATCCGGATTACAGACAGTGGAAATCAGTTCAAATCGTGTTGATTAGGAGTTTACTCTCAATCTCTGGATTATTGTAGGCTTTTTTTTATGTAAATACAATTAAAACTCGATATAAATTATGATAGAAGTTATAGTCGGCATTGTTTGCCTGGTAATCGGAGCTGCAGCAGGGATATTTTTCTCTAAGAGTTCACTGAATACTAAGGCAAAATTTATTATAGACGATGCAAAGAAAAATGCCGAAAATCTTATAGAAAAAGCCAATGTACAAGCCGAATCCATAAAAAAAGAAAAAAACCTTCAGGCAAAAGAAAAATTTTTGGAGCTGAAATCACAGCATGATGCAGATATTCAGTCACGTGAAAAGAAAATGCAGGAGGTTGAGAAAAGAATTAAGGATAAGGAAAACAAGCTTAATGATGAGCTAAGCAAAGCCGGAAAACTTGAAAAAGATCTGGATAAGCAAATTGCAGATTATGCAAAGAAAACAGAAATTTTAGAGAAAAAACAGCATGAGCTGGATATAGCTACGGCTAAAAAAGTTGAAGTTCTTGAAAAGATTTCCAATTACACGGCAGAAGAGGCAAAAGCAGAATTGGTGGAAACCATGAAAGCTGAAGCTAAAACAAGAGCTCAGGCACATGTTCAGAGCATCATGGAAGAAGCGCAGCTGAATGCTAAAAGTGAAGCGAGAAAAATCGTTATCCAGACTATTCAGAGAATTGGTACGGAGCAGGCAATTGAGAATTCAGTTTCGGTTTTCAATATTGAATCTGATGAGGTAAAAGGCAGAATCATCGGTAGAGAAGGTAGAAATATCCGTGCACTAGAAGCAATAACAGGTGTAGAAATTATCGTTGATGATACTCCTGAAGCAATCCTTCTTTCATGTTTCGACCCGGTAAGAAGAGAGATTGCGAGACTATCCCTTCACAGACTGGTTACAGACGGAAGAATTCACCCGGCAAGAATTGAAGAGGTTGTTGAAAAAACAAGAAAGCAGATTGAAGAAGAAATCATTGAAGTGGGGAAAAGAACAATTATTGATCTAGGAATCCACGGATTACACCCTGAATTAATTAAAATCGTAGGTAGAATGAAATACCGTTCATCTTACGGGCAAAACCTTCTACAGCACTCAAGAGAAGTTGCTAATATCGCTGCAACGATGGCTGCTGAATTAGGATTAAATGTAAAGTTAGCAAAAAGAGCAGGTCTATTACACGATATCGGAAAAGTTCCTGAGCAGGAATCTGAACTTCCTCACGCTTTATTAGGTATGCAGTGGGCTGAAAAATATGGTGAAAATGCAGAGGTTGTTAACGCAATCGGTGCTCACCACGACGAAGTAGAAATGACTTCACTATTGTCACCAATCATTCAGGTAGCGGATGCCATTTCAGGAGCAAGACCGGGTGCCAGAAGACAGGTTCTTGAATCTTATATCCAAAGATTAAAAGACCTTGAATCTGCTGCATTAAGTTTTGATGGCGTTTCATCGGCTTATGCAATACAGGCGGGTAGAGAACTAAGAGTAATGGTGGAAAGCGGAAAAGTGAATGACGAAGTGGCTTCTCAGCTGTCATACGACATCTCTGAAAAAAATCCAGAATGAACTTACTTATCCTGGACAGGTAAAAGTCACCGTAATCAGGGAAACAAGAGCCGTAAATATTGCGAGATAAAAATCAAAAAAAAGATATTTCATAAAAACCTTTCAAGAAATTGGAAGGTTTTTTATTTTTAGCAAAATTAATCAAAGATGCAAGAGCTTTCCCTGTCTTCAAAAATGAAGTACATTTTTTCAATTCCAGTTATTATTTCCGCTTTGGGATACTTTGTAGATATTTATGATCTGCTATTATTTGGGATTGTTA
Source organism: Chryseobacterium sp. POE27 (assembly GCF_039727685.1). Lineage (NCBI taxonomy): Bacteria > Pseudomonadati > Bacteroidota > Flavobacteriia > Flavobacteriales > Weeksellaceae > Chryseobacterium > Chryseobacterium sp. POE27. Next base: position 4,378,704 of record NZ_CP152475.1, read on the forward strand.
GAATTCCGAGTTTAAAAGCTCTAGGTTTAAAGCCCGATACAGACGGAACCTTTATTCTCAATGCACAAATGGTCGGACTGCTGATTGGAGGAATATTCTGGGGTATCTTCGGAGATAAAAAAGGAAGGTTGTCGGTATTGTTCGGATCGATTTTAGTATATTCTCTTGCTAATATTGCCTGTGGTTTTTTGCCGCATTTTCCACAAACGCATTTAGTATATCAATATGCAGCCTTAAGATTTATTGCAGGAATTGGACTTGCAGGAGAACTTGGAGCCGGAATTACGCTGGTTTCCGAAAGCTTACCAAAGAATTTAAGAGCAATTGGTACTTCGGTTGTAGCAGGTTTTGGGTTAATGGGCGCGGTTGTAGCTCAATTGACCGTAGAATTGTCTGGCGGCTGGAATATTTCTTACATCATCGGGGGGAATTCTCGGAATTTTACTACTGTTCCTGCGGATCAGTGTATCTGAATCCGGGATTTATAAAAATATTGAACATCAATCTGTTTCCAAAGGAAATTTTCTTTCATTTTTCACCCATAAAGATCGTTTAATAAGATATTTAAAATGCATCGCAGTCGGATTGCCTACCTGGTACTGTATCGGAATTTTAGCGGTTCTCGCCAATCAGTTTGCTCCTGAACTTGGAATTAAAGAGCTAAATCCGGGAAAAGCAATTATGTGGGCTTATATTGGGATTTCTGTAGGTGATCTGGCGAGCGGATTTATTTCTCATTTTCTAAAGTCACGGAAAATGGCTATTTTCTATATGTTGGTTTTTACCATTATCGGCGTCGCCATTATGCTTTTCGGAAATACAGATACAGAAACAAAATACTATATTTTCTGTATATGGCTTGGGTTGGGAACCGGTTACTGGGCGATGTTCGTCACTCTGGCAGCCGAGCAGTTCGGTACGAATATAAGAAATACGGCCACGACTACAGTACCGAATATGGTGCGAGGACTTGTTCCTGTGATGATCTTAACTTTTGATTTCTTCAAGCGGGATTTCTCAGTCATTGTGAGTGCAGCGTTGGTGGGAATTATCGTATTTGGTCTTGCCTTTTACTCATCGCTCACTATATCAGAAACTCACGATAAAGATCTTGAATTTACAGAATAAGTACAGGTGTTTAAGAAATATTTATGTGTAATTTTCCGTTATACTTATAATAACTTGAACGAAATAAATTAATTAAAAAATTTAATATTAAATTATGCGTTGAATAATTAATATTTGTTTAACTTTGAGAATGTAATTAAAATATATAATCTTTAAATTCAAATCACAATGAAAAATTTTTTGAAAAATGCTACAAAATTAAAAAAAAGCCGATCTTAAAAACATCACAGGAGGAGTAAGCGGAACACCTGATCTTTCACTTTGTGGATGCAGCTGTTCAGGGTCTGTAACGGGACCGAAGTATTGTATTCAGTACATTGCTTGCCCACAGGTTTATACATGCAATCAGGCGATTTAAGAATTATTTCAACTAGAAATAAACATTTCCACATTTAATACGCAAAAGCCTTCTGGAAAACCGGAAGGTTTTTGTCATTTAATAAATTCTACAAATCTTCAAAACTCTTATTGGTAAGATCTGTGAATCTGCTGTTTTTAGCTTCTCCGATCTTTTGCTTTGTATAAATGCTGTTATTCCCTGAAAACAGATAGGCAACAATACATGCCACCGCTACATAAACCCCACATTCAGCTCCGAACAATTCAATTCCCATGAGTGTACAGGCCAGCGGAGTATTGGTGGCGCCTGCAAAGACGGCTACGAAGCCCATTCCCGCCAATAAGGCAAATGGAAGAGGGATAATAATAGAAAGCGCACTGCCTAATGTAGCGCCGATGAAAAACAATGGGGTAACCTCACCGCCTTTGAAACCAGCCGAAAGGGTAATCACTGTAAAAAGCATTTTTAAAGCGAAATCATATAGAGGGAGCTGTTTACCGAAAGCTTCTTCAATAACAGGAATTCCAAGCCCAATATATCTTGTTGTGCCCATTACAAATACTGCGAGAGCGACAATTACCCCACCAAATAAAGATCTAAATGGCGGATAATTTATTTTTGATTTGAAAAAAACACTCGTCCTATGCATCATTTTACTGAAGGTTGCAGCACAAACTCCGAATAAAATTCCGGCTACAATGCAGTATGTAAATGATAAAAAGTCAATTTTCGGAATAAAATCAATATGATAATGAGTGTGTTGTACTTTCCAGAGTTTGGTCACCTGATCTGCCAGAATAGCGGAGGCAAAAGCAGGAAAGATACCGTTGTAGCGTATTTTGCCGATTAAAAAAACTTCCAATCCGAAAACTGCGCCGGCTAAAGGGGTCCCGAAAACTGAACCGAATCCCGCCGCAATTGCTGAGATAATTAATACTTTTCTTTCATTCTGATTGAGTCGCAAAAGACGGGTAAACTGGTCTGAAATAGCACCTGCCATTTGCAGAGCTGTTCCTTCACGTCCTGCTGATCCGCCAAAAAAATGAGTGACTATCGTCCCCAGATAAACAAAAGGAGCCATTTTGAAAGGAATAGTTTCTTTGCCCGGCTCATGGATCGTTTCAAGCAACAGATTATTGCCTGCCTCAACATTTTTTCCGTAGTAATAATATAACATTCCGACGATCAACCCGGCCAATGGCAGAAAAGCAATCAGCCACATATGCTTCTCTCTGAAATTTGTAGCCCATGACAATGATTCTAAAAATCCCGCAGAAGCAGTTCCTACAAGAATTCCGATGATAATACTGATCGAGAACCATCTGATAACATATAATAATGCAGGATATTTCCGTAAGAAAAATCGGAGATGAATTGTTGTTTTTCGGCTTAAAGTCTTTGAATTTTGTGACATAATTTTCCTGATCAAATTACTGTTAATAATCCTTTTAATCAGGCGTCATCAGCTTAAAAAGCGGTTGGGTAAGGAAGAACACCATTTCCTTTTACTGCACAAATATAAAAATTATTTTAGAAAGAAATCGTTTTTAATAATAAAATCACGACTTATACGAATACTTTCAAACATATTTTTATCACTGGAATCCTGTTCCAGAAACCAATGCTGAAGACCGGCTTTTTCTTTAGCTGTAAAAATTCTTTTAAAATCGATGGTTCCATTACCAATTTCCGCAAAGTCTTTTGTTTTGGCTTTCATGTCTTTCACATGCCACAATGGAAATCTTTGCGGGTATTTTTCAAAATAAGGTAAAGGATCAATTCCGGCTTTCATGATCCAGTAGAGATCCAGTTCCATTTTAACCAGATCGGATGAAGTATTATTTAAAATAAAATCATAAATATTTTGAATAGCGTCAAATTTTTCAAATTCAAAATCATGATTGTGATAAGCAAACTGAATTCCGGCACTTTTTGTAATTTCTCCGGATGTATCAAATAACCCGGGAAGTTTTTTATAATTCTCAACCGTTCTTTCTTCAGGAAAAAGATAAGAGCAAACCATGTATTCTGAACCAATAAAATGTAAATCCTCAACAGTTTTTTCCCAATTGTTCAATAACGTTCCTTTATCATTATGAAGTATTCCGGTAGTGTGGTGTGAGCTGATCACCTTTAAACCGAGATTATTCAACAGAGCTTGAAATTCGTTTCTGCTTTTACCGAAAAAAAGTGCCATTATAACCATAAATTTCCAGTCCTGTAAAACCCATCTTAGAGAGTCTTTCCAGTGTTTTTTCAAGATCTTCTGCAATTGCATCACGAACGGTGTATAACTGAATAGCCAATGTTTTATCTCTGTTTTTTACATTAAAAATTCCGCAGGAATAGAAACCTAAGAATCCCAGGGACGAAAGTTTTATAAAGTCTTTTCTCAGCATTACAGGAAGGGTTTCATTTCATCTTCGATCTGTGTTCTCAGCTCCATCAGGCGTTTGGCGTACTGTTCCTGCCGTTTTTCCTCGTCGGTTTCGGGAATCCATTTGGGGACAGGGAGTTTTTTGCCATTTTCATCAACAGCAACAAAAACGATAATGCAGTGTGTCTTCTTATCAAAGTTCGGCTGCTTGAGATTTCTTGAAAATACATTAATAGAAATATGCATGCTGGATGAACCTGTGTAAATAACCTGTGCCTCAACCTTTACGATTTCCCCAATTTTGATGGGCTCATAAAATCTAATTCCGCCTACATAAACTGTAACAGAATAATTCCCGCTCCATGTTGTTGCACATGCATAGCCGGCCTGGTCGATCCATTTCATCACGCTTCCACCGTGAACATTTCCACCGTAATTTACATCAGAAGGCTCGGAAATAAACTGAAAAGTAATTGGTTTGTTATCCATCCTTTTAAAATTTGAATAAAAGGTATTTATAATTTTTAAAATCTTAGATTAAATCTTACTTTTGAAAAAAGAAAACTTTAGTGTTTTCGTTTCAAAATAAAATTTATACCATCTTATATGAAAAAAAGTATTTCATTTAAATACATGCGATACCTGCAGAAAAATTTTGGCACAGTTTGATCTTACAGACTGGGAAATGCACGAAATAAAAAAACAGCCGCTGACGGAAGAAGAGCTGCAGGAGATGTACAGCCTTACAAAATCTTACGAAGCATTGTTCAGCAAAAAAATCGACACAGATCAAGTTAAGAGGGCTTGACGTAAAGTCTTTAACAGAAAATGATTTTAAAGAATTATTATTGGATCATTATACATTCCTGAAGCGCCCGGTTTTTCTGACGGATGAACAGATTTTTGTTGGGAATGACAAAAAAAATGTGGAAGCTTTGAGAGAATTTTTTGGTGTAAAGTAATTCCTTCTATCGTGGTAAACATTCACAAAAAAACATACATTGAATGGAAAGACCAAGCCCTAGCCCGGACAGAAATGGCATCCTTTTTAGCTGCTGGAAAGTCCCTCTCCCGAGGAGAGGGATTTAGGGTGAGGAAAAAAGATAGAGTACTTCGACCGGCTCAGCATAAATTCCAAGCCGGATCAAGCTCCTTAAAAAAATAAAACCTGCTGAAAGGGCAGGTTTTACAGTATTATTAAAACTTCTCAAAAATTTTCACTTTGACAATTGAATATGAATGTTATACAAATGGTGCCTTCACCACTTGGGCAGGAATATTCTTATTTCTCACCTGAATAAAGATCTCAGAACCTAACTTGAAATGAGGTTTATCTACATACGCAAGACCTAAACCAACTTTTTTCATTGGTGACTGTGTTCCTGAAGTTACTTTTCCAATCACATTTCCTTCCGCATCTACAACAGGATAGTCGTGTCTTGGAACACCTTTATCGGTCAATTCAAAGCCAACCAATTTTCTGGTTACGCCTTCTTCTTTCTGTTTCGCGAAAGTATCTTTGGAAACAAAATCTTTATCGAATTTCGTGATCCAACCTAAGCCAGCTTCGATAGGAGAAGTAGTGTCGTCGATATCGTTTCCGTAGAGGCAGAATCCTTTTTCAAGTCTTAAAGTATCTCTGGCAGCAAGTCCGCAAGGAATAATTCCTTCTTCCTGACCTGCTTCGATGATAGCATCCCAAAGCGTTACGGCATCTTCGTTTTTAAAATAAATTTCAAAACCTCCGCTTCCTGTGTATCCCGTGTTGGAGATGATCACATCATTCACCCCTGCTACAGAACCGACTGTAAAATGGTAATAAGGAATATCCGAAAGATTGGTTTCTGTTAATTTCTGAAGAATTTCCGTTGCTTTCGGACCCTGAACTGCCAATAAAGACATGTCGTCTGAAGCATTCGTCATTTTTGCCCCGAAAGTATTGTATTTTGAAATATGATTCCAGTCTTTATCGATGTTTGAAGCATTAACGACCACGAAATATTTATCGTTTTCCATTTTATAAACGATAAGATCATCCACAATTCCTCCATTTTCGTTAGGAAGACATGAATACTGAGCTTTTCCGTTTTCAAGAGCATCTACATTGTTGGTCGTAACGTATTGTAGAAGTTCTTTGGAACCCGCTCCTTCAATAAAAAACTGTCCCATGTGGGAAACGTCAAACAATCCTGCCTTTTCTCTTACTGCAAAATGTTCTTCCGTCACTCCGGAATATTGTACAGGCATTTCAAAACCTGCAAAAGGTACGATTTTAGCGCCCAAAGAAACGTGCTTGTCGTACAATGCTGTTTTCTTCATATTTAATTATTATTTCTATTTCTTTAATTTAAAACTGTTGAATGCTTCTTTAAAAAGTTTTACATAATTCCCGCTCCAGTATTTCTGCCCGCAGTTAATGGAAATCAGGTAAAGATCCTTGTCTTTCTGAAAGACTTTTGTAAGCCAAAAAAGCTTTTCTTTCTCGTCGAAGTACTCGTAAAAATATTCTGTATATCCTTTTTTACTTCCTTTAGAGATCACTTTCTTTTCGTCATCGGAAGACTTGTAAAGAGCAAGGATAAATTTTTTGGTTTCCGTTTTTGGGAGGTTCAGATCGTGATATTCTGAAATGGTAATGGCTCCTATCTGATTAGGCGGGAAAATATTGATAATTTCATCATTGTTGGTCACTTTCCAGCCGGCAGGATGGGTGATAGAGTAGTTTTCACTTTCATAGATCTCTGAAGGAATGGATTGTGCAAACAGCAGCGTTCCCACGAATAAAAGGAAAGCAGGAATAATTTTTTTCATGAATTAAAATGATGTTTATATTCTTCAAGAATGATCTTAAACCATTCAGTAAAGTTTTCGGGGTTTTCGGACATTTCCCGATCCAGATCTTCTATGGTGATGTATCTTACTTCTTCAACTTCTTCTTTATTCAGATGAAATTCGTCCTCGAATGTCCCCACGAACACGTGATCAAGTTCATGTTCCCAAAGCCCGTTGCCGACATCGGCTTTATAAATAAAACTAAATTTTTCCGAAAGATCAGTTTCAATTCCGAGTTCTTCTTTTACCCTGCGTTTTGCCCCTTCCAGGTAAGTTTCTTCCATTCTCGGATGAGAACATACCGCATTGGTCCATTTTAAGGGAGAATGGTATTTTCCCGCAGCTCTTTTCTGCAAAAGCATTTCACCTTTGCTGTTGAACAGGAATACCGAAAAAGCGCGGTGCAGAAGACCGTTGATGTGTGCCTGCTGCTTTTCCATCATGCCGGTAACCTGATCTTCAGAGTCTACTAAAACTACGTATTCTTCCATTTCTACAAATGTAAGTGTAATAAATGTATTTTGGAAATTTTTGGTTAAACATCATGATTTTGAATTTAAATTGAAAGCAGATCTCAGAATTTTATTACCCTTAAAAAGAATATTTTTAACTTTAATTGTAAAAATTATTAGTCTTGATTAAAATTATTCATTAAATATTTGATTTAGGTTTAAAAAATTAACATTTACTAAGTTTAACAGGGCTTATTGATGTAAAAGACGTAACTTTGCCATTCAAATTTTTATGATGGAATTAGAGTACAAAGAGCACATTAGCCCTATCTTAAAAGACGGCGTAAAAAACTACCTGATCGATATCGATGGAACCATTACAGAAGATGTTCCGAACGAAGAACCCGAAAGAATGGTTACCTGCGAACCTTTTCCTGATGCATTGGAAACCATCAACAGATGGTACGACGAAGGACATCAGATTTGTTTTTTTACCTCGCGAACTGAAAACCTTAAACAGATCACCATCGACTGGCTCGATAAACACGGATTTAAGTATCATAGTGTGTTATGCGGAAAGCCAAGAGGCGGAAACTATCACTGGATCGACAATCATCTGGTAAGAGCTACGCGATACAAAGGGAAATTTACTGATCTGGTAGAAAAACAGGTAACCATTGAAGTTTTCAAAGAAGAAGAATAAAAAAATTAATTTAAAGATTAAACGATTAATTCTACTATAAACTGGTCTGTCTTTTAATCTTTACTACAATAATCTACAAAGTTTATGAAAGTTTTAGCAAACGACGGTTTGGATCAATCCGGTATTGATGCATTAACTGAGAAAGGTTTTGAAGTAATTACCACCAAAGTTCCCCAGGAGCTTTTAATGGATTACATTAATGAACACAAGATCCGTACGCTGCTTGTACGCAGTGCAACACAGGTAAGAAAAGATATCATCGACAACTGTCCGTCTCTGGGAATTATCGGGCGTGGCGGCGTAGGAATGGATAATATTGATGTGGATTATGCAAGAGAAAAAGGAATCCACGTGATTAATACTCCGTCAGCATCTTCAGAGTCGGTGGCAGAGCTGGTTTTTGCCCATTTGTTTTCGGGGGCAAGATTTCTGCAGGATTCCAACAGAAAAATGCCTGTAGTAGGTGATACAGAATTTGCGGCTCTTAAAAAAGCATATGCAGCAGGTATCGAACTGAAAGGAAAAACCATCGGTATTGTAGGAATGGGAAGAATCGGGCAGGAAGTGGCTAAAATCGCTCTGGGTCTTGGAATGAGAGTCGTTGCAGCAGATAGCAATGTCGGAAAGGCAAGCATTAAGGTGACTTTTTACAACAAGCAGTTCATCAATGTAGATATTGAAACAGAACCGCTTCACGATGTTTTGAAGCATTCTGACTTTATTACCCTTCACGTTCCGGCTCAGAAAGACGGTTATATGATCGGTAAAAATGAGTTTGAAATGATGAAAGACGGTGTTGCCATTGTCAACTGTTCAAGAGGCGGAGTAATTGATGAAACCGCTTTAATTGAAGCATTGAATTCCGGGAAAGTGAGGTTTGCCGGTCTTGATGTATTTATTAACGAACCGACACCTTCAAAGGAAATTCTGAGCCATCCTAAGATCTCTATGACTCCTCATACAGGCGCGTCTACACTGGAAGCGCAGGATAGAATCGGGCTTTCGCTGGCAGAGCAGATCTCAAGTATTCTACAGATTCAGTAATTGACTGTACCAGAAAATATATAAAGCACTTCGGGTTGAAGTGCTTTTCTTTTATGCATTATTCTTAGCTTTCAAAAGATCTCTGATTTCCATCAGCAGTTTCTGGTCTTCAGTAATTACCGGTGCGGCAGGAGCTTCTTCTTTCGGTTTTTTATTAAGACTGTTCACTCCTTTAATTAAGAGGAATAACACAAAGGCGACAATCAGGAAGCTGATCACGGAAGATAAAAAATTACCGTACTTTACACCTCCCCAGGAAAGTTCTGCGATGTTCTTTACGTTCGCTTTTTCCAACGCAGGATTCAGCAGGAGAGGAGTGATGATGTCATCTACAAATGACTTGACAATCGCACTGAAAGCAGCACCAATGATCACACCGACAGCAAGATCAAGAACATTACCCTTAAATGCAAATTCTTTAAATTCTTTTACAAATCCCATATTATATTTTTTTAGTTTTTTTATCCGAAAACAGGGAATTAAGTTACAAAAAAATGTGGAATTATTTATATTTTAATGGAAATCACAATAAATAAATTATAGGTCCAGTATAAATTTCTTCCCAATATATTATGATAAATCCTTTAATGTATATTTTTAAATGTACTTTTTTTGTAAATTGCTCTTACGATATCACTAAAACGACTTCAATGAAAATTTTCACGGCAGAGCAGATTCGCAATTGCGATCAATATACGATAAAGAATGAGCCGATTTCTTCAATCCTACTTATGGAAAGGGCGGCAGAAGCATGTGTAGACTGGATTTCCGAGAATTGTAATCATCACAGAAATTTCGCCATATTCTGTGGAAGCGGCAATAATGGAGGAGATGGCTTTGCTGTTGCAAGATTACTGTATCAGAAGGGTTTTGATATTGATATATTCACCAATTCCAAAGCGAAGTTTTCACCAGATGCTCAGGAAAATTTTAAGCAGATCAAAGAAATATCAGGAATAACGGTAAGAGAATTCAAAGAAGCAATGAACTACCGGTTTGACAGCAGAACAGTGATTATCGATGCGCTTTTCGGAACCGGACTTTCAAGAAGTTTAGAGAATGAAATGAAGGATCTTGTAGAATTTTTAAACCTGAAAAATAATATAAAAATTTCCATCGATCTTCCTTCAGGACTTTTGGCAGATGGTATTTTCAATACAGATGCTGTGGTTTTTAAGGCAGATTATACGCTGAGCTTTCAGTTTTGGAAAAAATGTTTTTTCCATACCGAAACCGGAAAGTTTGCAGGAAAAGTTCAGGTTTTGGATATCAATTTAAGTCAGGATTATATTGACGATACCGAAACAGGTGACCTTGTGATCGATGATGGAGTGATTAAAAATATATTTAAGATCAGGGATGAATTTTCGCACAAAGGGACCTACGGAAAGGTTACTATTGTGGGAGGAAGTTATGGGAAAATGGGTGCGGCAGTACTTTCTACAAGAGCAGCTCTAAAGACAGGTGCCGGCCTTACTTTTATATTGGCTCCGAAATGTGGCTATGAAATTTTGCAAACATCTGACCCGGAAGCCATGTTTATAGAAGGGGGTGCCGACTATATCGACCGGTTCGAAATTGATGAAACCGCCGTATGTGGAATTGGCCCTGGTTTAGGAACCCACAAAAAAACATCGGAAAGCCTTTTAAAATTCTTAAAAAATTACTCAAAGCCTTTGATTTTGGATGCTGATGCATTAAATATAATTGCTGAGAATCATGACAATCTTTTTTTAATTCCGCAAAGATCCATTATTACGCCTCATCCGAAAGAATTTGAAAGACTTTTCGGGAAGACAGAGAATTCTTTTGAAAGGACGGTATTAGCTAAAAATAAGGCTTATGAACTTCAGATTTATATCGTCTTAAAAGATCATCATACGCAGGTCATCACTCCGGAGAAAAAAGTATTTTACAATATTACAGGAAATTCCGGACTGGCAAAAGGAGGTAGCGGAGATATTCTGACAGGGGTTATTACCTCATTACTGGCCCAGCAATATTCTGAAGAAGAAGCTGCCATTCTGGGAGTCTGGTTTCATGGAAAGGCGGCAGAGCTTGCGGCAGAAAAATATTCAAAGGAATCGATGCTGCCTACTGATGTTATTGCTGAATTCGGGAATGTCTTTACTGAATTGAATGCTAAGGTTAAGAAGGTTTTATAAAAAAGGGTAGATGATAGACGGATAGGAAATAGATGTAAGAATACAAAAAAGCAAGCCTTAATAGACTTGCTTTTTTTTAACGGCTGTTCCGTAATTATATTTTTTTAATTATTCAGGTTTTTCGTTTTCTGCCTGCGTAATTTTAAACTTCTTAGAAATAATCATGATCACAACACCGGCAATCATAAAAGGGATTGATAGAACCTGTCCTGTATTTAATCCTCCAAACTGGATGAATTCGTCTCCCTGAGGTTCTTTCAGGAATTCTACAAAGAATCTGATGGCCCAAAGAATGATGAAAAACAGTCCGAATAACCATCCCTGCTGGTATTTCTTGTTGGTTTTTCTGTATAATATCCATAAAAGAACAAACAGACATACATATCCGAAAGCTTCAAACAGCTGTGAAGGATAACGGGGAACAGTCACCCCATACTCACTGCTCTGTTGCGGGAAAAGTAAAGCAAAAGGAGAGTTGGGATCTGCTGGTTTTCCAATAATTTCAGAGTTGAAAAAATTCCCCAATCTTACAAATGCACCGCCCAGAGAGACTACGATTCCCAGCCTGTCATATACCCAGAAAGGATTTTTTTTAATGATTTTAAATGAATAATAAAGAGTAGTAAAGATCAAAGCAATGGTTGCTCCGTGGCTAGCCAATCCGGAAAAACCTGTAAAGTGAAAACCATTTTTGGTGCTGATGGGCAAGAATACACTCCAAAAATCTTCTTTAAATAATTCCGGCTGATAAAAGATAACGTGTCCCAGACGTGCTCCGAGAATTGTTCCCACCAATGTCCAGGTAAATAATGGTTCAAGATATTTTTGGTTAACGTTGTCAATCTTAAATATTTTAGTCATTAAAACATACCCGAAACCGAATGCAAAAATGAACATTAAGCTGTAAAAGTGCAGGGTAATTGGTCCAAGCACAATCCCTTTTGAAGGATCCCAGATTTTAAAAGGAGTTTCCAGGCTTACCTGATCTGTCGAAGCAATGGGTTTGTCAGATTTTACGGCATATTTAAAAGACTCAATGTTTTCCTTTGTTGCAGGACTTTCTATAAGCTTGAAATTTTTATCCAAAAGCTGATATTTTGACTGTTTCAGCTTATCCAGGGTAAGAGCACCAATATTAAAATAAGCAGGCTCAAAGTTTGATTCGTTCAGAATGATCAGTACATTTCCGTTTACATTTCTGTCAGGAAATACATTAAGGTCGCCCAATTCTGTGGTGCTGTAGATCTTTACGGGAACGTTGGTAGAGTTCACTTTTAAAGTTCCTTCCGACATTCCGTCCGGATAGTTCTGTGCAAAAAGACATTGGGTAATCAATGCAAAAATGACGAGATAGATTCTGAAAAAAAATATTACTCATTTCTATTTTTTTAGTAGTTTGTTTTATTCTAATGTTTACAATTTTTAGGGGGAACGGGATCATAGCCGCTTCCTCCCCAGGGATGGCATTTTGAAATTCTTTTTACCCCCAGCCAGAATCCTTTAACAGGGCCGTGTACCTGTAATGCTTTCACCATATAATGTGAGCATGTAGGCTCGTATCTGCAGTTTTTAGGCAGCAGCGGCGAAATAAACCATTGGTAAAACCGGATGAGAATTACCAGAGGAAAAGTGATGATCTTGTTGGCTGTAGGTTTCAAAACATTGCAAAAATAGGCTAAAAAATTGGAAATTAGTTTAAATCTATCAGAAGTTTCGGCAGTCCGGAGGCGTGTTTGTCGGAGAAATTATAGGGTTGGTCGATTTGTTGGTTTGAAGAATATCCTCTTATTTAAAATAATAATAGATGCAATAAAAATATTTGCACATATTATCTGAAATCATATATTTGTGATGGAAATGAATGAATTGAGAAATTGATGTCATTCATTTTCCGGAAAGCTTGTCGCACCCTTGCAATGACTTTTCCGGAAGACCAGAAAGTTCCATGCACCCTTGTAATGACTTTTCTGGTAAACCAGAAAGGCTGTTGCACCCTTGCGACAAACTTTCCGGAAAGCAGGAAACCTTCTTGCACCCTCGCAACAGGTTTTCTTGATAAAAAAACGCAAACAATGTTAAAAAATTATGAATACAATTGAACTACAATTACTCCGCAACGCAGAATATCTGCAATACGTGAAAGATTTCTCAGGAATTATCGCCCTGAACAATCCCGAAACTTTACAGATCGATACCAAACTTTCGGCTTTTAATGCCAGAATTGCGGAGCTGGAGGCGCTTTACAAAAAAAGCTTTGGCTAACGATAAGACAAGGGAACTCTTGTTGCTGGATGAAAGAAGAGACAATGCCATCAATGGGATCAATTACTTTGCATTATCACAGTCTTACCATTATGACAACGTAAAAAGACAGAAAGCACAATTGATTCTCAATAATATTGCATTGTACGGAAGCGGTATCCCAAGACTGAATTACCAAGCGGAAACTGCCACCCTCAACAACCTGATCCGCGACTGGGAAAATAAACCGGAACTGATGGATGCGATCACCTATTTTGATTTGTCAGATTGGGTAAATGAATTGAAATATGCCAACGACCAGTTCAATGCAAAGTATCTTTCCCGAACCCAGGAATATGGTGATGCAAATCCGGATACCATTAAATCAAAAAGGGAAGAGGTAAATGCCGCTTATTATGCATTACGCGATCGTATCGATGCACTTCATCTTCTGGTGGAAACTTCACCTTCGCCTTACGCCACTGTTATTAATCAACTGAATGCCCTTACCGATCAATACAATGTACTGTTGGTAAACCGAAAGGATACGGCTGCTCCGGAGAATAATCAGCAGCCTCCTTCACAACAATAACATATTTATAAAACCTATTATTGTAACCCGCCAATCACCGGCGGGTTTCTTTTTTGAGTAAATATTAGTTGTGCATTTTGAATTAATTTTCGTCTCTTCGAGTAGATTTTTGAAAAAAATCGTATCGAGAAGTTGTGATTTTGAAGATAAATTCATTCTCGATACATTTTTTTCTTCACTTTGTTACGAACAAACACTCGAATTGACGAAGGTATATCGAATGCATAATGATAGAAATTTTTTATCCAATTGCTGACCAGCCAATCCGAAGCCACTGGAAAAATAAGCTCCCGCAGATCATGGTAATTAAGCAGATTTTAATAAAAAAATCCGCTCAATCTGCTCAATCCGCGGGAGTATTGTTAGCTCAGATGTTTTTTATAGTGAAGCTGCGAAAAATGTATCGAGAACCTATGGATGCAGACGGCTGGTAGCTCAACTTCTCGATATAATTTTTTCAAAAATCTATTCAAAGTGACGAAATGAATCAAATGCACAGCGGGTAATATATAATTTAAAAAAATACTTTGTCTACCTTTGTGAGTAATAAAATGTATTCATATCTAATACATCAATACATCAACTCAAACAAATAATTAAAATATCTTGAATCAAAATATTCCATTAGCCGAAAAATTAAGGCCGAAGACACTGGATGATGTTCTGGGACAGGAGCACCTGACAGGAGAGAAGGGTACGATACGGAAAATGTTGCAGAATAATTCGCTGAATTCTCTCATCTTCTGGGGACCGCCGGGAACGGGGAAAACTACGCTTGCTGAAATTATCTCGGAGCAGTCAGGAAGAAAATTTTATAAGCTTTCTGCTGTCTCATCGGGAGTAAAAGATGTACGCGACGTGATAGAAGATGCCAAGAAGCAGAATCTTTTTTCAGGGAAATCACCAATCTTATTTATTGACGAAATTCACCGTTTCAACAAATCGCAGCAGGACTCTCTGCTTCATGCCGTAGAGAAAGGCTGGATTGTCCTGATCGGTGCCACTACCGAAAACCCAAGCTTTGAAGTGGTTTCCGCATTGCTGTCCCGAAGTCAGGTGTATGTTCTGAAAGCATTAAGCTATGAAAAGCTTGAGGAATTAATAGATATTGCCCTTGAAAGATTTAATCTGGATGAAAAGACAGATTTTGCCATTACCGAAAAGGAAGCGATGATCCAGTATTCCGGAGGGGATGCCAGAAAGCTCATTAATTCTGTGGAGCTGGTGCTTAATCAGTATAAAGGTTCTTCTAAATCGGAGATTACTAACGATGATGTTCTGGAAGTTCTGCAGGAAACGATGGCGCTGTATGATAAAAACGGGGAGCAGCATTATGATATTATTTCGGCTTTCATCAAGTCGATGCGCGGAAGTGATCCTAACGGTGCCGTATATTGGCTGGCGAGGATGCTGGCAGGCGGTGAAGATATTAAGTTCATAGCGAGAAGAATGCTGATACTTGCCTCGGAAGATATAGGTCTTGCCAACCCGAATGCTTTGGTGATTGCCAATAATTGTTTTCAGGCAGTAAACGTGATAGGAAATCCGGAAGCGAGAATTATTTTGAGTGAAACGGCTGTATATCTGGCTGTTTCCCCAAAGAGCAATTCAACGTATATGGCGATCAATGAAGCGTTGGCACTGGTAAAAAAGACAGGTAATCTGCCTGTGCCACTACATCTCAGAAATGCGCCTACCAAACTGATGAAAGATCTGGATTATGGCAAAGAGTATAAGTATGCACATTCATATGAAGGGAATTTTATAGATCAGGATTTCCTGCCGGAAGAGATCCGGGATGTGAAGCTGTATGAACCGGGAAATAATGCCACCGAGAAAAAGATATACGAGGAACTGAAAAAGAAATGGAATGACAGGTATTAGAGATATTAAACGCAAGTTTTATCTTACTGATTTTACGATAAACAAAAAGGATACTTCTAGAAGTATCCTTTGATTTAAATATGATTTTATGAAATTATTGCTTTGTTGAAACGGATGCCACTTTTTTTACCATTGTAGTCTACAGCTTCCATTTTGTTTAGGATATCTCCGAAAATTAAAGTATCAGAGTTAGTGAATTCGTAGCCGTCAATAAGTACCGGAGTATCTTTTGGAAACCCGAACTGTGCGTTGATGTCTGAAACCGCAATTCTGTCGATGTTGGTCTGACCGGGTTTTAGCTTGTATTCTACCAGGCCGTTGTCTGCAATAAAACTGAATTTTTTCAGATTTTGCGGAAGTTCTGCCGCCGATTTAAAGGTACGCGTACTCTGAATCGCATTTTTATGATTGGCAGTAAACATATCTACTGTTCCGACAACATCATTGGCCACAGCAAATTTTGTAGATGTATTCTTCTGGGCAAATAAAGTAGCAGAAGCCAGTAATAAAAAAGAGTAGAGTAATTTTTTCATAGGTTTTGGAATAAGTGCGTATTAAAAACGTGATAAATATAGTTATTTTTTATAAAATGTGAATTTAATTTTGGAATAATTTAAAGATTATTTATAAATAAAACTTTTTTTTATAATTGAGAGTGGTCACTTTCCCTGTTTTCTTCCTTTTTCTCAACCATACTTTTCAATATATTTTTCAGCCTCTGAAATAAGAAAGAACTCAACAGCAGGATGATCCCCAATATGATGAAAGCAATGATTCTTGAAACATTATCCATTTCCCAGACATCGTACAGGTATAGCTTTAAAATTGTAATGATCAGAAGGGCAAATCCGGCTTTACCATATTCCCGGGCATTGTTTTTTAATCCTTTATAAATGAAAATACTTGCCATAACCGCCCAGATGATCGGGAGATAAAGCAGACTGAAATGTTTCTGAAGTCCTGTAACTTCTGAAATGTTCTCTGCAATGAGCAATATATAGAGGTGATACAATTCCATACTCACTGTTGTAACAATAGTTATGGAGAGCAGCCAATAGGATATGCCGATTCTGAAGAAAGACGAATCCGGAAGGATCTTCAGTACGGTGTAGATCAGAGGAACAAGATATAATCCGTAGAAAATAAAAGAGTTCAGATCAGCTTTTTTCATTACAATATCGGATATCATTCCGGTGCCGGCGATGGTGGTGTCAAAAATAATCAGGGATAAGAAGATGTACAGCAGACCTGTTTCCAGAATATGCCCGATTTCCAGCTTCTTTCTGAACAGTATTAAGGTAAAGATATAATAGATACTAAACAACATTCCGATACTGAAAATGATTATCATCGGTTTCTCAGAAATATGATAAATAATCTCAAGTAAAAGGGCTACATAAATTACGGCATAGCTTACAGCGGTAAATGTATTTTCAAAAAAGCTGTTGTCCTGTTCTCTGCTTCCGGGGATTTTTTTGAGTAAGATTAAATTGACAAAGGTGGTAAATACTGTTACAGAGCTTGTGAGAAATATAGGATTGAAGGCGATCGTAAGATTTTTCGCATCAATGTATTCTGCCCAGGTCATCATTTGGGCAACAATGACCAAAGGAAATATGATGTAAAAAAAGATCCTGAAAATGCTGAGATTGGTTTTCTTCCAGATAAATAACAGAAGAGTGGCTTCAATAGCCCAGACACTGGTGATTAAATGTGCCTTAAATTGTAAAGCAACAGCTACCGTGAGAAGACTCACCGTCATCCCCACAAATACCGACTGGCTGATGCCGGATTTTCTTTCTTTATATTCCCTGTAAAGAAGAATGGCATTGATTATAGTAAAGGCGACAGGGAAAATAATGATGGGTTCGTATCCTAATTGTTTAAAAATATAAACCGTTCCGATGATACTTGTAAAATTAATCAGTATCAGCATTACGATATCCCATGAAGATAAAACACCCTTTCTGAAATAATTCTGCAAAGCAAAAGCATAGAAAATGATATAGCTCGCCATATAAAAATATACTGTGACGATCTCTGTTTTTTCAACAGTCCAGTAAAAAAGATATAGATAAGTAAAAAGAAAAGCGATCCAGCCGATACTTTTCCAGTTCTGAAGAAATGCTACTGCCAGCATTCCGGTATTAATAACGGTAATATAGATGAATAAAAAAGGGTAATTACTTTCCCCGTTGCTTATCATTAAAGGTGCCAGAAACCCACCGAAAAGCGAAAAGATAATGAGGATTTCACTTTTATAATAGTAGGAGAGTGATATGGATATCAGGGTAATGAGACAAGTAACGGAGAATGCAGTCGTCTGCGAAAACAAATGATACTCACGGAATGCAATAGTGGTGGTAAAGTATAATACGGCAATACCACCTCCGGTAATAATAGATGCAAAAGCAGCATAATTTCTGCGGAGAAAATGTCCGACTAAAATGATTCCTGCTCCGGAGGCAAATCCTATTCCTGCTCTTGCAATTTCGCCGATCCAGTTTTTGTCAATGGCATATTTTACGAAATACCCGATGCCAAGTACAAGTGTGAAAATTCCGGCTATCGTTAAGGCGTTTTGCTGTAAAAAATCGAACAGGGGAGCAAGTCGGTCTTTGGGTTCTTGTTTCAGAATGGGAATTGTAGGTTGTTCATCATGTTGCTCTACTGATGCGACTGCAATAGGTTCAGAAATGTCTTGTACTTCAGCAGTTTCGTTTTCGGAATGTTTTTTTCTGATTTCAGAAATTTCGTTTTCCAGAATCCTGATCCTTTTATTCAGATTGCTGAAGAGAATAATAATGATTATAAGTAAGATAATGACCAGGATATACATTATTTTCCTTTTTTAAGTGAACTCAAATATAATCAAATGTTTTTTAAACCTATATGATTAATCCATCATATCAGCGATACGATGGATTATCAGTGGTTAATATTTAAATTTTAAAACCATGAATCGCTGAAATTGTTGCCGGTTTCAGCTTTCCAGATAAAACTCATGGTAACTTCCCAGGAAATAAGCTTCGGCATCCAGTGCTTTCAGCTCTTCCAAAGCATTTTGGTAAAGGGCAGATTCCCATTTTCCGACGACATTGATAAAGAAAAAATAATTTCCAAGTCCGGTTTTCAGTGTTCTGGATTCTATTTTGCTGAGGTTCATCTTCCGCCATGCAAATACCGATAAAACCTGATGAAGCCCTCCGGCATGATCTTCAGGAAGGGTGATAAGCAAGCCTGATTTTTCCCCTAATACTTTTAGATTTTCATTTTCATAGCGGTAAGGTTCTTTAGATATGACAATAAATCTTGTATGATTCTGCTCAAAATCATGAATATTGCGATGAATGATCTTCAGTCCGTACAGGTTGGCTGCAAACTGATTTGCCACTGCCGCCAGATTCCGGTCAGGGTTTTCCGAAACGTGCCTTGCCGCCGCTGCCGTGGAAGAGAAATCCTGTTTGGGAATATCTTTGAAATGCTCATCGAGATAGTGGAAACTCTGAGCCAACGCCTGCGGATGTGAGTAGATTTTATCAATATTCTGCGGATCAGAATCCGGATGTATCATCAGATGATGGGCAATGGGCATGACAGCTTCTGCCTGTATTTTAATTCCGGGTGTTTTATATAAATAGTCAAGCGTCATGGAAACTGTACCTTCAATAGAATTTTCCAGAGGTACTACAGCTTTGTCAACGTCACCTTTTTCCGCGGCTATAAAGCAATCCAGAATATTGGGCTGAGGGATAAGTTCTTCGTCAGGGAAAAGCTGTATAGCGGCAAGCTGCGTAAAACTGGCTTGCGGTCCTAAAAATGCAATCTTCATTATTTTATTATTATGATTGAAATTTATTCATTCCAGTTCTCTTTAATGAGTTTCATGAGATAATCCGGACATTTTACTACTTTGTTTGTCCCGGCATCCAGAAAGAAAAGAGTAGTGGAGGCTTCGGTGATTTTGATTTTTTCTTCGTTGAAAATTTCATAGTCAAACTCAATCCTCACCCCCGGAATTTTCTTGATATAGGTATGTATTTCCAGTTTTTCATCGTAAAAAGCAGGGCGCAGATACTTGATTTTATACTCTGAAACAGGCAGCCAAATTCCCTGATTTTCAATCTCATTATAAGACATTCCTATGCTTCGGAAAAGTTCTACTCTGCCAATTTCGAGGTACTCTGCGTAATTGCCGTAATAAACGTATTTCATAGGGTCTGTTTCTCCGTAACGCACTCTTAATGAGTGTTTTGTGTGTATCATTTTTATTGCTTAAATATACATACAAATATATTTTTAAATAATCAATAAGTGCAATATTTTTTTTGAAATAAAAAATATGGACCTTTGTCTTCCTTCCAAAAACAATACTAACAAAGAACTAATCGGGGCATAAATT